>NZ_JAFMOY010000115.1 GCF_019049625.1 Rahnella ecdela
CTTTTTATTCCGCCCTGGCCGGAGAGGTAATACTTCACGACAGCAATACGGAATTCCAGTGTGTAATTGGGCTTGCCCATAAATTGCACCTTACTCAGTTAGTGTCCAACTTTTGGGGTGCAGTTCATTTCATGGCGGGGCTTTTTTATTCAGGCGTTATATCTGCTAAGCGTTACGTTTACTCACCATCATCTACTTTCTGCCATTTGGCATCCGGATTAAATGACGTGAGCGCTCGCGCCACCGCATCGGTTTGCGCCCCGAGATCCTGCTGGTAAATTTCACCACGCTGGTCGGTCATAAAACTGGTGACGCCGGTATGTCCATATACCGCTGGCCAGGCAATCAGCGCAAAGCCTTTGGTCATCTTGCCATTTTCGATATAGCTGAAAGCCCCGCCGCTGGCATTCGCGCCCTGGGACGTCAGAATGCGGTAATAATATCCGTGATAATCAGCCCCCGGCTGCGTCTCGCCAAAAGCGGGCCCCAGCGGGCTTGGCGCTTCACCTTCTTTAACCGGCCAGTACAGACCATCATGTTGCCCGTCGGTACTGATAAACCGCTGAGCGTATTGCCCGGCGGTTTGCTGATACTGGTGCTGGGCATCGGCATATGCCGCCACAGCCTGAATGGCGGAAAGCTCATTTCGACCAATGGTGCGGGTTTCAATTTCCGCCGCACCGGCCACCATATCAAATGACCAGCCTTGCGCCGTCTGCTTCATCGGGATCGGCAACTGCCAGTTCTCCGTCCCGACATTCAGATGCGCGGTATCCCCCTCGGTGACAATCTTGTGGCTGATTTTCCAGTCACGGAGGAAACGCGCCACTTCATCCGGATCAACGTCTTTCTCTGGCAGATAAACCCGCCATTTATCGCCCAGAATCTTTTGCAGCGCGGCATCGTCATGGGAATCAATTGCTTTCACCAGCGCTTGCGCAGCCAGATCCGGACTGGTAAACATCTGCTGCGCGAAGCCAGTCAAAGGTAATAATAACAAGCCTGCTGAAATCAACGTATTACGCAAAATCTTCATTTCCTTTCCTCGTCAATCTAGCGGCGATGCAAATGCACCGGCTCTGCGTTCGCAGGGCGTGCATGCTGGAAATTCTGCATATGCTGGCGGCTCTGATTGCCACGCGCCTGCTGCTGTTGCCACGATGGGGCACGGCTCGAGTTCCCGCTGAACGCCGTGCTGCGTGAGGCATTATTTCCCTGATGGAAATTCTGCCTTTGCTGAGCGCCGTTGTGCTGGTTAAGCTGCCCCACGTTCTGATGCTGTAAAGACTGCCGGTTCTGTGTGAGTGATTGATGCTGCTGACTTTGCTGATGTGCGGCAGCATGATGGCTGACTGATGGCGCAGCAGCCCGGCTGGCAGGGACAGAATGTTGCAGCGGTTTCTGCTGCGGGTTCACTTGATGATTGTTCATCACCGAAGCCGCCTGCTGACGACGCTGATCTAGTGTCTGATTCTGCACGCCGCCGTTATTACGTCCGACCGCATTGTTACCGTTAAAACTGCGGGCATTGCTGTCGTAACCGCGATAATTATTGCGCTGCGCCGCATGATTCAGAGCCTGATTTTGCGTGGCTCCGCTGAGATTCGCCGTGTGATTTGGCAGACCTGCGTTAAAGGCAGGATTATGCTGCCAGCCAGCAGTGTTGCCGGAGCCCGGATGGTTCACCACATTGCGGTTGTTGTTTCCGGAAATACGGTTGTAGTTGTTCACGTTCACATTGACGTAATTATTCTGCGACCCGCCGCCGTGATGCCCGTCGTCATGGTGATCGTCATGATGGTCATAATCGTCGTGATGATGATCGTCATCCCAGTCGATGCTGCCGAAAATCGCATACGTCGCCGCGACTCCTACGCCAAAACCAATGCCCGACGCCATACCATTCACAAACTGCTCCCCCGGCGGAGGCGGAAGATAAACAGGCGGATAGGCAGGCGTCGGCCACGCGCCGTAAACCACATTCGGGTTATAGCTCGGCACATACACCACCTGCGGATCGGCAGATTCAATCACAATGGTTTGCTGCACCGGAGCCCCCTTCACCACTGTAGTCGAAGCCGGTTTCGGTTTGACGGTCACCGTCTGCTGCGGAGTGCTTTTCAGCGCCCCGCTCTTTTGCGCTACTTCACGAAATTTCTGCACGGTATTCATGACGTCATCTGGCTGAGCCAGAAACGCATTACCTAAATTTTGCACCCATGCCGGATCTTCTCCCATCAGCGCTAACAGCTGCGGGAATGCCACCAGTGATTTCACACTGGGATCCCAGGGTTCGTTCGCGACCTGAGTCACTGCAGCGTCCCCCTGACTTTGCGGATGATCACGCGACCATTGCACCGCCTGAATCACGTTAGTCGGATAAGTCGAGGCCATCAGTACCTGCGAGAGCAGGCTGTCAGGATAGAGGGCGACAGGTGCGACCCACTGATCGAGCTGAGCCTGAGTAAAGGCTGGGGGTGTCACCGCCGCTGCCGGGACAAGTGCGGGTGTCGATCCAGGGACTGGCGTTGCCTGTACCGCTGCGGGTGCCGGATCTGGCACAGGTGTGGTCCGGGTGGTGGTTTCTGCCTGACTGCTGACCGGAAGCCAGCCTTGCATAAACATGACACTGGCAAGAGCAAATGCGCCTGCAGCGCACAGAACTGCGATACCCCAGGGCTTGAATGATAAATTCATTCGGATCACCTTAAAAAGCCTCAGCCGGATTGAGAGGCACAATGAATGAGTATAATCGGACAAATAAAACTCAACGGGCGCCACTGTATTTTTATTTCATGAATGGGATTTACACATAAAATGCGCAATAAAAATGACCAGAAAGGGAAATATCTCAATCACTTGATTAAAGAGGATTTTTTATTTTCTGCTGTTACAAACTGAATTAGTAAATTTGAGAAGGGTTTTAATTATTTGAATTCTTTAATAATTATTCTAAATACATCATCAATCGAACATTTAGACGGTGAATAAAAAAGCGCGTATTCACCGGAACACACGCTTTTTATTACTGCCATTAATCAGCTGACCGGCGGCAAATTCAGACGGCTGGTATCAGCGGCCAGCATATTCTGCACCAGCTCCACGCATTCGAGAAAACGCTGATCGTAATCTGAAGATTCAACGTGGACATAATCCACTTTGTTTTCTTTCAGCATCTCGATGAGCAAATTCTGGAAAGACATCCGGTCACTGGTGCTGCCTAAACTACGCAGACCGTCGGCGACCCACGGCGTATTGTTTTCCAGCAGGATCACCAGATCAAACCGGTATTCGTCCATGAGCGCCTGCACAAACGGATGTTCACGCCCTTCGTATTTTTTACAAAAAGCCTGAGTGGTCAGAAAATCCGTATCAATAAAGGCGACTTTATTAGCATATTTCACTGCAAAATCAATATACTGCGCCTGACCCAGCGCGATCTTATCGTAATCCGAATATTGCAGCGCCATTTCGTCACCGCCCAGATGAGAGAACACGTAATCGCGTCCGTATTCCCAGGCGCTGGTGGTGTTGAAGATGTTGGCCAGTTTGTTCACCAGCGTGGATTTCCCGCTGGATTCTCCACCGAGAACCGCCACGGTCCGCACGAAGAATGGCTTCACTTCGGTCGGAATATAATCCCAGTAACGGAACGGATCCTGACGGATCTGACGACCGCTGATATTCATAAATGACCGTTTCGGGTCGATCAGCACCGTTTCAATACCGAGATGCTCACGGTACTGCGGTGCATCCGCTTCTTCGCTGGAATAAATGGTATTGGGTTCAATGCCTTTCTGGCCCATGAACTCTTTAATACCACGTCCCCAGACATCCCAGCCATGCGGATAGGGTTCCATCCCTTCTTCGTTAAAGGCATGAATACGAATGTTTTTCTGATATTTGAACGTCTGCAACAACCAGCGCAGTCGGTCGCTGACCGTTGGCTGCTGAGACATGGAACTGTTTTCAAACAGCTCGCGATCGCGTGGCTCGTCATAGCCCATAATGATATGCAGTTCATCCACCTGGCTACAGGCGCGCTGGATCAGATAGATATGGCCGGTGTGCAGCGGATAAAACTTGCCGAACACCACGCCGATATTCTTTTCACGACGGGGAAACTCAAGATCAAGGAAGCGATGCAAAGCCTCCAGCTTCTGAGCACTGGGACTTTTTATCTTTGCATTCAACAACTGACTGAGATAACCCTTGGTCATCCCGCTGGCCTCAGCCACCTGTTGCAGCGTGCGTCCTTGTTGTTTAATCGCGGTTTTTAGATAGTCGAACTGTGACATGCCTTGTCCCCAGGTTTGCTTTACTAAACAAAATAGCTAAACAAAAAATAGCACAAAGACAGCTCCGAATTACAGCGGAGAACAGCTACGAAGTAGAAAAGTTACAGCACAGAACAATTACAAATCGTCGAGGATCGCCAGCGCATCGGCCAGCTTTTTGACGCCAAACACCTGCATTCCGGCCGGGACTTTCTTCGGCACGTTGGCATGTGGAACAATCGCGCGCTTAAAACCGTGCTTCGCCGCTTCGGTAATTCGTTCCTGACCGCTCGGCACCGGACGGATTTCCCCCGCCAGTCCGACCTCGCCAAACACCACTAAATCCTGCGGCAACGGACGGTCGCGCAGGCTGGAAACCAGAGAAAGCAACAGCGCTAAGTCAGCACTGGTTTCGGTGACTTTCACACCGCCGACCACGTTGACGAACACATCCTGATCCGCCATCTGTAAGCCACCGTGACGATGCAAAACAGCCAGCAAAATGGCCAGACGGTTCTGTTCCAGGCCAACCGCCACGCGACGCGGATTGCCCATCATCGACTGATCGACCAGCGCCTGCACTTCAACCAGCAATGGCCGTGTGCCTTCCCACAGCACCATAACCGAACTGCCGGAGGTAATTTCATCACCACGGCTGAGGAAAATCGCTGAAGGATTGCTGACTTCGCGCAGCCCCTGCTCGGTCATGGCAAACACGCCCAGCTCATTGACCGCACCAAAACGGTTTTTGTGGCTGCGCAGCGTACGGAAACGCGAATCTGCGTCGCCATCGAGCAATACCGAACAGTCAATACAGTGCTCGAGCACTTTCGGACCTGCCAGAGAACCGTCTTTGGTCACATGGCCAACCATCACAATCGCCACACCGCGCGTTTTAGCGAAACGGGTCAGGTACGCCGCCGTTTCACGCACCTGGGCAACCGTACCCGGCGACGACTGGATATCCGCCATGTGCATCACCTGAATGGAATCGATCACCATCAGTTTTGGTTGTTCAACATCGGCAATTTCACAAATTTGCTCGATGCTGGTTTCCGACAACATATTCATGTTGGCTGTCGGTAAACCCAGACGGTGCGCCCGCATGGCCACTTGCTGCAAAGATTCTTCGCCGGTGACGTACAGGGTTTTCATGTTTTCGCTGAGGTGACACAGAATTTGCAGCAGCAGCGTACTTTTACCGGCGCCGGGATTACCGCCAATCAGGATCGCACTGCCGGGCACCACGCCGCCGCCCAGCACGCGGTCGAATTCTTTGAAACCGGTGCTAAAGCGTGGAAGTTCATCGAGGCTGATATCCGAGAGTTTCTGCACGCGACTGACGCCTGCATCCCCGGCATATCCGGTCAGCCGCTCGTTACGCGCCACTGTCGGAGAAGCCGCCAAACGGATTTCAGTAATGCTGTTCCAGGCCTGGCAGGCACTACACTGCCCTTGCCAACGCGGATAATCTGCGCCACATTCATTACACACAAATGCACGTTTTGCTGCTTTTGCCACAACTTACCTCTTTGTATTTATTAAGACTGACTGCCACTTAAGATGCAGAGAACGCCAAGAAGATCCGCGTGGCGGATGCAAACGGATGCCTGCTCATACACTTTTGGTTTGGCGTGATATGCAATGCCCAGACCGGCCACCGCCATCATTTTCAGGTCATTCGCGCCGTCACCAATCGCAATGGTTTGTTCCTGAGCAATCCCCAGCTTTTCCGCCAGCTTAAGCAAGGTGTCTGCTTTATATTGTGCGTCGACGATCGGACCGATCACACGCCCGGTCAGTTTGCCTTCACGGATTTCCAGCTCATTCGCTGCGACATCAATCAGATTGAGCTTATCGCGCAGGTATTCGGCGTAATAGGTAAAGCCGCCGGAAGCGATGGCCACATGCCAGCCCGCTTCCTGCAGGCGCTGCACCATGACGGTCAGTCCTGGCATCAGCGGCAGAGTTTCGCGCACCTGCTCAAGAATACCCGCATCGGCATCTTTCAGCGTCGCAACGCGCTGACGCAGACTGGCGGAAAAATCGAGTTCGCCACGCATCGCACGCTCGGTGACTTCCGCCACCTGTTCACCGACGCCCGCCAGTTTGGCAATTTCGTCGATGCATTCAATCTCAATCGCGGTAGAATCCATGTCCATCACCAGCAGGCCCGGCGTGCGCAGATAAGGCACTTTGCCGAGCTGGGTGACATCAAATTCAAAAGATTCAGCCAGTTGCTGTGCGTCGGCGGTGAGTGAACCGGCAAGACGCACAACCTGATAACCTTCTACGGCCCAGGCGCTGACAATCACCAGAGCACGACCTAACCGGCGCTGGAACTGCGTAATGCTCGTTTTATCGAGTTTTCTACCATAGAGCAGCCATCCGGTGTGTCCGGCCCGGTAATCCAGCGGCATGACCTCGTCACCGCTCAACGAAAGGGGAAGTCCCGGCCATTGGTGGATCTCCGCAGGAAGATCGCAATAGGTCAGACTGTTTGGCATGATGGCTCCGGTAGATTGTTTGGTTAAAACGATTGTTAATAAAACGGCTGAAAAGGCAGAGGCAACGTCGATAAAAACAGGCATCAAGCTACCTTATCGTGCCCGCATCTGGCAACATAAAGTCTTCGAAAAACGCAAGGAAACAGAATGGCCAAGGCCAAACTAAAATTTCGCCTGCATCGCGCAGCTATCGTATTGATAAGTCTGGCGTTATTAGTCATTCTGATGCAAGGCGCATCCTATTTCAGTCTGGGACATCAACTGGCACGCTCAACGCAGGTGGAACAGCTTGCCCAGACGCTCGCCAGACAGGTGGCGTTTTCGCTCGCACCGCTTATGGACAGCAATAATGATGGCGCCGATATCGCACAAATTTCCACTATTTTGAGCCAGCTTACTGACGGAAGCCGTATTCTTGATGCCAGCGTTTATGAGTCGGATGGATCTCTGGTTGCCCATGCCGGCGAACAGGTGCCGGTGCGCGACAGGTTGTCTCTTGATGGTAAACGCGCAGGCAGCTACTTCAATCATCAGATTGTGGTGCCTATCGAAGATAAAAATGGTCCCAGCGGATTTTTACGTATCACGCTGGACACGCACGTACTGGCGACAGAATCCAAACAGGTGGATAACACCACTAACTTGTTACGTCTGATGATGCTCGCCGCGCTGGGCGTAGGTATTATTCTGGCACGGACATTGTTGCAGGGGCGCCGTTCGCGCTGGCAGCAATCGCCATTCCTGCTGACTGCCAGCAAACCGCTGAAAGAAGATGATGAACAGGAAGAAGAGCCGGACGAGTTCGGCCCGCCGCCGGTGCTGAACATTCCGGAACCGGAATCTGAGGTTGCGCCGGTCAAACCGGCGACCGAAGCACAAACCAAAGAAGCCGCACAAGCCGCTTACCGCAGTCTGAAACGCAGCCGGCCTAAGTGATTCAGGCCAGCCGCTGGATCGGCGATATTAATTCTTCCACCAGCACCAGCTGGCCAGCTGGCGGAATTCATCACTGATGGCAGTATCGCTTTCCACTTTCAGCCAGAATTCCTTTGCCCAAGCCTGTGCATTCAACCACTTTTCTTTCGACACCAAAGGATCGAGCGTTACAGGCGCAATTTGACGACGCATCGCACCGGCGTTGGTCGGCGCAAAAGCCATCGGCAGCATGTCATACGCTGGCGATAACGAAAGAGCTTGCTTTAAAGGATCAATGGCAGGGTCGATAAACGACAGATTTCCCTGATGCATATCACTGTTGGCGATCAGTTTTCCGAAGGCATAAATCTGCTCAATAATGAATAGGAAAATGCATAGCTAATAGCATAGCTGAACGAAAAGAATGTTGGTATCAGATAACCTGATATCAAGGAGATGAAGAGAGGGTGATATTCAAAAGAGAGTAATTGCCCCCTTAAAATGCATAGCAAAACGGGCGCCATTCAGCGCCCGTTTTAGTTTCTGCTATATATGTGCAGAATTTATTCTTTGTCGCCCAACAAAACAGATTCCAGCGCGATTTCGATCATGTCGTTGAAAGTCGTCTGACGTTCAGCGGCAGTGGTTTGTTCGTGCGTACGGATATGGTCGGAAACGGTACAGATGGTCAGCGCTTTTGCACCAAATTCTGCTGCCACGCCGTAGATCCCGGCGGCTTCCATTTCCACACCCAGAATGCCGTATTTTTCCATCACGTCGAACATTTGCGGGTCTGGCGTGTAGAACAAGTCAGCGGAGAAGATATTACCTACGCGGGCATTGATGCCTTTGGCTTTGGCAGCGTCAGCGGCGTTACGCACCATGTCGTAATCGGCGATAGCAGCGTAGTCATGGTCTTTGAAACGCATGCGGTTCACTTTAGAATCGGTGCAGGCACCCATTCCGATCACGATATCACGCAGTTTGATGTCAGCGCGCACTGCGCCACATGAACCCACACGTATGATTTTTTTCACGCCGAATTCAGTGATCAGCTCTTTGGCATAGATTGAGCAGGAAGGAATGCCCATACCGTGACCCATGACAGAAATTTTGCGGCCTTTATAAGTACCGGTGAAACCCAACATGCCACGCACGTCGTTCACCTGCTTAACGTCCTGAAGGAAAGTTTCCGCGATGTGCTTGGCGCGCAGCGGATCGCCCGGCATCAGCACTACGTCAGCAAAGTCG
This sequence comes from Rahnella ecdela, assembly GCF_019049625.1. Taxonomy (GTDB): domain Bacteria; phylum Pseudomonadota; class Gammaproteobacteria; order Enterobacterales; family Enterobacteriaceae; genus Rahnella; species Rahnella ecdela. Next base: position 8,951 of record NZ_JAFMOY010000115.1, read on the forward strand.
CCCATTTCAGCATTAATGTGTGGAGTTGCCATCTTCTTATTCCTTAATCAGCGAGGTGTCATATTCATCATAAAAAACGCGGCCAGTATAAGTGACTGGCCGCGTATGCAAAGCGTTATAGCATCGACTTACCGTAATCCATTGGTGACAGGTCGAAGTATTTAGCGACCGTCTGGCCGATGTCCGCGAAAGTCTCACGGTGGCCTAATGAGCCAGGTTTCACTTTAGGACCATAGATTAAGACCGGGATGTGCTCACGGGTATGATCCGTGCCGCGCCAGGTCGGGTCGCAACCGTGGTCAGCGGTGAAGATGATGATGTCGTCTTCTTTCACCAGCTCCAGCAATTCCGGCATACGGCGGTCGAACAACTCCAGCGCAGCGGCGTAGCCCGGCACATCACGGCGGTGACCGTAAGAAGAGTCGAAATCAACAAAGTTGGTGAAGACGATTGTCTTGTCACCCGCTTCTTTCATCTCTTTGATGGTCGAGTCAAACAGCGCGTCCAGACCGGTGGCTTTCACTTTTTTAGTGATACCAACCTGCGCGTAGATATCGGCGATTTTACCAACGGACACCACGTGGCCGTCTTTCTCATCAACCAGTTTTTTCAGGATGGTCGGTGCCGGTGGTTCAACTGCTAAGTCGTGACGGTTACCGGTACGTTCGAAATGACCGGCTTTATCGCCGATGAACGGACGGGCAATCACGCGGCCAATGTTGTAGCCACCTTCGGTCAGTTCTTCACGGGCGATTTCGCACAGTTCGTACAGGCGATCCAGTCCGAAGGTTTCTTCGTGACAGGCAATCTGGAAGACGGAGTCAGCAGAAGTGTAGAAAATCGGCTTGCCGGTTTTCATATGTTCTTCGCCCAAATCGTCCAGTACCACGGTACCGGAAGAATGGCAGTTGCCGAGATAGCCCGGCAGATTGGCACGCTCAACCAGTTTATCCAGCAGTTCCTGCGGGAAGCTGTTGGTGGTATCGCTGAAATAACCCCAGTCGAAAAGCACAGGCACACCGGCGATTTCCCAGTGGCCTGACGGGGTGTCTTTACCGGATGAAAGCTCGCTGGCGTAAGCATATGCGCCGGTAATTTCAGAATTACCGTCCATGCCGTCAGGAATTTTACCGGTAGATTCTTCAGCAGCTTTCGCCAGCCCCAGACGGGTCAGGTTCGGCAGATTCAGAGGACCTTTACGACCTTTGTCCGCATCGCCACGCGCACAGGCAGCCGCAATATGGCCCAATGTGTCAGAACCGGCATCGCCAAAGCGCTCGGCATCTTCACTGGCACCGATGCCGAATGAGTCTAACACCATGATAAATGTACGTTTCATTTTGCTCTCCTGCGAATGGTTACGCATTGGGTCACGCGGAACTGCCGCGCACCTGATCATTCTTAAATGGGGGCAATTCAGCCTGAAATCAAGCCTTGCCGCTGATCCGGCGATAAACCACCGGCGTGCTTTCCGGCGCTTTGTCACTCAGAACAATGGCCGCCCGCACTTCCTGCGCTGCCTGCTGCCAGGCCGCTTCACTGTTCGCGTGGATCATCGCCAGTGGCTGACGGGTATCCACCTGCTGGCCGAGTTGCGCCATGTGGGTCAGACCAACGCTGTAGTCGATAGCATCGCTGGCACGGCGACGACCGCCACCCAGTGAAACGACCGCCATGCCCAAAGCACGGGTATCCATCGCGCTGACAATACCGTTGGTTTCGGCGTAAACCGGTTTGCTCAGTGTGGCCTGTTGCAGGTAATTATCGTAATTTTCGATGAAATCGCTCGGGCCTTTTTGCGCAGCAATCATCCGGCCAAAGACTTCAGCGGCTTTACCGTTATCCAGCACTGCCTGCAATTTGCTGCGGGCTTCGGCGTCATCTTTTGCCAGTCCGCCGGACAGCAGCATTTCAACGCACAGCGCCATCGTAACTTCCAGCAGACGCGGATTGCGGTATTCACCGGTCAGAAAGCGGACGGCTTCGCGAACTTCCACCGCATTACCGGCACTCGATGCCAGCACCTGATTCATGTCGGTCAGCAGCGCCGTGGTTTTACAACCCGCGCCATTCGCTACATCGACAATCGCCTGCGCCAGATCTTCTGAAAGCTGGTAAGTTGGCATAAACGCGCCGGAACCGACTTTAACGTCCATCACCAGCGCATCCAGACCTTCGGCCAGTTTCTTGGCGAGGATCGAGGCGGTGATCAGCGGAATGGAATCGACGGTGGCGGTGATATCGCGGGTCGCATAGAAGCGTTTATCCGCCGGAGCCAGCGAGCTGGTCTGGCCGATAATCGCCACGCCGACATCCTGAATGATGCTGCGAAAACGGCTGTCATCCGGGAAAATATCAAAGCCCGGGATCGCTTCGAGTTTATCGAGCGTGCCGCCGGTATGACCGAGGCCACGTCCTGAAATCATCGGGACATAACCGCCGCAGGCTGCCACCATCGGGCCAAGCATCAGGGAAGTCACATCACCCACGCCGCCGGTCGAATGTTTGTCGACAATCGGGCCGTTCAGATTGAGGCTTTTCCAGTCGAGCACGGTCCCTGAATCACGCATCGCCATGGTCAGCGAAACACGTTCTTTCATGGTCATGTCGTTGAAATAGATAGTCATTGCCAGTGCGGCAATTTGTCCTTCAGAAACCTGGCTGTCACGAATACCGTTAATAAAGAAACGAATTTCTTCGTCGCTTAAAGGCTGACCGTCACGTTTTTTACGAATAATTTCTTGTGCGAGAAACAAGGTATCCCCCTGCCTGAGCTGAACGCTAAATATGAACGCCAATACCGGACGCTGCAAAACAGCGCCACGGCATCGGCATAACGACAGTGATTAGTAGCTGCTGGTGGCTTTCTGGCCAGCGTGACCCAATGTGGTCAGCAGGCTTGCCAGCAGGCTGGATGCGCCGAAACGGAAGTGACGTGCGTCAGCCCATTCGCGGCCCAGCAGGCGGTCAGCCAGTGCCAGATATTGCGCGGCATCTTCAGCGGTTTTCACACCGCCGGCCGGTTTGAAACCGACGTCTTTGCCAACGCCCATTTCAGCAATCACGCTCATCATCAGCTCAGCGCTGTGCAAAGTGGCATTCTCAGGCACTTTACCGGTAGAGGTTTTGATGAAGTCCGCGCCCGCTTTGATGGCGATTTCGGAGGCTTTGCGGATCAACGCATCTTGCTTGAGCTCACCGGTTTCGATGATGACTTTCAGCAGGACGTTGGCAGCCGCACAGGCTTCCTTGCACTGTTTGACCATCTCAAAACCGATTTGCTCGTTACCGGCCATCAGCGCGCGGTAAGGGAATACCACGTCAACTTCATCGGCACCGTAAGCAATCGCCGCACGGGTTTCTGCCAGCGCAATATCAAGATCGTCATTACCGTGCGGGAAGTTAGTCACGGTCGCAATGCGGATATCAGGCGTGCCTTGCTCGCGCAGAGTTTTGCGGGCAACAGGAATAAAACGAGGATAAATACAGACAGCAGCGGTGTTACCTGCCGGGCTTTTCGCCTGGTGACAAAGCGCGATCACTTTTGCATCGGTGTCGTCTTCATTCAGGGTAGTTAAATCCATCAGGTTCAGCGCACGTTGCGCTGCGGCGGTTAAATCGGTCATATAACTCTCCAACAATTTTCAATTCCAGCGACCGGCCAGAACTGAGCATACAGTCATGAATTCGTTCCGGCGGATATCGACGGGAAATGAATTCTGCACGGTTGGCGAGCGGACTTGGTTCCTTGAAGATAGCGTGCGTAAGCGGCGTGTCGTGGCTTACGCGGCAACTGAGATCCTTCTCACCGCGCTTTGATTGGCTGACGCCAATTCGTTGTGACTATTTGAACACGTCACATCAGGTTCCTGTGTGCAGTATTTCACACAAAATGAAAACCATTTGCAACGTTGCTTAGTGAAATGAGACCTTAATCACACTTCACTAGCTTTATGCTCAGTTTTTGGTCCAGATAAGAGTGTATACCCGAATCATGACAAACGGAGTGCGCACGGATATACAGCGATCACCGACCGGCGATCTTAGAAGCAATGTTATTATAATAACATTTCAAAGAGAACATAAATTACAAGACCTGAAGAAACACCTTAATTTATGCGCATGAATGGTGAATTTTAAATGTTACTTTAATCACAAAAACACGAAGAAAGGGATTACAGAACAGATAAATTGAAGATCCGGCGGGTATTTTCCAGCAATGCATCAGCAATCTGCTGGGGGGCTTCTTTGCGCAGACTGCACAATATGCCGAACACGTTAGCCGCACGCTCCGGACGATTAGGCTGCCCCTGAAAACCCTGCAACGGCATATCAGGCGCATCGGTTTCGAGCAGCAAGGAGGAAAGCGGTAACTGCGCCATCACCTGACGGGTTTTCTGCGCGCGTTCATAGCTGATCGTACCGCCCACGCCTATCGCAAAACCCAGCTTAATGAATGCCTGCGCCTGCGAAAGGCTACCGGCAAAGCCGTGAACCACACCCGTTGCGGGCAATTTTGCCTGACGTAACATCGCCGCCAGCTGATCGTGGCTGCGCCGGGAATGCAAAATAACCGGCAACGTTTCACGCTTTGCCAGCGCAAACTGCGCTTTCAGCAGCTGCTGTTGCAGCTCAAATTGCGGCGCCTCCATGTATAAATCCAGCCCGATTTCACCGACGGCCACCAGATGCGGAGCCCGGTGACTGAGCAGCGAATCCAGTAATTCCAGGCAACTGTCTTTGTGCTCACGAATATAGAGAGGATGCAATCCCAGCGCGGCGTGCAGCTGCGGGAATTTTTTGGCCAGCGAGAGAATGGCGCGAAAACGATCTGAGGTGACCGACGGAACGATAATCTGCCGGACACCGGCTTCTCCGGCGAGACGCAAACTTTCGGCTTCCGCACCGGTAAACGGTGGAAAATCGAAATGGCAGTGCGTATCGACGAAGGTATAACTCACAGCTTATCGCCCTCACTGGTGGGATACGTTTCTGATGAACCGTTTTCTACCGGTGGCATGTCAGACGCCGCGCGTTTCGGCTGCGGGTCGTGAACCACGCTGTCTTTAAAAGCCGCCGGACGCACAACGCCGCCGTCCGCCACCATATCCGTCAGCACAGCGGGATCGAGAATAATTTGTTCTACCGTGCTGGCCGATGCCGCCAGCGGGATCACATTTTCCGGCTCGTCCTGCGGTACCACAACCCGCTGAGGACGACGGGTCACGCGCGGTTCAATCTGCGGATAAGGCCGTTCATTTTCACGCGGCTGCAGCCAGTGCGCCGCAGCTGACAGGAAATAGCGTCCGCAGCGGCGCCCCAGATGGTAATCCTGATTCAGCGCAGGCAGACGACTGCCGAGCGCGTGGCTGGCTAACGGTTTCGGCGGGAAAATTTCGAAAATACGCACATCGTCCGGCGGATTCTCAATAAACTGCTGGATGCGATGATAGCTTTCTTCGTGATGCTGCATCATGCGCACCAGCTGTTGCAGGCTGCTTTCACTCAGCCATTGTTCCATACGTTTCATCCACTGCGGGGTATAGAACATCGCCGAGGGAACAGTGCGGATCACCACAATGGTATCTGCTCCACGGCGATAGGCTTCTTCAACCGGGATCGCGTCGCTGATGCCGCCGTCCTGATAACTTACGCCATCAAGATCGACGCCCATGCGGTAAAAACCGGGAATAGCGCTGGAGGCTTTGATCACCGGCAGCCAGTTCTCGCGCGTCGGGGCAAAGTAACTGGCCGTGTAATCGTCGCTGCGGCAGGCGCACATCAGGAACTCGCGGCCGTCGATTAAAAGCTTTTCAGCGGTTTCCATCGACAGCGGCATATTTTTCGCGGTTTCGTCGACCAGCCAGTCCAGATCGATAAGATGCCCGCCGCGCACAAAACGCAGAGGATTGAAAAAGTCGGGGCTGGTGGTGTAGCGGGTGATGACTCTTCTGGCATAACCAGGTTGTCCGCATACAAAAGCAGAGAGATTTTGTGCGCCGGCAGACGTGCCGAGATATAAATCGAACGGATTGAAGCGAGCGCGCTGAAATTCATCCAGCACACCGGCTGTAAAAATGCCCCGCTGTCCGCCGCCTTCGCACACCAGTGCTATTTTGCCGGGTGTATACGGTTTATACGCCAGTGGTTCTATGTTCCCCAGCGTGACAGGTATTCTGTATCCCAACGGGCTATCCTCACAAAATCGGCATCACACAAATGGCCTCACTCGGCGGCCTTCATTTCAGAGCATACCTCGTCTGACTGATTTGCGTGAAATTCTTGCCAAATTTCGGCGATAAAATCGTTACGTCCTGTAAACGGCCATATTGTGCACATAAAAAGAATCGCCCCCTTCACTGAAGGGGGCGATGTCATTAATTAACACTTTTGGCATCAACTCATTGATGCGGTCAGAGTCGTTTACGACCAGTAAACAGGCTGACCAGGAACAGAATGATACCGACTACGAAGACGATTTTTGCAGCCCAGGCAGCTGTACCCGCCAAACCACCGAAACCGAGAGCCGCCGCGATTAACGCGATGATTAGAAAAATAATGCCCCAACGAAACATAAGCTTCTCCTTTACCCTATTTTCACTTTGCCAGTTTAAAAGGTGGTGCCCCGCTTCGGGCCGGACTCACTGTGAAACATCTGCCTTTCTGACACTTTATCTACCGGCCGTATGCCGGGAACAAAAAACTGCTTACTTAATAAAGGTAGTCGAAAAATTAAAGTGTTAGAGCTTCAGCCACGATATTTTTTCCGAAATCAGGCAAATCTGTTCCATCCCAAATTATGAGCGGGCAACACAAATATAGTTATGCGTTATTCAAAAGATGAGGCACCCGCCCGCGGGAGGGCACCCTTTACAACATGTCGGACAGATATTGTTACGGTGCGACTTTCAGGTCATTTTTGACGCTTTTCACGCCATCAACGGTTTTCGCAACGCTTTCAGCACGGTCAGACTGTGCCTGATCTTTCACTGCGCCGGAAAGTTGTACCACGCCATCGGTAGTTTCAACTTTCACATTACGTGAAGGGACGATGTCATCGGCCAGCAGTTTCGCTTTAACAGACGCTGTGGTTGCGCTGTCGCCAGCATAGCCTTTCACGCTTTGATCTTTACTGTCTTTAGTGTGCAGTTTGTCACTGACAGATTTTACACCTTCAACTTTGGTCGCTGCGGCAACGGCCTGTTCTGCTTCAGCCTGTGAACCAACAAAGCCGCTCAGCGTTACGACGCCAGCATTGGTGGTTACGGAAATGTCGCTGCTTTTGATGGCTTTATCATCCACCAGTGCACTTTTTACTTTCGCTGTGATGGCGCTGTCGCCCATGTAGTTATCAACTTTCTTCATGGAACTATCGATTTTTGCACCTGCGCTATCTGTAGTCGTCGTTGCCGCCAGAGCGCTACCGCTCATCAGTGCGGTACCCAGTACTACGGCCATCATTGAATAGGCAAATTTAGAGTTTTTCATCGATTTCTTCCTTTCGGTTTATGAGCCTTGATTTCGACTCTTTACGTCACATTCTTGGTGACGCCTTATAACAAATTGTATTGCTGCTGTTTTTACTTTCCTTGTAGCAGAGCACATCGTTTTATTCTGGCTATTAAACGCCATACGATATAACCCTCTGTAACGTGACTTTAAAGTAGTGCTTTAAGCCACCGCGTCCTGAACACACATTTAATATAGTCAAGAATGATCAGATGTGTAGGAAGATCGTCGAATACGCCCCCTAATGCAGACAAGTCTTAAGATTTAAGACGTTTCACGCCCATTTTTCAGGCAAAACGATGATAAAAAGAACAGGAGGAAATGAGAGATAAATCACTTTTAGCGAGAAAATGGCGAAAAAAAAGACGGCAAACTCGCCGTCTTTCTGTTTCAAAACCCTATGATACGAAAATTAATGCTCGCGGGTTTTGCGGAATTTAACTTCCGGATAACGCTCTGAAGCCAGATTCAGGTTCACCATGGTCGGGGCGATATAGGCCAGATTATCGCCACCATCGAGCGCCAGGTTGGTTTCATTCTTACGTTTGAATTCTTCGAATTTCTTCACGTCGCTGCATTCTACCCAGCGGGCGGTAGAAACGTTCACGGATTCGTAAATCGCTTCGACGTTGTATTCACTTTTCAGACGCGCGACAACCACTTCAAACTGCAGCACACCCACCGCACCAACGATCAAATCGTTGTTTGAGATTGGACGGAAGACCTGTACCGCGCCTTCTTCTGAAAGCTGTACCAGACCTTTCAGCAGCTGTTTCTGTTTCAGCGGGTCACGCAGACGGATACGACGGAACAGTTCAGGGGCAAAGTTAGGAATGCCGGTGAACTTCATGTTCTCACCCTGAGTAAAGGTGTCGCCAATCTGGATAGTGCCGTGGTTGTGAAGACCGATGATATCGCCCGGATACGCTTCTTCAACATGCGAACGGTCACCGGCCATAAAGGTCAGTGCGTCAGAAATCACTACATCTTTACCGGTACGTACCTGGCGCAGTTTCATGCCTTTTTCATATTTACCGGACACCACACGCATGAACGCCACGCGGTCACGGTGTTTCGGGTCCATGTTGGCCTGAATTTTAAACACGAAGCCGGTGAATTTCTCATCGTCGGCTTTCACTTCACGCAGGTCGGTTTTACGTGGCATCGGCGCAGGTGCCCAGTCCATCAGACCGTCCAGCATGTGGTCGACACCAAAGTTGCCCAAAGCGGTACCGAAGAACACCGGCGTCAGCTCGCCCTGCAGGAAAGCTTCATGATCGAATTCGTGCGACGCGCCCTGCACCAGTTCCAGTTCATCACGCAATTGCGCGGCCAGATCTTCGCCGACAGCAGTGTCGAGATCCGGATTATCCAGACCTTTTACGATGCGGACTTCCTGAATGGTGTGACCTTTACCGGTCTGGTACAGATACACTTCGTCTTTATAAAGGTGGTAAACCCCTTTGAACAATTTACCGCAGCCGATCGGCCAGGTAATCGGAGAACAGGCTATTTTCAGCTCGCGCTCCACTTCGTCCATGACTTCCATCGGGTCGCGGATGTCACGGTCGAGTTTGTTCATGAAAGTCAGGATCGGCGTATCACGCAGACGGGTAACTTCCATCAGCTTACGCGTACGATCTTCGACACCTTTTGCGGCGTCGATCACCATCAGACAGCAGTCAACTGCGGTCAGGGTACGGTAAGTATCTTCGGAGAAGTCTTCGTGCCCCGGGGTGTCGAGCAGGTTAACCAGACACTGTTTGTACGGGAACTGCATCACAGACGTGGTGATGGAGATACCACGTTGTTTTTCCATTTCCATCCAGTCGGATTTGGCGTGGTGGCTGGAGCCACGGCCTTTTACCGTACCGGCGGTCTGAATGGCCTGTCCGAATAACAGAACTTTTTCAGTAATTGTCGTTTTACCGGCATCGGGGTGAGAGATGATGGCAAATGTGCGGCGCTTGGCCACTTCAAGGGCGTATTCACTTGGAGACATGTTTTTCACGTTTCTGCGGTTGGTCCGCCCTGCATAGGATTTAACATCACGTCAGAAGATGACGTCAGGCAAAGCGGTAATAAAAGTTATAGCCGGCTATTTTCACTGATTTAGACGGGATGGGCAATCAATGGTTTTTTTGTGCTCTAGCCCAGCGGCAGCGCCATCATAATCGCGTCTTCGCGCCCTTGTGCGGCGGGATAGTAATTACGGCGGACAGAGAGTTCGTTAAAGCCGAGGCTTTCATAGAGTGCGATGGCTTTGGCGTTTGAGGCACGAACTTCCAGCCAAAGCGTGAAAACATCTTTTTTCTCAAGCTGTTGGATCACTTCTTCCAGCAACGTGCGGCCTAAGCCCTGACGCTGGAACGCCGGATCGATGGCGATATTAAACAGCGTGGCTTCGTCGAGCACGATTTGAGTGATAGCAAAACCGGCTATCACCTCGCCCAGCATGATTTTGAGGTTCAGATAACGCTCGCCCTGATTGCTGGCTAACGTATTTTCAGTCCACGGAAAAGCGTGACTGGCCTGTTCGATTTCAAATGCGCGGGGAAGATCAGCGGGCGTCAGGATAGAAATGTTGTTCATTTTCACAGATCTGCTGCCAGAGCGCGCGTTTTGCGCCGGCGTCTTGATAGAGTTCGGCCAGAGCCGGACTGGATAACTGCGGACCGGCGAGAGTCAGCGGTTCGCTTAACCCCAGTCGCCAGACATTGCAGCGGGTATCTTCAGGTAACATGGCTACCTGCTCCGGCGTCAGGCGATAAACCTGCTGTGAGCTCAGTGCCATACTGCGTAAAACATCGGTGACCAGCGGATCATCTTCCGCAGGGGGAACATCTGCCACAATCAGCAGTTTGGTGTCAGGAGGCAGACTGACCGCCACTTCGCCCTGTAAAACCGCAGGCCGGCGCAGCGTCCACTGGGTGATCCCCAGTTGCTGTAACAATGTGTCTCGTCTGGATGCCATGCCTGATCCCTGCCCGTTAAATACCGAAAAAGCCCGGCTATGCTAGCAAACACATCGAACATGCGCCAATAAACCTCTATAATCCCGCGTTCATTCCTGAGGAGCCTCACCCTGATGTCTGCATTAACTCCGGCCAGCGAAGTCATACTGCGCCATAGCGAAGAATTCGAAGGCCGCCGCGTATTGTTCGCCGGCGACTTACAAGACAACCTGCCAGCTGAAATTGACGCCGAAGAAGTCCGCGTCCACACCAATATGTACCATCACTGGCAGATGCTCAGCAAAAGTCTGGGTGAAAACGTTCAGTTTGGTTTGCTGGCTGACGCTGAGCTTATCGCCCCTTGCGATGTGCTGGTGTATTACTGGCCGAAAAGCAAACTGGAAGCGAAATTCCAGTTGTTCAACTTACTGTCACAATTGCCGGTCGGCATTGACGTATTTGTCATCGGTGAAAACCGCAGTGGCGTACGCAGCGCGGAAACCACGCTGGAAGGTTTGTGTGAACTGAGCAAAATCGACAGCGCGCGTCGCTGTGGTTTGTATCATGGCCGTCTGGAAAAACAGCCTGAATTTGATGCTGACGGCTGGTGGGATCAGTACATGGTCGAAGAAGTGACCATTAAAACCCTGCCGGGCGTATTCAGCCGTGAAGGTCTGGATAGCGGAAGCCTGCTACTGATCAACACGTTTGAAGAGCCGGTAAAAGGCAAAGTGCTGGACGTCGCTTGCGGCTCCGGCGTGCTGGCTTCAGTACTGGCCATGTACTCGCCGAAGATGAAAGTCACGCTCAGTGATGTGAGCGCCGCCGCTATCGAAGCCAGCCGCGCCACACTGGCGGCGAACGACCTGCCGGGTGAAGTGATTGCCAGCAACGTCTATTCCGACATTGCCGGTCGTTTCGACATGATAATCTCCAATCCGCCATTCCACGAAGGCCTGCAAACCAGCCTGACTGCGGCTGAGCAATTGATCCGTGGTGCCGTTGGCCATCTGAACATTGGCGGCGAACTGCGCATTGTGGCGAACGCCTTCCTTCCGTATGCCGCCCTGCTCGATGACGCTTTTGGCAGCCATGAAGTGCTGGCTCAAAACGGTCGCTTCAAGGTGTATAAAGCCGTCCGTGGCCGTCCGCCTCGCGATTTGAAAAAGAAAAAACGTTAATCAGTCAGACGCTGAGGATACGCATCATTTCTGCGTTGTAGCGGTCACCCGCCGCCACGCGGAAAGGAAACACTGCTTCGATCGCCGCGATTTCGGCTTCACTCAGGGAGACATCAAGCGCGGCGATGTTTTCCTCAAGATAATGACGACGTTTGGTGCCAGGGATCGGCACCATGTTGTCGCTACGTGAAAGAACCCACGCCAGCGCCAGCTGCGACGGTTTCACGCCTTTCTCCTGCGCCAGTTCCCCGATTTTTTCCGCCAGTTGCAGATTCTTCGCAAAGTTTTCACCCTGAAAACGCGGGCTGTCACGACGATAATCATCCACATCCAGGTCATCCACTGAACGGATTTGCCCGGTCAGAAAACCGCGACCCAGCGGGCTGTAAGGCACAAAACCAATCCCCAGACGTTCGCACGCCGGTAAAATATCGGCTTCCACATCACGCGACCAGAGCGAATATTCCGTCTGCAATGCCGTGACAGGATGCACTTTATGCGCCCGCTCCAGGATGCTCACCGGCACTTCACTCAGGCCGATATATCGGATCTTGCCTTCACTCACCAGATCGGACAGCGCGCCCATTGTGTCCTCAACCGGTACGGTCGGATCCGGGCGATGCTGGTAATAGAGGTCAATAACATCGGTACCCAGACGTTTCAGGCTGCCTTCGACAGATTGACGTACATAATCTGGGTGACCGTTAGTGCCACGCGCTTGCGGATTCGCCGGGTCACGCACAATGCCGAATTTGGTCGCCAGAAAGACCTGATTGCGACGCCCTTTCAGAAAACGCCCCAGCAGTTCTTCATTGGTATGTGGTCCGTAAACATCGGCGGTATCAAACATCGTGACGCCCAGTTCCAGCGCACGCTCCAGCGTCGCCATCGATTCTTTATCATCAAGACCGGTGGTATAGAAATCACTCATGCCCATGCAGCCCAGTCCCAGCGCAGACACCATCGGACCCTGTTTACCCAGCTGACGTTGTTTCATCGGATTTTCCTTTTATAGCTCAGAGAGGGAAGTAACGAATTGAAGTGTGGTTGTTATGTCAGGAAAGATAAATCAGCGAAAACGTGCAACACTGTTCATAAATCGCAAACAATCAGCAGGAAAGTTATGGATCAATTTCAGGCGATGAAAATTTTCATCCGTATTGCCGAACTGGAAAGTTTTAGCCGGGCTGCGGAAGACCTGAATCTGCCGCGCGCAACTGTCAGCACCACGCTAAAGCGGCTGGAACAAAAGCTCGGGGTTCGCCTGTTTCTGCGCACCACACGCCAGGTGAAAATCACCGATGAAGGCAAAATTTACTACCAGCGCTGCCTGCAACTGATATCCGCGCTGGAAGAATCCGACACCTTGTTTGCCCATCACAAAAAACAGCCTGCGGGTATTGTGCGCATCGACATGCCACATTCCTTGGCGCGCGTGATGGTAATCCCCGCTTTACAGGCTTTTTATCAGCGTTATCCGCAAATTACCCTCAGCGTCAGCGCTAATGACAACGCCATCAATCTGCTCGATCAGGGTGTGGATTGTGTGGTGCGCGCCTGGCCTTCAGAGGATGACAATTTGCAGTCGCGCCATCTGGCAGATTTGAAACAAATCACCTGCGCCTCTCCTGAGTATTTAGCGAAATTCGGTACGCCGGAAACGCCGGAAGATCTCGCCGGACATCAGGCTGTGGGCTATTTTTTTGCTCATCAGCGGGCAGATTCGCATCTCGAATTCGTGACAGACGGAAAAATTGAAAAGCGACAACTGGCCAGCAAACTGACCGTCAGCGGCGCTGACGCCTATGTCGCTGCCGCAAAAGCCGGTTTCGGGCTGATTCAGGCCTCTGAGCTGGCAATGGCGCAGGAACTGGTACAGGGAGAACTGGTGGAAGTATTGCATCAGCACCTTCCGCCGCCGATGCCGCTGTACATCATGTATCCGCCCGGCCGTTTTCTCGCGCCGAGGATCCGTGTGCTGCTGGACTGGCTGATCACCCTGTTTTCCAGCCCTGCTCATCCGGAGAAACAAAATGCCATTATTGGAAAAATCGTTGATTTAATCCTCGATTAACCTGAGGGCTTTCTGACACACTGAACCATTCATGGCGAATATGCTGCTTTTTACATCAAACGTCCGAAATGGGGGAAATAAGTATTGACGCCTGTAGGAAAATCTCTAGAATTCGCCCCCGTGGTTGTGTTACTTGCTGATGACATTCCGATGAATGCGTCAACACGGTAATCAATTGGAAGCGATGGTGGCGGAATTGGTAGACGCGCTAGCTTCAGGTGTTAGTGTCCTTTGGATGTGAGGGTTCGAGTCCCTCCCTTCGCACCAAAACAACCACAAGATTTATATTACACGGCACGGTACGCGATGGTGGCGGAATTGGTAGACGCGCTAGCTTCAGGTGTTAGTGTCCTTCGGATGTGAGGGTTCGAGTCCCTCCCTTCGCACCACTCCGGTGATATGAATCGAATCAGCAGTAAGCAGAAATCATCTGTGCGAAGGTGGCGGAATTGGTAGACGCGCTAGCTTCAGGTGTTAGTGTTCTTACGGACGTGAGGGTTCAAGTCCCTCTCTTCGCACCACATGATTTTGCTCCTCAGTTTTACCCTCCTGTACGACCTCTTTCGATTTCAAAAAGTAAAAAAGCCCGACAGCTTTGCTGTGTTTTTTATTTCTCATTCTGATTTCCTTTTATTACTACTTTCTTAAAGCAAGCTAAAATTCAACGTTACCGCAGCCAGTCCGCCTGCCAGCGCCATAAATGAGGGCAGCAGCATGTAATGACGTAACGTGCGGTGAAACAGCATGACCAACGTCGCCAGCATCGCGACCACTACCAGCATCCGCAACTGGTCGAGCGTCATGTGCGTCAGCGCCAGCAAAGGCATTAGCGCACAGGGCAGCAACACACCCCAGCCACTGGTGAGACGCTTACCCAATATCCAGACAACCGCCCAGATCCCACATGCTATGACAATCGCCGGTATCATAACCCTGCTCCAAACGTTGATAATGAGAACCAATATCATATAGGATTTTTTCTCATTTACCACCTATTTGCAGTCATGCCCTCCGTTGGGGTGACACCTGACGACAAAAGTGCTAGTTTTGGAGCGGTAAAAAAATTAGCTCAAGCACCTATTTAAAATAGTAACGCTAATAACGACATTTATTGAATTCTAATAATTACCCATTAGAACTATTAGCCTGCCTGCACGGAATTTGTCTTAACGGAATAAGCACGCAGTATAAGGCGATAAGACACTTTTTCTATTCAGACCAACACACGCTAAATAGAGTAAATTTGATGATATCTCATTCCTATGATGAGCTGCTGAAAAGCAAACATCGGCTGGCGATGTTACTATTCTTTTTTTTAAATAGTGCCACTGCGCTATTTTATATGGTTTATCCGCCAGAAGGCTCTTCCTCAATGCCTTTCCCGCTGATCCTGATTTGCGGCCTTTGCTGCGCGGGATTAATATTTTCATTTTTCAGCAAGAAAAATTATTCTGCCCATCTGAATATGTGCTCCGTCATCGTCGGGCTGTTATGGGGATGGCAAATAGCATTTCGTTTTGCTGAAATTGGTCAGACAGATAAAAACTATCTGCTGGTCAGTCTGCTCAGTATATTCTTTATCAGTGCTATCGCTTTATCAGATAATTTTCTGGCTTTTTGCCTCCATGCAGTACCTTCGACTATTTGCGTCATCTTTCTGGACGATTTTCAACACGTCGGGCGTATCTTATTTACCGTTTCCCTGCCACTGATAGGTTTATGGTTACACCATCTGATGCTCAAACGCAGCGACGAATTTACGCGCAGAATGGTGTCCAACCTTTACATCGAAAGAGAGAAATTCAGCGATCTGAGTATGCTGGATCCCCTCACCGGCCTGTATAACCGTCGAGGGCTGCAAAACAAGCTGGAAACCCTGTTTAATGAGGCTTCCGGGCACTACGTTATGCTGCTGGATATTGATCACTTCAAAGCCTACAACGACAACTACGGCCATCATATGGGAGACCAGGCGCTGGTGCGTGTTTCAGCTGCCATCCGCGATGCCGTCCGTTCTCGTGATGTGGTTGTGCGCTATGGCGGAGAGGAGTTTCTGGTGCTGATGTCCAACGTCAAGCAGGAGCACGCAATTCGCATGGCTGAACGCATCCAGAATAAAGTTCTCGGGTTGAATATCCTGCACTTATTTAATGCAGAAGTGTCCACGCATGTCACCGTCAGTGCCGGACTTGCCGCACTGGAAGACGGCGATTTTATTCGCGCGCTGGGTAAAGCCGATTCCTCGCTGTATAACGCCAAAAACAGCGGACGTAATAAGATATTTTACGCCTGGGAAGAGGAAACCGTTGAGGTCGCTATCGAAGAAAGAATGGCCTGATGATGTTTGAAAGTAACATTGATAACATCGGGTTTATTGCTTTTATTTTCCGGCGACTTATTTGTAAATGCAAGATAGTCGGTATTACAGGTCCTGCATTCATTTCTTTTGCATAATCATTCAACTTTCAGCCAGATTAACAATTCTGGCTGAAAGATAATCAGCTTATTTTTCATATTTAATGTTACTGAACACTGTTACTTTCGATTTCACCCATCTGCTTAAATAAGCTATCTCCACCGTACAAGCCCACCTTAATAACCAACAATAAAGATAATCCTAAACATTATTTTAAATGTCGTAACCCGCCAATCTGCTGCACTTACTTCGCTCATTCCCTGCGCCAGAAAAAAACGCTACTCTCTTGTTTTAACGTGATTATTCTTTCCATTTCTTAATTTGTGAACTGACTCACCCAGACCTTTCGGCGAGTGCCAGCGCTTATTTTCACGTGGCACTGACCGGAAGGTTGCTCTGCCGGACACTTCTTACACTAACGCCCAGCCGCAGCCCTGACTTCTGACGGATCAGCAAGGCGCGGCTTTTTTACTTATCTCTTCACCAGTACGTTTCTCTACATAAAAGGTCCGGTGTATGAACAGTTCGATAGTTTTAGGGATTATCTGGCATCTGATAGGAGCGGCCAGCGCAGCTTGCTTCTATGCACCTTTCAAACAAGTCAAAAAATGGTCATGGGAAACCATGTGGTCGCTGGGCGGCTTCTTCTCGTGGATTATTCTTCCCTGGGCCGTAAGCTACATTTTACTGCCTAATTTCTGGGCATATTACGGTTCATTCAGTTTTGCGACGCTTCTTCCCATTTTCCTGTTCGGCGCAATGTGGGGCATCGGTAACATCAATTACGGCCTGACCATGCGCTACCTCGGGATGTCTTTGGGGATAGGGATTGCCATCGGCATCACCCTGATCATAGGCACGCTGATGACGCCCATCCTGCAAGGGAAAATCGACATGCTGTTCGGCACTACCGGTGGCCAGCTGACGCTGCTCGGTGTATTTGTCGCCGTAATAGGTGTCGGGGTGGTCAGCTACGCCGGTTACCTGAAAGAGAAAGCGCTCGGTATTAAAGCAGAAGAATTCAATCTGAAAAAAGGGCTTATCCTGGCCGTCATGTGCGGTATTTTCTCCGCAGGGATGTCTTTCGCCATGAGCGCCGCAGTACCGATGCATGAGGCTGCGCGGGCATTAGGTATCGACCCGCTGTACGTCGCGCTGCCAAGTTATGTGGTTATCATGGGCGGCGGTGCCATCGTCAATCTCGGCTTCTGTTTTATCCGCCTCGCCACGCGTAAAAGCATCTCGCTCAGGGCAGATATGTCGGTTACGAAATCTCTGCTGCTCACCAATATCATGTTCTCGATAATTGCCGGCGTGATGTGGTATCTGCAATTCTTCTTCTACGCCTGGGGTCACGCCAGCATTCCGATCGAATATGACTACATGAGCTGGATGCTGCATATGAGCTTCTACGTGTTGTGCGGCGGGATTGTCGGGCTGATATTGAAAGAATGGACCGGCGTCGGCAAAAAGCCGGTCAGGATCCTGATCATTGGCGGTCTTGTCATCATTCTGGCGGCCAATATCGTCGGTCTGGGAATGGCGCTGTAATGCGTCAGACGCTCTAAAGGACAGTTCTTAAAAGACGGCAGAAATTATTCTGCCGTCATCAGTGACAACGATGTTTTCCCGCCCAGCCCGATAAAACGCTGCCGGTAATCACGCGGCGATACGCCGCAGGCGCGACTGAAGACCACAGAGAAATAGTTACTGTCATCAAAGCCGCATTCTGCCGCCACATCACTGATCGTCATGCTGCCATAGCGCAACAAACTCATTGCCCGGCACAGCCTGAGCTGTCGTAAATAATGGCTCACATTCATGCCGGTATGCTGCTTGAACAACGAGCGCAAAGCACGGGGATTCAGCTCATGTTTCTGGCAAAAAGTCTCCAGATGGAAAGGTTCAGCGATATTTGCCCGCAGCGCCATCAGCAATAAATCCAGCTGATGAGCATCGGGTAACGCCCCGCTGTCAGGCCGCTGGCGAAAACGCAGTAATAACAGCGCCAGCTGCATCAGCAATGCTTCACTTAGTTGCACGGAAAGCGGCTCCGACTTCATGCACTCTTTTGCCAGCTCATCGACTTTATCGCGCAAAACCGACATCCCGAGCGTACTCAGCCGCCAGTATCGCTGCTCCTGGCTGACATCGTCCCCCGGCAGTAATTGTGACCAGTCGGCCATCAGCCCGATACGCTCACGACAAAACAGTATGTTATCCAGCGCCAGTTCGTTGACCGATTCGTAACTGTGGCGATCCCGCGAATTAATGTAAAACAGGTCGCCGCAGGTAATGGGATAAGGGATGTCGTTCCAGATGTGCAGACCGTTGCCGCGCCAGACAATCACCAGCTCGTCAAAATCATGATCGTGACTGGGGAAATCCGCCTGCGGATGGCGCTCAGCCACCACAACCGAATTCATACTTGTCAGAAAGAAGTCATTTTTAAAAAGTCTCAGCGACATAGCGGCAATCTCATACCCGTTTGACGACAAAATAAACGAGGCGGTTCAGGCAGGAAAAATCCGAAACCGCGAGAGGTGCCGCTTAACGTAACTGGTCACGCATGAGTTTTGGCGACACCGAAAATTCCCGACGGAACTGCGTCGAGAAGTGGTTACTGTCACTGAATCCACAGGCGTAAGCGATATCGGTGATACTTTGATCGCTGTGATGTAAACGGCGGCGCGCCTCGAGCAAACGCAGGCGATTGAGATAACGCTGCGGCGTCATGCCGGTGTAATGCTTCATCTGCCGGTGCAGCGTTCGCAGCGCCAGCGAAAAACGTTCTGCGGCTTCGGTCCAGTTAACATCCTCACTGTAATGTGACTGGAGCCATTGCAAAAGTTGATTGACCCGGTTTTCCGAGGTATCTCGCAATTGTGGCTGGAAACAATCCTGATAGAGCAGGATCAGCAGTTGTAAAAACAAACTTTCGCGCGTGGCGATATGCTCCATTTCCACACTGGCCGGCAAGGCTTCGAGTTGCGTGATGCAGTTCAGAACCTGCTGCATGACGCAGGGACTGAGCTGCCAGTGGATCTGCGACTGATAGTGATGTTCCTGCGGCAAAAAATGGCCGACGTCCTGAATAAACCTGAATGCCTTAGGCGACCGGAACAACACATTTGTCAGGCGCAAATTATCCACATTTTCAAACAAATGGTGATCGCTGGCGCGGACAAAACAAACGGTCCCCGCCGTCAGCGTGTAAGGATTGTCATTAAAGATATGAACCCCTGATCCGCTTTCCACCAGCATAATCTCGTGAAAATCATGGTAATGCTCCGGGAATACATCTTGCGGAAGACGCCGCTCAACCGTCACAGTCAGCTCAGGTGCCGCAAAATAATCATCACCCTTCAGTAACGTCATGTATCGCCTCCGGTTCAAAAAATCATCCTACTTCAGGAAACAACCCTACCCTGTGCCCGGCGTTCTTACCTTCAAACCACAACGTGAAAAACGTCATAAACGGTCATTTTTTCAAGATTGCCGCCCTCATGATTCGGAACTGCGGCAAAGATCACAGTCACTTATGCCCCGTTACCTCTGCGTTGCAAAATTCGTTCACGCCAGCTTTGAGCCGATCTGTGATCTGCCTCGCATCTACCTTTTTAATGCTGCCATCCCGCCAAAACCGGTGGCAATCACCGGAAGGTGCCCCCGCAACGCCTCCCCTACACTGGCCGCATATTCAACAAGGAATGGCCGCTATGAGAACTCACCATCTTGCCGCTATTGACCTCGGCGCTTCCAGCGGCCGGGTGATGCTGGCGACGTTTACCCGCCAGGACTCGCAACCGGAAGCGACACTGACGCTGAAAGAAATCCACCGTTTTTCTAATAATCTGACCCGGATTGACGGTCATGACACCTGGGATCTGGATGCGCTGGAGCAGCACATTCTCGAAGGGCTGAACCGTCTTGATGCTTCCGGTATTCCGCTCGATGGTATCGGTATTGATACCTGGGGCGTGGATTACGTGCTGCTCGATGAAAAGGGTCAGCGGGTGGGTTTACCGGTGGCCTATCGCGACAACCGCACTGAAGGCGTGATGGCGCGGATGGAACAGGAGTTTGGTCGCGAGGATCTCTATCAGAAAACCGGCATTCAGTTTATGCCATTTAATACGCTTTATCAGTTACGGGCGCTGAGTGAACAGCACCCGGAAATCGTCAGTCAGGCTGCACATCTGCTGATGATCCCGGACTATTTCATGTATCGCCTGACCGGAAAACTGAACTGGGAATACACCAACGCCAGTACCACGCAAATGCTCAATATCACGACGGCGGACTGGGATGAGGATCTGTTGAAACTGGCTGGCGTTCCCCGCCGCTGGCTGCAAAAGCCGACACAACCCGGCAATTCACCCGGATTGTGGCAAAGCCCGCGTGGTCGCAGCGTGCCTGTCTTCAGCGTCGCCACACATGACACCGCCAGCGCAGTTGTCGCTGCTCCGCTAACCGGCCCGAACAGCGCCTATCTCAGTTCCGGCACCTGGTCTTTAATGGGCATCGAAAGCCCGAAAGCCTTTAATCACGCACAAGCCTTACACGACAACATCACCAATGAAGGCGGCATCAACGGCAGCTATCGTGTCCTGCGAAATATCATGGGGATGTGGCTTTTCCAGCGAGTGTGCCGCGAGCTGAATATTCAGAACCTGCCGTCATTAATAACGCTGGCTAAAAATATTGAGCCATTTACCTATCTGATTAACCCGAACGAAGACCGCTTTATCAATCCGGTTTCAATGGTGGATGCCATTCGTGAAGCCTGTCAGCAGGCTGGCGGGCCTGTGCCTGAATCGGCCGCCGAACTGGCACGTTGCATTTTCGACAGTCTCGCGATGCTTTATCGCAAAATCGCCCTGCAACTGGCTGATTTACAAGGCACTCCACTGGAAGACATTCACATCGTCGGCGGCGGCAGCCAGAACCAGTTCCTGAACCAGCTTTGCGCAGATGTCTGCCAGGTCAACGTCAGCGCGGGTCCGGTTGAGGCCTCAACGCTCGGCAATATCGGTTGCCAGCTGATGGCGCTGAACGCCGTAAAAGATACCGCCGAATTCCGTCGCATCGTCGCCACGAACTTCGAGCAACGCCATTACATTCCCCGTAACCACGAGGATTTCGCTATTCACTGGCGCCGTTTTCAGGCGCTATGTCACGCCAATGAGGAGCTCGCAGTATGACTTCATCTATCGACCACGCATGGACGCTTGCCAAAGAACGCTTTGCACAGCTGGGCATTGATGCCGAAGCCGCAATCAAACAACTCGATACCCTGCCTGTTTCCATTCATTGCTGGCAGGGGGATGACGTCGCGGGCTTTGAAAATCCGGAAGGCGGTCTGACCGGTGGTATTCAGGCAACCGGTAATTATCCCGGCAAAGCGCGAAACGCACAGCAACTGCGTGCCGACCTGGAACTGGCCATTTCGATGATTCCGGGTCCTAACCGTCTGAACCTGCATGCTATTTATCTGGAATCCGATACACCGGTTCCGCGTAATGAAATCGAACCTAAGCATTTCACTGGCTGGGTCGACTGGGCGAAGAAAAACAAACTGGGACTGGATTTCAACCCTTCCTGCTTCTCACACCCGATGAGTGCCGACGGCTTTACTCTTTCCAGCGCTAATCCGGAAGTCCGTCAGTTCTGGATTGAACACTGTCAGGCCAGCCGCCGCGTCTCCGCCTCATTTGGTCGCGCACTGGGCACACCATCCGTCATGAACATCTGGGTGCCGGACGGCATGAAAGACATCACCGTCGATCGCCTGGCTCCGCGTGAACGCCTGATGAGTGCGCTGGATGAAGTGATTTCTGAGAAGTTTGACCTGAGCGAACACATTGACGCCGTCGAAAGCAAACTGTTCGGCATCGGCTCGGAAAGCTACACCGTCGGCTCCAACGAATTCTATCTGGGTTACGCCGCCAGCCGTGGCACCGCGCTGTGTCTGGATGCCGGCCACTTCCACCCGACTGAAGTCATTTCCGACAAAATCTCTGCCGCCATGCTGTATGTGCCACGCCTGCTGCTGCACGTCAGCCGTCCGGTACGCTGGGACAGCGATCACGTAGTCCTTCTGGACGATGAAACGCAAGCCATCGCCAGCGAAATTGTCCGCCATAACCTCTTTGACCGCGTGCATATCGGGCTGGATTTCTTTGATGCCTCGATCAACCGCATCGCCGCGTGGGTGATCGGTACACGCAATATGAAAAAAGCCCTGCTTAAAGCCCTGCTGGAACCGACTGACTTGCTGAAAAAGCTGGAAGTCGAAGGTGATTACACCGCGCGTCTGGCACTGCTGGAAGAACAGAAATCCCTGCCGTGGCAGGCCGTGTGGGACATGTATTGCCAGCGCCACGACGTACCGGTCGGCGGCCAGTGGCTTGATACCGTGCGCCATTACGAAACCAGCGTGCTGACCAAACGTTAATCAGCGCTAATCGCTACAGAATCACATTCTCAAAATTCGCAGGAAAGAAACGATGAAAACATTATTTAGTTCGTGGTTTGTGCAGGGCATGGTTAAAGCGACCACTGATATGTGGCTGAAAGGCTGGGATGAGCGCAACGGCGGCAACGTCAGTATGCGTCTGTTACCCGAAGACGTGGCGCCCTATAAAAATGATTTCTACGCCCAACCGCGTCAGGTCGAACTGACTCAGCACGCGCCGGATCTGGCCAACCAATACTTCATCGTGACCGGTTCCGGTAAATTCTTCCGTAACGTGCAACTGGCACCGTCCGAAGCGCTGACCGTTATCCAGCTCGACGACAAAGGCGCCAGCTACAAAATTCTGTGGGGCCTGACCGCAGGCGGCCTTCCGACGTCAGAACTGGCATCGCATCTGCAATCACATGCCGTACGCAAACGCGTCACTCACGGTCAGGATCGCGTGATCATGCATTGCCACGCCACTAATCTGATTGCGCTGACCTACGTGCTGGAACTCGATAGCGCCAAAATCACCCGCAAGCTATGGGAATGCAGCACCGAGTGTTTGGTGGTCTTCCCTGACGGCGTGGGCATTGTGCCGTGGATGGTGCCGGGCACCGACGGCATCGGCGCCGCCACTTCCGATCAGATGCAGCATCACAGCCTGGTGCTGTGGGCTTTCCACGGTA
Organism: Rahnella ecdela; assembly: GCF_019049625.1. Taxonomy (GTDB): domain Bacteria; phylum Pseudomonadota; class Gammaproteobacteria; order Enterobacterales; family Enterobacteriaceae; genus Rahnella; species Rahnella ecdela. The sequence continues at coordinate 32,234 of NZ_JAFMOY010000115.1, forward strand.
TCTTCGGGTGCGGCCCGACGCTGGATGACGCCTTCGGCCTGATCGACACCGCAGAAAAATCGGCAGAGATCTTGGTCAAAGTCATTTCAATGGGTGGCATGAAACAAACCATCCAGACCGACGAACTGATTGCCCTCGGCAAACGTTTTGAAGTCACGCCTTTCGAGGCAGCACTGAAAGCCTGATACGCGACAACTGCTCCATAACATTAAAAACCTTGCACCGGGAACAGGGACCGTTCCCGGTAGCAGGGAGTGACGAAGATCAGGAGAAGCGCGATATAGTTATTTGATTTTATTAAATATAAGAGGGATTTTTTATGAGCTTTATGTTGGCCTTACCTAAAATAAGCCTTCACGGCCAGGGCGCTATCGAAGATATGGTCGCGATGCTGGCAACCCATCAGCACGGCAAAGCACTTATCGTCACCGACGGTCGGTTAGTCGAACTTGGCCTGCTCGATGGATTATTCTCGGCACTCAAACAAGCCGGATTACCCTACGCTCTTTACGGCGGTGTGGTGCCCAATCCAACCTCAGCCCATGTCGATGAAGGTTTTCGTCTGTATCAGGAAAATCATTGCGATTACCTGATCGCTTTCGGTGGCGGCAGCCCGATTGATACCGCCAAAGGCATCAAAATTCTGACCGCCAATCCGGGACCCGCAACGAAGTACTCCGGTGTCGGAAAAGTCACTAAGCCGGGCGTATTTCTGGTGGCGATCAACACCACCGCGGGTACCGCCGCTGAACTCACCAGCAATGCGGTGATCATCGACAGCCAGCGTCATGTGAAAGAAGTGATCATTGATGCCAATCTGATCCCGGATATTGCCGTCGACGATCCGACGATTATGCTGAAGATCCCGGCAGACATTACCGCTGCAACAGGCATGGATGCTCTGACGCACGCGATTGAAGCCTATGTTTCTGTCGGCGCGCATCCGCTGACTGATCCGACCGCGCTGGCCGCGATTTCCATGATCACTCAGTGGCTGCCAAAAGCGGTAGATCACGGTGATAATCTGGAAGCACGCGAGAAAATGGCACAGGGACAATATCTGGCAGGCATGGCGTTTAACAGCGCCGGTCTGGGACTGGTTCATGCACTGGCGCATCAGCCGGGTGCAACGCACAACCTGCCGCACGGCGTTTGTAATGCGATTCTGTTGCCGGTCGTCGAAGAGTTTAATCGTTCATCTGCTCCTCATCGTTTTGCCGATATCGCCCGCGCAATGGGCGTGCATACACAAAGCATCAGCGAAACGCAGGCCAGCATGGCAGCGATTGACGCTATCCGTAAATTATCCACACGCGTGGGGATCCCTTCGGGTTTCAAAGAATTGGGGATTAAAGAAGCCGATATTGAAGGCTGGCTGGATAAAGCACTGGCTGACCCGTGTGCGCCATGTAATCCGCGCACCGCAACGCGTGAAGAAGTGCGCGAGTTGTATCTGAAAGCGATGTAGTTTCTTTACTCCCTCCCCTTCGCCGGGGAGGGAGCAAACCCAACCTGGAGAGCAAATATGATCCGTAAATCCTTCGTTATGCAGGTTAATCCCGATGCGCACGCGGAATATCAGCGCCGCCATACTCCCATCTGGCCAGAACTGGAAGAAACCCTGAAAGCTCATGGTGCGCACCACTACAGCATTTTTCTGGATGAAAAACGTAATCTGCTGTTCGCATATGTGGAGATCGAATCGGAAGAAAGATGGAATGCGGTGGCAAAAACGGATATCTGCCAGCAATGGTGGAAACATATGGCAGACGTGATGCCTGCCAATGCCCATAACAGCCCGGTGAGCAGTGAACTTAAACCGGTCTTTTACCTCGATTAACCCGCTGCTGCCCGCCTTTTCCCTGCGCGGCAGGCTTTCCTTTTCCGGCAGACGGATTTTGCGCTTTTGACGCAGTAAAACGGGTGGTCGCCGGTTTGTCTTTCCCCGAACGCGACGGTGCAAACTTCGGATCAAAGCCGTCCGGCGGTACCAGACAATCAGGGCGGATCCCGATCAGACGACGCATCCCCATCGCAGTCAGCGCCTCGCGGATCACCGGCCAGTTCGCCGGATCATGATAGCGCAGCAGCGCTTTATGTAACCGGCGCTGACGATCCCCTTTCGGCACCACCACGTCTTCACTCTTGTAATCGACCTTGCTGAGCGGATTTTTACCGCTGTAATACATGGTGGTCGCACTGGCGAGCGGCGACGGATAGAAGTTCTGCACCTGATCCAGCCGGAAGCGATTTTTCTTCAGCCACAGCGCCAGATTGATCATATCTTCAGTGCGCGTTCCCGGATGCGCGGAGATGAAATACGGGATCAGATACTGCTCTTTTCCGGCCTGTTTGGAATAGCTGTCGAACAGTTCTTTGAACCGGTAATAACTGCCCATGCCCGGTTTCATCATTTTCGACAGCGGCCCCGTTTCGGTATGTTCCGGCGCGATCTTCAGATAACCGCCGACATGATGCTCGGCCAGCTCTTTGATATAACGCGGATCCTCAACCGCCAGATCATAACGCACGCCTGAAGCGATCAGGATTTTCTTGATGCCTTTCAGGCTGCGCGTACGGCGATAAAGATTGATCGTCGGCTCATGATTGGTGTCCATGTGCGTACAAATTTCCGGATACACGCAGGAAGCGCGACGGCAGCTTTGCTCCGCTTTTGGCGACTGACAGCGCAGCATATACATGTTGGCGGTCGGGCCACCGAGATCGGAAATCACACCGGTGAATCCCGGTACGCTGTCGCGGATCTCTTCGATTTCACGCACGATCGACTCTTCCGAACGGCTCTGAATGATCCGCCCTTCGTGCTCGGTGATCGAACAGAACGCACAACCGCCGTAACAGCCCCGCATGATATTGATCGAGAAACGGATCATGTCATACGCCGGAATAGTCGCTTTGCCGTAAGACGGATGCGGCACACGCTGGAACGGCAGGCCAAACACTTCGTCCATTTCTTCGGTAGAGAGCGGGATCGCTGGCGGATTGATCCACACATAGCGGTCACCGTGTTTTTGCATCAGCGCGCGGGCACAGCCAGGATTAGTTTCGTGATGAAGAATGCGTGAGGTATGGGCGTACAGCACTTTGTCGCCTTTCACTTTTTCAAATGATGGCAGCAGAACGTAGGTTTTCTCCCACGGTTTCGGCTTCGGCGCGCGCACCGTCACCGGCTGCGGAGCATCCTGCGCAGGCAATTCGCCTTCTGAACACGGCAAATCTTCGCCGTACGGATTCATGATCGGCTCAATGCGACCGGGTTTATCCAGACGCGTGGAATCGACACCCGCCCAGCCGATCAGCGCGGTTTTGCGCATCACCGCCGTGTTACGCACGTCGTGAATATCCGTAATGGATTCGCCCGCCGCCAGACGGTGCGCCACTTCCACCAGCGGCCTTTCGCCGTTGCCGTAAATCAGCATGTCAGCTTTTGAATCCACCAGCACCGAACGGCGCACGGTATCGGACCAGTAATCGTAATGCGCGATACGCCGCAAACTGGCTTCGATACCGCCAAGCAATACCGGCACATCGCTGTAAGCTTCTTTGCAGCGCTGCGTATACACCAGCGTCGCGCGATCCGGACGTTTGCCGCCGACATTGCCCGGCGTATAAGCATCGTCATGGCGCAGTTTACGGTCGGCGGTATAACGGTTGATCATCGAATCCATATTCCCGGCTGTTACGCCATAGAACAGGTTCGGTTTGCCCAACCGCATGAAATCTTCTTTGTTGGTCCAGTCCGGCTGCGCGATGATCCCGACGCGAAACCCCTGCGCTTCCAGCATCCTGCCGATGATCGCCATCCCGAAACTCGGATGATCTACATACGCATCGCCGGTCACCACGATCACATCACAGCTGTCCCAGCCCAGTTCATCCATTTCCGCCCGGCTCATCGGGAAAAACGGCGCGGTGCCGTAACATTCGGCCCAGTAGCGCGGGTAAGAAAACAGGGTACGATCGGGTTGGATCAGGCTGACTGGCATAAGAGGTTCTTCATCGGCAGCAAATAATTGGCCGCAAATTATACGGGCGGCGATCACACGGCGGGCGGACAAATGACCAAAACTTGTTTTAGATCAGTTTTTGAGAAAACATAAAAAAGGCCTGCCGGTTTCCCGCAGGCCTCTCCCCTTTTACTGACGTAAAGCTTATTTCTTCGCCAGCGCTTCAAACACTTTTTCGACGGCGACAGCACCCGGATCTTTGACCCCTTTCAGGCTGTCGCTGCTCAGATAGGATGAGCGCCCGGCATTGGCTTTCTTCATGCTGGCCGTTTCTTTAGCACCTTTGGTGGCGGCTTTCGCTGCCCCTCTCAGCGCATCTTTCTTACCTAAGGCTTCCAGCGCGGGCTGAAGCGCGTCGATCATCGTGCGATCGCCGAGATCGGCCCCGCCGTAATGCTTCATGCGTTCCAGACCAAACAGCAGTGCTTTCGGTAATTTCTCGCCTTCAGCAACTTTTTTACCGGCGGCGGTAAAGAAGATCGACATCAGCACACCGCTCGAGCCGCCCATCACAGTTGCCAGACGATCGCCGACGACGCCAAGCAGATCGGCCACATTATTCAGCGGCAGTTTTTTGCCTTTGTTCTGCTTCTGGATGTCGCGCGCACCGGTCGCAAATGTCGAACCGGTATCGCCGTCACCCACTTTGGCATCAAGTTTGTTCAGCTCATCTTCCAGACCGGAAAGTGTCTGCGTGATAGTTTCGACGATCTTGCCGACTTCGGCATTCGACGATGCTTTCACGGATTTTTTATCGCTGATGTCTTTCCCTTTTTTGGTCGCCAGTTTTTCCAGTTTAACCAGCGGATGCCAACCGGAGGCTTCCACTTCAGCCAGCAATGCTTCTTCAATTCCGCCCTTCAGCGCGATCACCGAAAGCGAAAAGCCTTTCATATCCAGCGCACTGACCAGAGAAGCAGGCCCGATGAGGTACCGCACCGAACTGCCCAGCGCAGAATGCACAACTTCTTTGGTTATCTGATTCATCTCAAGCGGTGAAACGCCGCCCAGGTTATTGATCAGCACCGCCAGCTTGTCGCTTTTTTTCACATGCTGCTGGAGCTTTTCAACCAGCGTATCCACCACTTTTTTACTGTTCTGGGTTTTCATCCTTGAGACGCCCGGCTCGCCGTGGATCCCTAAGCCCAGCTCAACGTGGCCTGATTCGATACGCTGTTCTTCTTCATCTTCGCCGCCGCCCGGCAGACTGCAACCCGCGGCCGCCACACCAATACTGGCGGTGGCATCAATGGCCTGCTGCGCAATTTTGGTGACGTCTTTGAGAGATTTCCCCTGCTCTGCGGCGTAACCGGCAATTTTATGCACCAGCACTGTCCCCGCGATACCGCGCGGCTGCTTATTATCCGGCAGAGAAATGTCGTCTGATACCATCACCAGTTCAACGTCATAGCCCATGCCTTTGGCTTTCTCGGCAGCCAGGCCAAAATTCAGACGGTCGCCGGTGTAGTTTTTTACGATCAGCAGACAACCCGCTTTACCAGTGACCGCCACAATTGCATTCAGCACTGCATCCACGCTCGGTGAGGCAAATACTTCGCCGCACACCGCCGCAGTGAGCATTCCTTTACCGACAAAACCGACGTGAGCCGGTTCGTGACCGGAGCCACCGCCGGAAATCAGAGCAACTTTTTTCTTATCCCAGTCACGGCGAACCACCACGCGGATGGCCGGATCGATGTCCAGTTTTGCCAGATTTTTGTAGGGAGAGGTCAGGATCACCCCTTCGATAACATCGTTAATCAGAGACTTACGGTCATTCATAAAGAATTTAGACATGCCGGATCTTTCCTTTTAACTGTTTTCCAGGTGTTGTGAGGCAGCAAAAACATACCTCTGCGTAATGCAGGTACCTGAAAACATAGCACAGGACAAAAATCAGGAAGGAGACGAGAAAGGCGATTTCCCGCCTTTTTAGTCATATAAGGTATCGCTGGAATACCCTAAACCATTTGGGGTAAATGAAGGCTGCCAATGCAGAGGCAGCCTGAAAGGAGACGGATATTAGTTACACGCTAACACTTTAATCGCGAGGCCACCGGTTGAAGTTTCACGGTATTTCGAGTTCATGTCTTTACCGGTTTCGTACATGGTTTCGATAACTTTATCGAGACACACGCGCGGCTCGCTGGTACGGCGCAGCGCCATACGTGAAGCATTCACCGCTTTCACCGCTGAAATAGCATTTCGCTCGATGCACGGCACCTGAACCTGTCCCGCAAGCGGGTCACAGGTCAGCCCAAGGTGATGTTCCATCGCAATTTCCGCGGCCATAAACACCTGCGCGGTGCTGCCGCCCAACAGTTCAGTCAGACCGGCTGCCGCCATAGAACACGCCACGCCGACTTCACCCTGACAACCGACTTCTGCACCGGAAATCGAGGCGTTCATTTTGAACAAAATGCCGACCGCACCGGACGCCAGGAAGAAACGGCTGTAAGAATCCGGGCTGATCGGACGGATAAACTGATCGTAATACGTCAGTACCGCCGGAATGATGCCGCATGCGCCGTTGGTCGGTGCCGTCACCACACGTCCCCCGGCGGCGTTTTCTTCATTTACCGCCATCGCGTACATATTGATCCAGTCCACAACGCCCATCGGATCGACATTATTTTTATCCTGTGTGACCAGAATACGGCGCAGCGCTGCGGCACGACGGTTGATTTTCATCGGCCCCGGCAACAGACCTTCGGTATGGATACCGCGCGTAATGCCTTCGCTCATCACGTTCCAGATGGCCGCAAAGTGACCGCTGATCTCGTTACGGGTATGGTCCGCCAGCTCGTTTTGCAGCATGAGAGCCGACAAAGAAAGGCCGGTGTCGGTACAGTGTTTTTGCAAATCACTGGCTGAACGGAACGGATACGGACGCACCACCGGATTTTCGTCCTGCATACCGAATTTGCTGGCTTCGACAATAAAGCCGCCACCAATGGAATAGTAGGTTTGCGTGTACAGCAGCTCATCGCCGTTGAACGCGCTGATGGTCATGCCGTTTTCGTGCAATGGCAGATTATTAAAATGGAAATTCATGCCGGAACCGGCCGGGAAATCCACTTCTTTCGCGCCTTTGCCCAACATCAGCCGCCCTGTCGTTTCCACCTGGCGGATAAACACCGGGATCGCATCAATATCCACATCATCCGGCATATTGCCAGCCAGCCCCATGATGATCGCCAGATCGGTATGGTGGCCTTTACCCGTTAACGATAAAGATCCGTAGACATCGACAACTACGCGGGTGGTAGCAGTAATATGGCCAGAAGAGATAAGTTCATCAGTGAATATTTTCCCGGCTTTCATCGGGCCAACAGTATGCGAACTGGAAGGACCAATACCAATTTTGAAAATATCGAAGACGCTGATCACGGTGGACACTCCATGTGAATAAGATGACGGGCAAAAACACGGGATAAAAGTGAGCAGGAATATCCCCACTCACTTTATTACACTTTATTTTAATGCGTTAATAATTAACCAATCAGGCTAAATACGATGGCTGACATTGCAATCAGCCCCATAATAACCACGAACACGTTGCTGATATGGCCGCTGTATTTTTTCATCGCCGGCACTTTGCGAATAGCATACATAGGCATCAGGAATAACAGCATGGCAATAATCGGGCCGCCCAGAGTTTCAATCATACCCAGAATACTTGGATTCAGAGTCGCGACTAACCAGGTGGTTAATAACATGAAGATGCCGGTATAACGGTTCAGCGTTGGCAGGGCAATAGTTTTACCTTTACCTCGCAGGGATTTAATCACCATACCGTTGAAACCTTCACGCGCGCCCAGATAATGGCCGAGGAAAGATTTAGTAATCGCAATAAAGGCAATAAACGGTGCGATATATTCAATGACCGGGTTAGAGAAGTGGTTGGCTAAATAAGACAGAATAGACACGTTCTGCGATTTGGCTTCCATCAGGTCTGCCGGGGACAGGCTCAGGACGCAACTGAACACGAAGAACATCACAGTGATAACCATCATGATGTGGCTAAATGCCAGAATACGTGAACATTTTTTCTCAGCGTCATCTCCGTACTCTTTGCGTTTTGCGACAGCAAAAGAGGAGATAATCGGTGAGTGGTTGAAGGAGAACACCATCATCGGGATGACCAGCCACAGCGTCATCAGCATGCCGTGGCCCACGCCATTGCCGGACAGCGAGACATTTTCAAACACTGACGTATTCCAGTTAGGAATAAGGTACAGCGCCAGCGCCATCAGCACTGCAACAAACGGGAACACCAGAATACTCATCGCTTTTACGATCATATCCTGACCAAAATGCACCAGCGTCATTAAGCCCAGAATGAGGATCAGTGACAGCAATGCGCGTGGGGGCGCATTCATATGCATCTGGTGAGTAATAAAGCTTTCAACGGTATTGGTGATCGCCACGCTGTAAACCAACAGAATAGGATAGATGGCGAAAAAATAAAGCAGCGTAATTAATTTACCAGCTGAAATACCAAAATGCTCTTCCACGACTTCCGTAATATCTTCACCGGCATTCTTTCCGGATAATACAAACCGGGTTAATCCGCGGTGAGCGAAGAATGTCATTGGAAACGCGAGGATCGCCATGATGATTAATGGAATTAAACCACCGATGCCAGCATTAATAGGAAGAAAAAGAACACCTGCGCCAATTGCCGTTCCATATAAACCTAACATCCACATGGTGTCTGTTTTGCGCCAGGAGCTTACCGATTTTTTAGACAGTGTCCCGATTGTTGTATTATCCATGATTCCTCAGTACCTAATTATAAAAATAATTCCGTTTCCCCAGGAATGGTTGATGTTTTATTACTGCACCCGTCATCAAAAAAACCACCCTGACGGATAAAACATACCATTAATGCGGGCATGATACCTATTGGCAGCATAAAAATCTGGGTAACAGCGTGGCTTTGAGATCATGGTCACGAATATCCCTAAAACGCGGTCTGATATTCCTTTAAATTCCAAACTATTAACATTTTCTCTAATTTAAATTCATCAAATAGTGATTACGGTAACATTTATTTTTTGTGATATTTTGTTATACCCGTGACTATTATTTAAATAACGGTTGAAATACCACCAAGATGTTTTATTTATAGACTCAATTCCCTTGCCTGATCGCTCAATTATTAATCACATAAGAAATGAAATACTTTAGCATTCCTTCATAATGTGCCGTTTTTCTTCCTTGTGTAAAAAATACGGCACAAAGAGAGCCACATTGCAGAACGAAAATTTTTCCACTTACACTTTCAGAACTATTGCCGATAAAGTTATTCTTACGCCACTGTAATAATTTCAACCAGAAGCAACACAGAGCGACTCAATGGGAAAAGCCCGATCAACTTTTTGCCCGTCAGTAAGTACATCCCTGCGCCGTTTTGTTAAGGCTGCGTATGGTGTTGCCCTGCTGATGATGCTGCTGGTCGCTCCGCTGACATCGGGTGTTGCTCAGGACAGCGATCCGCAGGCGGATGCGGCGGTCGCGCAGACCGTGAACGGCATTCTGAGTTACTCACGCTGGCCGGGCGCCACGCCTTCTTCCGTATTAACACTTTGCATCATCCCGCCCGTGAAATATGCCGCGCAACTGACCCCCGATGGCAGCGCATTCACCGGAAGACCGCTCAAAGTCATGACGCTTCCCTTCGACAGCCCGCTGCTCATCTCAGAGTGCGACGCCATTTATTCCGGCAGCACGACAGCGGAGCAGCAGGCGGATTTACATCAGCGTCTGGAAGGTCATGCCATTTTAACTATCGGTGAGCAGGATGATGCCTGTGCATTACTGAACGCATTTTGTCTGGTGATGACACCATTTCATACCGGATTCAAACTGAATCTGGACACGCTGTCCCGCAGCGGCGTGCGGGTTAATCCCGCCGTATTACAACTTGCCAGGGAAAAGGAGTGACCATGGATAATAAAATTCCTGTTCCTGACGTTGAACAGTCGGGCCAGCGCCTGACGCTGAGCGCTGCACTGAACCGAATTCATGTGATTGTGATTTTGACGGCGATCGGACTCGCCGGTTTTCTGCTGACGTTGCTGGCGTTAATCGCCCTGCGCTCACACGCGGAAAGCAATCTGCAACTGACCGCGCGCGCCATCGGCTACACCACTGAAGCCGCGCTGGTCTTTAATGACCCGGCGGCAGCACATGACTCGCTGGAATTTATCGCCCGACGCGGCGATTTCGCGCAGGCAAAAATTCTGACTCCGGCGGGGGCGACCTTCACCGAGTGGCAGCGGCCGGTCAACAGCAACTGGGACAAACTTGGCCAGATAGTCGGTCATGTGGCGTTTCCGGAACCCGTCACGATACCGGTGGTGCATTCTGGCTCAGTCATCGGTACCGTCTGGCTGGCGGGCAACGGCAGTAGCCTGATTGTTTTTCTGCTGGAAACGATTCTCAGCCTGCTTGGGTGTCTGGTGCTGACCGCGCTGGTTGCGCTGTATTTTTCCCGCCGGATGCAAAAAGGCATTGTCGATGCTCTCGGCCACATTACGCATGTCACCCATGAGGTCAGTGCTAACCGCTCGTTTAATCTGCGCGTTCCTTCCGCGCCGATTGCCGAGCTGCACACACTGAGCCAGGACTTCAACAGCCTGCTGACGGAGCTTGAAGCCTGGGAGAACCACATGAGGAATGAAAACGTCTCATTGACGAAAAAAGCATTGCACGACGGTCTGACCGGTCTGCATAATCGCGCGTTTTTCATTGATACCCTTAATCAATGTTTCAATCCGATGCGCCCGCCGCTTTCGCTGGCGTTGCTGTTTATCGATATTGATAATTTTAAGGAAATCAATGATTCGCTCGGACACGCTGCCGGCGACCGGGTGCTGATGGTGATTGGTGAACGGCTGGCGAAAACGCTGCGCAAAGGTGATGTGCTGGCCCGTCTGGGCGGCGATGAGTTTGCCATTCTGCTTGAGCCGATGATTTCTACCGCCGAAGCGGTGGCGTTCGCTGAACGGATTGTCGATATCATGAAAACGCCGGTCATTTTGCTTAACAACAAAACGCTGGATGTGTCACTCAGTATTGGCATTGCGCTTTCGCCCTCACAGGCAAACAGTGCAAAAGAAATTCTGGAAAAGGCCGATGAGGCCATGTATCGCTCGAAAAAAATCTCTGGCAGTTGCTGGCATGTTTCTACAGGAATGCCACTTTCCGCTGCAATGAAAAACTAAAAGGAATTAATGACAATGAAGACCTGCACTACTTTTAAAACCTGGTATCAGTTCGCCGCGATGGGACTTTGCATTCTGTTGCTGGCCGCCTGTCAGAGCAAACCTGCGGGATTAACACCGGAACAAATCGCCGTGCTGCAAAAAAATGGCTTCTCACAGACCGAGGCGGGCTGGGAACTGGGGCTGGATGCCAAAGTTCTGTTTGGGAATAATCAGGACACGCTTTCCGCCGAAAGTAAGCAGTCAGTGGAAAAACTGGCGGGCGAACTTCTGCACGTTGGTCTGAATAAGGTCAATCTCGACGGCCATACTGATAATTACGGCGACGCCAGCTACAACAACGATCTTTCGCTGCGCCGTGCGAATACCGTTGCCGCCGCCTTTGCCGATGCTGGTATGCCACGCGCCAATATCCATACCCGTGGATTAGGCCAGAGCCAGCCAGTTGCCAGCAATAAAACCCAGGCAGGACGCGCGCAGAACCGCCGCGTGTCTGTGATTATTGTGGTTTAACCGACAACAATCCCACCAGATGCAGCGCGGCCTTGCAGTTATCTGTTCTGCGCCAGGCCAGCGCGATTTGCGTCGTTAATGTCTGCCCTGCCAGGGGCAGACACCGCACATTGGTTTCATCAATCTTACTCAGCGACGCCGGCACCAGCGCGTAACCAAATCCTGTCGCCACCATACTCAGCGCCGAAGTAATTTGCGGACATTGCTGTCCGTAGCGCGGCGTAAAGCCCGCTTCTTCGCAGGCCTGCGTCACGGCATCATAAAGCCCCGGCGATAAATCGCGGGGAAAGGTGATCAGCGTCTCGTGGCGCATCGCCGCCAGCCGGACTTCTTTTCCCTGACTGAGGGGATGGCTTTTGGGCAGCGCCACCCTCATTTCCTCGATATCCAGCACCTTATAACTAAACTCTTTACTACGCTCACACGGCAGACGGATAAATGCCGCATCCAGCGCACCCTCGCTCATCACCGTCATCAGCCCCGCCATATCCTTTTCCTGCGGCTCAAGAGTCATGCCTGGATATTTATCCCGAAAACGATGCAACAGCGCAAAAACCTGCGGATTAAACGCCGTCGACGTGGCAAAGCCAATACGCAACGTACCGTTCAGTCCGCGTGCCACAGCGCGGGTGCGCTCAAGGGTGGCATCGGTCAGTTTGATGATAGTTCGCGCGTCGTCGTACAGCACTTTTCCGGCTTCGGTCAGCTCGACGCCACGGGTCAGACGTTTAAGCAAAGGCGTACCGATTTCATGTTCGAGCCGCTGGATTTGCTGGCTCAGAGGAGGCTGGGAGATCCCCAGTTGTTCGGCAGCACGGGTGAAGTGGCCCGTTTCTGCAACCGCGACAAAATAGCGCAGGTGACGAAGTTCCATATCAAAAACGTCTCAAAGTGAACACCTCCTCATATTGGAACTGTGCGCTGAATGGGGTCAACCTTTTCGTTAGCAAAGTTAATTATTCGACGGAGACCCCTGCATGAAAACCCATTCCGGATCCTGTTCCTGCGTCGCGGACATTGCCCGCACGGCGACGGCTTTTAAACATCAGCACCCTGACCGTGTTTTGTATCAGTCCTCGTTGATGAGCGCCCTGCTGAGCGGCGTGTATGAAGGCGACACCACGATGGCGGAATTGCTAAAACACGGCGATTTTGGTCTCGGCACCTTCAATCATCTGGACGGGGAACTGATCGCGTTTAACAGCAACATCTTCCAGCTGCGCGGTGACGGCAGCGCCCGGCGCGCCCTTCCCGAACAAAAAACGCCGTTTGCCGTCATGACATTCTTTAACCCGACGAATGAATACGTCATTGACCGTCCGCATACCCGCGGGCAAATCCACAAGGTGATCGACAACGCCGTCGCCAGTCAGAACACCTTCTGCGCCCTGCGCATTGATGGCGAGTTCAGCCGTGTCGAAACCCGCACCGTGCCGGAACAGCACCGCCCGTATAAGCCGATGCTGGAAGCCATCGAAGCCCAGCCGACGTTTCATATCGAACACAGCCAGGGCGTGCTGATCGGATTTCTGACTCCGGCCTATATCCAGGGCATCAACGTAGCGGGATATCACGAACATTTCATTAACCAGGCGCGAAGCAGCGGCGGTCATGTGCTGGATTATCAGGTGGAGCGCGGCGTGCTGACCTTCGGCACGGTGGAGAAGTTACTGATCGACTTCCCGCAGGACAGCGATTTCCTGCACGCTAATTTATGTCCTGATGATTTAAATGATGCGATTCAGTCCGTTGAGAGTTAACAGCCGCCAGCAAAAGGAATAACGTCATGAAAAATTCAGACAGTAAAACCAACTGGAAATGCGGTGCGGATCTGGTCGTCGCGCAGCTCGAAGCTCAGGGCGTAAAACATGTTTTCGGCATTCCCGGCGCAAAAATCGACCGCGTATTTGATTCACTGGTCGATTCCCACATTAAAACCATTCCGGTACGCCACGAAGCCAACGCCGCCTTTATGGCCGGTGCCGTCGGCCGCCTGACCGGTAAAGCGGGCGTCGCGCTGGTCACTTCCGGCCCCGGCTGCTCGAACCTCATCACCGGCGTCGCCACCGCAACATCTGAAGGCGATCCGCTGGTCGCGCTTGGCGGGGCGGTAAAACGCGCCGACCATGTCAAACAGGTCCATCAGACCATGGATACCGTGGCGATGTTCCGCCCGGTCACCAAGTATTCCGCCGAAGTCACCTCGCCTTCCGCACTGGCCGAAGTGCTGGCGAACGGTTTTCGCGCCGCCGAGTTCGGACGTCCGGGCGCAGCCTTTATCAGCCTGCCAATGGATATCATCAACGAACCGGCAAGCGGTAAACTCCTGACCTCGCAGCCGCCGGTACTGGGCAGCGCGCTGCACGATGCGATATTGCAGGTCTCGCATTTACTGAAAGAGGCCAAAAATCCGGTGTTACTGCTGGGCCTGATGGCCAGTCAGCCGCGTAGTGCCGAAGCCATCCGCCATCTGCTGCACAAAAGTGATCTGCCGGTCACCAGCACTTATCAGGCGGCAGGCGTTATCGATCAGGCCTCTTTCCACCGTTTCGCCGGTCGTGTCGGTTTGTTCAACAATCAGGCCGGTGACCGCCTGCTACGTAATGCCGATCTGGTCATCACTATCGGTTTCAGTCCGGTCGAGTATGAACCGGCGCAATGGAGTAACGGCAACGCCGAACTGGTGCATATCGACGTGATGCCCGCCGAGACCGACAGCGACTATCTGCCGGATGTCGAACTGGTCGGCGACATTGCCGACACGCTGGATTTGCTGACCGAACAGATCCCGCAGCGCATCGATCTGAGCGCCTCTGCCATCGCGATCCTCGAAGATCGCCGCCAGCAACGTGAACTGCTGGATCAGAAGGGCCGCAGCCTGAACCAGTTTGCGATCCACCCGCTGCGTCTGGTGCGCGCGATGCAGGACATCGTCAACAGCGATGTCACCCTGTGCGTCGATATGGGCAGTTTTCACATCTGGATCGCCCGATATCTTTACAGCTTCCGCGCCCGTCAGGTGCTGATTTCCAACGGCCAGCAAACCATGGGCGTCGCGCTACCGTGGGCAATCGGCGCTGCGCTGGTCGATCCCGGCCGCAAAGTGGTTTCCGTATCCGGCGATGGCGGCTTTATGCAATCAAGCATGGAACTGGAAACCGCCGTGCGTTTAGGCGTCAATCTGCTGCACATCATCTGGGTCGACCAGGCGTACAACATGGTGGCAATTCAGGAAGAAAAAAAATACCAGCGCACCTCCGGCATCCAGTTCGGCCCGATAGATTTCAAAGCCTACGCCGACGCTTTCGGCGCCAAAGGATTTGCCGTCACCTCCGCCGAAACGCTGGAAGCCACCCTGCGCGCAGCCATGGACGTACAAGGCCCCGCCGTCGTCGCCGTACCGGTGGATTACAGTGATAACGCGTTACTGATGGGACAACTGGAGATGGGAAGGATTTTTTAGGGGGGATTTGCTAAACGTTAAACGCCCTAGTTAGGGCGTTTTTTTACTCGCAGCGATCATATCTTTCAACTCATCAATCGAGAGAGTACGGTCTTTTTTGCGATGAATAACCCCGTGGCAGTTAGCGCAAACGGGAACGAGATCAATATTAGGGTCGACATTTTTCGCTCCCCCAAATTCAGACACCGGAACAACGTGATGAATATGAATGAAGTCTTTCGCATATTCTCCGTAGAAGTCACCAAAGTTAAAACCACAGGCATAGCAAGTTGTGCCATGAATGATTTTAGCGAGCTTCTTAAGCTTCTGATCTCTTTCATAAGTGGTGACATATTTAGAAGACTTCTTCCCTTCCACATATGAAACCAGAGATTCTTCGTCAGCTTCATTTTCCGTATGCACAACTTCATTTTTTATATCACTGATGACGTGACGTGGTTCAGTTAGCGCAGCGGCTACAGCAATGTCAGCAAAGACTTCTGATGAAATGGGACGGACGCTAGAACGCCAGTAATTGGATTTCTTACTTTCAGGGATTTTTTCATAATAATCATCACCATTTCTAGCAAGAACCGCTTGATCAAATCGTTGAAAGTCAGTCAGGATTGCATTGAGATTACCTGCATCATCAGGCTCTATCCTGCTTATCCTACCAACACCGAAGTAATGCGGAGCGTCGGATAAACGTTGGGAGGAATACTGCTTATTCTCAGACTTTAATTTCCCTTTGTAATAAACAAATCGCATCCCAGGACTTACTGACTTTTGATATTGTTTTGGAAAATGATATAGCTTGCCAGTTTCATCGTCCCACGGGGAAACATCATTCTCCGTTAGCACAACGCACATTTCCTTGTCTGTCATCTACTGATACCTGTTAAGTGAATCAATAGGTTGGAAGTATAATGTGTTCTTGATCGCTTACAACTCATACATTTAATTTCTGAATAGTTTGACCATTCTTTTCGGCAAGAGGGTTAATAAATAATGCATTTACACGTTCAATTTCATTACTTTTCCAAGACATCTCGCAAAACGTAAAACTGCCTAAAAATTCTTCTTACTGTACAAATTCCCGCGTATTACACTCTCTTCGCTGCGGAAAAACCGCAGTCAGAATTAGC
Source organism: Rahnella ecdela (assembly GCF_019049625.1). Lineage (GTDB taxonomy): Bacteria > Pseudomonadota > Gammaproteobacteria > Enterobacterales > Enterobacteriaceae > Rahnella > Rahnella ecdela. Next base: position 48,594 of record NZ_JAFMOY010000115.1, read on the forward strand.
GTTCTGTCCCAGTTTGGTGCCATCAACTCTATGAAAATAGAGTAAATATGGTACGGTCTGCACTCACCCAAATTATTGTGGCTCAGACAGTGGCTTCTCACGAAGCACCGGCTCCAGAAAACCGGTAACGCTAACGCTGTTTGAGCTACCACCACGAGATTAGCGTCTCCAGTGGTAGCAAACCCACTATTTTCTGGAGTACTTAACATGCCTAACCTTTACGACAATACCCCGCTGGAACTGGAAGAGATCGTCGATCATTGTCGTGCGTTGTCTTATGCCATTGTGTCGCTGGATAATCCGCAGGCGAAAGACCTGCTCGGTTATATTCTCTGTGAAAGGCTGGAAGTGCTTTACCAGACGCTGGAAATGCCGTTCAGCGATGATGATGTGGTGGTTATTGAAATGGTGGAAACGCTGGCGCATTAAGCGGATTTACCGCCGTAAAAAAGCCAGCGCAAAGGCGCTGGCTTTGGGATCCACAAGGCATGTGAATTAGAAATCGTAGAAGACGGTGACCCAGGTCTGGTCCGGTTCGTTGTCGGTAGAATGCGCCAGTGTGCGTTCCACATAAACAGACAAGCCGTAACCGATGGTAGTACCAGCGCCCAGATAAACGTGGTTCGCGTGATATTCTTCGCCGCCTTTCAATTGCAGGGAATCCGCTGCTACGTAAGGCTGAATAGATTTCAGGAACGGCTTATCGATATTAAAGGTATAACCGACGAAGCCTTCCACACCATAGCCGCTGCCTGCGAAGTAATGATCGACAGGATTTTCACGGGTGCTCGGTACAAAATCTTTGTAATAACTGCCGGTACCGACGATGTACCAGTTATTCGGCTGCCAGGTTAACGCCGTGCCAGACAACTGCTGATGATAATCTTTTTCGTTATATTGATTATCTTTCACCGTGGCGTCCGTCAGGCTGTACGCCGCACTCCAGACTAAATCTTTGGTGAGTTTATAATCGAAACCTAAACCGCCACCATTATTACGGCGATAGTGTTGATCCTCGCCAGCCTGAATTTCATCTTCCGGCAACAGGTAGTTGGCGTATAACGTCACAGGACCAAAGTCATTGGTATATTTGATGCTGTTTTTGGGCTTATTTGCGCCATCGTAATTGCCATTAATACCGATACCTGTACCGCCAGCATGACCATCGTTATCCCATACATCGCTTTTAATCCCGACGACAGAATAATAAATACCGTACTGGTGGCCGTAAGTTAATGTCCCGTAGCGGTCATCTTTAAAGCCTGCATATAACTGACGCTGAGTATCGCGGCGGGAACCCTCTTCGTAGTGGCCATCCATCCCCAGCAGGTGTGCCATATCTACACCCAGCTCGTAGTAGGCAATGACGGAGGTGTCTTGCGTCAGTTTATAATCACCACGGAAGCGGAAACGAGTGCCGCCATCGTGACCATTTTTATAATAACCTGGCTCGGGGCCATTATTAAAAATCCACTCCGGGCGGATACTCCCCCCAACCTGCAAACTTAATGGTGCCAGCAAAGCATTACTCTGAGGATTTTTATCTAAAACAGTAATCTCGGCTTGCGCGCTGGCCGATAACGCCGACAGCACGACGCCGCCAATGAATATTGACGTTTTTAAATTTCTCATTATTACCCTGTCTTTATTATTTATGTGATGTGTGTGCGGTCTTGCGCCGCGTATAAATAATTAACATAGGTCTGACGAGGGACAAAGTGAAAATTCAGAAAGTTCCTTATAAGGAAATTATATATATGGGTCAATTTGCAGGCAACAATATTTTTATATGTAACCAGTGGAAATATTTTGTATCTTATCGATTAAATACAAAACAACATGACAAAATTATAAGCAATGGTAAACTCCCCAGAGATCAGAATTGAAATGTTTTATAACAATTGCATCGTAAAATAGCATCAATAAGTAAACCACACCAGCGTGACTATTACATTACGTGACAGACACGGAATATTATTATAAATAATTTGAGTTAATTAAAAATAGTCAGAATAATATATGGCAAATACTGCTATTAATTAGCCAATTTATTTCATTATCTCCCACATTCTATTCTGACGGACAATACCTCCGATCCCCATACAGAGATTTGCGAGCTGCCTTCCAGTTCTGACAACAAACCACTGTAAATAAACGGGTCTTCCCCTGTTGTGGTGGCTGTTGTAGGATTTTGGTTGTTCACCGAACAATGGGAGATCCCACTTGAATAATGCTGCTGTTGTTATCAGAAATTACACTTCTGCTTTTCCTGACCCCATTTCGTTAACGAAGAATGATATTGCCGTTATCAGCCATTGTGATCTTGAATATCCGGGATGGATATGGATAACACTCCCCTCAGGGAAAGCAGGATGGGCTCCCCAACAAATATTTTCTCCACTCAGCTCTAATGAAGTCACCTGTCTTGAAGATTACACGGCCCATGAATTATCAGTCAGCTTCAACGAGGAAATTACTGTTATCAAGTCTCTTAATGGCTGGTACTGGGCGCTCAAACACTCAGGAGAGTCTGGTTGGGTGCCAGAAGAATGTGTAAATCTTCTGAGTATCTAATCAACCTGGAGCAGTTTCATGGATGAAAAATCCCTCTATGCCCATATCCTTAACCTGTCCGCACCGTGGCAAGTTCAATCGCTTTCTCTTGATGAAAAATCTGGTTCAGTGACGGTCATTGTCGGCATTGTTGAGCACACACAACTGACCTGTCCAACCTGCGGTAAATCCTGCCCCATACATGATCACCGGCGTCGTAAATGGCGTCACCTCGATACCTGTCAGTTCACCACGCTGGTTGAGGCTGATGTCCCCCGCGTCGACTGTCCCGAGCACGGTTGCCAGACATTGCCGGTTCCCTGGGCAGGGCCAGGCAGCCGCTACACTTTGCTGTTCGAAGCCTTTGTTCTGTCATGGCTGAAAGTCAGCACCGTGGATGCTGTCAGAAAACAGCTTAAACTCAGTTGGAATGCTGTGGACGGCATCATGATGCGCGCAGTCAAACGAGGCTTAGCCCGGATAAAACAGCCTTTATCGGCCCGTCACCTCTGCGTGGATGAAGTCGGCTTTAAAAAGGGACACCAGTATGTCACCGTTATCTCTGACAGGCAGGGACGTGCTTTGCAACTGACCGATGATCGCGGTGTAGAGAGTCTTGCGAGTTATCTGCGTAGTCTGAGAGATCATCAGCTTGATGATATAAAAACGCTGTCGATGGACATGAACATGGCCTATATCAGTGCAGCCCGCATCCATCTCCCCAACGCTGTAGATAAAATCGCCTTCGATCACTTCCATGTGGCAAAAATGTTGTGCGCCGTCGTTGATAAAACCCGCCAGGCAGAGATGAAACACATCCCATCGTCTGACAGGAAAGGCGCCCACCGGTCACGCTACCTATGGTTTTACAGCAAACAAAACCGTCTCGGCCACCGCGCTGATAGGTTAGAAGCAGCCCGCCTGGTGTTGCCCCAAACGAGCCAGTGCTGGGTAATGAAAGAGCTTGCCCGCGATCTGTGGCACCGCCGCTATGACGATCATAGTCGTAAGCTGTGGCAGGAATGGATGGCGATGGCCAAAGACACAGGTATACCGCTCATGGCCAGCGTTGCCCGCATGGTGGCAAAGCGCCTTTACGGCATCCTGAATGCAATGAAAAACCGGGTATCGAACGGCAATGCGGAGTCTCTGAACAGTAAAATACGGTTGCTGAGGATCAAGTCACGGGGCTTCAGGAATAAAGAACGGTTCAAGCTGGGCGTAATGTTCCACTACGGGAAGCTGAACATGGCGTTCTGAGTCTCCCACCATGATCGGGGAAGACCCAAATAAACACAGGTTATTTCATTACTGCAAAAACAGGCATAGAGTTCTCTGGCAGCGGCAATCACCCCGCCAGTAAAGGGGGCCTCGACTCACTGACAATGGAATGATCTTCATGACTAACACTGAAAACAGCACGGCATTCACAGCAAATTCGATAACCGTTTTTCGTTCACTGATTGAGGGATTGGATCTCAGCCACTTCGGGGAATCACAGCTTTATGACCTCAGCGCGCTGGCATCGGAGTCCGCCAGCGGACTATGCCAGGGGCTTTTGTGTTTGAGTGAAGGACTGGAGAACTGCGAGATATTACCCCCGGAAGGGATCGCACAAGTCAGCGGCTATCTGAAAGCGTCAGCGCATCTGATCCCTGTACTCTTTGAATTATGCGAACAGGCCAACAGCGGCCTGATGCGCATGAAAAAAATTACGGCATATCCGATGAACTGAGTATTGTTGCAATATCCCGCATGACCACGCGCGCTATCTTGCAGATCCCACCGAGCTGGAAAAATCCGTGGATGACACCCTTATAGCGCTGCGCAGTACACTCAATACTCTGTTCTGTCAGCCGGGAGAACACCGCCTCGCCTTCGTCACATAACGGATCGTATTCCGCCGTGATGATATGAACCGGCGGTAATCCGGCAAAGTCATCGCGCCACAGAGGGCTGGCTTCAGGGTGCATGAAGTCAGTTTTCGGAAAATAAGCTTCAAAACCGCTGAGTAAAGTGTCGCTGTTCAGCACGTAATCCTCACCATTGCGCTTATGGCTGTCAGATGCAGCGGTCGCGTCAATCATCGGATATATCAGAACAAGTTGTTGCGGCAACCACTGCCCGGCATTTCTTAAACGCAGAGCGGTGATAAGGGCCAGATGTTCGCCTGCGCTGTCACCCATGAGCATTATCTGATTGCGGGACGAAGGTCGGCCAGCAGCGATGAAGTCGCTAACAAGCTCAGCAATTGCGGGTACCAGTGCCATGATGATTTCTCCCTGAGGGTGGTAGTTAATGCATCAGTTTAATTGGCGCGAAAGGGGTGAAAAGGGCAAAGGAAGGCAAGATTGGCTGAATTTTATCCATAAAAAAAGCCACCCGTGGGTGACTTAATTTTCATACTAATGGTGCGAAGGCCGGACTCGCACATGACAGGCAACTTACTGATATCAATGTTATTTATTTTTATCACTTAGAACTTGTACCCGCACTTGTACCCACAAACAGAAATCCGTACAAAAATCAGACACCGCGAGTAGGTACAAAATAACATAAGTACAACACCAATATAGTGGTCAAGACAAGAACAAAGCAGGTAAGAACGTTTTCTTCAGAGGCACCAAAGGCTTGGTCTCGATATCGACCTGCTAATAATTTTCTAGGGGCGCACAGATATGATTATCAAATGTCAAAAGAGTCACAGGAATCGTAAAGTAATCTGTCTTATCGAATGCCTCTTAACTAATCCGCCTGTATGAAAACCATATATGTCTCAAAGCATGAAGCGGACATTGGCACTTCAAAAACAATATTGGTTCGTTATGTCATACACCAAAACATATGGTTATTCGATTCTTACCTCGCGCTTGCTCCATATGATTTCCATCTCGCATTTTCAGTCAACGTTGATCTCACAATAGGGATGCTCTTACATCCATCTATCATTTTTAGAAGTTTCACAACATCCTCCCTCAAGCTAGGATGCATCCACGGGCTAAGGGTTATTCTTGTAATTGAAGCAATATCAATAGGAACATCTAGGAAACCTACTTTATCGGACTCTGACTCCCATAATGCTCTGAACTCTTTCTCATGCTTATAAGGTATTCGTTTAACAAATGGTAATTGAGCGATTGTTGGGCGATTTTCACGTAGTTCTTTCAATGCGAGGTAGTTTACCTCTTTAAATTTAACTCCTTTGGCCCTAGCGAAAGCTGTTTCTAGTTGTTCAGGATTGAAGTTAATACATGCTCCAGATGCTCCAGATGAAAACACCCGCCAATGATGGTATGTCTCTGATTCCTTTGTGAAGCATAAGGCAAGCACTGACTGTAATTCCTTCTTCTCCTTATAAGTCGCAAGAAAGTAAGAGTCATTCTTATCGTCCCAAAAAGAAGGATCGAGAAGAGTCAGAGTTCTGTTTGTCAAAATATGTATTAGTGCCGGAAGATCCGTATAACGTCTATAGCTTACCTTAGTCATCATTGCTCCTTTCTACCAAAGATACCAAGACACAAAGTTTATCAAACTGAAGTGTTCTATTTCTAATTCCAAAGATTTTAAATTTCATCACTCCCTTTTTTCATCATCAACGTTTCGTCTCTGAGGCTTACAATTAAATCGGCAACGTTTGACTCACAGCTCTATACGGTTCGCAGTCACAGCTACGGGCTATTAACGATGAAGGTGTCTGGCCTGCCAACGACAGGCCAGAATCACCAAAGGGTTAGATCGAATTTTTACAAACAACACTAACTGAATTAAGAAACTGTGTTAGCCACTGCGCTAAAGACTTACCAACTCCGCGATTTTAGTCGCGACAACTTTCATTGAATCTTCTCCTGTATCCAAGCCGCTTCGTGATGCAAGCAAGGGGCTGATATTGCGGAGAGCTTGATACGTTGTGTTATGTACAATTGGAACTAGTTGATTACCCGCCAGAAGTGCCGAAAGCTCCTTGTCAGCAACACCCTCCTTGGGGAGACGGCTCAATAACGCTGGCGTCACCAATACCAACCCGATTCTCGAATTTGCTAATCCCTTGTCGATAGCCCGCATCATAGGAACTCCAAGACCGAGGTCCTTCTCGCTGAACCAGACTTTGACACCAGCAGCCACGAGTAAATCGTGCAGCTCTTTGGCTACGCCCTGTCGGTCATCCCACGCGTGGCAAAGGAAGACATCACGGAGATCTGGTTGCTCCACTGCACGTGTTTCAATAGTTTGTCGGATTGGCGTGAGTGACTGCACTTGGGCTGATGTATACGACACGGATGAACTTGATTTCGACCAGCGGGGTCTTGGGCTGCTGGAACTGGCACCGCCGCCACTATTTCCCCCACTACTGCCCGACGAAGAGTAGGAGGGACCGTAAGAACCATAACTTCTACTGCGATAACGACATGCAGGACATGCTGCAGCCGCTGCCGCTGAGGTATGTCCGCGCACTGGTGCTGTGCATCTAGTCATATCGTAATTCTCCCATTAGTAATTTTTTTTCCAATTAGAGGTTGCCCTTGAACGCAAATTTTATGGGATATTAATCCTATAAAAAGTGAGCCCTCCCTTCTTTATTGATTTCATTGTCTTAATTAAATGTCTCACTCCAGTAGTGAAGAGAGGAACCGTCGCTAAATGCAAGCACGCCAACCGGTAATGGCAAGCGCATTATGCGATGAATAAAAAGGGTGGAAAGTACAGAGGTAAAAATCAGGAATGAGACTCGAAGAATTTAAGTATTCATTAATCCGGTAGCTCGCCTTGCTCTGAGAATATCGGTAGCGGTCAGAAATGGTGTCTGCTCCTGCCACGTAAACCCTTTGCGGTCAGTGCGTACCAGCTCATAGCGTTCCACCAGAAAATTCACTGCATCAGCAAGCGTTATTCCCGCTTCGATATGCTCCTGAATGGCCGCGTCGTCATGAAATGGCGTATCGTTAAGCGTCAGGCCGTAATGGTGTTCCAGCAGATACGTTAAAAGTTGCTGCCAGACCTGCACGGGCGACAGGCGTGACGAAACCGGCACCGTGGCCGATACAGTTGAGATTTGCATGTGTTGAGTCTCTTAAATAAAGGAACGGAAGATTTGAAGGCTTACAAAACTGAGATGATGCTGAAGGTTAGTCTTTAACCTGATTTGAGGGATAAATGGCGATATACACATACCCATGACTTCCCAGCGTATCTGCTTCACAAGTCAGCTCGTTACGGTACAGCGTAACGCAGTGCGCGTACCGGGGATTCAGCTCACCTGAGAGCAGCATCAGCTCTAGGTGTGCGACAAAATGCGGGAAGGCTTCATCCAGTTGTAGGGTCTGCACCTCACTGAATGAGCCGGTGAATCCTGCCCGGTCAGCCAGAAAATGCAGGCGATGACCTTCCTGCACCAGTCGGGCTCCGAAACACGGTGTGATATCTCGTTTAAGACCCCAGGTTTGTGTAACGTCTTTATTCATAATTTTATTCCTGTTTAAAGAAGGCCATGTTCGGCAAAAGAGAAAATCTGTCTGCCACCTACAATCAGGTGGTCAGGCACTCGAACTTCCACCAGCATCAGCGCCTGCACCAGTCGCTGGGTAATAGCCTTGTCTGCCTGACTTGGTGCAACCTCCCCGGAAGGGTGGTTATGGGCAAATATCACTGCTGCCGCGTTAAAGTACAGGGCGCGTTTCACCACTTCCCGGGGATGAACTTCAGTGTGATTGAGGGTGCCGGTGAACAGTGTTTCGTGGGCAAGCAGCTGGTTCTGGTTATTGAGGTACAGCACGACAAATTCTTCACGCTCAAGGGTTCCCATCTTGAGCCTGAGCCAGTCGCGAGCGGCCTGTGTGGAGGTGAATGCCACACCCGGTTCGCGCAGATGGTGGTCAAGCAGACTCAGGGCGCGTTTGATGGTGCGCAGTGCCTGTAACGGCAGTTCCGGCGTAAACAGGGCTAGTTGTTTCTCCATGGAAAAATTCCTTAATCAATGATGGCGAGAATTGCGCGGGATTCGGGGTGGTTAAGGGAATAGTCGCGCAGACGGTAATAGTGCTCCGTCATGGCATCGCATTCGGTGCGACAGGCGTGATGGCTGTATTCGATCAGGCAGACAGCAATGCCTGCGGCTTCCGCGCTCATTTCCGCACCATTGCAGTTCATGCCGTTGAAAAGATGCCATTTATCGTCACTGTCAGCATCAGGGGCCATAAACGCTCCACCATTGCTGAGCTTGTAAAATGACCAGATACCACCGCTATACTCATCACAGAGGCGGTCCATCCAGGCGAAAATACGCGGTTCCAGCGTTATCCACTGCGGGATAGCCCCAAAGTATAGTGGCCAGAAATCGAGACGCTGTTCGTCGGGTACTGGCGTTGCAGTAAGGTCAAATTGAGGTTTATTAGCGGGCATCAATTCGCGTTGAGTTAGTGTCATCATGGATATTCTCCGTCAATAAAAACGCCAGCGACGATTGCTGGCGTATGGGAAATAAAGGACATGCAGGGATGATGAATGGGTGTGGTCAGGAGGATGCACTGAGAATGCCATACTGACGGATATATCGATTAAGTCCTTCGCCAGCATCAGGTTCAAAACTCCACGCCCGCCAGACCATTCGACCCGCAGGGGCACGAACCACCAGACGGAAGTGACTGCCCTGGTCGTCTTCAATGGCGATGTTGTGATATCGGCGGGTAACAGCTTCGGCCTGCTATCGGGCGAAAGGTCCCGGCAGCAGTAATTGAAGTTCAGGCATTTTTATAATATTTAAAGACAAAGCCCCTGACGCAGAGGCGACAGGGGACAGGAGACAGAAAGAGAGGAAGGGAAATAGACTATATTTTGTGTTGTAACGATCATACTACTGTTTAGCTGCCTGTTTTGCTTTTTCCCAGGATGGTCGGTTTGGGCCAGTGAACTCTTTCACATCTGACCAGTACCCGATCGGATATTGTATGACCGTTTCGTTGCCGATGCCGATGTCAACAGACAAGTATTGACCGCCTTTAATGGATCCTTTGCGCACCCAGGCATTTGGGCTACAGGTTCCAGTATCTCGCTGTTGCCAGGAACGGTCATCCCTGTCAATGATGTAAAAATCACCTAATGCACACCCACTGGCAGATTTGTGATTTAACACGGCGACCACGTGTTTGGTATTACCAACAATCACACAACTGTTCTGTTTACCGCCGCACATGCTCCACAGAGTGTCACCGTTACCCCCGGTAAATTCCCAGATGGTATTCGCAGGTGGTGCATCATTGGACGTGGTAATGGTGGTTGGCGTGTGTGTTGGTTCCGCAGTCCCATTGGCTAATGCACGTAATACTTTCAGCTCACCATCACTTGGGGTGTTAACCCACTGCCCATCTTTACCGTTACTGTAGAAGCCCACCAAGTTATGGAGGTCAGGCTGGTACAAGAATGTCAGATTGTGGTTACCACAGTTACCGTCTTCACACATAAAACCTTTCAGGTAGACTTTACCGTCAATTTTTACTGGCTCCATCGGACCCGCTGGACCATTCATCTCGTCGAGCATCGTCGGTAAACCATTCTGATTCATGGTCTCATCAAACGACTTTTTATACTCTGGGTCAGTTTTGTACAGATCAAAAGGATATGGGCAGGTATTGTTTTCTGGCTGACAGCTCTTGGCCTTTACCGCCGTTTTGACAGTTGCCTGGACTGCTGCCGGGGCCATCAATGCTACAGAGAGTGCCAACCAACTCCATTTCATACTTGCAGAGGAGAATTTTCTTTTCATTATTAGATTCCTGATAAAGCCCCTGACACAGGGGCAGTGGGGTTATGCTGGTACGTAAGCGCACCAAGAAATATTGCCGTTGTTATCATTGTCCGCAACAGGTAACTTCCGGTTGTAAGGCTGAGCCTTAACTCCAGCATTGAACAGCAGAATGCCTGTAACGCTCAGTAACATAACACTTTTTCTTTACTCTATTCTTTCACTGAGTGAGTTTCATGTAGCGGGGACTCAGGCCATCGCCGTCAGGACCAGCATCACCAGCCATACCCAGAAGTGAGCCGGTTTCTGACCGAGAGTTTTTGCCCGTCGCCATAAATAGAACGGCACCAGCCAGGCCAGTTTGCCAAACGTGGTGGTATCCACTCCGGCCTTACGCAGGCGTCGTTCATCGAGATACCCCAGAGCGATATTGAGCAGCAGCGTGATAAACCAGTACTGCCCGCCCGAGACGGCCTCATATGCCTCGTCAAAAGACATTCCGCTCAGCCCTGCCGTCCACAGCTCGAGCGCATAACCAATGAAGGGAGCAAATGCCAGCGTCCATACCACTCCGCCCGGAATGCGACTCCCCGGCAGCGCTGGTGGTGTGGTGCTGTGGAGCAGCGCCGAAGCCAGCGGGGTGGCAGAGACCGGTTGCCAATCCGTCATGCCCTGTCGCCACACCAGCGTGGCAGCGGTGAGTTCACCGCGCATAATCAGGCCAGTGATGTCGTCTTCGGTCACATTGTCGTGACGTATGCCATTTTTTTCGTAATGCCAGGTCATTGTTTTTCCTTCTTAACAGAGGTAATTAAATCAGTGTGTTGCCCTGCTCCTCCTCAGAGGGCCCAGGCGACAGGACTTCGCGAATACAGCTGAAGTGCGGAAGAGCCCGGATAAAGCCCGCCTGTGTGGTTAGCTGGCTGAGACGTTTTCGCGGGGTAAAAGTGGTGTTCAGGACTGTCACCGCATGGATGGTCGCCAGAGGGTGCACGGTGATATGCCCGTTAAGTTCACCGGTGAGGTACCAGCAGCCATCGAGTGATATCAGGCGGTACGGAGCCAGCCCGTCACAGCGCTCTCCCTCGGCCAGCAGTAGTACCCGCTGGCAGGCGGTAATGGCACTGACGAGACGGTAGAACACCAGTGAGATGACCGGGGACACAGACTGTGGCGGCTGCCATACCAGACACGGCATCCCTCCTGCAGTGAGCAGCATGCCCGCCAGACGCCGGTCCAGCCCCGGAAAAATATCGGCCAGTCCTGCCCTGTGAGCAAAGGTCAGCGCATCCAGCTCGCCCTGTACGCCTCCACCGGTACTGCGCAGGCGGCATTGCCCCCGTCGATACTCAAGGTCGAGGTACATCAGCCGTTCGCGAAAATCCCGTCGCAGGGTACGGATTGACACACCAAACTCTGCAGCCAGCCGCGCTAAGTTCAGCGTTTCACCTGCAACCAGGCGGCTGATTATCAGTGACAGCCTGACAGCCAGCCGGTCATGACGGCGCTCTGCCTGTGTCATCTTAAATCTCCGTAATAGTTAACTGACTGAATATGAGATGATTCTAAAGAGGGGGGCGGACAGGGTATGGACATGGAATGAACTATTTTTTATCTGCCTCCGGAAGCAGGCCCGACGCGGCACACCGTGAAACACGGTGAAAAAACACTCAATTTAATGCAGGTAAACGGACAGGGTGTGTCCTTTATTAACATGCTGATAACAAGCTCAGGACTGAAACCCACTCAGCATCGCTTCAGCCATCACCCAGAGAGCCCGGTTAAGCTTCACATCTCCGTCAATACCACGCACGGCGCGGGTATGCGTTCGCCCGCCTTTTGCACTCCGGCCACTGAGCCCGCCCTTAATCAGGTTCTCCTGAATACGCTGGTATGTGGTCCACAGATCATTGCTCTCATCCTGCCAGCGGCGTGGGGAAAGTATCTGAGGTGCTGTCACCGGCTGGTGGTCCTCACCGAAACGGTACGTCAATGCAGCCTGTGCCAGAGCCTGTTGTGCAGGTGGCGGCAGCATCAGCGACTGCATGGCATCCCGCTTCTCTTCCACACGGTCAAAAATACCCAGTACTTCATACGCCCCCTCAATCACCTGACTCACGACATCTCCTTTGTGCGGCACTCGCACCTCGCCAAACGACTCACCGCAGACAAGCCCGTTCTGGCATACCGCACGGAATAGTCCCGGTAGCATCTGATACGAACTGGAGCCATCGTGAGAATTGAGCAGAATAATTTCCGGCACCTGCTTACCGGTAATCTGCCCCTCCCGACGCAGGCGCAGCATGTGCTTCGTATGTTCACGACGACCCGGATCACGCACGCGGGTCTGACAGGCAAAGAACGGCTGAAAGCCCTCCCGCTGCAGACTGTCCAGCAGAGAGATGGTGGGTATATATGTGTATCGTTCACTGCGGGATTCGTGTTTGTCCTCGCTGAAAACGCTGGGTACCACAAGAAACAGTTCTTCGTGGGTTAACGGACGGTCACGACGGATAAGATTTACTGCGCCAAAGCGCGAAGCCAGACGGGTCATAAGCAGACTCCTCATAATGGAAAATAAATACAAAAAGCCCCGCCGCAAAGTCGCAGCAGGGCTCAGCAAACTACGGGTTTGAAGGGTTAATTTTCAGAAGAAGAAATTCCAGACTGCACGAGCGACTGATACTACGATGTCGCGTACAGACTGGATGACTGTCCGAACCGGGGCCGGTATCAGGGGCATGGAACTTACTGTGTCCAGTACCGAGCCGACCGTTTCACCAAAATCGTCACGGGCTTTTTTATTAACGGCATCGGTACGAAGTGGAGCACTAAGCTGTACCGCTACCGGACTACTGGCCTCCCGCGGCAGGCAACGAATCATCCGTTCAACCATCATCCGCAGCCCCCACTGCAAACGTACCGACACTGCGCAGACAGGGTTTACCGGCTGGAACAACTCATGTAGCAGGCAGATTTTGCGGCTGATATTTTGTTTCTGCTCTGTAGACAGCTTTTCACCACCGCAGGTGGGTTCAACCTTGTCGGACTGACTGATAACAAACAACACCTTATGCCGGTATGCCTCACCAATCACCTCCCGGTAAAAATGTTCATCCACCGCCAGCGCCCGGTCATCGGCCTTGATCAACCACAGCACCAGGTCGAGCCGAGGAAGTTGTTCACGGTAGAGTGCGGCATATTCAGCATCCCGTAGTTCGGACTCTCCAACGCTGGGTAGGTCCCTAATTGTCATAAAGCGTTTGCCGAACTGCAGGCGAAACTGCAGTGGTTTTCGAGTACATGCCGCTACATCACTGACCGGTGATATATCCCCAGCAAACAGGGTATTGCACAGGCTGCTCTTTCCCGTCCCGGTTTTCCCCATAATGCCTATTACAGGCTCGTATTGGGTTAACTGATTTATCTGCTGCAGAATGCGTTCAGAGACCCACTGGGGCAGGCCGGAAAGCGGTTGCTGCAGTGACTGCAGACCGTCAAATTGTTTCATTACTGCTCCTCCGAAAAAGTATACAAAAACGGCAGAACCTCGTGGTTCTGCCGTTAATGGGATATGTTCAGAGTGATGATATATATCTGTAATATTTTTTAATTTTCCCAACTTTTCAGTTTAGCTTTTGCGTACGCATCATTGATCAGCATCTCAATTAATTCATTGATTTTCATTTCATTTTTACTGACCAGATAATCAAGTTGTCTCTTACTGCCTTTGCTAATATAGGTATTGAGAACCTTTTTGTTTGCAACACTATCTCTGAATTTTTTCTGCCCCCATGCTTTTTTTGTTTTTATAATAAACAATTCACCTTCAGCATCGGATTTATTGTCAACCCATTGATCAAAGATTGAATGAACTTTCAGATTCATATTTTTTTCAAACCAAAAATCCACATTACCATTAATCATTTTGTTCTTATCGAAGTAAGACATCACCCACTGATAATCTGCCTGGTATTTAGCATCATGTCTGGTTGATGAGAACCAGAACGGATTGCCAAATTTTTTCTTGATACGGAGCCAAGAATTTTTCAAACGCTCTAAGTTTGAATGGATATGGTTAAAGCTTGATACACGACATTGATAGTCGATCAAAAGAATTAACCCGTCATAATTTACGCCACCCTTATCAGAATCAAGGCTCCATTCAGGTAAAGTGATCTCAAGAAGAGAGGGGGCATTATTATTTGTATATAGCTTATATTCGGCATGGATATAATTAGCAACAAATGACAACGAACGCTCACAATCAATCCACTCAAGTTCACTAAAAGGTATTAACTTACCCTCAACCTCTCGCTTACTCTTTTCAAAGAAATCCTCCGCACTCCTATATTTAACCATTTCTTTTTTATTCATATATTTAATACAAGACTCTTTGAAAAGAGTGGCATCATCTATTCTTTCCACTAATTCACGAGACTCATCAACATGCATCAATGCTGAGCGAAAGATATCCCAGTAAAGCCATAAATTTATTCTTTTCATCCAGAGATTGGTCACTCGTTTTCCTGCACTCATCATAACCTCAAACGTAACAACAATCGTAGAAAAAGACGTAGCACTCTACGTAGTATACTACGTTCTTTTTTTGATTATCTTAAGCCTTTCCACCTTCATTTCATGCCTTGATTTCAATCATATTGGAGAAACTTTGACGTAAGTCATGTAGAGCGTTTTTCGGAAACACTGAAAATTGACTCTGCGATAACCCCTACAACTGTCACTGACAGCAGGCTATATGAGTATAAATACTGTAGGGAAACGGAGGCGTCTATCAGGTTAAAAAATAATTAAGGTTAATTGGTTTTATAGATAGTAGATCTCAATTGATAGCCATCTAACTTCCCCTCCACGGGATGCTGTACATCTGTAAAAAGTGATTAAAACCTGCTTTGCAAGAGTCCTTTCAAAGACAGAAAAAACAGATACACCAATTCCTTTGGATTAATTCAAAGGAACAGAGCAATGCAAAGACATTACCTACATTTAAAGAAAATCACCCCTAATGAATTCCTGCTGAATTTGATTAATCACCATCTTAATCAGATCCTGGCATGTCACTCCAAAATAGTGGCCTTTCGAATGGATTTTGATTACCAGCGAGGTACTAATCGATTGATTCGTAATTCCTCTGCAGAAATACAGGATGACCTCAGAGAACTCACTCAGGCGATGACCAACCCTCCTGGCGTTATTGGTATTTTCTGGGTACTTGAATGGACATCAGAAAGTGCGGTTCATGCCCATGCGATTTTCTATCTTAATGCTTAGGAGCATCAGAAGTCATTCCCATTCATTTTACAGGCAGAAGAAATGTGGCTAGAGATTACCCATGGTGAAGGCAAGCCTCAACGATGCAAGCCAAATGAATATCATCGTGACAACATTAACAACGTTGTTGAATATCACAATAATGAAGCCTTAAACAGCGTGAGACATATAGCCAGTTATCTGACAAAAGAAGACCAGAAATATGATTACCCGATCTGGAGATGCAATGAGGTTCCACCTCCTGCACGACAGGGCAGACCAAGAAAAGCCAAATAAGATAACGATGTTTTTTTACAGCACCACCGGTACCTATGCCGGAGCGGGCAGTAACAACAATCTTCCCGACTCCGGTATCCATTTAGCTACCGGAGAATCAAATTATGACCAGTAAACCTTCCCTGCTCGAAGACCAGTTTGTCGATATGGTTTTTATCACCCGACTCACCGGGTTAACAGATAAGTGGTTTTACAAACTCATCAAAGATGGTGAGTTTCCAAAACCCACCAAATTTGGGCGCAGCTCCCGTTGGCGGAAAAGTGAAGTAGAAGCTTGGCTTCAGGCACGTATTGATGCATCCCGCAAACAGCAGTAAACCTTTCGTCACTAAACAACATTAATCCAGATAGAACGTACACCATCCGCTTATTGCGGAGGCTTACGGCTGCCTGAAATTTAAGAATCAAGGAAAATCACCTATGAAAAACATCCCATTGCTTAATCATTACCAGGCCTGGCTCAATGATTTTACCCGCATCAATTTGTTCCATGGTTTGTGTCAGCAGGAAATAGAGCACTGGCACAAGCTGGCGATTACATCGTGCCGGTCGTCGGGTGGCATGGCATCGGTAATTGTCGTCCCACAGTATCTGTTACAGGTCACTCAAACATCCCAAGAGGAAGAGTGTGCTGTTATCCCCCGACTGAACAAACGTACTGACTATTCTCTGCTACCTGGAGTGTTGCTCAGTGAATGTTACCGCCTTGGGAAAAGCAGACTGGCGGAACAATTACAAATGCTATTCCGACTGCATACGCAACCGGGCTTTCGACAGACGCTGACGCTGCTGTGCTGGTGTGAACTGGTTGCAGGTCGCGATCTGGATGAATGGTATTCGCTGCACTTACCGCTTTCTGACACGTTGAAGCAATGGATGTCAGAAAAGCAAGAATCATATCGGGGACTGAAAACGTTGACTGAGAATTATATTCGTGCCACCAGGCCAATGTGAGGTCTGGAAAATGCGAGTACAAAAATGTTATATCGCACAGCGTAGAACCGGCGAAATTGTGCCTGCCCGCCAGGTGAATATGGCAGAAAGTGAAGAGTGGCGCTGCCACCATTGTCAGTGCCCATTGATATTCCACCTCCCTACCAGAACTTCACCGTCATGGTTTGAACACGATATTCCACGGGGACAACCGGAAGTCCTTTTGCAGTGCCCCAGGCTGGCACCAGCAAGTGGGAAATCTTCCACCATAGAGAAACTTCAGCAACTCGTGGCGCAACTGCCCCAGTCATTACAGCAACCTAATGGCAATGCACGATGTGCGGCCTGTCATATGGCGGCGAGAAACGCTGCCCTCAATGCAGAAAAGGGATATACAGTCGGGAGATACAAATTTAGTGATACGTACCAGGCAATCATGGGATTGATTGGTACACAATAACGTTATTATATGGGGAATATAACTTCGGAGTAAAAATCAATCACTTTCCATCATCCGGCCCCTGGTGCTGATGGATTGGCCATTCGTAGTCCATGACGGGTTGGTAATATTAATTAAGCACCTGATATATAAACAATATTATCTCAATATCACCCCCTATACGGTTACTCGTACACGACAGCCTTAATGGCTGGTATTACCACCCTTTAAATCCTTAACCCCTTTAACTGCCTATTACGGGTAAGGCTTTGCCCTGCCCGTAATTCATTACCCAAGGAAAATTATATGTTTGACAATATCTGTCTCGATAGACGGCATGCACCATTCAACACCACTTACCTACAGCGTATTCTACGCGTTATAGATAACGCGACTGCAGAGCATGCACGGACGATGGCAGTTCGGGTAGACCTGCGTCTTCCTGACAATATGCTCATTAACCGACAGGGCCTGATATCTCGTTTCATTGAATCCCTTGATGCAAAGATTGCAGCGCGCTACAGAAGTAAGTTGAAGCAGGGTAAACGAACATATCCATGCCACCTTCGCGATGCCTGGGTTCGGGAAGTGGGTGAGATTAATCAGAAATCGCATTACCACATGGTGCTGTTCGTGAATAACGACACTTTCAATGGGTTGGGGAGTTACAAAGAAGACGGGACAGGCCTGGCGTCTCTGACACGAGAGGCCTGGTTGAGTGCTTTACAGCTTAGTCACTGCCCAGAGCTCTGGCCGCTAGCCCGTTTTCCCGATAATCCACTTTATTACCTGGATATTAACTCACCCAGTTACAGAGAGGTTTATGATGAACTGACGTTTCGGTTAAGTTATTTTGCGAAAGAACGCACTAAAGATTACAACAGGGAGGAACGGTCTTTTGGATGCAGCCAAAGTTAATAGGCTCGATATTACAACACGATAAACATTGGTTTTGACCAAGTTAAAATACACTGGTTACATCGTACTTTACCCTCAGCGGCATAGTCTCAACGCTTCCAACTTGGTAAACTCTCGCCTAATTTCTCACGCGACAGGCAGCGTTTCAGCACTGGTGCTTGTTACCCCCCCGTCGCGTTCTCAGTATTGTTTTCACCGGACACCATATGGCTATCAAGAAGAACGAACTTTACTCCTCCCTTTGGGCGAGCTGCGACGAGTTGCGTGGCGGAATGGATGCTTCACAGTACAAAGACTACGTGTTGACCCTACTGTTTATGAAGTACGTCTCTGACAAAGCTAAGGGCAATCCTTACGCGATGATTGAAGTGCCGGAAGGGGCGAGTTTTGACGATATGGTGGCCCTCAAGGGCAATAAAGAAATTGGCGAGAAGATTAACAAAACTATCGGATTACTGGCTGAAGCTAATGACCTGAAGGGCGTTATTGACATCGCTGACTTCAATGACGAAGACAAGCTGGGTAAAGGTAAGGAGATGATCGACCGCCTTTCCAAGCTGGTGGCTATCTTTGAAGGATTGGATCTCTCTGCCAACCGCGTTGAGGGAGACGATTTGCTGGGTGATGCGTACGAATATTTGATGCGCCACTTTGCTACAGAGTCAGGTAAATCCAAGGGGCAATTTTACACCCCTGCAGAGGTGTCACGCATTCTGGCGAAAGTGATTGGCATCAGCAAACAGACACCGCAGGATGCTACCGTTTATGACCCTACCTGTGGTTCAGGATCTCTATTGTTGAAAGCCAGTGACGAAGCAGGTCCCAAGGGACTGACCATTTATGGCCAAGAGATGGATTATGCGACCAGCGCACTGGCACGCATGAACATGATCCTGCATGACAACGCCACCGCTAAAATCTGGAAAGGTAACACCCTAGCCGATCCACATTGGAAGGATGGCAACGATAACCTGAGAACCTTCGACTTTGCTGTAGCCAACCCCCCTTTCTCCAACAAAAACTGGACCAGCGGGCTGGATGCTTCGAACGATCCATTTGACCGCTTTGTCTGGGGGACACCGCCAGAGAAGAACGGCGACTATGCTTTCTTGCTGCACATTATCAAAAGCCTTAAGAGCACCGGCAAAGGGGCGGTGATCTTACCTCACGGCGTTCTGTTCCGGGGCAATGCCGAAGCGCGTATTCGTGAAAATCTGCTCAAACAGGGTTACATCAAAGGCATTATTGGCCTGCCTGCTAACCTGTTCTATGGCAC
Organism: Rahnella ecdela; assembly: GCF_019049625.1. Classification (GTDB taxonomy): domain Bacteria; phylum Pseudomonadota; class Gammaproteobacteria; order Enterobacterales; family Enterobacteriaceae; genus Rahnella; species Rahnella ecdela. Next base: position 68,016 of record NZ_JAFMOY010000115.1, read on the forward strand.
AGGTATCCCCGCTTGCATCATCATCATCGATAAAGAAGATGCTCGACTCAGAGCGTTCAATGCTAATGGTGAGAGTCAACAAGGTATCTTTATGATCGATGCCAGTAATGGCTTTATTAAGGATGGCAATAAAAATCGCCTACGCGCCCAGGACATCCATAAAATTGTCGATGCATTTAATCGTGAGCAGGAAATCCCTCGTTTCAGCCGCATGGTTCCGCTGTCAGAAATTGCGGCCAACGACTACAACCTCAATATCCCTCGCTACATCGACAGTAGCGAGCCAGAAGATCTGCACGACCTTTCTGGTCATTTGGCTGGAGGCATCCCCGATCGAGATATTGATGCTCTCAGTGCTTACTGGCAAATTTTCCCGACTTTACGCCAGGATCTTTTCGAGCCTGCCCGGCCTGGTTACAGCAATGCTCGAGTCGAAGCAAGTGAAGTTAAAACCACCATACTGGCACACCCGGAATTTGCCGCTTTCAGAGCTGGAGCACTGATACCCTTTGAAAAGTGGTTTGCAGGTTGTCAGCTTGATGAAATTGCTCGTGGTGACTCACCGAAACAGCTGATTGAAGAAATTGGTGAGCGCCTCCTCGTTACTTATGCTTCAGAAGCCACGACAGATACTCCGCTGCTCGAGAACTATGCCATCTATCAGTTACTAATGGATTACTGGATGGAGGTGATGCAAGACGACGTTTATGTTCTGAGCCAGGATGGTTGGCAAGCAGGCAAACTACTACGTGAACTGATTGTGGAAAAAGGCGAAAAACTCAAAGAAACGCCGGATTTGGTAATTGGTAAGAAAAAATATAAGGCTGAACTGTTGCCGCGAGCCCTTTTAGTAGCTCGCTATTTTGCTTCCGAGCAGAAGGTGCTTGATCAACTTCAAGTCGTATATGATGAAGCCGCCCAAGCACTTGAAAGCTTCCTTGAAGAAAACAGCGGTGAAGATGGACTACTTGCCGATGCGATGAATGATAAAGAGAAAGTGACTGCTGCCAGCATTAAGACACGACTTAAAGTTGCCACGGATAAAGAAGAAAAGGCAGTACTTAAAGCTTCTCAGACGTTATTCGATACTGAAACCAAAGCCAAAAAAGCCCATAAAGAAGCACAGGAAAAACTGGATCTTGCGGTGTTTGCTCATTATCCAAAGCTCACTGATAACGACATAAAAATTTTACTGGTTGAAGACAAATGGAAAGCTAGTCTGGTTGGGGCTGTGGAAGCGGAAATTGAGCGTGTCACACAACGACTAGCAAATCGTGTAAAAGAACTGAAAGAGCGCTATAGCATCCCCCTTCCAGATTTAACATTGAATGTCTCTGAACTAGAGTTAAAGGTTCTGACTCATCTTAAGTCTATGGGATTGGAGTGGGTATGATGTTAGAGCAGAATAAAAAACAGGATAATCAAGTGGTTCCGTCTGGTTATAAGTTGACGGAGGCGGGTATTATTCCCGATACTTGGGAAGTTAAGACTATAAATGATGTAGCTACATTTAGTGGAGGAGCGCAGCCATCTAAAGAGTTTTTTTCATCAAAACCTAAAAAAGGTTATATTCGTTTAATTCAAATTAGAGATTATAAAACCTCTGAGTATGAAACATATATTCCGGAGATATTGGCCAAAAAGAAATGCACTGAAAATGACATAATGATAGGTCGATATGGCCCTCCTATTTTTCAAATTTTAAGAGGTATTCAGGGAGCATATAACGTTGCGTTAATTAAAGCAGTGCCTACAACCATGATCGAGAAGGAATACTTATATTACTTCTTAAAAACAAATAAACTTTTCGTATTAATGGATGGTTTATCACAACGTTCTTCTGGTCAGACCGGTATTGAGCTACCTGCTCTCAAATCATATCCCGTTCCTTTGCCCACTAAATTAGAACAAACTGCCATCGCCAATGTGCTCTCCGATACAGATACGCTGATTATCAAGCTTGAAAAGTTAATCGTCAAAAAACAGGCCATCAAAACCGCCACCATGCAGCAACTGCTGACTGGTCACACGCGCTTACCGCTGTTTGCTAAACGCCCCGATGGGACACTCAAGAGCTATAAATTCAGTGAACTTGGAAGGATTCCGGAAGATTGGGAGGTACACCCACTTGGTTATTTACTCAATGATTCACCGCGTTACGGAATTAATGCCCCAGCAGTAAAATTGGGGAGGAATATTCCCGTTTATATTCGTATAACTGATATTAGTGATAATGGATATTTTAGACCCACTGAGAAAGTCGGTGTAAATAGCCCACTTTCTGATTCCTATATACTACAGGAAGGGGACATTGTCTTAGCAAGAACAGGGGCTAGCGTTGGTAAATCTTATCTTTACAAACCAGAGGATGGCACCCTCGTGTATGCAGGATTTCTTATCAAAATTACGCCAGATCAAAGATCCCTAAATTCAAAATTCCTTTTCCAGTTTCTACAGACACAGCAGTATTGGAATTGGATAGCTACAAACTCAATGCGAAGCGGGCAACCAGGAGTTAATGGGAATGAATTCGCAAGTTTACCCATACCAGTACCACCCAAAAAAGAACAAACTGCCATCGCCAGCATCCTCTCTGATATGGACGCTGAACTCGAGGCTCTGGAGCAAAAACTCTCCAAGATCCGAGATATAAAACAAGGAATGATGCAACAACTGCTGACCGGACGCATCCGTTTACCATTGGATCACCAACCATGAAAAATACCCTTGATAAGACAGTTCTGTCGGTCAAGGGTCTGCTTAACCTGACCGAAATAGCAATTCCGGCCTATCAACGCCCTTATAAATGGACGGTGAAAAATATCAGTGAACTGTTTGCGGACATAAACAGTCATCTCGATAAATCGGCCTACCGCTTGGGCTCAGTAGTGTTTCATCAAGCTGAGAGCGATGCAGAAAACCGACTGGATATCGTCGATGGTCAGCAACGAACACTGACATTAATACTGGCCGTATGGGCACTTATCGAAACCCGGCTTGCTGGGCTGGAACGTCAGGATTTGCAGGAAACGCTTGTCCAGTTAAGACCCTCCGTTGAAAGTTTTATGAAGCGGCAACGTTTTGCTAGCCAGGTGTCGGAATACAATCTGTACCAGAATTATCAGGAGCTGAAACGCAGGGTTAGCCATCGAGAATTCAGCGAGCAACATATCGATTTTCTTCTCAACCACTGCCAGGTAGTGGTTTTTGTGCTGACTGACCTGTCTGAAGCCTTTCAGTTCTTCGACTCACAAAATGCTCGTGGGCGGGATCTGGATCCACACGACCTGCTTAAAGCCTTCCATCTACGTGAATTCGCCAGTCATGAGGTAGAACTAAAAGCTGCATCCGTTGCCCATTGGGAAGGATTGCCCAGTGATGACCTGGCTAATCTTTTCGCATCCTATCTCTACAGAGTACGTCAGTGGTCCCAGGGGAATTCCGCTCGTTTCTTTGGCAAGGATGAAGTCGGCCTATTTAAAGGGATCAATATTGACCAGATTGGTCAGTTCCCTTATGTGGAATCTTTGCGTATGGCTCATCATTTTGTGGATGACTATAACAATCAATACCAGCGCAAGATTGATGGCCAGAAAATGCGTTTCCCTTTCCATCTCGATCAGATGATTATCAATGGAAGACGCTTTTTCGAAATGGCAGAACACTACCAGCAACAGGTATCGGCAATTATCTCCTGTGAGCATGCTACCAGCCACACCCAACAACCTTTAGTAATTCAGGGCGTAGTCCTGAGTGAAATGGCAACACAGATACTAAGAACGTTAAATAGCTATCGAAATCGCTATCGAACAGGGGATCAATATATACGCACCATGTTTGACTGTGCTCTGATCTTTTATATCGACAAATTTGGCGGGCAGTCCTTATCTGTAGCGATTGAAAAAAGCTTTATCTGGGCCTACAGATGCCGAATTCGGCAGCAAGTGGTACAACTTGCAACCATGGACAAGTATGTGCTGGATAACAATCTGTTCCGGGTGATCAAAGAAGCCAGAGTACCTGGCGATGTGCTATCTATGCCATTACTCACAATTCGGGCTTCAGAAAATAATAATAACCGCCGTACCGGTAACCATGAGCAAGATGAGCTGGTGAGGTTGTTCAAGGAGATGAACTACTATGAGTGATGCAAAGGTAACATCCTTTACGGTCCGATCATTACTGGGCGATGCATCTCGTTATCTTATCCCCATGTACCAGCGTAACTATGCCTGGGGAGAGGGTGAAATAACTCAACTTGTGCAGGACATACTCGACTACCAGCAAAAAAGCCTGCTTAGCCCATTCCCTCAAACTTACTACATCGGTACGTTAGTCGTGTTCACTCGTCCTGATGGGCAGTCAGAGATAATCGACGGACAGCAGCGTTTCACTACTCTATCCCTTCTTGCTAACTGGTTAAAAAAACATGCGGAATCCACGCTGGATATGAGCTGGTACCAAGGGATTAACTTAGGGTTTGAGAGCAGACCCAAGTCTGGCGAAACCTTTGCTCGGCTCTGGCAAGGTGTGGAACCGCATAAACTGCGGAGCAAGGAATTTAATGAAGGGCTGATCAATGGCTATGAACTTATTGGCAAGGTACTACGCGACTTGAAATTAGTTGATGAGTCATTAATTCATTTTTGTACCTATCTGTTCGACCATGTACAAATTGCCCGAATAGAAGTGCCTGCCGATACCGACCTCAATCATTTTTTTGAGGTGATGAACAACCGAGGCGAGCAACTTGAAAAACATGAGGTGGTGAAAGCGCGACTGATGGCTGTGCTCAACGAGATAACGGACCAGCAAGATCGGCAGAACAGCCTGAACACCCTCTCACGAGTTTGGGATGCTTGCTCCAACATGGAACGTTATGTCCAGTACGGTTTTACACCAGCCGAACGTCATCAATTATTTGGGCAGGAAAATTGGGGGCAATTTGTGCCTGCTGATTTTAATTCTCTAGCTGACATGCTTATCCCATCGGCTTCGGAGCTTGGCACAAGAGAGAACCAAACAAACCGCACACTGACTGACATTATCAAGTCATCTTCAACCATAAGTGGTGAAAGAGGTGAAGAAGATGAAGGTAGCTCAGAGCGTTTTAATAGTGTTATCAACTTCTCCAACTTCCTGCTCCATGTGTTGCGTGTCTTTAGCCAAACTGGAAAGGTCAAAGTAGATGTTCCGCTTGATGACAAACAATTAATCGAACAGTTCGAACTTCGGTTATTAAAGCAGAATGACCCGGTTAAAGCGGTACAGGATTTCGTCTTTGCACTTCTCAAATGCAAATACCTTTTTGATCAGTTCGTGATAAAACGAGAGTTCGCCAAAGGTAGCGATGGCTGGAGTTTGAAGCGCCTGCGTTGGTATTCAGAGAAGAGTACCAGTTATACCAATACGTTTAATGAAGATGAGATTAACAATACCGGCATCAACCGGCAGATTTTGATGTTGCTTTCCGCCTTCCACGTTTCAACCCCTACTCTGGTTTACAAACACTGGTTGAATGGGGCTTTGTTCTATCTGTTTAATGCCCATTCCGCTGTAAGCCAGATCGAAGCAAGGGAATATATCGAATATCTGGAGCGTCTTGCCTCCGCATTTGTCTTTCAGAACTTCCTGGCAGAAGAAACGCCAAAATCATATTTTGAGATTATCTACGGCAATGAGTCACATATCCAACCTGTTGTACTGTCAGATCAGATTCAGAAGAAGATGCGCTTTGGTACGATAGCAAACAACTTGGTATTCAATTACCTGGACTACTTACTCTGGTGTCGTGACAGAAATAAAGCTGAGATAGTCAAACGTTTTGAGTTTACCTTCCGAAGTTCGGTAGAGCATTTCTATCCTCAGCACCCCATGGATGGCTACAGGACATTACCAGATACATCGTTGCATAGCTTCGGCAACCTCAGTCTGATTAGCCACAGCAAAAATTCACGACTTAGCAACTTCCAGCCAAAACAAAAGCAAGAGCATTTCGAAGCGAGCCTTGAACGTAATGAAATTGATAGTCTGAAATTGCTCGCAATGATCGAGCTGATGAAGAAGAACAATCAGTGGGGCGAGGAGGAAATCGTCACTCACGAAGCGGAAATGCTGGCAGTGTTAACCGGTGCCGGTGGTATGGATAGCGTATTTAAGGAGGTGTTATGAATAATGTCGGCCAGCGTGAACGCATAACACAACAACGTGTTATTCAACTATTCATCGAGCACTTAGGTTATCGCTATCTGGGAAACTGGCATAAACGCGAAGACAACCGCAACATCGAACCTTCCTTAGTTTCTGCCTGGCTAACAAAATGTGGCGTTTCAGAAGTGCTTATCGACCGCGTGTTGCGACAACTTGACAGAGCCGCAAGTCTCGGCGAAGGCCGTATCCTCTATGATGCCAACAAAGAGGTCTATCGCCTGTTGCGCTACGGTGTGAAGGACAAGGAAGGTGCAGGTGAGCAGAACCAGACCATCTGGCTGGTGGACTGGAAAAATCCAGAAGCGAATGATTTTGCTATTGCTGAAGAAGTGACACACAAAGGCGAAAATAAGAAACGCCCGGATTTGGTTCTGTATGTTAACGGCATTGCACTTGGTGTGATTGAGCTTAAACGTTCTACAGTGTCAGTTTCAGAAGGTATACGCCAAAACCTCGATAACCAGCAAAAAGCATTTATCCGTAACTTCTTCACCACCATCCAACTGGTGATGGCCGGTAATGATTTAGAAGGGCTTCGCTATGGCGTAATCGAAACGCCGGAGAAGTATTATCTGCAATGGAAAGAAGCCGCTGAGTCGCCCCATTCCAACATGCTCGATCGTCATCTGGCCCAGATATGTAATAAACAGCGCCTGCTGGAATTGATCCACGACTTTATCGTCTTTGATGCTGGGGTGAAAAAAACCTGCCGCCATAACCAATATTTTGGCGTCGCTGCAACGAAACCTTTTATTCAGCGCAATGAAGGCGGGATCATCTGGCATACCCAGGGCAGCGGTAAAAGTCTGACTATGGTTTGGCTAGCAAAATGGATCAGAGAAAATATCACCGATAGTAGAGTGCTGATCATAACCGACCGCACAGAGCTAGATGAACAAATCGAAAAAGTCTTCAACGGCGTGGAAGAGGAAATCCTTCGCACCCGAAGCGGAGCAGATTTGGTAACTCGCCTTAATCAAACCAAACCTTGGCTTATATGTTCGCTAGTACATAAATTTGGCCGTCACGAAGAGGATGACATAGAGGCCGACACTGACGATTTCATCGAACAAATGAAACGAAGTATTCCTGCCGATTTTAGCCCGAAGGGAAAATTGTTCGTATTTGTGGATGAGTGCCACCGAACCCAGTCCGGCAAATTGCATTCGGCAATGACAAGCATACTTCCAGATGCGCAGTTTATAGGCTTCACTGGCACCCCACTGATGAAGAAAGACAAGAAGAAGTCAGTTGAAATCTTCGGGCCCTATATTCACACTTATAAATTTGATGAAGCAGTAAATGATGGGGTTGTGCTGGATTTGCGCTACGAGGCTCGTGACATCGATCAACGAGTGAAATCTCAGAAAAAAGTCGACCAGTGGTTTGATGCCAAAACCTCTAAACTCTCTCGCCTTGGTCAGCAGCAACTCAAACAGAAATGGGCTTCAATGCAGAAGCTCTTGTCTAGTCGCTCGCGGCTGGAACAGATTGTGGCTGACATCCTTCTCGATTTCGAACAAAAACCGCGACTCGCCGACGGCCGAGGTAACGCCATGTTGGTTTGTTCCAGCGTCTATCAGGCCTGCAAATGCTATGAGATGTTTAGCGAAGCTGGTTTTGCCGGTAAATGTGCGATTGTGACGAGCTACCAGCCAAATGCCAGTGAGATTAAAGGCGAGGAAAGTGGTGAAGGGCTGACTGAGAAACTAGCCAAGTACAACATCTATCGAAAAATGCTTGCGGAGTATTTTGAGCAACCGGAGGCTGAGGCAGCTAAACGCGTGAGTGATTTTGAAAAAGAGGTCAAACAACGCTTTATCAAAGAACCTGGCCAGATGCGCCTATTGATAGTTGTTGATAAGTTATTGACTGGGTTTGACGCCCCCTCTGCTACTTACCTTTATATCGACAAAAAAATGGCTGACCATAACCTCTTCCAGGCGATCTGCCGGGTTAACCGGTTGGATGGTGAAGATAAAGAATACGGCTATATTGTCGACTATAAAGATCTTTTCCGCTCACTGGAAAAAACAGTTCAGGACTACACCGCAGAAGCCTTTGATGGCTACGACAAAGAAGATGTAGCCGGTTTACTGAAGGATCGGTTGCAACAGGCCAAAATTGATTTAGATGGCGCGCTTGATGCAGTTCGTACTCTTTGCGAACCAGTTCGCATGCCACGACATCAGCTAGATTATCAGCACTATTTCTGCGGTGAACCCGGTGCAGTAGCCGAACAAATATCCGAGAAAGAAGCGTTACGACTAACACTTTATCAATCTGTGGCGAGGCTTATCCGCACTTTTACTGGTCTGGCAGGTGAAATGACAGATGCTGGCTATAGTGAGCAGCAGGCAGAGAAAATCCGCCTCGAAGTTGAGTTTTACTCGAAAGTACGCGATGAAATCAAAATAGCCAGTGGCGATCTCGTGGATATGAAGCAGTTCGAGCCAGGTATGCGGCAGATGCTAGATCTTTGGGTGGATGCCGATCCTAGTGAAACGCTGATGGACTTTGAGCAGCTAGGGCTACTTGAACTGATTATTGAACGCGGAGAAGATGCACTGGATGGACTTCCAGCCGACATGCGTGGCAACCAAGAGGCCATGGCTGAAGCAATTGAAAATAACGTTCGCAGAACCATTGTTGATGAAAATCCGGTAAACCCGAAATACTACGAAAAAATGTCGGTGTTGCTTGATGAACTGATCGCACTTCGTCGTCAACAGGCTATCTCCTATCAAGAGTATCTGGAGCACGTACGTGAACTAGCGAAGCAGGTGAAACATCCTCAGTCAGGTAGTAAAAGTACTTATCCAGCAAGCATTGATACTCTCGCCAAGAAAGCGTTTTATGACAACCTCGGGCAGGATGAAGTGTTAGTCATAAAGATAGATACTGCAGTCCGTCACACCAAAAAAGCCGACTGGTATGGAGATCGTTTTAAAGAGCGCGAGATCAGCTTCGCTATCGCGGAAGCAATTAAAGGTTATACAGTGACGGTCGCGGATGTGATGAAACTGGTGAAGGCGCAGAAGGAGTATCGTTAATGCCTTTGGTTACCATTGGTGAGCTAACTCTAGATTTACAGCGTAAAAAAATTAAAAACCTGCATATCAGCGTTCTACCTCCGGATGGCCGAGTAAGGGTATCGGCTCCCGTATCACTGTCAGACACAGCTATTAGGATGGCTGTAGTAAGAAGGCTGGTATGGATCCGACAGCAGCAAGCACAATTTCAGGCTCAGCCGCGCCAGAGTGAACGAGAAATGTGTAGTGGAGAAACACACTATCTTTGGGGAAGAGGATATCGACTGGATGTAGTTTTAGTGGATAAGCCCGCTGAAGTGAAACTTCAGGGCGGTTGGATACGCATGAAAGTACCTCCACATTACGGCACAGCCCAACGGGAAGCAGTTCTCAACCAATGGTATCGCAGTATTTTAAAACATAGACTGCCCAAGTTGATGGCCAAATGGCAGCCCGAGATGAAGGTTGAAGCGAGCTTTGTTGGTATCAAGCGAATGAAGACTAAGTGGGGTAGCTGCAACCCTCAGTCTGCGCGTGTCTGGATCAATCTCGAACTGGTTAAAAAGCCTCCTGAATGCCTTGAATTCATTGTAGTTCACGAGCTAGTTCATCTTCATGAACGTAAGCACAATGAGCGTTTTATCGGCCTGATGAACATGTACCTACCGAACTGGCGAGAACACAGAGCAAAGTTGAATAAGATGCCCTTGGCTTATAATCATTGGGGGTATTGATCAACGGGGAGCAGATCAGTGACAGAGCTCTCTAAATGTAAGATCCAGATGAATTATTTACTATTGGCTCCGTAAATTTCTCTGTAGTCTAACAATCAAGAGTTTGGAATATAAACAGCACAACTGGTATGTTAAAGTCATTGTGAAAATGTGGTCATTCGGGGATATCTGGATATTACACAAGGAGTTCAAATGGGTATCAGTGTGCAAGTTCTACAAGCCAATCATGGTGACTGCATCCTAGTAACACATGAAAGTCTGAATGGCGTATGGAACTTACTAATTGATGGAGGCAACGCTGCTACCTTTCAGTTCGGCCAAAGAGGTCGTTATAGCGGTGCTCTTCGCTGTGTGCTTGATGAACTGAAGGAGAAAGGGCAAAAAATTGATTTAGCGATTTTAACTCACATCGATGATGACCACATTGGCGGCCTGTTAAGAGCATTTGAGACACCGGGCTATCTGAGTGAAATGGTGTCGTCAATCTGGTTCAATTCATCGCGGTTCATTACTGACTACTTCAATGTTGCCGAAATTTCAGACAACGATATTCATCTCCGGGACGATTCGCCCCTGACGAGCGTCAGGCAAGGTAAAAACCTGGAAACACTGTTGAATGAAATCAGTTGCGCGCGGCAACCTGTCGTAATGGCTTCTCAAAAAATCATAAAAGGTCCTTTCACATTTACTATATTATCTCCCGATGAAGACAAACTCAGGAAACTTCTTCATAAGTGGCCTGATGACCCTGAGCCAACTACCACCTCAGGGCATTCTACTGATTACGACTTGAGCCTTGATGACATTTTGGCTGATGATATATTTGAAAATGATCCTTCTGATTACAATGGCAGTTCTATTGCTTTCATTCTTGAAGCTGAGGGGAAAAGAATGCTTTTTCTCGGCGATGCTCATGACAAAATTATTGTGCGTAGTCTCCGGGCACTTGGACATAGTGAGACGAGAAAACTGCCGCTTGATTTTGTAAAGATTTCTCATCATGGCAGTCAATACAATACCAGTTCAGAATTTCTTTCATTGATAAATACACACCGGTTCATTATATCTACCAATGGAGCTATGCACGGGCTACCTAATAAAAGAACTATCGCCCGAATTTTGGCCTCTGGTAGTGGGAATATATGCTTTAATTACTCTGAAATTATTTCGCCATTACTGCATGAACATGAGACCGAAACCTATTCCTCACGACTCGTAGCACTTGACGGAAAAATCAGGCTATAAAATGACCGCATCAGAATTAATGGCTTCCTATTGCGTCGTTGTAAATAAGGGCAGCGGCGTTCTGGTCAATGCTATGTCTCAGGATTATTCTTACGTTCTTACGGCAAGGCACGTGTTAACAGAGGCCAACGCTAAACTTGTCGTCACAGACGTTCAAGGTAGAGAGCTCAAGGTTTTATCAGTTCTGAATCACACCGATCAAAGTCATTCAGACACATATGACTGTGCCGTGATACAGGTTGAGTATATTCCAACAGTTGCACAACAATCATTCCCAGCCTCATCATTGCCTGATATGGCACCTCTAAAGCTTGTCGGTTTTCCGGGAACAGAGAGAGGAAGTACAGACCCAATGAAAGTCCAAGACGGACATATGACAAGCGTAAGGGACCATTTGATTGTCTTCACAGTCAGTGGCACACCAGGGAAAGATGCAATTGAAGGTATGTCTGGTGGTGGTATTTATCATGTAGCCAATGAACGTCCCTATTTGGTGGGGGTTGAATTTGGTATGGATAGTATCAACAAGCATCAACAATATGGCCGTGTTCAATGCCAAGGGCTAGTGAGATTTGAAGAAATCATCGAGGCAAATAACAAAGCTCCCATTATACCAGCCTATTTGGAATGCTTTTCGCGTCTGAGAGAACAGATATTCAGTTTTATGTTATTAATAAAAATACTATTATTGGTTTAAAGACTGAGTTACTTAACTTTGCTGATAGCCTTGTCGCTCAAGGGATACCGCCTCCGTTCGAGCTCATGACAAAATATAAAGACGACTTAATAATCGCACCTTTTCAGCCTGCTGATATAAAAGATAAAAGGTTATGGGTTGCTTATTTCGAATTTTTGATAATTTGCGCAATCCTGGATAATGTAAGCGCCACTGACTATCGCTATATTAAAGAATTAGAGCGACGCCGAAGAATTCTATATACAAATGATGGTTCTAACTGGGTTGGTAAGCTAGACATAATTCTAAAAGCCGCTAGAAAATTTCTTGATAAAGACGGAACTGTGATTGTTGCTTCTCCAGAACAGGGAGCTGATTTATTGCCAGATGGATTTGAAGTGGACAGAGTTATACAAAATATCGCACTGGTTCCGGGAGCCGGACCTCTTGCCCCTATCGATCAGGTTGAACGGGCGATGTACAAAAGTTTTGTATTGACGCACCTCGAGGGACTTCGTAAACAATGCGTCGTACGTAATGAAAGACTTTTTGCAAATACCGAACCTGGTGTTGCTCAGTTGCGTGCGTTTAAGGAGTACTTCAATGCATTTATTAAATAAAGAACACGACTTAAATTTCCTGCATACAAAATTCAAAGAGATGAGCTTTAAGCTTTTTGTTTCAAATGATGAAGGTTCATATATCTCTTGTGTTGCATGTTGGTGTGAAAGTGCTTCCCAAGTTGTTGACAACTGGAGTGCCATCCAAAACTATTTATCTGTTTTTTATCAGCCCCCGGGGGATATAGCGCTATGGAATATTTACCTGGCATTTTTTTGTACAGAAACGCTTCCAATATGGGAGAAATATAAAATTGAAAATGATAAGTATGCTGTCAGAAAGTTGGTACTCGATGGAACTGGAACCATTCTTCCTAATGCTGAATCCCTGACTCTTCTAAACAACCACTTGTTAGGTGCTGATCTGGAGCTTACCGAACGAAACAAGGGTACAGAGGATGAGTTTTCCTTATCTTTGGGTGATTATGTTCGAGGTACTCCTTTAGATTCAACTTTTGAATCAAGAGAGACTCGAGCCCGAAGAATCGATAACATAATTGAATTTCTGAGCCAAAATGAAAATAAAAAAAGTTGAGATCGAAGGTTTCCGTGCCTACAAATATAAGGAGGATGGAATTTTCGATTTTACGAACGATGATGAAATGCCTTCTAACTTTGTTGCAATTTATGCTCCTAATGGTTTTGGAAAAAGCTCCTTTTATGATGCAGTTGAATGGGCGATTACGAATCATTTGGAAAGGCTTGGTGGTGACTATAATCGTTCAAATCATGAACTCGCAGCTAAAAGTACTAAAGAAAAAGGCATAGCTCAAAAAATCCTACGCAATAAGGATGTTGATAGCAGTATACCAACACGCGTTACAGTTACCACCACTCTCCCCAAACCATTCAACCGAAACCTTAGAGCGCCACGTTCAAATTCAAGTGATATCAGAATCGGTGTAAATAAGAATAAAGAAAATGAATACTTTAGAAAGATTATCCTAAGCCAAGATGAAATTGATCGATTTTTAAGGGAGGCTAAACCGCAGGATCGATATAATCGTTTCATGGAAAGCTTTGGGTGTGATGCCGAGATTGCCCGTCAGGAGTTGACAGTTTTAATTAATGATAACAAGGTTGTACTAGCTGATCTGGAAAAAGAGAGAAACAAACTTCTAGATCAACTACAGGAACCAGTTGATGTATATATGTTCGAAAAATTTAATAAAATTGTGTCTGAATTGAATAAAGACGATGAAAATTTGATCTTGGTGGATGATCAATTCTCATTAAATACTCAACATGACATGGTTTCAGCCATCATAACCCGTACTCAAGAACTAAAAAAACAAGCTTCTGCTAATATCAATTTGCGAGAATCACTAACTAAATATTTTTCTAAATTGCCAGAATTAAAACTGAATCTTAGCCTAATCAAGGAGCAACAACACAAGCTGCTTAAATTTAGTAAAGGATTGCAGGAGGCCGAACGATATCAGTCATTATTAACTTCCTACTCGACTATTCAGAACGAATACCAGTATGCAAGCCAGCAATTGCTAACTCTAAATGAAGTAGCTGAATACTTAAAAATTTTTCTGGATACTCAATCAGAAATAACAAATGTCACTGAAAAATGCTCCTCGCTTTCTAGGCAACACACTTATGAAGCAACCATACTTGTTGATCTTCAACAGTCACTCAGCAAACTTGATTCAGACTTAACCGAGGCTGATAATCGCTCATTGCTTCTACGTACAGCGTTAGATAATTGTTCCTCTATTTACTCTGAAATAAATGTACAACAAGAACGACTAAAAAAACTTAGTGCTCAAGTTGTAAATACAAATTTGTCATTAATTCTAAATAAGAATCTGCGAGATAATATTCAGCTTGAGTTAACAACGATATCTTCCCTCACGGTTAATGCGGAATCATTGCTTAATTCTGATTTAAGCGCAATTAATTTTGATAAGCTTAAACTGGATGAATTAGGACATATTTCTGAAGAACTGAAAGCGTTACTGCTGCACGATCAATCTATTAAGAAAACTCAAATTTCTTTAGCCGAGCAAATGGGACTTCATGAACGTCTGGTTACCTCTGGTCTAGAGTATCTGAGTATATGGCCTACTAATATTTGCCCTTTATGTAACAAGCCGCATGATTCTGAGTCGGCTCTCCAAAAAGAAGTAAAGAATACAGAACTATTGTCAATTCTAAGTAAGGAGAATGCAGAAAAACTCAATGCTTCCACTAAACGACAAAGCTTACTCAAAGCCAAGATGGATGCAATCGTCCAAGAGGCCGTTAGGATTCAGATGGATCGCCTTTCTGATCTAAGAACTAAACTTAACGACCAAGGTTTGCAAGTATCTAAACTAGAAGAGCAAAAATCATTACTTCAGGCAGAGGTCAACTCTCTGCAGTTGCAAATCAAATCCCTTCAACTTTCTGTCTGGGAACTTACTAAAGAAGAACTCATATCTCGGACAGAAGCCGAACTCAAAGATCTCACTTTAAAGAAAGAAGAATTGCTTAATAGTAAAACAGTGTTAAGCCAAAATATTGATGAAAAAAAATTGCTCATAACGCAGATTGAGTCATCGATTAAAATGCTCAATTTACAAATTAAAACCACTGCCTCTAAATCAGCTTATCAAAAGGTAAATGTTTACCTTATTGAAAATAGCTTGCAGCCACATGAATTTAAAACATATTACGTCGAAAAGCGAGCGGCAATTGAAAAATGCAGAAAAGAACATTTATCTGATGCAAAAAAAATTGCTGAACAGTCAAAATCCCTGAAAGAGACTATGATTGCTAACGAAACTATGACTGATATTGAAGTATTATCCGCAGAGAAAAAGCAGGCGGAGAATCATATCGCTGAGTATGAATCATTTATACAGTCTTTCGTTGCGTCTTTGAATCAAATGATTGGCCCGCAGGATGGCAAGACTGCCGATGAGATAGGAATAACTATAACCGAAACCATTAATTTCCAGATACTGCAATATCGAGGAATTGATAGTAAACTGAAAAAATTTGAACTGTTATCAGAACTATTGAAAGCAACAGAGTTGTATTTAACAAATCAAGTGCTCCGTGAAAACCTTACCACCGTGGAGAAACGCTTAACTCAGAGAAATCAAGTTGATAAAGTGCTGCTGGCTGAGAGAGAAAAGGTTATTGATGAACTTAGAAAGCTCATAAGAGAGTTCTTTTATGAAGATCTTATTGATTCTATTTACAGAAAAATCGATCCACATCCATCCCTCAAAAAGGTTGAGTTCCGTCCAGATTTTGAGACATCAGATCGTCCTGGATTAAATATTGTCCTCAGCGATGAGGAAGGGAAAACCGTGTCGCCAATTCTTTTTTTCAGCGCTGCTCAGTTGAATATTCTCAGTTTAAGCGTATTTTTGGCTAGTGCACTTCATGCCAAGGATGATAATGGTGATCCAATAGATGTCATTATGATTGATGACCCGATACAATCAATGGACTCAATTAATGTCTTAGCCACAATTGATCTCCTACGAAGCATTTCTGTTCGTTTTAATAAGCAGATTATAATCTCAACACATGATGATAACTTCTTTAGTTTGCTTCAGCGCAAGATCCCTTCACAAGTAATGGGTTCAAAATTCCTTAAGCTGGAAAAATTTGGTGTTGTAGTTCCTGTAGAATCATTGAGTAATTAATAGCTAATAAAAATATGACCATATACTGGGCCAGCCCCGGACCAGTATATGGGACAAAATGGTCTGAATTAATCCTACGTAGCCCCTTTAGACCATCCCCCTTCTTGGGGATAAAGATTGTGAAATTATTATGTTCACAATAAAATTGATTATTTTATTAAAACTAATGATTTACTGCTCACTGATAGTGAGTAGCCGCGTCTATCGGTCATGGTTTTTATTTGGGAATAACGGAAAGCATATTCTTAACATGTCTTCTATTTTCATTAATCGACCAGCACTGCTGCCCTACTTCGCAAAATCAAACGGACTAATCCCCTTATCCCGATTCGTATCCAGATAATCCGCCCACCACTGCAGCATTAGCCTGCGCTCCCCCAGATGCTCGGCCTTATGAATATAAGCAGCCCGCACAGAGTTACGTTCCTGGTGACTCATCTGTCGCTCTACCGCATCCTTCGACCATAGCCCCGACTCAATCAACGAACTACACGCCATCGTCCTAAAACCATGCCCGCAGACTTCAACTTTCGTATCGTAGCCCATAACCCGCAAAGCCTTATTGACAGTGTTTTCACTCATCGGCTTACGTGGATCGTGATCACCAACGAAGATCAGCTCACGGTTTCCGCTCATACTTTTGATCTTTTCCAGAATGGCAAGAGCTTGACGCGATAAAGGAACAAGATGTGGAGTCTTCATCTTGGATCCACGCTGAGAGTGATTAACGCCTTCCAGCGGTTCACGCTCTCCGGGAATCGTCCACATAGCAGTTTCAAAATCTACTTCTGTCCAGCGAGCAAAACGTAACTCGCTCGAACGGATGAAAACCAGTAATGTCAAATCCACAGCTAACCGCGTTAATGGTCTGCCGGTGTAGTTATCAATACGATGGAGTAACTCAGGAATGCGGTTGAGATCTAGCGCAGGGCGATGCTTTCGTTTAGCTGTTGCGATCGCACCAGCGATCTCTTGTGCAGGATTATAATCAATTAAGCCGTTCTGTACCGCAAAGCGCATTATTGCCGTTGTTCGCTGTTGAAGACGCGCAGCCACTTCAAGGCGTCCTGACTTTTCCACTGCTTTAATTGGAACCAGTAAGTCACGAGTACTAATATCTTTGATATTTCGCTTCCCAACTGAAGCAAATAAATTGTCTTCCAGGCTTTTCAATACACGAACACTATGCGATGTCGACCACTTCTGATTGCTGGCGTGCCAGTCCCTGGCTACCACTTCAAAAGTTATCGCTTCTTGTTCCTGCTCTACCTGAACGGCTTTCTTGTTCTCACTAGGGTCGACACCGTTAGCCAACTGCTTACGGGCTTCATCACGCCGTGCCCTGGCATCAGCCAATGACACTTCAGGATATTTCCCCAACGCCAGCATCTTCTCTTTACCACCGAAGCGATAACGCAGTCGCCAATATTTGGAACCGTTGGGGTGAACCAGCAATACCATGCCGTCACCATCAGTAAGCTTATAGGCTTTTTCTTCAGGCTTAGCCGAACGAACCTTCACATCACTCAGAGCCATGTTGAGTATCCTTTCAAGGGTTCTGTGTGGGTACAAACATTATCGAACCGGAATATACCCGCATTTGTACCCGCATCAGTAAGTTGATGTAGATTGAATCAGGTTGACTTATGTTGACTGAAAAAGCGAGAGAAGCCTTGCGGGGACTGGATTTTAGGCATAAAAAAAGACCTCAGTTGAGGTCTATTTACATACTAATGGTGCCGAAGGCCGGAATCGAACCGGCACATCTTTCGATGGTTGATTTTGAATCAACTGCGTCTACCGATTTCGCCACTTCGGCACTGAAAGTAGTATGCGGAAAACGTGGGCATTATACCCAGCCCAGCGGGTCACGCAATAGTTATCCCGCCTTGTGCGGTTTAAGTGCTGAAAAAACAGACACGAGCCGCAGTCCTGAGAGTTTCCGCTGACAAAAAACTTCAATTTGTCTTCGTTTTTCCGATGCCGTTTTTCACACTTCGCATTAGTATACAAATCACGAATAGATCTTGCCCTGTTGATGGATACCAGCTTGTTGAAAAAACTCTCACTTTCGCTCCTCGCGCTGGCCTTCGCCAGTACGCCTATATGGAGCCACGCGCAGACCAATGCGCGTCTGGCGTCGCAGGTCGTGGATGACCATGCAGAACACATCTTTTACGGCAGCGGCGCAATGGGAATGGCGCTGGTAGTCGTTGATAATAATCAGCAGGTTTTCCGCAGCTTCGGGGAAACGAAACCGGGCTCCGATTTGCGTCCGCGTGAAGACTCCGTGGTGCGTATTGCCTCGCTGACCAAGCTCATTACCAGCGAAGTGCTGGTTAAAATGGCGCAGCAGGGCAAAGTAAGCATTAATGATCCGTTGCGTAAGTATGCCCCGGCCGGTGCGCGGGTGCCTGCTTACAGCGGAACAAATCCGATTACGCTGCTGAATCTGGCCACCCACACCAGCGGTCTGCCGCGTGAGCAACCGGGTGGTGTCGCGCACCGAGCCGTCTTCACCTGGCCGACCAAAAGTGATCGCTGGACCTGGCTGAGTGTCGCAAAACTCACCGTTCCACCGGGTGCCCGCGCCTCTTACTCCAATCTGGCGTTTGACCTGCTTTCCGATGCGTTATCGAAAGCAGCCAATCAGCCTTACACCCAATTACTGCGTGACCAGATTACTCAGCCACTGGGCATGATCGATACGACGCTGACGCCAAACGCCAGCCAGTGTTCGCGCCTGATGGAAGGCCTTCGACCAAGTCCGTGTATCAATACCATTGCGGCTGCGGGCAGCGGCGGGCTCTACTCTACGCCTGCTGATATGGGCCGCTGGATGCGTCAGTTCCTCGGACAGCGCACCACAACCGCCGATATGGCGCAGAAGATGTATTACAAACGCACGGATCTGGTCTCGCTCAAAGGGATGGATGTACCGGGCATGGCGGACTCGCTGGGAATGGGCTGGGTAACAATGGCCCCGACGCCATTGCTGCCGCGCATCATTCAGAAAACCGGTGGCGGTGGCGGCTTTATCACGTATGTCGCGATGGTGCCGCAGCGCGGTGTGGGCGTGTTCGTGGTGGTCACCCGCAGCGAACTGACCAAGTTTAAAAATATGAGTGATGGCGTGAACGATTTGGTCGCGGATCTGGTGCGTAACAACGAAATCTGACGCTCCCGCTAACAATCTCCGGACGTAAAAAAAGCAGGCTTAGCCTGCTTTTTGTTTATCTGTACTGCGGGTTTATCGTTTTTTCAGTAGTAAGAACATACTGATAACGAAGAACAAGCCGCTTGGTAACAGTGCGCCCAGAATTGGCGGAATGTTATATACCAGGCTTAATGGACCGAAGATCTGGTCAAGTACGTAGAACAGGAAACCGAAGCAAATACCGGTGACCACGCGTACGCCCATTGGCACGCTGCGCAGGGGGCCGAAGATAAATGACAGCGCCATCAGCATCATCACCGCAACAGACAGTGGCGAGAAGATTTTGCTCCACATGTTAAGCTGATAACGTTTTGCTTCCTGTCCGCTCTGCTTGAGATATTTCACATAGTTGTGCAGACCGCTGATGGACAACGCATCAGGGTCAAGCGCAACCACACCCAGTTTGTCCGGTGTCAGGTTGGTTTTCCAGACTCCCGTCAGGGTCTGAGAACCGGTGATTTGCAGGTTATCCGTCAGGTCAGATTCATCGACCTGAGAGAGTTTCCACTCACCGCCATCGAACGTTGCAGAAGAGGCATAACGGACTGACTGCAATTTGTTCTCTTCATTGAAGTGGTAGATGTTAACGCCAGTCAGCTCTTTCTCACCTGCCACACGCTCAATGTAAATAAAGTCGTGACCGTCTTTCGCCCACAAACCGTTTTGGGTGGAAAGCAGTGACCCGCCGTACATCTGCTGCGCACGATAGTTACGGGCCATTTGCTCGCCCTGCGGCGCAACCCATTCACCAATTGCCATGGTCAGAAGCACCAGCGGGATCGCCGTTTTCATGACCGAGGCAGCAATCTGCATACGGGTGAAACCCGATGCCTGCATAACCACCAGTTCACTGCGCGTGGCAAGCGTACCCAAACCAAGCAATGCGCCCAGCAATGCGGCCATCGGGAAGAAAATCTCGATATCTTTTGGCACGCTAAGCAAAGTGTATAAACCCGCACCAGCGGCGGAATATCCGCCCTGCCCGACTTTACGCAGCTGATCGACAAATTTGATGATGCCGGAGAGTGACACCAGCATGAACAACGTCATCATGATGGTGTTGAAAATAGTGCGACCAATGTAACGGTCTAATACGCCAAACATCAGGCAACTCCTCTCAGACGTGCCCGGAACTTGCGAACCGGCAAGGTATCCCACGCATTAAGCACCAATGCCAGTGCAAAGTAGAGCAGGTTCGTCCCCCACATCCAGACGAAGGGATCCAGCTTGCCCTTCGCGCCGTTAGAGCGCAGAGAGGTTTGCAGCAGGAAGAAAATCAGATACAGCAGGATAGCTGGCAGCATACTGAGAACGCGGCCCTGACGCGGATTGACCACGCTGAGCGGAACCACCAGCAGTGCCATAATAAATACGGAGACAATCAGCGTTAAACGCCAGTTCAGCTCTGCGCTGGCTTCCGGTTCACTGGAACTCCAGAGTTGCGTCATGGTCATCTGATCAGACTGATTCGGGTCAAGCTGAACGGTCTGATGGCCAATAACCGCCAGATAATCAGTGAAGTCCGTAACACGGAAATCACGCAATAATGCAGTGCCTTCGTAACGCGTGCCTTTATCCAGCATCACCTGTTGCGAGCCGTCAGCGCGCTGAAGCATATGTCCTTTATCTGCCACAACGACAGAAGGACGCTGATTACCGTTCGGGCGCAGCTGAGCCAGGAAAACGTTATGGAATTCTTTGCCTTTTACGCTGCCGACGAACAGAACCGCATTGCCGTTTTGTGCCTGCTGGAACTGGCCTTCAACCATCGCGGCCATACTCGGGTTCGCTTTCGCTTCGGCCAGTACTTCGTCCTGATGTTTCGACGACCAGGGGCTGAGCCAGATAGCGTTCGCGCCAGCAAAGATTGACGTAATTAACGCCAGAACCAGTGCTGCGATGACCAGTGAGCGTTTTCCGAGACCACAGGCGTGCATGACCGTGATTTCACTGTCGGTATAAAGTTTACCGAGCGTCATCAGCAGGCCAAGGAACAGGCTGAGCGGAAGGATAAGCTGCGCCATTTCCGGAACGCCAAGGCCCAGAAGTGAGAGAACTAAATTTGTTGGGATATCGCCATCAACCGCTGCTCCGAGCACTCTTACCAGCTTCTGACAGAAGAAGATGAGAAGCAAAATGAACAGAATGGCAAATTGGCTCTTGAAGGTTTCCCTAACCAGATATCTAATGATGATCACGCTTAATACGCCTGTGAAAACTTGTCTTTTTGAAGGAAAATCGCTAGTTTCATCGCTAATCCGTCATTTATTCTCATCATATGGCAACCTTCGCAGCTAAAATAGTATTACAACACCGAGAATTGGGGTGTCCTATAGGAACTTGCTTATAGCCGCCAAAATAAAAACTAACGCCGTTTAGGTTAACACAGGTCGTTAACACAATGACGGGAGAGTGTCTCCGGCGACTCATTCTAGCCGTACCTCCCGCCCTTGTCTTTAAGATTCAGGAGAGTGCATGGAGTTCAGCGTAAAAAGCGGTAGCCCGGAAAAACAACGCAGTGCCTGTATTGTAGTCGGCGTTTTCGAACCGCGCCGCCTGTCACCGATTGCCGAACAGCTCGATAAAATCAGTGATGGCTACATCAGCGCCCTGCTTCGCCGTGGCGAACTTGAAGGCAAAGTGGGCCAGACCCTCTTACTGCATCATGTACCAAATATTCTTTCAGAACGCATTTTGCTGATTGGTTGCGGCAAAGAACGCGAGCTGGATGAGCGCCAGTACAAGCAGGTGATCCAGAAAACTATTAACACCCTGAACGACACCGGTTCTATGGAAGCCGTTTGCTTCCTCACCGAGCTGCATGTTAAAGGGCGTAATACTTACTGGAAAGTGCGTCAGGCAGTCGAAACCTCGAAAGAATCGCTTTATACCTTCGATCAGCTGAAAAGCAATAAAATCGAACCGCGCCGTCCGCTGCGTAAAATGGTCTTCAACGTGCCAACCCGCCGTGAACTGACCAGCGGCGAACGTGCCATTCAGCACGGTCTGGCTGTTTCTGCCGGTATCAAAGCAGCGAAAGATCTCGGCAATATGCCACCGAACATTTGTAACGCCGCCTATCTGGCGTCACAAGCCCGTCAGCTGGCAGATGCATTCAGCACCAACATCACCACTCGCGTAATCGGCGAACAGCAGATGAAAGAGCTGGGGATGAATGCTTATCTGGCGGTAGGTCAGGGTTCGAAGAATGAATCACTGATGTCGGTGATGGAATATAAAGGAAATCCTAATCCGGACGCTAAGCCTATCGTGCTCGTCGGTAAAGGTCTGACCTTCGATTCCGGTGGTATTTCCATTAAGCCAGCGGCAGATATGGATGAAATGAAGTACGACATGTGTGGCGCTGCGGCGGTTTACGGAGCGATGCGTGTGGTGGCTGAGCTGAATTTGCCTCTGAACGTAATTGGCGTGCTGGCAGGTTGTGAAAACATGCCTGGCGGTCAGGCGTTCCGTCCGGGTGATATCCTGACCACCATGTCAGGCCAGACTGTGGAAGTGCTCAATACCGACGCCGAAGGCCGTCTGGTACTGTGCGATGCGCTGACCTACGTTGAGCGTTTCGATCCTGAGCTGGTAATTGACGTCGCCACACTGACCGGTGCCTGTGTGATTGCCCTTGGACATCACATTACCGGTTTGCTGTCGAACCACAATCCGCTGGCACATGAGCTGATTGGTGCGTCCGAACAGGCGGGTGACCGGGCATGGCGTCTGCCACTGGCTGATGAATATCAGGACCAGCTGGATTCCAACTTTGCCGATATGGCTAACATCGGTGGCCGTCCGGGTGGTGCTATCACCGCGGGCTGTTTCCTGTCGCGCTTTACCCGCAAATACAGCTGGGCACATCTGGACATCGCTGGTACCGCATGGCGTTCAGGCAAGAACAAAGGGGCGACCGGTCGTCCGGTTGCGCTGCTGTCACAGTTCCTGCTCAACCGCGCTGGCCTTGATGGCGATGAGTGATTCCTCTGCCAAATAAGTTATAATCTTCCGTATCAGGGGCAGGTTCGCCAGCCCCTCCACAGGCGGGTGCACCAGTTGCGCCCCTGTTTTTTTCTCAGCAGCACAGTGAACTCATCATGAAACAGGCAACCTTCTTTCTTCTCGACGCGCCCGACGCCAGTGGCGAGCTTAGCTCACACGAAGCGCTGGCCTGTCTGGTCGCCGCTGAACGTTACCGGATGGGAAAACGTGTTCTGCTGGCCTGTGAAGACCAGAAACAGGCTGAGCGTCTGGATGAAGCGCTCTGGCAGCGTGATCCGAGCCACTTTGTCCCGCACAATCTGGCCGGAGAAGGCCCGCGCTTTGGTGCGCCGGTCGAATTATGCTGGCCGGGCAAACGCGGCAATGCGCCACGCGACCTGCTGATCAGCCTGATGCCAGAATTTGCAGATTTTGCTACTGCTTTCCATGAAGTGGTAGACTTCGTTCCTTACGAAGATTCCCTTAAACAGCTTGCGCGCGAACGCTACAAAGCCTATCGCAGCGTGGGTTTCTCTTTGACGACGGCCACGCCGCCCTCAGTCACCACATCGACCGACGAAAATACAAAGCGAAATGGATAAGACATATAACCCGCAAGACATCGAGCAGCCGCTTTACGAGCACTGGGAACAACAGGGCTATTTCAAGCCGCATGGTGATACCAGTAAAGAAAGCTTTGCCATCATGATCCCACCGCCGAACGTTACCGGCAGCTTGCACATGGGTCATGCTTTCCAGCAAACCATCATGGACGCCATGATCCGCTATCAGCGCATGCAGGGCAAAAATACTCTGTGGCAGGCGGGTACTGACCATGCGGGTATCGCAACGCAGATGGTGGTTGAGCGTAAAATCGCGGCTGAGGAAGGCAAAACCCGACACGACTATGGCCGTGATGCATTCATCGACAAAATCTGGGAATGGAAAGCTGAATCCGGCGGCACCATTACCCGTCAGATGCGCCGTCTGGGGGACTCCGTGGACTGGGAGCGTGAGCGCTTCACCATGGATGAAGGTCTGTCCAATGCCGTGCGCGAAGTGTTTGTACGCCTGTACAAAGAAGACCTGATTTACCGCGGAAAACGCCTGGTGAACTGGGATCCGAAACTGCGCACTGCAATCTCGGACCTCGAAGTTGAAAACCGCGAATCCAAAGGTTCCATGTGGCACCTGCGTTATCCGCTGGCTGACGGCGCGAAAACCGCTGAAGGTAAAGATTATCTGGTCGTCGCCACTACCCGTCCGGAAACCGTACTCGGTGATACCGGCGTGGCCGTTAACCCGGAAGATCCGCGTTACCGGGATCTGATTGGCAAAGAGATCATTCTGCCGCTGGTAGGACGTCGTATTCCGATCGTCGCCGATGAACATGCCGATATGCAAAAAGGCACCGGTTGCGTGAAAATCACGCCTGCACATGACTTTAACGACTATGAAGTCGGTAAACGTCACGGCCTGCCGATGATCAACATCCTGACTTTCGATGGCGATATCCGCCAGACCGCTGAAGTGTTCGACACCAACGGCGAAGAAAGCGATGCATGCGCCAACGACATTCCTGAACAGTTCCGTGGCCTTGAGCGTTTTGCCGCACGTAAAGCCGTGGTCGCTGCGTTTGACGAAGCCGGTTTGCTGGAAGAAATCAAACCTCATGATCTGACCGTACCTTACGGTGACCGTGGTGGCGTGGTTATCGAACCAATGCTGACTGACCAGTGGTACGTCCGCACTGCGCCGCTGGCGAAAGTTGCAGTGGAAGCCGTTGAACAGGGCGAAATCCAGTTCGTGCCTAAACAGTACGAAAACATGTATTTCAGTTGGATGCGTGACATTCAGGATTGGTGTATTTCCCGACAGTTATGGTGGGGACACCGTATTCCGGCGTGGTATGACGCCGAAGGCAACGTTTTTGTTGGCCGCGACGAAGAAGAAGTTCGTAGCGAAAACAATCTGGGCGCAGACGTTGTTCTGACTCAGGACGAAGACGTGCTCGATACCTGGTTCTCTTCCGGCCTGTGGACGTTCTCCACGCTCGGTTGGCCAGAACAGACGCCTGATCTCAAAGCTTTCCACCCTTCAAGCGTGGTCGTCAGCGGCTTCGACATCATTTTCTTCTGGATAGCGCGCATGATCATGATGACCATGCACTTCGTGAAAGACGAAAATGGTAAGCCGCAGGTTCCGTTCAACACTGTGTACATGACCGGTCTTATCCGCGACGACGAAGGTCAGAAAATGTCCAAGTCCAAAGGGAACGTTATCGATCCGCTGGATATGATCGACGGTATCTCGCTGGAAGACCTGCTGGAAAAACGTACCGGCAACATGATGCAGCCGCAGCTGGCAGAGAAAATCCGCAAGCGCACCGAGAAGCAATTCCCGAATGGTATCGAACCGCACGGCACCGATGCCCTGCGCTTCACGCTGGCGGCACTGGCCTCTACCGGTCGTGACATCAACTGGGACATGAAGCGTCTTGAAGGCTACCGCAACTTCTGTAACAAGCTGTGGAACGCCAGCCGCTTTGTGCTGATGAACACCGAAGATCAGGATTGTGGTCTGAACGGCGGCGAACTTGAGCTGTCACTGGCTGACCGCTGGATCCTGGCGGAATATAACCGCACGGTGAAATCTTACCGTGAAGCGATGGATAACTACCGCTTCGATCTGGCTGCCAGCATTCTGTATGAATTCACCTGGAACCAGTTCTGCGACTGGTATCTGGAGCTGACCAAACCAGTCATGAACGGTGGCAACGAAGCACAACTGCGCGGCACCCGTCATACGCTGGTGGAAGTGCTGGAAGGTTTGCTGCGTCTTGCGCATCCGATTATTCCGTTCATCACAGAAACCATCTGGCAGCGCGTGAAATCACTGAAAGGCATCACAGCAGAAACGATCATGCTGCAACCTTTCCCTGAGTTTGATGCTGCGAAAGCGGATGAGCTGGCGCTGGCCGATCTCGAGTGGATCAAGCAGGCGATCATCGCTATCCGTAACGTGCGTGCCGAGATGAACCTGTCTCCGGCCAAACCGCTGGAACTGCTGCTACGCGGCGCCAGTGCCGATGCACAGCGTCGTGTGGAACAGAACCTGAGCTTTATTAAGTCTCTGGCGCGTCTGGAATCCATCACCATTCTGCCTGCCGGCGACAAAGGCCCTGTATCTGTCACCAAACTGGTGGAAGGCGCTGAACTGTTGATCCCGATGGCAGGTCTGATCGATAAAGATGCCGAACTGGCGCGTCTCGATAAAGAGATGGCGAAACTGGATGGCGAGATTGCCTCCATCGAAGGCAAACTGTCTAACGAAGGTTTTGTGGCGCGTGCGCCGCAAGCCGTTGTCGCGAAAGAACGCGAGCGTCTGGCAGCCTGCGGTGAAGCAAAAGTGAAACTGGCCGAACAAAAAGCCACCATTGCTGCGCTGTAAAATTGCGAGAGAAATATGAGAAAGGCCGCGCAAGCGGCCTTTTTTATGTGTGATAACGAAAGTATTTAAGATATTCAGAAAAGCAGGCTGTCAGGATTTTCAGCAGGGGTTTCCTCAGTTGCCTTCTCCGGATGTGGCAAAATGCGGTCAATATCCCCTTCAATCGCAATACATCCGGCCATATATTTCGCTGTACGAATTCTCGCATGCGGAATACACAAGCCAAAACTGCATATCACCATGACCATGTTCAGCAACGCGAGTTTGAGGTAACTACGGTGCCCCATCGTTGATGTAATGCGAATGTCATTATCCAGCACAATGGTCTGACAAACATAATTTGTTAACCAGACATGTAAAAACAGCGAAGCCAAGTAATTCCCTATGAATAAAAACAATATCCCTGCGTACATTTTAAGGATTATTCCTGCCTGTAATAATGCCTCTCCGGGAGTCGTCGTCTGCTTTAAAGTCGTCAATGCATCTATTTGAGGTCCGAATACTTTAAGACCTATTATTAAAAAAGGAATAGTAATAATACAAGCATAAAAATGGAATTTTATGAAAGCAGATTTTCTAAAACTCCCGAAAAATCTTGCATTTCCAATGACAACATTATTAACAAGCATCTTCATATAGAGATAATTTTGAATCGCCCATCTCATAATAATGAATGGCATGATTATGATTGCCAGAAAACATGAATTTAAGTCAAAGATATCTCCACTAACCCTCGTTGAGCTCAAAGTCAGACCTGCCGGAATCATGATGACAAGTAGTGACACGATTGGCCACACCAGGCATGCCATATAGGCTTCTACACCCTTACAAACATAATCAAAAGAATGGCCCCGAAAACGAGTTGATGCTAAGCAAAACCTGATTAATATTATTATAATTAATGGCATAGAGAGCATTACAGCTAACAAAATAAAGATATTAATAAAGGGGACCAACATAACAGCGAGGAAGCCATAGATAAGCAGAATAAACTTCAGTATTTGCGTTGGCATAGCACTTAGCTCAAAGCGACTTCCTGCAAGCTCAGTATTCTCATAGAAATAGCGCCATTCCTTTATTATTGCCCACGCGGTATAAACACCCAGAGTAATAATGCAGAGGAATACATTGACGATCCATATTGAAAAATACTCACGAGTTTTACCGTGAAACGAAAATGGAAAATACTTTCCCTTCTCTTTCTGATTAATTGACATAAAACCTCTTCTTCCTTAAAGACAACAAAAGTTAACCCTCTGCGGATGGCAGAAGGTTATAGATTTAAATTTGATACGCTAGTATTTAACCACACAAAATAAAGGGAGGTAAACTAACAATGCTTAATGAAAAGAATTGAAAATGAAAATTTTATAACCTCATTGAGATTCATTTTGCATTACTCTGACCGTAACCTGTCTGATTTAGCATCTGGCCTGATGCTTATGCGTTTAGCGTAGCGCTACCGGACAGGTACCACTAAGCTGAGTGGCGAGTACCGGGAATGAAAAACTCTCATTTGATTAAGTAAAATCAACGTGACGCACCGGTAACGTTGCACCCACCCGCCCTTAAATGGTATTAAAACGGTCTGTATGATTGCCGATTATTGAAACTGAGTGAGTAACATGACGACCACCTTTCCTGTCAGCGTGCTGGTGCGCCCGATCCGTCCTGAAGATAATGCCGCTATCGCTAACGTGATCCGTCACGTTTCAGCCGAATTTGGTCTGACCGCCGATAAAGGCTACACCGTCGCAGATCCGAATTTAGATCATCTGTATGAAAGCTACAGCCAGCCACGTTGTGCTTACTGGGTGGTAGAGTTGGATGGTGTGGTTGCCGGTGGCGGTGGTGTTGCTCCGTTGTCAGGCGCTGAACACGATTTGTGTGAATTACAGAAGATGTATTTTATGCCTTCTCTGCGAGGCCAGGGGCTGGCGAAACGTCTGGCGCTTCAGGCCATTGAACATGCACGCTCACAGGGTTTTGCACGCTGCTATCTGGAAACCACCGCCAGCCTGACGCAGGCTATCGCGCTGTATGAGCGCCTTGGTTTTCAGCACATTGACGGCGCGATGGGCAATACCGGTCATGTCGACTGTGAAGTGACGATGTTAAAACATCTCTGACACCGTTTTCGTTCTTTATTAGCTCTTTGCAAACAGGCATCACATGTTCACACATAAAGCCATTTCAGCGTTAAATGAACTGGAACTGACGGTCTATAACTACATCGTCAAAAATGGCGATAAAGTGATGTACATGACCATCCGTGAGCTGGCGGATGCCGCGAAGGTATCCACCACCACCGTTTTACGCTTCTGTAAAAAGATGGATTGCGACGGTTACTCCGAGTTTCGTATCCGTTTTAAACTGTTTTTAGAACATGAAGAAAAACCACCTGTTTCATTTGGCATCAGTGAAATCATCAGCTATTTCAAAAGTATCAATAATAGCGAGTTCGATGAATTATTAGATAACGCAGCCAGACAAATAGCCAATGCGCAACGCATTATATTTGTTGGTGTAGGAACATCAGGATCACTGGGGAAATACAGCGCCCGTTTTTTCTCTAATGTCGGTAAATTCAGCACCTTTATTGACGACCCCTATTTCCCGATCAACAGCGATATGTATAAAGATGCCATCGCTATTATTCTTTCAGTCTCCGGTGAAACGGAGGAAGTGCTGCGTTTTGCCACTCAGTTCAGCCAGCACAACTGCAAGATAATCAGCCTGACAAACAGCGAGACGTCAACGCTGGCACGGATGGCGGACCTTAACATCTCTTACCACATGCCGCAAATTGTGCTCGAAGGACAATATAATATTACCACACAGATCCCAGTACTTTATATTATTGAAACCATAGGAAAGAAATTACCTTTAATAAAACGTGACTCAGCGCAATGAAAAAACAGGGTGTTTTTAAGATGTAACAAATCACCTAACTTGTTTTTTGTTATATCGTGACAATACACTTTCTTTTGCTACACTCCTGCCAACGAGTAAAAAAACAAAAAAGCTCACCTCTGTATCCCCGCAGGAGAATAATAAATAATGGCCATTGATTACGCTCAGACAGCTCAGGAAATTGTTAAATATATTGGCGGCGATAATAATGTGATTAGCATCACACATTGTGCTACCCGTTTACGTTTTGTTCTGAAAGATAATAAAGCCGTCGACAAAGAAGAATTAAAACGCGTAAAAGGCGTGATTACTGTTATCGAGGCCGGAGGCCCGATGCAGGTGGTGATCGGCAACCACGTGAGCGACGCCTATAAACACGTACTGAAACTGATCCATATTGATGAGAATGCCCCCGTCTCCGCGCCCAACGTTGGGATCGTCAGCCGGGTCATGGACGTTATTTCCAGCATCTTTACACCATTCCTTTATCAGCTTGCCGCATGCGGTATTTTGCAGGGGATAATTTCCTTCCTTGCCGCGGTTGGCATTATGGACGCCAACAGCGGCACCTACCGCATCCTCAACTTTGTATCGTGGACAGCATTTACCTTCCTGCCGGTGATGATTGCGTTTACGGCAGCCAAAAAATTCAACGTCAATCCATTTACCGCGGTGATCACAGCCTGTGCGCTGATCAGCCCCGATTACATGAATATGGTGACGGCGTTTAAGATCACCTCAATCAACTCCGCTGACCCGGCCATGCAGCAACTGATGCGTGAAGCAGTCAGCAATCCTGATATTGCGAACATCCTTCAGAATGTCGTCGGTATTCCGGTTTCAGCACCGACGCTCGATTTTCTGGGTATTCCGGTGAAATATCTGAGCTATACCGCCTCCGTTATCCCGATTATCCTGATGGTCTGGGCGATGTCTTACATCGAACACTTCTTCAATAAAGTGCTGCCGGTTGTTATCCGTAACCTGTTCACACCGATGTTCTGCATCGCGATTATGGTGCCGATGACTCTGCTGGTGTTTGGCCCTGTTGGTAACCTGATAGGTGGCGCGATTGGCGGCGTTTATAACTACCTTTATCACCTCAGCCCGACTATTGCAGGCTTCGTCGTCGGTGCATTCTGGCAGCCACTGGTGACACTGGGCGTTCACTGGGGCATTACACCTGTTACCGTCGGCAACTACGCAACCCTCGGTTATGACACCTTTACCGGCCTGCAGGCTTCCGCCGTCTTCGCGATGACCGGCAGCATGTTCGGCGTATACCTGAAAACCCGCAGCCGCGAAATGAAAGGCATTTCTTTATCCGCTGGCGTCACCGGCTTGTTCGGTATCACAGAACCTGCAATTTACGGTGTGGCACTGCGCCTGAAAAAACCTTTCCTGTGCAGCTGCGTGGCGGGCGGTATCGGCGGTGCGATTGCCGGTTCCTTTAACGCCGTGTCCTGGAGCTACTGCCTGCCGGGTATCGCCGTACTGCCGGTATTCTTCAAAGAAGGCCACATGCCACAGTTCCTCGGTTTCCTGCTGTCGATTACCGTCGCCTTCGTGCTCGGTGCACTGTTCACCTGGCTGGTCGGCTTTAAAGATGAACCCGATGTTGCCGCGATCAAAAATGCACAGGCAGAAGCCCCGCGCACCACTCAGGCTGAAATGAATTAAATCAGACATTACGATCTACAGGGCAGAAGTAATCTGCCCTCATCAAGTATCCAGGGAGAATCAAATGAGTCATCAGTTACCGAAAGATTTCTTGTGGGGCGGCGCAGTGGCGGCGCATCAGGTGGAAGGCGGTTGGAACAAAGGCGGTAAAGGCATCAGCATCTGCGACGTCCTTTCCGGTGGCGCGCACGGCGTTGACCGCGTCATGACAGACGGCGTGCTTGATGGCTACAGCTATCCGAACCATGAAGCTGTCGATTTTTACTCGCATTACAAAGAAGACATCGCCTTGTTCGCGGAGATGGGCTTCAAATGTTTTCGCACCTCTATCGCCTGGACACGTATCTTCCCGAACGGTGACGAGTTACAACCAAACGAAGCGGGTCTGCAATTCTATGACGACATGTTTGATGAGCTGCTCAAATATAACATCGAGCCGGTGATCACCCTCTCCCACTTCGAAATGCCGTGGCATCTTGTGAAGGAATACGGCGGCTGGAAAAACCGTCAGGTTGTCGATTTCTTTGTACGTTTCAGCCAGGTGGTGATGGAACGTTATAAAGGCAAAGTGAAATACTGGATGACCTTCAACGAAATCAATAATCAGCGCAACTGGAAATATCCGTTGTTCGGTTATTGCTGCTCCGGCGTGGTATTTACCGAGCAGGAAAATCCTGAAGAAACTATGTATCAGGTGCTGCATCATCAGTTCGTTGCCAGCGCCAAGGTGGTCAAACTCGGTCATGAGATCAACCCTGATTTCCAGATTGGCTGCATGATCGCCATGGTGCCGCTGTATCCGTTCTCCTGCCATCCGGACGATGTGATGTATTCCGTTGAAGCGATGCACGAACGTTTCCTGTTCAGCGACGTCCATATGCGCGGTTACTATCCGGCGTATGCGCTGAAAGAATGGGAACGTCGCGGCTTCAACATCAAAATGGAAGATGGCGATTTGCAGGCGCTGCGCGACGGCTGCGCGGACTACATCGGCCTGAGCTATTACATGAGTAACGCGATTTCTGCGCATAATCCAAGTGATGATAACGGGTTATCTGGCTTTGCCGGCAGCGTCCCAAATCCGCACGTGAAAGCCTCTGACTGGGGCTGGCAGATTGACCCGGTGGGCCTGCGCTATACCCTGAATATTTTGTACGAGCGTTACCAGAAACCGCTGTTTATTGTCGAAAATGGTTTTGGTGCTATCGACAAAGCGGGTGACGACGGCGTCATTCACGATGATTACCGCATCGCATACCTGAAAGCGCACATTGAGCAGATGAAAAAAGCCGTACTCGAAGACGGTGTGGATCTGATGGGCTATACGCCGTGGGGCTGTATCGACTGTGTGTCATTCACGACAGGGCAGTACAGCAAACGCTACGGCTTTATCCACGTCGATAAAAATGACGACGGCACCGGTACGATGGCACGCTCGAAAAAAGAGAGCTTCGGCTGGTATCAGAAAGTGATTGAGAGTAACGGGGAAGTGCTTTAATTCTCAGAATTTTGAGTTTGAACTGAGAGGGAGTTTTTCATCTTTCGTTATAGCTTTCAGTAAACCGAAGGGAGATCGTTTAGGCGGTCGCCCTTCAGTAAGTAAAATTAATTCACGGAATAATTTGAGCATGTGAATTATGTAATAAGCAATGAAAAAGACCCTGTAAATAATTCTGTGTAACTGCCATCGTATTAAAGGTGAGCGCTCAGGCGGTCACCGAACTCGATAATAAAACGACTCATCGCCAGCCGCCAGTTTTGGATCGGCATACTCCATTTC
>NZ_JAFMOY010000133.1 GCF_019049625.1 Rahnella ecdela
GTTCACAGCCAGCTAAGACTAAACAGTGTTGCCAGGCAGCTCAACGAGAGGCCAAGAAAAACGCTAGACTATGAATCACCCGCAGAGCGTTTTAACCAATGTGTTGCATCCATCGGTTGAACTCACAAGCGATGACAGACATAAAAACCCCGGCAAGCCGGGGTTTCGCTTTTAATAATGAAGCGTTTACCTAAACCCTGCTTTTAGTTTGCAGGCTTAGGCGCGTTATTGGCTTTGATTTCCTGCCAGATTTTGCCGCAGTCCGCCGCATACGCCTGACCATCACCGGTTTTACGCGCCGTCAGACAACGCTGATAATCCACCACGCGAACTGTTTCCTGTTCCGCAAATTTCTGGTGAGCTTTTTCCTGTTTCAGCTTGTTCAGTAACACCTGACAGGACGCCAGTTTGTCCGGATTGCCTTCCGCCGTATTAATACACGCGCTGTAATCTGCACGCGTCTGGGATATCTGAGCCTGATCGGCGGTTGGCGCGCAAGCGGCCAGCAAGACTGCCGATACCACAATCATCAGTAATTTATTCATCGACATAACGACCTCAGAAAATAGTGAATGGAGCAATAACGATGAATTTCACGTCTTTTTCATCCTGGAATATGTTGCCGTACCCCCCGCCCCAGCTCGGAATATCTGAGTGGTTGTCGTACTGGGTGTAGTGCAGTTTAAACAGCGTGCCCTTCGCGCGACCTTCCTGGATGGTATAAAGCGCATCCAGACTCCAGGCGCTTTCTTTCAGGCGCTGGCTCTGGTCATAAGCGGCGTTGGTGCTTGGTTTGGCATCCCACGCATAAACGTAAGAACCACCGACGGCAAAGCCCGGCAGATCCCATTTCGCGAGATCGTAAAGCACGCCAGCGTATACCGCTTTTTCGCCGTTAGCGTTGAAGTCAGAACGGTTATCCCACCATACGTCAAGACGACCGTTGGAAGAGGAATATGTCGGGGTCATACGTTGCAGGAAGTATCCCTGATTACCTTCCGCTTTAACCATCGTACCTTCCAGCCGCCAGTTAAACTGTCCTGTGGTGTAGCCGAAAGTCAGCGCCTGCAACCAGGCCAGCCCGTCATACAAGCTGTTCGGATCGTTCTTGTCGCTGATGCGGTCTTGCGCACCATAGAACTGGTAACTGGTGGTCAGCGGATTGCCCATCAGATCGATTTTGTAAGACGCTTTGGCAAAGTACTGATCGACGTAGCTTTCAGCCTGACCAAAAGCCCCTTCCAGTACGAAATCATTTTTGAAGTCGTATTTCGCGCCGAGAGAATGGATATACGAAACACCGGTTTTCTTATCGTTCTGACGGAAATCATCCATTTCCAGATGCCACGGTGATTTATATTCGTCGGCCCACATATAGGAGAAACTCAGTTCGCCCGGATCCCCGAAGTCATGCTTATAGCCTGCTTCCGCGCCGCGATAAGTCCCCGGCATGAAGCTCCAGTGCGGCGCAATCAGCGTCTGCCCGGTTGGCTGGATGTAACCTGCGTGTCCCCAGAATCCGCCGTATTTGAATTTACCGGCCGCTTTGTACAGACTGACGCCGCCTTTATCCCCCGAATAGTCTTCGTCGTAGGCGTGGTTTTTAGAAGAAAACGCGATTTCGTTTGGATGGCCGCTGTCACTGGCTTCAGCTAATTCAATGGCGGTAAAAGCGGCGACGTCGATCCCGAACATATCCCAGGCATAGCCGGAAGAGAAATCGAGATTCAGGTTAGCGGTGGAATGCGAAAGGTTGGTGGCATACTTATCGTAATCAGGATTATTTACCGTGACTTTTGTGCCGTCAGGGCGGGTTTCTTCTTTAGTTTTATTAAGGTCTTTGCGGTCACGTTCGCGCTGCCAGTAATACACACCACCGGTCAGCGTCGAATCGTCAATAAAGCCTGCCGCTTTGGCGTCTTCGGAAAACATCATTCCGCCACCTAATAAGGTGCCGGCAAGAGAATAGAGTGCAGGTTTCAGGTAAGCCGCTCCCCTGCCCCTGTTAAGGTGCTTGTGCATAGAAATTCCTCATTTTTGACTAAAAAGTACGAACAAAACCCAAACGGGTATTAAAAGCGGCCGCCAGAGGCGTAACCGGTTAAATCATGATCAAGAGTATTT
Source organism: Rahnella ecdela (assembly GCF_019049625.1). Classification (GTDB taxonomy): domain Bacteria; phylum Pseudomonadota; class Gammaproteobacteria; order Enterobacterales; family Enterobacteriaceae; genus Rahnella; species Rahnella ecdela. Next base: position 2,125 of record NZ_JAFMOY010000133.1, read on the forward strand.
TTCGCGACGCGAATTATCAATGAGTAATTAATCATTGATCGCCGAAGTATGACAAAGTGCACATAAAGATGAAAAAGTGTAACAAAAGACTATGAGAAGGGATTAAGAAACGGAGTAATGAAAATAAATAATCAAATCAGTGAAATGACGTTTTAATACGTCAATTTAAACGTTTCAGCACACATATTCAGGGTTTAAAAAGCAAACATCAGAAACACATTAATTCGCGATGAAAAACAAAATTGGCAAGCCTCAGACATAAAAAAACGCAGCCTGAGCTGCGTTTTACTTTTGTCGATCTAACAAGCCGATCACAGGCGATTACGCGACGGGTTTGCTTTCCCAGGTATCACGCAGGCCAACGGTGCGGTTGAACACCAGATTATCAGCACTTGAGTAGCGACTGTCAGCGCAGAAGTAACCTTCACGCTCGAACTGCAGGCTGATTTCAGCCTGAGCGGTCACCAGAGAAGGCTCTACAAAACCGTGAGCAATCACCAGCGATTCAGGGTTGATCGTGGTCAGGAAGTCTTCTGCCTGGCCAGGATTCGCAACACTGAACAGACGGTCATACAGACGGAATTCCGCCGGTTTACCTTCAGACGCAGAAACCCAGTGGATCACGCCTTTCACCTTGCGGCCATCAGCCGGATCTTTGCTCAGCGTTTCAATATCGTAAGAACAGAAGATGGTGGTGATATTGCCTTCTGCATCTTTCTCGATACGTTCTGCTTTAATAACATACGCATTGCGCAGACGTACTTCTTTGCCCAGCACCAGACGTTTGTATTGCTTATTGGCTTCTTCGCGGAAATCAGCCTGATCGATGTAGATTTCACGGGTGAATGGCACTTCACGGGTGCCCATTTCCGGTTTGCTCGGATGATTAGGCATTTTCACCTTCTGCACGTCATCACCGGTAAAGTTTTCAATGATCACTTTTACAGGGTTGATAACAGCCATAGCGCGCGGTGCGTTTTCATTCAGGTCATCACGGATACAGGATTCCAGCGCCATCATTTCGACGTTGTTGTCTTGTTTTGTCACGCCGATACGACGGCAGAATTCACGGATAGACGCAGCGGTGTAACCACGACGACGCAGACCGGAAACGGTCGGCATACGCGGATCATCCCAGCCTTCAACAATATTATCCGTTACCAGCAGGTTCAGCTTACGCTTGGACATGATGGAGTATTCAAGATTCAGACGGGAGAACTCGTACTGACGTGGATGGCATGGAATGGAAATGTTATCCAGCACCCAGTCGTACAGACGGCGGTTGTCCTGGAATTCCAGCGTACACAGTGAATGCGTGATCCCTTCCAGTGCATCGGAAATGCAGTGGGTAAAATCGTACATCGGATAGATGCACCACTTGTTACCGGTCTGATGGTGTTCTGCAAATTTGATGCGGTAAATCACCGGATCCCGCATTACGAAGAATGGCGAAGCCATATCGATTTTTGCACGCAGACACGCAGCGCCTTCGGCGAATTCGCCGTTACGCATTTTTTCGAACAGCGCGATGTTCTCTTCGACGCTGCGATCGCGGAACGGGCTGTTTTTACCCGGCGATGTCAGGGATCCACGGTATTCGCGGATCTGGTCTGGAGACAGTTCATCAACATACGCGAGACCTTTATTGATCAGTTCCAGCGCATAGGCGTGCAGCTGATCGAAATAGTCTGAAGAGTAATGAATATCACCGCTCCAGTCGAAACCAAGCCATTGCACGTCGTGTTTGATTGACTCAACGAATTCAATATCTTCTTTTGCCGGGTTGGTATCGTCAAAACGCAGGTTGCACTGCCCCTGATAGTCCTGCGCGATGCCGAAATTCAGGCAGATAGATTTCGCATGACCAATATGCAGATAGCCATTAGGCTCGGGCGGGAAACGGGTATGAACGGTATTGTGTTTCCCGGTCGCCAGATCTTCATCAATAATCTGACGGATAAAATTTGTTGGGCGGGCTTCTGCCTCACTCATTGTGCAATTCCTCTACGCGACATTTGACTCTACGGATAACCGCTTATGTTCCAACAAGCCACGTAAGGAAACAACCGTTAGTTGCATAAAATCGTGGTTATCTGCATGACTTCTGCCTGGAAGCAATAAAAAAACGGGAAGAGATTGCTCTCTTCCCGCGATTAGACTTTTTACTTTGCTTTCGACTGTTACTTAATCAGCAGAATTATTTACTCTGGATTTCGAACAGTTTGGTCTGACCGGCAACCACTGAGCCGCTGGCCAGAGAAATCACACCGGTGTAATCGTCGATGTTACTGACCACAACCGGGCTAATCATTGAGCGCGCGTTGGCGTTCAGATAATCCAGATCCAGTTCCAGTACAGGCTGACCCGCGACGACCGTTGCGCCTTCTTCGACCAGGCGGGTAAAGCCCTGACCGTTCAGTGCAACCGTATCAATCCCCATGTGCACTACGATTTCAGCGCCGGAAGTGGTTTCCAGGCAGAACGCATGGTTTGTATTGAAGATTTTCACCACAGTACCGGCCGCAGGAGAAACCACAGTTTTGTCTGTCGGACGGATAGCGACACCATCACCCACTGCTTTGCTGGCAAATGCTTCATCTGGCACCTGTTCCAGCGCTACGATGTCACCGGTAACCGGCGAAACCAGAGTCTCAACTACGATTTTCACGCTGTTTGGCACAGCCTGAGGAGCCGCTTTAACCGCAGCAACCGGGGTCGCAACACCGGCAGCAATCGGGCCGCGTGCCATCACTTTCTTCATGGCATCAGCCAGAGACTCTGCTTTAGCGCCAACGATAACCTGGATGCTTTGTTTATTCAGACGGACAATACCGGATGCGCCCAGACGTTTACACGCTGCATCATCAACGGTACCGGCATCTTTCACATTCAGACGCAGACGGGTAATACAGGCATCAATACCTTTGAAGTTGTCAGAACCCCCCAGAGCACCAATGTAGCTCACAGCCAGCTGATTCAGACCTTCTTCAGTGTTGCTGTTCGCTTCCGGTTCACCGATATGATCCACGTCGTCTTCACGACCCGGCGTTTTCAGGTTGAACATGCGGATGATCACGCTGAACAGAACGAAGTAGATGATGAAGAAGACCACACCCATCACCAGCAACATCCAGACGTTTTTACTTGCTGCTGGCAGGTTGTACATCAACGCATAGTCGATAGCGCCCGCAGAGAAGGAGAAGCCTGCGTGAATGCCCAGAGCGGTTGCGACATACAGGCTGATCCCGGTCAGGATGGCGTGTACTAAATACAGCAACGGAGCAAGGAACATGAACAGGAATTCTAACGGCTCAGTTACCCCGGTCAGGAATGCAGTCACAGCAACTGATACCAGCATACCGCCTACCAGCGGACGACGGTCTTTCGGTGCAGCGAAGTACATTGCACATGCTGCGCCTGGCAAACCGAACATCATGATTGGGAAGAAGCCGGACATGAACATCCCCGCAGTGCCGTCACCCGCGTAGAAGCGGTTGATGTCACCGTGGAATACTGTACCTGCAGCGTTGGTGAAATCACCAATCTGGAACCATGCGATGGTGTTCAGAACCTGATGCAGACCTGTTGGGATCAGCAAACGGTTTACGAAACCAAAGATACCTGCACCGAATGCGCCAGCACCTACGATCCACTCCCCGCCCGCACGGATTGCATCCTGCACCGGAGGCCAGACGTAACCGAAGATAGCGGCCAGAATCAGACAGAAGAAGCCCGTTGCGATAGGAACGAAACGTTTCCCACCGAAGAAGCTCAGGAAGTCAGGCAGTTTAATATCAGACCAGCGGTTGTAAACCATACCGCCCACCAGACCGGTGATAATACCGGCCAGCACGCCCATGTTTACCGCAGGGTTGATGGTTATCATCGCTTTGGTCAGGATGAAGTAACCAATACCGCCCGCTAATGCTGCTGCACCCGCGTTGTCTTTAGACCAGCTGGATGCCACACCAATAGCAAAAATTAATGCGAGGTTATCGAAAATCCCGCCACCGGCTTGCGCGATGAAAGGCATATTAAGAAGATCAGGCTGACCGAAACGCAGCAATAAAGCAGCGACCGGTAGTACGGCTATCGGCAGCTGAAGCGCTCTGCCTAAACGCTGAAAGAATCCAAGAATATTCACATTTCCCCCTATCCGCCGTCAGGCGAATCACCTAAGTAGTTTAATTAGTATGGTTACTACCTTTACCGTTCCGATTTAACCAACTGCACTTATAACTAACAGCACTGCGAGTGTAAAAAGATTATTTCGTATCGCAAATTAAAACCTCTCTTTTTGTGAGAAATATCACCAAAAAGAGGTCATAACATGCCATCAGACTGGTCAACACACAAAACTTATTTTATCATTAAAAAAATCTAGACGGCATTGTGCCATTCATAAACCGCCGCGGTGGTTTACGCTTAACAAGACCGCCTTTGAACTGACGAACTTAGTTTTTACTTTGACTACGTATATCCGCAGTCATTGACGTTGCAGGAAGGCGGCAATCGAGTGGATCCCGATGAGCTTACACAGGTAAGTGATTCGGGTGAACGAGAGCAGCCAACGCCCCTGCAAGGTCAAGGACAAAGGATATCAACAGTATATTCAATATTCTGAAACTAGAGGTACGTGATGAGACTTATTCCTTTAAACACCACCACTGAAGTTGGCAAATGGGCTGCACGTCATATCGTTGAACGTATTAACGCTTTCAAACCTACTGCCGACCGTCCTTTCATTCTGGGTCTGCCTACCGGTGGCACCCCTCTTGAAGCTTACAAACATTTAATCGCCATGCATAAAGCAGGCCAGGTTAGCTTCAAGAACGTCGTTACTTTCAACATGGATGAGTATGTCGGTCTGCCACAGGAACACCCTGAGAGCTACCATACTTTCATGTACAAAAACTTCTTTGACCACGTTGATATTCCACGCGAAAACATCAACTTGCTGAATGGTAATGCACCTGACGTTGACGAAGAATGCCGCCAGTACGAAGCGAAAATTAAGTCTTATGGCAAAATTAACCTGTTCATGGGTGGCGTGGGCAACGACGGCCATATCGCATTCAACGAACCGGCATCTTCCCTGGCTTCCCGTACGCGCATCAAAACGCTGACCCACGAAACCCGTATCGCGAACTCCCGCTTCTTCGACAACGATGTGTCTCAGGTGCCAAAATTCGCCCTGACAGTTGGCGTGGGTACGTTGCTGGATGCGGAAGAGGTGATGATTCTGGTTACCGGTCACGCGAAAGCGCAGGCTCTGGAAGCCGCCGTTGAAGGCAACATCAACCACATGTGGACCATCAGCTGCCTGCAATTGCACGCGAAAGCCGTTATGGTATGTGACGAACCGTCCACCATGGAACTGAAAGTCAAAACTGTTAAATATTTCCGCGAGTTAGAAGCGGAAAATATGAAAAATCTTTAATTAACTGAGTCCCCGAAAGCATTGGAGTTGCAGCAAGGCGGCAACTGAACGAATCTCCGGGAGCTTACTGAAGTAAGTGACCGGAGTGAGTGAAAGCAGCCAACGCCGCTGCGGCTCAAATGATTTAGGGGAATGGGGGCATGATGTACGCATTGATTGAGGGCCGGATATATACCGGTCATGACGTTCTGGATAACCACGCGGTAGTGATTGCGGATGGCAAAATCGAACGTGTCTGCCCGGTGAGTGAATTGCCGGCGAATGTGGAAACCCGCAGTCTGGATGGCGCCATTCTTGCCCCCGGATTTATCGATCTGCAACTTAATGGTTGTGGCGGCGTGCAGTTCAATGATTCTCTGGAAGCGATTTCCGTAGAAACGTTAGAAATCATGCAGAAAGCCAATGAAAAATCCGGCTGTACCAGTTTCTTACCGACGCTGATTACCTGTAGCGACGACTACATGAAACACGGTATCAGCGTGATGCGCACCTATCTGGAAAAGTATCCGAACCAGGCTTTGGGTCTGCACCTGGAAGGGCCATACCTCAGCCCGGCTAAAAAAGGCACGCACAATCCTGCCTTTATCCGCCTGCCAGACAGCGCCATGATTGACTTCCTGTGCGCTAACGCCGACGTGATAACTCAGCTGACGCTGGCGCCGGAACAGGTTGATGCGAAATATATCCGCCAGTTGCGTGATGCCGGGATCGTGATTTCCGCAGGCCATTCAAATTCTACTTATGCTCAAGCACGTGCCGGTTTTGCGGCAGGGATCAGCTTTGCGACGCACCTTTATAATGCAATGCCCGCCATTACCGGTCGTCAGCCTGGCCTTATTGGTGCAATCTTCGATACGCCCGAAGTGTATACCGGCGTGATTGCAGACGGTTTGCATGTGGATTGGGCCAACATCCGTAACGCGAAAAAGCTCAAAGGCGAGAAGTTGGTGCTGGTCACTGATGCTACCGCTCCGGCTGGCGCGAATATTGATGAGTTCATTTTTGCCGGTAAAACAATATACTACCGTGACGGACTCTGTGTGGACGAAAACGGTACGCTGAGCGGCTCTGCGCTGACGATGATCGAAGCGGTGCAAAACAGCGTCGAACATGTCGGAATTGCTCTGGATGAAACGCTGCGTATGGCATCGCTTTATCCGGCTCGCGCCATTGGTCTTGATGACCAGCTGGGCAGCATCGAAGCAGGTAAAGTCGCTAATCTCACCGCGTTCACTCATGATTTTAAAATCACAAAAACTATCGTTAATGGTGACGAAGTTTAATTGAGCGGATAACAGCATTGATGACAACTGGCGGACAGCAGGCACAAATCGGCAACGTTGATCTGGTTAAGCAGTTAAACGGCGCAGCCGTTTACCGCCTGATTGACCAGCAAGGGCCCATCTCACGCATTCAGATTGCCGACATGAGCCAGCTGGCACCCGCCAGTGTCACCAAAATTACCCGGCAATTGCTTGAGCGCGGGCTGATCAAAGAAGTGGATCAGCAGGCTTCTACCGGAGGCCGCCGCGCAATTTCCATCATTACCGAAACCCGCCCTTTCCATACCATTGCGGTGCGCCTTGGCCGCCACGATGCGACGATTACGCTTTACGATCTCAGTGCCAAATCGCTGGCTGAACAACATTACGCCCTGCCCGAGCGCACTCAGGAAACGCTGGAGAATGCGCTGTTCGAAGCCATTGCCCAGTTCATCGAGCTCAATCAGCGTAAAATCCGCGAGCTGATTGCCATTTCTGTCATCCTTCCGGGGCTGGTCGATCCGAATAAAGGGATCGTGCGCTACATGCCGCATATCAGCGTCGGGGCATGGAAATTAGTCGATGCGCTGGAAGCAAAATTCAAAGTCACCAGTTTTGTCGGCCACGATATCCGCAGTCTGGCGTTGGCCGAGCACTACTTCGGTGCGACCCGCGACTGTCAGGACTCCATTTTGGTTCGCTTACACCGCGGAACCGGCGCAGGGATCATCGTTAACGGCCAGATTTTCCTTGGCAGTAACGGCAACGTCGGTGAAATCGGTCATATCCAAATCGATCCGCTGGGAGAGCGCTGTCATTGCGGTAATTTCGGCTGTCTGGAAACTGTTGCGGCCAACGCCGCCATCGAAAATCGTGTACGCCATCTGCTGACGCAAGGCTATGCCAGTAAACTAAGTCTGGAAGACTGCTCGATTTCCGCCATTTGTAAGGCCGCCAATCGCCACGATGCACTGGCTACCGAAGTAATTGAACATGTGGGACGCCAGCTGGGTAAAGGCGTGTCGATTGCGATTAACCTGTTTAATCCGCAAAAAGTGGTGATTGCCGGTGAAATCACGGAAGCCGATAAAGTCCTGCTTCCTGCTATTCAGAACTGTATTAATGCGCAGGTTCTGAAAGATTTCCGCCGCAATTTACCGGTAGTGACTTCAGCCCTGAATCATCAGTCCGCGATTGGGGCTTTTGCTCTGGTCAAACGGGCTATGCTGAATGGCGTTCTGTTACAGCGTCTGATGGAAAATTGAGACGTGCTATAGTATCAGGCTGCCAGGAATGGGACTGAACACGTGGGTTTGGAAATCATGACAATAAAGAACGTAATTTGTGACATTGATGGCGTGCTGCTGCACGACAATACCGCAGTACCCGGCGCCGACCGTTTTCTGGCGCGAATTCAGGAACAGGGAATGCCGTTAGTTATTCTCACTAACTACCCTTCCCAGACAGCGCAGGATCTGGCAAATCGCTTCAGCGCCGCCGGTCTTGAAGTCCCTGAAAGTGCATTTTTCACCTCCGCGATGGCGACCGCTGATTTCCTGAAACGTCAGGAAGGCAAAAAAGCCTATGTCGTCGGCGAAGGGGCGCTGATCCATGAACTGTATAAAGCCGGTTTCACTATTACCGATATCAATCCTGATTTCGTGATTGTTGGCGAAACCCGTTCCTATAACTGGGACATGATCCATAAAGCCGCCTATTTCGTGGCGAATGGCGCACGGTTTATCGCGACCAATCCGGATAATCACGGGCACGGTTTTGTTCCGGCCTGTGGCGCGTTATGTGCCCCTATCGAAAAAATTACCGGTCGCCAGCCGTTTTACGTCGGCAAACCGAGTCCGTGGATAATCCGCTCGGCTCTTAATAAAATGCAGGCGCATTCCGAAGAAACGGTCATTGTGGGCGATAATCTGCGCACCGACATTCTGGCAGGCTTCCAGGCAGGTCTGGAAACCATTCTGGTGCTAACCGGCGTATCCACTCTCAATGATATTGAGGGAATGCCCTTCCGCCCTACCTGGATTTATCCTTCCGTTGCCGATATCGACGTGATTTAACGGCTACGGGTAAGCCTCTGAAAACGAGTCCGGATAGATATCCCGGCTCGTTTTTTTTCGCCTTGCTGTCTGATATTTATCCACTTTTGTCTTTTTTTGAATCCTCCTCAATTTTTGGCGATTAAATTAATAATCCGCTAATGAAATCACCATAAAACTGGTGATTCGCTAAAGATCACCTACCATCAGCCAACTATTTATCAGAAGAGCGTTAAACCACTTGCACAACATGGGGGTTTTGACGCATTTTCATAATCAGCAACGCAACAAACGCCGCTTAAAACTGCAAGAACGGCAACGTTGATCCTCATTCATAAACATAAAAATGACAGCCAGAGAAACGTCGTTAGGGAGAAAGTAATATGTGTTCAATTTTCGGTGTGCTCGATATCAAAACTGACTCCGTCGAGCTGCGCAAAAAAGCGCTGGAACTGTCGCGCCTGATGCGTCACCGCGGACCAGACTGGTCCGGCGTGTTTGCCAGCGACAAAGCGATTCTGTCGCATGAACGTCTTTCCATCGTTGACGTGAACAACGGCGCACAGCCTCTGTACAACGCAGCACACACCCACGTTCTGGCTGTTAACGGCGAAATCTACAACCATCAGGCTCTGCGCGCAGAACTGGGCGACAAATATGAATTCCAGACTGCGTCCGACTGTGAAGTCATTCTGGCGCTGTATCAGGAAAAAGGCCCTGCTTTCCTCGATGAACTGCAAGGCATGTTCGCCTTTATTCTGTATGACACAGAAAAAGATGCGTACCTGATTGGTCGCGACCATCTGGGCATCATCCCGCTGTATATGGGTTATGACGAACACGGCAACATGTATGTCGCTTCAGAAATGAAAGCGCTGGTGCCGGTTTGCCGCACCATCAAAGAATTCCCGGCAGGCAGCTATCTGTGGAGCCAGGAAGGTGAAATTCGCGAATACTACCATCGTGACTGGTTTGACTTCGAAAACGTCAAAGACAACGTCACTGACGCTGCTGCCCTGAAAGATGCGCTGGAAGAATCAGTGAAAAGCCATCTGATGTCTGACGTACCTTACGGCGTGCTGCTGTCTGGTGGTCTGGATTCGTCCGTGATTTCTGCAATCACCAAGAAATTTGCCGGTCGTCGTATCGAAGATAAAGATCAGAGCGAAGCCTGGTGGCCGCAGCTGCACTCCTTTGCTGTCGGTCTGGAAGGTTCACCGGATCTGCGTGCCGCGCAGGAAGTGGCTAACCATTTAGGCACCGTGCACCACGAAATTCATTTCACCGTGCAGGAAGGCCTGGATGCTATACGCGATGTTATTTATCACATCGAAACGTACGACGTCACGACTATCCGCGCATCAACGCCGATGTATCTGATGTCGCGTAAAATCAAAGCGATGGGCATCAAGATGGTGTTGTCTGGCGAAGGCGCAGACGAAGTACTGGGCGGCTACCTGTACTTCCATAAAGCGCCGAACGCCAAAGAATTCCACGAAGAAACCGTGCGAAAATTGCTGGCCCTGCATATGTATGACTGCGCACGTGCCAACAAAGCGATGTCAGCCTGGGGCGTGGAAGCCCGCGTACCGTTCCTGGACAAAAAATTCCTCGACGTCGCGATGCGTATCAACCCGAAAGACAAGATGTGCGGCAACGGTAAGATGGAAAAACATATCCTGCGTGAATGTTTCGAGTCTTATCTGCCACACAGCGTGGCGTGGCGTCAGAAAGAACAGTTCTCTGATGGCGTAGGTTACAGCTGGATCGATACCTTAAAAGAAGTGGCCTCTCAGCAGATCACCGATCAACAGCTAGAAACTGCGCATTTCCGTTTCCCGTACAACACGCCAACGTCTAAAGAAGGCTACTTGTACCGCACGATTTTTGAAGAATTGTTCCCGGTTCCAAGCGCGGCTGAATGCGTGCCTGGTGGCCCTTCAGTGGCCTGTTCCTCTGCGAAGGCGATTGAGTGGGATGAAGCGTTCAAAAACATGGACGATCCTTCCGGCCGTGCTGTTGGCGTGCATCAGTCCGCCTACAAATAATCGATTTACCGGTTATTATCCTTGTAGCAAACGGGCCTTCTAAGGCCCGTTTTTTTATGGGTAAAGCCAGTAAAAATAATGTCTTTTGTCCAATTAATCACCAGAGTGGTTATAAGCCAGACAAATGGACGCCATCAGGGCTTTTTCTCCAAAAAAGGTGTTGACGCAAAACGGTCATATACGCATAATGCGCCCCGCAACGCCGATGAAGGTAGCGCGAAAAAAGATGGCTACGTAGCTCAGTTGGTTAGAGCACATCACTCATAATGATGGGGTCACAGGTTCGAATCCCGTCGTAGCCACCATCTTTTTTGCGGGAGTGGCGAAATTGGTAGACGCACTAGATTTAGGTTCTAGCGCCGCAAGGTGTGCGAGTTCAAGTCTCGCCTCCCGCACCATTTCCAGACATCGGTAGCACAGTTGGGGTATCGCCAAGCGGTAAGGCACTGGTTTTTGATACCAGCATTCCCAGGTTCGAATCCTGGTACCCCAGCCATTTTCTTATCTTTCACATTGCTGTACTGATGTGTTTGTGAGGAAAATCCAATTTGAAGAAGTTGTACTGTTGGGGTATCGCCAAGCGGTAAGGCACTGGTTTTTGATACCAGCATACCCTGGTTCGAATCCAGGTACCCCAGCCATACTTCTTTCTGTATAATTGGTAAGCACTTGAAATTTATTATTAAGTTAGTTAAATTAGTGCTTGAAGTTTTGTAGTAAGTCAGTAAAATTTGGCTACGTAGCTCAGCTGGTTAGAGCACATCACTCATAATGATGGGGTCACAGGTTCAAATCCCGTCGTAGCCACCATTTTACTTGCAGTACACTGCTCAAAAGGTAGTGAGAAACAAAATTGGGGTGTCGCCAAGCGGTAAGGCTCTGGTTTCTGATACCAGCATACCCAGGTTCGAATCCTGGCACCCCAGCCACATTAAGAAAGCCCGCCTCGTGCGGGCTTTTTGCTTTTCTGCGTTTTAATCATTTTACGTTTTAACTAATATGCTAAAAAATTAAGGCCGGCAAAGATGTTTCCCCGCAGGCCTTAACTTCTTTAAATCCCTAACGCATATTTCAGCGCCTTAGTTTTCAGTGCGCCGGCACGCTGTGCGGACATCAGCGCCAGATTACGCAGCACTTTCACCGGTGCCAGATCGTTGCTGAAGGCGGTGTAGAACAGATCCATGCCGCTTTGCATCAGCAAATTATCCAGACGACGCTGACGCTGATAACGCAGCAATACTTTCTCACTGCTCCATGCCTCATCATGATCGCGTGCTTTCTCCAGTACCGATAACAGTGCCTCTACGTCGCGATACCCCAGATTCACGCCCTGCCCTGCCAGTGGATTGATGGTATGCGCCGCGTCGCCAACCAGCGCCAATCCCGGCAAGACATAACGCTGAGCGTGACGGCGAACCAGCGGGAATGCCCCTGCGGATATGGCTTTGATATTGCCCAGACGTGCCGGGAAAGCCTGCATCACTTCTGTCGTGAGCTGCTGCATATTCAGCGTTTTCAGGTAACGGATACGCTGCGGGCTGTCATACCAGACAAGCGAAGCCTGATTACCAAACAGAGGCAGGAACGCACGTGGTCCGGATGGGAAAAACTGCTGCCATGTGACATCCTGATCCGGCGTTTCGGTTTCAACATTAATCAGCATGCAGTGCTGGCGATATCCCCAGCCATCTACACCAATTCCTGCCAGCTGGCGTACCAGTGAATTCGCCCCGTCTGCGGCAATCACCAGTTTCGTGCGCAATAATTCCCCGGTAGTCAGTTGCAGAGACCAGGTTTTATCATCGTGCTGCAAAAGGTGGCGTAACTTTGCCGGACAAAAACGCGTCAGATTCGGGAGTGCGTCGAACTGTTGCCACAGCGCTATCTGCAACACGCGGTTTTCCACCATGAATCCCAGCTCGGGTAATCCGAGCGATTGTGCATCAAATTTCACATCAGAACCGTCCACTTCCCAGGTTTCCAGTCTGCGGTACGGCACGGAGCGCATTTTCTCAACCGCTTCCCACGCGCCCAGTTTCTTTAAAAATCGGACAGACGCACAGCCAATGGCGGAAATACGCAAATCAGCGGGTGCTGAAGGGGCAAATCCGGCAGGCGCTTCATTCTCAATCAGTGCGACCTGCAACCCCTGTTTTGCCAGCCCCAGCGCCGTGGCCGCGCCGACCATGCCGCCGCCGACAATTACTGCATCAAATGTCTTCTCAGAATTATTCATTTTATTCCGGCTTTCTGTTCAGTTCATTATGAGAAGTGTACCGGATTTTTGTGTCAGCATCAGGGCCTAAGCGACTTTCCTGCACTGGTCAGCACCGGAGTGAGGGTTTACAATACCCCCCCTGAACCATGCTATGCACTGCGGCATTGCCGATCTTTCGTTCCCCGTATTGAGTACTGACACGCTGATGACTAAAAAACTGCACATAAAAACCTGGGGCTGCCAGATGAATGAATACGATTCATCCAAAATGGCCGACCTTCTCGACAGCACTCACGGTTACCAGCTGACGGATAATGCTGAAGAAGCAGACATCCTGCTGCTCAACACCTGCTCAATCAGGGAAAAAGCGCAGGAGAAAGTGTTCAGCCTGCTCGGACACTGGAAATTACTGAAAAAGAAAAATCCGGATATCATTATCGGCGTCGGGGGCTGCGTGGCCTCGCAGGAAGGCGAGATGCTGCGTAAACGAGCGCCTTGCGTCGATATCGTTTTCGGTCCGCAAACCCTGCATCGCTTACCCGAAATGGTCAATCACGTGCGCGGTACCAAAAGTCCGGTCGTGGATATCAGTTTCCCGGAAATCGAAAAATTTGACCGTTTGCCGGAACCTCGCGCCGACGGCCCTGCGGCTTTCGTTTCTATCATGGAAGGCTGCAACAAATATTGCAGCTTCTGCGTGGTGCCTTATACCCGTGGCGAAGAAGTCAGCCGCCCGTGCGATGACGTGCTGTTTGAAGTCGCGCAGCTGGCCGCCCAAGGCGTGCGTGAGGTGAATCTGCTTGGTCAGAACGTCAATGCTTATCGTGGCGATTCCTTTGACGGCGGGATCTGCACCTTTGCAGAGCTGCTGCGTCTGGTGGCAGCGATTGACGGCATCGACCGTATCCGCTTCACCACCAGTCATCCGGTTGAATTTACCGATGACATTATCGACGTTTACAAAGACACGCCGGAAGTCGTGAGTTTCCTGCATCTGCCCATCCAGAGCGGTTCCGATCGTATCCTGACCATGATGAAACGTCCGCACACCGTGCTGGAATACAAATCAACCATCCGTAAACTGCGCACCGCGCGTCCGGATATTCATTTCAGTTCAGATTTCATCATTGGCTTCCCTGGCGAAACAAATGAAGATTTCGAGCGCACGATGGATTTGATCGCTCAGGTCAATTACGACGTCAGTTTTAGCTTCATCTATTCTCCCCGCCCCGGCACACCGGCGGCTGATATGGTGGATGATGTGAGCATGGACGAGAAGAAACAGCGTCTGGCGCTGTTGCAGGACCGGATCACTCAGCAGGTTATGCGTTTCAGCCGCGCCACGCTGGGCACCGTTCAGCGCATTCTGGTGGAAGGTACGTCGCGTAAAGACATCATGGAACTGACCGGGCGTACCGAATGTAACCGCGTGGTCAATTTCGAAGGCACGCCGGATATGATTGGTAAATTCGTGGATGTCGAAATTGTTGATGTATATGCCAACTCATTACGCGGTGTAGTTGTCCGTACCGAAGAACAGATGGCGCTGCGTCTGCATGAATCTCCGCAATCGGTCATCGAACGTACCCGTAAAGAAAATGAATTGGGCGTTGGGATGTATCAACCCTGAACCATAGTAATGATGCATGACCTGACATCCACAGGACGCCACGGCGTCCTGTTTCTTTTGAGTTTTTCGCTAATACCTTCATCGTAAGGGTTTAATTTTTCGGCAAAGGCCGCATATTCGGATGAAGGTCCCTGCAACTGCCGCCTCGGCGCAGCATATTTTGCCAAGGGCATGTATTATTAACTCAGGTATGGTTGACGGCTGAAAGTAGTAACCAGCCGGGTGAAATCAAAGATACTCGAACACATTGACTGACCCAGAGCGGTCCAGAGGATTCGTTTGAACGTTGTAACACAAGAGATTTTACTGGAGCCTGAAGACAATCAGCGTTTGCTGAGCCTGTGCGGGCCGTTTGATGACAATATCAAACAACTGGAACGCCGGTTGGGCGTTGAAATCAACCGTCGTGATAACGCGTTTAAATTGGTCGGAAAGAGTCTGCCTGTTGCGGCAGCCGCCGACATCCTGCGTGATTTATATGTCGACACGGCGCCGTTGCGCGGTGAAATTCAGGATATCGATCCTGAAAAAATCCATCTGGCGATCAAAGAAAGCCGGGTGCTGGAACAGACGGCTGAAAGCGTGCCGGATTTTGGCAAAGCGGTCATTATCAAAACCAAGCGCGGTATGGTGAAGCCGCGGACGCCGAATCAGGCACAGTACATTGCCAACATTCTCGACCACGACATCACCTTCGGCATTGGTCCTGCGGGTACCGGTAAAACCTATCTGGCCGTGGCTGCTGCGGTGGATGCGCTGGAGCGTCAGGAAGTGCGTCGTATTCTGCTGACCCGCCCTGCGGTTGAAGCCGGTGAAAAACTGGGCTTCCTGCCGGGCGACCTCAGCCAGAAAGTCGACCCGTATCTGCGCCCGCTGTATGACGCATTGTTCGAAATGCTCGGCTTTGAAAAAGTTGAAAAACTGATTGAGCGCAACGTGATTGAAGTCGCTCCGTTGGCTTATATGCGTGGCCGCACCCTTAACGACGCCTTTATTATTCTCGATGAGAGCCAGAACACCTCTATCGAACAGATGAAAATGTTCCTGACCCGTATTGGTTTTAACTCCAAAGCGGTGATAACCGGTGACGTCACGCAAATCGACTTACCCCGTCATCAGAAGTCAGGGCTTCGTCATGCGATTGAAGTGCTGTCTTCCGTTGAAGAGCTCAGCTTTAACTTCTTCCATAGTGAGGACGTAGTTCGTCATCCGGTGGTGGCGCGCATCGTTGTCGCGTACGAAGCCTGGGAAGAAGAAGACCAAAAACGCCGCGATGCGATTGCCGCAGAGCGTAAACATGAACACCAGAACAGCTCAACACAACAGGCCAGTCAATGAACACGGTAATTCTCGATTTACAAATTGCCTGCGATGAACCCGCAGGTTTACCGTCTGAAAATGACTTTCAAAAATGGCTCGAAGCTGTTCTTCCGCAGTTTCAGGAGGAATCGGAAGTGACTATCCGTCTGGTCGATATTCCCGAAAGTCATGAACTGAATATGACGTATCGTGGCATGGATAAACCGACCAACGTGTTATCCTTCCCGTTCGAAGCACCTCCGGGTATGGAGATGCCGCTTCTGGGCGACCTGATTATTTGTCGTCAGGTCGTTGAGAAAGAAGCGAAAGAACAGGATAAAGAACTTCTGGCCCACTGGGCACATATGGTCATTCACGGCAGTTTGCATTTGCTGGGCTATGACCATATCGTTGACGAAGAAGCCGAAGAAATGGAATCGATTGAAACTGAAATCATGCAGGGTCTGGGTTACCCGGATCCGTATATTTCAGAGAAGGAAGACCACTGATTTATCAGTAAACTCGCGCAGCGCCTGCCCGGTGATGGTTTATCATCCGCAGGCGTTTCGCATAATTTTCACTAACACGAGTAAAACAAACCAAACGCCATGAGCGATGACCATTCACAAAATAGTGACAGCCCCAGTCCCAAGAAGGGCTTCTTTTCCCTTATCCTTAGCCAGCTTTTTCACGGTGAACCCAAAAACCGTGGCGATTTGGTTGAGCTGATCCGTGATTCTGAACAAAACGATCTGATCGACCCCGATACCCGTGACATGCTGGAAGGCGTGATGGATATCGCCGAGCAGCGCGTGCGGGATATCATGATCCCA
Organism: Rahnella ecdela; assembly: GCF_019049625.1. Lineage (GTDB taxonomy): Bacteria > Pseudomonadota > Gammaproteobacteria > Enterobacterales > Enterobacteriaceae > Rahnella > Rahnella ecdela. Next base: position 18,909 of record NZ_JAFMOY010000133.1, read on the forward strand.
CGTTCACAGATGATCACGCTAAAACGCAATCAGCCGCTGGAAGAGTGCCTCGATGTCATCATCGAATCCGCACACTCACGCTTCCCGGTGATCAGCGAAGATAAGGATCACATTGAAGGCATCCTGATGGCCAAAGACCTGCTGCCGTTTATGCGCACAGCGTCTGAGCCATTCAGCATCGATAAGGTGCTGAGAACCGCAGTGGTGGTTCCTGAAAGCAAACGCGTAGACCGCATGCTGAAAGAATTCCGCTCCCAGCGTTACCATATGGCGATTGTCGTCGATGAATTCGGCGGCGTTTCCGGTCTGGTGACCATCGAAGATATTCTCGAACTGATTGTCGGTGAAATCGACGATGAGTACGACGAAGCGGAAGATCTGGATATTCGCCAGCTCAGCCGCCATACGTATACCGTCCGCGCGCTCGCGCCGATTGAAGATTTCAATGAAGTCTTCCAGACAAACTACAGTGACGATGAAGTCGACACCATTGGGGGTCTGGTCATGCAGTCATTCGGCCATTTACCGGCGCGCGGCGAAAGTATTGAAATTGACGGTTACCTGTTCAAGGTTGCGATGGCTGACAGCCGCCGTATCATTCAGGTTCACGTAAAAATACCGGACGACGCGCCGCAACCGATACTGGAAGAATAATCACTCCATGGCAATTGCCTCTTTATATCAACGCCAGCGGGTCCGTGCCCTGCTGGCGCTCTTTTTCGGTGCCTGTGGCACGCTGTCATTTTCCCCTTATGACTTCTGGCCTGCGGCGATCATTTCACTGTGCGGTCTGCTGGCATTAACGCTCGACCGCCGTCCCGCGCAGGCCGCTTTTCTCGGCTTCTTCTGGGGAATGGGTCTTTTTGGCAGTGGCGTAAACTGGGTTTATGTCAGTATCGCCACCTTTGGCGGTATGCCGGAAGCGATCAACCTTTTCCTGGTCGTTTTGCTGGCCGCGTATTTGTCGCTGTACACCATGCTGTTTGCCGGTTTGTTCAGCAAACTGTGGCCGAAAACCACCTGGTGGAAACTGGCACTTGGCGCGCCCGCATTGTGGCAGATTACGGAATTCCTGCGCGGCTGGGTGCTGACCGGTTTCCCGTGGTTGCAGTTCGGCTATAGCCAGATCGACGGCCCGATGAAAGGTCTGGCACCGATTACCGGCGTTGACGGTATCACCATTTTGCTGACTTCGCTGAGCGGACTGATTGTGTACGCGGTGCATCAGCGTCGCGCCACGCCGGGCATTATCGCAGTCGTCATGCTGCTGCTGCCGTGGCCGCTGCGCTATATCCACTGGTATCAGGAACAAACTGATAAAACGATTGATGTGGCACTGGTTCAGGGCAATATTCCGCAGTCGATGAAGTGGGATCCAAAAGCGCTGGAAAGCGCCTTGCAGACCTATCTGGATCTCAGCCGTCCGTACGTGGGCAAATCCAGCATGATCATCTGGCCGGAATCCGCGATTTCAGACATCGAATCCGATCAGCAGGGTTTCCTGAGCATGGTAGATAATATATACCGCTCTCACGGCACCCAACTCATCACCGGCATTATCGATGCCCGCCGCAATGAAGAAGGCATGAAGGTGTATAACAGCGCCATCGTGCTCGGCGGGGAAAAGCCGTATCACTACCCGGACGAAAACCGCTTCAACAAGCACCATCTGGTGCCATTCGGTGAATTCGTGCCGCTTGAAACTATTCTCCGCCCTCTGGCGCCGTTCTTTGATTTGCCGATGTCAGGACTGACCAGCGGTGATTACGTGCAGAAACCGCTGGTGGTTAGCGGCCTGAATCTGACCACGGCAATTTGCTATGAAGTGGTGTTCGGTGAACAGGTGCGCGATAACCTGCAACCAGATACTAATTTCCTGCTGACGATTTCAAATGATGCCTGGTTCGGGCATTCAATTGGCCCGTGGCAGCATTTCCAGATGGCACGTATGCGTTCGCTGGAACTCGGTCGTCCGTTGCTGCGCAGCACTAACAACGGCGTGACGGCCGTGGTGAATGCTCAGGGCGATGTCACCCATGAAATCCCGCAGTTTACCCGCCAGGTGCTGAACGTGAAAGTCACACCAACAACCGGCATGACGCCGTATGCCCGCATGGGCTGGTGGCCGGTGTGGTTTGCAACGTTAGTGATGGCAGGTGCCGCATTGTGGCTCGGACGTCGTAAATCCCGATGAACTGCATTAGCTGTTAAAACAGGCGCCTAAGGGCGCCTGTTCTTTTATGTCGCACCCTTTCCTGATCTGTTCTTCTCTCGCCCTTTTACCTGCTGCCGATTGTTCCCACTGCCGCATTTAGCGCTGCCGGAATGTCTGCTAATGAAGTTAAATCGGGCTATCTGGCACGACTCTTGCTACATCTGATTGAAAGATATCTGTTTAGTGATTTTTTGCGACGAGATGCATCATTTTGATACAAACCGGCTGATCCTCATGCACTTTTTAAGTGCACAGCCGCTTGATTGCTTCGAATTGGTGCGCGTCTCGTCTCAAAAAAGAAACAATATGGTTTCATAATATTCACATTCAGCTATTTTCTAGCTTCATATGACGAGGCATTAGTACTTTCTGATCCCTGAGTTTGGATCCCTAATGACAGCAAGGAGTTGGACATGCAATTGCGCAAATTGGCATTATCAGTACTGTTGGCAAGCGTTACCATAAGCAGCTTTGCTCACGCAGAAGAGCTGACCGGTACCCTGAAAAAAATCAAAGACAACGGCGTTATCGTTGTAGGTCACCGCGAATCCTCAGTGCCCTTCTCTTATTACAACAACGAACAAAAAGTCGTGGGTTACTCACAGGACTACTCTGACGCTATCGTCGATGCCGTGAAGAAAAAACTCGACCTGCCAAACCTGCAAGTCAAGATGATGCCGATCACTTCCCAGAACCGTATCCCGCTGTTGCAAAATGGCACTTACGATTTTGAGTGCGGTTCCACCACCAACAACCTGGAACGTCAGCAACAGGCTGCGTTCTCTGACACCATCTTCGTGATTGGCACGCGTCTGCTGGTGAAAAAAGGCTCCGACATCAAAGATTTTGCTGATCTGAAAGGCAAAACCGTCGTGGTGACTTCCGGTACCACTTCCGAAGTGCTGCTCAACAAGCTGAACGAAGAGAAGAAACTGGACATGCGCATCATCAGCGCGAAAGACCACGGTGACTCCTTCCGTACCCTGGAAACTGGTCGTGCCGTTGCCTTTATGATGGACGATGCCCTGCTGGCCGGTGAACGCGCTAAAGCCAAAAAACCTGATAACTGGGAAATCATCGGCACGCCGCAGTCCAAAGAAGCTTATGGCTGCATGATGCGTAAAGACGATGCTGAATTCAAAAAGCTGGTTGATGACACCATCGTGAAAGCACAGACCTCCGGTGAAGCCACCAAATGGTTCGAAACCTGGTTCAAAAAGCCAATTCCTCCGAAAAACCTGAACATGAACTTTGAACTGTCAGACGACATGAAAGCTCTGTTCAAAGCGCCAAACGATAAAGCGCTGTAAGAAATACCAGACAGACAGGTATAACCAAGAGAAGAGTGAAAAGTGATTAAAATATAAGGCTGGCCCACCAGCCTGTGATGATAAAGATGCGGGGTGGTCGTTCCCCACCCCGCGTTTCTTCCCATTCACTTTAGGCGGATTACGTCATCACTCAGAGGGTAATTCATTACCCGTTTTACGGAGTTTTTATGTCAATAGATTGGAACTGGGGCATTTTTCTGCAACAAGCCCCCTTCGGTAATACCACTTATCTGGGCTGGATTTGGAATGGATTTCAGGTCACTGTCGCACTGTCAATTTGCGCCTGGATCATCGCCTTCTTCGTCGGCTCCCTGTTCGGTATTTTACGTACCGTCCCCAACCGTATCCTCTCCGGCATTGGTACGTGTTACGTCGAGTTATTCCGTAACGTCCCTTTGATCGTACAGTTCTTCATCTGGTATCTGGTGGTCCCTGAACTGCTGCCGGAAAATATCGGCATGTGGTTTAAATCAGAACTGGCACCTGACGTGCAGTTCTTCACCTCATCTGTAATTTGTCTTGGCTTGTTCACCGCCGCCCGCGTGTGCGAGCAGGTACGTGCTGCCATTCAGTCACTGCCAAGCGGTCAACGCAACGCGGGGCTGGCGATGGGGCTGACCCTGCCACAAACGTATCGGTATGTGCTGTTGCCGAATGCTTATCGCGTGATTGTGCCGCCGATGACCTCTGAAATGGTCAATCTGGTTAAAAACTCCGCTATCGCCTCGACCATTGGTCTGGTCGATATGGCGGCGCAGGCCGGTAAATTGCTGGATTACTCCGCACATGCGTATGAGTCTTTCTCCGCGATTACCCTGGCCTATGTTCTGATTAATGCCGTCATCATGCTGCTGATGCACTTTGTAGAACGGAAAGTCCGCCTGCCGGGCAACGTGGGAGGTAAATAAGCATGCATGAATTTGACTGGAGTTCTATTGGCCCCGGCCTGCCCTATCTGTGGCAAGGCATGGTCATTACGCTGAAGATTACGTCGCTGGCGATTGTGGTCGGTATTTTGTGGGGCACGTTGTTGGCGGTGATGCGCTTATCGACATTTAAGCCGATCAGCTGGTTTGCGTCGGCCTACGTCAACGTGTTCCGTGCCGTTCCGCTGGTCATGGTGCTGTTGTGGTTCTATCTGATTGTGCCGGGCTTTTTACAGAAAGTGCTCGGGCTGTCGCCTAAAACCGATATCCGCCTGATTTCTGCGATGGTGGCATTTGCGCTGTTTGAAGCCGCTTATTATTCCGAGATTATTCGCGCAGGGATTATCAGTATCGCACGCGGTCAGTCTTCTGCCGCGCTGGCACTGGGTATGACGCAGTGGCAGTCAATGAAGCTGGTGATTTTGCCACAGGCTTTCCGCGCCATGGTGCCGCTGTTGCTGACGCAGGCCATCGTCTTATTCCAGGATACATCGCTGGTGTACGTTCTGGGCCTCGCGGACTTCTTCCGCAGTGCATCCAACATTGGCGACCGCGACGGTACGCTGGTTGAGATGGTGCTGTTTGCAGGACTTATTTACTTTGTTATCAGCCTTTGTGCTTCCTTGCTGGTGCGTTATTTGAAGAAAAGGACCGTTTCATGATTTCACTGAAGAATGTTTCTAAATGGTACGGGCACTTTCAGGTGCTTACCGATTGCAGCACCGAAGTTAAAAAAGGTGAAGTTGTGGTGGTTTGCGGGCCTTCAGGTTCAGGTAAATCGACGCTGATTAAAACCGTTAACGGTCTGGAGCCGGTTCAGAAAGGCGAGATCCTGGTTAATGGCACGCCAGTGAATGATAAGAAAACCAATCTGGCGCAACTGCGTGCCAAAGTCGGCATGGTGTTCCAGCATTTCGAATTGTTCCCGCACCTTTCCATCATCGATAACCTGACGCTGGCGCAGGTCAAAGTATTGAAACGCGATAAAGCCGCAGCGAAAGATAAAGGCCTGAAATTACTGGATCGCGTCGGTTTATCCGCGCATGCCAATAAATTCCCCGGTCAGCTTTCCGGTGGTCAGCAGCAGCGTGTGGCAATTGCCCGTGCGTTGTGCATGGATCCCATCGCAATGCTGTTTGATGAACCGACTTCTGCGCTTGATCCGGAAATGATCAACGAAGTGCTGGACGTGATGGTCGAACTGGCAAACGAAGGCATGACAATGATGGTGGTTACCCACGAAATGGGCTTTGCCCGTAAAGTGGCGAACCGCGTGATTTTCATGGATGAAGGTAAAATTGTGGAAGATCGCAATAAAGACGATTTCTTCAATAACCCGGAATCAGATCGTGCGCGCGACTTCCTGGCGAAAATCCTGCACTGATCAGCCTGCACTAATTAGAATAAATCCTGCCCCGTATCGCGGGGCAGGAAATTGACACTCAAGGCTCAAACGGACGGCGCGTAAATTCGGTATGTCCGCACTTAGGGCATTTGCTCAGAATTTCAGGCGTATAAACCGCTAAGTTGAAATGACAGTTTTCGCACACCAGATTTCCCAACCCGACCACTTCCCCGCTGTGATAAATCCCGTGATGGCTGACATCTTTAAAGACTTCTTTCCATTCCAGCTGGGTTTTGTCGGTCATATCGGCCAGTTCTTTCCACAGGCTTTCTTTAATCACCCGCATAAATACGCTGTCTGTGCCGTCATCATCCGCTTCTGCCACGGCCTGCTGACTTTCAGAATAGCTGCGCGCGAATTCATGCAGGTCGCGCCTGACCGCAGACGTTAACTGCTCAATCTGGATTTCAGACAATTTGCCTTCGTTTTGCAACTCAATACGGGCATCCTGCACCAGCGCGCTGATATCACGTTCCCCATTTTTTAACCGTTCAGTGAGTGAGGCCACCAGCTGGCGGTAAGATTGCGTAATATTGCTCATAATTGCTTCTCCTTGAACTGACGTAATCATTTGCCCGGCAAAAGCGCATTGACTTTATTTTAGCCGTAAATCCCTGATCCGTTGCGCAGATTATGTCGTGCTGGCTCGCAGATTATGAATATTGCGCCAATAGCGGACAGAAATTCCCTTTAGCCCTCGCTGGGTGTTGTTGCACCATCCGCTTATCAGCTATGCTATGCGGATCTTTTGATTAAAACTTTTTGAGCTACAGGCGTAGCTGTTTTCACTCACAGGACCACCGGCCGCCATGCAAGAGCAATACCGTCCAGAAGACATCGAGTCACACGTTCAGCTTCACTGGCAAGAGAAGCAAACCTTCAAAGTTACCGAACAGCCTGGCAAGGAGAAATATTACTGCCTCTCCATGTTGCCTTACCCGTCGGGTCGTCTCCATATGGGACACGTGCGCAACTACACCATCGGTGACGTGATTTCCCGTTATCAGCGTATGCTCGGCAAAAACGTTCTGCAGCCAATCGGCTGGGATGCTTTCGGCCTGCCTGCTGAAGGTGCTGCGGTGAAAAACAACACTGCGCCTGCGCCGTGGACGTACGAAAACATCGAATACATGAAGAACCAGCTTAAACTGCTGGGCTTCGGCTATGACTGGGATCGCGAAGTGGCGACCTGCAAACCGGATTATTACCGCTGGGAACAATGGTTCTTCACCAAGCTGTACGAAAAAGGCATGGTTTATAAGAAGACTTCCGCGGTGAACTGGTGTCCGCATGACCTGACCGTTCTGGCGAATGAACAGGTTATCGACGGCTGCTGCTGGCGTTGTGATACCAAAGTAGAACGCAAAGAAATCCCTCAGTGGTTTATCAAAATCACCGATTACGCCGATCAGTTGCTTAATGATCTGGACACGCTGGAAAGCTGGCCGGAGCAGGTGAAAACCATGCAGCGCAACTGGATTGGCCGTTCTGAAGGCGTGGAAATTACTTTTGACGTGGCAGACAGCGACGAAAAAGTGACGGTCTACACCACCCGTCCGGACACTTTCATGGGCGCGACCTATGTGGCTGTTGCTGCCGGTCATCCGCTGGCACAGCTGGGCGCACAGAACAATCCTGCACTGAACGAGTTCATCGACGAATGCCGTAATACCAAAGTTGCCGAAGCAGAAATGGCGACAATGGAGAAAAAAGGCATGGCGACAGGTCTGTATGCCATTCACCCGCTGTCCGGTGAAAAGCTGCCTATCTGGGCCGCCAACTTCGTTCTGATGGAATACGGCACCGGCGCAGTCATGGCGGTTCCGGGCCATGACCAGCGTGACTGGGAATTTGCGACTAAATATGGCCTGCAAATTAAACCGGTTATCCTGAACCTTGACGGCAGCCAGCCGGAAGTCACCACAGAAGCGATGACCGAGAAAGGCGCATTGTTCAATTCAGGTGAATTCGACGGTCTGAACCATGAAGACGGCTTCAATGCCATTGCAGACAAACTGGTCGCACTGGGCGTGGGTCAGCGCAAAGTAAATTACCGTCTGCGCGACTGGGGTGTTTCCCGTCAGCGTTACTGGGGTGCGCCAATCCCGATGATTACGCTGGAAGACGGTACCGTTATTCCTACGCCAGAAGATCAGCTGCCGGTTATTCTGCCGGAAGACGTCGTGATGGATGGCATCACCAGCCCGATTAAAGCCGATCCTGAGTGGGCGAAAACCACCGTGAACGGTATTCCGGGTCTGCGTGAAACCGACACTTTCGATACCTTCATGGAATCTTCCTGGTATTACGCGCGTTACACCTGCCCGCAATATGACGAAGGTATGCTGGATCCGGCCGCCGCTAACTACTGGCTGCCCGTTGATCAGTATGTCGGTGGTATTGAACACGCCATCATGCACCTGATGTATTTCCGCTTCTTCCACAAACTGATGCGTGACGCAGGTCTGGTTGATTCCGACGAACCGGCAAAACGTCTGCTGTGTCAGGGTATGGTTCTGGCTGACGCTTTCTACCACACCGGCAGCAACGGCGAGCGTATCTGGGTTTCCCCGACGGATGCCACGGTTGAGCGTGACGAAAAAGGCCGTATCACTAAAGCGACCGATCCACAGGGCCGCGAGCTGGTTTACGCTGGCATGAGCAAGATGTCCAAGTCTAAAAACAACGGCATCGACCCGCAGGTGATGGTGGATAAATACGGCGCCGATACCGTGCGCCTGTTTATGATGTTCGCTTCTCCGGCTGAAATGACCCTGGAATGGCAGGAATCTGGCGTTGAAGGGGCAAACCGCTTCCTGAAACGTGTCTGGAAACTGGCCTTCGAACACACCGGTAAAGGCGCAACCGTTGCTCTGGACGCGGCTTCACTGAACGAAGCGCAAAAAGATCTGCGTCGTGACCTGCACAAAACTATCGCTAAAGTGACCGATGATATCGGCCGTCGTCAGACCTTCAACACTGCTATCGCGGCGGTAATGGAGCTGATGAACAAGCTGGGACGTGCACCTCAGGGGACTGAACAGGATCGTGCGTTGATGCAGGAAGCGTTGCTGGCGGTTGTGCGCATGCTTTATCCGTTCACGCCACACGTTTGCTTCACCCTCTGGCAGTCACTGAAAGGTGAAGGCGATGTCGATACCGCGCCATGGCCGCAGGCTGACGAAAAGGCAATGGTTGAAGACTCTAAGTTGGTCGTGGTACAGGTGAACGGTAAAGTGCGTGCTAAAATCACCGTAGCCGCTGATGCTACCGAGCAGCAAGTGCGCGAGCGTGCGGCAGAAGAGCATTTGGTCGCGAAATATCTGGATGGGGTTACGGTTCGCAAAGTAATCTACGTCCCGGGCAAACTTCTTAACCTGGTTGTAGGTTGAGTCAAGGAGGATCTGTGCGACATCCCTTAGTGACACTGCTGCTGACAGCCGCAGTCATGGTGACAGCAGGTTGCGGATTCCATTTACGTGGAAAAACCAACGTTCCTGACGAACTGCAAACAATTGTTTTAGACAGTGGGGATCCGTATGGTCCGATGACTCGTGATATCAGGACTCAGCTGCGTCTCAGCAATGTGACCATTGTTGAAGATCCAACTACGCAGCAGCGTAAAGATATCCCGTCGCTGCGCATTGGTCCGGAAGTCACTGGCCAGAGTACGGCGTCGATCTTCCAGGACGGCAAAACCGCTGAGTACCAGATGGAAATGAACCTGAGCGCAACGGTTCTGATGCCGGGTAAAGACATTTACCCAATCCACGTGAAAGTGTTCCGTTCGTTCTTTGACAACCCGTTAACGGCGCTGGCAAAAGATAACGAGCAGGACATTATTATCGAGGAAATGCGTCAGCAGGCTGCCCAGCAGCTGATCCGTAAGTTGCTGACCGTTCATGCCTCTGAACTGCACAAAGCAGAAGATGTTGGCGGGCGTCAGGTAGAAGTGATTTCCACCAGTTCATCCGCTAGCACCAAGTCGTCTGAGGATACCAAAGAGGTACCACCCACGACTTCTTCCAGCACATCTGTAAAATGATCCGAGTTTATCCGGAACAACTTGCCGCGCAGCTCCGTGAGGGGCTGCGCGCTTGTTATGTGTTATGTGGCAACGATCCCTTGCTGCTGCAGGAAAGTCAGGACAGCATCCGTAAAGCGGCACAGCTGGCTGATTTCCAGGAGCATTACACTTTTATCATTGATAACCATACGGAATGGGAGTCAATCTTCAGCATCTGTCAGGCACTCAGTCTTTTCGCCAGCCGTCAGACTCTGATGCTTATCCTGCCCGAAAATGGCCCGACAGCGCCGGTAGCTGAACAACTTCTTAAGCTGACGACGTTGTTGCATGATGACATTCTGCTGTTGTTACGTGGAACAAAGCTGACCAAAGCCCAGGAAAACAGCGCGTGGTTTAAAGCGCTGAGTGAGAAAGGTGTTTTTGTCAGTTGTCAGACTCCCGAACAGGCTCAGTTGCCGCGCTGGGTTTCGCGTCGTGCAAAAGAATTATCCCTTGAGCTTGATGAACCCGCCAATCAACTGTTGTGCTATTGCTATGAAGGCAATCTGCTGGCGTTAGCGCAATCTCTGGAACGCCTCTCCCTGCTCTATCCGGATGGCAAACTCACGCTGCCACGTGTCGAAGAAGCCGTGAATGATGCCGCGCACTTTACGCCATATCACTGGCTGGATGCCCTGCTTGCGGGTAAAAGTAAACGCGCCTGGCACATTTTGCGTCAGCTGCAACAGGAAGACAGCGAGCCGGTCATTTTACTGCGCACCGTGCAGCGCGAACTTCTGATGTTGCTGAATCTGAAACGCAAAATGGATACCGCACCGCTTCGCACTTTGTTTGATCAGCAAAAAGTCTGGCAGAACCGCCGGGCACTGGTAACGCAGGCACTGCAACGGCTATCCCTTGAGCAACTTTCTCTGGGCGTGCGTTTGCTGACTCAGATGGAAATTACGCTCAAACAAGATTACGGTCAGTCAGTCTGGGCGGAGCTGGAAAGCCTCTCCATGCTATTATGTGGAAAACCATTACCCACTCAGTTCGCTGGTTTGGGTTCGTATTGAAGTCAGGTATCTGTATGCCGCGTAACGCCTCTCTTACTTCATCCTCCGGCTCTGCACAGTTGCTGGCTTTTTTTGGCGGAACGTTTGATCCAATCCATTACGGTCATCTGAAACCGGTGGCCAGTCTGGCGAAAATCGCCGGGTTTGATCAGGTCATCCTGTTGCCCAATAATGTCCCGCCGCATCGTCCGCAGCCCGAAGCCAGTGCGCAACAGCGTCTGGAAATGGTGAAACTTGCGGTCGCCGCTGAACCATTGTTTTCTGTTGATCCACGCGAACTGACGGTGGACACGCCCTCCTACACCATTGAGACACTTGCAACGTTACGTAAAGAACATGGCGATGATTGCCCGCTGGCGTTTATCATTGGTCAGGATTCATTGCTGACGTTGCACAAATGGCACCGCTGGGAGTCACTGCTGAATTTTTGCCATTTAGTGGTGATGGCGCGACCGGGCTACAAAGAGCAACTCGATACGCCAGAATTGCAGAATTGGTATGACGCCCATAGAGTGACTGACGCTGAAAAGCTCAAACAGAATTCATGCGGATTCATTTATCAGGCCGATACGCCACTGCTGGATATTTCAGCGACTGAAATCCGTCAGCGGCGCCATGCGGGACTTGATTGCTCAGATTTACTGCCAGGTGCTGTTGAGCACTATATAGAATCGCAGGGCTTGTACCGCCAGTAGCGAACGCGTGCTATACTGCGCCGCTTAATTTCGGCTCTCGATAACGCTGCGTCACTGACCAATACAATGTATTGATTGTTAAACGTTTTAAGCTGTTTTCCTGATAACCGCTATGTTTATCCATCATGAGACTGACTCTCGCTTCGGTGCCGCACCGGCGAACGTCTTGTGGTGTCAATTGTTTCAAACATCCCCAGGGGGAACCTTTGCAAGGTAAAGCGCTCCAAGATTTTGTTGTCGATAAAGTCGACGACCTGAAAGCACAAGACATCATCGCCATTGATGTTAAAGGTAAATCAAGCATCACTGACTGCATGATTATTTGTACCGGTACATCCAGCCGCCATGTTATGTCCATCGCCGGACATCTGGTTGAAGAAATTAAAGCCGTCGGCCTTGATGCGATGGGCGTGAAAGGCATTAACGAAGCTGACTGGGTCGTTGTCGATCTGGGCGAAGTCATCGTTCACGTTATGCAGGAAGAAAGCCGCCAGTTGTATGAGCTTGAGAAACTCTGGGGCTGATGCGTGAAGCTGCAACTTGTCGCCGTCGGCACTAAAATGCCCGACTGGGTACAAACTGGCTTTAATGATTATCTGCACCGCTTCCCTAAGGACATGCCGTTTGAACTGACTGAGGTTCCGGCAGGGAAGCGCGGTAAGAACGCAGATATCAAACGCATTCTTGAGAAAGAAGGCGAGCTGATGCTGGCCGCTGTCGGAAAAGGGAATCGCATCGTGACGCTGGATATTCCAGGGACACCGTGGGAAACCCCGCAACTGGCACAACAACTGGAACGCTGGAAACAGGACGGACGAAATGTCAGCCTGCTGATCGGCGGTCCGGAAGGATTAGCTCCGGCCTGCAAGGCTGCGGCGGAACAGAGCTGGTCGCTCTCTCCGTTGACACTTCCTCACCCGCTGGTTCGGGTTCTGGTCGCGGAAAGTCTTTACCGTGCCTGGAGTATTACCACTAATCATCCATACCACCGCGAATAACGGGTGGTGAATGTCAGCAACATGAATTAAGTAGTGGGATGAAAATAGATCGTAACCCTTTTCGCGACTATACGGCTGAATCAGCCCTCTTTGTGCGCCGTGCACTGGTGGCGTTCATCGGCATTCTGCTACTTAGCGGTGTCCTGGCCTTCAATCTCTATAACCTGCAAATTGTCCGGTTTCAGGATTACCAAACCCGTTCTAATGATAACCGCATTAAGCTGGTGCCGATTGCGCCAAGCCGCGGCATTATCTATGACCGTAACGGCACCCCGCTGGCGCTGAACCGGACTATTTATCAGCTGGAACTGGTGCCGGAAAAGGTCGACGATTTGCAGGCTACACTCGATGGCCTCAGGCCGATTGTTGATCTCACCGATGATGATATCGACAATTTCAAAAAAGAACGTCAGCGCTCGCGGCGTTTTACTTCTATCGCGGTGAAAACGGCTCTGACCGAAGTTCAGGTTGCGCGTTTCTCCGTGAACCAGTTTCATTTCCCCGGCGTTGAAGTCAAAGGCTATCAGCGTCGCTATTATCCTTACGGTTCCGCACTGACGCACGTGATCGGCTATGTGTCGAAAATTAACGACCGCGACGTGGAACGTCTGGATAAAGACGGCATTCTCGCCAACTACGCGGCGACGCACGACATCGGTAAGCTTGGCATTGAGCGTTATTACGAAGAGACCCTGCACGGTAAAACCGGTTACGAAGAGGTTGAAGTTAATAACCGTGGCCGCGTTATACGTCAGCTTCATGAAGAACCGCCTCAGGCCGGGAAAGATATTTATCTGACCATCGACCTGCCGTTGCAGCAATATATTGAAGTGCTGCTGACCGGCAGTCGCGCCGCCGTAGTCGTCACTGACCCGCGTGATGGTGCTATCCGCGCGCTGGTGTCTAACCCAAGTTATGATCCCAACTTATTTGTCGACGGCATCTCGAGCAAAGATTACAGCACATTACTCAATGATCCGAACAAGCCGCTGATTAACCGTACCACGCAGGGTGTTTATCCGCCGGCCTCGACCGTAAAACCGTACATTTCAGTATCAGCACTGACCTCTGGCGTGATCACTAAAAACACGTCGCTGTTCGATCCGGGCTGGTGGCAGTTGCCGGGCTCAGACAAGCGTTATCGTGACTGGAAACACTGGGGTCATGGTCGTCTGAACGTCACCAAAGCACTTGAGGAATCGGCTGATACCTTCTTCTATCAGGTGGCTTATGATATGGGGATCGACCGTCTTTCCGAGTGGATGGGCAAATTTGGGTACGGGCATTACAGCGGCATCGATTTATCGGAAGAACGTAGCGGTAATATGCCAAACCGTGACTGGAAGTTTAAGCGCTTCAAGAAACCGTGGTATCAGGGTGACACCATTCCGGTAGGTATCGGTCAGGGTTACTGGACCGCTACGCCAATACAAATCATGAAAGCCATGACCACGCTGATTAACGACGGTGATGTCAAAACGCCGCATTTGCTGCTGAGTACCAAAGTGGAGGGCCAGCAGGTGCCGTATAAACAGCAGGAAACCACCCAAATTGGTGATATCCATTCCGGCTACTGGGAAATCGCCAAAGACGGAATGTACGGCGTAGCTAACCGTCCGAACGGGACAGCGCGCAAATATTTTGCTGATGCGCCTTACAAAGCGGCGGCTAAATCCGGGACAGCACAAGTTTACGGTTTGAAAGCCAATGAAATCTATAATGCGCATAAAATCGCTGAGCATCTGCGTGACCATAAGCTGATGACCTCTTTTGCACCGTATGACAAACCGACCGTGGCCGTGGCCGTAGTGCTGGAAAACGGTGGTGCAGGTCCGGCAGTGGGCACAATTTCCCGCCAGATACTCGACCATATTTTATTGGGCGACAATACGACACAATTACCGGCTGACGCGCCAGCGCCGCCGGGAACCGAAGGTGATTAACCGTCAATGACTGAGAACCAACAGAAAAGATCATTGTGGTCGAAAATGCATATCGACCTGACAATGTTGCTGATCGTACTGGCGCTGCTGACTTACAGTGCGTTTGTCATGTGGAGCGCCAGCGGTCAGGACATGGGCATGATGGAACGTAAAATCGGGCAGATCCTGATGGGCCTGGTGATCATGCTGGTCATGGCGCAAATCCCGCCGCGCGTTTATGAAAGCTGGGCGCCCTATCTCTATATCTTCTGCGTATTCCTGTTAGTGCTGGTGGACGCCTTCGGCAGTATCAGTAAAGGGGCACAACGCTGGCTGGATCTGGGAATTATCAAATTCCAGCCATCGGAGCTGGCGAAAATCGCCGTGCCTTTGATGGTCGCGCGCTTTATCAACCGCGACGTCTGTCCTCCATCACTGAAAAATACCGCCATCGCACTGGCGCTGATCTTCATCCCTACCCTGCTGGTGGCCGCACAGCCCGATCTGGGCACCTCGATTCTGATTGCCGCTTCTGGTCTGTTTGTTCTGTTCCTGTCCGGCATGAGCTGGAAACTGATCGCCGTTGCCGCCATTCTTGTTGCGGCGTTTATCCCGATTTTGTGGTTCTTCCTGATGCACGATTATCAGCGCGACCGCGTGATGATGCTGCTGGATCCCGAAAGCGATCCGCTTGGGGCGGGCTATCATATTATTCAGTCGAAAATCGCCATCGGTTCGGGCGGACTTTCCGGCAAAGGCTGGCTGCACGGTACGCAGTCACAGCTGGAATTCCTGCCTGAACGACACACCGACTTTATCTTTGCTGTACTGGCTGAAGAACTGGGTCTGATTGGCGTGCTGGTGCTGCTGGGGCTGTACCTGTGCCTCATCATGCGCGGACTGGTGATTGCCGCCAATGCCCAAACCACTTTCGGTCGCGTCATGTCCGGCGGACTGATGCTGATCCTGTTCGTTTATGTCTTTGTTAACATCGGCATGGTCAGTGGCATTGTCCCGGTAGTTGGGGTACCTTTGCCTCTGGTCAGCTATGGCGGGTCAGCACTCATCGTGCTAATGGCAGGGTTTGGTATCGTCATGTCGATACATACTCATCGAAAAATGTTGTCAAAAAATTTATAGAGGTGAGCAATGCGTAAGGAGTGGCTTGGAGCTGTCATTATCGGTTTGCTGTTAAGTGGTTGTGCCACTGACGATACCCAGCAACAACAACCGGCACCGCAACAAGCCTACAACGGCCCTGTGGTGGAAATCGGCGGGGCTGATCCGCGTTACGAACCTTATAATCAGGGCACGATGCAGGATTATACCGTTAACGGTAAAACCTATAAGATTATCAAAGACCCGTCCAATTTTTCTCAGGTCGGCCAGGCTGCCTGGTATGGCCAGGAAAATGGCGGCAATATGACCGCTATCGGTGAAGAATTCGACCCGACCGCCATGACTGCCGCACACCCGACGTTACCTATTCCAAGCTATGTTCGCGTCACGAATATGGCAACTGGCCGTATGCTGGTCGTGCGTGTTAACGACCGTGGCCCTTATGTGCCGGGCAAAATCATTGACCTGTCTCAGGCTGCAGCAGATCGTCTGAACCTGACCAACAGCACCAAAGTCCGTATCGATTTCATTAACGTGGCACCCGATGGCACCCTGTCTGGCCCCGGTACGATTGGTACGACTGTCGCTAAACAATCTTACGCCCTGCCGTCACGTCCGAGTTTAGGTGCCAGCAGCATGGGTACGCCGACGCTGAGCGCTCAGCCGGTCGATACGTCTGATGTGCGTCCGATCAGCAACAGCACCCTGAGCAATCCGAATGCTGCGCCATTAACCAATGACG
This sequence comes from Rahnella ecdela, assembly GCF_019049625.1. GTDB lineage: Bacteria > Pseudomonadota > Gammaproteobacteria > Enterobacterales > Enterobacteriaceae > Rahnella > Rahnella ecdela. The sequence goes on from NZ_JAFMOY010000133.1 coordinate 35,344, forward strand.
AAGATAACACCGGCACAGTCGCCTCAGCACCCGCGTCGACCACCCAGTCGGGTAACAGTGGCGGCGGGTTTCTGAGCGCGCCAACGCCTCTGCGTCAGGGTGTGTTAGAAGGCAGTGAACCTGTCGCAGCACCAGTTGCTGTCGCCAGTGCCGCGCCGGTAGCCGCTGCTGCAGCCTCCGCAGCACCTGCTCATACCACTGCCGTTCCGTCTTCCGGCTATATGGTTCAGGTTGGCGCGCTGAGTAATCCTCAGAACGCACAGTTGTGGCAAAAAAGCCTCAGCCAGCGTTTCTCTGTTCCGGGTAAAGTCCAGGCGAACGGCAGTACCTACCGCGTGCAGCTAGGCCCGTTCAGCACCCGCCAGCAGGCCGAACAGCTGAAACAGCGACTTGCCAGCGAGGCCCAGCAGCAGTCTTTCGTCACTGCCAGTATGTAATTTCGAAATACGGGGCTACGGCCCCGTTCTTATAAGTACTATTAACTTATAAGTAAAAGTCAGTAAGCGCTGGTAATCGAAGATGTCTGACTTATGACTCTTCTGCTATAGTGGCGCACGTTTATCACTTACTCCCACGGATGTTGTTGTCCCGATCATGAAACTTGTAAATACTTCACGTTTAGTCAAAAGCCTCGCATTTGGCACCGTAATCACTTTCAGTGCAGCGTCCGCCTATGCCGACGATGTTAATTTAAAAACAATGATCCCTGGCGTTCCGCAAATTGATGCTGAAGCCTATGTCCTGATCGACTACAACTCCGGTAAAGTTCTGGCAGAAATGAATGCCGACGCACGCCGCGACCCTGCCAGCCTGACAAAAATGATGACCAGTTATGTTATTGGTCAGTCCATCAAAGCTGGCAAAATCTCCCCGACGGATATCGTGACCGTCGGTCAGGACGCCTGGGCAACCGGTAATCCGGTGTTCAAAGGCTCTTCCCTGATGTTCTTAAAACCAGGCGATCGCGTGCCGGTTTCTGAGCTGAACCGCGGGATCATCCTGCAATCAGGTAACGACGCCTGTGTGGCGATGGCAGACCACGTTGCCGGCAGTCAGGACGCTTTCGTCGCGATCATGAACAACTACGTGAACGCGCTGGGTCTGAAAAATACCCATTTCGGTACCGTGCATGGTCTTGATGCTGCGGGCCAGTACAGCTCCGCTCGCGATATGGCGCTGATTGGTCAGGCGCTGATACGTGATGTGCCGGAAGAATACGCCACCTACAAAGAGAAAGAATTCACCTTCAACAATATCCGCCAGATGAACCGTAATGGTTTGCTGTGGGATAACAGCCTGAACGTGGATGGCATTAAAACCGGTCATACGGATTCGGCAGGTTATAACCTGGTGGCTTCCGCGACTGAAGGCCAGATGCGTCTGATCTCTGCCGTCATGGGCGGTCATACTTACAAAGGCCGTGAAGTTGAAAGTAAAAAGCTGCTGACCTGGGGCTTCCGCTTCTTCGAAACCGTTTCTCCCCTGAAAGCCGGTAAAGAGTTTGCGTCTGAACCAGTCTGGTTTGGCGATACCGACCGTGTTGCGCTGGGTGTCGAGAAAGATGCTTACCTGACGATTCCACGTGGCCGCATGAAAGACCTGAAAGCCAGCTATGTGCTGAACACCCCTGAACTGCACGCTCCATTGCAGAAAAATCAGGTGGTCGGCTCAATCAACTTCCAGCTTGATGGCAAAACGATTGATGAGCGCCCTCTGGTGGTCATGAACGAAGTGAAAGAAGGCGGCTTCTTTGGTCGCATCGTGGATTACATCAAACTGATGTTCCACCACTGGTTCGGCTAAGTTGCTGCTTGAAAAAGTTTGCAACAATCCCCATATAACCGGTATAGATTATGGCTCCCGCTACGGCGGGAGTTATACTTTCAGAGACAAAACTTAATACGCTGTACAACACGCTGGAGTGCACATGAAAACCAAACTGAACGAACTGCTCGAATTCCCTTGTCCCTTTACTTACAAAGTAATGGGCCTGGCACAACCCGAGTTGGTGGACCAGGTTGTGGAAGTCGTGCAACGCCATGCGCCTGGCGACTACAATCCTCAGGTAAAACCGAGCAGTAAAGGGAATTACCACTCCGTTTCTATTACGATCACTGCCACCCACATCGATCAGGTCGAGACCTTATACGATGAGCTGGGCAATATCGAAATTGTCCGCATGGTGCTGTAAGCCCTTTCTGACCGATACGCGCGGGAGCCAGTTTTCGCGCGTTTTCCCCTTCCCTGACTGACGATAACTGCCGTGCAACCATATAACCCGCAAGAACGTATCGTACTGCGCCAGCTTGGCCTTCAGCCTTATGAACCGGTTTCTCTGGCCATGCATCATTTCACTGAACACCGCACCGCTGACTCGCTTGACGAGATCTGGCTGGTTCAGCATCCGCGCGTTTTTACGCAAGGTCAGGCAGGTAAAGCTGAGCATGTTCTGATGCCGGGCGATATTCCTGTTATCCAGAGCGATCGCGGTGGTCAGGTGACCTATCACGGTCCCGGTCAGCAGGTGATGTATGTCATGGTTGATCTCAAGCGCAAAAAACTCGGCGTCCGTCAGTTAGTCACGGCAATCGAACAAACTGTGGTAGATACCCTGGCGCATTTCTCTATCGACGCTTATCCGCGTGCCGACGCGCCGGGTGTGTACGTCGATGGCAAAAAGATTTGTTCGCTCGGGCTGCGCATCCGTAAAGGCTGCTCGTTACATGGTCTGGCGCTGAATATTGATATGGATCTGGAGCCTTTCCACCGTATTAATCCGTGTGGATATGCCGGTCTTGAAATGACTCAGGCCAGTCTGGAAAAGCCGGGATTAACGGTCGATCAGGTCATGCCCGTTCTGGTGAAATCTTTTAATCATCGCCTCGATTACCAGCAGGTGGATTATCTGCCGTGGCAAGCCGAACAATACGCGCCACCGGTGCTGTGATTGTCCTTCCAGTTCCCTGACACTGAATAACTTATTACAAGAGTTACGATTCATTTTAATTTAATATCACCACGCTACTTTTCAGCACCTCATCGCTTACGGATAAGCGCACTCCCCGGCCCCTCACTTGCCGGGACAGTCTTCTACACTGTCAGGAATGTTATATGGATAATAAAGATAGCAGTGCCAGTTTGAATAAACTTCGCAGCCTTGATCTTAATTTGCTGACTATTTTTGAAGCGGTTTACCTCAATAAAGGCATTGTACATGCGGCGAATGCACTCAATCTGACACCCTCTTCTGTCAGTCAGTCGATTCAAAAACTTCGTAATATTTTCCCCGACCCGTTATTTATTCGCGACGGACAAGGGATCAGCCCGACTGCCTACGCCACCAATCTGCACAAACATATCAGTCAGGGCTTCAGCTCCATCCTTACCGGTCTCGATTTCACCAGCGATAATGACAAATCCCGCGTGCTGACCATCAGTTGCTACCCGTTTATCGCGCAAATCACCTTTCCGCTGATCCTCAGTGAACTTGAGAAAATCAACAGCCACTACATTCTGCAACACGTGCCTCTTACCGACGCGGAAGATACGCTGATCCAGCATCGTGCAGATTTAGTCATTGATATCAGCCCGCAGTTTAACCGGTCAATAAACAGCATCCGGCTGATGTCAGATAAAACCGTGTTTGTCTGCCGGCAAAATCATCCGACCATCGACAAAACCCTAAGCCAGGAACAGGCCGCCAGCCAGCAGTTCGCCAGCGTGGTGACCAGTATTGGGGATTTAAAACGAATGCAGTTTGAAATAAGCGAGGCATTACCGGAACGCTTTGTCGCCTTCGCCAGTTTTAACGCCATTAATGTGCTTTCGATGGTCGCCGGTACTGATTTGCTGGCAGTTCTGCCGGAACGAATGGTCGATATTTTCATTCCCGCTTTTCCGGTTCAAAAGTTGCAATGTGAAATTCCGGTGCAGCCCTACGACATCCTGATGCTGTATAACAAGTCAGCTAAAAACGATAAAACGCTCAGCAGAATTATTAATGTGATCGGTGAGGCCTTCGTAAGACAGGAAGCGGCGTCAAAGGGATAATTTTCCCCTTCCGGAAAAATATTTACACACCATTAACACCGGGAAACCGAACAAAACATTCGATTATAATTGCTCTATTTTTCAATAGTATAAATGCCTTTTAGATGTGATATTTTTATCATCACGCGGATTTCAGGTTAAAAAATTGCGGCATTTAGCACTTCCGGCCATGACGAAGGGCTGAACGAAGGGATGCTTCAATGATATAATTTCCGCATTATTTCTACTTTTTTTGATGAATCAGCCAGTTCATTGAATGTCCTGAAAAAACTCGGGTAACGAGTGACAAACCTGGAAGCTGCAAGATTATGAGTAAACCGATTCAGATGGAACGCGGCGTCAAATACCGCGATGCAGACAAGATGGCGTTAATCCCGGTGAAAACCGTGGTCAGTGACCGGCAGGAAATGTTACGTAAGCCGGCATGGATGAAAATCAAATTACCTGCCGACTCAACGAAAATTCAGGGCATTAAATCAGCGCTGCGTAAGAACGGCCTGCATTCTGTCTGTGAAGAAGCGGCTTGTCCTAACCTTTCCGAATGCTTTAACCACGGCACCGCGACCTTCATGATCCTGGGCGCCATTTGTACCCGTCGCTGCCCGTTCTGCGATGTGGCACATGGTCGTCCGACCGCACCAGACACCAACGAGCCGGAAAAACTGGCGCAAACCATTTCTGATATGGGCCTGCGTTATGTGGTTATCACTTCCGTTGACCGTGATGATCTGCGCGATGGCGGTGCTCAGCACTTTGCTGATTGCATCACTGCAATCCGTGCGAAAAACCCAACCATCAAAATCGAAACGCTGGTACCGGATTTCCGTGGCCGTATGGATCGCGCTCTTGATATTCTCAACGCCAGCCCGCCGGATGTGTTTAACCACAATCTGGAAAACGTACCGCGCGTTTACCGTCAGGTTCGTCCTGGTGCGAACTACGAATGGTCACTGACTTTGCTGCAACGCTTTAAAGAAGCGCACCCGGAAATCCCAACCAAATCAGGTCTGATGGTGGGTCTGGGCGAAACGAACGAAGAAATTATCGAAGTGATGCGCGATCTGCGCCGCCACGGAGTGACCATGCTGACACTGGGCCAGTACTTACAGCCAAGCCGTCACCATTTGCCCGTTCAGCGTTACGTGAGCCCGGAAGAATTCGATCAAATGAAAGAAGCGGCGATGGAAATGGGCTTCACCCATGCTGCCTGCGGTCCGTTTGTGCGTTCTTCTTATCACGCCGATCTGCAAGCCAAAGGCTTAGAAGTTAAATAAAGTCAGACGTAGCGCTCAGGGGCTGCGTTTTAATATTTTGTTACTTTTTATCGCAGAAAACAAAAAAGGTTGTTCGTGAGAACAACCTTTTTTCATGCCAGGAAAACGTAACAGAGTCAGACTTAGTCTTTATGCTCTACGCGTTCAGCCGGTTTTTCTTCTGCTGTTTTTTCAGCAGCTGCCGGAGCCGGATCATCATTCATGGCTTTCTTAAAGCCACGCAGTGCTGCACCCAGGTCGCCGCCCAGAGAACGCAGTTTGCTGGTACCGAACAACAAAACGATCAGCACGCCGACCACCAACAATTTAGTAATACTTAGACCTTCCATACATACCTTCTTTACACTGAGTGCCGGAAAACAGCAGTGACAATTTGTCGCTATTAACGGCCATTCGCGACGTTAATACAACCCGAAAATGTAACAGAACGGATCCAGAACTGTGCGCATTATGACCATAGTGAGCTATTATGAGCGTGAATAGCCTGGTCATAAAGTAATTCTGTCTTTATTTACAGCAAAACGACTTCGTCTTTGATTTCGACCCGTTTTATCAACCCGGGTTTGCTAACCCTTAATGAGAACCGATGCCGAAAAAGCTTCATACGACTCTGGTTAACGATACTCATCATTCCGGACTGCGTTTTGCGAAACGGACTTACCTGCCCCGCATTGTCGGACTGGGAACAGGATGTTTTTGTGTCGGCTCGGTGATGATTGAACATTCAACGTCCGGCTGGCTGTGGCTTTTACTGTTTTTCAACGGATTTATCTGGCCGCATCTTGCCTACTGGAAAGCAAAAAAATCGGCGACACCATTTAAAAGCGAAATTCATAACCTGCAGATTGACGCGATTTTCGGCGGCATCTGGATAGCCGTGATGGGATTCAACGCCCTGCCCTCGGCGACCATTTTCGCCATGATGGGCATGAATAATATCTCGGCAGGCGGCAAAACCTTATTCTCTCGTTGCGTTATCGCGCAGATTACCGTTGCGCTGGCATTACTGTGGATAGCGAAGCTGCCTTTCCTGCCCGAAACCTCACCGTTCCAGCTTTATCTTTGTTTGCCGATGATCATGATTTACCCGATTTTCCTCGGTAATGTCACATACAGGACATCGAGAAAACTCGCCGAACACAAACAGGCGATTATGCAGATAAGCGTGCGGGATGGTCTGACAGGGCTTTATAACCGCCGACACTGGGAATCGCTGCTGCAAACTGAACTGGAGAGTTTTCGACGCTACCGGCACAAAACCACGCTGGTGCTGATTGATATCGACCACTTCAAGAGCATCAACGATAACTACGGCCACAGCGTTGGCGATCAGGCCATTATTTTGCTGGCTCAGGAACTACAACAAACCATGCGCACCGCGGATATTATCGGACGTTTCGGTGGAGATGAATTTGCGGCGATTTTACCGCACAGCACCAAACTTCAGGCGAAACGGGCGACCGAGCGGCTGCAAAGCCGCCTGGCCAACAGCCTGTTTCCGCATCATCCCGAATTACTGATCCACATCAGCGCAGGTATAGCCGAATGCGATGATGCGCAGGAAACGCCGACACACTGGCTGAATGCCGCTGATAATGCCCTGTACATCGCGAAGAAAAACGGGCGGAACCGGGTCGAGATTGCCGATTAGAACTAACGCTTTCCCGGTTTCAACCCGTAATTTCAGATGAAGCGGCTGAGGAAAGCCTGCGTGCGCGGATGCTGAGGATTGACCAGCACCTCATCCGCCGCGCCCTGCTCCACTACCACTCCACGATCCATAAACACCACACGATCCGCCGCTTCTTTTGCAAAACCAATTTCATGGGTGACGACAATCATCGTCAGTCCTTGCTGCGCCAGATCCCGCATGGTGGCTAATACTTCGCCTACCAGTTCCGGATCCAGTGCGGAAGTCGGCTCATCAAACAACATCAGCTTAGGTTTCACCGCCAGCGCACGGGCAATCGCCACACGCTGTTGTTGTCCACCGGAAAGATGACGCGGATACGCATCCGCCTTATCGCTCAGGCCGACTTTTTGCAGCAATTCGCGGGCGTACTTCTCGGCTTCCTGACGGCTTTCTTTATGCACGCCGACCGGAGCTTCAATAATGTTTTGCAGCACGGTCATGTGCGGATAAAGATTGAATTGCTGAAACACCATGCCGATATCCCGGCGCTGGCGCGCAATGGCCCGTTCTGACAATTTGTGCAAACGGTCGCCGCGCAGCTCATAACCAATCTGCTCACCGCCCACCATAATAGAGCCGCGATCGATATCTTCCAGATGATTGATGCAGCGCAGGAAGGTCGATTTACCTGAGCCGGAGGGCCCGAGGATCACCACCACTTCGCTGGGTTTCACATCCAGATCAATCCCTTTCAGCACTTCATTATCGCCGTAACTTTTATGCACGTTTCGGGCGGTTACCAGTGATGCCGGTTCGGATGACGGAGTGCCGGAGGGTATTTGACTCATAAGTCCTCCTTGCGGGCCAGGCCCGGCGAGTTAATGATTGGCGCGGTTTTTTGTTCCGCAATGTTCTGACGTCGTTTGGCGTTAGGCAACGTCCGGCGTGTGCCACGGGAATAATAGCGTTCAATCGCGGACTGACCGAGGTTAAGCAACGACGTGATAAACAGATACCAGATCACCGCCACCATCAGCATCGGCACTACTTCAAAGGTACGGTTGTAGATGGTTTGCACCGAATATAACAAGTCGCCCATAGCGATAACGCTGACCAGCGACGTCGCTTTAATCATGCTGATCAGCTGATTGCCGGTCGGAGGAATGATCGAACGCATCGCCTGCGGAATGATAATCCGGCGCAGCGCGCGACCGCGGCTCATGCCAAATGCCTGCGCGGTTTCGCCCTGACCGTTATCGACCGACAGCAAACCGGCCCGAATGATTTCCGCCATATACGCCGCTTCATTCAGCGCCAGACCCGCAATCGCCGCCGTCAGTGGTGTGATCAGATCATTAGTATTCCAGCTCAAATATTGCGGGCCAAACGGGATACCGATCACCACCCGCGGGAACAGCGTCGACATGTTGTACCAGAATAACAATTGCACCAGCAGCGGCGTACCGCGAAAGAACCAGATATACAATCCTGCTAATCTTCGCAGCAACATGCTGTCAGACAAACGGGCAATCGCCAGCATCAGGCCGATGAACACACCGAGCACCATCGAGACCAAAGTAAGGCCGAGCGTCACACCCAGACCTTTGATCACCGAGCCTTCGGTAAACCACTGCGCCACCACGTGCCATTCGAAATTGGGATTGTGGGACACCGCCCAGAGAACATCAGCGGCAATCAGCAGCACAACTATCCAGGCAATCCAGCGGCCGTAATTACGCGGTGCATGGGAGAACTCAACGTTACGACGTGGATCCTGCGTATAGTCGTCCTTGACTGCCGGCTTAGAACTATACGTTTTATCAGTCATTTAGCCTGCGCCTTTGCCAGGTTGATGCCCGGTGCCGGGATCATATTGCCTTCCAGCCCCCATTTTTTCATGATGATGCCGTACGTGCCGTTATCGAACAGTTTCTGATAACCGGCAAGGATCGCGTCACGTACCGGAGAATCTTTAGCAACCACGGTGCCCTGGAAGATATCGCCGAAACCATTAGATTTGCCGGTGCCGGTCAGTTCAAGCTGACCATTGGCTTTTTCCACGAAGTACGTCAGCGGGGCCTGAGAAGAGAAGAATGCGTCGGAACGGTTTGAGCGCACGGCCAGAATGGACGTCGGCTGATCGCTGAAAGATTGCACAGTCACTGCCGGTTTACCGTCTTTCACGCACACATCCGATTGCTTGCGGATAACCTGTTCAGCTGACCCGCCTGCCATGACGGCAATACGTTTACCGCAGGTGTCATCGAGAGAATTGATTTTTTCCGGGTTGCCTTTACGCACACCAAACACCACGTACTCTTTCACAAAATCGATAAAATCATTTTTTGCCTGACGATCAGGATAATCACCAATTGGGCCGATGCCCATCTGGTAGCGCCCTGCCGCCATCCCGCTGAGGATGCCAGATAATCCACTCACGGAAGCATGTTCAATTTTTACGCCTAATACTTCGGCCAATGCGTGTGCCAGATCAGCGCTTGCGCCGTCCAGACCATTTGCGCCGGTGACGATTTCATAAGGAGGGAATGATCCGTTATTTACCGACGTCATCACGCCAGACTTTTGAATATCCGCAGGCAATTTAGCGTGGATCGCCGGATCCATCGTCTGTGTCGGAATTGTCACATTTTCAGCAGCAAAGGCATTCATGGAAGATACGGAAAGTAATGCAGCAGTCAGAGCAGCAGCCTGACGTAATTTTTTTGCCATCATTCTCTTATTTCCTCTGTCGAAAAAGTCGGTCTGTGAGTTTATGAATGTTGTGTATTTATAGTGTGTGCCTTCCGTGGCGAGTTTCCGGGTGCTTCTTTTCGAAGCTTTTATTTTGCTAATTGTTTTAAAACAAACGCGTTCCCTGGTGAGGCGCGCGGTACTGCATGAAATCAGTCACTGCCGTTGAGGACCGGCAGCGAAATCAGTCCTGGCGTAATTGCGGTAAACTAAAGCGGCGGTTTGCCAGTACCGGTAATACTTTGCGGGCATGCGCCAGACGATCTTTATCCAGTTCGGCAAAGACCAGCGCAGGGGCTTCTGCTGCGCGGGCAATGGCCACACCCAGCGGATCGACCACCATGCTGTTACCGATATTGCGCTCTCCACACTCGCCCACCGCCACCATATAAGTGGTATTTTCCAGCGCGCGCGCCGTGACCAGCACTTCCCAGTGCATTTCTTTCAGCGGGCCTTTCACCCACGCGGCGGGCAGAACCAATACGTCTGCGCCGTCGAGCACCAGACGACGCGCCAGTTCCGGGAAACGCACGTCATAACAGGTCATCAGGCCGACGTTAAAACCCGCAACCTTGACCAGCGGCGGCACTTCATCGCCGGCGGTAACATTTTTTGATTCCTGCGAAGAGAACGCATCATAAAGATGCAGCTTCTGATATTCAGAGATAATTTCACCGTTACGGATTGAAATCAGAACGTTATAGGCACGACCGTCCGGTGCAGGCGTGTGCACACTCATCATGGTAGTCATATGATTGCCACGACTGGCCGCCAGCAACTGGCTGACAAACGGACCGTCCAGAGGTTGTGCCGCTTTCAAAACCAGATCCGGATCGGTGATATCGCGCGCCAGAATGCCTTCCGGCAATACCAGCAGATCTGCGCCCGCTTCCAGCGATTTCGCCATCAGCGAAAGACAGGTTTCAACGTTCGCTTCCCATTCACGGGAAACGGCAAACTGACCTAGTGCAATTTTCATTTTTACTCCCCTGTCGCCTGATGGTTCAGGCAAATGGTTAGGTATTATCGGGCAAAATGCGGGAACAAATCCTGCGGCGTCAGACGCTTAGGCGTCAGTCCCTGCGCATGCAATTCCTGAGCGAAATCGTCGATCATTTTCTCGTTGGCGGCGTAACCGTTTGCATTCCAGTCCGCAGGTAAATCAACGACGGTGCGACGCAAATCGTCCAGCAACCACGGTGTGGTATCCGCATATTTGGCGCGCTTATCCATCCACAGCTGATAAGAACGGTCGATGATTTCACTCAGCGCCTGTGGCAACCACGGATGCTCTTCAGCCAGCGCGGGTTTAATCGCCAGCAGGTGAATGCCGGGGATATAACCGACGCGGTTAAAATAGGCCAGTTCGGCGGCACGGAAATCCGGCTGGAACTGACGGAAACCGGAGTCAGGTTTGAAGAAACCGTCAGGCATGAAGGGCGTGAAAATCGCGTCCAGCCAGCCTTCCTGCAACAATTCCATCATCGGGCGTTCTTCCGGCACCGCTTCAATACGACCTTCACGGCCAAAACCGGCCAGACGATCCACAACCGGGTGCGCGGCAGTCAGACGACCGACATACCAGTTCGCATCTTCTATGCCCACACCTTCCAGCGCCAGTAGTGTACGGGTCCAGGTATTGCCAGAATCCTGCCAGCCGGTCAGACCGATACGCTTGCCTGCCAACTGGGAAAGTTCAGTCAGCGGACTGTCTTCACGGGTGATAATGCAGCGCTGACGGAAACCACGCATCAGGAAATGCGGAATAGCCAGCAAATCAGATTCGCCCCGCGCACGCCCTTGCGCGTAACGACTGAAAGATACTTCGCCCGCATCGTATTTGTCGCTGGTGCCCAGATTATCGACCAGCGTACCCACGCGATCGATTTCAAGATTGAAACCTTCCGGTTTGAGGTCACCTAACGCCAGTGGCGTAAAATAATCCCAGTCACGAACCGCCAGCCTGATGGTAATCGTCACATCTGTCCCCTTAAGTGTCAGCATGGTTGATATGCAGAAAAACAACTGTGCGTTTACAAACTTTCCGGCAAACACACCAAATTCTTTTACGAAGGAGACCCACATCATCGCAATGTGATTATTTTATCGCCTCCGCTGGCTAAGTTTGATACTAATGGCATAAATTAATATGTACAATAGATTCTTTGTTACTGAACAAAAGGCGAGAAAATGGCAGAAAACCCCCTCGAAAAAACGCTGGACGCGCAATGGTTAGCGACACAATTACAGGATCGTTCTATGCGGGGCATTGCAATTGAAACCGCGGCGATGATCCGCTCCGGTGTGATTGAAATCGGGACGCACCTGCCCCCCGTTCGCGAGCTGGCGCAGGCGCTGGGTGTGAGTCCGGCCACGGTTTCTGCCGCCTGGGGTCAACTGAGGCGACAAAAAGTCATCGCCGGTCGCGGTCGTAACGGTGTCTGGGTGTGCGGGGATATGCTCTCGCCAAGACCGGCTCGCTTCGAGAAAATCGGCAATTTTGGCGAACATATTATTGCGGATCTGGCCCTGTCCTCCCCGGATCCTGAGTTGCTGCCGAACCTGCTCGAAGCCATGCATCACGGTGTTGGCGCAGATAATCTCAACAGCTATCAGCGTGAGGCTATTTCGCCTTCTTTGCTTGAAGCGGCAAAACACGACTGGCCTTATGACGCGCCTGCTTTTATGTCTGCGGACGGCGGTTTTGACGGGATGAACCTGACCCTGCAAACCTTGCTGATGCAGGGTTCGGTGGTGGCGATTGAAGATCCGACAGCCACCCGTTTGCTGGATATGCTGGATAATCTGGGCGCGCAAGTGCTCCCGGTGAAGTGCGATGAGTTCGGTCCGCTGCCGGAATCTCTGGCTCAGGCCCTGCTGAAAAATCCTTCCGCGTTTATTTATCAGCCGCGCACACACTCACATTGCGGTCACGCCATCAATGCGGAACGTTATGTTGCACTGGCCGAAATTCTCAGTCAGAGCAATACGCTGATCATTGAAGATGATGGCATCGGACAATTGTCCTGTTATCCACCGCTCAGTATGGGTAGCCGGTTGCCTGAACGGACAGTGCATGTTCGCTCCTATTCCAAAGCCTATGGTCCGGATTTACGGCTGGCGGTTATTTCCGGATCTACCGATTTAATTAAACAAATCAAATCATTCCGTAACTTTGGTGCGGGCTGGTCGAGCCGTATTTTGCAGGAAGCGCTGGCATGGCTGATTAAAGATCCCAAAACGCAGGAAGGTATTTCGCACGCCAAAAGCGTGTATGCGCAACGCCGCAAAGCCATGTCCGACGCCTTACGTATACGCGGAATTAACATTCCCGAACGTGACGGGCTGGCGATGTGGATCCCGGTGCCCTCAGAGCAGTTTGCGCTGGTGACGATGGCTGCGCGAGGCATTGCCGTTCTGCCCGGCGAGCGAAGCCGCATCGGGCCGGGGCAGTTTATCCGTATCAGTACCAGCCAGGTGAAACCGGAGCAGGTCGATTTAATTGCCGATGCTCTGGTGCTGGCAATGGGTGCCTGATTGCTCAGGACCTCTTCAGCAAATGCTTGAGCAAATACTTTGGCGACTCTTCGTATTGCGCCCGTGCATAGAACTGGTGGGCGCGCACGCGGCGTGTGTGGCTGTGAACTTCCATGCGGTCACAGCCGCGTTCTGCCGCCAGCCTTTCTGCTTCATCCAGCAATTTCTGGCCAATGCCTGCGCCACGACACTGGTCGCTGACACATAAATAGCTTACCCGGCAGAATTCTCCGGCCAGTGCGATTTGCGGGATATAGTGCAAAGAAATAAATCCCACCGCCTTACCTTCAGCTTCAGCGACCAGCAGACAACTGTCCGGGTTCGTCGCCATTTTTGCCACACGTTCTGCTACGGCTTCCGGCGTATTGGGATAATCCAAATCGCCCAGTAATTGCGCCAGAATTTGCGCATCTGAAACTACACCTTCTCTGATTAACATAGCGTTTTCCTGGTTACACCCTGTTTCTTTATCGCGTCTACACAAGCCCCGTGGCGCGAGGTAAACTTAGCGCCCGGCTCTTTCTGAATTCATCGCTTTATTAAGGCATTTCTATGTTTAGCACCTTACTTGCAGTCTTTATTGGCGGTGGTATCGGCAGTGTAGTTCGCTGGTATGTCAGCCTGAAAATGAACGGAATGAACCCGGTTCTGCCGGTCGGTACGCTGACGGTCAATCTGGTCGGCGCCTTTATTATCGGTCTGGGGATCGCCATTTTCACCCGCCTGACGAATATCGATCCGGTTTGGAAACTGCTGATCACCACCGGTTTCTGCGGCGGTCTGACCACATTTTCCACCTTTTCGCTGGAAGTCGTTTACATGTTACAGGATGGCCGTTTTGGTGCCGCCCTGCTCAATATGGCGCTCAATCTGGCGGGTTCCCTGGCGATGACTTTACTGGCCTTTATGCTGGTCAGCTGGTTCAGCGCGCACTGATACTATCTTCCGGCGATGCCTTTTTTATGACAAAAGGCATCGCGATGATAAATTTGTGACACAGGTTCTTACCCCTCCGCCCTTTCTTAATGTTTCCTTCATCTTTCGTGCAGATAATAGCGTCAGTTCACTTTGGTTTATTTTCGAGGTATGGCATGTTTTCTGTTCCAAAAACGTCTTCTGAGCTTCTGGTTGTTGCTCTCTGTGTTCTGACCGTTGTCGCTTTTTTACAGGCCTACTTTGCATAATTCTCTGTAATTTCGAACTTCCCCCCTATCCGTAAACGGCGCATTCCTTATGATTGCGCCGTTCGCATTTCAGCGGCCGGCTTAATCGCGTTGAAACGAAACGTCACTTTTCATTCCATTCATAATACAAATATTTACCTGTTCCTCCTTATTGCCTATACTTGAGAATGATCGTTCACAGTCAATATCAGCAAAATTCTCAGGTAAATCATGCTTCACCCACAACAATGCAGTAAAGACGCGCGCATCAGCGCACGACGCGACCAGATTATTGCCGCAGCACGCCTGTGTTTTCGCAAGCATGGATTTCACGGTGCAGGCATGGCTGAAATCGCCAAAACTTCACTGCTCAGTGTGGGACAGATTTACCGCTATTTCGCGAACAAAGACGCCATCATCGAAGAAATTGTTCGCCGTATTGTCATGAAAAAAATCAGGCTGATGACCGGCAATGCCCACAACCTGCAACAGGTGGCGCACAATCTGGCACACCGCCGGATTGGCAATCTCAGCGCGCCGTATAAAGAAGAACTGTGCGCTGAACAAAAAGAACAAGCCGAAATTGACCACGCATTGATACTCGAAGTCGCCGCAGAAGCGACCCGCAATCCTGCCGTGGAAAAAATCTGGCGCGATTCTGAAAAACAATTATTTAACGAAGCAAAATCTCTGCTGAGTGCCACTTTTCCGCAATTTTCAGAAGCTGAAATGACGGCCAAAGTGGAAACTTTAGCGGTGATTTGTGAAGGCACCGCATTTCGTCGTATGACGACAGTTCACGCCGACGCAGAGCTTCTGGAAGCCATATACCATCGCTACTTCCAGAGCCTCTTCGAAACGGATTTAATCACCAGCAAACCGGATTAACTTTTACCATGAGCGCTCACCTGCAAGAAAAACGCCTCGGTTATGCCCTGGTGCTAGGCTCTCTCGCCGCACTGGGTCCCTTATGCACCGATTTATACCTTCCCGCACTGCCTGAAATGGCAGGCGATCTCAGTACCTCCACCGCCAGTGCGCAACTCAGCCTGACCGCAGGTTTACTCGGTCTCGGTTTCGGCCAGCTGCTGTTTGGCCCGCTGAGCGACCGATATGGCCGCATGCGTCCTTTGTTATGGTCGCTGGCTTTATTGCTGGCCGCATCGGTCTGGTGTGCCGTTGCACAGGACATTGATCAGCTGATCGTCGCCCGTCTGTTGCAGGGGATCGCCGGTGCCGGTGGCGCAGTACTTTCCCGAGCCGTGGCCAGAGATTTGTATAACGGACATGAATTAACGCGGTTTTTCGCCCTGCTGATGCTGGTCAACGGACTGGCACCGATCATCGCCCCCGTGCTGGGTGGGGCCTTACTAAACTGGGTGAACTGGCGGGGAATATTTGGCGTACTGGCATTGATCGCTATCCTGTTATTCAGCTTCTCCTCCCTGAAACTGCACGAAACGTTATTGCCCGAACGACGCGCCAAAGGCGGGATCCTGAGTATGCTGTTCTCGATATTTGGTTTGCTTAAACACCGCCCGTTTATGGGATTGTGTCTGACGCAGGGCTTTATCATGGCGGGAATGTTTGCATATATCGGCGCATCGCCGTTTGTGCTGCAACAGATTTACCATCTCAGCCCGCAGATGTTCAGCCTTTGCTTTGCAATAAACGGTATTGGGTTGGTGATTTCTGCACAGGTTTCTACCCGCCTGAGTCGTCGTTTTGGTGAGCTGGCACTGGTTAAAGCAGGATTATGCATCGCCGCTTTAGCGTCCGTAACGCTGGTGATTTCCGCCAGCCTTAACGCACCGCTGGTAATGTTGCTGATCCCGCTGTTCTTCTCGGTAATGGTCATCGGAATTATCGGCCCGAATGCGGGATCGCTTGCGATGCAAAGCCAGGGGGAAAACGCGGGCAGCGCATCGGCATTGCTGGGGGTTTGTATGTTTGCGCTTGGCGCGCTGGCGGTCCCTGTTACCGGTTTTGGCAGCCAGCCTGCGCTGTCGATGGGGCTGACCATTCTCGGCTGCTACGCGATTGCTATCCTGATGTTCGTGATGCTGGTACGCAAACCGGCGTAAAGAATTCACGAATAACAGGCAAAAAAAAACCCGCTTCGGCGGGTTTTTTAGAATTCGGCTAAAGTCAGATAGCGATAACGTTAGCAGCCGACGGGCCTTTGGCACCATTGGTGATTTCGAACTCTACGCGCTGGCCTTCAGCAAGGGTCTTGAAACCGTTGCTTGAAATAGCAGAGAAATGAACGAAAACATCTTTGCTGCCATCTTCAGGGGTAATGAAGCCAAAACCTTTAGATTCATTGAACCACTTAACGCTACCTTTAATCTTAGACATCAAACTTACCTTTACGTGAATGTTGGACACAAAATGTGTGTCAAATACAGTACAGCAACAGATTTCACTTTTGTCCAGAATTCTGATGGCAATAAGCGATAAAGCTCTCACTCTTGGTTTTCTGTTGCATTTTTCTGCTGCCAAAAAGGCCTTTAATAGCCTTATGACATCAGTCAGTTAGAAAAACGAATCATCGTCGTTGCTGTAATCATCCGAATCGAAACTGTCAGAACCGAACCCCAGATCCGAATTATCGTTGCGCAGTGAGGCGTCTTCCCAGGAAGGCTGCCCGCTGTCGAAACTTTGGCTGTTCTCAAAACCCTGACTGTTATCGAAACCCTGATTGTTGTCGAGGAAACTGCTGTCAGCCGGATTGAGATCCTGCACCGGCGGTTCTTCGATAATATTGACGATTTCCTGCGGCTGGCTGTGATGGAACATGCCGGTCAGCATATCGGCCAGCACCACACCCCCCGCGACGCCCGCAGCCGTGCGCAGCGCGCTGCCTAAAAAGCCCGGCTGCTGAGGTGCGGCCTGAGCCGGAGCCTGCTGCTGAGGTTGCGCCGCATATTGCTGTTGCTGAGGCTGAGGCTGACCGCCCCACCCTTGCGTACCAGGAATCGGCTGGCTACCCTGCGACGCCTGACGTTGCGGCTCAGGCTGAGAAGAACCGCCGCCAAATAAGCCCGCCAGAAAACCGGTACTTTGCGGTTTTGCTGTCTGCGCCTGTTGTTGCAACTGCTGAACCTGCTGTTGCAGTTCCTGCACCTGCGCATTGAGTTTGGTCAGCGCCGCTTCCTGAATAATCATCGCCTGCGCCATGTAATACGGGGCAGACGGTTGCTGACGAATATGGGCCTGAATCACACGCTCAGCTTCCGCATCACGCGGTGCTGTATTGGACTCAGCCTGTTGTAAGCGACTAAAAAGGCCGTCAATTAAACGCTGTTCTTCAGATTGCATAAATTCACCTTATTGATGTGTCGTACGACGCCATGAACGATGCCCGCCGGCGTTATGCAGATACAGTAATACAGTTATATTTTTGTATGAATTAACGGAGTGTCAACAAATGTGACGGAGGTAAAGTTCGTGCAGAAAGTACGCGGAAGGATTGAAAATCCGCCTGCGAGACCACAGGCGGAGTCAATAAATCTAAAGCGGACAGAGCTCAGACGTTACTTTTTCGGCGTCCAGCCCAGAATGAAATCCTGATCCGGCAGATTAGTGAAGTTACGCACGATATCGTGATAGGTTTTCGACGGATCCAAATCTTTGAACTGTTCCGGATAGATAAATTTCGCCAGATATTCCATACCTACGATGTTGTACGGATGGTTGTAGAACTGGTGATAAACGCCGTAAACATGTTTTTCACTGACCGCCGGGATCTGCGCAACGCCTGTACGGGAAAGCAGAACTTTAGCTTGTTTATCGACATCAGCTTCATTCGCGCCGTACCCAAACGGCAGAATGTGCGTCACGGAACCCGAAGCCGGACGCGCCGAACCGGTCATAATGTAAACGTCCGGTTTCATGCTGATGACCTGCTCCAGAGAGACGGTGCCTGATGCGCCCGGTAGCAGCTTAGAACCAATATTATTGGCATCAACGGCCTGAATCAGCTTCCCCCAGCCCGCATTCCCGTGGGTAAAGCAACAGGAATCATCGCGACCGGCAATCGGCTCGATAAAGACATCAGGTTTGGTTTTAATGGCGGAGACCACTTTCTGGATGTTCTGGAAATGCTCGTTATAAAACGCAGTATAAGCGCGGGCATTGTCTTCCTGGTTCATCACTTTGCCCAGCAGCTCAATGCTCGGCGCGGTATTTTTGGCCGGATCCAGTTCGTAATCGACGAACACGACCGGAATATGCAACGCCGCCAGTTTTTCCAGCACGCCAGCCTGCGCCAGCGAGTCTTTGGCACGCGCCTGGGCAATCATCAGATCAGGTTTTTTGGCGATAACGGTTTCCAGATCCACCTGCCCTTTATCGCTGAATCCCATATCGAGGATTTTCGCGGATTCAGGCCATTTGCTTTTCAGCATATCCCAGGTGCCGCTGTCAGTTTTTTTCAGCAGGTTATTCCACGCCACCACATGCTGGAAGGGATTGGCTTTATCCAGAACCGCCAGGGCCAGCACATCGCGCCCGTCCTGCAAAATCACACGCTGCGGTGCTTTATCAATGGTGACCTTTTGCCCGACCATATCGGTCACAGTCAGCGGATAAGTGGTAGCAAAAATGGAGAATGAAGCAGCCATCAGACCTGTAACAGACAGCACGCGAGCGGTGTTCTTTAACATGCGATTACCCGAAGATGAGAATGAATAAGAAATGATTTTGATAATTGTTATCAAATGAAGCCGAAATAATAAACAAGGAAGGATTGGCGGGGCAATGTTTTTACAATAAATAATGGCGGATAAAACATGTCGAAATATTAACGGGATACCGTAGTGGCATCCCGTTTGGCTTAAGTCAGCGGAACACGGTGCTGGCTTTCTTTCTATGCTTTGCGTCCAAGAAAGTGAAGCAGAAACTCACTCACCAACACGCGCTTAAAGGCTGACTGCGCCTTGTCTGCCGCCGCACTGTGGCCGCCGTCGGTATTCTCGTAAAAATACACATCCGGGATGCCCATCGCCTGCATTTTGGCCGCCATTTTACGTGCATGATCCGGTCCGACACGATCATCGCTGGTGGCGGCAGTAATCAGCACCGGCGGATATTTTTTCGTCGCATCCAGATTATGGTAGGGCGAAAACTCGCGGATAAACGCCCACTCTTCGGGTTTCTGCGGATCGCCGTATTCGGCAATCCACGAAGCGCCTGCCGAAATTTGCGTATAACGGTACATATCCAGCAGCGCGACTTCGCAGACAATCGCCCCGAACAGTTCCGGATAACGCGTCAGCATATTACCGACCAGCAAACCGCCGTTACTGCCGCCCTGCGCAGCCAGATGGGCCGTGGACGTGATATTGCTGGCGATCAGCGCTTTGGCGACCGAGGCGAAATCTTCATACGCCCGCAGACGTTTTTCTTTCAGCGCAGCCTTATGCCATTCCGGCCCGTACTCGCCGCCGCCACGAATATTGGCGACCACAAATACGCCCCCGCGATCCAGCCACGACACACCACTGACGCCGAGATAATACGGTTCCAGCGAGACTTCAAAACCGCCATAACCATAGAGTAACGTCGGATTTTGCCCGTCGTACACCACGTCTTTGCGGCAGATAACGAAATACGGAACGCGCGTGCCGTCATCAGATTGAGCGAAATGCTGGCTGACCTGATAACGGGATGCATCGAAATGCGACGGATCCTGTTTCAGCAGTTCAGCCTCCACTTCCACGCCGTTATCCAGATTACCGAGTGATAAACTTGCCGGTTGCAGGAATCCGCTGACCGTCACGAAATATTCATTGGTGTCGTCGTCCACACCCCAGGCATGAATTTTGCTCAGTTCAGGCACCTTGCCGAACGGTTCGCGACGCCATTCCCCGTTTTCCGGCGTCAGCACTTCGAGGCGGTTCACAACATCATGCGTGATACTCAGGATGATGTGATCGCTGGTGAAAGAATAGCCGTTTAGCTGATCGCGGGTTGCCGTCACACCGCTGAGAGACGAATGTGCTCCCGGTATAAACAGCGGTTTCAGCGCGCGCTCACCGGCCAGAAACGCATCAAAGTTTACCGTCAGCAGCGAACCGGAAGGCCAGGTTTCGCCGTTAATCTGCCATTCGCTGGAAGGCTGGATCAGCAGCCAGTCGCGCCAGGTACTGAATTTAGCATCAGCGGGCAGGTCTATTCTGGTCAGCTCTTTCTGCGCATTCAGCACAAAGGCTTCGCGGTGATAAAAGTCGATAACGCGCACCACGAAATCGCGTTCAAATCCTTTAAAACTGTCGTGATACCCGGCCGCCAGCATGTCTTTTTTATCGGCGCTGAAAACCGTTTTGGCTTCTGAGAGCGGCGTGCCACGTTGCCATATTTTGACAATGCGCGGATAACCGGAATCGGTCAGTGAGCCTTCGCCAAAATCGGTGGCGACAAACAGATGGTCATGATCAATCCAGCCGGTACGGCTTTTGGCGACGGGCAGGAAAAAGCCGTCTGCGACAAACTCCAGCGTCCGCAAATCAAATTCGCGCACTTCAGAGGCATCGCCACCGTCCGGAGAAAGGAAAATCAGCGCCCGGTTATAATCTGGCTTAAGCGCGAATACGCCGTGATACACCCAGTCTTTGCCTTCGGCTTTACCCAGCGCATCAATATCCAGCACGGTTTCCCACTCCGGCTGCGCTTTACGGAATTCTTCCAGCGAGGTTCTGCGCAGGAGTCCTTTTGGATTCTGCGCATCCTGCCAGAAGTTGTACCAGTCATTGCCACATTTTGCGACAACGGGGATCTGCTCCGGAGAGTTCAGCGCTTTCAGCACTTTTTCACGCAGAGGATTAAATTTGCTGCCTTGGGTGAAAGCCGCCAGCGTAATGGCATTTTGTTCGTGCGCCCATTCAAGCGCTTTTTCGTTGCGTAATCCTTCCAGCCAGATGAAATCATCCTGCTGCACAGATAATGAATCAGTTGTCATGATGTTCAGCCCTGAAAATCAGAAAGGATTCACAAATACCTGTTTTATCGTTGTCATTTCAAGTCTTTTTGCTTTCCGGTTCGTTTCTGAAGTCCATTCCAGATAAATGCATTTTGTCCTAATTGATTCATTATGCGATCTGTGAAAGTTCTTACTGCCTCTTTTGTGAGTCAGTTCAAGCATTGAACGTATCGGAACGCCTATAAAGAAATCATTACTTTGTGATGACAAAACATGACGGACTTTTGAGTTAAAAAAAGAGGCAGAAAGACTCACGAGAAATCAGACAGAAACACGAAAGGAGTGAGAGTATGGAATGGAAAATCATAGATATCCTGAATATCCCTCAGACGGGGCTGAAGTACATCTGCATTCAGGCATTCAGAAATCTGAAGCTGATCCTGTCTGTGGATAACGATTTTACCCTGAAAGCCGGTGATACCTTAGAGATCACGCCGGAAGGTTATTCCCTGAATCATCATCAGGCGCAAAGTCTGAAGATCCACAAGATGATGCCTTATTGTCAGCAGCGCTGGCAGTCACTTTCCATTCAGTAATCACTTTGTGATTACTGAATGGTTTGCAGAAAGGACAGAAAGACCGGTTTCTATACCGGCTTCTTAATTTGCTGTCTTCTTAAATCGGACAGACTGTCGTGGCCGCCAAATTCCTGCTGCGGAACATCCTGCCAGCGGTCTTTGCGCGTCGCTTCATATTCCTGATTAAGCGGATAATAAATCCGGTTTTCCGGCTTATTCGCTTCACCCACGACCAGCAGACGCACTTCCTCATCGGTGTTATTGATAAAGGTATGGCAAATCCCAGTACCGTGCGGAAACGCCACCGCGTCGCCCGCTTTCAGGCGGTGCAATGTGCCGTTGATCCAGGCATCAGGATGCCCTTCCAGCACATACACAAATTCGTCCTCTGAACTTTCCGCGTGGGCATAACAGGTGCGACGGCCTGGTAACAGGCGCTCATGATGAATACCAATACGCGTCAGTCCCAGCGTTTTCCCCAGCGGCGCGCCAATCGACATCAGCTCATCATCGCCCGGATAATTGCCGTCGTCAGCGCCTTCGAGCTCAGTCCAGTGACGAATAAAATCAGGTCTTTCCTTGCTCATACAACCTCCGCGTAAGCTTCAGGCTCAGTAAAGTGAAGGGGATTTCTGCTGCGTTGAATAGGAACTCTGGGTCTGAACCGTTTCTTTTGGCAAACAGGCAAAGCGAATATGCATGGTTTCGCCGTCGTCACTTTCGCCAAGCGTCTGGAATTTTCCGTTACAGAATTCGAAGATCTTCTTGTAAGTCTCCGCGCGACGGTGGCGTTCAAGTATCGAAAACACCGACGTGGTATAACTCGCCTCGCCCTGTGCAAAAGACGCATCAAAATTCGCAGGGCGGTAAGTTTCGGCGCCCACGGGTTTATCTATTGATGAACATCCTGCCAGAAAACCCGTCACTGCAACCGCTGCCAACATCATTATTTTACTATTTTTCATTTTTCATCCGGGAAAAGAGGTATTCATTGTAGTTATATATTCAGTCGTATAGTTATCTGTCCAGCATACTCAAGCTACGGCGTCAGCCCTGCCCGCGCTGCCGATACCGTTTTTACCATTACGTTTTACATTCACCAGCGCGCGTTCCGCTGTCGCCAGCCACTGGTTATAATTCTCATGATGTTTCGATGTGGCCACACCAATGCTCAGCGAACACTGGAAACCCTCATCTTGCGATAAACGAATTTCGGATGTTTTCAGTAAGAGCCGGTAACCCACGGCATAAGCTTCTTCTTCCGAAACACCCGGCAAGATAACCACAAACTCATCGCCACCAAGAATAGCCGGAAAATCATTCAGCCCCGTTTCCTGACGCAAAATAGCGGAGACGGATCGCAAAACATAATCCCCCGCCTCACGTCCGAATAAATCATTCACCATTTTCAGGTCATCCACGCCCAGCACCATCAGACAGGCAAGGTCATGTCTGGAACGCTCAAATTCAAGCATCAATCGCCGGTCCAGCAACCGGCGGTTAGGTAATCCGAGAAAAGGATCCATCAGCGCTGATTTTTCCAGCTCATGCTGTTTATCTCGCAACTTCCTGGAGATGGAATAATTGGCAGCGCTGAAAGCAATAATATAAATCGAAGAAAGAGGCAATGTCAGCCATAACGTCCGGTCGGTGACGGTAGTGTAGAAAGTCATCCCGGTGAACGGCCAGCAAACAATAAATCCGATGCAGTAAAACAACGCCGCACGGCGCAGCAATTGCCAGCCACCAGCAGAAAACCGGTCAGCAATCAGAATGGAAGTCAGCACCGCAGAGGGCAGCAGACAAACGCCCATCTGCGCCACCCAGGCGCCACCGGCAATCGCATCAAAAGCCAGATTCCGAAATTCTGCCTGATTGGGGTGTTGAGAACGCCGCGAAATCAGCATCGCAACGTGTGGCCAGACAAAGGCATTCAGCGCCAGCAGTGTGACGGCAATCCAGGAAGCGCCCCGCTCCAGAAGAACAGAAAGGATCGGGAAAAAACACAGAAACGTGCCCAGCATGCGCATAAAGTACATTCGGCGTAAAAAGCGATCTGAACGCTCGCGAACGAGGCTTTCACCGGGAGAATAATATGGCATACCTGAAGCGACTCTTAAGTTGATGTCTATTTATAGTAGTCGAGTTGGTTATCGGAGAGCTACTGAAAGCATGGGTTTTAATGGGCCGAACAGCGGGGTTTTTAGGCGTAAATAAGAGGGATTGATCAGTAATCAGAGAATTTAGGTTAAACAGCGAAATCCTGACCCGCAATAACGGCCAGGATTTGAGTGAAAGCAGCCAGAGCTGCGCCCTGAAGTGTGACGGTAAATTATTTTGAGTACTGAGCGTCAGTCACCTTTTCCATCCACTCTACCGGGCTGCCGTTCAGGGATTCGGCAATCGCAATGTGAGTCATGGCATTTTCAGGGGTGGCACCGTGCCAGTGTTTTACACCTTCTGGGATCCACACGATATCGCCAACATTCATCTCGCGGATTTCACCGCCTTCTTCTTGTAGCCAGCCACGGCCCTGCGTGATAATCAGCGTCTGGCCCAGCGGATGCGTATGCCATGCTGTACGGGCACCTGGTTCAAAGGTCACTGTCGCGCCACCCACACGGGCGGATTCCGTTCCGCTGAAAGGCGAATCGATACGTACTTTACCGGTGAAGTAATTCTCCGGGCCCTTTTGTGAAGGCACAGAACCGCTTTTGGTGATTTTCATTTTATCAGTCATTTCATTCTCCGCTTTGGCACAAGCTGTCGCTTGCCATTTCATTGTTAGCTAACCCTATCGCCATTGGCTTGCCGCGAACAGAGGGCAGAATCAGAATGGCGTTATGAATCTCACTCATGAATGACTTAACTTAAATTCCGCAGCAATGGCTCTGGTTATTTTCAGTATAAAAGAAGAAAGCCTCCAATAAAGCGCTACACGCAAATGAACTATGATAGCTTAAATACAGATCTCATCAGTGATCAATAATTGATCAAAAATAGCAAATGATGCCTATCCACTTTATTTTAAAAGATAATTAATTGATTAAATTTATATTTTAATTCATCCTGTGCGCACTTTAAGAAATATTGTATTTATTGCATTTGCAGCCCGCCTGGAGCGGGCTTTTTTTATAAATAAAATGTTTACCTGATTAATAATCCGACCGTGAGAATATCTCACCGGCTGATTTCACTTATTGATCAGGGGCCAAGAGAATGTTGCAGGCTGATCAGGTTTTGTGGCACGACGCGGATTAACCCGCCGCGCGGACTGTCTATATCCGCAATCAGCGCCATAGAAAGTGAAATCATCAGCGGCAGAATAAATAAATACGCACTTTTAGCCGAATTACTCCGTGCCCCATATCCGACCAGCATACTGCTGAATAATGCGATGATCATCATCAGCATCCACGCCGATACCGGGATCCGGTTCCACCATGCGGCCTGTGTGTAACCCTGCGAATTAATCACATCGTTCATCCCGGAAACCAGTAAAGCCACTACCGGCGTAGGATTGCTTTTCGCCTCGGTTAATACAGACTGCCAGAGCTTAGTTTCCAACTCCTCTGTTCGCGCATTGATTTTCTTCAGCTTCTGCGGGTCACGGGTCTGATAAAACACCACCCGCTGATCCAGATAATCTTTCAGCAACTGACGGATATTCCCGGCATTGCCTTCCTGCGCCAGATCCGCGCGCAAAAATTCTGTCCCGATAGCATTGGCTTCTTCTTCTTCATAGTTTTTCCGCTGATCATAGCGGCTGACTGCCATTGAAAAACTAAATCCGATCAGCAGCGCCAGCAGCGTTAAAGTCGCAGCCTGCACAATGCCGAAATCCTCCAGTACATCATTGTCGAGTTTCTTCTGGCGACGTAATAAAAAGATACTTCCACAACCGCCCAGTGACATAAGAGCAAAACAGGCTACAAAAAAGAAAGCCGGATGACTTAACAGTGGCTCCATAGATATTCCTTCAAAGACGTTGAAAATTCGGGATAAACCTGATTTGCGCCTTTCAAGTATGGCTCATTTTTAAAAAGTACAGGAGGAGAAAATGAGAGCAACCGCTTAATATCGTGAAGGAATACGGTTAATCGTTTTCAGAATGCCTTTTTCCATGCCGATGTAACCGCCTGTTTTCAGCTGTGTGAGGATTTTCATGATGGTGCTGCGCGAAAGAAACGTGCGGTTCATCACATACGAAACAACGGTAATATTATTCCTGACCTCTTCCGGTTCATACATCAGTTCATACAGCTGATAACAAATGATTTCATAGGATGACAGCGCACAAATCTTCGCGCAGTGGTCATAAACTCGTGTAGCAGTATAAATTAATAACTGCGCCAGACTGCGCCAGAGATTGTTTGCCGAAATAATCTGATTCGCCTGCCCGACAGGCAGCAGGCTGACCTGAGCGTGTTCATGGATGCGGATAAAAAGATAATCCGGATCAGTGTATTGAGTACTTATACCAAAAACATACGGCGCAGATTCGGAGTTTAATACCATTCCATCCACTTTGCGATGCAGCATCACGCTGCCGCTGTGTAATAAGAAGCAATTCTTCTGTTTATCAGCGGAATAACTCAATGAATCCCTGACATTAGTTTCAAGAATGTGTGAGGCCGGAGAAAGATGTTCGATTAGCATCTCTATTTCTTCCAGCGGTTTCTTATCTCTTATACTGCAATTATCTGTAAAAAAAGGCTTTATATCTCGGTACACGTGATTCCCTCCACGAATTTCCAGTTACGCTAGGATTTTTCTTGCGCAGGGATTATGCGAAAACCCGTTAAATTATAAAGTTATTTGTGGGTGTAAAATTACACTCATAAATTTCTTGTATAGATCCTCGTATTTCAATCAAAATCGCCGTCAGCAACCGCAGTCATAAGTATTTTCGCACCGGTTTAAACCTTAGCGTTTTAGTACGTTATTTAACTCTCAGCGGAGATTGTTTACGGCGGTGGAAGTTGCGAAAAAAACATAACACATCATGGACACTTTGAATTTAAAAGTGACGGGGTTTATTTACCTTAAATTCAGCCATTTATTTTCAGAGTCAGATTCATTCATTTAAAGGAATTATTATGAAAAAAAATTTAATCAGTCTTGCTGTTATTGCTACTGCTGTTTTCTGTAGTGCTTCAGCAATGGCGACAGGCGGTCAGGTGAACTTTACGGGTGAAATTATCGATGCCGGTTGCAATATCGTCAATGCCCCAAGCTCTCCGCTGAATGTCGTCATGGGTCAGGTAGCCAAAAGTGAATTTACCGGTGTCGGTTCTACCGCTGCACCCACCAAATTCACACTGGTATTAACTAACTGCCCGGATACTGTCTCCACGGCAAAGATTAAATTTGACGGATCCAGTGTGAATGGCGACACCAGCCTTCTCGCATTGACTCAGGAATCGGGCGTAGCGCAAAACGTGGCGATTCAGTTGAGCGATGACACCAATACTCAGGTGCCACTGTTCACTGAAACCAAAGCGTATCCGCTGACCAGCACCCAGGATAACAATCTGGAATTCGTGGCGCGTTACATCGCCACGGCAGCCACTGTGAATCCGGGCCCTGCAAATTCCGTCGCCAATTTCTCTGTGATTTACAACTGATCCTGCGCCGCCCTTCAACGGGCGGCCGGGTTTTACTGGCCGGCAGACTCTGCCGGCCATTATTTCTTCGTTACCGGAAATGATTTATGAAAATGTTCCCACACGCACTCCTGGCCGCAGCGCTGGTATGCACCACATCAGCACAGGCCGGTGTCATCGTCGGCGGTACGCGTCTTATCTATGACGGCGGCAAGAAGGAGTCTTCACTGAGCGTCAGCAATCCGGACAAAAAGCCTTACCTGATCCAGACCTGGGTAGAGGCCGCCGGAACTGGCGCTGAGAAAGCTCCTTTTATGGTCACGCCGCCGCTGTTCCGCCTCGACAGCGGTCAGCAGAACGTGCTTCGCATTGTGCAGGCCGGTGGCAATCTGCCGTCTGATAAAGAATCGCTGTACTGGATGAATATCAAATCTATTCCCTCGGCGGAAAGTAATGATCACCAGAACACCCTGCAGATCGCGGTCAAAACCCGTATCAAGCTGATTTATCGCCCAAAAGGCGTGACGGGCGTTCCGGAGGCCGTGACCGAAAAGCTTCACTGGCAGCGTAACGGCGAGGCTTTACAGGTAACTAATCCGACGCCGTTTTACAGGAACTTTATGCAGGTGAAAGTTGGCAGAAAAGACGTGAAGGACGTGACTTTTGTCGCGCCCGGTGGCTCGGCCCGTTTCGCCCTGCCCGCCGGCGCTAATGCAGGCAGTGTCAGCTGGAAAATCATCAGCGATTACGGCGGTATCGGTGATGAGCATACCGCTGCCCTGTAATTCGCTTTTGTTAAACATGGCAAAACAAAACACCTGCGGTTAAGCATAGAAATGACGCCAGAAGGAGAAGTTGCCCGTCCTTCGGGCAGGGGAACACACGGATGAATCACCAAAAAAAACAGGGAAAGCCCCCGTTTTCTCAGCCGCTAAGCAGGCTCGCCTGCCTGATAGCCAGCCAGCTGGCACTTTACGCAGGCACCTCGTTTACCGTTCAGGCGGCTGAGACCTTTAACCCTGCATTGCTGGAAATAGAAAGCCCAGGTCAGGGCAGCACCGATTTGTCGGTATTTGAAGAAGGTAACGGTCAGTTACCCGGAACCTATCGCGTTGATATATATCTCAATAATGAATTGCAGGATACGCGGGACGTCGCGTTCAATACGCAAAAAATGGCCGATGGCACCACGGTTCTGGCGCCCTGCCTGACCCTCGCGCAGCTGCAAGAAATGGGCATCAAAACGCAGTTGTTTCCTGATCTGGGCAACGCGCAGACACCCTGCGTCAACCTGAATACTATCCCGCAGGGGAAAGCCGAATTTCGCTTCAATGCGCAACAACTGTTACTCAGCGTGCCACAAGCGGCGATGACGCAAAAAGCCCGCGGATATGTTTCCCAAACTCAGTGGGACAACGGTATCACCGCCGCTTTGCTCAATTACAACCTCAGCGGTGCGGATAATTCAGCCCGCAGCAACACCGGCACCAACAGCAGCACGCAATACGCAAATTTACGTCCGGGTCTGAACATCGGCCCGTGGCGGCTGCGTAATTACACCACCTGGGAGCATGACGGCAACGGAAAAGATAAATGGGATACCGTTTATACCTACGCCATGCGCAGTATTATTTCGCTTAAAAGTCAGATGACGCTCGGTGACAGTTCTTCGCCCGGTGACATCTTTGACAGCGTCCCGTTTCGCGGCGTGCAGCTGGCATCGGACGATGACATGCTGCCGGAAAGTATGAAGGGTTATGCGCCGGTGTTACGCGGGATTGCGCGCACCAATGCGCAGGTGATCGTGCGCCAGAACGGCTACGTCATTTATCAAAGTTACGTTTCACCCGGCGCGTTTGAAATCTCAGATATGTTCCCGACCGGGGGATCCGGCGATTTGTACGTAACTATCAAAGAAGCCGACGGCAGCGAGCAGTTGCTGGTCGTGCCCTTTGCCTCGCTGCCGGTGTTACAGCGTGAAGGTCGCCTCAAATACAGCCTGACCGGCGGACAATATCGCGCGTATGACAACAATATCGACGCGACGCCTTTCGGTCAGGGAACCGCCATTTACGGCTTGCCTCATGGTCTGACGGCCTACGGTGGCAGTCAGTTTTCCGGCCACTATCAGTCGGTGACGCTGGGGGCGGGTAAGAATCTGGGGGATTTCGGTGCCTTTTCGACGGATCTGACACAGGCATGGTCAGCAATGGAAAATCAGCCTCACGACAGCGGTCAGTCCTGGCGGGTGCGTTACAGCAAAAACATCGTTCAGACTGGTACGAACTTCGCGATTGCCGGGTATCGCTATTCCACCGACGGTTATTACAACCTGCAGGAAGTGATGGATACCTGGCGGGGAGAAAACCCGGAACAGACTCCCGAACGACGCCGCAACCGCAGTGAAATGACCATGAGTCAGAACCTGTGGCAGGGTGCGGGATCATTATCCCTGAGCTGGATAAGCGAGGATTACTGGAACAGCGGGCGTTCCATGCGCTCGGTCGGTGTCGGTTATAACAACAGCTGGCG
Source organism: Rahnella ecdela (assembly GCF_019049625.1). Taxonomy (GTDB): domain Bacteria; phylum Pseudomonadota; class Gammaproteobacteria; order Enterobacterales; family Enterobacteriaceae; genus Rahnella; species Rahnella ecdela. The sequence goes on from NZ_JAFMOY010000133.1 coordinate 65,390, forward strand.
CGGCATCAGCTACGGGCTCAACTACAGCTATAACGAAAATGCCAGCAGCAACAGCAATAACGGCAGCACTGGCGGAAACCGCATTTACGACCGGGATCAAATTATCGGCTTCAACATCAGCGTGCCACTGAGCTTATTCGATTCTCCGGTCTACGCCAGTTACAGCTACAACACCAGCAAACAAGGGAATACCACGCATACCGTCGGACTTAACGGCTCCGCGCTTGCGGCTAATAACCTCAACTGGAATGTTCAGGAAGGCTATGGCAGTCAGGGCACGGGAAACAGCGGCAATATGAACGCTGATTACCGGGGCACCTACGGCGAAGTTAACGCCGGTTATGCCTATGACCAGAACAGTCGCCGCCTGAACTATGGCGTTCAGGGCGCAATTTTGGCGCATGAAAATGGCGTCACGCTGGGCCAGCCAATGGGCGAAACTCTGGCACTCGTTCAGGCATCCGGCGCCAGCGGCGTCAGCATCAGCAATCAGCCCGGTGTGAAAACCGACTGGCGCGGTTATGCCATCGTCCCCTACAGCAGTCCGTACCGTAAAAATATCGTGCAACTCGATACCGAAACATTGCCTGACGATGTTGAACTGCCACAGACCACGCAGACGGTGATCCCGACCCGCGGCGCGGTGGTTCGGGCACGTTTTGCGGCAAGCGTAGGCTTACGCATGATGATGACATTACAGCGGCGGAACGGCTCACCGGTACCTTTCGGTGCCACCGTCAGCGATATGGCACAGAAAACCGCACAGGGCTTTATCGTTGGCGACGCCGGACAGGTCTATCTGACCGGCATGGCTGAAAGCGGTTCATTGCTCGTTAAATGGGGAAATACTTCTGAGGAACAGTGCGCCGTGCATTACAGCCTGACAAAACAAACGACAAATCAGACCGGCGTTCAGATACTGAACGCGCAATGCAGGTAAGGGCATAATACCGATGATGAAGATAATCAGAAAAATAGTGATGCTGGGCTGCTTGCTCGCCGGGCTAAGTTTTCTTTCGCCCGCTGCGCTGGCCGCCAATACCGGTTGCACAAGTTCGCCCAATATTCCGGGTGTCGCGACGCTTGGCAATATCGCGGTGGATGCCAGTTTACCCGTGGGATCCACCATTCCCGGCACGGAAAAAGGGTTCTCGTTTGCCGGTAACTGTGCGGCAATCAGCAACGTCCCTCAGGGGTCGGTCATCATCACCTGTTATTACGGCAGCGGCACGGAAATCAGCGGCATGCCCGGGGTTTATAATACCGGTGTCAGCGGGATTGGCATTACGCTGGTCAATTCCGCCGGACAACGTGTCATGGGAGGCGGAGCAGACTGTGATACCCGTAACACGCCGCTGGGATATATTTCCAATACGCCCGCAAAAACATTTTCCGTCAGCATGACACTGGCGCTGGTTAAAACCTCTGCCACCATCGGCACCGGCTCGCTTAACCAGTCTCAGACCAAATTTGGTATCGGCATGTATAACACCGGTTGGGGACTGGGAAGTTCAACCGACAGTTCTGTCTCTTACGCGGGGAATATTACTTACCGCAGCGTTGCCTGTTCGACGGGCAGCACCGTTTCAGTTCCGCTGGGCAACATTCCGGTCAATGCTTTTTCCGGCCCGGGCTCTGCCGCAGGCGAAAGAAACTTCCTCATTCCGGTCACCTGCGATAATCCGGTGAATATCACCATGAGCATGAGTTCACCAGCCTATGTGTCCAGACCTGACGGCGTGATGGCTATTACCAGCGGCGCAAACACTGCATCAGGTATTGGTGTGCAAATGCTTTTCAATAATATGCCGGTGACTTTTGATAGCTATTTTCAGGCTGGTGCAATTTCAAATTCAGGTGGCACGCTGAACGCGGCATTTACAGCCCGTTATTATCAGTTCTCAGATACGGTGATCCCCGGGCAGGCCAATGCTTCAGCCACCGTCACACTGGCGTATCAATAATGAAAATGAACCCGCAAAGATTTAAACGATTATCCGCATTCGTTTGCACATTACCGGTGATCTTGTTTTCAATTCAGGTAAGGGCAACAGACGTTGTGAATATCAACGTCACGGGAAATATCGTTGCCGCGCCCTGCTCTGTCGATACCGGCTCAGTCAGCCAGACGATAAATTTCGGGCAATTACTCGGCACGGATTTGCGTACCGCCGGTGCCGCTTCTGACTGGAAATCCTTTCAGGTCAGACTGAACAATTGCCCGGCGGCCACCGTCAGTGCAACCGCTGCCTTTAGCGGTGCGGTGTATCCGGGCGATCCCACGCTGTATCTTAACAACGGCTCTGCGGCTAATGTGGCGATTCAGGTAGTGGATGACGCGACAAAAACCAGCGTAAAAAACAGCGGCAGTACGATGACAGTCGGTATTGATCCCGCTCAGCACAACGCCATTTTTGCTCTCGCCGGAAGGATTATTGCACCGGCGGGCAGTGCCGGTTCCGGTGATATTAATGGCGTCATGCAAATGACGTTTACTTATCAGTAGCGGTTAAATCCCCGCGGCGTCAGGATGACCACCCGGCAGAGAATTGTGCTAAATTTAAAAGACTTCCCGGTCACCCTGGCGCAAGCGATGAAAGACCTTACGACGCAGAAAAGTGAACACGATACAAACCTGTTGTATGCGACGGCTGAACTTTTCGAAAAGCTCAGCCCGTCTCTGGAATTTCATAAAGTTCCTGCACAGACGCGCTTCAATTTATATGAAGACGGTACGTCATATTGTTATTTCGTCCGGGATGGCTGGTTCAGCATTCATCACAGCGCGGATCCTGTTTTACTAGGTAAATTACAGCTACCGGGTATTATAGGTATAGGCGGTGCCATACCGGAATCAGCGGGTTTATATATTGAATCGAAGGTAGAATCAGAAGTAGCGATTTCTACCGTTCCTGAAATGCACGCGTTAATTAATGAACTTGATTTGTGGGAAATGTTATCCAAGCACATTTTCAGAATGACCGGCAGTATATTTACCAAGGGGGTGCTGCTCACCGGTAGTACATCTTATGAGATTATGCGTTTTCATCTCCTTGAGCTTATTAATGAACCCGATGCCATTCGCAATTCCACCGTCGCCGCAACCTATGTTCAGCAAAAGACACGCCTTTCCCGCAGTACTATCATGAAAATACTCGCCCAGTTAAAACAAGGGGGTTATGTCACTCTCGAAAATGGCATTCTCAAAGAAGTGCATAAACTGCCCCTGAAATACTAAAAATTAAAATCAGAGTGTTTGCGCGTTACGGGGGATAACGCGGCACGGATTACCGCAGGCAACGGTGCCAGCAGGCACTGAGCGGGTGACCACACTGCCTGCACCAATCGTGCAGCCATCACCCAGCGTCACGCCAGGTAAAATCACGCATCCGCCGCCAATCCAGACATCATTGCCGATACTCACCGGCCGCGCACTGCCAATATGCTCACGCCGTAAATCAATATCCAGCGGATGCTGCGCGGTATAAATCTGCACGTCGGGTCCGATAAAAACGTTATTTCCTATCGTGACCGGCGCACAATCGAGTAAGACAAAATTGAAATTGATGAAAACGTTGTTGCCGAGCGTGGTATTGATACCGTAATCAATGCGCATTCCTTTTTCGAAATGAACATTACTGCCGACCTCGCCAAATATCGTTCTGACCAGCGCATCTTTTTCGGGCGTCTGCCGTGCGCTGAGCGCATTAAATTCGTCTACTTTATCGCGGGTCTGATAACGAATTTCGCGCAATTCTTCATCATTAATGTGGTAATCCAAACCACGCGTCATTTTCTCTAACTCACGCATTAGCCGCTCCCTGAAAGTATTCAGCGGTTACGATAGGCAAAAGTCACCGGCAGGGTGAGAGCAGGAAAGGCACATATATACACAATCGTGCTATGCGGGATTTTTTGTGACGGGGATCAACTGAAGGGGATGAAAAACGCAGAAATAAAGGCCACCGAAATATCCGGCTGGCCTTTGTAAATACACAAACTCTCAGCGGAAGGGTGAATCCAACGGCACTTCCGGATCCGGTTGACGCGTTATTCTGTTTCTCAAATCGCGGCGGATCATTTCAATCGTCCAGAACCAGAAGATATGTCCCAGTAATTCTGAAATGTATTCATCCGGCGGGATCCCTGATAAGGGGGGTGACAGGTGCATTAACGGGATAAAGATCCAATGTACAGCCACGGTGGCAATAATACCGGCCATCGCTCCTTGCCATAGTTTCACTTTCGGAAAGACTTCAGCAACCAGACAGTAGCCAATCGCGAAAGTCAGAGAGAAAATGATATGCGTAATATGCACAGGATTAATAATGTGTTCGGAGAAGTGAAAAATCGCCTGAGTCGGATCGATACCCAGATAATCTTTCAGAAACAGATAAGGTGGATTAAATTCATCGCGCCCGCCGGAGAAAGTGCGTGGTGGTAAAGGCACCTCTGCGCCCCATTTGACAAATGCGGACAGGATACCGGAAATAACACCAATAAATAAGGCGACACCGTATCGGCGGCGTTCTGGCGCTGTCATAACAAAAAACTCTTTTATTTTCATAAATCACCCAGTTGTAATGTAAAACCCTCATAGAGAGTAAAACCTTAATGAACCGGGTGGTTGATCTTCGTCAGGGTTTAATTATGTTTTCCCACAGGAGAAGACATTAATTATATTATCGGTGCATTGACATTCACGATAAAATAAATCCAATCGTAAACCATTACATTAACTAATTAATATCCTAACCAAGCCAGTGCCGGATATTAACCATGCAAAATATGCCCACAATGTGTAAGTCCGTAGCAGCCGCGAAGAAAACTCGCTAACATTCCCTCAGGCATCATCCACTTGCAGCAGGAAAGGTTCATCGATAATGACGACTCAGACACCTAAAACGCCGGTTGCGGCAGGGACAATTTTTAGCGCAGCCGGTCTGCAATTTCTGAATAAGCTCGCACAAAACAACACCCGCGACTGGTTTAAGGCCAATCAGGATGAATACGAGAACACGCTGAGAACCCCTGCTCTGCGGTTTATCGAACAAATGCAGCCAGAGATTATTGCCATTTCTCCGAGACTGACTGCCGTTTCGAAGAAAGTCGGTGGCAGCCTGATGCGCCCGCAGCGCGACAGCCGGTTCAGCAAGGATAAAACGCCTTACAAAACCAATGTCGGCATTCAGTTTCGTCATTTTCAGGGTAAGGATGTTCACGCTCCGGGACTTTATCTGCACATCGCCGAAGACGGCTGTTTTATTGCAGCGGGGATCTGGCATCCTGAATCTAAAGCCTTAAATGCGATTCGCCAGTGCATTGATGAGAACCCGAACGCTTATCAAAAAGCGCTTAACTCATTGCACGATAACGGGTTTGTGATGGATGGCGACAGTCTGAGCCGCCCGCCAAGAGGCTTTGATAAAAATCATCCGTTGCTGGCTGAATTAAAACGCAAAGATTTCATCGCGGTTAAAAACATCCCCTTTGAGGATCTGTGCAGACCCGATGTTGTCGATTTTTGCGCTGAGCAGTTCAGATATTGCGCACCACTTATGGCGTATCTGTGTTTTGCGCTTGAGCTGGATTTCTAAAATTCAGTGAGAGAGCAAAAGATAAAAAGGGAGCCCGGGGCTCCCTGCTAATTCAGGTATTCAAAGGCACGTCAATCAGGCGTTATTTTTCATTTTGAGCGCCAACGCCAGCACCGCCGGCCCGTTCATGCGACCATAATCCAACATAGGAATGATCTCCACGGGCACGCTGCCTGCCGTTACCGTTTCCACGCGCGATTTAAGATAGCCCACCTGCGGCCCTAGCAAAATAACGTCTGCTTTTTTCCATTCCTCATTAAGGTTTGCATCAGGAATCGCCCAGATCACAGCCTCGATGACCTGTTGCTTAGCGGCATCAACCATTTTATTCATCAGCATACTGGTGGACATACCGGCGTTACATACGAGCATTATTTTAATCATGACCTTATCCTTGGGATGATGCAGCCTGCGCCAGTGCAACACGCTCTGCGAATTTGAGGAACGGAAGATAGAAGCAAACTGTGACGGCAATCAGCAGAGCCTGAAGAACGGAGGCTCTCCAGTCACCACCGGTGGCCAGAAAACCTGAGATTATCGGTGGCGTCGTCCAGGGGATCTGAACCGTGACATGGTCAATCCAGCCCCATGCTGTCGCGTAATACGCCGTCGTCAGGCTTATCACCGGTGACAGGACGAAAGGAATAATAAGTACCGGATTAAAGACTATCGGCAGACCAAAAATAATCGGTTCACTGATATTGAAAAGGCATGGCGCGGTAGCAAGTTTCGCAATATCGCGGTAATCCGCCTTTCGGCTGAATAAATAAATCGCGATAAGCAAAGCAAGGGTATTTCCGGATCCCCCCATCACTCCAAACGTGTCTTTAAACGCCATACAGATAATATTGGGAATGTCCTGATGCTGGGCAAATGCGAGGGTGTTTTCCTGCATATTGTTGAGCAGGAAGGGATCGAGCAACGCCCCCGAAATCACCCCCTGGTGGATACCCACTGAGAAGAATAGGTTCGCTACCGTCGTAATCAGCAGAAATCCCGGCAAGCTGGTCGTCACAGATTTCAGAGGTTGCTGTATCAGCGTGGCGATCAACATATTGACGTCCATCCCGCTGAGACTCTGCACCGCAAAAGAACACAGCGCAAAGATGATCATCGTCAGCATGATGGGGATCAGCGTATTGAACGAGCGCATGACAGCCGGGGGGATCGCCCCACCGCTGATATTCACCTGCAATCTTTTTGCGCCCGCCAGACGGATGAAGAGCGACGTCACCACCAGCCCTGTCAGGATCCCGACAAACATCCCGGCAGATCCCGTAGAAGCGAATGATATTCCGCCCGTTACCGTGACGGTTTTTTGCGTCAGTACATCGGTCAGATGAATGCTTTCCGGCATGAAAATAACCACAGTCGCAATCGACAACAATACCGGCGCAATAGGATCCACGTATCCCTTGTTCTGGCAAAGATGATAGGCAATCGCCCCGGCAATCAGCACTGAAATAAAGTTAAGCGAGCCATTAACGATGGAATTGCCCACCTGTTGCCAGTGAGTGAGGTGATCGTTACTGATAATGCCGGAAAGGATCCCCTCCGGTTTAATCAGGGTGTTATTGATAAGTACCATCAGGCCAGCCAGCACGAAGAAAGGCATCAGAGTGGCGAAGGCGTCACGTAGCGAGCGTAAGTGAACCTGTCCGCCAATACGCTGAGCGACGTTCACTGCATGATCGAGTATTTTCATAGCGTATGAGCCTCAAAAGTCCACGTACAATCCATTGAAACGAAAACCATTGTCGCGACTCAATGCCTGATAAAACTCGCCGCTTTTTTTGATGGTGCGCTGCTGCGTATCCAGATCCAGACTGACCAGCCCGTAACGATTTTTGTAGGCATTAATCCATGACCAGCAGTCAATAAAGGTCCATAAATGGTAGCCCCGGATGTTGCATCCGTCAGTGATTGCCTGATGAAGATAGGCTAGGTGGTTCTGAATAAAACCGATGCGGTAGTCGTCCTGTACCTGCCCGTCACACATGAAACGTTCTTCGTTTGCCACGCCCATACCGCTTTCAGAAATGAAGGATTCGATGTTGCCGTAGTTGTCGCGGATATCGATACACAGGTCATAAATCCCCTGTTCATAGATTTCCCAGCCGCGATGAGGATTAAATTTACGACCAGGCATCACGTAACTTTCGAAGTACCATTCGGGCATAAACGGGGAGCGGGGATTAACGGCATGAGTGCGCGCTTTCACCCGCCGGGGTTCGTAGTAATTGAGGCCTAAAATCTGCACCGTGTTTTCGCGAATATCGCACAGGTCCTGTTCGGAATAAGAAGGCATCAGGTCGTGCAGACGCAGCGTCTCAACCAGTTTGACCGGGAAAGTGCCTTTCACTGAAGGGTCAAGAAAACTGCGATTGTAGAACAGGTCGGCGTATTCTGCGGCTTCAACATCCAATAGGTTTTCGCTGCGCGGATAGGTCGGGCTCAGATTGAGAATGATGCCGATTTTGCTGTTGCGGTTTTTATGAGAAGTCTGGTGTTGTTTAAATGCTTTGATCGCCAGCGCACTGGCAAGAAGGGTGTTAAAACCCACCTGCACGCCGCGTTTAAAATCGATCACATTGGGATAATGGAAATCTTCCATATACCCGCCCAGCACTGGCCCCAGCGGTTCGTTAAAGGTAAACCTGTGGAAGACCAGATCGCCGAATTCACGGAAACAGGTGTCGCAGAAATTGACGTAAGCATCGACGACGGCGCGGTTTTCCCATCCGCCCTGTTTCATCATCTCTTCCGACATATCAAAGTGGTACAGATTGGCGAATGGTTTAATGCCCTGAGCCACCATCTCACTCAGCATGGCGCGGTAAAACGTCACGGCTTCAGCACTGACATCTCCGTCGCCCGAGGGAAACATACGCGCCCAGGAAATCGACAGACGGAAAGAGTTGTGCCCGGTCTGTTTCATCAGCCGGATATCTTCGACATAACGGTTGAAAAAATCCGTCGTCACGTCGGTATTCACACCCTGATAGAAACGGTTCGGGTGTGCATCCCAGGACATATCCCACTGAGTGCGCCCTTTCCCAGTATTGCCCCGCCCCTCGGCCTGCTCCGCTGACCAGGCACTCCCCCACCAGAAACCTTTCGGAAAAGACAAAAACTCGGGTTTGAGTTTAATCACCCTCTCTCGATCATTAAAAGCTTCAATGCTCATATCCATTTCCTTGGTCAATTCCATTTATCTAAGATCGGTTACTGAACTGTGCGGGCTTACCTTTCCGCCCCTGGGATGACTTTTGAATTCACAGCAAGTGCCCTCTCCGCGCTCTAAAATCTCCAAAGATCCTAGGCTCCTTTTTGTACGGTTTTGGGTGTTTATGTGCCATAGAATTTGCATATGAAAAAGGACGGTCTTTGCGCCCTCTGTGAATGATTTGTTCTTTGTGTTGTTTCTGGTGACAGGAAGGGAAAAGCAGGAAAGAGAAAGATATAGAAGATTTACCAACAGGGGAAAGACTCTGAGAGCGATTAAGACACCGGGATTTATTTTCGCTGGGAAGTAAAGGAGGCGTAACTATTTGATTTAATTGGTACGCCCTACAGGGCTCGAACCTGTGACCTACGGCTTAGAAGGCCGTTGCTCTATCCAACTGAGCTAAGGGCGCATTGCTTGTCCCTTTCGGGAGCGTTGCGGGTTCGGATTATACGGGCAGACCGGGATGAGTCAATGGCTTTCGAACTCTCTGCTTAATGCCTGAACAATTTGCAGATATTCCCGGACGGCCTTGCAACGTTATGTGATGAGTATCGGCTATTTTTCGGATTTCAGCGCGGCAGCGATAACGCGGGCAGAAGCATGATACGCCACGCCTTCGTAAGCCGTCAGTTCCGGTTGCAGTGTTTGCACGATACCTTTTTTACCGATGACCGCTGGCTGACCTATATAAACACCGAGCTCCTCATCCTTAGCGGAAACCGGATAGATACTGTGTGCGTCCGACAGAATTGCATCGACCAACCGCGCCGTGGCGGTGGCGATACCAAAACTGGTCCAGCCCTTCCCTTGCAGAATTTCCCAGCCGCCACCGCGTACGGCATCGTCCATTTTTGCCCAGTCGACGTCGCGATCGCCCGCCAGCTCTGCCACCGGACGACCGCCCAGCGTTACAGTACTCCAGGCGACAAACTGCGATTCGCCGTGTTCGCCCATCACATAACCGGTCACGCTTTTCGGGTCGACGCCGAAGAATTCGCCGACCACGCGTTTCATGCGTGCGGTATCCAGCGACGTGCCGGTGCCGAAAACCTGTGTGTCTGGGAATCCGCTGGTCTGCTGGATAATCTGGGTAATGACATCGCACGGATTGGTGATATTGACGATGACGCCACCGAAGCCGCTGGCAATCACGCGGGGGATCACTTCCCGCACGGCAGCACGGGTCTCAGCGAGTTCTTCGAGGCGGTCCTCGCGCAGTAACGTTTTCGGGCCTACGGCAATCACCAGAACGTCGGCGTCTTGCAGTTCGCTGTAATCATTCGCGAGAACCTGCACGCGCGAAGCGGTCAGAGACGCCATATCACGCAATTCCAGTGCCTGGCTGGCAGCTTTGGGTTCGTTCTCATCAAGCAGAACAATCACGTCACACAAGCCCTGTGTGACTAAAGAAAATGCAACGTCAGCGCCGACATGACCGGCACCGATGATCCCAACTTTGCGCGTCATTATTTCCTTTCCTTATGATTTAAAAGACCTGCTTCTAAAATAGACATTTTTCCCGCCACTGTCTCAGCTTAAATTCTCGCCCATATTTCTCACCTGTATAAGCAAGTAATTCGCATTCAGCGCCTGACAGCGCCCGCCGCTTCTGACAAAATAGGCGTATCCCCTGCATTTATTAATTGATGGATTTATTCCCTGATGGCAGCAAAGATTATTGACGGTAAAACGATTGCGCAGCAAGTCAGAAGCGAAGTTGCAGCGCGTGTTCAACAACGACTGGCCGAAGGAAAACGTGCTCCGGGTCTGGCGGTAGTCCTGGTGGGTGAAAACCCGGCGTCACAAATTTATGTCGCCAGCAAACGTCGTTCATGTGAAGAAGTCGGGTTCATCTCGCGCTCTTACGATTTACCCGCCACCACCACCGAAGGTGAACTGCTCGATCTCATCGAAAAACTGAATAACGACAGTGAAATCGACGGCATTCTGGTTCAGCTTCCGCTGCCAGCCGGTATCGATAACATTAAAGTGCTGGAACGCATTCATCCGGACAAAGACGTCGATGGATTCCATCCGTATAACGTTGGTCGTCTTTGCCAGCGTGCGCCAACACTGCGCCCTTGTACGCCACGCGGCATCGTGACGCTGCTTGAGCGTTACGGCATTGATACCTTCGGTCTGAACGCGGTGGTTATCGGCGCTTCCAACATTGTTGGCCGTCCGATGAGCATGGAATTACTGCTGGCCGGTTGCACCACGACCGTCACGCACCGTTTCACCAAAAATTTGCGCCATCATGTCGAGAATGCCGATCTGGTGGTTGTCGCCGTCGGCAAACCGGGCTTTATTCCCGGTGAATGGATTAAACCGGGCGCGATTGTCATTGATGTCGGTATTAACCGCCTGGAAAGTGGTAAAGTTGTCGGCGATGTGGAATATGATGCCGCCGCTGAGCGTGCTTCCTTTATCACACCGGTGCCGGGCGGCGTTGGCCCGATGACGGTCGCGACGCTGATTCAAAATACCTTGCAGGCGTGCGAGGAATATCACGACATCAGCGCCAGTAAGCCTTAAACAATTCGCACTACACAAAAAGTCAGGAACACATGGAAACTTTCTTTCTCGAAAAACACCCGCACGTAGAACTGTGCGACCTGCTCAAATTTATGGGCTGGTGTGACAGCGGCGGTACTGCGAAAGCAGTGATTGCTGAAGGCCAGGTGATGGTCAACGGTAAAGTCGAAACCCGTAAACGCTGCAAAATCGTTGCTGATATGAACGTTGAGTTCGCCAGCAATAAAGTCGTCGTTAAAGCGTCCGAGTAAAATACTCAGATTCTTTACCGTAAAAATACGACAAAAAAAGCCCTGCAAGCTTCGCGCTGACAGGGCTTTTTGTTTTGTTAGCGCAAACTATGGCGTCTGAGTCACCCAAAGTACCGGCCATTCCCCGCCGCTGCTGTAACCATCGCAGCTCGGTTCAGAAGCAAACGCCGCCAGACGGAAAGCCTTGCCGTCGAATATCCAGCGTGAAGAAACACCGCAATCCCCGATGCCGCGCCCTTTGTCATACGTCGAAAGCATGCCCGTTTTAGGGTCGAAATCGGCGTTGATCAGTTCCGGTGATTCCTCATCTTCGCCCAGTTTAAACGGCATATTCAGCGCCAGATCGTCCATCTTATAAGGCGCTTGCCGGCTGACCAGAAAACCCAGCGCAAACAGATTATACGCACCCATATCGCAGTTAACGGTCATCAGGGCTTTGTCGCTGCTTAGGGCAAAAATATGCACTTCACGTTCTGAAGGATCCAGACTGCAATCATTGTTCTCAATGGTCGTCGCAGCATTTTGTGTGATGGCCGAAATTTCAGATTCGGTCAACGCCTGCGGCTCGCTGAAACGCGGCAGAACCGGCGTGGCCGGGATTGCCGGTACGGTATTAGCAGGTTTGGCGCCGCGGTTGATCCACGCCGTTTTGGTGCCAACGCGTCCCTGCTGAGCATCGATCGCCAGCAATGCGGCTTTTATGCCTTTAAGGGATATCACCGGATGCACCGGCTGCGCCGGATCCGCTTTCCCCGCCAGCGAAATTGCGCTGCCCTCGCGAATGGCGGCGATGAAGTCATTCACCACCAGACGATTATTGGTGGAAAGATGTTTTTTACTGACATCCCATTCACGGTGATTAAAGCTCAGCGTTTTGCCATTCGTTTGCAGGCGGCTGGCAATCGGCGCATCAGCACTCTGTTCATCGCTGTTACGCTGATAATCAATACTGACTGATGATTTCCCCTCCGGTCCGGCTTCACGGGAGATTTTCATGACCAGTTCCTGGCCATCCTGAGAATTGCGCGCGACACAATGGTTGAGGTTGTCACAACTGACCTGCCAGTCGCTATAAACGGCCTGTAACGGCTCAGCCTGCGTGCTAAAAGCCAGCATTGCGGCCAGCAGGCATAAAGGGGCGGTTATCCATCTGCACATTTTGAGTTTCAGCTCTGTTTGGATTTATCTTTCTGATAATAGCGTAATGCCCGATAAGAGACTGCCAACAATGCAGCATTTTTTATTCGAAATAAGAAAGAGATACCCGGTCAGATTGTACTTTTGCAGAGGATAATTTTTCATCTGATACGAGATCACGTAATGGTGACGTAACGAAACATTCAGTACACTGGCAAAGCCAATAACGAAAAATAATGGCGCAAAGGATGACTTTCATTTCTCCGGGAGATTCAGATGAAGTTATGGATTTGGCTGATAGCCTTGTTTTCACTACCCGCACTGGCTGAAGAGCCACCGGTGGTGTACTCCGGTACACTGGGTAAAACCAGCATTGTGCTCGAGCTGGATTTAAATAAACCAGACGAAGTTACTGGTCGCTATTTCTATCAAAAATATCATTTAGATTTGCCCCTGAACGGTACGCTGGATGGTCAGGAACTTAAACTTCAGGAAGGCCTCGACGATTTTGACGATACACCGCGTCCTGAACTGACCCTGACAAAAGATGAAAATGGCGGCTGGCAAGGCAACTGGACCAATCCGCAAGGAAAAACGTTGCCGGTATCGCTGCAACCCGTACAACTGCCTGCGGCGAGCACGGACGACGGCTATCTGAGTGCGCTTATTCATACCGATCCCTACGAATATCTGCGGTTATCTGCACTGCAACTCAAAGCAGGTAAAAGCGAGAACTTCATGGGTTACCAGCTGCAATGGTGGACGGAACCGCAGTCTAAAATCAGCCTGTTTGAAATCGTTTCGGGCTATCCTGAAACGGAAATACAGGCGATTAACCAGAAATTGCGCACCCGTTTATGGCAGGAAGTCAGCGGCTGGCATGCCTGTATGCTCGGTGCAAGCCGGTTTGGTCAGGGCGAATATCAGCAGACTGTCACGCCGGAATATCTGAGTGACGAAATCGTCAGTATCAGCGTGTTTACATCTTACGACTGCGGCGGCGCACATCCCGATTTCGGTGAAGCGCCAATTAACCTCAATGCCAAAACCGCAGAAACACTGACGCTGGAGGATGTGGTATGGGTCGGCGAGGGTGCGCCTTTCCATTATCTGAACGCAGAAGACCGCACGCTGACGGGAAAAAATGACGTCGATTTTGATACGTTCGCTGAATACCGCGATAAAAAATGGGCGCCGTGGCTGGTGAAACAGCTGACTGCGGCGTATCCGCGACAAATGAAAAAGCCGACCGAAGAAAGCGATGATGATTGTGATTACTCGGATCCGTCGCTCTGGCAATTCCCCGCGTGGTATTTCACGAAGAAAGGACTGTATTTTGATCCGACTTTCGCCCGCGTATTACGTTCATGTGAAGGCCCGGAATGGGCGATTCTGCCGTGGTCTGCGATGAAAGGTCACGCTGGCAGCGTTGCCATCAGTCAGGAACAGTAAAAGACAGAAGGCACCCGCGGGTGCCTTTTTTACTGCAGCTGCGCAAACAACCGTTACGCCAGCCAGCCCTGAATTTGTGCATGTTGTAACAGCATAATGGTTTTGCCGTCTTTAATGCGTCCATCTTTGATCATCGCCAGCGCTTCGTTGAACGGTACTTCAAGCACATCGATATCTTCATCTTCCACGCCGCCACCGGCGTTCTGGCGCTGCGACTCATCGTATTCTGCGGCAAAAAAGTGAACAATCTCCGTTACGCTGCCCGGCGACATATAGGCCTCAAACAATTTATCGACCTTGCCCACCGCAAACCCTGTTTCTTCAATCGCTTCTTTACGGATGCAGTCTTCCGGCGAATCGTTGTCGAGTAAACCCGCACAGGTTTCCAGCAGCATACCGGTCGGGTTGCCATTGACGTAGGTCGGCATACGGAATTGTTTGATCAGCAGGACGGTTTTTTTAGGTCGATTATACAGCAGGATAGTCGCGCCGTTTCCCCGGTCATACACTTCGCGGGACTGCGGCTGGCGTTCGCCATTACGCTTGATTAAATCGTAGGTGTATTTGCGAAGAACATACCAGTTATCAGAAAGTAACTGGTTCTGGACGTTTTCGATTCTGGATGAGTTGTCATGAGATGACATATTGCGTGCCCCCGCTCAGAAGTTGTGAGAGAAGCCAGACAGCATAACCGGATCCATCTGCAACCGCTACCGTCAACCGTGCTCAATCGCGGCCAGAAGTTCTTCGCTATTACGTGCAATCCATTGGGGATCTAACGGCCCCCAGCTCGAAAGCTGATAATAACCGTCATTGTTGCGCACACCCTGCTGCACAAACTCCAGCCCGACACCCATTCCGGGCAGTGCTTTCAGCACATCCTGCAGAGTACGCCTCGGCCAGCCGGTAATTTCCATGAGTTTTGGCACATTCGGTTTTTGTTCGTTATTGAGCAACCAGCACAGATATAAACGACGGGCAAAGACGGAATTCATGGGCAAACTCATCTGGACAGCTCCTGCGGGGTGTCATAAAAATGAAGATAGCCAAAGAGTAGACTGTTTCGGCGAATATCGCTGAGAGATAACCCCGTGTACGGCGAGGCTTTTTTACATTATCTCCTTTATTTCTCCACGTTTTATGCGATACGAGCAGGTAAAGTGCATAGACGTAGAACTACACTCTAACACTCGCTCCGTCCCGCCGGGACAGTACCGCCTCTGAGACCACTTCTGAGAAGACGTTGCTCAGGGGATTTTTTTGTCAGATTACTGGCATTGTGTTTGTTTGCTGATGTTAGTCACTCACGCCAGAGTGACAACGAGGTTCCTGAAGCATGGCTAACTTTTTCATCGATCGCCCAATCTTTGCCTGGGTTTTAGCGATCATCATTTCCCTGACCGGCGCACTCGCGATCTATTTTCTGCCGGTTGAGCAGTATCCTGATCTGGCTCCGCCAAACGTCAGAATCTCTGCAACGTATCCCGGCGCATCAGCACAAACATTAGAAAATACCGTTACCCAGATTATCGAACAGAACATGACGGGTCTGGATAATCTGATGTACATGTCCTCACAAAGCAGTAACGACGGTAAATCGCAGATTACCCTGAGCTTTACCGCCGGTACCGATCCGAATGAAGCGCTGCAACAGGTGCAGAACCAGCTGCAACAGGCGCTGAAACGTCTGCCGCAGGATGTGCAGACTCAGGGCGTGACCGTCTCGAAAACCGGTGATACCAACCTGATGATGGTTGCGTTCGTTTCCACAGACGGCAGCATGGATAAACAGGATATCGCCGACTATGTGGCGTCCAATATTCAGGATCCGCTGAGCCGCGTGCCCGGCGTCGGCAGTATCGATGCCTACGGTTCGCAGTACGCGATGCGTATCTGGCTCGATCCGGACAAGTTGAATAATTATCAGCTGACCACCGCCGATGTGGTCACCGCGATTAAAGCACAGAACAGTCAGGTGGCCGTTGGCCAGCTTGGCGGTGCGCCTTCGGTAGATTTTCAGGCGCTGAACGCCACCATTAATGCACAGGCGCAGTTGCAGACACCGGAGCAGTTCCGCCAGATCACGTTGAAAGTGAATCAGGACGGTTCGCAGGTCAAACTTGGCGATGTTTCGACTATCGGTCTCGGCGCGGAAAACTACGCTCTGCTCAGCCGCTATAACGGGCAGGCCGCGTCCGGGATGGGCGTGAAACTGGCGTCCGGTGCCAACGAACTGCAAACGGACAAAGCCGTCCGCGCGCGCCTCGACGAGCTTTCTCATTATTATCCGCACGGCCTGAAAGCCGAAATTGCCTACGAAACCACGCCATTCGTTAAAGCAGCGATCACCGACGTGGTGAAAACGCTGTTTGAAGCCATTGTTCTGGTGTTCCTGGTGATGTATCTGTTCCTGCAAAACTTCCGCGCCACGCTTATCCCGACGATAGCCGTGCCGGTGGTATTGCTGGGGACATTCGCCGTGCTCCATCAATTCGGTTACAGCATCAATACGCTGACGATGTTCGCGATGGTGCTCGCTATCGGCCTGCTGGTGGATGACGCCATCGTGGTGGTGGAAAACGTCGAGCGCGTGATGAGCGAAGAAGGCCTCAGCCCCAGAGAGGCCACGCGAAAATCGATGGGACAAATTCAGAGTGCGCTGGTCGGTATCACCATGGTGCTGTCGGCGGTATTCGTGCCGATGGCATTCTTCGGCGGCACCACAGGCGCGATTTATCGTCAGTTCTCCATCACCATCGTTTCTGCAATGGTGCTGTCAGTGTTCGTCGCGCTGACGCTGACACCGGCACTGTGTTCGACCATTCTTAAACCTATCGCGCAGGGACATCATCACGGTAAACGCGGCTTCTTCGGCTGGTTTAACCGCATGTTCGATCGCAATGCCCGTCGCTACGAAAACGGCGTGGCGCGGGTTCTGCGTAACAGCGTGCGCTACATGCTCGGTTATGCCGCACTGGTTGCGTTGCTGGCGGTGATGTTTATCAAACTGCCGACCTCATTCCTGCCGATGGAAGACCGTGGCGTCTTCACTGTTCAGGTTCAGTTACCGCCAGGCTCGACGTTACAGCAAACGCAAAAAGTCGTGGAAAAAGTCGAAAAATATTTCCTGACTGAAGATAAGAAAGACGTGCTTTCTGTGTTCTCCACCATCGGTGCGGGTCCGGGCGGTAACGGGCAAAACGTCGCACGTATGTTCGTGCGTCTGACCCCCTGGGATGACCGTACCGGTACAGATGATTCTTCCTTTGCACTGATTGAAAGGGCGACTAAAGCGTTTAACAAGATAACCGAAGCGCGCGTGATCGCCAGCAGCCCGCCAGCCATCAACGGTCTGGGCAGCGCCACCGGCTTTGATATGGAATTACAAGATCACGCCGGACTGGGTCATGATGCACTGATGGCCGCGCGCGATCAGTTACTGGCCATGACTGCGAAAGACAGCAATCTGACCCGTGTTCGTCACAACGGTCTGGATGACAGCCCGCAGTTGCAAATAGATATCGATCAGGTGAAAGCGCAGGCGCTGGGCGTGGCTGTCGCGGATATCAACAGCACGCTGAGCACCGCGTGGGGTTCGACTTACGTCAACGACTTCGTTGACCGCGGCCGTGTGAAGAAAGTCTACGTACAGGCCGCCGCAGCTTACCGCATGTTACCGGACGATATCGATCGCTGGTATGTACGAAATTCTGCCGGGACTATGGTGCCCTTCTCCGCCTTCGCCACGTCGAAATGGCTGACCGGTTCACCCCGTCTGGAACGTTACAACGGCTATTCCGCCCTGGAAATTGTGGGTGAACCGGCAACGGGCATCAGCAGCGGTACCGCAATGGATGACATGGAAAAGCTGGTCGCCAAACTGCCGGTGGGTATTGGTCTCGAATGGACCGGTCTGTCATATCAGGAAAGATTGTCAGGCTCGCAGGCTCCGGCGCTGTACGCTATTTCCCTGCTGGTGGTGTTTCTGTGTCTCGCCGCATTGTACGAGAGCTGGTCAATTCCGTTCTCGGTCATGCTGGTGGTGCCACTCGGCGTACTGGGCGCGGTAATTGCGACATGGCTTCGCGGGCTGGAAAACGATGTGTATTTCCAGGTCGGGATGCTGACCATCATCGGGCTGTCGGCGAAGAACGCCATTCTGATTGTCGAGTTTGCTAATGACCTGAATGTTCGCGGGAAGGAGTTGCTGGAGGCCACGCTCGAAGCATCGAGAATGCGTCTGCGTCCGATTCTGATGACCTCACTGGCGTTTGTATTCGGCGTTCTGCCGATGGCGACCAGCATGGGTGCCGGTTCAGGCAGCCAGCATGCGGTCGGTACCGGCGTCATCGGCGGGATGATTTCCGCGACCATTCTGGCCATCTTCTTCGTACCGCTGTTCTTCGTGCTGATCCGCCGTCGTTTTCCCGGAAAACAGGCGCATCCGGTGATTGCCGATATTATTGAGACGGTACCCGCAGAACATAAATAACGGCACTGGATAACAGGCAACAAAAAAGGCGTTAATATGAATTAACGCCTTTTTATTAATGATTTACTGGCTGTGAGAATCGTCGCTAAATCGGACGTAATGGTCTTCCTGAACAAACGCTTTTTATAATGACGTACTGCACTGAGAATAAATCTTTTCTTTGCTTTAACGGTAACGATGCGGGCAATTACGCTTTCAACATACGGTCGATAAAGTCTTTCCAGTTGCCTAACTCTTGCTCTAACATTTTACTCCCCTTGATTGGACGGTCGGATTATACGTCTATTTTTTGACCATGTAAAAAAGCCATCATTAATTTTTAAGCGCGATCACAATCCCGCCCCGTCTGGATCCTGCCGCCGTTTTGCCTCATTATGTGTTCCATCCTTACGCCCGTTTTTATGCGGGTAAAAAGTTCTTATTTTACTGACAGGTTACGTTTTTCTATGGCAACGACTTCCGCTCCAACCTCTTTTATTCTCTACGGCATAAAAAATTGCGATACCGTCAAAAAGGCCCGTCGCTGGCTGGAAGAAAACGGGGTTGACTATCAGTTTCATGATTACCGGGTCGAAGGGCTGGATGATGCGTTGTTGCAGAAGCTACTGGATAAACAAGGCTGGGAAGCCATGCTCAATACCCGCGGAACAACGTGTCGTAAGCTCGATGAAACCACGCGCGCAGCCTGCGATAACGAAGCCAGCGCCAAAGCGGTGATGCTTGAGCAACCTGCGGTAATCAAACGTCCATTTTTACTGGCCGCCGATGGTCAGTCCCTGCTGGGATTCAAACCAGAAACCTATCAGCAATTCCTCGCACAGGTGAAGTAACATGAGTTGTCCGGTTCTCGATTTAGCCCAACAGTTAATCCGCCGCCCTTCCCTCAGCCCGGACGACGCAGGCTGTCAGGAAATTATGATTGCCCGCCTTGAAGCCGCTGGTTTTCACGTGGAGCCGATGCATTTTGGCGATACCTTGAATTTCTGGGCCACGCGCGGACAAGGTAAAACCCTGGCCTTTGCCGGTCATACCGATGTCGTGCCGACCGGCGACCACAAGCTGTGGGTGACCGGTCCGTTCGAGCCTACGCTGCGAGACGGGATGTTGTATGGTCGCGGAGCGGCAGACATGAAAGGTTCGCTGGCGGCGATGGTGGTCGCGGCAGAACGTTTCGTTGCGGCCAACCCGAATCATCAGGGTCGTCTGGCGTTTCTTATCACCTCAGATGAGGAAGCCAGCGCCGTGAATGGCACTGTGAAAGTGGTCAACGCGCTAATGGAGCGAAACGAGCGCCTCGATTACTGTCTGGTCGGCGAGCCTTCAAGCACCACGCGCGTTGGCGACATTGTCAAAAATGGCCGACGGGGTTCGATGACGGCTAACCTGCACGTTCACGGCGTTCAGGGGCATGTGGCTTATCCGCATCTGGCGGACAATCCGGTGCATCGCGCCATGCCTGCGCTGAACGAGCTTGTCGCTACCTTGTGGGATAACGGCAACGAATTCTTCCCGCCGACCAGCATGCAAATCGCCAATATTAATGCCGGTACCGGCAGCAATAACGTCATTCCGGGCGAACTGTATGTTCAGTTCAATTTCCGTTTCAGCACTGAACTGACCGACGCCATCATCAAGCAGCGCGTGACCGAACTGCTGGACAGGCATAACCTGCAATACACCCTGAACTGGGTGGTTTCCGGTCAGCCGTTCCTGACATCACGCGGTGCGCTGGTCGATGCGGTGGTTAACGCCGTACGTCACTACAGTGAAATTACGCCGGAATTGCAAACGACCGGCGGCACGTCCGACGGACGTTTCATCGCGCTGATGGGCGCTCAGGTCGTCGAACTGGGTCCGGTCAATGCCACGATCCATAAAATCAATGAATGCGTTCACGCGGCGGATTTGCAGGTTCTGAGCCGCATGTATCAGCGCATCATGGAACAGTTAGTCGCATGATCAGCCATGAAATGCTGACCGGCCGCTCCAATGCGCATCTGGTGACACTGGGCGAAGGCCCGCACCGGTTGCAGAAAGAGGCGGCGCAGGCATTCAAAAAAATGCGTCAGGCCGCCAGTGTGGACGGATTTGATTTGCAGCCAGCCAGCACTTTTCGTGATTTCAGTCGCCAGTTAGCTATCTGGAATGGCAAATTTCACGGCGAGCGACCAGTATTAGATAAGAACAGCCAGCCCGTGGATATCAGTGAGTTAACCACAGCAGAACGTTGTGAACTGATTTTGCGCTGGTCAGCGCTGCCTGGCGCCAGCCGTCATCACTGGGGCAGTGATCTGGATGTCTACGATCCGTCACTGCTTCCGGCCGATAAAAAACTGCAACTGGAGCCGTGGGAATACGACGAAGGTGGTTATTTTTATCCGCTGAATCAGTGGCTTTCAGCACATATGGCGGAATTCGGTTTTTACCGACCTTACGCAAAAGATACCGGCGGCGTGGCTGTTGAGCCCTGGCATCTGAGTTACCGTCCGCTGGCGCAGGAATGCGAGAAATTGCTCACACCGCAAGTTCTCATCAGCGCCTGGACAGGACAGGAAGTGGCCGCAGCAGACTGGTTAGCCGGTCAGATGACGGAAATATTTCCGCGATTTATCGCCCTCTCACCCCTTTAAGGAGCACACCATGGAGTGGATCAAAGATTACTGGTGGATCGTTCTGATCATACTGGTCGGGATGTTAATCAGCGGGATCAAAGAGCTGAACCGCGTTGATGTGAAGAAGTTTTTGAAAGACAAACCGGAGATCCCGCCGCATCGCGACAACAATGCGGAATGGGATAAAGATGACGAATGGCCTAAGAAAAAGTAATTCCAGCCTGCACTTTAAAATCTCCTAATCAGTATTAGTCGGCGGAAAATGTAGCGATTCTCCGCCGATTGACTTTCTCCCCTGCCGGTAACATGCAACGTGAAACCGATGCACGGAGAGAACAGTCCTTTGCAAACACTACCTATTTCCCACCCCGATCAGGCTGCGTCTGAGCTTTTCGACGCCCCACAATTTCTGGGGCTGGCTCCGTTTTTACGTATGAGCATCGCCGGTGATGAATGCACTGACATCGCGCAGCATCTGGTGACGCGCGCGCAGCAAAACCCTGATGACGCCTTCCTGTGGATGAACCTTTCCACTGTTATGCTGTGCCTGCAACGCACCGAACTCGGCCTGACCATACAGAATCAGGCGCTGGCTATGCAGCAGGTTTATACCCTGAAGGCTGCCCAACAACCGGTCAAATTGCGCCTGCTGATGCTGATGGTTCCCGGCACGTTGTCGGCCAATGTGCCGCTCGACTGCCTGCTGGAAAACAGCGATATCGAGCTGATTTATTACTACATCACGCCCGAAGCGCCGTTTGAAGCGCCGATCCCTGAACATGATTTGCTGATGGTGGGCATCAGCGCGACCACAGAAAACCTGTTCCTGTTACAGCAGCTGGAAAGCATCACGCGCCAGTGGCCGGTGCCGGTCATCAATGCGCCGCAACACATTCCAAATTCTGAGCGCCATAACGCCAGCACGCTGTTGCAGAATCAGCCGGGCTTAACCATCGCGCAGGCGCATCCGGTGACATTTTCCGCCTTATCTGCAGTAGCGGAAGGCAGTATCACCCTGAGTAACGCTCTGCCCGGCAGCGATTTCCCGGTGATCCTGCGCCCTGCCGGTTCCCACGGTGGTCACGGTCTGGAAAAAATCACCTGTCAGGAAGAACTGGCGGGTTATCTGGCCCGTGTGCAGGTAGAAGATTATTTCCTGTCGCAGTTTATCGATTACAGCAACCCCGATGGCCAGTTCCGCAAATACCGTATTTCGCTGATCGACGGCGTGCCTTATGCCTGCCACATGGCGATTTCGTCGCACTGGATGGTGCATTACGTCAATGCGAATATGTATGAAGATCAGAAAAAACGTGAAGAAGAAGCCGCGTTTCTGAATAACTTCCACGAATTCGTTGCCCGCCATCAGCAGGCGCTGAAGGCCATTTTTGAGATCACGCAGCTCGATTATCTGGGCATTGATTGCAGCGAAACGCCGGACGGCAGTCTGCTGGTCTTTGAAATCGATCCCGCCATGGTCGTCCACGCGATGGATCTGGAAGTGATGTTCCCGCACAAACAAATTCTCATGAATAAAGTTAAAACAGCATGCCGCGAGTTGCTGTTATCCCGTGCCTTTGCGCACAGCGGCGCATCGGCTGATGCGCCAGAAGGAAAAGAATAATCATGATTTCACGTAACGCCCTGAATTTCTCCGGTGGTCCCGGCGCATTGCCGGAAACAGTACTCGCGCAGGTTGAGGCAGCGATTAAAGAAGTGCCGGAAGTTGGTCTGTCGATCCTCGGCATCAGCCACCGTTCCGACTGGTTTGCTTCCATTGTTGAAGAAACCGAAAACAATATCCGCACGCTGCTCGGGCTGTCGAAAGATTTCCACATTCTGTTCCTGCAGGGCGGCGCAACGCAGCAATTCTCAATGGTGCCGATGACGCTGCTGCGTGGTCAGAAACATGCGGCGGAATATCTGGATACCGGTTACTGGAGCAGTAAAGTCGTGACCGAAGCGCGTCGCGAAGGCCCGGTGAAAGTTCTGTGGAGCGGCGAATCTTGTGGCTTCAACCGCCTGCCAGCGGATGAGGAACTGGAGTTTTCTCCGGACGCGCCGTATCTGCATTACGTTTCCAACGAAACAGTAGAAGGGTTACAGTTCCAGCGCGTTCTGGGGCGCGATGATGTGCCGCGTGTCTGCGATATGTCTTCCGATTTCCTGTCCAAACCTTGCGATGCCAATAAATTTTCGGTGATTTACGCGCATGCGCAGAAAAACATCGGACCGGCGGGTGTCACTATCGTGCTGGTACATGACACCGTGGTGAAAGCGTCTTCTGACGAATTGCCATCGTTCCTGAACTACCGCCGTCAGGTGGAATCCCATTCCAACCTCAACACGCCGCCGGTATTCGCGATTTATGTGGTGCTGCTGGTCACTCGCTGGCTGCTCAACGACGTCGGCGGTCTGGATAATATGGAACAGACCAACCGCCATAAAGCAGAACTGTTATACGCGATGCTCGATAACAGCGACGGTTTCTACAACGGCTGGAGCAGCAAAGCGGACCGTTCACAAATGAACGTGGCGTTTAAACTGCCGGATGAAGTGCTGGAGAAAAAATTCCTGGCGGAAAGCCACGAAGCCGGTTTCTCGGGTCTGTCGGGTCACCGCGCCATTGGCGGTATCCGTGCGTCTATCTACAACGCATTGTCGCTGCCAGCGGCTGAAAAGCTGACTAACTTTATGGATGATTTCATGCGTAAAAACCGCAAATAATCGACATCAGTCAGACATAAAAAAGCGCCCCCGTTTGTAATGCAGCCGGGGGCGTTTCTTTTTAACGTAGCAACAAATCAGTGCTGATGTGATTTCGGCTCGTAGTTCTTCAGATGCGCGATAGCGGTATTGATCATATGTGAATCCAGTCCGTGCCCCATACCCGCCTGCAAGTCCAGAGTACAGTCACAGCCCAGCGATTTCAGGCGTTCAGCCGCACTTTTCGACTGGAACGGGTTGATCACCGGATCCTGATCGCCATGAATGAAATGCACCACCGTACCGGAAGCAATCGGTTTTTCCGGAAGTGAAGAAAAACGTCCGCTGAAGGCGACAATGCGCGACGCCAGATGCTCTTCTACTTTCGTCGATTCCAGCGCCATGATGGTGCCCTGAGAAAAGCCCACCAGCGTGGTATGTTCCGGCGAGACGCCGGTTTTCTGCTGCCAGTCGCGGACAATCTGCACAAAAGCAGGCATCGCGGCATCCACTCGCGGCTGACGATTTTGCTCTGTCACACCCTGTACGGAAAACCACTGGAAGCCACGACCAAAATCACAAATGTCCGGGCTACCGATGCTGATCACCTGCGCCTGCGGGAATGAAACAGCGAAAAACTTACCGATTTCGCCCATTGAAATTGGGTTATCGCCCACGCCATGAAATAATAAAATCAGCTGGTTAGCTCTTTCTTCCGGCTGCTGGACGATAATCTGTTCTGAGCTCATAGCTCTCTCCCGTTGTAGATTGATGGGTTCACTATACGCCGCGTGCCGGTCAGTGAAATCGGGTTTTATTGAACGAGTCTTTCCATTTTTTGCAATGAAAACGCGGGTTTATTGCGCCCTTCCTGCGGTGTTCAGAGCCTGTTGTGTCTCCTGACGCCAGCGGTTCAGCAAGGCTTTGCGGCCGGAAAGCTTCAGCGCCACAACGATTTCTGCCACGCTCTGCCCCTGTTGCAGATGAGCGCGCAGCGCAGTCAGCGGCAAAGCGCTGTGTAACAACAAGCGGCTGAGCGCCGGTAAACTGCTTTCCAGCGGACGGTGCGCAAAGGCGAATCCGTTCAGCTCGCGCCAGTCCGCATCATCAGGTTGTGTATCTTGGGCGCTCTTTAGTGGCAACTCCAGTTCCATATGCGGTGCCAGCCAGCGCCAGTTACGGTTTAGCTGTTGCTCTGCCCTGTCTGCCAGCTTCTTCCCCGCCGTACTGAGTGGCAATATCGCCATCGCGGCATAACATCCGCTGCTGGCTTCTTTCTGCGTACTGACTCGCACCAGCCGGAATCCGGCCTGTTGCCATAACAACGCCAGTTCTGAAGTGTAGCCAAAGCTCACAGACAGAAAATCCAGCCCTGCCTGCTGCGCGCGCTGTTGCTGTTCCGCCAGTAAATCGCGGGCAATCCCCCGCCGGCGAAACGCGGGATGTACCGCAATCCGGCTGACGCGCCGGGAGCGTAATACGGCGGCTTCGGGGAAACCTGCGTGAGCCGCAAGCGACTGCGCTACCAGATTGCCGCGCGGACGCCGCCTGCCTGCCCAGACTTCATGCGCCAGTTCTGCGCTCAGCCCGCCCTCGTCCACCAGCCATAACGCGCCGGTCAGTGTATTTTTGCTTTGTGATGCGCTGAAGGTCATGCCCGGCGCATCCAGCAGACGCCGCAAATCCAGCGGCGAAGTGCGGTAATGCGCGCTGGTCAGCAGGCCGTAGAAATCCGCTAACAAAGTCGGTTCCGTCAGCCAGTCACCGGCCTGAATCGGGAATATTTCTGATGCGCCGTCCGTCTGTCCGGCCACTGGAAGATGCTCATCAAAGAGCAATAAATCGCTGATAAACGGCTCGAGTGTGTCGGCGGAAGACCAGCGGATCGGCGCATTCAGCCGCAGATCGTGCCACTGCGACAGTGACGCACAGAATTTAAGTAAGAATCCGCGCCCGGTGCCTTCGTAACCCTGCACCGTGGTGGTCAGTAAAACACGCACAAATGCCGCAATCAGCTCTGACAGCATCGGCGCCGGAATAGCCGCCGCTTCATCGATAATCAACCAGTCAGCGTCAGTCACCACACCTTCGCGACATAACGAAAGTAACGCATCCGGCGCAATAAAACGGGCAGATTCTGTCTGCTGATTAAGTATCTGGCTGGCTGAGGCTTTTGCCGGTGCAGTCACAACGCAAATCCCCGGCCATTGCAAAGTCAGCATACCTGCCAGAGTAGATTTGCCCCGACCACGCGGCGCCGTCAGTACCCAGACGCCGGATTGTGCCTGCATCAGCTGCTGTAAAATATGCGATTGCTCAGCTGTCGGCTGACCGTCGGGTACCTGCCAGTCGGGTGCAGCAGGCAACGGCGCGAGTTCATAAGGCTGATTCTGCCGCCATACCGCTACACTTCCGTCCTGTTCGAGCAAAGACTGAAAACGGTGGATAAAACGCGGGGCGGGAATAGCCTGCGGTTGTTCGCTCCAGCGCAGGCTGTCGGCATCTGGCAGCCTTACCCACTGGCTCCATTCCGGTACCAGTAAAATCAGCCAGCTTCCGGCTTTCAGCGTGCCGGAAAATGCCGCCAGCGCTTCCGCGCTCAGACCGTGGCGCGCATCAAACACGCCGTGCAGAATGCCCTGTCCCAGCAACGTGTGCGCTGCCGAAGGCGAACAGGCGTTCACGTCATCAGGTGGCGAATCGCTCACCCACAGCCAGTCGCCCGTTTGTCCGTCGCAGAATTGCATTGCCTGCGCGGCAGACCAGCGGGCTTCGCCGCTGATGACCAGCAACCGGCGCACGCCTTGCTTTTGCATCTGCTGTTGCAGGCTGTTTTTCAGCGCCATATTCATTGGCGTCAGGTTTTACCGACAATCATCGATAACAGGCCGGCGGCAATCAGCGGCCCGACCGGTACACCTTTGAACATCGCTACGCCCAGCACGGTACCCACCAGTAAACCCGCCACCAGATGCGGCTGCGTGCCCATCAGCGTCAGACCGCGCCCGCCAAGCCAGGACACCAGAACGCCGACCAGAATGGCGACAATCGATTTCCAGTGGAAGAAAGAGTGCACGACGGTGCTGGCGCTGATTTTTCCGCTGGCAATCGGCGCCATCACGCCAATGGTCAGAATAATAATGCCGATAGTCAGGCCGTATTTTTCTATCCACGGAAAAAAATTGTTAAGCGGCGTAATCCGTACGGTGAGGAGGAAGAACATTGCGATGGTGACGGCGCTGTTATGGCTGATAATGCCCAGACCGGCGAAGACGAGTAAAATCAAAAGGGTTGGATCGAGAAAAGCCATGGCATTCCCAGCGGTTCAACATGAGGAAAAAAAGAGAGGCTCACGGAGCCTCTCTGGATCGGTCATTGATTATTGAACAGTTTTTACCGGCAGACCAGAGGTTATTGCCACTAAATCAGCGGCTGGCGAACGTGTTGCACTGGTCCGGATTACCGGTATCAAATCCGCGCTTGAACCAGGTATAACGCTGCTCGGATGTGCCGTGAGTGAAGCTGTCCGGCACAACGCGCCCCTGACTTTGCTGTTGTAAGCGGTCATCACCGATGGCCCGCGCGGCATCCAGCGCTTCTTTCAGGTCACCCTCTTCCAGAACGTTTTCCTGCTGCATGGCATGTCCCCAGACACCGGCGTAGCAGTCAGCCTGCAATTCCATTTTCACCGACAGCTGATTCACCACCGTCTGCGATGCGCCCTGCTGCATCTGGCGGACTTTACGTTCGGTGCCCAGCAAATTCTGCACATGGTGGCCGACTTCGTGCGCCACGACATACCCCTGTGCAAAATCACCGCCTGCGCCAAGTTTGTTTTGTAATTCCTGATAGAAAGACAAATCGATATATACCGTGCTGTCCGCCGGGCAATAGAACGGGCCCATGACGGACTGCCCGGTGCCGCATCCGGTACGGGTCGCGCCGCGATACATCACCAGCTTCGGTTCCCGGTAGGTCATGCCCTGTTTCTGGAAAATTTCTTTCCAGGTGTCTTCCGTCGAGGCGAGGATCACCGAGGTGAATTTAGCCTGTTCATCATCTTTCGGGCTGATGGATTGCGACTGTGTCTGTTGCTGCATACCTCCGGACTGCCCGCCGTCAATCAGCGGAGACAGGTCGATACCGTAGTAACCGGCGACCAGCACCACAATGATGATCACAATTCCGCTTTTGCCGCGAATAGGCAGGCGCATTCCCCCGCCACCTAAACCGCCGCCTCTGTTTGATCCCTGTCCGCGTCTGTCTTCTACATTGTCGCTTTCGCGACGCCCTTGCCAACGCATAATCCACCTCCAGACTGTTTTTTTAAGACTAGCCAGCACACACAGTTAATACCATCTGCGAAAGGAGGTAATTTTAGAGGCAGGTGAATTAAATGAAAGAAAACAGTATGAAAAGAGGAAAATTAAAATGCAGAAAGAGAACGGGTGACGGAGATCATCACCCGTTTAATGCACACCGCGTAAACGATTGCGCAGTCCGACTAAAAAAATTTACTGCGCTTAGTCCAGTTTCACACCGATACGGTGAGCCACTTCTTCATAAGCTTCGATCAGGCCACCAAGGCTCTGGCGATAACGGTCTTTGTCCATCTTGTTCAGGGTTTCTTTATCCCACAGGCGGCTGCCGTCTGGTGAGAACTCATCACCCAGCACCACTTCGCCGTCGAAGAGACCGAATTCCAGTTTGAAGTCGACCAGGATCAGACCGGCATCATCAAACAATTTGCTCAGCACGTCGTTGGCTTTGTAGCTCAGCTCTTTCATGCGCGCGAGGTTTTCTTCGTTCACCCAGCCAAACGTCTTGCAGTAAGATTCGTTGACCATCGGATCGTGCATCGCATCGTTTTTCAGGAACAAATCGAACAACGGCGGATTCAGTTCCAGACCTTCTTCAATGCCCAGACGTTTTACCAGCGAACCCGCAGCACGGTTACGGATAACGCATTCAACCGGGACCATATCCAGTTTTTTCACCAGCACTTCAGTGTCAGACAACAGGCGTTCCATTTGAGTAGGAATACCGGCTTCTTCCAGCTTAGCCATGATGAAATGGTTAAATTTGTTGTTAACCATACCTTTACGGTCGAACTGCTCAATACGCTGACCATCCAGTGCTGACGTATCGTTACGGAACTCCAGTACCAAAAGGTCCGGGTTTTCGGTGGTGTAGACGGTTTTCGCCTTGCCGCGATACAACTCAGCTAACTTTTGCATCTTTACTTACTCCAGTGGAAAAAACAGATGTAAAAAGGGGCCGGAGCCCCTTGGTATTATTTTGCGCTGCTCTGGCTAAACGCGGCCTGCATGACCGCCACCATCGCATCGTTCTGCGACTGGCTGAGAGCATGTCCTTTCGGATCAAGGAACTGCAAGCTACTACGGTTGTCGAGGTCGCCAACCTGAAGTTTGTAATCACCGGAGCTGAGGCCCGGATCTTTCGCACCCAGTGTCTGCCACGCATCGTCATTCAGCGGTTTGTAAGTCACAGAGAGTGTGCCTTGCGGACGGCTGCTGTCGGTGACTTTCATGCCTGCTTTCGCCAAGGCATTCGGCAGACGATCCCAGACCACACCGTAAGATGAACGGACGATCAGCACCGGCAGACCGGTATCATCAGCGCCACTCTGGACGTCGATTTCACCTACGCGACGGTTATCGAGACGCGCCTGAGTATCCTGCTGCACTTTATCCAGGTTCGCCGTGATGGCGTTCATCATCTGGCTGTTGTAACGCTGGATTTCAGCGGTAGAGGTCACCGCTTTATCTTGCTGTTTCAGCTCAAGCGTTTTCACGGTCAGTGCCAGCTGATAGCTCTGCTGTTTCACACTGATCTGATAACGGCCCTGATACTGGAAGTCTTCATCCGCACGATTCCAGTCAACGAAATCGGTGGAGAGTGTCTGGTTTGCATCATCACGGCTGGCAATTTTGAATTTATTTTGCTCAACAGCTTTAACGACGTTGTTCCACAAGTCACGGTTTTGCGGTGTGTTTTCCAGCAGCACGGTACTGGTGTCGTCGGAGAACTGAGTCTGGGAGCCGTTAAGTAAGGCCAGCGGCTGGGCTGGTGGACGAATGTCGAGCTGTTTGCCCACAGCGCCCTGCATGGCGCCAGCCTGAATATCATAAGTCCCATTCTGCACAGGCAAGATCATGCCTGATGGTGCTTTCAGCTCATGCAGAGCCGGCGCATCCAGGTAGGCTTCATCACCGCTCACCTGACGCTTGTAGCGCTGGTCGCTGGAACAGGCAGCCAGCAGCATAATCAGGGAAACACCCACGACTTTCGCTACGGCAGTCTTCTGGAATCGGGTCATCTGGAAACTATTCTTGTCAAATAAAGAGGCCATCAAATCTTCCTAAGAGTTACAGCAAACCGGCGCTTTTTAATGCTTCTTCCACGACCGGACGGGCAGCATCTGTTAACGGCGTCATAGGCAGACGCATCGTATCGGTTGCCATCAAACCCAGTGCCTTACAGGCCCATTTCACCGGGATTGGGTTTGCTTCTACAAACAAATTCTGATGCAAAGGCATCAGGCGCTGATTCAGGCGACGCGCCTCGGCAAAGTTGCCAAGAGCAGCCAGCTCACAAAGTTGTGCCATTTCACGGGCAGCGACGTTAGCAGTAACGGAAATAACGCCTTTGCCTCCGAGCTGCATAAAGTCCAGACCACTGGCGTCATCGCCGCTCAGCAGAATGAAATCTTCATCATCAACCAGCACTTGGATCTGACTAACACGACTTAAGTTCCCTGTTGCCTCTTTAACAGCAACAATATTCTTCAATTTTGCTAAACGCGCGATGGTCGGCGGCAGCATATCGCAGCCGGTACGTGAAGGCACGTTGTAGAGAATTTGCGGCAGGGAGGTGTTTTCAGCGATAGCTTTAAAGTGCTGATACAGGCCTTCCTGAGTCGGACGGTTGTAATAAGGGGTGACTGTCAGACAGCCAACAACGCCACTATTTTCAAAACGTTGTGTAAGAGAAATCGCCTCAGCGGTGGCATTTGCACCTGTGCCTGCGATCACCGGAATGCGGCCATCGGCCAGTTCCAGTGTTTGTAAGACCACGTCACCGTGCTCATCGTGGCTCAGCGTTGCCGACTCGCCGGTTGTGCCAACGGAAACGATCGCCGCAGTACCACTGGACACATGATAATCAATCAGTTTTTTCAGACTTGCGCGATCGACGGCACCTTTGGTGTCCATCGGCGTAACCAGTGCAACAATACTTCCCGTAAACATTGACCTTCCCCTCCACAAACAGGTCACTCATGGTACTTTTGACACCACTGCAAAAGCAAGCAATCAACGAGCGGTAACCGCTTGTCCGGCGGTTTTTTTTATGTTTACCTTGGGAATACTCCAAAGCACGACAGGAAGACTCATTTTGCCGCAGCCACAACAACATTATCTGGTCATCACCGCGTTAGGTGCCGACCGCCCTGGTATCGTGAACACTATTACCCGTCAGGTAAGCAGCTGCGGCTGTAATATTGAAGACAGCCGGCTGGCAATGCTGGGTGATGAGTTTACGTTCATCATGCTGCTTTCCGGCAGCTGGAACGCCATCACCCTGATTGAATCTACCCTGCCGCAAAAAGGGGCGGAGCTTGAATTGCTGATTGTGATGAAACGCACCAGCGCACATGAACGACCGCCGATGCCTGCGACCGTGTGGGTGAAAGTGGAAGTGAAAGACTCGCCACATCTGATTGAGCGTTTTACCGATTTATTCGATACACATCAGATGAATATCGCCGAACTTGCCTCAAAAACCCGTCCGGCGGACGCGACACTGCCTGCTCAGCTGTCGATCCAGATCACTGCCCACAGCGCGGCGAATACCGATCCGGCAATTATTGAGCAGGCTTTTCATCAGCTATGTACAGAACTGAAAGCGCAAGGCAGTATTAACGTCGTTAGTTATTCTGAGAATGAAGATAAACTGCAGTAACAGCTGAAAGATACGGAGAAAGACAATGAGCCCACTGAAAGCCGGTGATCCTGCGCCGCAATTTAGTTTACCCGACCAAGACGGTGAACAAATTAATCTGGCCGACTTCCAGGGACAGAGAGTCCTGGTCTATTTCTATCCAAAAGCCATGACCCCGGGTTGTACGGTACAGGCCTGCGGACTGCGCGATAACATGGATCAGTTGAAAAGTGCAGGCGTTGAAGTGCTGGGGATCAGCACCGATAAGCCAGAAAAACTGTCGCGTTTTGCTGAAAAAGAACTGCTGAACTTCACATTGCTTTCTGATGAAGATCACCAGGTCTGTGAGCAGTTTGGCGTCTGGGGTGAAAAATCCTTTATGGGTAAAACCTACGACGGCATCCATCGCATCAGCTTCCTGCTCGATGGCAATGGCAAAGTTGAGAAAGTGTTCGACGACTTCAAAACCACTAACCACCATGACATCGTGATGGCCTATCTGAACGAGAAGTCTGCCTGATCACTCACGGCGGGCAAACGTTCATAAAAAAAAGCGCAGACGCGCTTTTTTATTTTTCACTAAGAGCCGGTTTTCAGACCGTTTCGTTGAGTGATTCATCCGGCCAGACGTGAACGACAGCTTTCACCAGCGTCGCCAGCGGTATTGCAAAGAATACGCCCCAGAATCCCCAAAGCCCGCCGAAGACCACGACCGCCAGAATAATCACCAGCGGATGCAGGTTCACCGCCTCTGAGAACAACAGCGGTACAATCACATTGCCATCCAGCCCCTGAACGACCAGATACGCGACAATCAGCGTCCAGAAATCCGCGCCAAGCCCCCACTGGAACATCGCCACAATCACTACAGGAATCGTCACCAGCATCGCGCCGATATACGGGATAAGCACCGACACGCCCACCAGCACCGCAAGCAGCAGCGAATAACGCATGTCCATCACCCAGAACACCAGATAGGTGGCGACACCCACGATAATCATCTCCAGCACTTTTCCGCGAATATAATTGGTGATCTGTTGATTCATCTCCTCCCAGACCTGTCCCGCCAGCCCGCGATCGCGCGGTAAAATGCGGCGGACAGCGTTGAGCATTTGCTCTTTATCTTTGAGCAGGAAGAACACCATCATCGGCACCAGAATCAGGTAAATCGCCAGCGTCAGTAAACCGACCAGCGACGCCAGGGAATATTTCACCACGGATTCGCCCAGCCCGGACAATTTGCTGCGCATGTTTTCGGCCATCATATCGATGATACCGGCATCGACCAGCGCCGGATAACGCTTGGGAAGCGTGGCCGCAAAATCGTAAAAACGGTTAAGCATGCTGGGCAAATCAGTCATCAGATTCACGCCCTGTTGCCAGGTGACCGGCGCGATGACGAACATTCCCAGCAGTAAAATACCGGCGAAGATAATCAATACCACGCTGACCGACAGCGTGCGGGAAAGCCCGACATGTTGCAGACGAACGGTTGGCCATTCCAGTAAATACGCCAGAACAATCGCCACCAGAAGCGGCGCAAGAATGCCATTGAGGAAATAAAGAATACAAAAACCCGCGACCAGGATGGCCAGCAGGGCAATGGCCTGCGGGTCAGTAAAGCGACGGCGATACCACTGTAATAACATGTCCAACATCAGATAACGCTCCTGTAATTTCCCGGCCTGACGGGTTTGCGCTGTTCGTTCCCTGCGCGCTCAGACACAAGTAACTATCTTCAAAATTCGTTGTCACACAACTGTAGCTGCACAGTGTTTTAAACTCTCACGAGGATAGCTACTATAGAGAGGGGCGCAAAGAAAAGCGCCACAAAATAACGGTCTGCAATGCAGTTCATGGAAGAAAGGCTTTAAAAGCTTATTAGTAACGCGGTTAACTCATTGGGAAGCAAATGTTTATGGTAATGCGGTTGAAAAAAACGGTGATTGCCCTGTGTCTGGGCAGCCTGTTTGCTGGCAGTATCCTGCCGGCAGGCGCTGATGACAGCTCATTCTGGTCAACGCCGGTGAGTTCTGCCAAAACCAGTTCACCTTTGGCTCCGCCGGTGAGCGACCAGTTACCCGATATCGGCACAACGGCCGGTGGCACACTGAGCATCAATCAGGAATTGCAGATGGGCGATTTTTACGTCCGTCAGATGCGCGCCAGCACGCCGCTGATTAACGATCCGCTGCTCAATCAGTACATCAACGAACTGGGGCAGCGTCTGGTGGCTCACGCTTATTCCGTTCGCACCCCTTTCCATTTTTTCATCGTCAATAACGATGAGCTGAACGCCTTTGCTTTCTTCGGCGGCAACGTGGTGATCCACTCTTCACTGTTCCGCTACACCGATAATGAGAGCCAGCTGGCGTCCGTTATGGCGCACGAAATTTCCCACGTGACCCAGCGCCATCTGGCGCGGGCGATGGAAGATCAACAGCGTAATGCCCCGCTGACCTGGGTTGGCGCATTAGGCTCTATCCTGCTGGCGATGGCCAGTCCGCAAATGGG
Source organism: Rahnella ecdela (assembly GCF_019049625.1). Classification (GTDB taxonomy): domain Bacteria; phylum Pseudomonadota; class Gammaproteobacteria; order Enterobacterales; family Enterobacteriaceae; genus Rahnella; species Rahnella ecdela. The sequence continues at coordinate 99,877 of NZ_JAFMOY010000133.1, forward strand.
CATGGCGGCGCTGACCGGTACGCTGGCGGGAACGCAGCAGGGTATGATCAGCTTCACGCAAAGCAACGAACAGGAAGCAGACCGCATCGGCATTCAGGTATTACAACGCTCCGGTTTTGATCCGCAGGCGATGCCTGCATTCCTGCAAAAACTCGCCGATCAGGCCAGCTATTCAACCCGTCCGCCAGAAATGCTGCTGACGCACCCCCTGCCGGACAGCCGCCTGGCCGATATCCGTAACCGCGCGAACCAGATGGCGCACCCGGTTGTGCAATCATCACAAGATTACACCATGGCAAAAGTGCGTATATTGGGGATGTACGGTTCCGACAGTTTCCCGCTGAGCGATGACTATTTGCTGAAGCTGAGCAACGGCAATATCCGTGAGCAACTGGCGGCAAAATACGGCCATGCGCTGCAATTCTACAAAGCGAAGAAATACGATCAGGCACGTGTGATCCTCGATCCGCTGCTGGCACAAAATCCCGGCAATGAATGGTTGCTGGATTTAGCGACCGATACCGATATCGACAGCAAACGTGCGCCGCAGGCTATCGCACGGCTGGAACAGGCAGGGGCGGCGACCAGTTCTAATCCGGTTCTTCAGCTCAATCTGGCCAACGCTTACCTAGAAGGGGCGAAACCGGCCAATGCCATGAAGATCCTCAACCGCTATACTTTCAGTTATCCGGGTGATCCGAATGGCTGGGATTTATTATCTCAGGCCGCTGCAGCACAAGGGTTACGCGCGCAGGAACTGGCCGCCAGAGCGGAAAGTATGGCGTTAATCGGTCGTCTGGATCAGGCAATAGAAATGCTGAGCAACGCCAGCGCATTGCAAAAATTAGGCAGTCTGGAACAGGCCCGATATGACGCCCGCATCGACCAGCTTCGTCAGTTGCAGGGGCGATTCCGTCAGTATCAGAAAGGCTGATTTCAGCACAAGTATGGAGATATTTTAATGCCACATAATGTCGCGATTTACCACAATCCGGCTTGTTCAAAAAGCCGTGAGACACTGAAATTACTGGAAGCGGAAGGCATTGAGCCGGAAGTGATTTTGTATCTGGAAACGCAGCCTTCAGTGGATAAACTAAAAGAGTTGCTCGGGTTGCTGGGCTTTAGTTCGGCGCGGGAACTGATGCGAAAAGGCGAACAGATTTATAAGGATCTGAACCTGAAAGATAAAGACCTGAGCGAGGAAAAACTGCTGCAGGCAATGGCGGATCATCCGCGGCTGATTGAACGTCCGATTGTCATCGCCAACGGCAAAGCACGTTTAGGACGTCCGCCGGAACAAGTGAAAGAAATTTTATAATATGCTTCGCAGTCGGGTTCGGTTCACGAACCCGGATATCCCTTCAGTTTACAGCCCGAGAATTTCCTTCACGAACGGGATCGTCAGTTTGCGCTGTGCAGTAATAGATGCGCGATCCAGCTGATCGAGCGTCATAAACAGCGTACGCATTTCCCTGTCCAGACGTTTCAACAGGAAACGGCCCACGTCTTCCGGCAGTTCAAAACCGCGCAGTTTGGCGCGCAGCTGCAATGCCTGAAGTTTTTCTTCGTCGGAAAGTGGCTGAAGTTTATAGATTTGACCCCAGTCGAGACGGGAAGCCAGGTCCGGCAGGCTGAGATTCAGCTGGCGCGGAGGACGATCGCCGGTAATAAACAAACGCGTGCGACCGGTTTCAAGAATGCGGTTATAGAGATGGAAAACAGCGGCTTCCCATTCATCATCACCGGCAATACCTTCGATATTATCGATACACACCAGCGCCAGATGCTCCATGCCGTCCAGCACTTCCGGCACGAAATAAGCCCGCTTGTCTAATGGCACATACCCCACCGCTTCACCGCGCTGCGATAATTCTGCGCAAGCTGCGTGTAAAAGATGGCTGCGGCCGCCACCTTCGCGTGACCAGAAATAAATATAGGTGCCGTGTTCCTGATGCAATGCGCTCTGAATAGCAGATAGCAGAGAAGGGTTTTCCCCCGGATAAAAACTGGCAAAGGTTTCATCATCGGGTAGATAAAGTGGCAGGGAAAGCTGTGCCGGCGTATTCAGAAGTACCTCAACCGAAGCGGCATGAAGACCGCAGATGTTGTCACGTCAATAAAAGGAACTGCCGAATTCTAGCAAGGATCCGTCGTGAAATGAACTGTACCCGGTGCAACCGCTTGCGATCCGAGCACCTGACCGGCAGGTAGCCGCCTGCCGGTCAGGGATGATCATGATCAGACTGGCGGATTTTCCCGCTCATCTTCAACGTCAATGATCTGTTCTTCGCCGCGGAAAATCTCGATCACTTTGAACAACAGGCTCAGGAATATACCGACGATCGTCGCCAGCGCCATGCCTTTCAGCTCAGCGGCACCGATGTGAATCTTCGCACCGCTGACGCCGATGATAAGGATCACCGCAGTCAGGATCAGGTTCTGCGCTTTGTTGTAATCGACTTTCGATTCAATCAGCACGCGGATCCCCGAAGCACCAATCACTCCATAAAGCAGCAATGACACGCCGCCCATCACCGGTACCGGTACCGCCTGAATGGCCGCCGCCAGTTTACCGATACAGGAAAGCAGGATTGCCAGAATAGCCGCGCCGCCGATAACCCAGGTGCTGTAAACCTTAGTGATCGCCATTACACCGATGTTTTCGCCATACGTAGTGTTCGGAGTAGAACCGAAGAAACCGGACAACACAGTCGACAGACCGTTAGCCAGCATCGAACGGTGCAGGCCCGGGTCACGCAGCAAATCTTTCTTCACAATGTTAGCCGTGACGACCAGATGCCCGACGTGCTCGGCAATGACCACCAGCGCCGCAGGCAGGATCGTGAGGATAGCGACCCATTCAAAACGCGGCGTATAGAAGGTTGGCAGCGCGAACCAATGCGCATTGGCGATGGCAGAAACATCAACCACGCCCATAAAGAACGACAGTGCATAACCCACCAGCACGCCGATAAGGATCGGGATAATCGCCAGGAAACCGCGGAATAATACGGAACCCAGAATCGTCACCGACAGCGTCACCAGAGAAATAGTGATGGTGGTGGAATCTACCGGAGCACCCTCGGCAGGCAGTAATCCGGCCATATTTGCCGCCACACCCGCCAGTTCCAGCCCGATGACGGCCACGATTGCGCCCATTGCCGCTGGCGGGAACATCACGTTGATCCAGCCAATCCCGGCTTTCTTAACAATCAGCGCCACCAGACAGAACAGTAAACCGCAGGCAATGAACCCGCCCAGCGCCACTTCATACCCCATCGGCAGCAGCAACAACACCGGTGAAATAAACGCGAAACTCGAGCCGAGGTACGCCGGTATCTTCCCTTTACAGACAAATAAATACAGCAAAGTCCCTATGCCATTGAACAGCAGCACCGTTGCCGGGTTTATCTTAAACAGAATGGGAACCAGAACGGTGGCACCAAACATGGCAAACAGATGCTGGAAACTCAGGGGGATTGTCTGCAGCAATGGCGGACGCTCGCTTACCCCGATGACACGACGGGTCATGAATGTGATCCTCTCAATGGTGTGATGTTGTGTTGTGTATGACGTGCAAAAAAATTCCAAAAAAAAGCCGACTCTTCAGTCGGCTAATTGCTTACTTCGTACCAAATATCTTGTCGCCCGCATCGCCGAGCCCCGGAATGATGTAGCCTTTCTCATTGAGTCCCTGATCCACCGAGGCGGTGTAAAGTTCAACGTCCGGGTGCGCGGCTTCAAGAGCGGCGATCCCTTCCGGAGCGGCAACCAGCACCAGCACTTTAATGCTCTGGCAGCCGGCTTTTTTCAGCAAGTCGATGGTGGCAATCATAGAACCACCGGTGGCCAGCATCGGGTCAACGACCAGCGCCAGACGTTCTTCGATATTAGAAACCAGCTTCTGGAAATACGGCACAGGTTTCAGAGTTTCTTCATCACGGTACACGCCGACAACGCTGATACGTGCGCTCGGAACGTGTTCCAGTACGCCTTCCATCATGCCCAGACCGGCACGCAGGATTGGCACAACGGTAATTTTCTTGCCTTTGATCTGATCGATTTCCACCGGGCCATTCCAGCCTTCGATGGTCACTTTTTCAGTTTCTAAATCGGCAGTCGCTTCATACGTCAGCAGACTTCCCACCTCAGAAGCCAGTTCGCGAAAACGTTTCGTGCTGATGTCGTTTTCACGCATCAGGCCCAGCTTGTGTTTCACCAGCGGGTGGTTCACCTCGACGATCTTCATTATTTATTCTCCTAAGGTGGTTGAGCTGCAAAAAAAAATCGCGAGATTATAACGCCATTTTTTTTGAACGCCACAGCCAATTGCCTGATCCAGATCATTAGGAACTCGGTTAGAGTATAGACAGCCTGAAAATCATCATCGAATAAGGCGCTCGCAAACGTTTGCTTCCACTGTTAGAATTGCCCCGCTTTATTCTTCAACCACCAACCCAAACCGCCGTGGGGACTTCGCAGTGACCGACAAAACCTCTCTCAGCTATAAAGACGCAGGCGTAGATATTGATGCCGGTAACGCATTGGTAGATCGCATTAAAGGTGTAGTAAAACAGACCCGTCGCCCGGAAGTTATGGGTGGATTGGGCGGTTTTGGTGCTCTCTGCGCGCTGCCGCAAAAATATCGTGAACCCGTGCTGGTTTCGGGTACCGACGGCGTTGGCACCAAGCTGCGTCTGGCGATGGATTTAAAACGCCACGATACTATCGGTATCGACCTGGTCGCGATGTGCGTCAATGATTTGATCGTTCAGGGCGCTGAACCGCTGTTCTTCCTCGACTATTACGCAACGGGCAAACTGGACGTCGATATCGCCGCCAGTGTGATCACCGGAATTGCAGAAGGTTGTAAGCAGTCTGGCTGTGCGTTAGTCGGCGGCGAAACCGCTGAAATGCCGGGCATGTACCACGGCGAAGATTATGACGTCGCTGGATTCTGCGTTGGCGTGGTGGAAAAATCAGAAATTATCGACGGAAGCAAAGTGGCTGACGGCGATGTGCTGATCGGCCTCGCAGCCAGCGGCCCGCACTCCAATGGTTACTCTCTGGTGCGCAAAATTCTGGAAGTCAGCAAAACTGACCCGGAAACCACCACACTGGCAGGCAAGTCTCTGGCCGATCACCTGCTGGCACCGACCAAAATTTACGTGAAGTCGATTCTGAACCTCATCGAAAATGTGGAAGTTCACGGCATCGTCCACCTGACCGGTGGCGGCTTCTGGGAAAACATTCCGCGCGTGCTGCCGGAAAACACCCAGGTCATCATCGAAGAAGCCAGCTGGCAGTGGCCGGACGTCTTCACCTGGTTGCAGACTACCGGCAACGTCAGCCGTCATGAAATGTACCGCACCTTTAACTGTGGCGTGGGCATGGTTGTCGCACTTCCGGCTGAGCTTGCTGACAAGGCAATTGCGTTGCTGAATGACAATGGTGAAAAAGCGTGGAAAATTGGCTATGTTAAGGCCTCTGACTCCGCTGAGCGCGTCGTTATCGGGTAAGCAGGCGTCAGCTCACTCACCTCACTGAAGACGACAGGTATGGATATGAAAAGGATTGTGGTTCTGGTATCGGGCGAGGGAAGCAATTTACAGGCCCTGATCGATGCCTGCCAGCAGGGACGAATCAACGCAAAAATCAGTGCAGTCTTCAGTAATAAAGCCGCCGCATACGGGCTTGAAAGAGCCCGTTTAGCTGATATTCCGGCCCATGCGCTGGATGTGAAAGCTTACGAAGACCGTACCGCCTTTGATGTTGCGCTGGCTGATGCAATTGAGACTTTCCAGCCAGATTTAGTGGTGCTCGCCGGTTACATGCGGATTCTTAGCGCTGAATTCGTTCAGCGATTTGCGGGACGCATGATCAATATCCACCCTTCCCTCTTGCCGAAATATCCGGGTTTGCATACTCACCGTCAGGCGATTGAAAATCAGGATGCTGAACACGGCACCTCGGTGCATTTTGTCACTGAACAGCTCGATGGCGGCCCGGTAATTTTGCAAGCCAAAGTGCCGGTTTTTGCTGAGGATACGGAAGAAGAGTTAGTTGCCCGCGTGCAAACGCAGGAACATAACATTTATCCGCTGGTGGTTAGCTGGTTCGCTGACGGCCGTTTAGCTCTGCAAAATGGCCAGGCATTTCTCGATAATAATCCGCTGTCCGTGCAGGGTTATGCCGAAGATTAAACTGCATAAGCGCAATAATTCCACTACAAACCGGCCATGTGCCGGTTTTTTATTTTCCGCCATTTGACATTTGTTTACATTTCACCCGATATAATGCCCATCCCGGCGCACGTTTAAACGTCGTTTGTGCGCCGACCTTCATCTGAAACACGGTTGTTTCAGACCTTATATTTACGAAGGTTACCCTCATAAAACGGCTTTTATAGTTGAGGAACACCCCATGTTTAGCAATAACAGCGTCAGATTACGTCCACTGGAAAAGGACGACCTGTCGTTTGTTCATCGTCTTGATAATAACGCCAGCATCATGCGTTACTGGTTTGAAGAACCCTACGAGGCTTTCGTCGAACTGACCGACTTGTATCACAAACACATCCATGACCAGAGCGAACGTCGCTTTATCATCGAATACCAGGGCGGACCCGTTGGCTTAGTCGAGCTGGTGGAAATTAACCATATTCACCGCCGCGCGGAATTTCAGATAATCATTGACCCGCAGCATCAGGGCAAAGGTTTTGCCGGTGACGCCGTCCGTCTGGCAATGGATTATGCCTTCTCGGTTCTCAACCTCTACAAACTGTATTTAATCGTCGATAAAGAAAACAAAAAGGCGATCCACATTTACAGCAAATTAGGGTTTGAGCTTGAAGGTGAACTGAAGCAGGAATTCTTTGTGAACGGTGAATACCGCAGCGCCATCCGCATGTGTATTTTCCAGCCGCAATTCCTGGCGAAGTACAAAACCAAACCGGTTCAGGTCAAACCTGAATCACTGATTGGCGCCAGCGCAGTTTAATATTACGCGGTAAAAATTATTCAATAAATGACCGGTGAAGGAGAGATGAACTCCTTCACCGGAAAGACTTTTCCCACCTTTTGCTCTCATTTATTCCTCTGATAGAAACTCTCCTGAAATCATCCCCTGTTGTGTTGGACTTTCCTGTCAATCTTTCGCAATATTGATAGTAGACACTAGGCCCCTCTCACTGACAGCTTCCTGTTGCGTTGATTTTAAAAATGGCCCGTAACACGAAGAATAGGTGGAGCTAAATTGCGGTGTTTTCGGGCAAATTTGCCTGTATGGGCCAGGTTGCAAGCCAAATGAACGGAGTGAAAATGGGTCAGGAAAAGCTTTATATCGAGAAAGAACTAAGCTGGCTGTCCTTCAATGAGCGCGTGTTGCAGGAAGCGGCAGACAAAAGCAATCCCCTGATCGAACGGATGCGTTTCTTAGGGATCTACTCCAATAACCTGGATGAGTTTTATAAAGTCCGTTTTGCCGATTTAAAACGGCGGATCCTCATCAGTGAAGAACAAGGCTTTCTGGGCGCATCCCGCCATTTGCTGAAAAAAATTCAGGCAAAAGTCCTGCGTATTGATCAGGAATTTGACAGCCTTTACAATGATTTGCTGCTGGAAATGGCACGTAATCAAATTTTCCTGATTAACGAACGTCAGGTTTCTGAAAACCAGCAAGCCTGGTTGCGTCAGTATTTCAAACATCACCTGCGCCAGTACATCACGCCGATTCTGATTAATCACGACACCAACCTGGTGCAGTTCCTTAAAGACGATTATACCTATCTGGCGGTAGAAATTATCCGTGGCGAAGAAATTCACTATGCGCTGCTGGAAATTCCTTCCGATAAAGTGCCGCGTTTCGTCAATCTGCCACCTGAAGCGCCGCGTCGCCGTAAGCCGATGATCCTGCTGGATAACATTCTGCGTTATTGTCTGGATGATATTTTCAAAGGCTTCTTTGATTACGATGCGCTGAATGCCTATTCGATGAAAATGACCCGTGACGCCGAATACGATCTGGTCACGGAAATGGAATCGAGTCTGCTGGAACTGATGTCATCGAGCCTGAAACAGCGTCTGACCGCCGAGCCGGTGCGTTTTGTTTATCAGCGCGATATGCCCGATGAAATGGTAGAATTGCTGCGCGGCAAGCTGGGTATCTCCAATTATGATTCCGTGATTGCCGGTGGCCGCTACCATAACTTCAAAGACTTCATCGGCTTCCCGAACGTCGGTAAAGCCAATCTTGTCAACCGTCCGCTGCCACGCCTGCGCCATTTATGGTTCGATAAATTCCGCAACGGTTTTGCCGCGATCCGCGAACAGGACGTACTGCTTTATTATCCGTACCACACGTTTGAACACGTACTGGAACTGCTGCGTCAGGCATCTTTCGACCCGAACGTTTTATCCATAAAAATCAACATTTACCGTGTTGCCAAAGATTCACGCATTATCGAATCGATGATCCACGCGGCGCACAACGGTAAGAAAGTGACCGTGGTCGTCGAACTTCAGGCGCGCTTTGATGAAGAAGCCAATATTCATTGGGCGAAACGTCTGACAGAAGCCGGTGTACACGTTATTTTCTCTGCGCCGGGTCTGAAAATTCACGCAAAACTCTTTCTTATTTCCCGCCGCGAAGGCGATGAAATTGTCCGCTATGCTCATATTGGGACCGGCAATTTTAACGAGAAAACGGCCCGTCTTTATACCGACTATTCGCTGCTGACCGCGGATGCGCGGATCACCAACGAAGTCCGCCGGGTATTTAATTTTATTGAGAACCCGTACCGTCCGGTCTCTTTCGAGCATCTGATGGTGTCGCCGCAAAACTCGCGCGACATGCTGTATCGCCTGATCGACAAAGAAATTGCCAACGTACAGGCAGGTGGCACAGGTGGTATTACGCTTAAAATCAATAACCTGGTGGATAAAGGCCTGATTGATCGCCTTTATGTCGCGTCTAACGTCGGGGTGAAAATCCGTCTGCTGATCCGTGGCATGTGTTCTCTGGTACCGAATTTACCGGGCTTTAGCGAAAACATTCAGGTCACCAGCATTATTGACCGCTATCTTGAGCACGACCGTGTTTATGTCTTTGAAAATGGTGGCGATACCAAAGTATTCCTGTCCTCTGCTGATTGGATGACCCGTAATATCGATTACCGAATTGAGGTTGCTGTCGCCCTGCTCGATCCACGCCTTAAACAGCGCGTTCTGGATATCCTCGAACTGCTGTTTAATGACACGGTAAAAGCCAGAGTGATTGATAAAGAACTGAGCAACCGGTATGTTCCACGCGGAAATCGTCGCAAAGTGCGTGCGCAGCTGGCGATTTACGAATATCTGAAAGATCTGGAACAACAAAGTCAGCAAGCCTGAATCTCTGGAGCGCTACATAACTATGCCCCTTAAAAACAGCCCAATGAACGCCAAGCCACAGGAAATTGCTGCAATCGACCTGGGTTCGAACAGTTTCCATATGGTTATCGCGCGCGTGGTTAACGGTGCGATGCAGGTATTAGGTCGCCTGAAACAACGCGTTCATCTGGCCGATGGTCTCGACAACAAAAGTGTGCTCAGTGAAGAAGCCATGCAACGCGGGCTGGATTGCCTGGCTTTATTTGCAGAACGTCTGCAAGGTTTTCCGGACAGCAACGTCACCATCGTGGGCACGCATACTTTGCGTCAGGCGGTGAATGCCGAGGAATTTCTTAAGCGCGCCAAAGAAGTCATCCCCTACCCGATTGAAATTATCTCCGGGCAGGAAGAAGCACGTCTGATTTTTATGGGTGTTGAGCACACGCAGCCGGAGAAAGGTCGCAAGCTGGTTGTCGACATCGGCGGAGGTTCTACGGAACTGGTCATTGGTGAAGATTTCGAGCCTTTGCTGGCAGAAAGCCGCCGTATGGGCTGCGTCAGTTTCGCGCAGATGTTTTTTCCGGAAGGCGAAATCAGCCGCAGCAACTTCAAACGAGCGCAACTCGCTGCCGCACAGAAGCTGGAAACTCTCGCCTGGCAGTACCGTCTGCAAGGCTGGCAGTATGCGCTGGGCGCGTCCGGCAGCATCAAAGCGGCTCACGAAGTGCTGGTCGCGATGGGCGAAAAAGACGGACTGATCACCCCTGAACGCCTGGAAATGCTGACAGAAGCGGTGCTGGACTTCAAAAAATTCAGTGAGCTGGATTTACCGGGCTTATCGGAAGATCGCCAGTCGGTGTTTGTGCCGGGACTCGCGATTTTGCGTGGGGTATTTGATGCGCTGGCCGTGAAAGAGTTACGTCTTTCCGACGGCGCGCTGCGTGAAGGCGTGCTGTATGAGATGGAAGGCCGTTTCCGCCATCAGGACATCCGCACACGTACCGCGAAAAGTCTGGCCGAGCATTACAATATCGACCGCGAACAGGCGCGTCGCGTGCTGGAAACCACAGAGCAGCTTTACAGCCAGTGGTTAGCGCAAAACACCAAACTGGTTCAGCCGCAGCTGGAATCGCTACTGAAATTCAGCGCCATGCTGCACGAGGTCGGTCTGAGCATTAATCACACCGGTATGCATCGCCACTCTTCTTACATCCTGCAAAATACCAATTTGCCGGGCTTTAATCAGGAACAGCAAACGCTGCTGGCGACGCTGGTGCGTTTCCATCGAAAGGCCATTAAGCTGGAAGAATTGCCGCGCCTGAACCTGTTTAAGAAGAAGCATTACATTCCGTTGATCCAGCTGCTGCGTCTTGGCGCGTTGCTCAATAACCAGCGCCAGTCGACCACCACGCCGGCATCCCTGCGGTTGTCTACTGATGACAATCACTGGACGCTGCGTTTCCCGGCCGGATACCTGGCGCAGAACAACCTGGTTCAGCTGGATTTTGAGAAAGAACAAAGCTACTGGAATGACGTCACGGGCTGGAAACTGATGCTCGAAGAAGAAGAAGACGGCGCAGCGGAAGACTAATTCGTTTGCTGCTATAAAAAAGCCCTCCGGCACAACGTGCTCAGAGGGCTTTTTGTTTTCTACGTCTCAATTTCCCGCAAAATCAGGAAGCCGGAAAATCGAGCAAAGTGGCCAGTGGCTGCGGTTTACCCACCAGATACCCCTGCATGTAATCGACGCCCAGCGCATGAAGCGCCGCTTTCTGTTCTTCCGTCTCCACATACTCCGCCACAATTGACAGGTGCTTCATGCGTGCAACCTGACAAATAGACTGCACAATATATGCATCCAGTGAATCGGTAAGCATATTGCGCACAAAGCTGCCGTCAATTTTCAGGATATCGGCCTGAATGGCTTTCAGACGCCCGTAACTGGCGTAACCCGTCCCGAAGTCGTCAATCGCAATCCGGCAGCCATAAGCGCGCAATTCCCTCATCGCGAAATCGGCATATTTCATATTCTGCAAAAGATGTGATTCGGTGACTTCCAGTACAATCTGGAACGGTTCAATTTCATATTCAAGCATCAGCGATTTGAAGTCGCGGGTAAATGTCGGTCGGCACAACGTCGATGGCGTGAAGTTAACGGCAAAACGCAGGCTCGGTAAACGCACACGGTTCTGATTGATAAACATCAGTGAATGTTTGAGCACCCACATATCCATCTGATAAGACAACCCAAATTCGTGGACGACTGGCAGGAATTTGTCTGGCGTCACCAGAGTTTCCTTCGAGCCATCAAACATTCGCAGCAAGATTTCGTGGTAGCTGTCACCGCGCACACCCAGTATTGGTTGTGCCATCAGCACAAAGCGATCGTCGTCTAACGCACGCTGAATTTTGTGCAACATGTCGACTTTGTCTCTGATCTCAAGCTGAACCTGACTGTGATCGCTTTTATTTGATTCCGGCTGACCAGTGGTCAGTGAAACCTCAGCAATACCACTGAGTTCACCCAGCAAAATAGGCAGATGTTCGACAGGCGAATACACCGTGCAGTAAGACAGTCCAATATTAGGATGCAACGGCAATCCGTTCCAGATCAGACGGAAATCCTCGAGATAATCATGCAGCCCCTGCAATTTCATATCCGCATCTTCGCAGTTCAGGCGCAGGACCAGATCATATCCGGGTAAGTGATACACGCGTTCGCCGGGCTGGAGGAAAGGTTTGAGTCCGACCGCCAGCTGCTGTTTAAACTGAATACGCAGCCGCATCCCATAGTTACGGCTGAGAACGTCCATATCCGACACTCGGATGAAACAGAGCATGGAACGCGGATGGCGCGCTAAATCGCGGTTAAAGGCGCGCAGATTGGGCAAACCAAACACCGGATCCCGCAAGGCGGCAGAACTGAATTTTTTCATCAGCAGGCGCTGGCGGGAAGAAAGCGCTGCCATCAGTAACAGGGTGATGGTGTAAACAAGCATCAGCGCAGAGACAAATACCAGATTATGAACAAAACCGGTTTCTGAAATAAAGCCCTGATAATTGAAGAACAAAACAGTGAGGACAATACTCCATACGATGCTGATGAAGTAATAGCCATAGCGTAAAGCCCCGAACAGCATCACCGGGAAAAGCAGCGTAAGAGTGTAATCACTCAGTAAAATTTTAGTGAAGGGCTCACTTATCCCCGGCACGCACAGCAGTGTCACCATGGTACCCATGACCAGGAACCAGAGCACCATTTCGGTGGTTTTCACGCCTGGTGCCCGTTGCTTACGCAACATCATCCGCAACACGCGCCAGTAGCGGGGCTGACGCATCATGCGGATAAGCAGATAAATCACATGCGAATTGAGCAAAATGCCGATGATCATCGCCTGCAGATTGATGAGGGTGCGCAACGTGACGAAATCAGCTGTGACCAGCCCCAGATAACCCGGAAGCAGTCCGCTTTCGACCACAATTTGCAGCACAATAATGAAGAAGACAGTAAGGAATACCAGCAACCAGCCGACACGGATCCACGCCAGATTCATCAGGCCCAGCGGCGCTGACCAGCGATTTCCGGCCTGCCAGCGGTATCCGAGCCAGGCCAGAAAAAGGGAGGTGAAATAAATCACCGTCAGAAGCGTCGCCATTTCTGCGCCAACCCTGAAATAATAACGCAAGAACAACGTCAGAACGATCCCGGGCAATGCAGCCCAGTCAAAGACCATCAGCAACGCAACGCTTGTCGCCAATGGCATATAAATCAGATAGGTGCGACCTTCTGGCAAATATATGATCGGAGAAAGCCATGAGGTTAAGGGGATCAACACCAGCGCGCAAATGACGGGAAGTCCCCACCATTTATGGCGAATCTCATGCCAGGAAAAAAATTTACGCATTCAGCCCATCTAAGTTTTGCGCATGAACTTCATGCCGCGGTGAATGATTCATCGTGTAACGGACGTCAGACAAGCCGGCTGACAACCGCAGTTGCAGGCTCCGCCTTAAATTATCGTAGTAAAAACGTCATTTCACATAAAACAACTGAAGAAAAAAGAATACAGCAGAGGCCAGAGTACAACGCTTCAAAATATCGCTGGATTCTAATGTGACTTATCTTAAATCTCTTGATGCAGATCATTAAACACAATCTTTGTGATTTCACATAAAAATCATCTTAAACAATTTCATCGAGTGACTGACAAAATGGTTTTTATAACCAGTGAGATAGAGTAATCAGATAAAAAAGAAAATTCCTAAGAGTAGAATGGTTTCTAAAAATGGATAAAACGCCGCTTCACCTTTATTTGATTATCTGGCTGCTCGTTTAGATGTGTTATATATTGTAAACGTTATCATTTGCAGTTCTTCATCCTTTCACCGGAGCAACGATTTACTTAAGCGATCAAACTATGTCTCGAAAAACCAACATCACAATGACGAAAATCGTTTTATCGATCAGCTTCATTATTTTGTTAGGACGCCTGGTCTATTCCGGTATCGGCGCGTACTCCCACCATCAGAACCAAAAACAACAGCAAACAGATGGGCAAACCGTAACACCTCAGGAACCGACTTCCGACAAAACGTGTACCGGCACACTCAAGACCTGCCGCTACCATAAGGATTAAGGATCCCGAATGTCTGCAGAAAAACCGATTAGTTACGGCCAAAAACTCGCCGAGAGTCGCCGCCGGATCCTCGATCTCCTTCTGAACACCGATGACCTTGCTGACAGCATTCTCGGTGAAGAAATTGACGTAGATGATGCCACCCGTGCCAGGCTGATGGACCACACCGCAGAGCTGAGCTCGCGGGTGCAAAAACTCCATGCCGCCGACGTGGCAGATGTGCTGGAAGCCTTACCTATTCACGAACGCCTGGCATTGTGGCGGCTGGTTGAACCGGCTGCCCGCGGTAAGGCACTGGTCGAAGTTTCAGAAACCGTCTGGGACAGCCTCATTGAGGAAATGAGCGACAAAGACCTGCTGAAAACCATGTCCCTGCTGGATGTGGACGATCAGGTTTATCTGGCCGAATATCTGCCCCGCGACCTGACCGGGCGCGTGCTCACCTCACTGGATCCGCGTCAGCGCGATAAAGTCCGCGAGGTGATGAAATTCAGTAAAGAGTGCGTGGGCAGGATCATGGACTTCGAACTGCTGACGGTGCGCCCCGACGTTTCACTCGGTACCGTTCAGCGCTTTCTTCGTCTCAATAAAGCCATTCCGCAAGCTTCCGATAAGCTGTTTATCACTGATCGTAAAAATACCTTACTCGGCGAACTGCCGCTGACCGCAATTCTGCTGAACCCGCCGCATACGCTGGTTTCAGACGTCATGGTTACCGACCTCACCAGTTTTGAGCCGGAAGATAAAGCCGAAGACGCCGCCAGTGCGTTCGAACGTTATGACCTGATCACCGCGCCGGTAGTGGACAAAAAAGGCAAATTGATGGGACGCCTGACGGTGGAAGAAATCGTCGATTTCGTGAATAACGATACTGACAGCAATTTGCGCCGCATGGGGGGGCTGAGCCCGGAAGAAGATGTGTTTTCACCGGTCACCAAAGCCGTGCGTAACCGCTGGGCGTGGCTGGCAATCAATCTGTGTACGGCGTTCGTCGCCTCGCGCGTGATTGGCCTGTTTGAGCATACGATTTCACAGCTGGTGGCGCTGGCCGCCCTGATGCCGATCGTTGCCGGCATCGGCGGGAATACCGGTAATCAGACCATCACCATGATTGTCCGCGGGCTGGCGCTGCACCATGTCCAGCTCGGTAACCTGAAATTCCTGATGTTCAGGGAGCTGGGCGTCGCGTTGATTAATGGTCTGGTCTGGGGCGGACTGATGGGCGTCGTGACCTGGCTGCTGTACAGCGACTGGGAAATGGGCGCGGTAATGACGCTGGCAATGGTGCTTAACCTGCTGCTGGCGGCGCTGATGGGCGTGGTTATTCCGCTGACGATGGTGCGACTGGGGCGTGACCCTGCGGTCGGTTCCAGCGTCATGATCACCGCGCTGACAGATACCGGCGGATTCTTTATCTTCCTTGGCCTCGCCACCATTTTCCTGCTCTGACTCTCATATTCCGGCCACAGGCCGGAATATTCATGAACTATTACAACGTAATGTAAAATTTATATTAATAATTAGTCATGCTTTTCCGATACTGAGAGTAACTGTCATCGAAAGTGCTCATGGTGACGCGTAAGTGATAAAAAAACAGAAAAACGACCATCACTGCAACTGTTCTGGATCCAAACACCAGCCAGAAAAAGGTTTTCACCGTGGAAAAAAACAAACCACCCTCGATTTTACTCAATCGGGCGAACTGGACATCACACGTACTGTTAGGCATTTCAGTTTGCCTGATGGCGCTCGCCTGTATGAGTGTGATTCAGAAATCGTCCAGTCTGGCGGGTTTGTGGTTGCCGACAGCACTGATGATCCCGGCGCTGTTCCATCACCGTTACCGTGACTGGCTACCTTTGCTGTGCGCCAGCGCTCTGGGTATTGCCGCAGCGCACACCGTTCTGGGCACCCCTTTCCTGCGCTACCTGCCCTATCTGCTCAACAATCTTTTTGAAGCCTCGCTTTGCGCGGCACTTTTGCGCCGGATGTTACCGGCGCAGGATCCCCTTTCCGGCCTCGGTCACTGGGTCAGATTCCTGCTGATTGCGGTGATTTTCTGCCCGCTGGTCAGCTCCTTTATTATGATGCTGTTTATCCTGCATGTTCATTCACCAGTGGAATTGCAAAGCCGGTTTGCCACCTGGTTCATGTCAGAGGCCGTTGCCATCCTGGCACTCACCCCGCTCGGACTGATTTATCAGCGCGGTTATTTCAGGAAAACCCTGACCTCAGAACGATTTTTCGGGCTGCTGCTGACGCTCATCATCACGCTGGCCGCAGGTTTTCTGGCGCTCAAATGGTTGCCATATACCTTCGCCTTTATCACCATTCCGTTGTTATGGTGTGCCATCCGTTTACCTCGCGTCGAAGCGTTTATCATTTTTTTGTCGATGACGCTGATGATTGCTTTATTGCACACCAGCGGCATTGTTTCCGTGCAGCCGCATGCCGTCGTGCAAATTCCACAGGGACTTATTTTCCTGCCATTGCTGCTGATCCTGACCCCGGCAAACGCAATGGCGATGGCGATGCAAACCCTGCGGGCAGAGAAGTCGCATATCACGCAGAGTGAAAACCGGTTTCGCAACGCGATGGAATATTCGGCGATTGGCATGGCGCTGGTGTCCCCGCAAGGCAGACTGTTACAGGTGAATAAATCGCTGTGTAATTTGCTGGGTTATGAGGCTGGATATCTCACCACGCTGACCTTCCAGGAAATCACGTACCAGGAAGATTTGGGTAAGGATCTGTCATTGCTGGAGCAGCTGCTTAACGATGAAATTCAGAACTACACCATGGAAAAACGCTACTTATGTCGCAGTGGTGAAGTGATTTGGGCGTTACTGGCGGTGTCGCTGGTACGCGATGAAGAGCATAACCCGCTGTATTTCATTTCTCAGATTGAAGATATCAACGATCTCAAGCACACCGAGGTGACCAATAAGCGTCTGTCGGAAGCGCTGCATGAAGAAAAAGAGCTGCTGCACATCACACTCAACTCCATTAACGAAGCGGTGATTTCTACCGACCGGAATATGAACATCACGTTCATGAATCCGGTAGCGGAGAAAATGACCGGATGGACGGAACAACAGGCGCAGGGCCAGCCGGTGAACCGCATTGTGCTGATCAGCAAAGGGCAAGACGGCCCGCTTATCGACAACTTGCTGCAATTTGATATTAACGAAAATCTTCACTCTTCTGTTGAGCGATCCCTGGTGCTGCACGGTCATCACACCGGCCTGTTTGATGTCCAGCTGGCGGTTTCCCCGCTGCGTACTCTGAAAGACGAACCGATCGGTATCGTGCTGGTATTGCAGGACGTCAGTAAATCCCGCGAGCTGATGCGCAAGCTCAGCTACAGCGCGTCTCACGATTTACTGACCGGATTGTCGAACCGTGGCAGTTTCGAGTCCAGTCTGAAAAAAGCCCTGAATCTGATAACCGCTGCGCATCAGTCGCACTGCCTGGCATTCATCGATCTGGATCGTTTTAAAGCAATTAATGACACTGCCGGGCACGCCGCCGGTGACGAACTGTTGCGCCAGATAAGTACGCTGATGCAGGAACACATCCGCAACAGCGACCGTCTCGCGCGGCTGGGCGGCGATGAATTTGCGCTGATCTTATTTGATTGTCCGGCGGAACAGGGATTGAGCACGCTTGCGAAACTGGTCAGTGAAATCAATCAGTTCGAGTTTGTCTGGGAAGGTAAAATCTACCGCATCGGCGCCAGCGCCGGATTAACCAACATGAATGACCCCGATGTCAGCGGCAGCGAATATATGGCGCAGGCGGATAAGGCCTGTTATACCGCCAAAAATAACGGACGGGGACGGGTTTTTCGCTACGAACCGGAACAGAAAATCGCCACCGTTCACACTGACAACAGCGTGATCCCGCCGGAAAAACACTAGCTGTTGCGGATTAAGGGCTATCCGGCTGCCAGTCATTATTGAACCATAAATGCAGCGTGGCGTAAGTGCGCCACGGTTTCCAGACTTGTGCATAACGGGCGATTTTTCCCGGCGTCATGCCCGGAAAACGCTGCTTAATCAGATAATCGCCACCGAGAAAAACATCCGGCGCAGACCACGCCCGCATCGCCACATAACTGGCGGTCCAGCTACCAATCCCCGGCATCGCCAGCAATTGTCTGACACCTTCCTGCACATCGGTGATTTCATCCAGCGGTAACCGCCCTTCTTCCACTGCCTGCGCAATATTGATCAGACACGCCGCGCGTTTGGCCTGCACGCCGATACCGCGCAAATCATCCACTGTTAATTTTCCGACCGCTGCCGGAGACGGGAACAAATGCGTCAGTGCTGTAAACGGCGTGTTCAACGGTTCGCCCCATTTTTCGGTCAGCCGTGTCGCCAGAGTCGCCGCCATTTTCACGCTCACCAGCTGCCCAAGAATGGCTCTGACCGCCAGTTCAAAACGGTTTATACAGCCCGGCAGACGTAATCCCACGGCGTTTTCCGCCAGCGCCCCTAATCCCTTAGCGATCAGTAATGGCTGCGCATCCAGATCTAACAAACGCCGCACCTGACTGGCCACAATTTCCGCAACCGGTACCAGCGACGGAGAAACCTCAAGTTCGACGCTGTTAACGTCCGCCAGAGGCCGCAGCCGCAACCAGCCGGTCAGCCGCACGCCGCGGTACATTATCGCCAGCGTCCGCTGATAATAATCGCCATCCTGCTGCTCCACGCCCTGCAACGCACGAGCGCCGAGAAACGCCGTCATCCACTGCCAGTCATACGGAGGCTGATACGTCAGAAGCATTTGAGTCACAGGACAGTCCTTATAAAAAAGCCTCCAAAAAGGAGGCTGTTGAGATCTCGCATCTCCAAAATAACCGGAGTCTGAAGGAGATTATTTACGGCGCCAGGTGGTGCCGTTGGCTCCATCTTCTAAGACGATCCCCATTTCATTCAGGCGATCGCGCGCCTTGTCCGCCATGCCCCAGTCTTTGCTGGCGCGGGCATCGTTACGCTGTTTGATCAACGCTTCGATTTCTGCGACTTCATCGTCGTTATCCGCCTGAGCACCGGATTTCAGGAACTGCTCCGGATCCTGCGCCAGCAAGCCCAGCACACCGGCCAGCTGACGCAGTTCTGCTGCCAGACCGTCGGCCGCCGCCATATCTTCCGTTTTCAGGCGGTTGATGTCGCGCGCCATATCGAACAGTACGGAATAGGCTTCCGGCGTGTTGAAGTCGTCGTCCATCGCAGCACGGAAACGCGCCACGAACGCTTCGCCACCGGCTGGCGTTGCACTGGCGTTAGTACCGCGCAGCGCGGTGTACAGACGCTCCATCGACGTACGCGCCAGCTTCAGGTTCTCTTCGCTGTAGTTCAGCTGGCTGCGGTAATGGCCTGACATCAGGAAGTAACGCACGCTTTCAGCATCGTAATATTTCAGGACATCGCGCACGGTAAAGAAATTATCCAGTGATTTGGACATCTTTTCGCGGTCGATCATCACCATCCCGGAGTGCATCCAGGTGTTCACATACGGGCCGTCGTGCGCGCAGCTGGACTGAGCAATTTCGTTTTCGTGGTGCGGGAACATCAGGTCAGATCCGCCGCCGTGAATGTCGAAATGCGCGCCGAGTTGTTTGCAATTCATCGCCGAACATTCGATATGCCAGCCCGGACGGCCTTCGCCCCACGGTGAGGTCCAGCTTGGTTCGCCCGGCTTGGACATTTTCCACAGCACGAAGTCCATCGGATTGCGCTTCACGTTGGCTTCAACTTCGACACGTGCGCCAGCCTGCAACTGATCCAAATCCTGACGGGACAACACACCGTAATCCGGATCGCTTTCCACCCAGAACATCACATCGCCGTTCGACGCCACATACGCGTGATCACGGTCGATCAGTTTCTGCACGATATCAATGATTTCATGAATGTGACCGGTCGCGCGCGGCTCGGAATCCGGTGGCAAAATGTTCAGTGCAGCAAAATCAGCGTGCATTTCTGCGATCATGCGATCGGTCAATGCCATGAAGGTTTCGCCATTTTCAGCGGCACGTTTAATGATTTTATCGTCGATATCGGTGATGTTACGCACATACTTCAGGTCATAACCGACGTAACGCAGGTAACGCGATACTACGTCGAAAGACACAAAGGTGCGACCGTGGCCGATATGACACAGGTCGTAAACAGTGATCCCACACACGTACATCCCGACTTTACCGGCATGAATTGGCTTGAATTCCTCTTTTTGGCGACTCAGGGTATTAAAAATCTTCAGCATCAGGCTATTCCGTGTGTTGGGCGTAGAAAATGACGTTGGCGCATTTAAGCGACATTAACGGCCATAATATAACGAAAATGATTTCACCGAAACGGCATAAGGCCGCCAGACGGGCTTTAGTGGTCACAAAGGCGCTGCTGACGGCAACTTTTGAGTTATGGTATAAGAAAAGGCTATAGTAGCCGCTCTAACACAGAGCACACATCAACATTAGCAGGATGATAATTATGGTCACTTTCCACACCAACCACGGCGACATCGTCATTAAAACTTTCGCTGACAAAGCGCCAGCCACGGTTGAAAACTTCCTGAACTATTGCCGTAAAGGCTTCTACGACAACACAATTTTCCATCGTGTGATTAACGGTTTCATGATCCAGGGCGGCGGTTTTGAGCCCGGCATGAACCAGAAAAACACCGATACGCCTATCGATAACGAAGCAGACAACGGCCTGAAAAACACCAAAGGCACGCTGGCGATGGCTCGTACTAACGATCCGCATTCTGCTACTGCACAGTTCTTCATCAACGTCACTGACAACGATTTCCTGAACCACAGCGGCAAAAACGCGCAAGGTTGGGGTTACTGCGTATTCGCAGAAGTGGTTGAAGGCCAGGACGTTGTTGACGCAATCAAAGCCGTCAAAACTGGTCGCAGCGGTATGCACCAGGACGTTCCAAAAGAAGATGTTGTGATCAAAAGCGTCACAGTCATCGAATAATTAACGTCGGGATGACCACGTTTTTTATCGCAGATATCCATCTTTGCGCACAGGAACCGGCAATCACTGCCGGTTTTCTGCGTTTTCTGCGTGAAGATGCGCCGCAGGCCGACGCCCTGTACATTCTCGGCGATCTGTTCGAAGCCTGGATTGGTGACGACGATCCGCAGCCGCTTCATGCCGAAATCTCTGCCGCACTCAATAAGTTACACCAGCAAGGTGTGCCCTGCTTCTTCATTCACGGCAACCGCGATTTTCTGCTCGGCAGACGCTTCGCGCGCGACAGCCTGATGACGCTGCTGCCGGAGAAAAAAGTGCTCGAGCTGTATGGTCGCCGCGTTCTGATACTGCACGGCGACACGCTGTGTACCGACGACATCGCTTATCAAAACTTCCGCAAAAAAGTCCACAATCCGTTAATTCAGAAACTGTTCCTGATGCTGCCATTGAAATGGCGACTGGGTATTGCCGCCAGAATGCGCGCCAACAGCAAAGCATCTAATCAGGGAAAATCACTGGAAATTATGGATGTGAACCCGCAGGCTGTGGTCAGCGAAATGCAGGCGGCAGGCGTCGAGTGGATGATCCACGGCCATACCCATCGCCCGGCGATCCACGATGTACCTCTGGACAATAAAACCGGCCACCGTGTAGTTCTCGGCGCATGGCACGAACAAGGCTCGATGGTGAAAGTCACCGCCGATAACGTCGAGCTGATCAGCTTCCCGTTTTAAGTCATCTCAAAATTACCCGAAAGAATTCGAGTTGCTGGAAGGCGACAAGCTCATGAACCCCTGGGAATTTAGCTGACTAAGTGACCGGGGTGAATGAGCGCAGTCAACGCATCAGCAGCTCTAAGTATGAAGGGTAACGGGTACGCCTGAATGGAAGCGGAACTGTTCATCCGGTGTGAGGATCAGTTCCGCTTCAATCCTGCCAAACTCTTCCACACGCTCACTGATATCCGTTACCGCATATTGGTCGGCCAGCGCCAGATAATCGGCAAAATGACGTGATTCTGAGCGCAACAGCGACGTATAAAAGCGCGACAGAGTTTCATCGAGATACGGTGCAATCTTGGCAAATCGCTCACACGAACGCGCTTCGATGTACGCCCCGATAATCAGACGGTCGACCAGAATATTCAGGTCATCGTGATGGCGGGTATGTTTAATCATGCCACTGGCGTAGCGCGACGGTGAAAGCTGGGTATACGTGATATTGCGTTTCTGCATGATTTCCACCACCTGCTCAAAGTGATGAAGCTCCTCACGCGCCAGACGCGCCGCACAAAACAGCAATTCGGTGCGATCCAGATATTTAGTCATCAGGCTCATCGCCGTCGCCGCCGCTTTCTTTTCACAGTTCGCGTGGTCAATCAGCATGACCGTCTGATTTTCCAGCGCCACATCCACCCACAATGCGGGCGTTTCACAGTGAAGAAAATCATAAATCGGTGCCAGTAAAGCCTGCGTCATAAATCAGATTCCAGTCAAATTAGTCATTAATATATTGGCTCGGATTATACAAATCTGCGGCAAACTTCTCATCAAAAATGCGCCGTATTCCGGCGACGCAACCGTTTTCCTCCCTCGCGGAGCGTGCTATGATTTGCGCCCTCGCAGTTTCTATTTCCGAACCACAGGAGCTTTACAGACATGTCATCCAACGTTACCCCGGCAAAAATCGCCATCGTTATGGGGTCTAAAAGTGACTGGGCGACCATGCAGTTCGCCGCCGAAGTCCTCACAACGCTGAATATTCCTTTCCATGTCGATATCGTCTCCGCTCACCGCACACCGGACAAATTGTTCACTTTCGCTGAGCAGGCTTCTGCCAATGGTTTTGATGTGATCATCGCAGGCGCAGGCGGCGCGGCGCATCTGCCGGGTATGCTGGCGGCAAAAACGCTGGTGCCGGTACTCGGTGTTCCGGTGCAAAGTGCGGCCCTGAGTGGCATCGACAGTCTGTATTCCATCGTACAAATGCCGCGTGGTATTCCGGTCGGTACGCTGGCGATTGGTAAAGCCGGTGCCGCTAACGCCGCGTTGCTGGCTGCACAAATTCTGGCACTGCACGATGCTGAAATTGCCAAAAATCTGGCCGCATGGCGCACTGCGCAAACTGACGAAGTGCTGAACAATCCCGATCCGCGGGAGGAAGCATGAAGCCGGTTTGCGTACTCGGAAACGGCCAGTTAGGCAGAATGCTGCGTCAGGCCGGTGAACCGCTGGGGATCGCCGTTTATCCCGTCGGGCTCGATGCCGAACCGGAAGCCGTGCCTTATCAGCAAAGCGTCATCACCGCAGAAATCGAACGCTGGCCGGAGACCGCGCTGACCCGCGAACTGGCGACACACAAAGCGTTTGTTAACCGCGAAATTTTCCCGCGTCTGGCCGACCGCCTGACGCAAAAACAGCTGCTTGATCAGCTTGGTCTGGCGACCGCGCCGTGGCAGTTACTGGCTGATGCCGCACAATGGCCGCAGGTCTTTTCAGAGATTGGCGAACTGGCGATTGTTAAACGCCGCGTCGGCGGCTACGACGGCCGTGGTCAGTGGCGTCTGCGTTGCGGCGAAGAAAATACATTGCCGCAGGATTGCTACGGCGCATGTATCGTTGAGCAGGGTATCAATTTCTCCGGCGAAGTTTCGCTGGTGGGTGCGCGCGGACACGACGGCAAAACCGTGTTTTATCCGCTGACGCACAACCTGCATCAGGACGGCATTCTGCGCACCAGCGTGGCACTGCCGAAGCCGGACGCCGCCCTGCAACAGCAGGCGGAAAGCATGTTGTCGGCCATCCTCAACGAACTGAATTATGTCGGCGTGATGGCGATGGAATGTTTCGTGGTCAGCGAAGGTTTGCTGATCAACGAACTGGCTCCGCGCGTGCATAACAGCGGGCACTGGACGCAAAACGGTGCATCCTACAGCCAGTTTGAAATGCACCTTCGCGCCATTCTCGGTCTGCCACTGCCGAAACCGGTAGTCAGTACCCCGTCGGTGATGGTGAATCTCATTGGTACGGATGTGTCACAAGAGTGGCTGAACCTGCCGTTGGTGAATCTACACTGGTACGAGAAAGACGTGCGTCCGGGTCGTAAAGTCGGACACCTGAATCTCAACGATGCCAGCGCCAGCCTGCTGAAAGAAAACCTGACTGCACTGATCCCGATGCTGCCAGCAGAATACGCCAGCGGTATTGAATGGGCGATTGAGAAGCTTTAAGGCGATCTGTTCCTCCCCCTTCGCAGGGGAGGAGCAAAACCATCAACTGTCGTACTGGCGGAACAAGGCCCGTCCCCGCAGCAACCGCACACCCAGCCAGCCGCCACAGACGGACAACAGCACCGCGCTGACTACCGGTACCGCAATCCACATCAGGTAATTCGGTTCCCACGGGAAATCGAACACTTTGCGTTGCAGCAGCCATAATGCGGCTTCCGCGCCAATTGCTGCGGCGATACCTGCGACCAGTCCGAGCACGGCAAATTCGCACCACAGTGTCCGGTGAAGCATTTTTTTGCTGGCACCCAGAGTGCGGTACACGATCAGTTCCTGACGGCGCTGTCGCATGCCGACCTGAATCTGCGCCAGCAACAGCAAGCCGCCGCACAGCATCACCAGCAGCACCATCACTTCCAGCGCCCTGCTCACCTGCTGCAATACCTGTCCGACCTGACGCAGAATCGAACCTATATCCAGCAAACTCAGCGTCGGGAACTGGCGGTTAAGCTGTGTAATGGTGCTGACATCCCCGTGATAACGGAAACTGGTCAGCCAGCTTTGCGGCTGTGCATCCAGCGCGCCCGGCGGGAAGATGAAGTAGAAATTCGGCTTCAGGCTGTCCCAGTCCACTTTACGCAGGCTGGTAATTTTCGCGCTGAATTCCTGCGTATCGCCGCTGAATGTTACAGTATCGCCAAGTTTCAGCCCAAGACGCCCCGCCAGCCCTTCGTCAATCGACACTTCACCGGCTTTCGGCGGCCCGTTACCTGCGACCAGCGGATTATGATCCGGCAGTCCTTCCATCCAGGTCAGATTCAGCTCACGGTTCACTGCTTCCCCGCCCGCGTCGTCCGGCTTGATGATATCCGTAGCGACCTTATCGTTAATCTTCGTCAGGCGAACCCGCACAATCGGATAGAAGGTTTCCGGCTCCGCTTTATGCTGATGCAGGAAATCCGTGACCTGCGGAATTTGCTCTTTGGTGATGTTGAGCAGGAAGTAATTCGGGCTGTCCGGCGGCAGCTGTTGCTCCCAGCGATCCAGCAAATCTCCGCGCATCACCAGCAGCAATGCCAGCAACATAAACGACATCGAG
Organism: Rahnella ecdela; assembly: GCF_019049625.1. Lineage (GTDB taxonomy): Bacteria > Pseudomonadota > Gammaproteobacteria > Enterobacterales > Enterobacteriaceae > Rahnella > Rahnella ecdela. The sequence continues at coordinate 125,205 of NZ_JAFMOY010000133.1, forward strand.
AACGCGGCCAGCTGGCTTAGCGTCACCCATGGCTGGCGCAGCAGACGGTTAACCGCAAGGCGCAGCGGCAACTGACGGAAGGTGAGTTTGCGTAATAACAGCAGCGCGCCCCAGCCAATCACACCGAGCAACAGCGAAAGCACCAGCACGCCGGCCAGCAGTGACCAGAGCAGCGAACTGCCGCCCATCAGCGCGGCCAGCAGACCAACGACGACCAGCACCATCACCGGCAGGAAATAACGCAGCGGCCAAACATTGGCCACCACATCCTGACGCAGCACCCGCAGCGGCTGGGTGGCCAGTAACTGGCGGTAAGGACGTATGCCGATCAGCAGGGAAATCACCACCATCGCGCCCATCGACCATACCCACGGCCAGCCACCGGCAGGCGGCAAGGCCGCAGGCAGAACCGGCGCCAGCACTTTCATCAGTACTGCCTCAAATACCAGGCCGACCACGCTGCCGCAAATTCCCGCCAGCACCAGCACTGCCAGCCACTGACCGATAATCAGTTTTTGCAGCGCCTTTTTCCCGGCACCCAGCGTTTTCAGCACTGCGACCAAATCGTAACGGCTGCGGCAGTAATGCCCCATCGACACAGCAATGGCAGCAATCGACAACATCAGTGTCAGCAGTGCTGACAGCGTGAGGAACTGCTGGGAGCGCTGCAACGATTTACCCAGCGCGCCTTCGGAATCTTCCATTCCGCTCCAGCGCTGATCGGGCTTGAGCAAACCTTTGATTGCCTCGCCATAGGTCTGAATGGCCTGCGGCGAACCGGCAAACATATAACGATAGGTCAGACGACTGCCTGGCTGAATGGCACCGGTTTTTGGCACATCATCCAGACTCATGATCACTCGGGGCGCAGTCTGGAACGGGTTAAAGCCCGAATCCGGCTCCTGAACAATCACACCGGCAATTTTCAGTGTGGTGTCGCCGACATCGAGATTGTCGCCGACTTTCACATTCAGCAGCGCCAGTAAACGCGGCGCGACCAGCACGGTGCCCGGCTCAGGTTTCTGCCCTGCCGGTTCAGTTTGTAACGCGCCATACAGCGGATACGCCAGATCGGTGGCTTTTACCGCTGCCAGCTGCGGTGTTTCACCGGCAAACGTCATGGTCATGAAAGAGAGCTGGCGGCTGACTTTCAGCCCCTGCGACTGCGCATCCTGCAACCAGGCTTCAGTAATCGGATGGGCAGAACGCAGCACGCGATCGCCGGCGATAAATTCGCGGCTTTGCTGGCTCAGCCCTTTGTCCATGCGGTCGCTGATGCTGCCGAGCGCCAGCACACAGGCGACCGCCAGCGTCAGCGCCAGCCAGACGATAAGCAGCGATGGCGAACGCCATTCCCGCCAGAACCAGCGCCAGATCATGCTTCCTCCCACAATTTCCCGTCGCGCAGACGCAACCGCCGCTGACAACGTGCCGCCAGCTGTTCGTCGTGCGTGACCAGGATCAGCGTGGTCGCCGCATCGCGGTTCAGTGAAAAAAGCAGGTCAACAATACGTTCGCCGGTCGCGCGATCCAGATTACCGGTCGGCTCATCGGCAAAGAGCAATTTGGGTTTGCCGATAAATGCCCGCGCCAGTGCCACGCGCTGCTGTTCGCCGCCGGAAAGCTGCGCCGGAAGATGATGCAGACGCCCGCCCAGTCCGAGGCTTTCCAGCAACTGCACCGCCTGCCGACGGCTGCTGCTGTCGCTTTCTCCGCGTAGAAGCGCAGGAAGCTGCACGTTTTCCAGCGCGTTAAGCGTCGGCACCAGCATGAACGACTGGAACACGAAGCCGACATTTTTTGCCCGAAGCGCTGCACGCCCTTCTTCGTTGAGTTCTCCGAGAGATTTACCGAGTAATTTCACGTCGCCGCTGGAGCCATCGTCCAGCCCGGCAAGAATGCCAAGCAGGGTAGATTTACCGGAACCGGATTCGCCAATCAGAGCAATTGTCTGGGCGGGTTTGACAACCAGCTCCACACCGGACAGGATGGTGAGCTGACCTTCACCCTGACCGACGTGCTTACTTAGATGATGAACTTCAAGAATATTTTCCGCTGGCATCTCCCCTTCCTTATGTTGTTAGGATTATTGAGTTTTCGCGCCGTTGCTGCTGATAACTTGCTGATTATTGGCGACAGTTTGAGTGCTGTCTATCGCCTTCCGGTAGCCGAATCCTGGCCGACATTACTGAATAACAAATGGCAAAAGGAAGGTGGAAAGCCCACCATTATTAACGCCAGCATCAGTGGCGATACCGCTGAACAAGGGCTGGCGCGTTTACAAACTTTGCTGCAACAGCATCATCCGCGCTGGGTGCTGATTGAACTGGGCGCCAACGACGGATTACGCGGTTTCCCGCCGCAAACTATTTCGCAAACGCTGACGCAGATTATCAGCCAGGTCAAAAAGACCAATGCCGAGCCGCTGCTGATGCAAATCCGCCTGCCGCCTAATTATGGCCGCCGCTACGGTGATGCGTTCTACGCCATTTATCCGGCGCTGGCGAAGCAGGAAAACATCCCGCTGGTGCCGTTCTTTATGGAACAGGTCGCCGTAAAACCTGAATGGATGCAGGACGACGGATTACATCCGGCGCTGGCAGCACAGTCGTTTATTGCCGACTGGATGTCAGAAAAACTCACGCCGTTACTGACGCATTAAGTTTAAAATACGACGAATAAAATAATACCGGGACGTGAGTAAAACCAAGACGTTACCTTTTCATCCGACTCCCTAGTAAATCACAGTCATAAAAAATAGGGACATCCCACAGGTAAAGTTATGCAAAAAGCTGTATTAATCACCGGTTGTTCCAGTGGTATCGGGTTAGTCGCCGCACAAGATTTACGCGCCCGCGGCTACCGGGTACTGGCGGCATGTCGTAAAACCCAGGATATCGACACGCTGCAACAAATGGGTTTTGAAACTGTTCAGCTCGATCTTGATGACAAACAGAGTGTCGAACTCGCCGCCGCCGAAGTGATTGCGCTGACGGGAAACCGCCTGTACGGCCTGTTTAACAATGCCGGTTATGGCGTTTACGGTCCGCTCAGTACCATCAGCCGCGCTCAGTTCGAGCAGCAATTCTCCACGAATCTTTTCGGTACGCATCAGTTGACCCAGCTCCTGCTGCCCGCCATGTTGCCGCACGGCGAAGGCCGCATTATCCAGACCAGTTCGGTGATGGGGCTGATTACCACGCCGCGTCGTGGCGTTTATGCCGCCAGTAAATTTGCGCTGGAAGCCTGGTCCGACACGCTGCGTATGGAGCTGCATGGCACGGGGATTCAGGTCAGCCTGATTGAACCCGGCCCGCTGAGCAGCAACTTCACCGCCAACGTCAGTCAGTCTCAGGCCGGCCAGCCGGTAGTAAATCCGGGCATTGCACGACGTTTTACACTCAAGCCGGAGGCAGTTTTACCCAAACTGCACCATGCTTTAGAAAACCCGCGCGCACGTTTTCGTTATCCGGTCACCCTGGTCGCCCATGCACTGGCAGTGCTTAAGCGCCTGTTACCAGCCCGTATGCTGGACAAAATATTACGCGGAAACAGCTAAGTAAAAGCGATAAGGGGTTGAAGCGGCACGAGTCGCCCCCATCTTATTTTTAATGCTTTAAACGCCTTAGTTAGAGGGAACGAATTCATGCTTGCACAACCTACAGTAATCGATATCAACGAAACCAACCTGCACCAGACGCTGGAACAATCCATGTCTGTGCCGGTGATGTTCTATTTCTGGTCTGAACGCAGCCAGCACTGCCTGCAACTGGGGCCTGTCCTCGACAAACTGGCGGTGGAATATGCCGGTCAGCTGATTCTGGCGAAAGTGGACTGCGATACCGAGCAGATGATTGCCCAGCAATTTGGTCTGCGTTCGATCCCTGCGGTTTACCTGTTTAAAGACGGTCAGCCGGTCGATGGTTTCCAGGGCCCGCAGCCGGAAGAAGTGATCCGCGAATTGCTGCAAAAAGTGCTGCCGAAAGAAGAAGAGCTGAAACTGGCTCAGGCGCAGGAACTGTTGCAGGCGGGCAATGCGGCGGAAGCCCTGCCGTTACTGAAAGACGCCTGGCAGTTGAGCAATCAGCGCAGTGATATCGGTCTGTTGCTGGCTGAAACGCAGATTCACTTAAACCGCACCGAAGATGCCGAAGCCGTGCTGGCGACCATCCCGTTGCAGGATAAAGACTCCCGTTATCAGGGGCTGATTGCGCAAATCGAACTGCTGAAACAGGCGGCAGATACGCCGGAAATTCAGCTGCTGCAACAGGAATTACAACAAGATCCTGAGAACGCAGAACTCATCGTTAAACTCAGCCTGCAATTACATCAGGTCGGGCGTAACGAAGAAGCCCTGGAACTGCTGATGGCGCCGCTGAAAAAAGATTTAGGTGCGGCGAACGGTGCTGCGCGTAAAACACTGATGGATATTATGGCCGCCCTCGGTACCGGCGATGCGCTGGCTGCCAAATATCGCCGCCAGTTATATTCCCTGCTGTACTAACTCATAAGGCACGAGCGCAAAACGCCAGACGCACGTCACTGAACAGGACGTGCGTTTTTTTTGGACCGTTCCCCGCCTTTTATCCCCTGAACTATCCTTTATTAATACGATGTGACCGTTATTTGTGCGACAATTGAGCACACACTTTGCCGGCTGGCAGATGTGCCAGGGACATGTTTTTACTCGACTATTTCATCCGGAATAGTCAGGACACAGTTTTACAGGAGTTTCATACTATGTTTGATCTGATTCCCATTCCTATCCTCATTCTGATCGTGCTGGCGCTGCTGGTGGTTTACGCCGGGATCAAGATCGTGCCGCAAGGCTATCAGTGGACCGTCGAACGCTTCGGGCGTTACACCAAAACCCTGATGCCGGGGCTGAATCTGGTGGTGCCATTTGTGGACCGCATTGGCCGTAAAATCAATATGATGGAACAGGTGCTGGATATTCCTTCTCAGGAAGTGATTTCCCGCGATAACGCCAATGTTGCCATCGACGCAGTCTGCTTTATTCAGGTCATTGATCCGGCTCGCGCTGCGTATGAAGTGAGCAATCTGGAGCAGGCAATCGTCAACCTGACCATGACTAACTTCCGTACAGTTCTGGGCTCAATGGAACTCGACGAAATGCTGTCACAACGCGACAACATCAACGCACGTTTGCTGCATATTGTCGATGAAGCCACCAATCCGTGGGGCGTTAAAATTACCCGTATCGAAATCCGTGATGTGCGTCCGCCTGCTGAACTTATCTCCGCAATGAACGCGCAGATGAAAGCCGAGCGTACAAAGCGTGCCGATATTCTGGAAGCGGAAGGCGTGCGTCAGTCTGCCATTTTACGTGCTGAAGGTGAAAAGCAGTCGCAAATTCTGAAAGCAGAAGGTGAACGTCAGTCGGCGTTCCTGCAGGCTGAAGCGCGTGAGCGTGCGGCTGAAGCAGAAGCCCAGGCGACCAAAATGGTGTCCGAAGCGATTGAAGCCGGCAGCGTGCAGGCGATTAACTACTTCGTGGCACAAAAATATACCGATGCACTGACCAAAATCGGCTCTGCTAATAACAGCAAAATCATCATGATGCCGCTGGATGCCACCAGTCTGATGGGCTCCATTGGCGGGATTGCTGAGCTGCTGAAAGAAACCAAAGGCGGCAAATAATGCTGCATGATTTCATGGCAAATCCGCACGTATTCTGGCTGTCTCTGGGTGGCCTGTTACTGGCGGCTGAGCTGGTGGGTGCGAGTGGTTACTTGCTGTGGAGTGGCGTGGCAGCGGCGGTTGTGGGCGCTGTCACGTGGATAATTCCGCTACCGTGGGAATGGCAGGGTACCGCGTTTGCGCTGCTGACTATTCTGGCGGCGTGGCTATGGTGGAAGTGGCTGAATCAGCGGGTAGATAAATCTGCGGGAAATTCATCGCTGAATCAGCGCGGCCAGCAGTTAGTGGGCACTCACGCCACCGTGCTGGAACCGGTAATCAATCAGTTCACGCGGGTGCAAATCGGTGACAGCAGCTGGCGGGCAATCTGCACGTCGCCGCTGAACGTCGGTGACAAAGTGATTATCACCGGCGTGGAAGGCGCGACGCTGCGCGTGGAACCCGATATCAGTTAATGCTGCTTTTGGTGGCAGCATCCGGACAGATTATCAATGATCGGGCAGTCCGCCCCTTCGTCGCCCGGACAGGCATCTGCCAGCGTCAGTAAGCGCTCACGCATCGCTTTCAGTTCTTCAATGTGCCGCTCAATTTCGGCGGCCTTTTCTAATGTCCGCGCTTTCACGTCCGCGCTGTGGCGATCCGGATTGTGGAATAATGCCACCAGTTCCTGACATTCTTCCAGCGTAAATCCGACCTGCCGCGCCTGACGTAATAACGTCAGTTCTTCGATATGTTTTTGTGCATAACTGCGGTAGCCGTTTTCGCTGCGAGCCGGTGCCGTGACCAGCCCTTTCTCTTCATAAAAACGAATCGCTTTACTGGTGAGACCGGTTTTTTTCGCCACATCACTAATGTTCATTTCGCCTCCGCGACAAGCTGAATTTTGCTCATAATACGAACATCATACGCCATCAGAGACGATCAGCTGTAATCAACGGTGTGTTTTTTAGTGCGCAGAAGCAGCCACATCGGCAAAGGCAACGTCACGATCAGCAGGATCCACAGCAGCGAATATACTGACGTCACGCCATCGTTTTGCAAATTGATAAACATTTTGACCGGAATACCCTGCGGGAAATAGCAGAACACCATCACGATGCCGAACTCCCCGATGGCGCGCACCCAGGCGATCGCCACACCGGCAGCCATCCCGCGTGAGGCCAGCGGTAATGTGAGGCGGATAAACACCTGAAACGGCGAAGCGCCGAGCGTTTTTCCGGCCTCCTCGACATCCTTCGGCACCGCTTCCAGCGCGCCTCTGGCGGAGAGTATAAAATACGGTAACGCACCATAAATCTGCGCCAGCACAAACGCGGGCGCATTGTTATTAAGCGTCATGCCGATAGCAGAAAGAATTTCCCCGACCGAGCCGTAAGGCCCGTAAACCGACACCAGCAAAATCCCCATCGCCAGCGGCGGGGTTAGCAACGGGATCAGCACCAGCACTTCCACAATCGTGCGCCAGCGCGATGACGTTTTTGCCAGCCAGAAGGCCACCGGCAAGCCGAGCAGAACAATCAGCCCCACAGATACCAGACTGAGCCCCAGCGAAACCGCCACCGAGTGGCTGTCGCCGTAAGCCAGATGAAAATCTGACCACGGCGTCAGGAACAGCAGCGTAACAAACGGCACCATCAGCAGCGCCAGCGCGGGAACCGCCAGTCCTGACGCGCGCAACTTAAAGGTTTCCGCCTTTCGGTTTGTCATAACCATTTTGTTCAAACAGCTTCTGACCCTTTGCGCTTTGCATATAGCGGATAAACTCTTTCGCCAGTTCCGGATGCGGCGCGTTGTTCAGCACCACCGCGTAGAACACCAGCGGCTGAGTGCTCAGCGTTTTTTCTTTGCCGGTCGCATCTTTCACATTGAAAGTCACTTTGCTGTACCAGTCTTTGCTCATCTGCGGATTGCTCAGGTTAATTTCATCCGGCAATTTGATGTACGGCAGATGGGCGGAAATGGTGGCGCTTTCGTAGCCCGATGCGGCATCAACCTGACCGGCTTCCAGACGCGTCAGCAATCCGCCTTCGCCGGAAATCTGTTTAGGGTTCTGCACATCGCCCAATACCGCTTTTTCCAGACCCGGCTGTTTGTAATAGTTTTCCGCCAGCATCATGGTGAAAATGATGTTCTGACCTTGCGGATCGCTCACCGGATCAGTACGGCCAAATTGCAGCCCCGGCGTTTGCAGCACTTTCCACCACGGTTCTGCGCCTGCTTTACCGTCTTTAATCGCGGCAAATTTTTCGGCGTATTTGCCTTTCGGGTTATAGGCAATCACCATGCTGGTACTGGCAACCGGGATTGCCTGCCCCGCCATTCCGGCTTTTTGCAAGATCTCCACCGGTCCCGGCGTGATTGAAACAAACACATCCGCCACGACTTTTTTCGACGCCAGCAAGTTCGCCATGCCATATGCGCCCTGCCCCTGTCCCTGATAATTCACCTTCTTCTCTTTCGCGAAGTCCGGACCCAGATATTTGTCCATCACCACACCCATCGAACCGGCGTAGGTCACGCGAAAATCGTCAGCGGCTTGTGAAGCCTGCGCCGCCATTAATCCCGCCATCAGCACAAGCGTTGTCTGCATCTTTGCCATCGAAATCCCCTTATCCTTCATCGTTATATAATTTGGGAGATAACGATAAGCCAATCCGCAGAGAAGTTTCTAAATAAATTGTAAATGGACGATAAATGAAAATAACGAATACTGCGCTTGACCTTCCCCTTGCTGGGGGGAACATGAACCCCGAAGTCACCTAAGTGACTACGGGGAATCAGTATTTCAAACCCCCTTTACACCCCATTTACCCCCGTTTGACCTATTAACTGTGGTCGCAATGTGGACACTTTAGAAAGCGGATTAAAGCTTACCACATCAGCTAAATAGTCCGGGGAGAAGTGTGCGTAAGTCATAGTCTGCGAGACATCCGCATGACCAAGTATTCTTTGCAGAGTGATAATATTGCCGCCCTTCATCATAAAATGAGTGGAGAAGGTATGACGCAATGCGTGAGCTGCCTGACCATCCGGTAGATTAGGTTTTGCCGCTTTCATCATCTTTCGGAACCGGCTATAGCTAACTTTAAATAAACGGCCTGTTTCACGAACTTTTACAATCTCGGCAACTTCCTGAGAGATGGGGACGACACGCTTCTCTCCATTTTTAGTGTGAGAAAACATTACGTTATTGTGGATGATATTTTCAGCTTTAAGACCGTAAGCCTCCCCCCATCGCGCACCTGTTGCTAGGCAAAGAACGGCTATCCGGTAATAATCCCCCTTTATCGAACTAAGCAAAATATCAATCTCGCTTTCCGTAAGGTACGACATTTCCGAACGAACCTCCCGCAGTGGGGCAAGTGTCGCGATCAGATTTTCTCCGTGGAACTCATCAATTGCCCCCATTGCCTTAAAAATACCGCTCAAAGCAAAAAGGTCGTGATTGATAGTAGATGCTTTAATCCCATTCTCCAGACGTTCGGCCCGGTAATCGATTAAACACCTTGAGTCTATTTGGTAGAGCATAGGGTCGTTCATATCACGGCAAATTCCGTTCACTGTACTTAACCTACGCCGAGCATACGGCAGGTTACGGCCTAACAGCGTCCACCAGATTTCAATAAATTCACTCAAGCGACGTTTATCAGCTGGCCTATTGAGATAATCATTGTTCTGATATTTAGCGATGATGCATCGCTCATAAGCGTGGGCATCAGCTTTGCGGTCAAACTTTTTACGGATACGCTTTCCGTTGCGTCCCCGTGGTCTTACATCTACTTCAAAGCGACCATCTTCGAGTTTCTTAATCGACATAAGATAACCCTCGGATGTACTGCGCAACTCTTACCCTTAGTTCTTCAGCCCAAAGGTAATAAATATCTAACCAGTTCTCATCCCTTAGCGGGATGACGTTGATTCGTCGGGCATATAGTGTGCGAGCGCTGGTGCAATCTGCCCCTTCGCTGGATCCGTGCGATCATACAAAAACCAATCCTGGTATTTGTGAAAACGAGAATGTCCGAACATTTTTATTGCCGCATCTAGAGACATACGGGCTTTACCTAATTCATAACCGTTGTAAGTACCGTAATTTACTCCAATTAAATCAGCCACTTCCTTAGATTTTAGGCGTTCAGAATCGCGTATCAGCTTCAACTTTTCGCTTTGGTCAATTGACATGGTATGTCAGATCTCTAATTATATGATTGTATTGACATCAGGTGTTGACACATCAACACCTGAACCGAATAAACCCCTACGGGGTTCAATCTGGGATCTTAGCACAATGAAAAACATCAGCGAAATTGACACACAATACGCAAGGCAATTCCCTGTTGATACGGGACGTGCGCTACGCGTATGTCGTATGACAGAGAAACAAACTCAAAAATTACGCGATATGTCTCGTGACGAGTTGGCGAATCAGATTTTCGTTAACGCAGAGGAATTTGCTTACCTGACTGGCCGCACTCTGAAATCAGTGCAGCATCTGATGGACAGGAATCAGATTCCCGTCCATCGGGAAGGAATGCCAGGTTCAAAGCGACCAAAACGCTTCATCATGATGCAGGAATATTTGGATGCATTACGCCATTGCCGCGCAATCATCACCTCCGACGAGCGTTATCACATTGATCGCCTCATGCGCGATAAAGCCACTTACCGTCGTTCCACCGGTAAGGGTTCACGGCCATTAAATGGACGGGCGTCCGTATGAGTCATTCAATCCGGGAAATCAGCCGCCATTCTTCAATTTATCGCGGCTTCATCATTACCCGCCGCCCTAAAACGGTTATCAGCAAGATTACCCGCTATGAGATCACACTTGGCGAGCAATCTTTCGGGTTATTCGACGCGCAGGCCCAGACGATTGGGTACATAGACGAACTTCATAATCAGAAGGGGAAAGCGGCATGAAGACACCATTTTTGGCAGCGGGTAACAAAGTTCTAAGCATGTACGAACGTCGCCAGTTAGTTGCGACCGTAAAAGCACCGGCACACTCAGAAAGCGAGATCTATTGGGCCTGTGAAAAGCTGCGCGACATTGCCGCAGCCGCAGCTTACGCAGGAAGCCCAGAGGCCGTAAAACTGAGTGCAACTGCGGAACTTTGGAGCAAGTCACACAGAGTGCCCGAACCTTTCACCGTTATTTTCGACGAGGCTTAATCATGACAATAATCGAGTGTCCATCTCTGGCTAATATGCTGACCCACGGCCAGCAGGTTACCCACCGCGCTCACCAGCGTGGATGGATTGAAGCCCCGGACGGTCGTTTCTTCCAGCCTAAAGTGACAGATGTGCAATTCGTTAATGGTCGCCGTCTGCCGTTCATGTCCCGCCCACGAAATAAACGCCGCTGGTTCGCCAGACTGATGGGTATTTTCGCGTAGTTAATTAGTTGGGGGGATATATGCAGGCTTCAAATAATCAGCATGTTGCACCGTTACCGTTTAAAGAATTCCAGATAACGGCCCGCAAGCTTTTTAAACGTCATGAAAATACTGCGTTGCGCCGGTTCAATATGGCCAGTGATGATTTCAAGTTCGTAGTGTTGACGCTATCGAACCGACGCACACCCAAACTATTTACCCCGTCTGACATCGGAAAACCTTTCGAAGATTTCAGTGAGTATCAGCGGGAAATGATAATCGACTCAATGAATAGCCTGTCCAAATGGGGGCACGCACTACCTAACTACATTTCGGCGTCTGACCGAATTCTAGATATTTAAACCAACCGAATTTTTATATAGGCGCTCACACGTCGGGCTTTCTGCATCCCAAAATCAGCGAATCTGAGGAAACACTATTAACAATAAAACTAACACCAAGGGCCGCATGGCCCACACTCCACCTCCTTCATACCCCGACAACGCTGACGCGTTCGCTGGGGTTTATCCGTGGAATGCCCCTTTAAAAGCGATCGGTGTCGACAAAACACCTGCACCGGTTGTTGCCGTCTCGCCGGTGGAACAGCATCCCGCCGTTGTTGCTCACCTCAACCGCCTAGAAAAAAAGGGCGCTCATGAATCTGACGAGATCAGCACGGTATTGCGTGACCTGCTAAAAGCCCGCGCAGCTGCCGAACGCAGCGCTTTCGAACGTGCCCTGACGACGTGGTCACAATCACCGGAAGGTGTCGAAGCGCGGTTCCATGACCAACCGTTTTTTATACGCGCCCCCTTTGAGAAAAAAATAGCCTGGCTTCGCGATAATCGCGGGACTAAGCACACCAATGCGTTTTTGATGGGCACCATTAAGAATTCATTGTTGCGCCTGGACGCCGTCCGTAAATACCACGGCGTCAGCACCGGCCACGACTCCGAATTCATCGCGTATTACCGCCCGTCATATTGCCACCTGGCTGAGTTCTCTAAATCCAGAGTCAAAACGCTGGGTAACGAAATCGCCGGGCGTCTGAATGAAATGTTCACGACGGCCATAGACGAACGCGGTGGTAACGCCGCCGCCCTACCTGACGCTGAACTGTTATTTATTTATCGTCATATGGCCGTGGAGGTTCATGCGTTGCGCGTGCGGCCACCGTTTTGGAAGGTAATCAGCCCGTTATTCAATCCGCCTGAACTGCCGCCTGAACCGCTCAACCGTGCTGTTTTCGTGTCTGCTATGGCTCGCATGATTAACCCAGACTGGTGGGAGCACCAATTGTGGCGGCTGCGTGGCGACTGGAGGGAAAACCAACTCCGCGCGATGGGCAATGTTCACAAAAGGGCCACGCCTTACATCAGCCGCGACGCGCTGGCCGACTGGCTGGAGCAACGCAGGAAAAACCGTGAGTTTTTTAAATCACACGAACTGGAGGACGACGAAGGGAACCGCGTATCTCTGGAATCAATGGTCGATGCCAGTATCAGTAATCCTGCAATCCGTCGTCACGAACTTATGGCCCGCATGAAAGGCATAGAATTTGTCGCCCAGTCACGTGGCGACGTCGGCGTTTTTTATACCATCACCTGCCCGTCGAAATACCACGCCACGAATGCCAGCGGCCACGCTAACCCGAAATGGAACCACAGCGACGTTAAGCAGGCGCAAAAATACCTTACCAATCTTTGGAGCCGCATCGGTTCGAAGCTGGGGCGGGAAGGCTTGCGGATTTACGGTTTCCGTGTGGCCGAGCCACACCACGACGAAACACCGCATTGGCATCTTTTGCTGTTTATGCACCCGGAAGAACGCAACGCGATCACCAGCATTATGCGCAGCTATGCCGTCAAAGAAGACCGCGCCGAGCTGGGTAAACGCACCGGCGCCCGCTTTACGGCTAAACGCTTAGACCCGAAGAAAGGCAGCGCGACCGCCTACATAGCGAAATACATTTCGAAGAATATCGACGGTTACGCCCTGGACGGCGAGAAAGACCACGAAACCGGCAAGCCGTTGAAAGAAACCGCACGCCTGGCAATGGCCTGGGCATCCCGTCACCGCATCCGCCAGTACCAGCCAATCGGCACACCACCGGTCACGGTCTGGCGGGAACTGCGCAAACTCAATAACGCGCTGCAAGCTGAACTGATTAAGTCGCGCGGTTATAAGCGCGGCCAGCGCCTGTTATCTGACCCAGAAATGGACGCGGTAATGGCGGCGGCGGATGCCGGTTGTTTTGCTACTTACATCATGAAACAGGGCGGCGTGCTCATTCCCCGCGAAAGTTACGTCGTGCGCCTGGCTTACCATGACGCTGACAAGCCGAATGCTTACGGCGAAATCGTAGAAAAGATTTTCGGTATTTTCTCGCCGCGTCTGGGCGAGGACTCCCGCGTTTGTACCCGTCTTAAAACATGGACGATTGTCGCCAAACTCAAAACACCACAGGCCGAAGACGCACGCGAAACCCCGGAGGTTTTGACCTTACCGGACGGCCCCGCCGTCCCTTGGAGTTCTGTCAATAACTCTACGAGAGAGGAAATTTTAAACATCACTCTGAGAGTTGAAGACAGAAATTTCGAGGATATTACCCCTGACTTTGATCACTTCACCGACAAAGACCAACGCGCCCTATTGCGCAGGCTGAGATACGAATCAATAGCATCGAAGAAGCATAAAGTCATTTAACTGAAAGCTCATCAATGTTCGATTGAGCAAAAAAATTCAATCTAACAATCAGTTTTGTACCAAAAGCAGACTTTTGATTATACTGTGATGATTAGACTTAACTTGCTTTGCACACTAGCCTGGTTGGCTAGTCACAAAACCCAAGTCAGCAATTTTAGCTAGTAGTTAGTTAAAGCTTTCTACTTATTAATCTTAGTGCTGGCTATAGAATAATAGACTTATATTGATATGGACATTCGAAATGAACTATAACTATTCAGACCTTTCTCCTACTCAATTCGAGCATCTTGTCATTCTTCTTTGTTATGAGATTTTTGGCATAGGAGCTGAAACTTTTTCGGATGGCCCTGATGGAGGCCGTGATTCTCGGTTTGAAGGCTTAGCGCAAATTTACCCGTCTACTAATAGACCATGGGACGGACTAACCGTTATACAAGCAAAACACACTATTAGCTATAATAGTAAATTCAATGACCCTGATTTTTTCAATCCGACTGCTGAAACTGCAACGATTACAGTTGAAGTAAACAACATAAAAAAGCTAATTGCTAATGATGGAATTAATAACTACATTATTTTCTCCAATAGAAAGCTACCATCAAACGCAAACGAAAAGATTAAAAATTATATTTCCGAGCAAACTGGACTTGCCAAGGAAAATATTGGGTTGATGGGAACAGAAGGTATGGCTCTTTATTTCAAGAAGTTCCCTCACATCGCAAAAGCTATTGACTTGAATCCTTATGATGTCCCTTTAAGCATTCAACCCGATGACTTGGCGGAAATTATCATCTCAATTAAAGATGCATTACCTGACATTAAAAATAAAAAGATCGAACCGAACCTTGAACGGACAGATTTTATTTCAAAAAATAAAATTAATAACCTCACCCACAGCTATTCTCAAGCCATACTAAAGAAAATAGGGGATTTTTATGAGATTGAAGACTTCCTATCAATGCCAGAGAATGAAGAATATCAACAAAAATACGCTGAGACTGCTGAAGAGTTGCATGCAAAGATTTGTATATACAAACACGACAATCACTTATTTGATCAGGTCATTGAAAATACAATAAACATTATAATAAATAGAGATAATGACTGCAGAAGAAATAAAATGCTTACACGCACTATGATTTATTATATGTATTACAAGTGTGATATTGGTGAAAACAATGCTGCTTAAACCAAACAAAAATGCCGATCCAAATCTAACTATTATGGCAATATCAGCATTTTTACTCAAAAAATTACAGAAGAACCAATTTGAGAAATTTACCGATCTGAGATTAGCACTGGTTGAACACCATAAAGACTCTGTTTCTTTATTGGAACCGTCGCTTGAATTTCTATTTATTCTCGGATTAGTTGAGTATCATCCAAAAAACGACTTAGTAGAGTACACGGGCTCATGAAAATTTCAAAAATTTACTCAAACTTACCCAATATTTTTGAGCCAATTAATTTCAATGATGGTTTTAATGTCATAATTGGGGAGATTCAGCTCCACAGCGATCATGGAAAAGACTCACACAACTTGGGAAAAAGTAAGCTTGCAGATCTTATCGACTTTGGTTTTTTAAAGAAACGCAGTAAAGAAATGTTCCTGTTCAAGCATCTTGACCGATTTGCTAGTTTTACATTCTATTTTGAAGTAAAACTTAACGACGGCAAATTTATAACAATACGTCGCTCAGTTTCCGACAATAGTAAAATATATATAAAACGCCATGATTACAACCGTCAGAACTTTACTGATTTACCAGACAATGAATGGGATTACAAAAAACTTGCGATAGCCAATGCAAAACTATTACTTGACAGCATATTGAATCTCACTTCTATTTCACCTTGGGACTATCGCATGGCAATTAGCTATGCATTACGTCGACAAGATGATTTTAATGATATTTTTCAGTTAAAGAAATTTGGCTCAAAACATATTCATTGGAAGCCTTACATTGGTCATTTACTTGGTTTTAATGCTGAAAACCTCACTATTAATTACGAGTTAAAAAACAGCATTGACAAAATCAATGAAAAACTAATTGAACTACAGAAAGAAATTGGTTTATATCAAGGTGATGAAGAAGAGATGCTTAAAGACACTTTAAGTGTCTGGGTACAAGAAGCACACATATTAGAGGAGCAATTAGATTCATTTAATTTCGATGCAGCAGACACTAATATAGTAGAAGAGTTGTCAGAACACATCGACACAGAAATTGATGAACTAAACAGAATTCGCTACTACATAAACACTAACTTGAAAAAATTACGTAAAGCAGAATCAAAGCAACCGACTGATTTTAATATTTCCAAGACAGAACAACTCTTCAAAGAGGCTGGAGTTATATTTGGGGAGCAGATTAAAAAGTCTTATTCGCAACTTGTAGAATTTAACCACAAAATAACCATAGAGCGTTCAGGTTTCGTAAAGAAACAGATTTATGATTTGGAACAACAACTGCTAAGTGTAACTTCAAGACTTACGGAGCTCAATACACAAAAATCACAACGCGTTAGTTTCCTGACAAATACAAATACATTTGAAAAGTATAAAGAAGTTTCAAATCGTTTAGTGAGAATCAATACTGAAATACATTACATTCATAGCAAACTTGAAATCAGCGAGCAGATAAAAGCTAGAAAGAGTGAATCAAGGTTACTAAGCAACCAAAAGAGTGAAGTGGTTGAGAAAATAAGATTGGACCGCGAATCTGTCACACACTCGGAGACCTCAATTTACAAGTTAGTCAAAGAAAACTTTTCCACTTTTGTCAAGCTTGTACTCGATAAAGATGGTCGTATATCGACAGAACAAAATCAGGAAGGCAACCTTGTATTCCATGCTGGCTTCATTAACGGAGATTTTAATTTTACAAGTGAATCGGATGGCTGCAGTTATAAAAAAATCCTTTGTATGGGCTATGACCTTGCCATTTCCCTAGCTTATTCAAATAAAAACTTCATCCGTTTCATTTATCATGATGGCGGTCTAGAGACGCTGGATAGCCGTAAGAAGATAGAGTTTTTAAAATATGTTCGCATAATACCTGAACTATATGGGATTCAATATATTCTTACTGTAATTGATTCAGATCTCCCTGAAGGGGTGGAATTTACTGAAGATGAAATAGCACTTAAGCTTCATGACAATGGGAATGATGGCTTGTTATTTAAAATGCCACCTTGGTGATTAACAGGTCATATCCCCCTGTTAATCATATTGTATATATTGATTTTTTAAGTTTTTATCTAAGAACAGCCGTATCCTCATATCCTATTTTTGGCTACGGCAAGGAATCATTTAACAGATTTAAAGCGAATTGACGTTCATCCGGTTTGAGCTGGTCAATCAGGTATTTCACCAATTTATTGCCGGTAAGCCCACTAGGGCTAAGTGAGTGTGAAAAAGTCGCGTTAAAAACGAACGTATGGCCGCACTCAACTTCTGAACAGGCGCAGTATAAATCCGCCAGTTTCTTATCTTTCCAGTCCGATTTTCGAATGGTGGCCGGTGATCCACACTCAGGACAATTAATTTTAAAGATGCGCATGATTCCGCCCCCGCACGCCAGTGCCAATAATGACGCTGATTTTAGCTTATCTGCGCTCATTTTTCGCCCTTATCAGGGCTAATTACGGGGATTTCAACGTCAAATTTCAGGTGTAAATGTGGAGGGATCTCCCTGTCGGTGTTGATGCCGTTCATAAACTTACGTTGCAGCGGGATCACCTCGTCCTTGCGATAGGTTTCGCGGGCCGTTTCCGGGTTCCCCATCACGGCGCCGTTTGTCGGGATAATACCGGCCAGACCAGCCGGGAACCGGTGGGCAGTAAAAACGTCCTGTGCGGTAATCCCTTTAATATTCGCAAATTCGTCTTTCGCGCTAACTTCGCCGACCGGCAAAAGCTTCACCCCGTCCGGATCACCTTTCGGAATGTTGATAAACATATTGCGAAAGTTGCCCAGCCCTTTGGACTGCTCAATCTTAGTTTTGATTTCGGCTTCCACTTCGCCGGTGATGTTCGGGTCATTGGCATAGAGAATAAAGCCCATGTGTGCGCCGTTGTTATAGTAACGACGCCTGAAAATCGTCGCCTCACTGTTGAGTAACACCGAATGGATGCCGCCGATGTAGTCCGGCAGTCCGTAAACCTGTTGGCGTGGATCATACATTTTGAAGAACACCACGTCGCGCGGGTCGTATACCAGCGGTGGCCCCTCCTGCAATACAGCAAACTCCCCAGTTTTTCGGCAACGCAGATACAGCGACGGCAGCGGCAGCAGGTCGATCACCTCCCCGAAGACGTTACGAATTTTTAAGACGGCCACGTCCCCGAAGGTCAGGTAGTCGAAAGCCATTTGTTCCACCTGGTCACTGGACAACCCGCCGCCCAGATAGCCACCGGCCACCATGTTACGCCGTGCATACAGTACGCCACCGTGCTGGCCGTTAAGGTTCGGCAGCTGTGCCAGGGCCATGCGGTCAATTGGTAAACTCCAATGGTCATAAGCATTGTCATACCAGATATTCAGGTAATCCGTGCCCGTCGTGAGAATGGGTTCCGGTTCGCCGAAGGTGATAACGCTGCCCTTACCGGCCATCGGGGAAAATGTTTTCGGTCGCGCAGCTGCGGCGCCGTGCTGTTTTTTTTGCTTACGCTGTTTCGTTGTCATGCTGCTTGTCCAAAGGCCC
Source organism: Rahnella ecdela (assembly GCF_019049625.1). Classification (GTDB taxonomy): domain Bacteria; phylum Pseudomonadota; class Gammaproteobacteria; order Enterobacterales; family Enterobacteriaceae; genus Rahnella; species Rahnella ecdela. The sequence goes on from NZ_JAFMOY010000133.1 coordinate 143,652, forward strand.
AGGTAGACGGGCGGTCAAATTCGTAGTCGATTGGTTCATTTATCACGGCGTGAGAAATGGCGAAGAACACGTCCGCGTGTCCGGTGGCGTCCGAGCGTTCGGCGACGAACGTCAGCGCGTTGCCGCTGGCCGTTGTCGTCCGGCGTATAGCCATGAAACTGGCCGGGATTTCGGCGCGTTCATTATTCGTTTCGTCCTGGGCATCTTTGGCCCACTCGATGCGCTTACGTTCCACCACGTCGATCATCTTCATCACCAAACGGTTTTTACTCTCGACGCTGTACAAAATGGCGTGGGCTTCACGCGGCGCAAACTTCGTTACCAGGTCATATACCCCTTTACCGATGCCGGTCGTATCGATGCCGATATAGGTGATGTTAAACCGGCGCATCAGCTGTTTGATCTGCTCGGCCTGCCAGCTGAAATTAAGCCCCTGCCATTGGTAAATGGCGAGAACGCGGAAGCGCTCGCCGTCGTGTATCGGCGGGGCCACTATCACAAAAGTGGAATTGTCCCCCGACCGCGACGGGTCAAAACCGGCCCAAACCTCACGGTTTCCAAATGGCCGGGCGGCGGTCGTGTCGTAATCTCCCCAGGTTCCCGCATCCACTTCACACGCCACCAGGGCGGCCAGCTTGAACACGGCGTCCTTACTGTCGACGAACTGGCACATGTAAAGCATGGCGAAGGCGGTCGGATTGTATTTATTGCGCAGGCGCTCAATGTCGACCAGGGCGGCGAGTCCGCCTTCGATAGCGTCTTCCATGGTGATGATGTAACGCCAGATTTCATCCGGGCAGCGGATGCCCGCTTCTCGCAATGCCTTCTCTTTGGGAAAGACCTTACCTTTGCGTTTCGGGTCGTCCTCGCTCCACGCCTCCCCCGTCCACACGGTATAGGCCTGGTGAGTCTTAGCGCTGGGTGTTGAAAAATAGGTCGTGCGAAATTTGTTATGCGTCGCCATAGCTGACGCCACTTCATGCAGGCGGGTGAATTTCGGGATCCAAAACACCTCGTCACCGTACAGGTGGCCGTTAAAGCCCTGCGCCGTACTGGCATTGGTAGACAAAAACCGCAGAACGGCGCCGTTGCTGAGTCGGATATTTTTCCCGGTCAGCGTCACGCCGAAATGTTGCTGTGCAATCTGGACGATGTATTCGCGGAAGATTTCGGACTGTGCGCGAGAGGCCGAGAAAAAGACCTGATTGTCGCCACTGATGACCGCGTCTTCGAAGGCTTCCCAGGCAAAATAGTAGGTCATGCCTACCTGGCGGCTTTTCAGGATAAACCGCCAGTCTTCATCCTTGTGCTCACGGCAATGCAGCTGGTAGTCGAACAGATGTTCACGTGCCCACTCGTCGAGCATTTCTGCCGTGATGCCGGACACGTCGTTTTTCTTATAGCGGCGTTTGCGCCCTTCTTCTGGTTCACCGTCCGGGCCGTGTCCGCCCTCATAGCTCGCCGCGCTTTTGGCCTTAATCTCGGCCATCTTCTCGGCGTGCTTATTGTGCTGGGCCATCAGCTTGACGTGCTGGGCGACCAGGTCGCGGAGTTCTTCCAGTTCCAGGGAGGTTTTTTTCTCCCGGCGCGTCAGCTGGTCAATGCGCCGGGCGATCACATGCTCGACGGATTCGACCGGCAGCAGGGATGCCCACTGGCCGACGTCCGCCCAATGGTAAATGGTACGCGGCGGGAGGTTTAATTCCTGCGCGATATCTTTCGGCTGCCAGCGTTTAATATATAAAGCGCGGGCGGCCTCTTTTATTTCATCTGAATATTTAGCCATGCGTCTATTATGACGGGATAAAACAAAGCAATTTATCATTAAATATCGGCAATAGTAGGTTAACGCCTTATATCCGAATGCACCCGAAATAAAGCGGGTGCGCGTTATTCCTCAATTCGTAATACTGCCCTCCACAGAATACCGTCTGATAAATTTATTAATTATTAAGGTCAGTTATGCCGCAACCTAATTACCGTACTGAATGGCTTTGTATTGCCACGTCGGGCCAGGCTGTAGACGGTCGCGTCATTGAAGCGCAATGGCTGAATGATGCGGCAGAAACTTACACCCGTAACACTTACACCGCCATGATTTGGCCGCACCACCCGCAGTATGACTTAGGCGAACGCGAATTCACCTGCAACCTGGGCGAAGTCGACGCGCTGAAAGTGGAAAACGAGGGCGACGTCACCAAGCTTTACGCCCAGCTCATTCCGAATCAGTTTTTAATCGACGCCAACCGGATGGGGCAAAAGTTATTTACCTCCGCTGAGTTTATTTCTGACTTCGCAGGGAGTGGTAAAGAATATTTATTCGGCCTTGCTGTAACGGATATTCCCGCCAGTCTGGGGACGGAAAAATTAAAGTTCATTTTAGCGGGCGAAGAAAAAGATGCCGCGCGCGGAAGTTTAGAAACGTTCAGCCTCGGCACGTTAAAGAATAATAAGGCTGAAAAGAAAGAATCCTCTTTATGGGCGAAGTTATTTTCCTCCCGCAAAGAGTTTACGCCAACGCCAGAACCCAATACCGACACTGAAACCAACAAGCCCACCGAGGGCGAGGAACAAAAGATGGATGAGTTAAAAGCCCTCTTAGAACAAATGCTCAAAATGATGCAAGACGGCCAGGCAGCTGCCGAAGGTGAAAACACCGACGCAGATACCCCGGAACTGGCCGCCGACGAAGTCGCCGACGTTGCCGAAAATATCGCGGATGCCGCCGAACAGGTAGCAGAACTGGCCCAAGACGTTGCCGAGAACCCGGAAGACGAAGTCAAAGCGGCAGAATTTACCGTTGCGAAAGCCAATCTGGTGAAAGCCATGAAGGCGTTTAACGTCGGTTCCAAACCGGTGAAAACATCCCGCCGTGAACGTCGTCAGTTCAGCGCACAGCGCCGGAAGGCTGATAAACCCCGCACGCCTGCTGATGTGTTTACCCAGTTCTCTGCCCAGTTGACAGACGTCATGACGAAGCTGTCAGCGCAGGAAAGCGGCGGAACGCGACGTCCGGGCAATGCGCCGGGCGGCAGTAACAAACCCCGCGAACTGGTTTAAGCCGTTTAGCCCCTGTTTTTAAGGAAAACACCATGCACCACAGTCAGCAATTATCTTCCCAGGCGGAGGAGCGTCTTCTCAAGTTTACCGCTGCCCTGGCGAAATCATACGGCGTGCGTGACACCGCGAAATTTTTCGCGATCACGCCGCCAAAAGAAACCGCCCTGCGCGATGCCCTGCTTGAGCGCTCGGATTTCCTGCGCCTGATTAACGTCACCGACGTCAGCCAGACCACCGGCCAGGTTATCAGCACCGGTAAGCCGGGCATTTATACCGGTCGTAAGAAAAATGGCCGTTTTAGCCGTCCACTGGGCGTAGACGGTAACGAATACAAACTCGCAGAAACGGATTCCGGCTCGTATCTGGATTACAACACCCTGACCAACTGGGCAAACTCCGGCAGCGAAGACGAATTCTTCCAGCGCATCCAGGCATTCAGCAATGAATCCTTTGCCCTCGACATGCTGCGCGTCGCCTTTAACGGTGTAAGCGTTGCCGAAGACACCGACCCGGAGAAAAACCCGAACGGCGAAGACGTCAACATCGGCTGGCACAAAATCGTCAAAGACCGCACACCGGCCCAGATTATTGCCGACACCGTCACCCTGGGCGGCACCGGCGCCGATTTCGTGTCTTTAGACGCGGCGGTCACTGACCTGCTTCACGCCTGCATTCTGGAACAATTCCGTAATGATCCGCGCCTGTGCGTGCTGATTTCCGGTGACCTTATCGGTAAAGACGCCACCACCATGATGAACATGGTCGACCGTCCGACTGAGAAAGTCGCCGCGCAGCTGATGAACCGCCAGATTGCCGGGCTGGACGTTTACACCCCGCCGTTTATGCCAGAAGGCCGTTTGATCATCACCACGCTGGATAACCTGCATATCTATACGCAGGCCGGTACCCGCAAGCGTAAAGCCGACTGGAGCGACGACCGCAAGCAGTTCGAAAACAGCTATCTGCGCATGGAAGGTTACGCCGTAGAGCACGATGAACTGTATGCCGCCTTCGACAAAATCACGTTGGCGGAACCGGTCACCCCACCAGAAACCAACGGAGAGTAACGCGATGGCCATGTCCCCGTGTCAACGCCACCGTGCGCAGGTTAAGGCCGCCAAAGCGCTGGACAACCGCGAAGCGCTCACCGCTTCGCCGGTCAGTTTCCACCTGCAAAAGCTGGAACTGCAAAGCGACGTCACGCAGCTGCGCAGCCTGCCGCGCACAGAAGACCGCGTCGAGTTCAAGCGCGATCACCTGCTGCCGCGCTGGTTGCCGACCGTAGAAGCCTACCTCGCCGGTGATAAGCGTTATGCAAATCCGGCCCTGGTGTACTGCGTGATCTGGCTGTTTGACACCGGGGAAATGGAAAAGGCGCTGGACTGGGCAGACGCGGCCATCGCCGAAGGTCAGGCCATGCCTGACAACTTCAAAAGCACCTTACCGGCGTTCGTGGCCGATACCGTTATGGAATGGGCCATCACCGAGGCAGAGGCCGGTCACAGCCTGGAACCCTACTTCACCCGGACGTTTAACAACATCCGCGACAAGTGGCGGTTGCATGAAGACATCAACGCCAAATGGTTCAAGTTCGCCGGGCTGTACATGTTGCGCGACGAGAACGGCACGCCGCGAGCCACCGCCGTGGAAGACGTCGACACGCTGGAACAGGCCGACGCCCTGCTCGCCCAGGCGGAAAAGTTCAACCGAAACGCCGGTGTAAAAACCATGCGCGTGAAAATTCAGGCCCGCATTAACAGCCTGGTCGCGCAGTAACGACTACCGCTAGCCGGGGCGGGCGCGGTGGAGGCATAAAGCCCGTAAAGCTTTTTGGCCGTGGAAACCGTTAGCCCGCTTCTCACATTTTTAGAGGTGTACCCGATGAGCGCCCCAAGTTTCAGCATCAGCGGCACGCCGGTGACGTATCAGAACGACACGATCACCAACGGCGTGGCGTTCTGGCCCGATTTGAACCTCGCCGAGTTTCAGAAATCGCGCACCCTGCCCGCCGACCTGCCGCCAGAGATTGCAGGCGTGGCGGTACTGGCCGCCATTGCTGAGGTCAACGACACGCTGGGCGACGTGGTCACCTACTGGACAGGCAAGGGAAACGCCAAGGCTAAGGACGTGCCCGGTGCAACGCTGGGCGATGAAAATCAGCTGACGGCGCAGTACAAAAAGGCCGTCTATGCCAGGGCGAAAGCTGATTTGCTGGGGGAGTTCGCCACCATCGGACGCCGTGAATCGCATCCGGGACAGGAAAGCACCGACACCCGCGCCAACCTGCTGGCCGAGGCGGCTTACGTCATGCGCAACATGTTGCAGCTGCCGCGCGTCGGGGTGCATCTGATATGAGCCAGTTGGAGAGCCTGACCGCATTCATTACCGCGAACCTGCCCCCGGAGGCCATGCAGATGTTTGAAAGCGCGATGGACGATTGCGAGATCAGCCGCAACGCCAAAGCGCTGGGACTGGGGCAAAGGCGCATCGGGATATTGCGATACAACGCGCATTTATCCTGGGACAACTTCCCTTACCGGCGTTTTTCGCCCGGCGTGGTGTATGCCCTGGTGTTGGCGTGGATTGATGAGTACGCCAACGAACTGCACGGACAGTTAAATCTTCCCGACCCCACGGTCGACCCGGAGTTTGACGATGAAGGTTCGTGCATTTTGGACATCGTGGTCGCCCTGGCTGACCCGATCATCATCAAACCCAGCAACACCGGAGCGATACCGTTCAAGGGTGAGCGCTGGGAGCTGGTCGGCGCCGAAGTCTGGACAGCGACAGAGGCCGAGATAGTGACGCAGCACGCGGGTGAATCGTGATCCGCGGTGAACTGAATAAACGTCAGTTGCAAAACCTGCGTGCGGCACTGGCCGCCGCTGATTTACCGCCGAAGAAACGCCAGCGCCTTTTATGGCGTATCGCCAAACTCGGCATCATCGTGGCGTCCAAACGCAACCAGCGGAATCAGGCGAACCCGGACGGTACGCCCTGGTCACCGCGAAAACGCGGCAAGGGCAAGATGCTGCGCGGCCTGCCTAAACTGCTGGCCGTGCGTGAAATGCCCGAAATTCAGGGCGTCAGGATTTACCTCAAGGGCGGGAATTACCGCAACGGGACGAAGCCCATTGCGGCAGGCGTGGTCGGTGCGGCGCAGCAAAACGGCACCCGTACCACCATGAGCGCCGATAAGGCCCCGCGAAAGCCGCAGGCCAACCGGCCCGCGCTGCCGCGACAGGCTAAAAAGCTGCGCGCGCTGGGCTACAAAGTTCGCCAGGGAAAACGCTGGGTGAAGCCATCCAGCAAGAAAATCATGGAAACCATGAGCATGGCCCAGGCGGGGCTGCTGATTAAAAAATTACGGGGCACACCGTCAAAACGCACCTGGACGATTGATTTACCTGGCCGCGTGTTTTTAGGCGTAAGCAACGATGAATTCAACAAAATACTTGCGCGGCAATTGCAGGCGATCGGCTTCGGCTGGGACGTCAACGCGCAGGACATCACGGAGTAACCATCATGACCTGGCCTAATGTCAACGTCAGTCAGATTAACCGCTTCAACGGCACCACGACCGACGTCGAGCGCGTCGTCCTGTATGTCGGCTACGGCACAACCAACGTCGGGAAAACCCAGGCGTTAAACACCGGCAGCGATCTGGATAAAGCCCTGGGCGATAACGCCAGCCTGCTGAAATCCCTGGTTGCCGCCGCTGCGAACAACGCCGGTCAAAACTGGTTCGCCTTCGTTCACGTACTGGCGGCACCCGATACCGAGGCAGAAGACTACACGCCGGATGCCGACTGGATGGCCGCCATTCAGGCCGGGCAGAACGTGGCATCGGTCGAAGGCGTTGTCCTGGCATTCGATACCGAAACACCGGCCACCATCAACCGGGCTACGGAAATGCGATCCACCCTGCAAGCCAAATACGGGCGTTTCGTGTGGTTCGCGCTGTCCGTGGGCGGGCCGCAGTCTGCTGAAACGTGGGCCGACTACCTCACCCGCATGGCCTTGCTGCAAGAAGGGATCGCCTCTCCCGGCGTCCAGCTGGTACCGCGCTTGTGGGGGAGTGAACCCGGCGTTCTTGCTGGTCGCCTGTGCAACCGTTCGGTGACCATCGCCGACAGCCCCGCCCGCGTGGCGACGGGTGCGGTGACCGCGCTCGGCAGCGACAGCCTGCCCAAAGACGGCACCGGCGTAGAGATTGATTTGGCCGTGCTGCAAGCGCTGGAAGCCAACCGGTTCAGCGTGCCGATGTGGTACCACGATTTCGACGGCATTTACTGGTCGGACGGTCGCACGCTGGACGTGGAAGGCGGTGACTACCAGACCATTGAAAACGTGCGCATCGTCGATAAAGCGTCTCGCAAGGTGCGTTTGCGGGCTATCCCGAAAATCGCCGACCGTTCGCTCAACAGCACGCCGGGCAGCATCGCCGCCCACGTGACGTACTTCGGCAAGCCGCTGCGCGATATGGCGATCACCACCCAAATCAACGGGGTGGAGTTTCCGGGCGAAGTCAAACCGCCGAAAGACGGAGACATCAGCATCACCTGGTCGAGCAGCGTCAAGGTGCAAATTTTTATCGTAGTGCGACCGTACGAAAGCGCGAAAGAAATCGGCGTGAGTATCGAACTCGACACCTCACTGGAGAGCTAACCCATGACAGAACGCATTAGCGGCGGTTCGTTCGACGTGAACTATGACAGCGTCATGATCCACGTCGAAAACGCCACGGTGACCATCACCGACAACAGCACCGCCGTGCAAACGCGCGGCGTACCCAACGGCCACGTCAAAGGTTCAGTCACGGCAGACGTCGAAATCGAAGTCGACTCCCTGAACTTCAAGAAATTCACCGCCGTGGCACGTGCGGCGGGTTCGTGGCGTGACATCGCGGAAAAAGACTTCTTGTTCTACGCCAACGTGGGCGACGAAGAGGAAAAAATCGAGGTGTTTGGCTGCGTCCCGACGCTGTCCGACCTGGTCAACATCGCCCCGTCTGAGGCCAGCAAGACCACGAAGAAAATCAAATTCATGGTCACCAGCCCGGACTTTGTCGCGATCGACGGCGTGCCTTATCTGTCAGCCCGCGACACGCGCGACTTGAAAGGATAACGCAATGCCAAACGGTGAAACCTCACTCCTGACCAAGCTGCTGTTAATTGGCGCGGTCATTGGGCTGGGGCAACTCATGGTCAGCAACGAGCGCATTACGGTGCGCACCTTGCTGGGCCGGATAATTTTAGGGTCGGCGGTCGCACCGATCGCCGGGATTGCCCTGCTGCAATTCGAAAACATGCCTGAACTGGCGGTGATCGGCATCGCGTGCGGGCTGGGCATTTTGGGCAGCGCGATCATCGAAGAGTATTTCAAACGCTGGCTAGACCACCGGCTGGCTAAAAAGAGGGGCGAGAACCCATGACACTGAGCCAAAAACAACAGCAGTTCACCCGCATGGTGGGCAAGTTGATCGCCTGGGCCGATGCCAACGGCTACGCCCTGACGTTCGGCGAAGCCTATCGCACGCCGGAACAGGCAAAGCTGAACGCGAAAAGCGGCGCCGGTATCGCCAACAGCCTGCACACCCAGCGTCTGGCCGTGGATTTTAATCTGTTTATCGGCGGCGTCTGGCAGACCGACAGCCGCGCATTCACGCCGCTGGGCGAGTATTGGGAAAGCCTGGGCGGGAGCTGGGGCGGTCGCTTCAAGACCAACCCGGATGGCAACCATTTCAGCCTTGAACATAACGGCATGCGCTGATGTGGCGCGATATGTTGTTTTATTTATATCTCATGTTAGGCGGGGCCTTTTGCGGTTGGATAGCGCACGGCTGGCACGATGCAAAAAACGAACTGGCCGCTAACCAGTCAGCAGAAAAAACCCGCCTGATTGTTACCGAGACAACCCGGCAATCCGGCCAGGCGTTAGAAAACAAATTGTCGGAGCTGAAAGCCAATGAAATTCACACCGAGCGGGAAATCCGCACGGAAATTATTAAGCCGGTGTTTAGCAACGTCTGCGCTACTGATGAGTCTGTCCGGGTGTTCAACCAGGGCGTTGAACGCGCCGAGCGAACCCTATCAGGAAAACCAGCTGACCCTGTGCCCGGTCAACCTGCCTCGACTGGCGGGCAAAACCGGCACTGACTTTAACGCGGCGCTGACACGGTATTTTCAGCTGTATACCGACTGCGCCGCACGACATAACGCCCTGGTGGGCATCATCCGAGAACGTAAGGAATTAGAACAATGAGCATCCCAAAAAATAAAACCATCACCATGACCGTGGCCGGTGTCCCGCTGACCTTTGAGCCAAACAAGACCGCGTTTAATGGCTTGATGAATGAAGTCACCCAGACCAACAAAATGGCGCCCATGGTCACCTATCTGGGCCGCATAGTGTCGCCGGACTCAAAGGCCGCGCTCACGCAGCTGCTTGACGACTATCCGGGCGTTGAGCTGCAAATCGCCGATAAGGTGAATTCGATTTACTCGCCGCAGGTTGAGATTGAAATAAAAAACTAAAGGCGCGGGTAGCGGCCATCCGCGCCAATGCGCTGGAACAGTACCTGACGCTGCGCCGCTATTACCTCCCCCACGAAGACGATACCGAAGAAAGTCTCGCCCGCGCGTTGTGGCTTGACGAGTATTTCGCGCAGACCAAAGCCTATAAAACGGCGGAGGGGATCGCGATAGCCTTAAACGGAAATTGAGATGAGCCATTTAGATTTTACATTGAGCCTAATCGACAAACTGACGCGACCGTTAAAAACCGCGCAGGCGTCGCTGACCGGCTTCGCCGAAAAATCGCAGGCGTCATTTCAAAAAATCGGTATCGGGGCCGCCGCCGTCTGGGCGGTCGCCCAGTCTATCCAGGGCGTAGTCGGCCCGGCGTATGAAATGAATGCGGCGCTTTCGGAGATTGGTACCAAAGGCGTGGCACAAGACACGCTCGATAAGCTGTCAAGCTCGGCGCTTAAATTCAGTATCCGCTACGGCAAAAGCGCGGTCGACGTGGTCAATTCAAGCTATGCGATCAAAGGCGCAATGGCCGGGCTTGCTGACCAGGACTTGCCGCGCGTGACGCTGGCCGCCAACACGCTGGCCGCAGGGGTTAAAGCCAGCGGCGAGGAAGCCGGGGAATACATCAGCGCGATGGCCGCGCGTTTTAACAGTGACCTGTCCAGCCTGGGACACGTGCGTTTTGCCGAAGAACTGGCGGGGAAAACGGCGTACATGGTGCAAAACTTTGGCGTGAAAATGCAGACCATGCAGGAGCTTATCGAAGGCACCAAAAATGCCGGGGCTGACTTTGGCGTCAGCATGGACGAACAGTTCGCCGTGCTGGGCACCTTGTCGCGCACGCTGGGCACCGAATCCAGCGGCATTTATGAGCAGTTCCTCCGCAGTGCGCCCGCCGCTGCCGAAAAGCTGGGCATGAGCTTTGTCGACGCCACCGGCAAGATGCTGCCAATGGGCGATATTCTGCAAAAGCTGCAAGACAAATACGGCCAGAGCATTGAAGGCAACGTCAAGGCCCAGCAGGCGTTAGACGCCGCGTTCGGCGGCGGGGCCGACGTGATTAAAAAACTGTACGGCCAGCAAAACATTCTCAATAAGAGCATCAGCGCACTGGGCCGCAATGACGGCATGAAGCGGGCCGAGGAAATGGCCGCCAAAATGGCGAAACCCTGGGAGCGGATCACCGCGTCTTTTTATGCGATTCGCGTCGCCATTGGTAACACCTTACTCCCTATCCTCACCCCGCTGATTAACCGCGTGGCCGACGTGGGCGCGAAGTTTGCCCGCTGGCTGGATATGTTCCCGAACATCGCCCGCTGGCTGGGTTACATCACGCTTGCCGTGTTGTCCTTTGGCCTGGTCGGCGCCGCTGCAAACATCGTGATGGGCGTGTTTGGCTTCACCATGATGGGGCTGACCGGTATCGCCAAAGTGCTGGGCCTCGCCTGGAAGGCGCTCACCTGGACGCTGAATTTACTGCGCCCCTCCCTGATTACTACCCGTATCGGTCTGGCCGGTCTGTGGATCCAGTCCAAATTACTGGCGGTCTGGACGGGCGTCTGCCGCATGGCCCTGTTTGCCTGGAATGCCGTCCTGAAAGCCGGGGCCATTGCTATGCGCATTTACGGCGCCGCGACGATGTTCGCCGGGGTGGCGATGCAGATTTTGACCAGCCCGATCACCTTAATCATTGCCGCACTGGCCGCGCTGGCCGTGGGTATCTGGTACGTGGTCACGCACTGGGATGAGCTGAAAGCCGCCGTGATGGAAACCGCCGCATTTGCCTGGGTGATGGAGACAGCCGAAAAAGTCGGCCAGGTCTTTGCCGTCGTGTGGGATGCCATCGCCCAGGGCTGGGACGCCGTAGTGCAATTCTTTACCGGCCTGTCCCCGGTCGCCGCGTTCGAAGGGTTTTCCGAGGCCATCGGCAGCGTCTTCAACAAGCTGTTTGACGTGCTGAAAAATACCTTTGCATCGACTTATAACTGGATAGTCGAAAAGCTAAACAAAATCCCCGGCGTCAATATCGACCTGAAAACCGTCGAGACACCGGCGACGAACGCGAAGGTACCCACACAAGCGGGCGCCGTCCCCTCACCGGGTATCAGCCTGCCGCCGCAGCCGGTGGCCGTCCCGTCTGCCGCAGTAAATTTGCCGCCGCCAGTGTCAACGCTGCCGCAGGTGAATGTCCCGGCAGTCCGTGCACCGTCGCTGATGTCGGCCCCGCTTCCCACAGAACTGCCCGCCCCTGCGCTGGCGGCGGCCACAGCTGACAGAGCCAAGCCGCCCAAGCTGGCCGGGGGTGAAAACCTATTATCCGGGAACAAAGTCGGTTCGGTCGTCCCGCGCGAAGGGCTGATGAGCCAGGTTAAATCCGACAGCAAAACCGTCGTCGACAGCCGCAAAACGTGGGGTGATACCTACATCAACGCGCCGAACGGCATTACCCCCGGCCAGCTGGCCGAATGGCAGGAGATGAACGCAGGATGAGCGACACCCCGATTTACATTGATTTGCTGATTACTGGCCGGGATTTCACGCTCGACAGCGGCAACGAGCCGCAGCTGTGCAACAACCGCGTCAGCATCGGCCAGGACATTATTCACAGCATCTTAGAAAGCGGCATCACCGCCAAACTGATAGGCGAACGCAGCCCGACCATGCGCGGCGACGTCCTCACGCAGCTGACCTTGCTGGTAGAAAGTGACACCCGCCTGATACCCGGCACGATTGTGATCACCGAAGAAAGCTTGTCGCGCCTTTACATCACTGCCGAAACCTACGATTTCGGCCAGGTTAGCCAGGGAATGAACTATGACTGAGAAACCGACCGTTGATTTTGAGCAGGTATTGCGCGACAGCGGGATGCCGACCACCGAAGCCGAAATCGACACGGAATTTAAAGCCATCGTAAAAGATGAAAATTATGTGACCAATACGTCGCGCATGTCCCCGTTCTGGCGGCTTATTCAAAAAATCGTCAGCACGCCGGTGCTGTGGCTGAAAGACGTGTTAGTCCAGGTCGTGTTAACCAATATGTTTGTCGCGACGGCCACCGGCCCGATGCTGCGCCTTCTCGCCTGGGCGGTGAACATCGAAGCCAAACCGGCCAGCGCGGCGGCGGGCGTCATCCGTTTTTACAAAACCACCGCCGCCAATGCCGTGACCATTAACGCGGGAACACTTATCCAGACGGAGCGCATCAACGGCGTGGTGTATGGGTTGAGTGTGAACCGCGACGTTACCCTGCCAGCCGGTGTTGAAAGCGGCTTAATCGACGTCACCGCCACGGGTAACGGAACGGGTTACAACCTCGCACCGGGCTATTACCGCATTTTGCCGATCGCCGTGGCCGGTATCGCCAGCGTGGTCAATGAAGATGACTGGCTGACCACGCCGGGCGCCGATGAAGAAACCGACGACGAGCTGCGCGACCGAACCCGCAACCAGTTTAACCTGGTGGGCAACTACCACACGGACGCCATTTACCGCAGCATGATTGCCAGCGTGGTGGGCCTGAGCGTGGATCGCATTTTCTTTTTGCACGATGCCCCGCGCGGCCCCGGTACCGCCAACGCCTATTTGCTGCTCGACAGCGGCGAGACGTCGCAGCCCTTTATCGACGCGGTGAATGACTACATCAACAGCCAGGGCCACCACGGCCACGGCGATGATTTGCAGTGTTTCGCCATGCCTGACACTACGCACACGCTGGCCGTGACGGTGTATGTGCTGAGTAAAGAGAACATGACGGCGGAAGAACTGGCCGAACTGCAATCCGGTGTGACCAACTTGATCCGCTGCGCCTTTCGGGAAAATGCCAACTATGAGGTCAAAAAGACCTGGCCTTACGCTCGCTTCTCTTTTTCCAATCTGGGCCGCGAATTACATAAAACGTTTCCGGTTATCGACTCGCTGAGTTTTTCATTGGCCGACATTATCAGCGAACTTTCCGTCCCGCGTCTGGCCGGGCTGACCGTGGAGATCCGCAATGACTGATTTCCTGACCCAGCTTAAAAGCCTGAAACTGCCGTCATGGATGGATGCAGGCGAACCCGCGAAATTACTCCGGGCAAGCGTCCGCTTTTGGTCACAGGTTTACGAGTGGGTAACCTGGCCGCTCAAACAGTTTGACCCGCTCACCTGTGCCGAACCGCTGTTAAACCTGCTTGCCTGGGAACGCGACATCACCCGGTTTAACGGGGAGCCGTTGAGCCTCTACCGCAAGCGTGTGAATTTCGCCTTCATCAATGCTCAAGACGCCGGGGAGGTTGCCGGGTTTATCGCCATATTCAGCCGCCTGGGCATTGGCTATGTCGAATTGCTGGAGCGTCAGGACGGGCTTGACTGGGACGTCATCGTCGTGCGGGTGACTGATAGCCAGGTTGCGGATAACAGCGATCTCCTTTTAGAGATTATCCGCAAATATGGCCGCACCTGCCGACGCTATCAGTTTGAGGTGATCACCTCGCTGCCCCTGCATATCAACATCGGTTGGTATCAGGGTGAATATATTTGTTACCCGGCCAGCCTGGGCGACATCAACACCGAATTAAGCGCAACGTATAGCGCGAGTTTGTAGGGGAACAACATGTCACAAGCTGTCATTACCAAAGCGTTTACCCAGTGGAAAGCGCAGCAAGCGGTCGATAATAAAGCCGTCACGCTCGACGAATTTATTTTTGCGAACGTGCCGGGTCTGGACGTTACAAAACCTATCAGCAACACCGAAGGCATCCCCGCCGCCGATAAGATTGTGTATCGTCAGGCCGTGGGCAAAACCGGTGTAGTGAATACCAACGCCGTGGTGTATTCGGTCACGCTGGGCGCCGACGTGGGGGATTTTGACTTCAATTGGATTGGGCTGGTTAATAAGGCCAGCGGCACGCTCGCCATGATCATTCACGCCCCGACGCAGCGCAAAGTCAAAAATGCCAGCGGTCAACAGGGCAACGTCCTGGTGCGCTCAATGCTGATGGAATACAGCGGCGCACAGACAGCGACGAGCATCACCACCCCGGCAGAGACGTGGCAGATTGATTTTACCGCCCGCCTGGCCGGGATGGATGAAGCCGATCGCCTGAACGCGCTGGATATTTACGGCGCCGGTGCGTTTTTCGATAACGGCTTTTTAGTGGCAAAAACCGGCACCCAGTATTTTGTGACCAAGGGTTTAGGCTATGTGGGCGGGCTTCGTGCGTCGCTGGCGGCAAATCAAAACGTTGCCGTGTCGACCAAGCCGACCAAAGTCTGGGCAGACGTCAGCTACCAGGGCACGCTGACCAGCGCGTTTAAAACGGACATTAAATTCACCGTTGCGGCCACGCTTGCCGACTACACCACCAACGGCATTGCGCACTATGTCTTTGCCCTGGCGAGTATCGACGCGAACGGCGTTATCACAGACTTACGTCCAAAGGGCAGCAGCCAATATCTGCGCAGGGATAAAAACCTCACCGATATCGCTGATCCAGCCATAGCGCTGAATAACTTAAACGGCGTGCCGAAAACGCGCACGGTGAATAAAAAGCCGCTGACAGCAGACCTTATCCTAACACCGGCGGACGTGGGCGCACTTGCTTCAACTGGCGGCGTGCTTACTGGCGAAATCAAAGGTACCTCTGCGGTATTTTCCGGCTCACTAACACAACGGGAAAACATCGCAAGTTATCGACAACTGATCTCCAGAGCAGATTCGTTTTCAGCATACACCACTTATAACCGGCTTGATCAGGTGGAGGGGGTGCGACCTGGCTCAGTGATCGGAGTTGGCGATATTGCCGCCCGCCTGACAACAGCGGCGGGTGATCCATACGGTCGCATTCTCGCAGGGGTGAGTTTTCAGTACAACACCACCGGTGGCGGAAGGTTATTTCTCAATGCCAGAAATGATGCTGGAGTGGTTAAATCCGCTATCACCTTAGATGGTGATAGCGGCAATGCGACATTTGCTGGTGACACCGAATTTAAAGGATTAGTGAGATTCAGCCGCCATGATGGTGCGTGTGAATTCAGCTCGTCAGATGCTGCGCATCCGTTGATCTCTGTGAACTATTCAGGCGCGGGCAATTTCGGTTTTTGGGATACCACTAACGGCAGGTGGATCCTGCGAAAAAGAGCGTCAAACGTGACGAATGGCACGGCGGATAACTGGGTGATGGACGGCGGTCTGGAAGTTACCGGGGCGTATGGCCTGACACTAACCACCGCATTGCCTATTTCCAGCGGTGGCACCGGTGCAAAAACTGCAACCGAAGCATTAAAAAATCTGGGTGGATTGCCGAGTAATGGCACAGCTGTGGCGGCAACCAAACTAGCCACGGCGCGAAAAATTGCAGGTGTGGCCTTTGATGGCACAAAAGACATTAATCTCACCAACTCGAATGTCGGGCTGGGGAATGTTGGGAATTTTGCCGCCGTTCAGCAAGGCGGCGGTGTAGGTATGCAGACTAATAAAGTCTATATCGGCTGGACGGGGGCGAAGGTCAAAATTCAGGTAGATGCCTCCGACATGGGGGAGGTTTACACCACTAAATTTCCGCCACCGCAGCGCGACTCGTATACAAAATATGAATCCGATGACAGATTTTTAATGCGAGATGGTGCCAGCTGGGCTGGATTTGCTTCTGGCGATGCTGCTAGCCCCTATATGCGTCACCTGTCCAGCAATGCCGTTATTGCCCTGCCCACCAAAGAGCAGTTAAACAACGAAATTGCAGCGACTCGCAATTGGGCGAATAGCGATTTACGTAATGATATTTATGCCTACGGTAATAACCGCTATGTCTACGACGTACAGCGCGGGAGTCAGGCACTTGAGAATGCCTCTTTTACTGCACAGGCCGATTGGGAAGCGCCGACCGGCTGTTTTATGACGGGCATTAAGAACCGGGTTGATTTAGGGGATGCCCGCACGATGGGCAAATATTACCGCGCATTAATGGTCAGAACGGCCAGCGGCGGCTGGCGTCAGGTAGGAAACTAAGATGATTACATTCAGAAATATTAAAATTTCTAAGCAGGTATTAGAAGAAGGCATTCCTTTGCCCGTTCTCTATTTTGAAGATGAAACTGGCCTGGACTGGTACACGGTGCGCGATCAGGAGTGGAAAGGGAAAAATTACTTTATTGCCGTTGGTACAGACGGGTTTATTAACACCTGGGCGGCGGATCCAAACTTTATGACGTTATCCGAAGGCGTCAGCATTTATGAGATTTCGGCAAAAAAATTGCCGTCTGATATCGCAGAGCAGACCTACAGCTATCAGGACGGTAAATTTATTAAGTTTGAGCCGGTGGCAACTGATGTAGCGGAGCAGCATAAAAGTGCATTGCTGGCACAAGCCGCTATCGCTATTGCACCGCTACAAGATGCCGTCGACGTTGACGATGTCACAGACGAAGAACTGGCGACGCTAAAAGCCTGGAAAAAATACCGTGTCGCCCTTAATCGCCTGGATTTATCGACCGCACCGGATATTACCTGGCCTGAGGCACCTCAGTAATGTGGCGAGAGTCGATTATCCAGATAGCCGATGATATGGCTGCGCTGTCCTGCGCCGTGGTTCCCGCGCACCCGTGGGTTTATGGACTGGGGCAATCGGCAGACTCAGGCGGTTATCTCAGCCCAGCCAATGCGCTGGGCTATCTCGCAAAAAAACTGGCATCCAGCGGGGGCAATGGTGATGTGATCGTCCTGATGATTGCCGAGAATACGCATGACGCATTTATGCAAGGACTAAGCAGTCTCGCCACCGTTTTTCCTGCGCCCGCATTTACCCAGGTCAGCAGAATGGCGAAAGCCGCTGCCGAGTTAAGCGCCGTAAAGATGCAGCTGCCTGCCAAAGTAGTCAACGCCCTGCCCGCCGCTGCGCCTCTTTCTGTACCGACGAACAGAGCCGCCGTAAATGCCCAGCGCATCGCCGCCGCGCAGCTGGCCGCCGCTGTTACCACCAGTACAGCAGGATTGAAACAACAGCTGGCCGGTTTTGTCCAGGCCCGCGCCGGATTGTTATCCGCCGTGAGTCAGGGACTGGAAGAACTCAAAGGAGCCAGCGCGAAAGTGTGGGCCTTTACCCATAGCGGAAATCACAACACCGGCGCCGTCGAGATATTAAAAAACATTCCACTCACTACCGCCGTGCATACCGCCGCCATGATGTTCACCGGGGATTCCCTGGCCGATTTGGAGAAAATGTTACATGAGCCAGACCACGCTACTCGCCCTTGATGGGGAAGGCATTGCGATGCAAAACATGCTGGTTTCGCCGTCGATGCAGTTTCAGGAAAAAGACCAGTCGGGGCAGACGTCCAGCACAGCCAATGCCGAACAAGGTATTAAAGCCAAAGAGCTGCGCGTCTCCGGTCTGATCACCTTCGATAACCAGACCGTGTTACAGCGGCTTTTTCAAATTGCCTCGGCGACCGAATCCAGCGGCGCCCTCAAAACGTACCGAATCGCCAACGAAACGGCGACGGCCATCAACTTTCGCGAAGGCACATTCACCGGCCAAATTGATGCCACACCGCAGGAAGACATTCTCGCCTGGCAGGTCAGTTTCACCCTGCGCGAAAAAGGCAGCGTCCCGGAAAAACGCCAGGCACGAAAGGCGAACGCCACGGCCAGCACAAAGCAAACCGGCGCAGCAGGGGCGAACGGTTCGGCATCCGCCGATGAAGACAAAGACAAAATGAGCTGGTTTGAACAGAAAGTTTTAAAACCTGTGAATGATGCCCTGGGATAACTGAGCCATGAAACCAATAAAACGCCTGTACCTTTCCAGCGATTCCGTGCACCTGGTCGACATCACTCTGATGCTCGAGATAAATGCGTGCGGTCGGGGATTTATCACGGCCCAAACTGATATTGATTACACCGGCAAAATGGTGCGCTTAGACATTGGCTACGACGGGCTTGTCCTGCGCTGGTTTACCGGTTATGTCGTCAGGTCGCAGCCCGCAGAGAACGGCACGCAAAGACTTTTTGTTCGTGAACTCATCGGTATTTTTGATAAGCCGTGGCCGTGCTCATTCCAGCATCCGACTCTTCGACAGATTACTGATTGGATTAGCGAACAGAGCGGGTTAACGGTTGCACCGCCGACAGGCGCCGATTATGCCGATAAACCGATCCCCCATTTCACCCACAGCGGTACCGGATACCAGCTTTTTGCGAATCTGGGCCGTGCGTTCTCTGTCACGGATTACCTCTGGTACCAGCTGCCGGACGGCGCCGTCTTTGTTGGCGCAGCCCAGCACAGTATGTTTGCCGGTAAGCCGGTAAAAATTCCCGGCGAATTTAGCCAGGCAACGGCGGGCGGCAACTCCATGACCCTTCCCATGATCCAAAGTTTACGCCCCGGCGCCGAGGTGAACGGCCAGCGGCTGAATCAGGTGCGTCTTGATAACGACGATATGGCGATATTTTGGCAACCGCGCAACAAAGCAACCGGCCAGGCGTTGCAAAAAACACCGGTACAACGCCAGATGGAAGGCGCGTTCCCGGAACTCGCCTCAGGGCTGCATCTGCCAAAATTCGCCAGGGTAGAGGCGCCGAGTGAAAACGTCAGCAGTGGAAATATTGCCGACCCATTCCGACCGCGCTACGCCGTCGATTTGCAGCTGCTTGACGCAGACGGTAATCCCGCAGCCGATACGGCGGTTTATCCCGCCGTGCCATTACCGGTACCGATGGCCGGAAGCGAATCAGGGATGTTTCAGTTTCCGCCGCCCGGCACGCTGGTGGAAGTGGGCTTTACCGATGGCCGCCCGGACAAGCCGTTCGTGCGCCAAAGTATGCCGCAGGGGCAAAACCTGCCATCAGTTAAGCCTGGTGAACAGCTGCAACAACAGCGTGACGGCGTATCACAGCGCGTAACCGTCGCCGGTGACTGGGAACGCCAGACAGACCAGACCATCCGGGAAAACTCCATGAGTCGGTTAATCACAGCCGACGATGAAACCCGCACGCTGGTAGCCCGCGAAACCATCGTCCAGGCCACGGATAAAACCACCGTACTGGGTACGGCCACACTTCTGGCCGGTGCCGTTGTTCATGTCAGCGAGGGGGATTACAGCATCGGCACATCGGGCAATATGACCCTGTCATGCGGTAAAAATGCCAATCGCGCGGTCGGGGCTAACCTGGACGACAACATCACCGGCAATGCTTCGATCTCGGTCGGCGGAACCCTTACCGAGAAAATCACCGGCATACGCCGAAGCGTCGCCCAAGTACAACAGCTGATTGCGCCCGTGGTGAAACTGGGTACTGACGAAATCAACGTCCTCACCTTGCTAACCGATACCCTGACGGTCGTCAACGAACTGGCGACGCTTGTCGCCAGCCATACCCACCCCAGCACCGGCGCAAGCCAGCAGGCTGGTCAGTTCACTACGATCGCCGGTAAAACCGATACGCTTAGCAAGAAGTACGCCCCACTGATAGCTTGATTTCATCCTCATCGTGTAAAACGATCTGTAAAGCCCACCATTGAGCGCAGCAACAAAAGGCCGACACTGTTCGGCCTTCTTTTCGTTCGTCCAGCCACGCCCCACAGCCGCAGCAGAAACCCGCACGCGGAAGCGCATACCAGACGGAAACGGCGCTACACCGCACCCGCCTGCACGATTTGGATCGTAAAAATTTTGCAAAAGAAATTTTGTGCAAACCCTACCGCCAGCCCGCGCGGCGTCTGAGGTTTTCCGCTTTCATTGGTTTTGCACACGGCGCAAGCTTTTGCGAAGTTTTGCAAAAAACGTCGGGTAGCCCGCAACTAACCTTTTGTTTAACTGGTTGTTTTTATTTGGATCTCTTTGCTTTCCGTCTGGATCAAAACGCCGAGCGGTTAGCCCCCTGGCAAACTGGGGAAACTTCGGGAAGCCTTGCGGCGCAAGGGATTGCAGGAAATGACCGCTGATTTTATTTTTGCAAAATGTTGCGCATAGGATCCCCTACGGATCCCCGCGCTCGCGTGCTGAATACTCCCCTGCCCGTTGGCGGCGGAATGGATTTTGTGTCGATTTTTTCCATAGGGATGTAAATCAACCTAACTAAAACGAAAAGCAGAAACTATTTGCATTAAATAAGTACCTCGATAATCATAACTCTCAGAAACTAAAGGGAGATTCATGGAGCTGTCACAAGAAGAAAGGGAAGCCGTTGCGTGGTTTCTTAGCAACCACTGGGCAGCATTCACAGAAGGAGCTCAGGAGTTCATGACAACAGCTGCATTACATCGGCTTGCTAGCAAGTTAGGTTTAGATAGCGAGTAGAGCACTAAAAAAACCAGCCTCCGGGCTGGTTTTTTATTGCCCAAAGAAAAGCCCGCAAAATGCGGGCCTTAGTCGAAGTGTGGTCGCGTTGTGGACAGCGTTGAT
The DNA here is from genome assembly GCF_019049625.1 of Rahnella ecdela. GTDB lineage: Bacteria > Pseudomonadota > Gammaproteobacteria > Enterobacterales > Enterobacteriaceae > Rahnella > Rahnella ecdela. The sequence continues at coordinate 164,624 of NZ_JAFMOY010000133.1, forward strand.
AAAAATCCTTTTGCATCAACATAATATTGTATTGACCTTCCCCTTGCTGGAAGGTTTATCCTCTGTCCTTAGTGAAGTTAACCCTGAGGAAATTCATCATGACGACGACCGTATTATCTCTGCAAGGCTTGTCCTGCGGGCACTGCGTGGCTTCAACGCGTAAAGCGCTGGAAGCTGTGGAAGGCACCACTGCCGTTGAAGTTTCTCTGGATAAAGCCATCGTCAAAGGCGATGTCAGCAGCCAGAGCCTGGTCGATGCCGTTGTTAACGCTGGTTATGAAGCACAGGTGGTGGAAGACGCATCCCCAAAATCTGAGCCGCTGACCGATAAGGCGAAAGTTTTGCCGGAACCCCTGTCAGCGGCGGCGTCACCTGTTCCGGCAGAAACTCAGGCACCACATACCACAGACGACAGCGTGCAGCTGTTGCTCAGCGGGATGAGCTGCGCCAGTTGCGTCAGTAAAGTGCAAAAGGCGCTGGAAGGCGTGAACGGCGTAGAACGGGCGCGGGTCAATCTGGCGGAACGCAGTGCGCTGGTCAGCGGTAAAGCCGACCAGAATGCGCTGATCGCCGCCGTTGAACATGCCGGTTACGGCGCCGAAATTATTATCGACGAAACCAAACGTCGTGAGCGCCAGCAACAAACCTCACGTAAAAGCATGATCCGCTTCAGCTGGCAGGCAGCTCTCGGCTTAGCCGCCGGTATCCCGATGATGTTATGGGGATTACTCGGCGGTGAAATGATGGTGACCGCTGGCAACCAGACTGGCTGGCTGATTGTCGGCCTGCTGACCTTGCTGATTATGGTGGTGGCGGGCGGCCATTTTTACCGCAGTGCCTGGAAAAGCCTGATGCACGGCAGCGCCAATATGGACACGCTGGTGTCGCTCGGTACCGGCGCGGCCTGGATATTTTCCTTCGCGGTCAGTCTGTGGCCGGAAGCGTTCCCGATGCAGGCGCGGCATCTTTATTATGAAGCCAGCGTGATGATTATTGGTCTGATTAACCTCGGTCATGCGCTGGAACAACGCGGACGTCAGCGTTCATCTCAGGCGCTCGAACGCCTGCTGGATCTCACCCCACCAACCGCACGTGTAGTTACGGAACAGGGAGAGAAAACCCTGCCGCTGGCTGACGTTAAGCAAGGTATGACGTTGCGCCTGACGACCGGTGACCGCGTCCCCGTTGACGGCGAAATTCAAAGTGGCGAAGCCTGGATGGATGAGGCGATGCTGACCGGCGAACCGATCCCCCGGCAGAAATCGCAAGGTGAAAAAGTGCATGCCGGTACGCTGGTCAAAGACGGCAGCGTGCTGTTCCGCGCGGATGCCATCGGCAGCCAGACCACCCTTTCGCGCATTATTAATCTGGTGCGTGAAGCCCAAAGCAGTAAACCTGAAATAGGCAAGCTGGCGGATAAAATCTCTGCCGTCTTTGTACCGGTGGTGGTGCTGATTGCTTTGTTCAGCGGAGCCATCTGGTACTTCTTCGGCCCGCAACCGCAGCTGATGTATACGCTGGTGATCGTCACCACGGTGCTTATCATCGCCTGTCCATGTGCGCTTGGTCTGGCGACACCAATGTCGATTACCGCCGGCGTCGGACGTGCCGCGGAGTTTGGGGTTCTGGTCCGTGATGCCGATGCGTTACAAAAAGCCAGTACGCTTTCAACGCTGGTATTTGATAAAACCGGGACGCTGACCGAAGGCCTGCCGAAAGTGACAGACATTCACACCTTCAGCGGTTTCAGTGAACAGCAGGCTTTACGGTTTGCCGCCGCGCTGGAAAAAGGTTCGCATCATCCTCTGGCTCAGGCGATTGTCGAAAAAGCAGAAGGAATGGATATCCCGGACATTGTGAATTTCCGCACTCTTGGCGGGCTGGGTTTGCGTGGCGATGCAGAAGAACATTCCCTGCTGCTGGGTAATCAGGCGCTGATGCAGGAAAACGGCGTCGATACTCAGGCAGCCGATGCCCTGCTGGACAAACTAGCCGGAGAAGGTGCAACGCCGGTATTGCTGGCTGCCAGCGGGAAAATCGCGGCGCTGTTTGCCCTGCGTGACCCGCTGCGTGAAGACAGCGTCAGCGCATTGCAGCGTCTGCATCAGCTGGGTTATCAGCTGGTGATGCTGACCGGTGACAATCCGCGTACCGCAGAGGCTATTGCGGCACAGGCGGGGATTGATACGGTGATTGCCGGTGTGCGTCCGGAAGGTAAAGCCGACGCCATCAAAGCTTTGCAGGCCAAAGGGCAGCAGGTCGCCATGATTGGCGACGGCATTAATGATGCTCCGGCGCTGGCTCAGGCAGATGTCGGCATTGCGATGGGTGGCGGCAGCGATGTGGCGATTGAAACCGCCGCCATTACGCTGATGCGCCCGAGTCTTCACGGTGTCGCCGATGCGCTGGCGATGTCTCAGGCGACGCTGCGTAATATGAAGCAGAACCTGCTGGGTGCCTTTGTGTATAACGTGATTGGTATCCCGATCGCCGCCGGTGTGCTTTATCCGCTGACCGGAACCCTGCTCAGCCCGATAGTGGCGGGTGCGGCGATGGCACTGTCTTCCATCACGGTGGTGGCCAACGCAAACCGTCTGTTGCGCTTTTCACCTGAAAAAGGACAGCCATGAAAAACACGCCGAAAAAACAAGACGTTTCCTCTGTTCGCTAAACCGCAGGCGCGTTAGCATGGTCTCTCATTTTTCGGGAGACCCTGCATTATGGCGCCTTTCTTAAACCGGGCATTCAGCTGGCTTCACCGGCTGTTCCCCGTCGAGTATTCCTATCCCGCCATTGATATCCGGCTTCCCGGCAACCGCTATCTGCATCTGGTCGGCAGCATTCATATGGGCACGCAGGATATGCAACCGCTGCCCGCGCAATTGTTGCGCCGCCTGAAAAAAGCCGATGCGCTGATTGTGGAGGCGGATATCAGCGGCACCGATTCCCCTTTCAGTATGACCGGAGAATTTCCTCCGCTGGCCGAACGCCTTCCTGAATCGCAATATCTGCACGTCGAACGTTTATGCGAAGAACTGGGTGTGTCGATGTGGACGCTCAATCCCCTGCCGTCCTGGCAGGTCGCGCTGATGTTGCAGGCCACACAGGCGCAGCGTCTCGGACTGCGCGGAAATTACGGCATTGATTATCAGCTGCTGCACACCGCCAAAGAGCAGGCAACACCGGTCATTGAGCTTGAAGGGCCGGAGGAGCAGTTTGCGTTATTGCAGCAACTTCCCGATGACGGACTGGGGCTGCTGGAGGATACCCTGACGCACTGGCACACCAACGCACGCCTGCTGCAAACCATGATCAGCTGGTGGCTGGACACCAAACCGGGACTGGCGGTTGAGCAGTTGCCGAATACCTTCAGCAGTGATTTGTACGATGTGCTGATGAATCAGCGAAATGTGCGCTGGAAAAAACAGCTGCTGGATTTGCCTGCGGGAAACTACGTCGTGGCAGTCGGTGCGCTGCATTTGTACGGAGAAGGGAATCTGCCTGAGCTGCTGAAAGGATAAAAAAATGGCCGGTTTTTAAGGCCGGCCAGTCAAAGAGGAATTTCATTTTATTAGTTATAGCTTCAGTACCAGCCTTTACAGGCACAGCACCGGCGGGCACAGGGTATCAATCTGCGGCGGGTCTTGGCAATAACCATTCATTGCTCTACTATTTCATCCTCGCTCAGTAATCATACTTTATTGTTTGTTTTCATCAGATTGAGCTGATGACGATTTTCCCAACAAAAAAGTAAAATAAAATAGGCGGTAATCATGACACCCGCGGTCATCCTCCTGGAAAAAAACAAAGTCAGCTTTACCCTTCACCCTTACGAACACAGCAGCGATGAAACGAATTTTGGCGATGAAGCCGTAAAAAAACTCGGGCTGGATGCGCGCCAGGTTTATAAAACGCTGCTCGTATCGCTTAACGGTGATGCCAAAAACCTGGCCGTCGCCGTCACACCGGTGGCCTCGAAGCTGGATCTGAAAAAAATCGCTAAAGCCCTGAATGCCAAAAAAGCCGATATGGCAGACCCGACGATTGCACAGCGCGTCACCGGATATCTGGTCGGCGGCATCAGTCCGCTGGGTCAGAAAAAACTGCTGCCGACGGTGATCGACAGTACGGCACAGACATTTTCCACGATTTATGTTTCAGGCGGTAAACGCGGGCTTGATATTGAACTGGCGGCGGGTGATCTTTGCCGTTTACTCAAAGGCCAGTTTGCTGATATCGCTAAAATCGACTGACAGACCGGAACCCTGTACTTCTAAAATAATAAAGGTTTACCTGCGATGACCGACACAACCGCAAAACCTGAAAGCCCGCAGAAAGACGCAGTCAAAAAGACTGCGTTTTCTATTCTGGCGGCGATCAGCGTTTCTCACCTGCTCAATGACATGATCCAGTCGCTGATCCTGGCGATTTATCCGCTGCTGCAAAGCGAGTTTTCCCTGAGCTTTACGCAGATCGGGCTGATTACCCTGACGTATCAGATAACCGCATCGCTGTTGCAGCCGCTGATCGGCTATTACACCGACAAACATCCGCAGCCTTATTCATTGCCGATTGGCATGGGCTTTACGCTTTCCGGCTTGCTGTTGCTGGCGGTGGCGCAGAGTTTCCCGGTAGTGTTACTGGCGGCGGCGCTGGTCGGGACAGGTTCTTCGGTGTTCCATCCCGAGTCTTCGCGCGTGGCGCGCATGGCTTCCGGCGGACGTCACGGGCTGGCGCAGTCACTGTTCCAGGTCGGTGGCAACTTTGGTTCTTCACTCGGTCCGTTGCTCGCCGCCCTGATCATCGCGCCTTACGGAAAAGGTAACGTCGCATGGTTCTCGCTGGCGGCCTTGCTTGGCATTGTGGTGCTTCTGCAAATCAGCAAATGGTATCGCCAGCAAAATCAGATCGCCAAAAAGCGGGGCCCGGTGAACAGCAATATCACTGTCCTGCCGCGTAAAACGGTGGCGATGTCGCTGGGTATTCTGCTGGTGCTGGTGTTCTCGAAGTATTTCTACCTGACCAGCCTGAGCAGCTATTACACCTTTTACCTGATTCATAAATTTGGTGTGTCGGTACAAAACGCGCAAATCCATCTGTTCATATTCCTGTTTGCCGTCGCGGCGGGCACCATTATCGGCGGGCCGGTGGGCGATAGGATTGGGCGCAAATACGTCATCTGGGCCTCAATTCTGGGCGTCGCGCCGTTTACCCTACTTTTACCGCATGCCAATCTGATGTGGACCAGCGTGCTGAGCGTGATTATCGGCGTGATCCTGGCCTCAGCATTTTCAGCGATTCTGGTGTTTGCTCAGGAACTGATGCCGGGCAAAGTCGGTATGGTTTCCGGCCTGTTCTTCGGTCTGGCCTTTGGTATGGGCGGGCTCGGTGCAGCGGTTCTCGGCTATGTGGCGGATAAAACCAGCATCGAACTGGTGTATCAGATTTGTGCCTTCCTGCCGTTACTTGGGATCCTGACCGCATTCCTGCCAAATATTGAACGCAAATAGCCTATAACCTTTCCTTCCCGCTGCCGATAGTTAAATATCGGCAGCGTCTGAACCCTTATTCTCTTGATATCTGCCTGATAAAACCCATTTAAATCCTGCGTTGGAATTCTTTTTATCGTCTGCTGATGATTTTGATAAAAAAGGCCAAAATTCCCCAACGCCGAAACGATTTTTACCATAGACTTAGAAACAATCAGCAACATATTTGCTTCATGCATAACCAGAAGGAGTCTGAATGCATCATTCTACGCCTCTCATCACTACCATCGTTGGCGGTCTGGTACTGGCTTTCCTGCTAGGGATGCTTGCCAACCGCCTGCGAATATCTCCTCTGGTGGGCTATCTCGCCGCTGGCGTGCTGGCCGGCCCTTTTACACCCGGCTTCGTGGCTGACACGTCGCTGGCACCGGAACTGGCTGAAATCGGCGTCATTCTGCTGATGTTTGGTGTCGGTCTGCATTTTTCTCTGAAAGATTTACTCGCCGTAAAGTCGATAGCCATTCCCGGCGCTGTAGCGCAAATCGCGGTAGCGACGCTGCTTGGGATGGGTTTATCAAGTCTGATGGGCTGGGATCTGGCGACCGGACTGGTGTTCGGGCTGTGTCTGTCCACCGCCAGTACCGTGGTGCTGTTGCGTGCGCTGGAAGAAAGACAGCTGATTGAAAGCCAGCGCGGGCAAATCGCCATCGGCTGGCTGATTGTGGAAGATCTGGTGATGGTGCTGACATTGGTTCTGCTGCCCGCGTTCAGCGGCATGCTGGAAAGTCATCACTCCAGCCCGGTTGAACTGCTGACCGGACTGGCGGTGACCATCGGTAAAGTGATTGCGTTCATGGTGCTGATGATGGTGGTCGGTCGCCGCGTGGTGCCGTGGATCCTTGCCAAAACCGCAAGCACCGGTTCACGCGAACTGTTTACGCTGTCTGTTCTGGCATTAGCGCTGGGCATCGCTTACGGCGCAGTAGAATTCTTTGATGTGTCATTTGCGCTGGGCGCATTCTTCGCGGGGATGGTGCTCAACGAATCTGAGCTCAGCCAGCGTGCGGCGCACGATACGTTACCGCTGCGCGATGCGTTCGCGGTGTTGTTCTTCGTCTCCGTCGGTATGTTGTTCGACCCGATGATCCTGGTGCGCGAACCGCTGACCGTGATTGCGACGCTGGCGATTATCGTATTCGGAAAATCCATTGCCGCGTTCGCGCTGGTGAAAATGTTCGGGCATTCCAAACGCACCGCGCTGACGATTTCCGTCAGTCTGGCGCAAATTGGTGAGTTCGCCTTTATCCTTGCAGGCCTCGGGATTTCGCTGGGATTATTGTCGGAGCATGGCCGTAATCTGGTGCTGGCGGGAGCCATTCTGTCGATTATGTTTAACCCGTTGTTGTTCACGTTGCTTGAAAAGTATCTGGCGAAAACGGAAACCATTGAAGATCAGAGCATCGAAGAAGCCGTGGAGGACGAGAAGCAAATCCCGTTCGATTTGTGTAATCACGCGCTGCTGGTCGGTTATGGTCGCGTCGGCAGCCTGCTCGGGGAGAAGCTTCAGGCCGCCGGAATTCCGCTGGTGGTGATTGAGAATTCGCGTCCGCGTGTTGAAGCACTGCGCGATCAGGGAATCAGTACGGTGCTGGGCAATGCCGCCAATCAGGAAGTGATGGATCTGGCACGACTTGATTGCGCCCGCTGGCTGCTGGTGACGATTCCAAATGGTTACGAAGCCGGGGAAATTGTGGCATCAGCCCGCACCAAACGGCCTAATATCGAGATTATCGCCCGTGCGCATTATGACGATGAAGTCACCTATATTATGGAGCGCGGCGCCAATCGCGTGGTGATGGGCGAGCGGGAAATTGCCAACAGCATGGTGGATATGCTGCATATAGACACCATGACCGAAGACGAAAAGCGACCATTTTGCCCAATCTGATTTTATTCTGAAATCCGGGCGCAGTACTTTTGCTGCGTCCGCCCCTTCCCTGCGCAAATTTCCCTTTAACTTGCTCGACATAAAAAACACCAAATCAGATCATTTCGCGGTATTCTCTTTTTATGCCAAAAATTGACCGGTACTGCGATGTTGCTATCCCATCTGGAAACGTTGAACATTTTGAGCACGCCGGTCTGGGTTGTCTCAGTCCATAACCAGCAAATTATTTTCGCCAATACCGCGGCCAGAAAGCTTGCGGGAAACAGCTTGCTTGGCCCCCTGCGCAACGGTCAGTTCTCCGTTCATTCCCTGCAATCCCTCGAGTCCTATCTGCCGCATCTGAAGAAAGGCGATCAGGTCATTGAAATCTGGACCATCCACAAAGAGGGCCGCGCATTTCCGCTCAGTTGTCGCCTGTCGTTAGCGCAGTTCGGCTTCCAGGAACCGGCTATCGTGTTTGAAGGAACGCATACCTCAGCGGCCAACGTTCCGGTGCCCGGCTCTTTCCTGAGCGAGGCCAGACCTTACCGCCGTGACCAGGGCGGTTTCTATGAGCGATTTTTCCAGACTAACACCGCGCCGATGCTGCTGATCGACCCTGAAAATAACGGGCAGATTGTGGATGCGAATCTGGCCGCGACGCGATTCTATGGTTATTCGCGCGATGAAATGTGCATGAGGCATACCTGGGAAATCAATGCGATGGGCCAGGACGTGTTGCCGGTGATGCATGAAATCGCCCGTCTGCCCGGCGGACATAAGCCGCTGTCGTTTGTGCATAAACTGGCAGACGGCAATCTGCGACATGTGCAAACCTACGCCGGTCCCGTTGACGTGGATGGCGTCCGGCTGATGCTGTGCATTATTCACGATATTACCGAGCAGAAACGCCTTGAGCAGGAACTTGAACACGCCGCGCTGCGCGATCCGCTCACCGGATTAGGTAACCGACGGCAGTTTATGCAACTGGTGGAGAATGCACGGACGCAAAACCCGCAGCGGACACATAATTTCAGTCTGATGCTGGTCGATGCCGATCACTTCAAAGCGATTAACGATCAGTATGGTCACAACAAAGGCGATGATGCGCTGGTGATGCTGGCGCGAACGCTGGAAACGGGGATCCGCGAAAGCGATACCGTGTTCCGCTGGGGTGGTGAAGAGTTTCTGATTTTGCTGCCGCTGACCAGTCTGGAAGGCGCATTGCATGTGGCAGAAGCGCTGCGCTCAGCCGTAGAACGATTTGCCCAACCGGATCTGCCATCAATGACGGTGAGCGTCGGCGTGGTGCAGTACCAAACCGGCGAAGACTTTACCAGCCTGTTTAAACGGGTAGATGACGCGTTGTATCGGGCGAAAACATCGGGAAGAAATCAGGTGCAGTCAGGCTGAAAAAAAGGGCGGGAGATTTAATCCCCGCCCTCTTCACTTCCGGCAACGTTTATCTTTCCCAGTAACTCTCTTCCAGACTGTCTTCACGCTCCGGCAAACCACGTGTCAGGCGCGGAGAATGCTGGTTCAGCACCTGATAACTCACGCGGTTGGCGTATTTACACACCTGCGCCAGTGAGGAATAGGTCAGATACTCGCGGGAATGTTTGCTGGAATTCGGCACGGAATTACGGTGAAAACCGTTGGCCGCAATGTCATGCAGCAGTGCTGACAGCGCACCATCCCCTGCGCCATTGGTATTCATAATTTTTTCCGGCCCGCCCATGTACGGCGCGATGTGGGAATAAATCTTCAGCGGATCCTGGCAGCATTCACGACGCATAGCACGGCTGAATTCGTACTGATTAAATTCGGCAATCGCGCCCGGCAGCAACGGATGCTGAGTCGTGCGCTTAAAGGCTTCTTCGGTATAACTCGCCATAAACAGGCCGTTCGGCCCGGCGGTACACAACACCAGATCCACCCAGTCCAGCGCTTTATCTGCCGCCATCAGCGGATCCTTCAGGCCGGTCAGCGCAAAACCTTCATCTTCATTCATCGCCAGAATCGAAACGTGATCCCGCAGGAAATCGCGCCATGCCTGCGGATCATCCGCGATGACATATTGCGTCCCCAGCGTTAACACGACCGGCACATGGTATTTTTTCGCGTACTCAATGGCCTTCATGGTGGCTTCGGGCATCGGTTCGCCCGGTTTACTGCGCAGCAGATACGACGTCAGCAGCAGCGCGGACGCCCCGGCAATCACATCTTCCGGCACACTATAAGAATGCAGCTCATTCATTTTACCCGGACTGATAGCAAACGTGCGCTCGCCGGTGTCGCTGATCAGTGTGAAACAGCGGCCAATCGCGCCGTCGACGCCCTGCAGGAAGTTAAGATCCACGCGGCTGGAGGTGTTGCACAAATAGCGGTAAGCGTAATCACCGATTTTGACGTTGTTGCACATCACACCCAGCAGCACAGAACGGTCATCGGCCAGTACGGAATAGTTGTGCAGCGTGTTACCGACGGTGCCGCCTGCAAACTGATGAGTGATCAGCTGCTGGCTCATCAGTTCCTGGTACAGCGCTTCTGACATTTCATCGTCAAGAATATTGGATTCACCCGGCGTCAGGCCGTAACGGGCCACAAAATTTTCATCCACGCGCGCTTCGATATCCACCAGGGTCTGGTCGATGCCGACGATGTAAGACGTTCCTGCTTCAGATTCCGGCTGCATTTCCTGCAACATAGAATCACGCAATAAAGGGTCACGCGCGCTGACCGGAAAATAGTGTTTTGACTTACGTTTACCAGGAAATTTCATTCATTATTCTCGGGAAATTCAAAAAGCTCAGGCTTCATTCAGAAGTGCTGAGTGACCAGTTGTTGCAGCAAGTCGATATGCTCCGGCTGGTCGTTTAAGGCGTCAATATATTCGAAGCGCTCGCCGCCTGCATGAATAAAAATCTCACGGTTCTCGCCTTTGATCTCTTCCAGCGTCTCCAGGCAGTCTGCCGCAAAGCCAGGGCACAGGATCTGAATATGTTTAACTCCCTGAGCCGGAAGGCCTTTCAGCGTTTCATCGGTATAAGGTGTCAGCCACGGCTCGCGGCCAAAGCGCGACTGGAAGGTCAGCATTATTTTTCCCGACGGCAGTTGCAGCGCATCGGTCAGCGCCTGCACAGTATCGCGGCAACGCTGTTCATAGTCATCGCCCTCAGCGACAAAGCGCTTCGGAATACCGTGGAAAGACAGCACCAGGCGATCCGGCTCGCCATGCTGTGCAAAGGAACGTTCGATGCTGGCTTTAAGCGCGGAAATATAGGCCGGATGCGTGGCGTAATCACGGATAAAGCTCAGTGAAGGCAGGCGGCGCTGAGATTTCAGCACGCGCGCCACGCCGTCAAATACGGCAGCGCTGGTCGAACAGGAATATTGCGGATACAGCGGCAGCACCACCATTTTGGTCACGCCCTGCGCCAGTAGTTTTTCAATCGGTTCTTTCATGCCCGGTTTGCCGTAGCTCATTGCCAGCTCAACCGGCGTGCCCGGCAGACGTTCTGCCAGCGCTTTCTGCTGACGGCGGCTGTAAACCATCAGCGGCGAACCCTCTTCCATCCAGACGGCTTTATAAAGTTTGGAAACCCGCGGAGAACGCAGCGGCAGAATGACAAAATTCAGGATAGGCCACCACAGCAGACGCGGCGTATCCACGACGCGGATATCACTCAAAAACTCAGCGAGATATTTTTTAACGGCCTGCGGAGTCGGTGCTTCCGGTGTTCCGAGATTGACCAGGAGAACACCGAATTTGGTCTGCGTCATGCTGAATATCCTAAATTGAAGGCATTGAAGCCGGATGAAAAATGATGGGCGCCACCGTTTTGTGATGCTGCAATTTGTGATGCGGAAAAGAGGCGCAGCTCATTGTAACGAAATCAAAGAGGATCGGAACAACGACAGTAGCTATCAATGCGAATTGTTATTAATACCTTTCATACTTCAAGCGCCAGATGCGCTGGCGCGCAAAAACAAACGGGGCGACCGAAGTCACCCCGTGATAGCGCGCAAAACAGACGATCAGCTCAGGATTGCAGCCAGTTCGTCACGCACAGCTGTAACTTGCTGTGTGCCGTCAATTTTGACGTATTTTGTGTTACCCGCTTCTGCTTCTTTGCTGTAGTAGGACACCAGCGGCTCAGTCAGCTCATGGTATTCCACCAGACGTTTACGCACGGTTTCTTCCTGATCATCTTTACGGGTGATCAGTTCTTCGCCAGTCACATCGTCTTTACCTTCCACTTTCGGCGGATTGTATTGGATGTGGTACACACGGCCTGAGCCAGGGTGTACGCGACGGCCGACGATGCGATCTACGATCAGTTCATCAGGCACATCAAATTCCAGCACATAATCCACTTTGATGCCCGCGTCTTTCATAGCATCAGCCTGCGGAATAGTGCGAGGGAAACCGTCTAACAGGAAACCATTACGGCAATCTTCCTGCTGAATACGCTCTTTCACCAGTGCGATAACCAGCTCATCGGTTACCAGTTTACCGGCATCCATAATCTCTTTTGCTTTCTTGCCGAGCTCACTTCCGGCCTTAACAGCGGCGCGCAACATATCACCGGTAGAAATTTGCGGAATACCAAATTTCTCCATGATGAATTGAGCCTGAGTACCCTTACCTGCGCCCGGAGCGCCCAGCAGAATGATACGCATTGCGTAAATCCCCTTGCATGTAATTATTATGAATCTCGAAAACCGGTCAACCATACCATTCTGAGCACTTTTGCTCAAGGAACAACCCCTACGGGCACTGGGGTTAACGCGGCAGATTAGGATGCGACCATAAAAAAGGGCCTCGTTTTCACGACGCCCTTTTCACTTTTATTTCAGCAGATTACGCCTGTAACAGCGTGTTCATACGACGGATAAACAGGTTTGGATCTTCCAGCGTGCCGCGTTCCGCGAACAGCGCCTGATCCAGCAGCAGCTCAATCCACTCGCTGAACTGGTCTTCGTCAGCCACATCAGATGCACGTTTCACCAGCGCGTGTTCCGGGTTCAGCTCGAAGATGTATTTCACTTCTGGCGCTTCCTGACCGGCAGCAGCAAACAGTTTTGCCATCTGTGTCGTCATTTCGTCAGCACCGGTGGTGACGATAGCTGGCGTGTCAGTCAGACGGTGCGTCAGACGCACTTCTTTCACACGCTCACCCAGCAGCGTTTTCACGCGTTCAACGAACGGCTCCAGTGCTTTTTCAGCTTCTTTCTGCTCTTCGCTTTCGTCAGCCAGTTTATCCAGTGTGTCGTCAGCCTTGCTGACAGACTGGAACACTTTGCCATCGAATTCGGTCAGATAGCTCATCATCCATTCGTCGATACGGTCAGACAGCAACAGGACTTCAATGCCTTTCTTGCGGAAGAGTTCCAGATGCGGGCTGCTCTTCGCGGCGGCGTAGCTGTCGGCAGTGATGTAATAAATCTTGTCCTGACCTTCCACCATGCCTGCCACATACTCTTCCAGCGAAAGTGTCTGCTCGCTGCTGTCGTTGCGGGTGCTGGCGAAACGCAGCAGTTTGGCGATCGCTTCTTTGTTCGCGCCGTCTTCTGCCGGACCTTCTTTCAATACCAGACCAAACTGTTTCCAGAATTGCAGGTATTTTTCGTTGTCATCTTTCGCCAGTTTTTCCAGCATTTGCAGAACACGTTTGGTCAGCGCACTGCGCAGGTTCTGGGTAATGCGGCTGTCCTGCAGAATTTCACGGGACACGTTCAGCGGCAGATCGTTGGAATCTATCAGACCACGAACAAAGCGCAGGTAGTTCGGCATGAACTGCTCGGCCTCGTCCATGATAAATACGCGCTGAACATAGAGTTTCAGGCCATGTTTATGGTCGCGGTTCCACATATCCCACGGCGCCTGTGAAGGGATATACAGCAGGCTGGTGTATTCCTGCTTACCTTCAACGCGGTTGTGGCTCCAGCTCAGCGGATCGCTGAAATCATGGGAAATATGTTTGTAGAATTCAACGTATTCTTCGTCGGTGACTTCAGATTTACCGCGGGTCCACAGGGCCTGCGCCTTGTTGATTTGCTCCCAGGTAACGGTGCCGTCTTCTTCATTGCGGGTTTCGACTTCAACAGGCAGCGCAATGTGGTCAGAGTATTTGCTGATGATGGAGCGCACGCGCCAGTCATCCAGGAATTCGTCCTGATCGTCACGCAGATGCAGGGTAATTTCAGTACCGCGGTCGGCTTTTTCGATGTCCGCAAGGGTGTATTCGCCTTCACCGGCAGATTCCCAGAACACACCTTCTTCCGCGCTGGCACCGGCTGCACGGGTACGCACGGTGACTTTATCGGCCACGATGAACGCCGAATAGAACCCGACGCCGAACTGACCAATCAGCTGGCTGTCTTTTGCCTGCTCAGAACCCACAGATTGCAGGAATGCTTTGGTGCCGGATTTCGCGATAGTCCCGAGGTTATCGATGACTTCATCGCGGCTCATACCGATGCCGTTATCGCTAAGCGTCAGGGTGCGTTTTTCTTTATCAAACGCCAGACGTACGTGCAGCTCGCCGTCACCCTCATAAAGCTCAGGCGCAGACAACGCGCGGAAACGCAGTTTATCAGCGGCATCCGAGGCGTTAGAGATTAACTCGCGCAGGAAAATTTCTTTGTTTGAATACAGAGAATGGATCATCAGATGAAGCAGTTGTTTTACTTCAGACTGGAAGCCACGTGTCTCTTGTCCTTTCATACTCATCAAATTACCTCAATCCAGATACTGTTATTGACCAAATCAGACGTTGAGGAATAAGTGGGGTTATATGTCAGGCTTTTCAAGCGCAGGAAGAAATATTTAAGAAGAAATGCAGAGGGATAGAATAATACGGGCGCAGAAGACTGCGCCCGTATGACAGTCAGAACCGGAAGGGATTACGCCCGGCGAGGGAATGTGACAGCGTGGTGCCATCAACCATATCCAGTTCGCCACCGACCGGCACACCGTGCGCGATACGGCTCGCCAGCACGCCAAACTGGCCGCACATTTCAGCAATGTAGTTGGCGGTCGCTTCACCTTCGACCGTCGGATTGGTGGCCAGAATCACTTCCTGAATGCTTTCACTTTCAAGACGTTCTTCCAGACGGCCCAAACCAATATCGTCTGGCCCGATACCATCCAGCGGTGACAGGTGACCCATCAGCACAAAATAGCGACCAGAAAACTGACCGGTTTGTTCTATCGCATGGATATCCGCCGGGCTTTCCACCACGCAAATCTGGCCGTTTTCTTTACGCCGTGGATTGGCGCAAATGGTACAGATTTCCTGTTCGGTAAAAGTACGGCAATCGGCGCAGTGGCCGATTTCAGACATAGCACGCGTTAAAGACTGCGCCAGCCGCATTCCGCCACTGCGATCACGTTGCAGCAGCTGGAATGCCATACGTTGCGCGGACTTCGGGCCAACGCCCGGCAGGCAACGCAACGCCTCCATTAAAGATTCAAGGAGTGGGCTGGTTTGCATCAGAACGGCATCTTAAAGCCTGGTGGCAACTGCATGCCGCCAGAAACGGCTGCCATTTTTTCTTTCTGAGTTTCTTCGATACGACGTGCTGCATCGTTGAACGCCGCAGCGATCAGGTCTTCCAGCATGTCTTTATCGTCTTCCAGCAGGCTTGGATCGATTTCAACGCGACGCACGTTGTGTGCACCGTTGATGGTGATTTTCACCATGCCAGCGCCTGACTCACCGGTCACTTCCAGCAGAGCGATTTCTGCCTGAGCCTGTTGCATTTTTTCCTGCATTTGCTGGGCCTGTTTCATCAGGTTACCAATGCCGCCTTTTCCAAACATAGTCTTCTCTCTCAGCAATGGCCGCGTCACAATCGCGGCGTTTAAATTGGGCGAATACTTTCTTCATCCAGATCCGCGTCGAAGAAACGGCGCAGCGTCTGGATGTTGTTATCCGCAATAATAGACTGACGCGCCTGCGCCAGTTTTTCTTCATAGATGGCCTGTCGCCATTCCAGCGGCGTCTTCACCGCCAGATTATCATCTTCCAGCACGGTCAGTTCAACCGGCGTCTGATGCAATGCCGATAAGGCATCCGTCAGCACTTTCTGCGCGGACGGCGAATTCAGGTGTTTTTGCGATGAACGCAGATGCAGGCATATTTTACCCGGCTCCGGTTGCTCACGGTACGCATTCAGCGCCAGTTGCTGCACCAGTTTAGGAATGGTCATCCGGTTAATTTCAGCCGCCCATTCGTCGCGTTCAATCGCTTCTTCCGCCAGACGTGAAGCCAGTTCCGGCGATTTTTCATGTTCCAGCGCGGTGCGCAGCGCTTTCGGTGTCGCTACCGGTTCCGGTGCGGCCTCCGGTTCCATCATCGCTTTCCAGCGATACGCCTCTTCTTTTACCGGCGCGGCAGGTTCTTTCTTCACCGCCAGAGTCTGCGCACGTTCAGTCACCGAAGCGAGGCGCTCCAGTGCTGAGGTTGCCGGCCGCGCTTTTCCTGGCGCTGCCGGCTCAGCTTTTTTTGGGGTGGTACTCCCCTGCCTGAGCAATTGTGTTCGCGCCTGAAGAAGTTGCGCGGTGGAATCCGGCATCGCGGCCGGTTCTGCATTGGTCTGTGGCGCAGGAGCATTATAGTTTTGCTGCTGTGGTGCATTGCGCGGCACTGCCGGTTGCGACGGCGCCTGTGGCGCGACATACGCCGGAGCAGCAACGGGCTGCGGAGCCGGTTCGGCAATGATCACTTTCGGATGGAAGGCCAGCGCACGCAGCAGCGTCATTTCAACGCCCATGCGTTTGTCCGGCGCATATGCCAGCTCTTTTCGGCCAATCAGTAAAGTCTGGTAATAAAGCTGAACGTCGGCTGGCGGAATAACACGCGCCAGCTCACGCAAACGTTGTTCAATCGCCGCGTAATGATTATCGAGTACCGACGGTAACAGCTGAACCATCGCAATGCGGTGCAGCAGTGCCAGCGTTTCTACCAGCAGGTTTTCCCAGTCCACGCCTCGCGACGCAGCCTGTTCGACCTGAGCCATCATCTGACCGCCATCGGCGCTGACGAGTGCTTCCAGCATCGCCAGCGGCTGTTCGTCGTCCAGCGTGCCGAGCATTTGTGCCACGGTTTCGGTGGTGACGGCGCCCTGTCCCATTGCAATCGCCTGATCGGTGAGACTCAGCGCATCACGCATACTGCCGTCGGCAGCGCGGGAAAGCAGTTGCAACGCACGCGGTTCAGTAGTGATAGTTTCTTCGGTTAAGACATGTTCAAGCTGTTTACGGATCTGTTCAGCGTCCAGCGCTTTCAGATGGAACTGCAAGCAACGCGACAAAATAGTCACGGGCAATTTTTGCGGATCCGTCGTCGCCAGCAGGAATTTGACGTGCGAAGGCGGCTCTTCCAGCGTTTTCAACAGCGCATTGAAGCTGTGACGCGAGAGCATGTGCACTTCGTCAATCAGGTAAACTTTGAAGCGACCGCGCGCCGGTGCGTATTGCACATTATCAAGCAGTTCGCGGGTATCTTCGACTTTGGTACGAGAGGCGGCATCGATTTCAATCAGATCGACAAAACGTCCCTGCTCGATTTCACGGCAGTTATCGCACACGCCACAAGGCGTGGAGGTAATACCGGTTTCGCAGTTAAGCCCTTTGGCCAGCAGACGGGCAATGGTGGTTTTCCCCACGCCACGGGTTCCGGAAAACAGGTAAGCGTGATGGATGCGCCCGAGCGACAGGCCATTGGCCAGCGCGGTCAGCACATGTTCCTGTCCGACAACGTCGGCAAAAGTTTGGGGGCGCCACTTACGGGCAAGAACCTGATAGCTCATTAACACTTCATCGTTGATTTATAATGAATAATTTGACAATACACGAAAAAACATCGCTTAACCCGACTTTCTGCGCGGGTCGGCGAACCGGCGACTGAAGGCTAAGCATAATGATGCCCGCGCCAGACTGCTACTTCTTAGTGTACCAGCAGGGTCGCCTTCATTCCTATTACTTTACTTTTTGCGTACTGCGCCGCGGTTTCTCCCCCTTCGTCCTCCTCCTGACAATTCGCGTGCAGGGATGAGGGCAAATTTTGCGCAGTGATTACACTCAATTCACCTCTGTTCTGATAATGCTTCCTGCCCCGCGTAAGGAGAGCCATGAAATACCTTTCACTGCCTTTATTATTGCTCGTTTCCCCCGTCGTACAGGCTGGCTGGGCGCTGGATGGCTTTCCGGCATTTGCCGAACCGGTCAGCGGAATATTCACCAGTAATGCCAGTTTATCCAAAGGACAGCGCACGCTGGAATTGCATCAGGATAATCAGTGCTGGCAACCTTCCGGCGCGGTAAAACTCAACGAGATGTTGTCGCTGCAACCTTGTGAAAGTCATCCGCCGGTGAACTGGAAACAGTTTCGCGCGGGCGATTATCAGGTGCGGATTGATACCCGCAGCGGCACACCCACACTTCAGTTGAGCCTGAAAACGACGCAAGAAGTGGTCGCGGCAGTAGACAAAACGTGTCCGCGCTGGGACGGTAAACCACTGACGGTGGATGTCTCCGGTACTTTTAGCGAAGGCGAAACAGTGCGTGATTTTTATTCCGGACAGCGCGTAATGGTCGCTGACGGCCACATCACGATGACGCCCGATCCGGCCAGCGGCGGATTGCTGTTGCTTGAATCCGAAGCACGTAAAACGCCCGCCACCTTCAGCTGGCAGAATGCCACGGTGTATTTCGTTCTGACCGACAGGTTCGAAAACGGTAATCCGGATAACGATCACAGCTATGGCCGCCACAGTGACGGAATGCAGGAAATCGGCACTTTCCACGGCGGCGATCTGGCCGGGCTGACCAGCAGGCTGGATTATCTTCAACAACTGGGCGTGAACGCATTGTGGATCAGTTCACCACTGGAGCAAATCCACGGCTGGGTCGGCGGCGGTACCAAGGGCGATTTCCCGCATTATGCCTATCACGGCTATTACACCCTCGACTGGACAAAACTCGACGCCAATATGGGCACCGGCGAAGATTTACAAAAGCTGGTCAGCGAAGCGCACAAACGCGGGATCCGTATTCTGTTTGACGTAGTAGTCAATCACACCGGTTACGCCACGCTGGCGGATATGCAAACTTTCCATTTCGGTTCTTTGTATCTCAAAGGCGATGAAATCGAAAAAACGCTGGGTAAAAACTGGACGGACTGGAAACCAGGCCCCGGCCAAAACTGGCACAGTTTTAATGATTACATCAATTTCAGCGACAAAGACGGCTGGAGCACCTGGTGGGGCAAGAAATGGATCCGCACTGACATCGGCGATTATGACGCACCCGGTTATGACGATCTGACCATGTCGCTGGCGTTCCTGCCGGATATCAAAACCGAGTCCACACAAGCCAGCGGCCTGCCCGTTTTTTATCGCAACAAATCTGACACTGCCGCCCGAGAAATTCCGGGGGCAGCACCACGCGATTATCTGGTGACCTGGCTCAGTCAGTGGGTGCGGGATTACGGTATTGACGGTTTCCGCGTCGATACTGCCAAGCATGTGGAAAAACCGACACTGGCTTTGCTGAAAGCGCGTTCAGCCGAAGCGCTGAAACAGTGGAAAGCCGCCAATCCTTCAAAGGCGCTGGACGACGCGCCGTTCTGGATGACCGGTGAAGCCTGGGGCCACGGTGTGATGAAGAGTGATTATTACGTTAATGGCTTTGACGCGATGATCAACTTTGACTTTCAGGATCAGGCTGCGGCAGCGCTGAGCTGCTTTGCAAATATAGATGCAACGTATCAGCAGATGGCGGAGAAAATGCAGGATTTCAATGTACTGAGTTATCTCTCATCGCACGATACACGGCTGTTTTTTGCTGATGACGCCAAAGGGTCAATTCCCCTGCAACAGCGTGCGGCAGATCTTTTACTGCTCGCACCGGGCGCGGTGCAGATCTATTACGGTGATGAAAGCGGGCGTCAGTCCGGCCCGACAGGTTCAGATCCTTTGCAGGGAACGCGTTCGGATATGAACTGGAATGAGCCGGGCGGCGCAAAACAGGCATTGCTGAAGCACTGGCAGAAACTGGGGAAATTCAGGGAACAACATCCGGCAATCGGTGCGGGTGTGCAAAAATCACAGCAGACAGCGCAATATTACGCCTTCAGCCGTCAGCACGGGGACGATAAAGTGATGGTGGTCTGGACGGGAGAAAGCGGGAAAGATTTGCGCTGAAAACAAAAAGGCCTCGCGTTAACGGCGGGGCCTTCTTACATCACACTGCAAACATCACACTGCAAAACGTAAATCAGTGCCCGTCGAAACATACCAGGCTGTAGCAGTTGATATTGGCATCGTTCAGGCGTTTTTCACCGCCCAGTTCCGGCAGATTGATGATGAATGCCGCATCGGTCACTTCTCCCCCCAGACGGCGGATCAGTTTTGCGGTGGCTTCGATAGTGCCACCCGTTGCCAGCAAGTCGTCAATCACCAGGATCTTCTCACCTGGCTGAATGGCATCAGTGTGAATTTCAAGGCTGTCAGTGCCGTATTCCAGATCGTAAGTTTCGCTGATGGTTTCACGCGGTAATTTGCCCGGTTTACGCACGGGAACAAAGCCCACGCCCAGAGCCAGCGCAACCGGCGCACCGAACAGGAAACCACGTGCTTCGGTGCCCACCACTTTGGTGACACCGGCATCGCGGTAACGATCGGCCAGTAACTGAATGCTTGCAGCGTAAGCTTTTGGGTCTTCCAGCAAGCTGGTGACGTCACGGAACAGTATGCCTGGCTTCGGATAGTCAGGGATGGTCTTGATACTGTCTTTAATAAACTGTAGCTGCTGTGCGGTAGCGGTCATAATGTTAATTGCCTGATAAAGCTGCTGTTCATACTTAAACGCGGGCGGTCAAATGTCCCCCGTCATGCTTTTAAAAGCATGTCGTTCAAGGAAGGAAATTGGGAGCGCACCGACGTACGAGATGCCCAAATCTATGCAAAGCTGCTTTAAAAAGCAACCCGCAGCCGGACATGATCGCCTGTTTTATTGCTCAAGGTCAACCACTGGTAATCGCCACATCATGATCAATAACGCAAACATCATGCAAACCAATAAAATGCGTACCCATAATAGCGGGACAAAATAGATCGAAATCGCGAATGTGGTCACAATCAGCGCAACGGCTTTGGGTTTCGCACCTTTCGGCAACGCTCGATGCGCATGCCAGTGACGTAAATAGCTGCCAAACCATGAACGATGCAAAAGCCAGTGATGAAAACGTGGCGATGAACGGGCAAAACACCAGGCAGCCAGCAGTAAAAACGGCGTGGTGGGCAGCAGCGGCAGAACAACGCCCAGCGTTGCCAGTATCACGCACAGCCAGCCAACACTCATCAGTAATATGCGCTTCATGCAGTTCCTTTTGATTCGCACAAATTGCCAGAAAATTCAGCCCCACAGTTTATACGAGAGTTTATACAAGTGCAGCGCAGGTGTCATAACCGCCAGTTGCAGGTAAGCTATGAATGTCATTAATGGAGATAACCTGTGAGCACTGAACGAATTTTACATGTCCTTGATCAGCAGATAGAAACTCTGGCGCGGGAAATTGAACCGATTGGCCATGTTTCCGCTTCGCAGGCCCGGTTTGATATCGCCCTTTTCTCAACCAAAGGCACCCGTCTGCGCGATTATCTGGCAGAAATTAAGATGAATTTACAGCAACTGAATCAGGAAGTGGTTGAGAAACGTTCTGCGCAGGTGGCATTTATTGCCGAGCGACTGGTGGCACAAATCACCGCTATGCAGCGTGAACTGGCCACGCAAACCCTGCGTAAAACGCACCAGACACCGGAACGCAAAAGTCATGATAATTATACCAAACTGGCGGAAACTCAGCAGTTCGAGCGTCGCCTGATTGCGATGATTGAGGATCGGGAAACGACATTGGGGCAACTGGCCACGTTCAGTGATCAGCAGCGTGTGCAGAAGGAACTGGCCGCACTGGAAGGACGCCTGATGCGTTGTCGGCAGGCGCTGGCCAAAATTGAGAGGCAAATCGAGCGGCAGGAAAAAGGTTTTTGAATCTTTATCACATTTTTTTAATCCGGCGTTCAGGCCCGGCATTTTCTTATCTATAATGGTAAGTCCAAAACCTGCTAATTATAATGTTGGCCAATATGTCCGTAGAAAATGCGCCTCCCGAACTTCAGCTTGCTGTTGATCTGATCTATCTGCTTGAGTGCAACGAAATTGCACCGGAAACTGCCCTTGCAGCTCTGGAAATCGTACAACGCGATTACCAGGAAAAGCTGAAAAACAGCAAAAGCACGCTGTCCATCAGCTACCTTTAAGCCGTCCGGCTGACTGTATCAGGGGAGCTTTCGCATTCCCCTGAATTGCCAGATGATCTTCAGCCCTGAGGCAAGGCATCCGGATCATCACCCGGTTGTCTCATCACGCGCTTAACTTCCTGAACCTCGCTGCCATCCTGATTATGCAGATACACTTCCAGCTGATTGAAGGCGATATTGATGTCGTTTTCACGGCAGAGTTTTTCAATACTGCGGTTCAGTTCATCGACGGTATAACTGCGGTCACCGAGCTCACGCACATAGACCCGCAGTTCGTGATCCAGCGTGCTGGCGCCGAAATTCAGGAAGAAGACCAGCGGTGCGGGGTCACTCATCACGCGGGCGTTTTCATGCGCCGCCTGCAACAAGATCTCTTTCACTTTCTCTAAATCTGAACCGTACGCCACGCCAATTTTGATCAGAACACGCGTCACGGTATCGCTCAGCGACCAGTTGATCAGACGCTCCGTCACAAAGGCTTTGTTCGGGATGATCACTTCTTTGCGGTCAAAATCGATAATGGTCGTCGCACGGATACGAATACGACTGACCGTGCCTGAAAACGTGCCGATGGTTACGGTGTCGCCAATACGTACCGGACGTTCGAAAAGGATAATCAGACCCGAAACAAAGTTCGCAAAGATCTCCTGCAAACCAAAGCCCAGCCCGACCGACAGCGCCGCCACCAGCCATTGCAATTTATCCCAAGAAACCCCTAGCGAACCGAGCGCCGTGATGGCGCCTATCACCGTAATCGAATACGTCAGGATGGTAGTAATGGCGTAGGACGTCCCCTGCCGCAATTGCAGCCGTGAGAGCACAACCACTTCAAGCAGGCCCGGCAGGTTTCGTGTCAGAACATACGCGACAATCACCGCCAGGAAACCGAGCAGCATATTGCCCAGCGTCACGGTTTGCTGAGTGACCGCACCCGCCACGGTGTTGGAATAATGCCAGAGTGAAATGCTGTCGAGATAAGAAATCACCGTCAGCAAGTCCGACCAAATCCAGTAAAACACCGTCGCGAAGATAAAGAACAGCCCCATGGTGGTCAGACGCAGCGACTGCTGGTTAATCTGATCTAATCCGATTTGCGGCTCTTCAACTGGCTCATTGCCCTCTGCGCCCTCTTTTGCCGCATTTGTCTGACGGCGAGCCAGCGCACGACGATAAGCCAGACGCCGTGCTGCAACGCTTAATCCCCGCAGCGCCGTGAGATAAATAATGTTCCAGAAAATCAGCAGATAAAGGCTGTCAATCCAGCGCCCCGCAAGACGCAACGTGGTGTAAAAATAGCCGGTGACCACCAGTCCGACCAAAAAAGCAGGCGCCAGCGCAATCGCAGTGACCACCACCAGGCGAATGCTGTGAGAATCTTTTTCACGCCAGCCATCCCGGGCAATCGGGAAGACCAGAACCGTCAGCGCCAGCAGCGTCAGGAAAATCACCACCTGCCCTATGATGTCATCGACTAAGCCAAGCGGGGCTTTTTCACCACGCACCGACCAGAAAATCAGCGGCAACATCACCAGACTCAGGCGGATAACGGAACGACGATAATGCGCACAGGTAGCCGCAGGCGTATTGAAGTGCCGCTCATTTATCCCGCCCGGTTTAAGAATGCGATAACAGAAGCCCATGACCAGCTGGAAAACGGCCAGCCGCTGCGCCAGCGTCCATAAAAAGTCACTCGGTTCGATATCACACTGCGAGAGCCAGTAGCCGACACCCAGCATGAGCAACACACCCGGTAAAACGTTCAGAGCCATTAATAACAGTGCCTGCGGCGTGTGCAGCTGGCTATCACGCTTGAGCTGCCCGACATCACTGGTGAGTTTTTCAATGCGCTGATTAATGTATTTCCGCCGCCAAAGCAGCAGCAAAATCGCGACAAGCAAAGGAATGGTGACCGGCAATGAATGTATTGCGCCCATCATTAATTCACCTGGCGGAATATTCAGGCTCAGACTGCTGAGCTGATTTTTTACATCATCCGGCAATGACTTAATGAATTCCCAGTTCATCGGTTTGTTACTGCTGACCCAGAAAATTTGCTGAGTCAGCGTTTCTGTCAGCGACTGGTTGATGCTCAGCAATTGCTGCTGGTTAATCTGCAAATTGATGGCCAGTGACAGCTGATTGCCCAGCTGTTTATTCAGCTGATCAAGCAGTTCGCGGCGCATATCAACAATCTGATCCAGCGCATCACTGATATCCGCATTAATCGTTTCTTTGCTGTTCCCCACCACGCCCTGAATGTAACTGTCGCCCTGGAACAGCGCATCGCGCTGCTGGTTGATGGTGAATTGTTCAAGGCGTAAATCCGCAATGCGCGTACTCATGTCCGTGACCAGACCTGAAGGCGGCGTGGTGTTTTGCTGTTGCTGATACAGAATACGTGACAGTAATAAACTGCCTTTTAGCACAGTGATTTGCTCTTTCAGGTCATGTTCCGCCTGCGCAGAGCGATCCAGCCAGTTTTTGACTGTGATGTTTTTCTGAACCAGCTGGTTACCTTCTTCAGTTGCAGCAATCAGGCGTTCGCTGAGTTTACGGTTAATCCCCAGTTCCTGAGCCACCAGCGGGTCATTTTGGATATTCGAGGTGTCGTCCGGCGTTTGTGCTTCTTTCGCTGTCCTCTCGGACAAAATCAGTCGTTTTCCGTTGACCACTTCCTGCAATAATTGCGCGGTGTGTTCAAGCTGACTGATATGGGCGTTGGTGTAATCGCGTTGTTTTTGCAGTAAATCCTGCAAATTCGTATTGGCTTCAAGGCTTTTACGTTGCAGGTCGATTTGCGCATTCAGCAAAGCTTGCTGCGTAACCAGCATGTTCTGTTGCGTGTTACGTAAATCCTGCTGACCGGGCGACATGCCGTTAAGCTGATTTCGGATCTTCTGAATCGCCAGCGAATAGGTGTACATTGCGTTCTGCACGCGCTCAGGCTGGGTTTGCAACGAAATCAGCTGAGTGTTGAAAGTCGATAAATCTTCCTGCGAAGACTGCAAATCGTCGAGGGTATCGTTAAGACGGTTTTCCAGCTGACGCAAAGAAAGTGCCGAGAGTTGCGCTTTGTCGGCATCATCTTTGGGATTGTTTTTGAGCTGATCCAGACCGTCAATCGCCACCCGTAATTTTTGCGGCGCTTCAGCCACTTGTTTTTGCAACTGGCTGGCGTCTTGCTTCACCCTGTCCAGCGCATCAAGATACTCCAGCGTGTGGATCAAATCCTGCTGGGACAGCTTATCGACCGGCGTCAGGTTTTTCTGGCGATTCAGCGCATCGAGCTGGTTCTGAACTTCATTACGGGTAGGTACGTCACTGGAAGCCGCATGTCCGGGAACGGAAAAAACGAACAGTGCGAGACACACCAAAAACGTAAAAAAATGCGAAATCCCATTTCTTTTCATGGTTGGAATTACGTCAGAAGAGGCGGCAAAATACCGGATAAACATACGTCAGCTTCAGCTCATTTACTAAATGAATAATATGAAGATGACAATAGCAGCGTTCCCGGTGAAAGGAAGGAGAAAAGCGTATCTGAATACAACATCCGATGTTGATTAAATCATCAGGCAGCGGTAAATATTTGCAGGCTTATTAATTAGCGGGAAAGTATTAAGGCGTTATTTTACAGTGGCGAGATACGCGGAATGACGCAGCATATCAATATACGTATCCACAAACCTGCCAGCATTTCCTTCTAAATCAAAGCTTTCAGGGATAAACAGCCAGTTTTCCATCAGTCCGGTAAGATAAGCACGAAGAACAATGGCCGCCTGGCGGGTATCAAGATCAACCGGGAGCTGCTTTTCTTCTATACAGCGAACAAGAATACGCTCGATTTTACCGTACCCTTCCATATAGAGCGCTTTGCGGGCTTCATGAACTGATGTCATCTCCCCAACAAATTCACATTTATGGAATATAATTTCCATCAATGCCTTACGCTGGGTATCAGTCACGGTGGCGACCAGTATGTAAATAAGGATTTCGCGTAAAATACGCAGTGGATTATTCGGAAACTTTGTCTGATACTCTACTTCGAGCACTTTTATCCGGGATTCATAGGCTTCCCAGATCGCGTTAAACAGTTCCACTTTGTTCCTGAAATGCCAATAAATTGCGCCCCGAGTCACACCGGCTGCATTCGCAATATCAGTCAGTGATGTCGACGATACCCCACGGGCAGAAAACTCACGCACAGCAGCATCCAGAATCTGTTGTCTGGTTTCCAGCGCCTGTGATTTGGTTTTTCGTGCCATAGGTTTATCTTTAAGGGGAGTTTGATTTACATACATTCTTGAATGTATGTAACATAGCACGCACATACTAAAAGCGCAGCAATGGATTTGGAATGTTGTGATCCATTGGACAATTTGAAATCGGACACTTGAGGTTTATTTATGAACAAAAACAGAGGGTTAACGCCTCTGGCGGTAGTTCTGATGCTATCCGGAAGCTTAGCACTTACAGGATGTAACGATAAAGAAGCTCAACAAGGTGCACCTCATGCTCCGCAGGTTGGCGTCGTTACTCTCAAAACTGCACCGTTAAATGTGACTACCGAACTTCCTGGTCGTACTGCTGCTTTTCGCATTGCTGAAGTACGTCCTCAGGTTGGCGGTATCATTTTAAAACGCAATTTCGTTGAAGGCAGCGACATTAAAGCCGGGACCTCTTTATATCAGATTGATCCAGCCACTTATCAGGCCGCGTATGACAGCGCTAAAGGCGACCTGGTAAAAGCTCAGGCTAACGCACAAATTTCACGCCTCACCGTCACCCGTTACAAGCCATTGCTCGGCACTAACTACATCAGTAAGCAAGATTACGATACCGCTGTAGCCACGGCAGCTCAGGCTGATGCAGCCGTTGTGAGTGCGAAAGCCGCAGTTGAAACCGCACGTATCAATCTCGCTTATACCAAAGTCACCTCCCCTATCAGCGGACGTATCGGTAAATCTTCTGTGACTGAAGGTGCACTGGTTTCTAACGGTCAGACCACTGCGCTGGCGACTGTGCAACAACTCGATCCTATCTATGTTGATGTCACTCAGTCGAGCAACGATTTCCTGCGTCTGAAGCAGGAACTGGCTGACGGCTCCATGAAACAAGTTGACGGAAAAGCACAGGTCAAGTTGCTGATGGATAACGGTAAAGAATATTCCCAGCCGGGTACATTAGAATTCTCTGATGTGACTGTTGATGAAACTACCGGTTCCATTACTTTGCGTGCCATCTTCCCTAACCCGAATGACGCTTTGTTGCCAGGCATGTTTGTGCGCGCGCGTCTGGATGAAGGTGTAAACGACAACGCTCTGCTGGTTCCTCAGCAAGGTATTACGCGTAACCCACGTGGTGATGCGACAGCGATGGTGATTGGTGCAGACAACAAAGTTGAACTTCGTACTGTGACCACCACGCAGGCGATTGGCGACAAATGGGTTGTGACAGACGGCCTGAAAAGTGGCGATAAAGTTATCGTAACAGGTCTGCAAAAAATTAAGCCAGGCGTACAGGTTACTGCACAGGAAGTCGATCAAAACGCAGCAGCACCCGCTACAGCGACGAAGTCTTAATAGGAGCCGGTAATTCATGGCTAAGTTTTTTATAGATCGTCCCATTTTTGCATGGGTAATTGCGATCATCATCATGTTGGCAGGGGGATTGGCGATACTTAAATTGCCAATCGCACAGTATCCAACCGTTGCACCGCCAGCGATTCAGCTGACAGCAACCTATCCGGGCGCGGATGCGCAGACCGTACAGGATACCGTCACCCAGGTTATCGAACAGAACATGAACGGTATCGACAACATGATGTACATGTCGTCGACCAGTGATTCATCAGGTACTGTTCAGATAACCCTGACCTTTGCTTCCGGTACTGACGCGGATATCGCGCAGGTACAGGTTCAGAACAAACTGCAGCTGGCGACACCATTGCTGCCGCAGGAAGTTCAGCAACAGGGTATTTCGGTTGAGAAATCGAGCAGCAGCTTCCTGATGGTCGCGGGCTTTATTTCCAATAACGGTTCAATGACACAGGATGACATCGCCGACTACGTAGGTTCCAACATTAAGGATCCTATCAGTCGTACCGCGGGTGTTGGTGACGTTCAGCTGTTCGGTGCTCAGTACGCGATGCGTATCTGGATGGACCCGAGCAAACTGAATAACTACCAGCTGACGCCGGTTGATGTGATTAATGCCATCAAAGTTCAGAACAACCAGATTGCAGCCGGTCAGCTTGGTGGTACTCCACCGGTTCCGGGCCAGCAGCTGAACTCCTCTATCGTGGCGCAGACTCGTCTGAAGTCACCGGATGAATTCGGTAAAATCATTCTGAAAGTGAATCAGGATGGTTCTCAGGTTCGCCTGAAAGATGTGGCTAAAATCGAACTGGGTGGTGAAAACTACGACGTTATTGCCCGTTTCAACGGACAACCCGCGTCAGGTTTGGGTATCAAACTGGCAACCGGTGCGAACGCCCTGAACACCGCGGCGTCTGTAAAAGCTACGCTGGCTAAACTTGAGCCATTCTTCCCGGCAGGCTTAGAAGTTGTTTACCCATACGACACCACGCCGTTCGTAAAAATCTCGATTAAAGAAGTAGGTAAAACGCTGTTCGAGGCCATCGTCCTGGTATTCCTGGTCATGTTCTTGTTCCTGCAAAACTTCCGTGCAACGCTTATCCCGACCATTGCGGTTCCGGTGGTCTTGCTCGGTACCTTTGCAATCCTGGCAGCGTTTGGCTATTCGATAAACACCCTGACGATGTTCGGGATGGTGCTCGCAATAGGCTTGCTCGTCGATGACGCCATCGTCGTCGTCGAGAACGTTGAACGTGTCATGGTCGAAGACGGCCTGCCTCCAAAAGAAGCCACCAAAAAATCCATGGAGCAGATCCAGGGTGCATTGGTCGGTATCGCGATGGTGCTGTCCGCAGTATTCATCCCGATGGCCTTCTTCGGCGGTTCTACCGGTGTTATCTACCGCCAGTTCTCCATCACCATCGTTTCTGCCATGGTGCTGTCGGTTCTGGTAGCGATGATCCTGACGCCTGCGCTTTGTGCGACCATGCTTAAGCCGGTTGCCAAAGGTGAGCATCACGAGAAGAAAGGTTTCTTCGGCTGGTTTAACAAAAAATTCGACCAAAGCACACACCACTACACCGACAGCGTAGGCAATATTCTGCGCAGCACCGGTCGTTATCTGGTGATTTATCTGCTGATCGTTGTCGGCATGGCATTCCTGTTTATCCGCCTGCCAACCTCCTTCCTGCCGGAAGAAGACCAGGGTGTATTCCTGACCATGGCGCAGTTGCCAGCAGGTGCAACCCAGGAACGTACGCAGAAAGTGCTCGATGAAGTGACCGATTACTATCTGAATAAAGAAAAAGCTAACGTGAACTCCGTGTTTACGGTTAACGGCTTTGGCTTCGCTGGTCGTGGTCAGAACACCGGTATTGCATTCGTCAGTCTGAAAGACTGGTCTGAACGTAGCGGATCCGAAAACAAGGTTCCTGCGATTGCAGGCCGTGCAATGGGCGCATTCAGTACCATTAAAGATGCGTTGGTGTTCCCGTTCAACTTACCCGCGATTGTAGAGTTGGGTACGGCGACAGGCTTCGACTTCCAGCTGATTGACCAGGCTAACCTTGGGCATGACAAACTGACACAAGCACGTAACCAGTTGCTGGGCATGGTCGCTCAACATCCGGACTTGCTGACTCAGGTTCGTCCAAACGGTCTGGAAGATACGCCACAGTTCAAAATCGAAATTGATCAGGAAAAAGCAACGGCACTTGGCGTTTCAATTTCCGACATCAACACCACTCTGGGTGCTTCGATCGGTGGTAGTTACGTCAACGACTTCATCGACCGTGGTCGCGTGAAGAAAGTGTACGTTCAGGCTGAAAATAAATACCGTATGTTGCCTTCAGACATCAACAACTTGTATGTCCGTGGCAGCGCAGGCCAGATGGTGCCGTTCTCCGCATTCTCCAGTGCGAAATGGGAATACGGTTCACCGCGTCTGGAACGTTATAACGGTCTGCCATCAATGGAAATTCTGGGTCAGCCAGCTCCGGGTAAAAGTTCGGGTGCTGCTATGGAAATGATGGAATCTCTGGCTTCCAAACTTCCAAGCGGTATCGGCTATGACTGGACCGGTCTGTCCTATCAGGAACGTTTGTCAGGGAACCAGGCTCCGGCCTTGTATGCCATCTCCCTGATTGTCGTATTCCTGTGTCTGGCAGCATTGTATGAAAGCTGGTCAATACCGTTCTCGGTCATGCTGGTGGTTCCGCTCGGTGTTGTGGGTGCGCTTCTGGCAGCAACGATGCGCGGCCTCAGTAACGACGTCTACTTCCAGGTAGGCCTGCTGACCACCATCGGGTTGTCCGCGAAGAACGCCATATTGATTGTTGAGTTCGCCAAAGACCTGATGGACAAAGAAGGTAAAGGTCTTATCGAATCCACGCTTGAAGCGGTTCGTATGCGTCTGCGTCCGATTCTGATGACCTCACTGGCGTTTATTCTCGGTGTAATGCCGCTGGTAATCAGCACCGGTGCAGGTTCTGGTTCTCAGAACGCCGTAGGTACCGGCGTAATGGGCGGGATGATCACGGCGACACTGCTGGCGATCTTCTTTGTTCCGGTCTTCTTCGTGGTGGTTCGTCGCCGCTTCGGTAAAAAGAACGAGGATATAGAACATACGCACAAACCAGAGCATCCGACGCTGTAACGGATCCTCACCCTGACGAAAGGCCGCTTATGCGGCCTTTTTTTTTGTCTGAGTCTTGAACCGGAAAACAGATGGGTGCATAATTATTGTTATGGTATAACATAACAAATTGAGGCATTATGAAACCCACTATCCATCCTGCATATCGCACCGTGGTTTTCCACGACACCAGCGCTGATGAATACTTCAAGGTCGGTTCCACTATCTCGACAGACCGTACCATTGAACTGGAAGGGGCCACCTACCCTTACATCACGATTGAAGTTTCTTCGGCTTCCCATCCGTATTACACCGGTAAGCAAAAAGAGTATTCAAAAGAAGGCAGCACCGCGCGATTCAATCAACGCTTCGGCAGCTTCCTCGGTAAGAAGTAAACAACATCAGGAAAATGTTATGCAGGTTCTGAGTTCATTACGTTCAGCTAAAAATCGTCATCCGGATTGTCGCGTAGTGCGCCGTAAAGGTCGCATCTATGTTATCTGCAAAAGTAATCCGCGTTTTAAAGCAGTCCAGGGCAAAAAGAAGAAACGTTAAAACCGCGCCTTTCCATTACGCCTGTCTAAAAAAACAAAAGCCCCGCCGCTTGCCCGACGGGGCTTTTTCTTATGTTAAGACATGATGTAAACCCTCCCCACAGCTCAACCATGAGGAGGGTAAATCTTATTTCATACTGGCAACAATCGTTTCAACGTTATGTTTGAAGGCTTTGATATAGGTTGTGGCCGGACCCTGTGGACCTGACAGTGCTTCAGGATACAGCTCACCGCCAGGTTGTGCGCCGCTTGCCGCAGCAATCTGTTTCACCAGACGTGGATCAGTCTGGTTCTCGATGAAGTAAGTTTTCACTTTCTCCTCTTTGATCTGCTTAATCAGCGAAGCCACACCGCTGGCACTTGCCTCAGCTTCGGTAGAAAAACCGACCGGCGCCATAAAGCTGACGTGATATTCCTGACCAAAATAACCAAAAGCATCATGACTGGTCAGTACTTTGCGTTTTGACTGAGGAATGCCGGTGAATTGCGTTTTTGCCCACGCATCCAGTTTTTGCAGTTGCTCAATATAGGCCGTGCCGCGCTGACGGAAATAGTCAGCATCTTGCGGATCGGCTTTGATCAACGCATTCATCACATTGGTCGCATAGATAACGCCGTTCGCCATGCTGTTCCAGGCGTGAGGGTCCGTGATTTGTTTGCCGTCTTCTTCCATTTTACGGGAATTAACCCCCTCGGATGCGGTCACTAAATGGCCTTTATATCCGGATGCTGTCACCAGACGATCGATCCAACCTTCCAGCCCTAAGCCGCTGACGAATACGACATCAGACGCATTAATCGCTTTGCTGTCTTTCGGCGAAGGCTCAAAGCTGTGCGGATCACCGTCCGGTCCGACTAACGTCGTGACTTTCACGTGTTCGCCACCCACTTCCTGAACGATATCCCCGAGAATGGAAAAACTGGCTACCGCTTCCACGGTTTTCGCCATGGCCAGCGGACTCGACAGCAGGGCAGCTACTGCGAGTGATACAGGTAATACTTTCATCATGTCCCCTTAATTGTTGTACTGCTTATTAAAGTACTGCTTACGTTCGCGAGGCAGTTAACATCCCGCCACGCTTCCCAAATAAAACTGAAATAAAGAAGATCACCGTGGCACTGAGTACGATGGCCGGGCCCGCAGGCAGCGAAGCGTAATAAGACCAGATAAGTCCGACGACGCTGGAAATCACACCAATAATCATGGCGCTGAGCAGGGTATGCGGTAAATCCCGCGCCCAGAAACGTGCGCTGGCCGCAGGTAACATCATCAAACCGACTGACATCAGCGTGCCGAGGATCTGGAAACCGGCGACAAGGTTCACAACCACCAGCGCCAGAAAAATCCCGTGGATCGCCGCCAGCCATTTTCCCGCGCTGACGCGTAAAAACAGTGAATCGAAAGATTCAATGACCAGAGCGCGATAAATGCAGGCGAGCACCAGCAATGACACGCTGGTAATAATGCCGACCATAATCATGGCGGAGGAATCAATGGCGAGAATAGAGCCGAACAGCACATGCAAAAGGTCAACACTGGAGCCGCGCAGTGAAACCAGCGTGACACCCAGCGCGAGCGATCCGAGATAGAAACCGGCGAAACTGGCATCTTCTTTTAATTGCGTCCGGCGGCTCACCAGCCCGGAAAGCATCGCAACCGCCAGCCCGGCGATGAAACCGCCGATCCCCATAGCAACCAGCGACATTCCCGAAATCAAATAGCCAATCGCCGCGCCTGGTAATACGGCGTGAGAAAGCGCATCGCCTACCAGACTCATCCGGCGTAATAGCAGGAAAACGCCAAGAGGTGTGGCGCTGATGGATAATGCAATGCAGGCAATTAACGCCCGGCGCATGAAACCAAACTCAATAAAGGGATCGGCCAGCAAATGAAAAAGCATCATGAATTGGCGACTCCCGCCACGAGAGAAAAAGGTTCAGACGAAATGCAGGCATGTGCCTGATGCGGGAAGTGTCCCAGCACGTCGTGCGCCGTTCCCCACAAATTCTGCTGCGCGCTGAGATACAGCACATGAGGAAAATGCCGGGCAACCATTGAGATATCATGCAAAACCGCAATGACGGTTTTTCCTTCCTGATGCCACTGCGCAATAACCTTGAGCAGCAGGTCCGTTGTCTGGGTATCAATCCCGGTGAAGGGTTCATCCAGCATGATCAGAGGCGCCTGTTGCACCAGTAAGCGAGCGAATAAAGTGCGTTGCAGCTGGCCACCGGAAAGCGAGCCTACAGGCAATTGCGACATTTCCGTCATCCCTACCGTCTCCAGCGCCTTGGCCACCGCGGTAGCGGACCGCTGGTTTATGCCGCCAAAAAGTCCGCTTTGCGGCCAGCACCCCATCGCAACCAGATCAAATACACTGATCGGAAAACCGCGATCCAGTTCAGCCTGTTGCGGCAAATAGGCCAGGCGCGGGCGTTTGTTTCCGGTGAAGGTAATATTACCTGTGACCGACTGCTGAAGACCTGCCAGCGTTTTAAGGAAAGTAGATTTACCCGCTCCGTTAGCCCCGATAACCGCCGTCAGTGAACCGGCAAGAAATTGCCCGCGGATCGGCATAGCTATCGCCCGGCGGTCATAACCCACTTCAACATTATTAACAAAAATCATGGTAGTGATATTGCCCAGTAAATTGCGGCCCATAGGACAGCGAGCACAGCCAGCACGACGAGACAGCGCACTGGCGAAGATAGTGTAAAGAGCGTTTTGGTCATAGACCCTCCGTTTCGTTACAATATAACATCACATGATGCGACGGGTATCAATACGTGAACTGTTTCGATTTTTTACCGGATGACCTTTTCGGGTCGCAAATGCACACTTCAGGCCAAGCAAAATTGTCAGAAAAGGGTAAAATTTGATGAATAGAAACTAATTATCATTACAATCAGAAAGTTATGATTTTTCGCATTGCAACTTTTTTTCTCTGCTCAAAACACATCATGATAAAAGTATGCAATAATAGAAAGGTATGGAGTCAAAAGGCGAAAATCGGTGAAAAAATTTATCCCCTACCCTATTAATGGGGAAAATCTGACTCCTTCAGATTTGCTGCAGATTATTGAACGTTATTTATCTGAAATTGAAGAACCATTAATTGGCGATTTAACTTATTTCTCAGAAAATGCACGTTATGAACCGAACTCTTTGCAAATCGTGTCAATCGCTGCAATCGGCGAAAATTGTTATTCGATGGACTACCAGTACAGATTGACGATTTTCAATGGTTGTCTGGACATTAATGCCAATGAGTTTTCGACGCAAAGTGTCACATTCCATGTTAAACCTGAAGGCCTGGAGTTTGATATTATTGATTTGTTCAAAGGTTCAACTGCTGAAGAATTGTAAGTTTGAGTAATACGTTTGCGCAGCTTTCAAAAAATGAATTATATTTAAATTATATGTTCCAAATAAGTCCTAAAAAGTTCATCTCAAAGACACTGATTGTCTATGATGTATAAGTCAGTTCATAGCGTTACCAGTTCTTAGCGTTAGTAGTGAGAGCCGTTTTCTGTAAGCCATCATGTTTTGTTGTTTACTCACAGAGTGTTATCAACACCGAATAAACCATTACGGAGGGGATGATATGGATGAGTACTCGCCTAAGCGGCACGATATCGCTCAGTTACGCTACCTGAATGAAATGCTGTACGATGAAGGCATCGCGACACTGGGTGACAGTCACCACGGTTGGGTCAACGACCCTACTTCTGCTGTTAACCTGCAGCTCAACGAACTGATTGAGCACATTGCATCCTTTGTGATGAGCTTTAAAATTAAGTATCCGGACGACACCCATTTAAGTGATCTGGTTGAAGAGTATCTGGATGATACCTACACCCTGTTCAGCAATTATGGAATTAACGATTCTGATTTACGCCAATGGCAAAAGACCAAGAAGCGATTATTCAGAATGTTCTCAGGGGACTACATCTGTACCCTAATGAAGACTTGAGTAATAATTTATATGCAGTCATCAGATAAAAATGAAAAGGCTAAGATGAACAAAATCGACTATTTGATGCGTTTAAGAAAATGCACCACTATTGATACACTTGAACGTGTCATTGAAAAAAATAAGTATGAACTTTCCGACGACGAGCTGGAATTGTTTTACTCGGCGGCCGACCATCGTTTAGCAGAGCTGACGATGAACAAGTTGTACGATAAAATCCCGGTAGCAGTCTGGAAATTTGTACGCTGACAGACAGAGTCAGGTCGAAATACCTTTCGGCCTGACGCTCATATTTCGTACAAAATAACTTAAGCAATTTTTAACTATTTCTTCAGATATTTCTTTCTGCTTTCTCTTTGATTTGCCGGTGAAATGTTTGTAAAAGAAACTGGAAACATTGTTCTGTTTTAGGCGAACGCAATGGCGCTGGCTTACGCATCATCGCGACCGTACGGCTTAATGTAGGTTGCTGTAAATGAATCACCGTTAATTCATTATCATTAAGTGTTGCAGTATATAACTCTGGTAATATCGCGACCGCCAGACGTGAACGAACTAACCCGTATAACGTTTCCTGAAAATCTACGCGATAACTCACCCGCAAATTCAGTCGGTGACTTTCAATCAATGAAGTCACGAGCCTGCTGACATTCCCTTTTGAAAACAACGCAATATCCCTTTTAACCAGTTGTCTCCACGGAATATTATGCCCTTCTGATAACGGGTCATCACGGCGAACTACCGCGACGAAAGGGTCTTCAAGCAGCGGATATATCGCGACAGAATCGGGCACCGTACTGTCCGTTGCACCGATACCAAAATCCACAGATCCGTTCTCAAGTTCCAGTAATAATGCGTCATTGGTCAGATCATGGAATTCCACACGCATATCAGGGAAATATTCCGATAATAACTCTGGAACGGCCGGGAATAACAAAGTACTGACTGAAGGGACTAATCCGATACGCAAAGTTCCATCGCCGCCCTGCTGCATGATTTGCTGCATATCATCGAAGGCGCTATGCGCTGTATTCAGTAGCCGTTCTGCATAAGGCAGGACCGCTTCCCCCTGTTCGGTCAGACTCACTCCCTGCGCTGTTCGGTTTAATAATTTTCCTCCCAGCACTAATTCAATTTGGCGCAGCGCACTGCTCAACGCTGGCTGACTGATCGCCAGACGGTTCGCCGTTTCGGTGAAACTGCGTAGCTGCGCCAGGGTCACAAAGTATTGAATCTGCTTAAGGGAGAGCGCAGGCAACCGGCGCCAGGGTTCAGACATGATGTTCAGTGATCCCACAAAAAATAGAAAACGTTTGCTCAGCATAACCGCATCTTATAAACGGATAAAATAATTCATCTGTGCAAAGGCACTCCCTCTCCCTACATTAGCCCAATCACTCTGTAAATCCGGATACTGACATGACCGAAAACATTGCTCCGTTACCCCTGCGCCAGCGCGCAGTTCAGGCTGCTCTGGGGAAAATTCCCTTCGACCGTCTGCTTACCAACGCAAACGTTATCGATATGGTGACGGGGGAGATCCGCGAAGCCGATGTCGGGATCACCGGCAACATGATTGCCAGCGTCCATCCTCATGGAAAATTCCGTCAGGCAGAAAATGTTGATGACTTAACCGGTCACTTTCTTTCACCGGGACTTATCGACACTCATGTGCATATTGAAAGTTCACACCTTTCACCGGAAAAATACGCCGAAATAGTCGTCGCTCAGGGCACGACAACCGTATTCTGGGACCCGCATGAACTGGCAAACGTGCTTGGCGTCGCCGGCGTGCAGTATGCGGTGCAGTCGAGCCGTAATCTGCCTCTGCGCGTCATTTGTGCTGCGCCTTCCAGCGTGCCTTCCACACCCGGACTGGAAATGTCAGGGGCTGATTTTGGCGGTCAGGAAATGCAAACCATGCTGAGCTGGCCGGAAGTTGCTGGTGTGGCGGAAGTTATGGATATGCACGGTGTCATTAATGGCAGCGGACGGATGCTGGAAATTCTTGAGGCCGGTTTAAACAGTGGAAAGCTGATCGAAGGCCATGCGCGCGGACTGAAGGGTGAGCAACTTCAGGCCTATCTGGCGGCTGGTGTTACCTCCGATCACGAACTGACTTCTGCTGAAGATGCGCTGGAAAAACTGCGCGCCGGTTTGACACTGCAAATCCGCGGCTCTCATCCTTATCTTTTGCCGGATATCGCGGCTGCGTTGCAGGCGCTGCCACACCTTTCCTCACAAATTACACTGTGTACTGATGATGTTCCGCCCGATCACCTGCTGGAAAAAGGTGGTTTGATTGCGTTAGTCAAGCTGCTGATTTCATACGGATTACGAGCGGAAGATGTATTGCGCATGGCGACTTTCAACGCCGCCATACGTATGCAACGTTCAGATTTAGGACTGATTGCGGCGGGTCGTACGGCAGATATCATCGCGTTTGATTCGCTGGAAAATCTGCGTCCGCATGCAGTTTACGTAGACGGACACTGCGTGGCCAAAGAGAACAAACTTCTCTTTACGCCGGAGGCTGCCAGCGGTGTGACACCGGTACGTGACACGATGCGCCTCAGCCTCCTGACTGCGGATGATTTCTGCATGAAAATTGCCGGACTGAAAAACGGCAGAGCGCGCCTGCGTAATATCAAAGGCGCGCGCTTTACACAGTGGAGCGAAGTGACCGTTGATGTCAGAGACGGCGTCGTACAACTGCCGGAAGGCTTCAGCCTGATTTGGGTACAGCACCGCCATGGGCGGCACGATGCCACGCCTAAAATGGCCTTACTGGAAGGCTGGGGTGAACTGCGCGGCGCGATAGCCACATCCTATTCGCACGATTCCCATAATCTGGTGGTACTGGGACGCTCACCCGCAGATATGGTTGTAGCGGCGAACCAGCTCATTTCCAGCGGCGGAGGAATGGCACTCAGCCAGAACGGCACGTTGCTGGCAAAAGTCGATATGCCGATTGCTGGAATGCTTTCTGAATTACCCGCCGAACAACTGGCTGCACAGTTTAAAAATCTGCGTGAACTCAGCGCACAAATAGCCGACTGGGAACCGCCTTACCGCGTGTTCAAAGCCATTGAGGGCACGTGTCTGGCTTGTAATGCCGGACCGCATCTGACTGATTTAGGCCTTACTGACGGCGGATTGCGTGAAATTGTCGATCCGGTTCTGGAAATCTGGCCGGAAGAAATTTGAAACGCCCGGCGCCATGCCGGAATAAAAATGATAGCAAACACAACATTATAAAAATTATTGTCAGGGGAATTTAAGCATGTCTGAAAGTTCTGTGAAAAACGTAAACAACTCAACGCAGGAAAGCTGGTTGCAGCGACGCTTTCATTTGCACCAGCGTCAGACGCGGGTGAAAACCGAATGTCTGGCAGGGATCACCGGATTCCTCGCCGCCGCGTATTTACTGGTGGTGATTCCCGGTTTGCTGGCCGTCAGCGGGATGGATAAAGGCGCGGCGACAACCGGTGTCATTCTGGTGTTTGTACTGGGCTCACTGCTGATGGCGTTCTACGCTAATCTGCCGTTTATGGTCGGCCCCGGCATCGGCGGCTCCGTACTGGTCGGCATCACACTGGCGGGCGACGGCATCACCTGGCCTATCGCATTAGGTATTGCCTGCTGGTCGGGGATTTTATTCTTCGTGATGACCGTTTTTGGTCTGCGGGAAGTCGTCACCCGTTCAGTTCCCCAGTCCATCAAACTCGGACTGACGGCATCGATTGGTATTTTCGCCGCCCTGCTCGGTTTTCGTAACGCAGGACTGGTGATGGCCAATGCCAAAACACATGCATTGGCGTTAGGCGACTTTACCGCGCCGGGCGCGCTGATTGCTCTGCTGGGGTTACTCATTGCCGTGGGATTACAGGCCCGCAAAGTTCCGGGAGCGATCCTCTGGGCAATTTTACTGGCGACCGTCGCCGGTATTCCGTTTGGCGTGACCCATTTGCCTGACCAATGGATTTCTCTGCCCCACTCGGTGGCACCACTGCTTGGTAAAGTCGATTTGATCGGCGCGATTAATATCGCTTTCCTTCCGTTCCTGTTCATTTTCTTCGCATCAGAATTCTTCTCGACGATGGGAACCACTCTGGCAGTCGGCGGAGAAGCCGGATTGCTTGACGAACAAGGCAATATGAAAAACATTAACCGCCCGTTCATGGTGGATTCTATTGCTGCGGCGCTTGGCCCGATTGTCGGGATCCCGGCTGCAACCGCATTGATAGAATCATCAGCAGCCGCAGAAGCGGGTGGGAAAACGGGCCTGACGGCGCTGTCTGCCGCGGTGATGTTCCTGCTGATGTTATTGTTCACGCCGGTTGCGCTGATGATCCCGAAAGAAGCGACGGCACCTGCGCTTATTCTGATTGGCCTGAATATGTTCAGTAATCTTCGCAAAGTTGATTTGGCGAATTTCACCGATGCATTGCCGGTGTTGATGATGGTGATGATTACGCTGATTTCCAACAGTTTCGGTACCGGTATCGCCGGGGGACTGCTGTTTTACATCATCATTAAAGTGGTGGCAGGAAAGGTCCGCGAAGTGCCTTTAGGCCTTTATATACTCGCCATACCGCTGGTGTATTACTTTGCGACGCTGGTTCATCATTAAAGGAAGTCGGTAAACGGTCAGTAAACAAAGGGCGCGGAGAACGTGCCCTTTTTTATAGGCGCAGTTTGGCTAAAAGAGAGCGATAAATCAGCGAAAATAAGGGGATGGGTAAAACGGGAGGGTCTGAAATTGGTGGAGGCCCTGCCAGCTACATCCCGGCACACACGACACCTGCTATGGCTGCTTCCTTCCGGACCTGACCGAGTTAACAAGTTAGCGTTGCGGGAGAACCAACAGGGCCCCCATTGACGTTGTCGGCTTCATTTCTCCTGAGAGAATCGAAGCGGTGGGCATTATCAGTGATGCCCGAGGCAAAAGCAAGTTAACCACCGACAACCGTTGTTTTCTTAAACAATACGCCTGATTCAGGGCGGACAGAAGGACATTTTTTGCGTCATACTGTTCGCCAAACACTGAGGAGGATGTCATGTCAGAGCCCGATAACTTTCGCCAGCGCGTATTCCAGATAATCGCCGCCATTCCGCCGGGTCAGGTCACGACGTATGGCAACGTTGCACAGCTGGCCGGTTCTCCGCGGGCGGCACGTCAGGTAGGCGGCGTGCTCAAAAAGTTACCTGAGGGCAGTACGCTTCCCTGGCATCGCGTGATTAACCGCCACGGTGAAATTTCCCTGCAAGGAGAGGACTTTAAGCGTCAGCGTCAGGCGCTTCTGGCTGAAGGGATTATTTTTAAGAAAGGTAAAGTGGATTTAGAAAAGTACGGCTGGAAGTGGTAACCGGCGCATATAAAAAGCACCGCCGGAGCGGTGCCTGAATCAATGCCCGTCATGAACGGATCAATAAGTCGATGACTGCGTCGGAACTGCACTTACCGGTGCCGGTGCCGTGCCCAGACCCGGATTGGACGGGTTAGTCATTGGCCCTAATGCATTCGGTTTGGTCGCGACAGGAACTGCTACGACCGGGACAAGTTGCAGGTCGGCACGTGTGCCCTGACCATTGTTGATGACTTCTTTGATGCTGTCGGTAACAAACGTCACCTGACCATTAATGGTCACCGCCGCACTCAACAGAACACGCGCGTTAGGCGCAATCTCCTGCGGGTTGTACGGCAGGATAAAGGTAAACGGTGCCTGTTTACCCTGAGTTCTCGCGACCTTTTGCGAAATCACGCGCGATGGTGCATCAGCAACCGAAGCATCAGACAAGGTCACAGTCAGAACCGCATCTGGCGGCAACGCCACACGCTGATTGATGAACACACTACCCGATACATTCGGGCCGGTGATCGCAGGTTCAGTGACCGGGCTGGCCGCGGTATTCACTGGGGGTTGCTGCGCTGGTGCCTCGTGATGCTGAGCGCATCCGGCAAGAGTCAGAGACAGCGCGGTTCCACCTACTATCTGCCAAAGTTTCATTGATCGTACTCCCTTTTATTATTCGCTTGTCGACAAGCTGTAATAAACGCCGACGATGAATTTAGTGACTTAAACCAGCTTACCCGTTAATCATGGCACAAAAAACCAGGGTTTGCCGCCCGATGGTAAAACAAGACTTCTGAGCCATCAAAAGATCCAC
Source organism: Rahnella ecdela (assembly GCF_019049625.1). Classification (GTDB taxonomy): domain Bacteria; phylum Pseudomonadota; class Gammaproteobacteria; order Enterobacterales; family Enterobacteriaceae; genus Rahnella; species Rahnella ecdela. The sequence goes on from NZ_JAFMOY010000133.1 coordinate 205,800, forward strand.
TATGATTAACAGGTTAGACCTGTCAGTGAAGGCGTATTTCAGAACATTCCTGCCTGCGGTATCCCGAACAACTAGGGTCAATATCACCGGTAACTTTCATGAGGCCACTATGAGTCAGGCATTAAAAAATCTGCTGGATCTGTTAGATCTGGAAAAAATTGAAGAAGGGCTGTTTCGTGGTCAAAGTGAAGATCTGGGTTTACGTCAGGTCTTTGGTGGTCAGGTTGTCGGTCAGGCATTGTATGCAGCCAAACAAACCGTGCCTGTCGATCGCGGTATTCACTCTTTTCACAGCTACTTTTTGCGTCCCGGAGACAGCAGTAAACCCATCATCTATGACGTGGAAATCCTGCGCGACGGCAACAGTTTTAGCGCACGACGCGTAAAAGCCGTTCAGCATGGCAAACCGATTTTTTATATGACTGCGTCGTTCCAGAGCCAGGAGGACGGCTTCGAACATCAGAACACCATGCCAGATGTCCCGGCACCGGAAACGCTGGTTTCTGAATCCGACATTGCCAAAAATCTGGCGCACCTGATCCCGGAAAAATTCCGCGAAAAATTCATCGGCCACAAGCCGATTGAAATGCGCCCGGTGAAATTCCATAACCCGCTGAAGGGAAGCGTCGAAGAGCCTCACCGCGCGGTATGGTTCCGTGCGAATGGCGAAATGCCGGACGATTTGCGCATTCACCAATATCTGCTGGGTTATGCATCCGATTTCAATTTCCTGCCCACTGCGCTGCAACCGCACGGTATCGGGTTCCTTGAGCCGGGAATGCAGGTCGCGACCATCGACCATTCAATGTGGTTCCACCGCCCTTTCCGCATGGATGACTGGCTGTTATATGCTGTAGAAAGCACATCGGCTTCGGGCGCCCGTGGTTTTGTACGCGGACAGTTTTATACCCGTGATGGCGTGCTGGTTGCTTCAACGGTGCAGGAAGGGGTGATCCGCCAGAGAATGCCTGAATAAACGTTCTGGTAATTGGTCGATAAAAACTGGTATTAAAAAGGGGCGATATCATTATCGCCCCTTTTGCATATCATCATTATTTTATTGTTTGGTACTGCCGATAAGAGAGTTAGCGCACTACTTTCTCTGAAATCGTATTACATTCGAATTAATGGAATATTACTGGTTGTAGGCGTTTTCGCCGTGGCTGTTCACATCCAGACCTTCACGTTCCTGCTCTTCAGGAACACGCAGACCTACAATCATGTCCGCCACTTTGTAACCGATAAAGGCCACAACACCAGACCACACCAGCGTGACGCAGACGCTGAAGAACTGAACCCAGACCTGATGGCCCATAGTAACGCCTTCTGCGTAACCCACACCGCCGAGAGAGCTGGAAGTGAATACGCCGGTCAGGATGCAGCCCACGATTCCGCAGACGCCGTGGACACCGAACACGTCACAGGTATCATCAACACGCAGCCATTTTTTCAGGGTAACCACACCCCACAGACCAGTCACACCGCCGACCAGACCGATAATCAAAGCACCGCCCACGCCGACCGTACCACAAGCCGGAGTGATGGCAACCAGACCTGCGATAGCACCGGAGCTTGCGCCCAGCAGAGAAGGCTTGCCGCGAACCATCCACTCAACGAGAGTCCAGGACAGGATTGCGCCAGCAGTTGCAATCACAGTGTTCAGAAACGCCAGCGCTGCAATGGAACTTGCTGCACTTGCAGAGCCTGCGTTAAAGCCGAACCAGCCAACGTAAAGGATTGCAGCACCAGTGAATACCATTGGCAGATTGTGAGGTTTGAAGGCTTCTTTACCAAAACCGGCACGTTTGCCCAGCAGGTAAGCACCGACCAGACCTGCGATCGCAGCATTGATGTGAACAACGGTACCGCCCGCAAAGTCCAGCGCACCATCAGCAGCCAGGAAACCGCCCGCCCACACCATATGTGCCATCGGAATGTAGGAGAAAGTCAGCCAGATCACGGTGAAGATCAGCACCGCAGAGAAACGCACACGTTCAGCGATGCCACCGACGATAAGCGCCACGGTGATACAGGCAAATGAACACTGGAACGCAACGTGGATCATCTGAGAGAAGGTGCCGGTAACAGAATCCAGGCCGATGCCTTTCATCATGACGTTGCCGAAACCGCCGAAGAAGGCGTTACCTTCACTGAATGCCAGGCTGTAACCGTAAAGGATCCACAGAACGCAGACCAGCGCGAAGGTCACGATGACCTGAGTCAGCATGGATAAAACGTTTTTAGAGCGCAGCAAACCGCCGTAGAACAGCGCCACACCAGGTACGGTCATGAACAATACCAGCGCGGTACAAATCATCATAAAGGCGTTATCAGCACCGTTTGCGGCTGCTGGTGCTGCGGCCATGGCAAGCGAAGGCAGTAATGCCACTGCGCCCAGCCCCATCATGGATAAAAGTTTTTTCATTGTTAACCCACCCCTGTTTCTCAAAACTGTTTTTTCTAATCTGATTTATCTCAAACCGAGTGGTATGAGAGATAAAAACCTGAAATTACAGTGCTGCTTCGTCGGTTTCACCAGTACGAATACGGATAACACGTTGCAATTCAGCAACGAAAATTTTGCCATCACCGATCTTGCCGGTGTAGGCCGCTTTGCTGATCACGTCGATCACTTCATCAAGCTGATCGTCTGCAATAGCAATGTCGATTTTTACTTTTGGAAGGAAGTTCACGCTGTACTCCGCGCCACGGTAAAGTTCGGCATGACCTTTCTGACGGCCAAAACCTTTAACTTCCGTTACGGTCAGCCCCTGAATTCCAACAGCAGACAGCGCTTCACGCACGTCTTCCAGCTTAAAAGGTTTGATCACCACAGTAACCAGCTTCATTGTGCCACTCCTCGAATTAAGGGCTTACCGCGAGAGGATTCGCGCCCGATACGCAATGGTTAAAGCAAAGGGTGTGCCAGAGTTGAAAGCGGCGAAAGATTCCTGCAATTCCCGCGCAAAACGGCATTTTCAGAATAATCGTGACCGCGCGCACAGTTGTTCCGCCCGACAGCGCGCAGCAGTCCGCGCACCATTTAAGTGCTCATCGCTACTTTTTAGTGCAAGGTTTTAACCACAGGTATTTTTGCGTGCCTGAATACAGTGCGCAGGCTGTGATAGCGGGAAGGCAAGAGGTTCGCAGGAGGGTGCTGGCGTAGCGGACTCGTTACGCCAGCTGAAAGATTATGCGTTTTCTGGGGAAGGAATTACCTGTTCAGCCGATGCCAGTTCCTGTCCGGCAAGTTGCAACTGATACATCTGATAATACCGGCCTTTTTCTGCCAGCAGCTGTAAGTGGTTACCCTGCTCAACGGACTGCCCACGATGCAATACCAAAATATTATCCGCATCCACAATCGTCGACAGACGGTGTGCGATAACAACCAGAGTCGTTTGCTGACGGATGGCACGTAAAGCGCGCTGAATTGCCTGCTCGGTTCCGGAGTCGATATTGGCCGTTGCCTCGTCAAGGATCAGAATTTCCGGTGCCTGCACCAAAACACGCGCCATCGCTAACAATTGCTTCTGTCCGACAGAGAGGTTATTGCCCTGCTCCCCCAGACGCGTGTTCAGCCCTTCGGGCATTTCCCGCACTAACGGAGAAAGCTGCACAATATCCAGGGCGTGCCAGACCTGCGCTTCATCAATATCGCGACCTAATGTGATGTTAGCGAATACCGACTCAGCCAGCACCACCGGATCTTGCTGAACCATGGCAATTCCCTTTCGCAGACTGGTGTGCGAGAGGTCAGCAAGGTTACGGCCATCGACGCGAATTTCACCTTTGTTCAGCGGGTAATAACCCATCAGGAGATTCGCCAGTGTACTTTTGCCACTGCCGGTGTGCCCCACCAGTGCGACAAATCCACGCGAAGGAACATGTAGGGAAATATTTTCCAGCACCCACTTGTCCGGGCGATAGGCAAAGCTGACATCACGAATATCAATCTCACCGCTGGTCAGCAATTTATCGTCCGGTCCGTATTGCTGCTGAGTACGGTCCATTAAATCAAAGATGCGTTCACCCGCCACGACAGCCTGCTGGAGAATGGATTGCTGCGAGGTCAGCTCAATAAGAGGCTCGTTGAGACGCCCGAGGTAGTTGATGAAAGCATACAAAACCCCCACCCCGATCGAACCTTCTGCGCTGAAACCGAAGAGGATTAACAGGCCGCATAAAATCAGTGAAGAAAATAAGCTCAGCAGCGGGCGAAGCAGAAATCCTTCCAGCCGCAGCGTCTGCATACGGGCCATATAATGCGACTGACTGGCGCGGGACAGGCGTTCACCAAAGCGTTTTTGCTGACGGAATTGCTGAATGACGTTCATCCCGTTGATGATTTCGTTGAAGCCATCATTGATGTCCGCCAGATAGGCACGCACTTTACGAACGACCGGCGTGCTGTAAATCTGGTACAGCCCCATCACCACAAAAACGGCCGGGAAGATGCAGATAGCCACCGAGGCCAGCCGCCAGTCGAGGCTGAACATCGCCACCAGCATCGCGCCGATCAGCGCAATGCTGCGCAACACTGTCGACACGACAGTCACATAAAGGTCGCGGATCACTTCTGTGTCATTAGTAACACGCGAAATTAGCTGACCTACCGGCTGAGTATCAAAGGCGCTCAAAGGCTGACGCAGTGCCGCATCCATGACGTCGGTGCGCAAACGCTGAACGACGCCGACCGCGGCACGGTTAAACAGGAGTGCCTGAAAATAGTGCAGGCTTGCAGCCAGAAATTGCAGGAAGATGAAACTCAGCGCCAGCAAACTGACTTTTCCCCACGGCATTTCGCCCTTCGCCACATAGTGATCGATAAAGAAACTGATGAGGATCGGGCCGGTGACTTCTGCTGCGGCAGCAATCCACAACATCAGAACAGCGTAAGACAGAGGCTTACGGTACGGTTTGCCGTAACCCAAAAGACGTTTGAGCGTTGGCCATAGCTTCTGGATTTTACTTACTTTTTGCTCAGCCATGTTATTCCGCCTCCTTTTCCGGCACATCATCCAGGGCAGCTTCAAGCTGCTGATAGCGGAACATATCGCGATACCAGCCCGACTTCGTAGCCAGTTCATCATGACTGCCGTGCTGGGAAATGCTTCCGTGACTGAATACCAGAATCTCACTGGCCTCGGTCAGCGCAGAAAGCCTGTGAGCACTGATAATCACCGTTCTGTCACTTCCCCACTGACGCAGATTTTGCAGGATCTGATGCTCAGTGCGGCCATCGACAGCGGATAAGGCATCATCCAGGATCAGGATTTCGGCTTTCAGCAGCAGCGCTCTTGCAATTGAAATACGTTGTTTCTGACCGCCTGAAAGCATAACGCCACGCTCACCGACTTCTGTTTCGTACCCCTGCGGCAAACGCAGAATGTCATCGTGAACGCTGGCAAGTCGTGCCGCTTCTTCAATTTCTTCCTGCGTGGCGTCCGGGCAACCCAGTGCAATATTTTGTGCCACGGTATCTGAGAACAGGAAAGGTGTCTGGCTGACAACGGCAAGCCGTGCGCGCCAGTCATCAAGGCGGATCTCTTTGAGTGATAAGCCGTGATAACGCACGTCACCGTCCGTCACATCGAACTGGCGCTGAAGCAGACAGAGCAATGTACTTTTCCCCGATCCCGTAGGACCACATAAACCCAGCATTTGCCCCGGTTGCAGGGAAAACGCCACGGACGTTAATGCGGCGTATTGGTTTTCGGGATAATGAAAATTGTTGATCCGGGCTTCCAGTACCGCGCGCCCCGCCGGTAAAGAGGTTGTACCATCAGCCACTGACGGCGCTTCCTGCAACAGGCTGCGGATGCGGCTGTAAGCTGCACTTCCGCGTTCTACAATATTGAACATCCACGCCAGCGCCAGCATTGGCCAGATCATCAGCCCAAGGTACATGACGAAACTGGTCAGTTCACCGAGTGTAAGATGACCGTTAACCACCATCCAGCTGCCGCCACCGATGGCCAGAAGATTTGCCATGCCAATGGAGACGTAAATTGTCGGATCAAAACGCGCATCGACCCGGGCAACGCGCAGGTTTTTAGCACCGGTATCCGCCGCAACGTCAGCAAATTGCGATGACTGATGATTTTCCAGACCAAAAGCTTTGATCATACGGATGCTGGTCAGACTTTCCTGCGCCTGATCGTTAAGGGAGGAAAACGCCGCCTGTGCGGTTTTAAAGCGGGAATGCAGCTGATCACCGTAGCGTTTGATGATGATCGCCATTACCGGCATCGGCACCAGCGAAAGTAGCGTCAGTTCCCAGCTGATCTGTGTTGCCATCACGATCAGTACGGCAAGCCCCATGACCATTGAATCCACCAGCGTCAAAACGCCCTCGCCTGCGGCAAAGACCACGCGATCGACGTCGTTGGTCGCACGGGCAATTAAGTCGCCGGTGCGGTGACGCAAATAGAAAGCCGGATGCTGGCGGCTAAGCTGGCGGAAATAATCTTGTCGCAGCTCCACTGCCAGTTGATATGAAGCACCGAATAACAGCACGCGCCAGACGTAGCGCAGCAGGTAAACGACTACCGCCGTGCCGAGCATCAGACCCAGCCACGCGAAAAGCACGTTGTAAGACATCTGTTTTGACGTTACGCCATCAATAATTACGCCGACCAGTTTTGGTGGCAGTAATTGCAGAACAGCAATAATGATCAGCAAGGCAACGGCACCCAGATACCGGCGCCATTCGCGACGGAAATACCAGCCTAATTGTGCAAACAGTCTCACGCAGAGTTTTCCATACAAATAATAATGATTTTATTGAGTTAACAGATATTCCCAATACCTGTTTGCTCTTCAGGCTGACAAGGATACCAGAGTTAACGGGCGTTTCTGATGAAACTTTTTACTGCAACTTTTGCATTAAATTGGCAATGCGGTGGTCGATTTTATGCGCTCCATCGCAAAACTTGAGGTCACATCGTTCAGTCCTGGAATGCCATTCACAAGTCTCTTGTAAAAGTTGTCGTAGCTTTTCATATCGGAAACCTGCACCTGCAACAAATAATCATATTCTCCGGCCATCCGGTAGAAACTCAGTACTTCCGGAAAAGCCTCAACCTGTTGCACGAATCGCTGATACCACTCGCTGTTGTGATGCTGGGTTTTGATCAGCACAAATGCCGTCAGGCTCAGCCCCAGCTTATCGCCATCAAGCAGCGCCACTTTGCCGCAAATAATCCCGTCATCTTCAAGGCGCTTGATTCTTTTCCAGCAGGGTGTGGTAGTGAGATTGACGGCATCCGCCAGTTGGTTCAGAGAAAGGGTGCAATCTTTTTGCAGCAGCGATAACAGCTTGAGGTCAATTTTATCTACCATGAGACGCTCCGGGAGAATATTTTTCTACAAATACGACAACTCATGGGTCAAAGAGTAACTTATTTCTCTGATGATTACGTTATTCTTATTCCATCAAATCACTTTCATGAGCCTGCAACATGCGTAATTCCTGGGTCACTCACGCTATTAAAGAAATCGACGCCGATTTTCAACGTTCTGCCGACACACATTTAATTCGTCTCGCACTAAACGACTTCCCGGGAATTTCGCTCTATCTGAAAGATGAAAGTACGCATCCTTCCAGCAGCCTGAAACATCGCCTGGCACGCTCGCTATTTTTATATGGCCTGTGCAACGGCTGGATCCGCGAGAATACGCCCATCATTGAAGCCTCCTCAGGGAGCACCGCTATCTCCGAAGCCTATTTCGCACGACTGCTTGGGCTGCCTTTTATTGCCGTCATGCCTTCCTGCACCGCACCGCGTAAAATTCAGCAAATTGAATTTTACGGCGGTCGCTGTCATTTCGTCGAAAATTCCGGCCAGATTTATGCCGCTTCCGAGCAGCTCGCCAGAGAACTGAACGGCCATTATATGGATCAATTTACCTATGCGGAGCGAGCGACTGACTGGCGCGGTAACAACAATATTGCCGACAGTATTTTCCGTCAGATGTCCCGCGAACCGCATCCGGTGCCGCGCTATCTGGTGATGAGTGCCGGTACCGGCGGCACATCCGCAACGCTCGGCCGCTATATTCGCTATCAGGGGCACGACACTGAATTGATGGTTGTAGATCCTGAAAACTCAGTATTTTACGATTATTATCAGCAACGTGACGTCAGCGTCACCGCGCAGTGCAGCAGCCGCATTGAAGGCATTGGCCGCCCGCGTGCTGAACCGTCATTTATCCCGGACGTCATCGATAGCATGATGCAGGTACCCGATGCTGCAAGCGTCGCGACCGTTCGCTGGCTTGAGCAGGTTCTGGGACGCAAAGTCGGTGGCTCAACAGGTACCAATATGTGGGGCGCTTTACAGCTGGCAAAACAAATGCGTGAGAAAGACGAAACCGGCTCGATTGTCACCCTGCTTTGCGACAGCGGCGAACGTTATCTGAATACTTATTTTGACGACAACTGGGTGGCGAAAAATATCGGCGATATTTCCGTTTACGCGGCGCAGTTAGAAGGACTTAACTGATATTTTTCCAAAAAATGACGGAAAAAAGCCGGGACAGAATAGCCCGGCTTGCTGCAATACCTTTTATTCGGGGGAATAGGTGAGGTGTGGAGTGTGCAGCCAGTGTTGCAAAAAGTGAGACACAGCCTGATTGCGGCAATGCCCGATGATTTGTAAGTGAGGTGATTGCTCTTTCAGTACCGGTAATGCGTTGCCCATAATCAGCCCCATCCCGACGCTTTCCAGCATTTCTTTGTCGTTCATAGCATCGCCAAAGGCCATGCATTGAGACATTTCAATCCCCAGTCCTGCCGTCAATAGCGCCAGTGCGCTGCCTTTATTGCTGCCCGCAGGCTGCACATCCAGACAATCTGCCGCTGAGAAACACAAATCCAGACGCGGTCCGAAATGCGCTTTCAGCTGAGGAACCAGCGCCAGCAGGGTTTCGTGAGGCGCGCAGAAACAGACTTTGCTGTTTCCTGAATCAGGCAACAGACGCAAATCCTGCAACTGATAGCGGAAACCGCTGAACTGGTGCGGGATCAGCAGGTCAGGGTCATCGAGCGACGTAAACCAGCCGTCATCGCGGAATACGTGCAGACTGGCCGGGGTATCCCATTGCGTGTGCAGAAGTTCATGCGCACAATCTTCGGTCAAATCGCTCGCGTGCAAACGGTGCCCGGCTAAGTCATGAATGCGCGTGCCGTTACCGGTGATGAGAAAACCATCCAGCCCGATATTCGCCAGAATATCTTTCATTTCCAGATAATGACGTCCGGTAGCAAACGTCAGTTTTACCGGTTTTTCAGCCAGCTGACGCAGCGTTGCCAGCGTGTTTTCGCCCAGGGTGTGATCGGGTAAAAGCAGCGTGCCATCCATATCAAAAGCAGCTAAATGGAACATGTTTCCTCTCTGAGCGGGGATAATTTTTACATTCAAAGTATGTACCCGGATTTGCGGAACTAATAGTGAACAGTTTATGAATACTGTTCCGGTTTTAGCTCACACTTTCCCTTTCAGCAGCAAGCCAGCGCGTCGCGCGTGCGATATGCTGAACAGATAAGTTAACCTGAAAAATTAGGTTCCGTATTTATCATGCGTCTGCAAAACCGACTTAATCAATTCCAGCGTCTGCATCTCAAAACCGGATCGTTTCCCGTTCAGCTTACCGTGGCAGAACTGGCTGAAATCTTTTGCTGTAGCGAACGCCACACGCGGACTTTACTCGCTCATTTTCAGAATGCGGGCTGGATTGAGTGGAAGTCGCAGGCGGGCCGCGGAAAACGCGCCTCGCTCTGCTGCCTGAGAACACCCGAAGATTTGCGCGGCACCTATTTACAGGAATTACTGATCAACGGTGAACATTCTGCGGCGCTGCAATTAAGCCAGCTGGATCCGACTCACCTCAACGCACTGCTGGCGCCCCATCTGGGCGGACAATGGCAGGAAGATGCCCCTACGCTGCGTATTCCTTATTACCGCCCTCTCCAGCCGTTGGATCCGCTGACCCTGACCGGTCGGGCGGAACAGCATCTTGCCCACACCATTCATGCCGGACTGACGCGCTATATTCCGGGAAACTCTGCGCCACAGCCTGATCTGGCGCATCACTGGCAAGTCAGTAATAACGGCAAGACCTGGCAGTTTTTCCTGCGCAGCCAGTTGTTCTGGCATAACGGCGAACCGCTGAAAACAGCACAACTTATGACGCGGTTTCAGCAACTGAAGAATTCGTCACGCGGAAAACATCATCTGGCGTCAGTGGCCAGACTTTCTCAGCCACACGCGTTATGCCTGCAATTTGATCTCGATAAACCCGATTACTGGCTGGCACATCGTTTTGCGGATCTCAATTGTCTGCTCTCGCACCCTGAAGATCCGCATATTGGTGCCGGACCTTTCCGGCTAACCACGTTTTCCCCTGAGCTGGTCAGGCTGGAGCAACACACGTTATATACGTTGCAGCATCCTTATCTGGCAGCAATTGAGTTTTGGATCACGCCGCAACTGTTTGCACAGAAAAACAATGTCAGCTGTCAGCATCCGGTCAGGATCATTCTGGGCGAACAGGAAGAATTAGCGCGAGTAAAACCGGTCAGGCGCAGTACCAGTCTGGGATTTTGCTATATCGCCGCTAATCTTAAGCGCAACGTGTTAAATGAAGCGCAGGCGCGAAAAATTGTCCGTCTTATCCAGCGCAGCGGCATGCTGAATAATTTACCTATCGATCATGACCTGGTGAAATCCAGCAAAGAAATGCTGCCGGGCTGGCCCATCCCTTTACATGACGATGCGGATGTTTCGCTGCCGGAAAAGCTGACATTGCTGTTTCACCCGCCGGTTGAATTTGAACTGGTGGCGCAGGCACTTAAGGAAAGGCTGGCAGAAGAAGGTTGCGGACTTGAGATTGCTTATCATGCTGGCAGGCTCTGGGAAGACGATGCGTTGCTCCGCTCAGCCGATCTTTTACTCGGTGACCGCCTGATTGGCGAGTCTCCCGAAGCATCGCTGGAGAACTGGTTACAGCAGGATCCGCTGTGGCCTGGGATCCTGCGTGATGAAGATTACACACGTCAGCAACGGCGCCTGACAGAGATCCAGCAAATCCCTCAGGAAAACCGCCGTTCGGATGAATTGCGCGAGCATTTCTTTCAATGGATGCAATCTGGCATCGTGACGCCCCTGTTTAACTATCAATATCAGGTTAGCGCGCCACCGCGTATCAGCGGAGTTCAGCTTACGGCCTGGGGCTGGTTTGATTTTTGTCAGGCCTGGGTTCCTCCGCCACTGCCTGCAGAAAATGCCTGATGGAGCTGTTTCACTACACTCTGACACTAAAGGAAAGTAACATTAGGGCAATTTTACTGCCCGGTGCAGTGAATTTCAGTTAACGGTTTCAAACAACAGGTAATCAGAATGAAAAGAGCAGTGGTGGTTTTTAGCGGCGGACAAGACTCAACAACCTGTCTGATTCAGGCTCTGAAGCAATATGACGAAGTCCACTGCGTCACATTCGATTATGGTCAGCGCCATCGTGCTGAAATTGAAATCGCGCAGAAATTATCCGTAGAACTGGGTGCCCGTGCGCACAAGGTTCTTGACGTTGGCTTGTTAAACGAACTGGCCGTCAGCAGCCTGACCCGCGATAACATTCCGGTGCCTAACTTCGGTGATGAAAATGACGGCGGACTGCCAAGCACTTTTGTTCCCGGTCGTAATATCTTATTCCTGACGCTGGCGGCGATTTACGCTTATCAGATCCAGGCAGAAGCGGTGATCACCGGAGTCTGTGAAACGGACTTCTCCGGTTATCCGGATTGCCGCGATGAGTTTGTGAAATCACTGAACACGGCTGTTTCACTGGGTCTTGCGCGGGATGTCCGTTTTGAAACGCCGCTGATGTGGCTGAACAAAGCGGAAACCTGGGCGCTGGCAGATTATTATCAGCAACTGGATCTGGTTCGCCATAAAACGCTGACCTGCTACAACGGCATTGCCGGTGATGGTTGTGGCGAATGTGCAGCCTGCCATTTGCGCGCCAACGGTTTGCAGCAATTCCAGCAGGATAAAGCGGGCGTGATGAACAGCCTGAAGCAGAAAACCGGTCTGCGTTAATTCAGCGAAGTCCGAGGCAAAGCGGGTGGATATCAGACCACCCGTTTCTGATTTATCAATATGTATAATCAGCATTTATATCAGTACGTAGCCAGATCAGTCGTTTTCCAGTTCCAGCTCTCGCAATCGCTCCAGTAACTCACCTTCCAGCGGCAACGCTTTTTGCGTTCGCAAATCGATACAGACAAACGTCAGCGTCGCATCGGCAACCACTTCGCCCTCACAGGTCACCACCTGTTCCAGCACACCGCTGCGTCCGTTTAATTGCTGCAAACTGCTGTCAATGCGCAACACATCGCCGAGCACTGCCGGTTTGCGATAATTGATATTGATATTCACCACGATGAACGCAATTTTGTTCTCGCTCATCCACTGGAAACCCGACTGATTATCGAGCCATTCCCAGCGGGCAGTCTCCAGGAATTCCAGATAGCGCGCATTGTTGACGTGCTGATAGACGTCGATATGAAAACCGCGAACTTTAATAAAGGTATGCATAGTGGTTAAAAAACTCCTGATAATCGTCTGAGGCATACAACCAAACTGGTCAGATGTCTTTAGAGATTAGCAGAAGAAAACGGCGGCAACCGTTAAGGGTTTACCGCCGAGACATCCGTCACAATTTCAGACGGTCCTTGTTACGTTCAAACAATGCAGCACCAATTCCCGGTACTTCGCGCAGTTGTTCCACATCGGTAAATTGCCCCAATTCTTCGCGATAGCTGATGATGGCCTGCGCCTTCTTCATCCCTACCCCGTTCATCACTTTGGCAAACTCCTCTGCTGTCGCAGTGTTGATGTTGACGGTACTTTCATCTGTAACCGCAACCTGCTCCTTTTTCACTTGCGGGCCTGAGACTTTACCCGCAGCGGTGACCGGTGCAGCCGTGGTGGTTGCCACAGGGCTGGTGGCATTCGGTGCCGCGTGTAGCATAACGGGCAGAGTAGAAAGTCCCAGTGCCAGAGCTAAGGAAAGTGATGTAGTGCCTAATTTTTTCATGCTGTATCCTCCATGTGTTTGACAGCACGGAGAGATTGCATCAGGAAGAAAAAGCGAACAACGGGCAAGTTTCAAATATGGAAAAGGCCGCGAAAGCGGCCTTTGTTTGTTGCAACGCGTTGCAAATCTTTGCGGCGTTTACTGGTTTTGTGCAGCTGAACCGTATTTGATTTTCGCTTCCTGACGCAGGTTAGTCAGCAAGGCATCAAAGGTCACGTTCGAGGAGGTTTGTTGCATCTCCTGATTGAAACGTGCGGTATCCGTTTCAGGAACGACACCCGGCGTCACAGAATTTAGTTTAACCAGTACGCTGTTGCCCTTATTGTCCTGAGTCAGACCATAAACCGGCTGGCCTTTCTGAGGCTGTGGCAATGCGTAGACGTTAGATTCAAACGCAGAAGGCTGCTGGCTGCGCTGGACTTTCTGAGAAGCACCAAAGCTCAGACCTGCCGCTTTCATCGCGTCATCGCCTTTGCCGTCTTTCAGAGCGGTCAGCAGTTTCTCGCCATCCATCCGTGCCTGATCTTGTGCTTTCTGGCGTTTAACCAGCGTCGTCACCTGATCTTTCACTTCAGCAAAAGGTTTTACGCCTTCGGCTTTATGCGCTTCAACACGAACTACAAAGGCGCGATCACCATCCACAGTAATGATATCGGAGTTACTGCCCGGAGAACCGTCCTGACCAATCAGACCGCCATCAAAAATCGCCTGTACGACAGGTTTGAAATTGATGCCAGCAGGGATTTGGTTTTGGGTAAACCAGTCGGTATGTACCGCTTTAGTCCCTGCAACTTCTTCGGCTGAAGCCAGAGATTCATTGTCATTGGTTGCTGCTTCGCTGACTTTCTGTTGCAGCGCGTAGTAAGCATCCAGTGATTTTTCCTGCTTAAGCTTGTCAGTGATGGTGTTGCGGACAGTCGCTAACGGTTTAACCTGTTCAGGCGTTACGTCATCAAGACGCAGGATGAAGAAACCGCTGTCAGATTTAATCACGCCGGACACCTGACCTTTGGTCGTTAGTTTCGCGTTCTTAAATTCTGGCAATGTCGTTTCTGGTTCCATCCAGCCCAAATCACCACCCTGTTTAGCGCTCAGGGCATCGGTAGATTTAGTCTTAGCCAGTTCGGCAAAGTCAGTGCCTTTCTTAAGCTCTGCGGCAACCGCATCGGCATCAGCCTGTGATTTCAGGACAATGACGCTGTAACGGCGGCGTTCAGGCTGACCAAACTCACTTTTGTGCTGGTCGTAATAGGCGCTGATATCAGCATCTGTCACGTCAGTTTTGCCCTGCATTGCCGCTGCATCCATCTCGATGTAGCTGACTTTTACCTGCTCAGGGGAGATAAAGCTGTTTTTATTCTGGTCGTAGAAGGCTTGCAACTCTGCGTCTGTAATCTGCTGTTTAGCAGCCAGTGCATCAGTATCCAGAGTGGCGGTTTGTACATCACGAACCTGCAGAAGCAGTTCAGCCATTGATTTGCTTTCTACCGGCAAAACAAAATCAGATTGACCGTAAGCCTGCTCAAGCTGCTGACTGATGAGCTGCTGTTTCATCAGCTGCGCAAAGTTATCCGCGCTGTATCCCATGCTCTGGATGCTTTGCAGATATTTGGCGTTATCGAAACGGCCATCAGTCTGGAATTGTGGGGTCGCAAAAATCGCGTCTTTGATCTGCTGATCGCTGACGGTAATACCCAATTTTTTGGAATACTGATCCAGTAAAGTGACGTCAATGAGATTGCTCAGGGATTCCTGACGCAGTTGCTGCATGTAACCATCACTGCCCGCCAGCTGAGAGAACTGATCGCCAAGTTGCTGCTGCAACCTGTTACGCTGGTTCTGCACTGCCTGCTCTAACTGAGCCCGACCGATTTCCTGACCATTCACTTTCGCTGCATAGTCGCCTGAACCGCCGACCAGGTAGTTGCCCACCCCTGTCAAAATAAAGGACAGAATAATCAGGGCCAGAATGATTTTGAGCACGACGTTATTAGAAGCCGCGCGTAAATTGTCCATCATAGTGAGGCAACACTCCGCTGTAATAAAAAAAGCGCACCGTTTTCGATGCGCCTTGTATCTTACCTTACCAGCCCGATGACGTCAGGTTATTGTTTAACAACCAGACCTGTGTGAAAAAGCATCAGTGATGCGCCTCACGCGGTTGTAACGTCAGCTTGCAGGTAATTAGCCGTTAACGGCATCTTTCAGCGCTTTACCTGCACGGAAGCCAGGTACTTTAGCTGCTGCAATGCTGATTTCTTTACCGGTCTGTGGGTTACGACCAGTACGTGCTGAACGTTCACGCACGGAGAAAGTACCGAAACCTACCAGAGCTACTTCATCCCCAGCTTTCAGGGTGTCAGTGACAGATGCAAGAACAGCATCTAAAACACGTCCCGCTGCGGCTTTAGAAATATCAGCACCGGCAGCAATTTTGTCGATCAATTGTGACTTATTCACTCTTATCATCCCCTCTTAAATTTCGTTCATCACGCCGCATTTTCCCTGCAGACGTGACCGCGCTGCTGTTATATCAATCTTGTCAGAGCGATGCAAGCGACTGAAAGCAGCCTGAATCCTTCTGACCGTTGACTAACTTAACGGCACAAAAAAAAGCTGGCAAGTGAGATTTCACCTGCCAGCCTGAGTTTTATTCAACTGTGTAAGCTGATGTCACTATTTTGCTGCCACCGGCAATGCGCCGTAAGCCGGATTTTGCAGTGCAATGTTCAGAACATCATCAATGCGTTTTACCGGGTGGATCTCAAGATCTGCCAGCACGTTTGCCGGAATTTCTTCCAGATCACGTTTGTTGTCGTCCGGGATCAGAACCACTTTGATGCCACCACGATGGGCTGCCAGCAGTTTTTCTTTCAGACCACCAATGGGCAGAACCAGACCACGCAGAGTGATTTCGCCTGTCATCGCCACATCCGCACGAACCGGGTTACCGGTCAGACAAGACACCAGCGCGGTACACATTGCGATACCGGCACTCGGACCATCTTTCGGCGTAGCCCCTTCTGGGACGTGAACGTGAATATCACGTTTTTCGTAGAAGTCAGGGTTGATACCCAGTTTGTCAGCACGCGCACGGACAACGGTCAGCGCCGCCTGAATGGATTCCTGCATCACTTCACCCAGAGAACCGGTGTAAGTCAGCTTACCTTTGCCCGGTACGCAGGCCGTTTCGATGGTCAGCAGTTCGCCGCCCACTTCGGTCCACGCCAGACCCGTTACCTGGCCCACACGGTTTTCAGTGTCCGCACGGCCATAATCGACCTTCTGCACGCCGAGGAAATCTTTCAGGTTATCGCCGTTGATCTCAATGTGCTTGATGGATTTATCCATCAGCAATTGTTTAACCGCTTTTCGGCAAAGTTTAGACAACTCACGTTCTAAACTACGCACACCCGCTTCACGGGTATAGAAACGGATAATGCCGATAATCGCGCTGTCATCAACAGTCAGTTCGTTCTTCTTAAGCGCGTTACGTTCAAGTTGCTTGGGCAGTAAATGCTGTTTGGCGATGTTCAGTTTTTCATCTTCGGTATAACCGGAAAGACGGATCACTTCCATACGGTCAAGCAGCGGAGCCGGGATGTTCATCGAGTTCGAGGTCGCTACGAACATCACATCTGACAGGTCGTAATCGACTTCCAGATAATGATCGTTAAACGCCACGTTCTGTTCCGGATCCAACACTTCCAGCAGAGCAGAAGCCGGATCACCGCGCATGTCCGATGACATCTTGTCGATTTCATCGAGCAGGAACAGCGGGTTTTTTACCCCGACTTTCGCCATTTTCTGGATCAGTTTACCCGGCATAGAACCGATATAGGTACGACGGTGACCACGGATTTCCGCTTCATCACGTACCCCACCCAGCGCCATACGGACATACTCACGTCCTGTAGCACGCGCAATGGACTGGCCCAGTGAGGTTTTACCCACACCCGGAGGCCCGACCAGGCAAAGGATTGGCCCTTTGATTTTGCTGACGCGCGTCTGCACTGCAAGATACTCAAGGATGCGATCTTTAACCCGCTCGAGGCCAAAGTGATCGGTATCCAGAACTTCCTGTGCTTTGCGCAGGTCTTTTTTCACTTTGCTGCGGGCATTCCACGGCACCTGAAGCATCCAGTCGATATATCCACGGACAACCGTGGCTTCGGCGGACATCGGTGACATCATTTTCAGCTTTTGCAGCTCAGCTTCAGTTTTTTCACGCGCATCTTTCGGCATTTTGGCCGCTTCGATTTTGCGTTTCAGCGCCTCATGCTCGTCAGGCGTGTCGTCCATTTCGCCAAGTTCTTTCTGAATCGCTTTCATTTGCTCGTTCAGATAGTACTCGCGCTGGCTTTTTTCCATCTGTTTTTTGACACGATTACGGATACGTTTCTCAACCTGTAACAGGTCGATTTCCGATTCCATCATCGCCATCAGATATTCCAGACGCTCGGTGATATCAAACATTTCCAGCACGGATTGTTTGTCAGCGAGTTTCAATGGCATATGTGCGGCGATGGTGTCAGCCAGACGTGCAGCATCTTCAATGCTGTTCAATGACGTCAGCACTTCCGGCGGGATCTTTTTGTTCAGCTTGATGTAACCTTCAAACTGATTGATCGCGGTGCGCACCAGAACTTCCTGCTCGCGTTCATCCACGGCCGGAGATTCCAGATATTCCGCCTGGGCAGCAAAATGCTCGCCACTGTCAGAAAGTGTCGTAATACGCGCGCGTTGTAACCCTTCCACCAGCACTTTAACCGTGCCGTCCGGGAGCTTCAGCATTTGTAATATTGAGGCAACCGTACCCACGGAGAAGAGATCATTAACGCCCGGCTCATCTGTTGAGGCTTCTTTCTGCGCCACCAGCATGATTTTTTTGTCGTGATCCATCGCGGCTTCGAGGCACCGAATCGATTTTTCCCTGCCAACAAACAACGGGATCACCATGTGCGGATAAACCACCACATCGCGCAAAGGCAATACGGGGATTTCTATGCGTTCAGAACGCTCAGGGTTCATAGAGCTCTCTCTTAGTTTAGCTTCCGCCAGGTTAAGGAAATCTCGTGAAACACGAGTCAGACGGGTTTCAGCAAGTCGTTAACTGAGTATATGGGGATGAATGTCCGACATTCAACGATAAGAATGTGCGAAAAAAAAATGGGGGACAAAATCCCCCATTTCATGGCTAACTCTCTGGATAGATTGGCTAATTATTCGCCAGATGCCTGTTGCGCTTCTGGTTTGCCATAAATCATCAGAGGTTCTGACTGGCCCGCAATCACGGACTCATCAATCACCACTTTCTCGACATCTTCGAGAGACGGCAGATCATACATAGTATCCAGCAAGGCGGCTTCTACGATTGAACGCAGACCACGGGCACCGGTTTTACGGACCATGGCTTTTTTCGCAATCGCAACCAGCGCTTCATCACGGAATTCCAGTTCAACGCCTTCCAGATTGAACAATGCCTGGTATTGCTTAGTCAGGGCATTTTTCGGCTCTTTCAGAATCTGAATCAGGGCCTCTTCGTTCAGCTCGCTCAGGGTCGCTACCACTGGCAGACGGCCAATGAACTCAGGAATCAGACCAAATTTGATCAAATCTTCTGGTTCTGCCTGTGCCAGCAACTGACCTTCGGTTGCTTTCTGTTCTTTGCCTTTCACTTCTGCCCCAAAACCGATACCGGTGTTGGTGTTGATACGCTGACCAATCACTTTATCCAGACCGGCAAAGGCGCCGCCACAGATAAAGAGGATTTTCGAGGTATCAACCTGCAGGAATTCCTGCTGTGGATGCTTACGTCCGCCTTGCGGTGGAACGGCAGCCACGGTGCCTTCAATCAGTTTCAGCAGCGCCTGCTGAACACCTTCGCCTGACACGTCACGCGTGATGGACGGGTTATCAGATTTGCGGGAAATCTTATCGATTTCATCAATGTAAACAATACCGCGTTGCGCTTTCTGTACGTCGTAGTCACATTTCTGCAGCAATTTCTGGATAATATTTTCGACGTCTTCACCTACGTAACCGGCTTCGGTCAGCGTGGTGGCATCGGCCATAGTAAATGGCACATCCAGGAAGCGTGCCAGGGTTTCAGCCAGCAGCGTTTTACCGCTACCGGTCGGCCCGATCAGCAGAATGTTGCTCTTGCCTAATTCGATACCGTTGCTGGTATCGCCATTACGCAGGCGCTTGTAGTGGTTGTATACAGCCACAGCCAGCACTTTTTTCGCAGGTTCCTGACCGATAACATAATCATCAAGATGCTGACGAATTTCATGCGGCGTCGGTAATGCACTGCGTTCACGGTGTGGCGCGACTTCTTTGATCTCTTCGCGAATAATGTCATTACATAAATCGACACATTCATCGCAGATATACACTGACGGCCCGGCAATCAGCTTACGCACTTCATGCTGGCTTTTGCCGCAAAAAGAGCAGTACAGCAGCTTTCCTGAACCGTCTTTGCGCTTATCTGTCATCAGTAAACCTCTTCTCTAGTATCAGTCCCGCAGCGTAACAAGAACACCACGACACGACCATATTACACAACAGCCGCATGATTGGCTGATGTCTGTTCATTCCTGTTATGACTCATTACAGGCAGATTTTGCTTGATACAAAATCTGCCTTTGAGACGTCCGTATGAGTATAACTATAGACCATCAGCCCGGCAGAAATAAGCCGTCAGGCGCGATGGGTAAATACGGAATCCACTAATCCGTACTGTACAGCCTCATCAGCAGACAGGAAACGGTCACGCTCAGTGTCACGCTCTATTTCTTCAAGAGTTTTGCCCGTATGTTTCGCCATCAGCTCATTCATACGTGATTTTACTTTCAGAATTTCTTTCGCGTGGATCTCAATGTCCGTCGCCTGGCCCTGGAAACCGCCCAGTGGCTGGTGGATCATTACGCGTGAGTTTGGCAGACAGAAGCGTTTGCCTTCTGCGCCAGCGGTCAACAGGAATGCCCCCATTGAACACGCCTGCCCCATACAAATGGTGCTGACGTCCGGTTTGATGAACTGCATGGTGTCATAAATCGACATACCGGCAGTGATCACGCCACCCGGCGAGTTAATATAAAGGTAGATGTCCTTTTCCGGACTTTCTGCTTCCAGGAACAGCATCTGGGCAACAATCAGGTTAGCCATATGGTCTTCCACCTGACCGGTCAGGAAGATGATGCGTTCCTTAAGCAGACGGGAGAAGATGTCGTATGAACGTTCGCCCCGTGAAGTTTGCTCAACCACCATGGGTACCAACGCCATGTTTGGTGCAAATTGCTCTCTTTCACCACTGTATGACATAACCGTCTCCTAATAGATTCTGTTTGGCGCTCTTTAAACCGATTCTACTTGAGATAGGCACACATGACTATGCTCAAGCGGACAAGTCGCCATTTACACGCCTGACGGTCGTTATCAGTCAGATTTTAACTACAAATTTACCTGGGTTCGTTCTTATCAATTGGGGGATTTAGCCCCTTTTTTCAAGCCTGCAGGAATATTTCTTTTTCTCACGCCGTCCAAAACCCTGCAAAAGCCATTCTGGATGAGGTCTGAGTGAGGTTTCTACGTGGGCTGTGCCTTATAGTGATAAATATAGTGCAAAAACAACAGTCAAAAACAACAATATCCGATTTTAAACAAATAAAAAGCCCGCAGTAAAAACTGCGGGCTTAAGAAGCGAACCTGCTAACAGGTTCAGCAACGTGCAATAGACTTATGCAGGTTGAGTCTGGTTCATCAGCTCAGTAAAGGTAGTGGCTTTTTCAGTCACTTTCGCTTTAGACAACAAAGTTTCGACCGCTTGTTCTTCCAGCGCGACGTTACGCATGTTGTTCATCAGCTCTTTGTTTTTGCTGTAGAACTCAACAACTTCTTGTGGATCTTCGTACGCAGAAGCCATTTCTTCGATCAGCGCTTTAACGCGATCTTCGTCAGCTTTCAGTTCGTGCTGGCTGATGACTTCGCCCAGCAGCAGACCGACAACTACGCGACGTTTAGCTTGCTCTTCGAACAACTCACGTGGCAGTTCCAGCGCTTGTTTTTCGTTGCCGCCGAAACGTTGTGCAGCCTGACGACGCAGAACGTCTACTTCGCCGTCGATCAGTGCAGCTGGCACGTCGATTTCGTTAGCGCTGACCAGACCGTCGATTGCCTGAGTTTTGATGCGGTTACGAACAGCACCTTTCAGCTCGCGTTCCATGTTTTTACGCACTTCAGCACGCAGACCTTCAACAGAACCATCAGCCACGCCGAAACGTTTGATGAATTCTGGCGTCAGTTCTGGCAGTTCGCGCTCTTCAACTTTCTTCAGAGTGATCACGAACTTAGCTGCTTTACCTTTCAGGTTTTCAGCGTGGTAATCTTCCGGGAAGTTCACGTCGATAGTGAATTCTTCACCGGCTTTGTGACCGACCAGACCTTCTTCGAAGCCTGGGATCATGCGGCCCTGGCCCATAGCCAGTACGAAATCAGAGGCTTTGCCGCCTTCGAAATCTTCACCGTCGATAGAACCGGAGAAATCAACAGTTACGCGATCTTCAGCAGTGACTGCAGCGTCAGTTTCTTTCCAGTCAGCCTGTTGCTTACGCAGAGTTTCCAGCATGGTATCAACATCAGCGTCGTTAACTTCAACAACAGGTTTTTCAACTTCGATGTTTTCCAGATCTTTCAGCTCAACTTCCGGGTACACTTCGAATTCTACGGAGAAATTGAAGTCTTCACCTTGCTTGTACTCACCTGGGATATAGTTAGGTGCGCCAGCCGGATTGATTTTTTCTTTGATGATCGCATCAACGAAATTGCGTTGCATCAGATCACCCAGCACGTCCTGACGTACTGATGCGCCGTAACGCTGTTCGATGATGTGGCTTGGTACTTTGCCTTTACGGAAGCCGTCAATTCGTACTTTTTTAGAGACGTTGATCAGTTCACTGCTCACTGCTTTTTCAATGCTTTCAGCAGGAACAGTAATCGTTACGCGGCGCCCAAGGCCTTGAGTGGTTTCAACAGAAACTTGCATCTTGTTACCTCAAAAAAAAATCACAGTGCTCGGTCAACTCCAGAAGTCGTTCTCAAGATGAGAAGCAGCATCGAGTGCGCGAACTTACCTTGAAAACGACTTCTAAGAACCGGGACAGTTCTGTATCAGAACGTAGCCCTGTATTCGAGAGCGTCCGAAACCATTCCGGAAAAATTAGACGCGACATTATAGCGACGCAGACGCATTGAGTCGAGGACGGTATCTGTTACGCGGGAGGAAACTCACACGGGAATCGATCCTTCGAAAAAAGCGGTCTTTGCAAAGGCAGTTCGCCTTGCCGTCTGTCCGTCAGAAGAAAAACAAAAACGGCCCGCGGGCCGTTTCTTGAAATTCGTATCTACTAATACCGCATCTGATAAGGAAAGTTCCAGTCTTACCGTCTCAAACACCGATATTTATGCCTTTTGTGAATCAAATCGTGACGATCACGCCATTGTGCCCGCACCGCGACAAGGTGGAGAAGCAGGAACTGTATCCTGCAAACCTTCCCATTCTTTCAAGGTGTAGGTATGGAGTGCCAGTGCATGAACACTGCCGGCCAGCTCTTCCGTTAATCTTCCATAGATTGCACGATGACGCGCCAGGAAACGCTCGCCGATAAACTTATCGGACACCATCACGACTTTAAAATGGCTCTCGGAGCCTGCCGGGACATTATGACGATAACTTTCGTCAGTCACTTCCAGAAACGCAGGTTCGAATGCTTCAACTAATTTTGCTTCTATTTGCTCACGAATCATAGCAATCTCCTTACACCGCATCAGCTGAGAACTGCGTCTGTCTGGTACATCGGTCTCTCTATAATGATAGGCTGCTTTCAGGACTCTATGCATGCAAGAACAATAAATTTCTGCTGCAATTGATAAAAACGCCGCTCAGCCTGTCAAAGCTGATTCTGTCAAAGAATGTGGTACTTCGCCACGGGTGATAACACCCATCCGCGGCTTTACTGCGACTTTGCTTAAAAAAAGCGCAAAAAACACGTTTTCCGGATTTTTGGGACTTCCCCCGGAAAATGGCAATGTTATGATGTCGGCAAAATTTTGAGCACTATTCCCTTATTAATATTGAGAAAATACACATGCTAAAGAAAATTATTTTCCCTGTTCTAGCGATGCTGATGCTGGCCGGTTGCGCCACCAGCACTAACACGCTGGACGTTTCTCCGAAAATTGTTCTGCCTTCACAGGATCCTACCCTTCAGGGCATCACCATCAGCATCAACGGTGCTGACCAGCGTCAGGATCAGGCACTGGCGAAAGTTAACCGTGACGGTCAGCTGATTTCCCTGACGCCTTCCCGTGACCTGCGTTTCCTGTTACAGGAATCGCTGGAGAAACAAATGACTGCCCGTGGTTACATGGTCGGTGCTGACGGCGCGGTAGATCTGCAAATCGTCGTGAACAATCTGTATGCCGATGTTCAGGAAGGTAACCTGCGTTACAACATCACCACCAAAGCCGATATCTCTATCATCGCAACGGCTAAAAATGGCAGCAAGCAGGTGAAAAACTACCGCTCGACGTACAATGTTCAGGGCGCACTGTCTGCAACCAATGCGAAAATCACCAATGCGGTTAACACCACACTGGGCGATGTCATCAGCGACATGGCGTCAGACACCAGCATCAGTGACTTCATCAAAGCCAACGCGCGATAAGTTTCTGCTGTTAGAGTGAACACTTCTGCCCGGCGAGTCCGGGCAGAATGCTTTCTGAGGCAAGTGATTGCCTTTCCCGATAAGCATCCCTTCCTTTATTATGCGTATGCGTCACTCTCTCACCGGTTCGCAGGAACAGAATTTTAATGAAAGGTCAGTACTTCAAGATTTTCACGCAGCGTAATACCGTCATTTTACTGCTTCTGGGCTTTGCTTCCGGTTTACCGCTAGCGCTGACCTCCGGCACGTTGCAGGCGTGGATGACGGTGGAAAACGTTGATCTGAAAACGATCGGGATTTTCTCGCTGGTCGGCCAGGCTTACGTTTTCAAATTCCTCTGGTCACCGATGATGGATCGCTACACGCCTTCTTTCCTCGGGCGCAGACGTGGCTGGCTGATACTGACCCAACTTCTTCTGGTGGCGGCGATTTTCGCGATGGGATTTATGGATCCCTCGAAAGATTTATTCTGGCTGGCGTCACTGGCGGTATTGATTGCCTTCGCTTCGGCGTCTCAGGACATCGTGTTCGACGCCTATAAAACCGATTTGTTACCCCCGGAAGAGCGCGGGAACGGCGCCGCGGTTTCCGTACTTGGCTACCGGCTGGCGATGCTGGTCTCCGGCGGGCTGGCATTATGGTTGGCAGATCGCTATCTCGGCTGGCAGCACATGTACTGGCTGATGGCGGGTCTGATGCTGGCAGGCGTTGTTGCCACCCTGCTGTCGCCGGAGCCTGAGAACTCGCAACCGGCACCGCGCACTCTTGAAATGGCGGTCGTCGCGCCGCTGAAAGACTTTTTTGGCCGTAACAACGCCTGGCTGATTTTGCTGCTCATCGTGATGTACAAAATGGGCGATGCCTTCGCGGGAAGCCTGAGCACCACATTTTTGATACGTGGTGTCGGGTTTGACGCCGGTGAAGTCGGGCTGGTGAATAAAACACTTGGTCTGACCGCCACAATTTTCGGCGCACTGTTTGGCGGGATGCTGATGCAGCGCCTGAGCCTGTTCCGCGCGCTGATGCTGTTCGGGATTTTGCAGGCAGTATCAAATGCGGGTTACTGGATCCTTGCCGTTACAGATAAAGATTTAATCACCATGGGCACGGCGATTTTCTTTGAAAATCTGTGCGGGGGCATGGGAACCGCAGCCTTTGTCGCGCTGCTGATGACATTGTGCAACCGCTCATTTTCGGCCACCCAGTTTGCCCTGCTCTCAGCGCTTTCAGCCGTGGGGCGTGTGTATGTCGGCCCGATTGCCGGATGGTTTGTTGAAGCCTACGGCTGGCCGTGGTTTTATCTTTTCTCAATTGTGGCGGCCGTTCCCGGTCTGTTGCTGCTGGCTGTTTGCAGACAGACACTGGAATACACGCAAAATACTGACAGTTTCCTGCCACGCATTCACTTTGCGAAATCCTACCGCTGGGCGCTGCGTTGCCTGCTGACGGGGAGCGTGCTGCTGATCCTCTGGCTTGTCACACTGATTGCGGACAGTACCGGCTGGGCTTCGTGGCAAGGGCTGGCAACGATATTGCTGGAAACGGGTGCATTTATTTGCCTGACTGGTGTTATTTTAGGCAGCCTGCTCGACTTTTTATCTTTGCGCCGTACCGCACGTTCATGATTTAACGCCATTCATATGAAAATGAGTGGCGCATTTCATTTAACAACTGATCAATAAACATCACTCAATAATTTAAATTCAGAAAAAAGAATATTTCGCTGGATAATTTTTCTCGCTCGTTTTTTGTTGATTTTATTTCACTCGTTTTAAACATTAATTTAACATTAATTAAACCTATCGATCAGATATCGGCCGACAATAATAATCAGAAAATCTGTCACCCCTTGTTTTTCATCACTATAGAAAAAAATCCATACGCAACATATTGTTGCCCACTGTAAATTGTCACGATCCGTGACATGTGTGACTGCGTTAACATAAAGTGTCAACAGCGGCTTGACACTTGTTTAAGCGTGTTTACAGTCCTGCAACCTTCCCGTAAAATGCCCGCACACCTGAAGCGACAATAGAGCCCTAGTTATTGAGGTCGTTAGATGAGACTTAAGAAATACAATAAAAGTATTGGGATGTTGTCCTTATTTGCTTCCGCGTTATTGTTGAGCGGTTGCAATACGGCATTGATGGATCCCAAGGGAGCAATTGGACTCGAGCAGAGAACGCTGATTTTAACCGCTATCGGTTTAATGCTGATCGTTGTTATACCAGTTATTATCATGGCGTTTGCCTTTGCGTGGAAGTATCGTGCTTCCAACACAAAAGCAAAATACAGTCCTGATTGGTCCCACTCCAACAAAATTGAAGCCGTCGTCTGGACAGTTCCAATTATTATCATTGCCATCCTGGCAACGATTACCTGGAAAACCACCCACTCGCTTGATCCGTTCAAGCCTATCGTGTCTGACGAAAAACCGATGACGGTTGAAGTCGTTTCTCTGGACTGGAAATGGTTGTTCATTTATCCGGAACAGGGCATCGCCACCGTTAACGAACTCGTCATTCCTAAAGATGTGCCGGTTCAGTTCAAAGTCACTTCAGACTCTGTGATGAACTCGTTCTTTATTCCTCAGTTAGGCGGGCAGATTTATGCGATGGCCGGTATGCAGACTCAGTTGCACTTGATTGCAAATGAAGCCGGTACCTATAAGGGCATCTCAGCAAGCTTCAGCGGCCGCGGCTTCTCTGGCATGAAGTTCAACACGATTGCGACTCCAACCCGTGCCGATTTCGACACCTGGGTAGCGAAAGTGAAAAGCGCACCGAACCAGCTGGCAACCACTGATGACTTCAACAAACTGGCTGCACAGAGCATCGACAACCCGGTCGAATACTTCTCTGTTGCAAAACCTGGTTTGTTCAAAGAAATCATTGGCAAATACTCCATGCATGACATGAAGGCAGCGCCAGAAGGTCACACCATGCCAATGCCAGCCGGCAGTGACATGAAAGGCATGGATATGGGTGAACAGTCTCACGCAGCCGGAGCCGAGGAATAAACGATGTTCGGAAAATTAACGCTTGATTCGGTTCCGTACCATGAACCGATTATCATGGTCACAGTTGCCGCGATTATCATTGGTGGCCTGGCAGTAGTTGCCGGCATCACCTATTTCGGTAAGTGGAAGTATCTGTGGTCCGAGTGGCTGACGTCTGTCGACCACAAAAAATTAGGTATCATGTACATCATTCTGGCTTTCGTCATGCTTCTGCGTGGCTTTGCCGATGCCATCATGATGCGTAGCCAGCAGGTTCTTGCTTCTGCAGGTGAACCGGGCTTCCTGCCACCTCATCACTACGACCAAATCTTTACCGCGCACGGCGTCATCATGATCTTCTTCATGGCGATGCCTTTCGTAATCGGTCTGATGAACGTGGTTGTTCCTTTGCAAATCGGTGCGCGCGACGTTGCGTTCCCGTTCCTGAACAACGTGAGCTTCTGGTTTACCGCTGCTGCTGTCGTGCTTATCAACATCTCTCTGGGTGTTGGCGAGTTCGCACAAACCGGTTGGTTGGCCTATCCGCCTCTGTCAGGTAAGGAATACAGTCCGGGGGTCGGGGTAGATTATTGGATCTGGAGTCTCCAGATATCCGGTATTGGTACCTTGCTTACCGGTGTTAACTTCTTTGCGACCATCCTGAAGATGCGCGCTCCTGGTATGCCGCTGATGAAAATGCCGGTATTTACCTGGGCCGCACTGTGCACCAACGTGTTGATTATCGTGTCCTTCCCGATTCTGACCGTGACCATTGCACTGCTGACTTTAGACCGTTATCTGGGCACCCATTTCTTCACGAATGATATGGGCGGCAACATGATGATGTACATCAACCTGATTTGGGCCTGGGGCCATCCGGAAGTGTACATTTTGGTTCTGCCAGTATTTGGTGTGTTCTCGGAAGTTACCGCAACCTTCTCCAAAAAACGTCTGTTCGGTTACACCTCGCTGGTATGGGCAACCATCGCCATCACCGTGTTGTCGTTCGTCGTTTGGCTGCACCACTTCTTCACCATGGGTTCAGGCGCTAACGTCAATGCCTTCTTCGGCATCATGACGATGATCATTTCTATCCCGACAGGGGTAAAAATCTTCAACTGGCTGTTCACCATGTATCAGGGCCGTATCACGCTGAATGCTGCGATGCTGTGGACCGTTGGCTTCATCGTCACCTTCTCTGTGGGTGGTATGACCGGTGTTCTGCTGGCGGTTCCGGGTGCTGACTTCGTGCTGCACAACAGTCTGTTCCTGATAGCCCACTTCCATAACGTGATTATCGGTGGTGTGGTCTTCGGTTGCTTCGCTGGTCTGACTTACTGGTTCCCTAAATCCTTCGGCTTCACGCTGAACGAAAAATGGGGTGTGCGTTCATTCTGGTTCTGGATCATCGGCTTCTTCGTTGCGTTCATGCCACTGTATGCACTGGGCTTCATGGGTATGACCCGTCGTGTCAGCCAGAACATCGATCCTGAGTTCCACCCGCTGCTGGTTGTTGCGGCATGCGGTGCTGCGCTGATTGCTATTGGTATCCTCTGCCAGCTGATCATGATCTTCGTCTCTGTTCGCGACCGCGACCAGAACCGTGATCTGACCGGTGACCCGTGGGGTGCTCGTACTCTGGAGTGGTCAACCTCTTCTCCTCCTCCGTTCTATAACTTCGCTATCGTGCCGCAAATTCACGACCGTGATGAGTTCTGGGACATGAAAGAGAAAGGCACTGCTTACAAACAGCCTGCTAAATATGAACCGATTCATATGCCACGTAACAGCGGCGCCGGTTTCATCATCGCTATGCTGAGTCTGGTTTGTGGTTTCGCATTAATCTGGGATATCTGGTGGCTGGCAGCAGTGAGCTTCATTGCCCTGGCTGCTACCTGGATTGCGAAAAGCTTCGACGAAGATGTTGATTACTACGTGCCAGTTGAAGAAGTGGAACGTATTGAGAACCAACATTATGAACAAATCCGTAAAGCAGGTGTGAAACATGGCAACTGATACTCTGACTCACCACGATGAGGCCCATGCTGAACATGGGCACCACGACGCAGGTGCAACCAAAGTCTTCGGCTTCTGGATCTACCTGATGAGTGACTGCATCTTGTTTGCGAGCCTGTTCGCAACATATGCAGTACTGGTAAACGGGACCGCTGGCGGTCCCTCTGGTAAAGACATTTTTGAACTGCCGTTCGTGCTGGTAGAAACCTTCTGCCTGCTGTTCAGTAGTATCACTTACGGCTTTGCAATGCTGGCCATGAACAAGGGTAACAAAGCAGGCGTTAACGGCTGGTTGTTCCTGACATTCCTGTTCGGTTTAGGCTTCATCGGGATGGAACTCTATGAATTCCATCACCTGATTGCTGAAGGCTATGGCCCGCAGCGCAGTGGTTTCCTGTCTGGCTTCTTTGCGCTGGTCGCCACCCACGGTCTGCACGTGACCTGTGGTCTGATTTGGATCCTGACTATGATGGTTCAGGTTTCACGTCGCGGTCTGACTGAAGTCAACAAAACCCGTCTGATGTGTCTGAGCCTGTTCTGGCACTTCCTGGACGTGGTGTGGATCTGCGTGTTTACCGTTGTTTATCTGATGGGAGCGATGTAATGAGTCATTCTGCTACTTCCCATGGTGGCGCAAGCCACGGCAGCCTGAAGTCATACGCTATTGGCTTCATCTTGTCGGTTATCCTGACGGTGATCCCGTTTGCCATGGTCATGACCGACACGGCTTCACATTCACTGATCCTGGGTACCGTGGTTGCTTCCGCAATCATCCAGATCGTTGTCCATCTGGTGTTCTTCCTGCACATGAATACGTCGTCGGAAGAGCGCTGGAACCTGGTGGCACTTCTGTTCACCGCTGTGATTATCTTTATCGTCGTTGTGGGCTCATTGTGGATTATGTATAACCTCAACCTCAATATGATGGTCAGTTAAAGAGCCGAGCTGCACGTGATGATTAAGCAATACCTGCAAGTAACGAAACCAGGAATTATTTTCGGCAACTTAATTTCTGTCATCGGGGGATTCCTCCTTGCTGCCAAAGGCAGCATCGACTTCCCACTCTTTCTCGCCACTTTGGTGGGTGTTTCGCTGGTTGTCGCATCGGGTTGTGTATTTAACAACTTTATCGACCGCGACATCGACCGGATCATGGAAAGAACGAAGAACCGGGTCCTGGTGAAAGGGCTTATTCCGCCGAAAACAAGCCTGGTTTACGCGACCATTCTGGGTATTGCGGGCTTTGCGTTGTTGTATATCGGAGCAAATCCGCTGGCAATGTGGCTGGCAGTGATGGGCTTTGTGGTTTATGTCGGCGTTTACAGCCTGTACATGAAACGCAACTCGGTATACGGCACGTTGATCGGCAGCTTGTCTGGCGCAGCGCCACCGGTTATCGGTTACTGCGCCGTTTCAGGCCAGTTCGATACCGGTGCCCTGATCCTGCTTCTGATCTTCAGCCTGTGGCAGATGCCGCATTCGTACGCGATTGCCATCTTCCGCTTTAAAGATTATCAGGCAGCAGGCATCCCGGTTCTGCCAGTGGTGAAAGGCATCTCCGTCGCCAAGCATCATATTATCGTCTACATTCTGGCGTTTATGATTGCGACGCTGATGCTGACCCTGAGTGGTTACGCAGGTTATAAATACCTGGTTGTGGCCGCCGCTGTCAGTATCTGGTGGCTGGGCATGGCACTGAAAGGTTACAAAACGGAAAACGACGTGGTGTGGGCGAGAAAACTGTTTGGTTTCTCCATCATCACTATCATGTCGCTGAGCTTCATGATGTCGGTGGATTTTAATTCTGCACCGACATCGTTGCTGACCTACGTTTGGTAACATTCAATTTCAGTGTAACGCTCTGAAATCATAGCGAAAGGCCAGTAGCGATACTGGCCTTTTCTTTTGCTCTTTCAGTCAGGCGACTCCCGTAATATCTGTTAAAGATCCATCGTTTTACCCAGACCGGCTTAATCATTAAAATGTCGGATTGTTATATTGAGGTAGTAATGTGAACGATAACCAGATGACCCCGCAGGAAAGTCGGGCTACATGGGGACTAGGGACAGTATTTTCTTTGCGCATGCTTGGCATGTTCATGGTTCTGCCGGTGCTGACCACCTATGGTATGAAACTCTCCGGCGCCAGTGAAACTCTGATCGGCATCGCCATCGGTATTTACGGACTGGCACAGGCCGTTTTCCAGATCCCATTTGGACTGCTTTCTGACCGCGTTGGCCGCAAACCCCTGATCGTCTTTGGTCTGGTCATCTTCTGCATCGGCAGCATTGTGGCTGCTTCAACCGAATCTATCTGGGGCGTGATCATTGGTCGTGCCCTTCAAGGCTCAGGCGCGATTGCCGCTGCCGTCATGGCCCTGCTGTCTGACCTGACCCGGGAACAAAACCGTACCAAAGCGATGGCGTTTATCGGCATCAGCTTCGGCATTACCTTTGCGATTGCAATGGTTCTCGGCCCGATTATCACCCACGCCTGGGGGTTACACGCCCTGTTCTGGGCCATTGCGGGACTGACCATTCTCGGCATCATCATCACCGTTGCCGTAGTGCCCTCCCCTGCCACGCACATTCTTAACCGTGAATCGAGCATGGTGAAAGGCAGTTTCGGTAAAGTGCTGAGCAACGCCAAACTGCTGAAACTGAATTTCGGCATTATGTGCCTGCACGTTTTGCTGATGTCGAGCTTTGTGGTGTTACCGCAGGTCATGGAGCACGCAGGATTCCCGCCGAGTGAACACTGGCGCGTGTATCTGGTGACCATGCTGACCTCATTTGTTGCCGTCATTCCGGTGATTATCTATGCCGAGAAAAAGCGCCACATGAAACAAGTGTTCATGGGCTGCGTCGCGGTACTGCTGCTGGCGGAAATCGTGCTGTGGTCAGCCGGTCTGCATTTATGGGCGGTCATTGCAGGTATCCAGCTGTTCTTCCTCGCGTTCAACGTCATGGAAGCGATTCTGCCTTCGCTTATCAGCAAAGAATCACCGGCGGGCTATAAAGGCACCGCGATGGGACTTTACTCCACCAGCCAGTTCATCGGCGTGGCGATTGGCGGCAGCTTAGGCGGATATGTTTACGGACATGCCGGTGCCGGTGCGGTATTCCTGGTCTGTGCGGGTATTGCCGTTGTCTGGTTGCTGGTCAGTTCTACTATGACCGAACCGCCTTACGTCAGCAGCCTGCGCATTACGCTGTCGGAGCTGGCCGTAAAAGATTCCGCACTTCAGGCCCGCATCCTCGCGCAGCCTGGCGTGGCAGAAGCCGTGGTAGTACCGGAAGAATTCAGTGCCTACGTGAAAGTCGATACCAAACAAACCAACCGTAAAGCACTCGAACAACTGGTCAGCGTCGCCTGACGACCTGCAAATAAAAAATGCTGTGCCTGAAAACTGGCACAGCGTTTCATTTTTATCCCTACCGCGTGACACCCCTCACTTAAAAAACCTCAGTAATCATTATCCTCAGGAATTCCTTAACAAAAATTTTTGTCAGTGATGACGGCTTTCGGGCCTTTTGAGGATCTCATGAAAACATATGCTCTCGTTGGCACCGGCGGTCGCTCGGGTTTATACATTGAAGCGATCACCGGCAAATACCGCCACAACGCTAAATTTGTGGCCTTCTGTGATACAAACCAGACGCGAATGGATTACGCAAACCGCCAGCTTGAGCAGAGCGGCATACACCGGGTTTCGACCTGGAAAGCTGATGATTTCAATGCGATGCTCGACGAAACTAAACCAGACATCGTGATCGTCACCAGCATGGATCGCACGCATGACGATTACATCGTCCGCGCCCTGCACGCCGGTTGCGACGTCATCACTGAAAAGCCGATGACCATTGATGAACAGCGTGCGCTGCGTATTCTGGATGCCGTAGATGCCACCGGTTATCAGGTACGCGTGGCCTTTAACTATCGCTACGCGCCGCATCACAGCAAAATGCGTGAGTTGCTGATGCAAGAGACCATTGGCGAAGTACTTTCGGTCCATTTTGAGTGGCTGCTCAACACCGAACATGGCGCAGATTATTTCCGTCGCTGGCATCGTGAAAAGCGCAATTCCGGCGGCCTGCTGGTACACAAATCCACCCATCATTTCGACCTGATGAACTTCTGGCTGAACAGCACACCGGAGAAAGTTTATGCTCAGGGCGATCTGCGTTTTTACGGTAAAGAGAATGCTGAGAAACGCGGCGTCACTCACTTTTATCCGCGCGCACATGGCTATCCACAGGCACAGAACGATCCTTTTGCGCTACACATGGAAGACAATGCCCAGCTCAAAGCGCTGTATCTGGATGCCGAGCATGAGGATAACTATTTCCGGGACCAGAGCGTATTCAGTGATGGCATCAACATTGAAGATACGTTATCGGTGCTGGTGAAATACCAGAACAAAGTGCAGCTGACTTATTCGCTGAATGCGTATCTGCCGTGGGAAGGGCTGAACGTGGTGTTCAATGGCACCAAAGGCCGCATTGAAATGAAAATCGTTGAGATGTCTTACGTGAATGCCGGTGGCAAACGTGAAAACGAAGGCAGTATTGAGAAAGCAGAAATCATGGTTTACCCGTTATTTGCAGAACCCTGGAAAGCAGAATTCCTGCTGGGAGAAGGCGGTCACGGCGGTGGCGATAATGCCATGCTGGAAGACTTATTCGGCGAGCGTAAAGATGATCCGTTAAAACGTGCCGCCGATCACCGAGCAGGAGCGATGTCGATCCTCACCGGGATTGCCGGAAATCTCTCGATGCAGTACGACAAACCGGTTTACTTTAAAGACTTTGAACTGGTGAAAAGACTGCGCCAGCGCAAGTCACCGGTCATAAAAAAGGGACGCAATGCGTCCCAATCTTAATGGCAAAGAGCCAAGTAATATGAGCGGCAGGAAGGCGGCAAATGAAGGAACCCGATGAGCTTACTGGAGTATGTGATTCGGGTTACTGAATGCAGCCAACGCATTTGCAGTTCAAAGAACGACGGCTATTAATCTCTGAAGTTTTTGAACTGGAAGGGCTGTCCCAGATCACCTTTCTTAACCAGTGCCATAACGGCCTGCAAATCATCACGCGCTTTGCCGGTGACGCGCACTTCGTCGCCCTGCACCTGCGCCTGCACTTTGATTTTACTGTCTTTGATCAGTTTGACGATTTTCTTCGCCAGAGCGGATTCAATGCCAGAATGCAGTTTGGCGTCCACGCTGTAGGTTTTGCCGCTGTGCTCCATCTGCTCAGGAATTTCCAGCGCTCCGCCTTCAATGCCACGTTTGGCTAACTTCTCACGCAGAATATCGACCAGCTGATTGACCTGAAAATCAGATTCGCTGGCCACTTTGATACTCTCGTTTTTCTCGTTGAGATCGAAGCTGGCCGGAATGTTGCGGAAATCCCAGCGGGTTTGCAGTTCACGGCTGGCATTTTCCACGGCATTGCGCACTTCCTGCATGTCGATTTCGGAAACAATGTCAAAAGACGGCATAATCGCTTCTCCCTGTAGTTTTTGTATTGCACGTAATATGGCGTGCATAATACCGCCTTCAACCGTCGATGCCAAACAGCAGCAAAGCACTGAACATAAAATGGTCCGATGGTCAAAAAGTGCAGGTCGAAATGTGATGTACAGCACAAATGTCTATACTAATAAGATAACCGGACAGCAGAATATTCTTTCTACAGCTGGTTTAGCGGGCGTAATTCGCCCCACATCCCGGGAGGCACAATGAAAATAACAGTATTGGGTTGCGGTGCGCTGGGACAACTTTGGCTTTCAACCCTTTATCAGCAAGGCCATGACGTTCAGGGATGGATCCGTATTCCCCAGCCTTTCTGCGCCGTCAACGTCATCTCGCCGGAAGGCATCGCTTTTAACCGCAACATGCCGACCAACGATCCACAACATCTGGCGCAGAGCGAATTACTGCTGGTCACCCTGAAAGCATGGCAGGTTTCCGGCGCAGTGAGCACACTGATGCCGATGCTTAATGATAATTGCGCGATTTTGCTGCTGCATAACGGCATGGGCACGGTCGATGAATTACCGGCTAACCGGCTGGCGATTTTGCAGGGCGCGACGACCCATGCGGCACGCCATGAAGGCAATTCGATTGTCCATGTGGCGACGGGAGCGACACACATCGGGCCGGTGACGCCACGCGGAGCGGCGCTGAGCTCGCTGGCGGATACCCTGCATAATGCCTTACCGGATGTCGCCTGGCATGACAACATCAAGCCTTCGCTGTGGAATAAACTGGCGGTGAACTGCGTGATTAATCCGCTGACGGCGCTATATGATTGTACCAATGGCGATCTACTGGCGTATGCCGATCAGATTGAGCAAATCAGTCAGGAAGTCGCGCAGGTGATGGCGATTGAAGGCGTCGAAATTCACAGAGAATCGTTGCTCAGCTTCATCTATCAGGTGATTGAATCTACCTCAGCCAACCATTCGTCGATGTTGCAGGATATCCGCAACCAGCGTCATACCGAAATTGATTACATTACCGGCTATCTGCTGCGCCGCGGGCGTAAATTTGGTCTGACCCTGCCGGTTAACACCCGCTTATTTGAACAGATTAAGAGAAAGGAAAACGATTATGAGCGCGTCAGTTCTGGTCTGCCTGGCACCTGGTAGCGAAGAAATAGAAGCCGTCACCGCGATTGATTTGCTGGTGCGGGCGGGCATTAAGGTCACCACCGCCAGCGTGGCGGGCGACGGAAACCTGGAAATTCGCTGCTCGCGCGGCGTGCGCATTCTGGCAGACGTTGCGCTGGTAGATGTGGCAGATGATGATCATGACGTGATCGTGTTGCCTGGTGGTCTGGGTGGTGCAACCTGCTTTAGCGAAAGCCCGCTGCTGGTAGAAAAAGTCCGTCAGATGCACGTCAGTGGCAAAATTGTTGCTGCCATCTGCGCCGCACCCGCGCTGGTGCTGGAATACCACGATTTATTCCCGATCGGCAATATGACCGGTTTCCCGGGCTTAAAAGATAAAATCGATCCGAACAAATGGTCCGATCGTCGGGTGATTTTCGATCCACGCGTGAATCTGCTCACAAGCCAGGGGCCGGGTACGTCAATGGAATTCGCCCTGAAGATTATCGATCTGTTGCTGGGAAAAACCAAAGCCGCAGAGATTGCCGCGCAGCTGGTACTCGCACCGGGAATTTATAACTACACCGATGAAGGCGCACGCGAATCCTGAGCCATAAGATACTCAAAATAATTCGAGTAAATAAAAAGGGGCTCAGCATTGCTGAACCCCTTTATTTTGGTTAACGCTAAAAACTATGGGCGATAAACCTTGACGTTATCAAAGCCCTGTTCTTTCAGATACAGAGCCTGCAAGCGGCTCATTACGCCACGGTCGCAATACAGCAGATAGGTTTTGCTCTGGTCCAGTGAGCTGAACTGAGTCGCCAGCTTATAGAAAGCTAACGGCTTCACTTCAACGTTTTCCAATGCCAGCGGCTGCGCTTCGACTTCATCCGGCGCACGCACATCCAGCACGATATCTGTTGAAGTAAACTCAGCCACGGTTTCTACTTCCGGCACCACTTCTGCGGCCTGCGTGGCGATTTCGCGAATATCGACGTTACGCGCTTCGCTGACCACTTTGTCCAGAATGTCGAAATCGAACATCGCTTCTTCGGCTTCGATTTTAGCTTTCACTGCTTTCACGGTCGGGCTTTTCGAAATCACACCGCAATATTCCGGCATGGTTTTCGCAAAATCTTCGGTACCGATTTCACGGGCAATCTTGATGATGTGCTCTTTATCGTGAGAAATCAGCGGACGCAGGATCAGCGTGTCGGAAACATTGTCGATCAGACGCAGGTTGGTCAGCGTCTGGCTGGAAACCTGCCCCAGCGCTTCACCGGTGACCAGTGCCTGCACGCCGTAGCGCTCAGCAATGGAAGAAGCCGCACGTACCATCATGCGTTTCAGTACCACGCCCATCTGACCGTCTTCGATTTTTTCGAGTATTTCACCGACAACTGGCTCGAAATCTACCGCGATGAAACGCACACGGTGAGAGCTGCCAAAACGGTTCCACAGATAATGCGCCACCTGTTTCACGCCAATTTCATGCGCTGCACCACCAAGATTAAAGAAGCAGTAATGCACACGACAACCGCGACGCATCAGCATATAACTGGATACGCCGGAATCGAAACCGCCGGAAATCAGCGACAGCACATCTTCCTGCGTGCCAATCGGATAACCGCCCTGACCTTCGAGACGGCTTTTCACCAGCACCAGCTTATCTTCGTTGATTTCCAGTTTCACCGTAACCTGTGGATCCTTCAGGCTGACCTTCGCTGAGTCGATGTGCTGGTTCAGACCGCCGCCGACGTAACGTTCTACTTCAGTAGACGTGAAGTCATGTGTGCCACGACGTTTAACACGCACGCAGAAGGTTTTCCCTTCCACTTCAGAACGATAAGCTTCAAGCGTTTGCTCGAAAATGCTGTGAATGTCGGTGTAAGGACGGTCTTCGACTTCTTCAACATAACGGATACCCGGAATGCGGCAGAGCAATTCCTGGATCAGGTCGTGTTTGCTTTCGTCTTTGCTGCGAACTTCGATATGATCCCAGTGACGGACTACCGCCAGCGTCTCATCATGCGGCCGCACAACGTTGCGGATACTGCTTGAGAGGATCTTAATGAAGCGCAAACGCACAGATTGGCTCTTGATGGTGATTTCAGGGAACAATTTAATGATAAACTTCATGGCAGTCTTTTGTTAGCGGGTGAAAAATCGGGGTAGTAAGTCGCTGAATAAGGATCTAGGATCCTATTATTGCTAAGCCAGATGTTCGATATGTGTCACATTGGGCTTAGCAATAATATCTGCGGCGCAGAGTATATCACTTAAAATGGGTACTCTGTGCACAAAACCCTGCAGCTGATGTCATGCTGAACAGGAATGTCTCTTGAGGCCGAGCGCTGACTCTGCCGCCTCAGTACTTCGATCATCCATTCTGATCAACGATATTAAAAGAGAATTATGCCAAAAAAATCTGCACCACCTGCCAATTTTGAAACGGCTCTGGCCGAACTGGAACAGATCGTTTCCCGCCTCGAATCAGGCGAGTTGCCTCTGGAAGATGCACTCAACGAATTTGAGCAAGGCGTCCAGCTGGCGCGTCAGGGGCAGCAAAAGCTGCAACAGGCAGAACAACGTGTTCAGATCCTGCTCGACAGCGATAATGATGCTCCGCTGACCCCGTTCACCCCAGAAGCCGAGTAACAGGTCATGTCTGAAGCGATTTCCCTTTCCAGTGCTGACGGATTTACGCATGAGCTGCGCGCGAAGCAAAAGCGCGTCGATGAAGTCTTAACGGCGTATGTCAGCGCACAGCCGCTGGCTGATTTACCGCTGGTTGAAGCGATGCGCTACGGGACGTTGCTCGGCGGTAAACGCCTGCGTCCGTATCTGGTTTACGCCAGCGGTCAGCTGTTCAGCCTGGACTTGAAGAATCTTGATGCCCCTGCGGCGGCAGTGGAATGTATTCACGCGTATTCTCTGATCCACGATGATTTACCGGCGATGGACGACGACGATTTACGCCGTGGTCAGCCGACCTGCCACATTAAATTTGGCGAAGCCAATGCGATTCTGGCGGGTGATGCGCTGCAGACGCTGGCGTTCTCGATTCTGGCTGACGGTGAAATGCCGGACGTTGCGGTAAAAGATCGTCTGGCGATGATTTGTGAACTGGCCACCGCCAGCGGTGCCAGTGGTATGTGTGGCGGCCAGGCTCTGGATCTCGCGGCGGAAGGTCAGCAGGTCGGCCTTGAAGCACTGGAAAAAATTCACCGCCATAAAACCGGTGCGCTAATCCGCGCCGCCGTGCGCATGGGCGCGCTGGCTGCCGGTGAAACCGGTCGCGCCGTTTTGCCTATACTGGATAACTACGCGCAGGCCATTGGCTTAGCGTTTCAGGTCCAGGACGATATTCTGGATGTGATTGGCGACACCGCCACGCTCGGCAAACGCCAGGGCGCTGACCAGCAGCTCGGAAAAAGTACCTATCCTGCCCTTCTGGGGCTGGACGGCGCAAGGGCCAAGGCCTTGGACCTGTATCAGGAAGCCGTTTGTGCATTAGATCAGCTGGCTGCACTTTCTTACAACACAGCGCCACTTCTCGCGTTAGCCAGCTTTATCATTGAACGCGATAATTAAACTTACTATGAGCAACTGATGAGTCTTGAATTAGCCAAATACCCGACACTGGCGCTGGCGGAGAATCCTGAAGATCTCCGCTCACTCCCTAAAGAGAGTCTGCCTAAGCTCTGCGATGAACTGCGTCAATATTTATTGGCCAGCGTCAGCCAGTCCAGCGGACACTTTGCGTCCGGTCTGGGAACGGTAGAACTGACCGTTGCGATGCATTATGTCTACAACACGCCCTTCGACCACGTTGTCTGGGATGTCGGCCATCAGGCCTATCCGCACAAAATTCTGACCGGTCGCCGTGACCGTATTTCCACTATCCGCCAGAAAGGCGGTCTGCACCCGTTCCCGTGGCGCGGTGAAAGCGAATACGACACGTTGTCCGTGGGCCATTCATCGACATCCATCAGCGCAGGTCTGGGTATGGCCGTTGCAGCCGAGCGTGAAGGCAAAGGCCGCCGCACCGTTTGTGTGATTGGCGATGGCGCGATCACGGCCGGTATGGCGTTTGAAGCGATGAACCATGCGGGCGACATCAAACCCGACATGCTGGTTATCCTCAACGACAACGAAATGTCGATTTCTGAAAACGTCGGGGCACTGAATAATCATCTGGCACAGTTGCTGTCCGGCAAGCTGTATTCACGTCTGCGTGAAGGCGGCAAGAAAGTGCTGTCCGGTCTGCCACCGATTAAAGAACTGGTGCGCCGCACCGAAGAACATCTGAAAGGCATGATGGTGCCGGGCACGCTGTTTGAAGAACTGGGCTTTAACTATATCGGGCCGGTAGATGGTCACGACGTGGTGGCGCTGACGCAAACATTGAAAAATATGCGTGACCTTAAAGGCCCGCAGTTGCTGCACATCATGACCAAAAAAGGCAAGGGCTATGAGCCTGCCGAAAAGGATCCGATCAGCTTCCATGCAGTGCCGAAGTTCGATCCGGCTTCCGGCACACTGCCAAAAAGCAAAGAAGGTCTGCCAACCTATTCGAAGATTTTCGGTGACTGGTTGTGCGAAACCGCGGCTAAAGACAGCAAGCTGATGGCTGTTACGCCTGCAATGCGTGAAGGCTCGGGCATGGTGCGATTCTCACGTGAATATCCGCAGCAGTATTTCGATGTGGCGATTGCTGAGCAGCACGCGGTGACATTTGCCGCTGGTCTGGCGATTGGCGGATACAAACCGATCGTCGCGATCTACTCGACGTTCCTGCAACGCGCTTACGATCAGGTAATCCACGACGTGGCGATCCAGAATCTGCCGGTGTTGTTTGCCATCGACCGCGGCGGTATCGTCGGCGCCGACGGGCAAACCCATCAGGGAGCATTCGATCTCTCTTTCCTGCGCTGCATTCCGAACATGACCATCATGACGCCAAGCGACGAAAACGAATGTCGCCAGATGCTGCATACCGGATATCACCATAGCAGCGGCCCGGTCGCTGTGCGTTATCCGCGCGGTAGCGGAACGGGAGCCACCTGTGAACCGCTGGCGTCATTGCCAATCGGTAAAGCCGTGGTGCGCCGTGAAGGCGAGAAAGTCGCCATCCTTAACTTCGGGACATTGCTGCCGGAAGCCCTGGCCGCGGCAGAGAAACGCAACGCCACCGTCGTGGATATGCGCTTTGTAAAACCGCTGGATGAAGCTTTAATTCAGGAACTGGCCGCCAGCCATGAAGTGCTGGTCACGCTGGAAGAAAACGCCATTATGGGGGGGGCGGGCAGCGGCGTGAATGAACTGCTGATGTCCAAACGTATTCTGGTACCGGTGCTGAATATCGGCCTTGCGGACAACTTTGTCCCGCAAGGCACGCAGGATGAAATTCGTCACGATGTCGGGCTGGATGCCGAAGGTATTCACCGTCAGATAACGGACTGGCTGGCCTGATTTCCCTCCCCTCTTTCAATCTGAAAGAGGGGATTTTCCTTTCCAACTCCCCTCTTTATCACACGTCCATCCCGTTCTGTGAGCTACAGTTATAGCGTGCTAATCATTTTTTCACGGCTTCTGAAATCAACTTGTGTTTACCAGGAGATGTCATGCAATACACCACGTTAGGAAAAACCGGTCTGAACGTTTCACGCCTGTGTCTGGGCTGCATGACGTTTGGGGAGCCGGATCGCGGAACCCATGCCTGGACGCTGCCTGAAGAAAGCAGCCGCCCGATCATCCAGCAGGCACTCGACGCGGGAATCAATTTCTTTGATACCGCCAACAGTTATTCCGATGGCAGCAGTGAAGAAATTGTCGGTCGCGCTCTGAAAGACTTCGCTAAACGCGATGAAATTGTGGTCGCTACCAAAGTCTATAACGCCGT
The DNA here is from genome assembly GCF_019049625.1 of Rahnella ecdela. GTDB lineage: Bacteria > Pseudomonadota > Gammaproteobacteria > Enterobacterales > Enterobacteriaceae > Rahnella > Rahnella ecdela. The sequence goes on from NZ_JAFMOY010000133.1 coordinate 247,165, forward strand.
CACCGGCCTGAAACCTGGGCTGTCGCGCGCTTCGATCATGCAATCCATCGACGACAGTCTGCGCCGCCTGGGCATGGAATATGTCGATCTGTTGCAAATCCATCGCTGGGATTATGACACGCCGATTGAGGAGACGCTGGAAGCGCTGAATGACGTCGTCAAAGCCGGTAAAGCACGGTTCATCGGCGCGTCATCTATGCATACGCATCAGTTCAAACAGGCGCTGGATGTCTCAGAGCAAAACGGCTGGGCGAGCTTCGTGTCGATGCAGGATCAATACAATCTGATCCAGCGCGAAGAAGAAAATGAAATGTATCCGCTGTGCCTGGAAAGAAATATCGCGGTGCTGCCGTGGAGTCCGCTGGCACGCGGCAAGCTGACCCGTCCGTGGGGAGAAACTACTGCCCGTTCAGTTTCCGATAATTTCGCCAAAACGTTGTACGACGCCACCGACGAAGCTGACGGTAAAATCGCTGAACGTGTGGGTAAAATTGCGGAAGATCACGGGGTACCGCGCGCGCAAATCGCACTGGCGTGGATCCTGAGCAAACACGTGGTGACGGCCCCGATCATCGGTGCTTCGCGGCCAGCTCATCTGGAAGATGCCGTTGCCGCGCTGAAGGTGAAACTCTCCATTGAAGAAATCGCTGAACTGGAAATGGCCTATGTGCCGCACGAAGCCACCGGTTTCAAATGATTTGAAGTGATCTGAATCTACCGGAGGCATAAAAAAGGCGTTGTCAGGGAAAGCCCGGCAACGCCTTTTTACCGATATTTAAAACGGATCAGAACAATCCAAGCGGCCAGTGATGACCAATCAGATAGATGATCGCCGCACCCAGCACACCGGCAACGACGTCGTCGATCATGATGCCCATTCCGCCCTGAACGTTGCGGTCAAACCAGCGGATCGGCCAGGGTTTCCAGATATCCAGCACGCGGAAAACGATAAACCCGATCAGCACCCAGCGCCAGTCATTCACCGGAATCGCCATCAGCGTGATCCACATACCGACAAATTCATCCCACACAATGCTGCCGTGGTCATGAACCCGCATATCGCGCGCCGTCTGACGGCACAAATATACGCCGATGCAAATACTGAACATGACGATCATGGAATACACTTGCCACGGCAGGTACGTCATGACAATCCAGAACGGAATCGCGGCAATGGAGCCCGCGGTGCCCGGCCCGACAGGGAATAAACCGCTGCCAAAACCGGTTGCCAGTAAATGCCACGGATTACGCAGATTTAATCGCTTTTTAGCCGCAGCCATGTCCTGAACCGGATCACCGGTTTTGCCTTTATACCCGGCAGGGCGTTTTTTACGGCCAATATTCACAGCAATTCCTCTGCGGCAAAGTGATCAAAACCCTGCCATTCAAGTTCTACCGGCGCGCCTGAACGCAAAAATTTAATCCCTTCGGACAAGGGTGCAATCTGCCCGATACAGGTAAAATCAATACCCAGATGGCTGAGTGCCACATCCAATGCGCCACGATTGATTTCCGGCACGGTGAAGCACAGTTCATAATCTTCGCCGCCGGTCAGTGCCCATTTCAGCGCCTGCTCAGGATCCGCAACATTGTTTATTGCCGCAGATAACGGGATCGCATCCAGATCGAGACGCGCACCACATTCACTGGCATTCAGTATATGTTTAAGATCCGAAATCAGCCCGTCGGAGAGATCGATAGCGGACGTCGCTAAATCACGCAACGCCTGCCCCTGCAACACGCGCGGCGAAGGCCGCAGGTGGCGTTTGAGCAGGAATTCACGTGTATCGGTATCAATAACATTCAGCTGTTCGAGCAAAATCGCCAGCCCCGCCGCGCTGTCACCGAGCGTGCCGGTCACAAATATCCAGTCACCAATGCCAGCGCCGGAACGGGTTAATGCACGCCCCGCGGGCACCAGCCCCTGAATGGTTAATGTCATGCTCAGCGGACCGCGGGTGGTGTCGCCGCCAATCAGCTGCATGCCGTAATAATTAAGTTGTTCAAAAAGACTGTCGCTAAATGCCTGCAACCAGTCGGTATTCACTTCCGGCAACGTCAGTGCCAGAGAAACCCAGGCAGGATCTGCGCCCATCGCGGCCAAATCACTGAGGTTAACCGCCAGGGCTTTGTACCCCAAATCGGCCGGAGAAATTGTTTTTAGAAAATGGATGCCTTCGACCAGAGTGTCGGTACTGACTGCTAATAACTGCTTTTCGCCAACCGTCAGTAAGGCACAATCATCACCAATGCCTAAATGAACGTCCTGCCGGGCGGTTCTGAAACGGTTAAAGTAGCGAGTGATTACATCAAATTCGCCGCATGACATAGTACATTTCCAAATCGTTAGAATGACTTAAGGCCGGAAATCCGGCCTTAAGAGGGGTGTCACACAAAAGATAAACCAGGTGACATCACCAGATTATCAACAGAGGCGGTGATCAGGCGAAAATGACTGTCGCCATTTGTGACTGAAGCCGACACTTTTTTGATGATCATTTTTTACGAATATGCGGGCCTGCTTTATCCAGCACACCGTTGACAAACTTATGGCTGTCTTCTGCACCAAAGGTTTTCGCCAGTTCAATGGCTTCGTTGATCGCCACTTTGTAAGGGACGTCCTGGCGTTTGCTCAGCTCAAACAGAGCCAGACGCAAAATCGCTCTTTCCACCTGGCCCAGTTCATCCAGCTGACGGGACAGGTATGGCGCCATCAGTGCATCGAGTTTCTCAGCACTGTTTGCTACACCAGCCAGCAGTTCGCGGAAATAGGCAATGTCTACGTCTTTGACATCCTGCTCGGTCAGGAATTCTAATTCAACATCGGCGATGTCATTTTTCGACAACTGCCAGGAGTAAAGCGCCTGAACGGCACATTCACGGGCGCGGCGACGAGCAGCAGGTTTCACGGATTTCCCCTTAACTAGATTCAGGCCTTAATAGCCTTGATAACATTAATCATTTCAAGCGCGGTCAGTGCAGCTTCTGCACCTTTATTACCGGCTTTTGTCCCTGCGCGTTCGATGGCTTGTTCAATGCTTTCTGTGGTCAGCACGCCAAAGGCAACCGGGATTTCGCTGTTCATAGCAACGCTGGACAGGCCAGAGCTGCATTCGCCCGCTACAAATTCAAAGTGGGCAGTGCCCCCGCGGATCACGGTGCCGAGTGCAACAACCGCGTCAAATTTACCGCTTTCAGCCAAAGCACGGGTTGCCAGAGGCAATTCGTATGCGCCAGGGACCCAGACTACGGTGATGTTGTCATCGCTGACCTGACCAATACGTTTTAACGCATCAACAGCGCCGGAAAGCAGGCTGTCATTGATAAAGTTGTTAAAACGAGCAATCGCGATCGCTACGCGCGCGTTAGGCGTGGCTACAACACCTTCGATAACGTTCATAGTTTTCCTTAAAGTGGGTTCAGGAGTTTCTCAACCCCAGCCGCAGGGGGGCGGATTCTATCATAAAATTACCCTGTCTGGACATGCGCTTTTCACGTCATTCCTTCAGGGGCGGGTAAAATTCTCAGTACACCGGTTTCAGGCGTAAACGTAAGTCAGGGCCAATCTGGCGGATATCGCTGAATGCAAACTCCGGCGTATCAGCCAGATGCTGCAAACCGGGCAACTCACAGAGCGCGCGCCCATTATGACCCAATAACTTAGGTGCCATATAAACGATTAATTCATCAACCAGACCGGCTTGTAATAAGGCACCGGCCAGCTGTGCGCCCGCTTCCACCCAGATGGAGTTTATCTGGCGTTTTGCCAGCTGCATCATCAGCAGAACCAGATCAATACGGTTATCGCGACCGGCTACACACCATTGTTCGACAGACTCCGGCCAGACTTGTGAATCTGTTTCAAGGCGCGCAAGCAAGACTTCACCGGGGATATTCACCAGCTGATGCTGCGGCGTGACGCGGTTCTGACTGTCGAGAATAATGCGCAGCGGCTGACGCAGATTTCTTTCAGGATAAATGGCCTGCACTTCGCTGCCCAGTTCGCTCCAGCGCACATTCAGCGAAGGATTATCTGCCAGCACGGTCGCACTGGTGCTCAGAATAGCCGAGCTTTCCGCGCGAAAACGTTGCACATCTGCACGGGCAGCCGGGGATGTGATCCACTGACTTTCGCCGGAAGCCATCGCCGTTCTGCCATCCAGAGACGCGCCCATTTTCAGCTGCACGTAAGGGAAACCGGTACGCATCCGTTTGAGAAAACCGAGGTTTACGGCTTCTGCCTGCGAATGCATCAGCCCGTGGCTGACATCAATATCGTTTTGTTTAAGACGGTATAAACCGCGGCCGGCAACTTCCGGATTAGGATCCTGCATCGCGGCAACCACGCGGGCGACACCGGCGGCCAGTAAGGCATCGGCGCAAGGCGGTGTGCGTCCGTGATGGCTGCATGGTTCAAGAGTCACGTAGGCTGTCGCGCCCCGGGCCTTCTCACCGGCCATGCGTAGAGCATGCACTTCCGCATGCGGTTCACCGGCACGCAAATGGTAGCCTTCGCCGACAATTTCGCCGTTTAGTACAATGACGCAACCCACATTGGGGTTAGGCGTGGTAGTAAAACGCCCGAGGCGCGCCAGTTCGAAGGCGCGCGCCATATAGCGTTCATCAGCAGGTAATTCATCAGAACGATTTTGAACAGACGATGTTTGATCAGGCAGCATCAGCTTTCCTTAGTCCTGAAGACGGGCGATCTCTTCACCAAATTCACGGATATCTTCGAAGCTGCGATAGACCGACGCGAAGCGGATATACGCGACTTTATCCAGCCCTTTCAGGGCATCCATCACCAGATTGCCGATCATCGTGGCCGGAATTTCACGCTCACCGGTAGCACGAAGCTGTGACTTAATATGGCTGATGGCGGTTTCTACGTCATCAGAACTGACCGGGCGTTTTTCAAGTGCTTTCAGAAAACCACGACGAAGCTTGTCTTCGTTGAAAGGTTCACGAACTTCATTGCTCTTAATGACACGCGGCATCACCAGTTCAGCCACTTCAAATGTGGTGAAACGCTCATGGCACACCAGGCACTGACGGCGACGGCGAACCTGCGATCCATCGCCTACCAGACGGGAATCGATGACTTTAGTATCAACAGCGGCACAAAATGGGCAATGCATAGCACTTCCTGATCGCGAACTCAATTGGACATTAGTTTAACCCGAAGTGTGCCGACAACAAAGGCTGTCGCTACTTTCATAGACATCGGGTTAAACTTAGCTATCTATATTGGTGCCCGGTCGGAATGTTTCAACGGGCAGATGAAAGGAAGTCTCTGATATGACGAAACACCCGCGATTTTTACTGGCCTGTGCCGCGTTATTCAGCCTGGCGGGCTGTGCGCAGCAAAATCCGCAAATGCCCGAGCTGAAAACGGAAGTCGGGCAGTTGAATCAAAAGCTTCAACGCCTGACGGATCTGGCCACTGCGCTGGAACAACAAACTACCCTTAATCGCCAGTCAACCAATGGCGTCTATTTGTTACCGGCAGCGAAAAGTGCTGCCCTGCTGAAAAGCGATATCGGTCAGCTGGAAGTTCAGCTAACCCGCGTTGCACCTGATGCCACAGGCGTTCAGGCGGTGCTTGAAATCAAGAACACATCCGGTCAGCCGTTGCCACCGTTTACGGCTTCTTTAAGCTGGGGACAACTGGATCCGGTCACCGGCAAACCGCTGACCGTCGATATGCAAACCCAGATGATTACCGTCGAACCTAATTTAATGCCAGGACCGGTGAAAACCGTCGAGGTGAAGTTTAATCAGGTGACCGTCGACACGCTGGGATTTGTTCACCTGCATAATATCGTGGCAACCCCGCAGGCACAGCCGGTCGTGGCGAATACCGCTGCGCCTGTCGTAGCAAAATAGCGACTGCGAATTTCAGATAAAAAAAACCCCGCAATGCGGGGTTTTTTTATGGCTTTCACACGGTTAGCTTAAGGAAGAATTGAAGGCTGATCGGCGCCTTCTTTTTCCACTTTTTGCTGCAACATGTGTTCACGCTTCATGCCCAGTTTCAGAGCCAGCGCGGACGCCACGTAGATAGACGAAACAGTACCAATCGACACACCAATCAACATGGTCAGTGAGAAGCCTTCCAGCAACGCACCACCAAAGATATAGAGCATCAGTACCACCATCAGCGTAGTCGCTGAGGTCATAATGGTACGGCTTAACGTCTGGGTCAGGGACACGTTCATGATTTCGTAAGAGTTACCGCGACGAATTTTGCGGAAGTTTTCACGAATACGGTCCGATACCACGATGGAGTCATTCAGCGAGTAGCCGATAACCGACATCAGGGACGCGATGATGGTCAGGTCAATTTCGATCCTGAACAGTGACAACACGCCCATGGTGATAATTACGTCATGCGCCAGTGCGATAACCGCACCCAGCGCCAGTCGCCATTCAAAGCGGAATCCGACGTAAACCAGGATACTAATCAGGGCGATCAGCAGCGCCATGCCGCCTGCCTGCGCCAAATCATTACCCACGCTCGGACCCACAAATTCGACACGTTTTACGGTGGCATTTTTGTCGATATCCGCGTTCACCAGTGTAAGGACTTTATTCCCCAGTTCCTGACCCGCATTACCGGATACAGGTGGAAGGCGAACCATCACGTCACGGCTGCTACCGAAGTTCTGAACAACAGGATCCTTGAATCCTGCTTTCTCCAGATCGGCACGCATGTCGTCGAGGTTTACGGGCTGGCTAAGGCTGATTTCAATGACGGTACCGCCAGTGAAATCAAGGCCCCAGTTAAATCCGCGAACACCCATAATCGCGACGGAAGCGATAAACAACAGGCCTGAAATACAGAAGGCCACGTTGTCCCAGCGCATAAAGTCGATGACTTTACGGCCGTAGTTCAGTTGTTCAACAGTATATGGTTGTTGCTGTGCCACAACGCACTCCTCAGATAGACAGCTTTTTAATGCGTTTGCCGCCGTAAACCAGGTTCACGATTGCACGGGTTCCCACGATCGACGTAAACATCGAAGTTGCCACACCGATAGCAGTGGTGATAGCAAAGCCTTTGATCGAACCGGTACCCACTGCATAAAGAATAATCGCCGTGATCAGGGTAGTAATGTTGGCATCGATGATACTGGAGAACGCGCCTTTATAGCCTTCATGAATCGCCTGCTGAACGGAACGTCCGTTCTTCAGCTCTTCCTTGATACGTTCATTTATCAGTACGTTGGCATCAACGGCCACCGCCAGTGTCAGCACGATACCAGCAATACCCGGCATGGTCAGCGTTGCACCCGGCAGCAGCGACATAATCCCGACAATCAGAATCAGGTTAGCCACCAGCGCAGTCGTGGCAATAATGCCAAACTTACGGTACCAAACCACCATGAACAGAATGGATGCCACCAGGCCCCACAAACATGCTTCCAGACCCTGAGTGATGTTTTGCATCCCTAAAGTCGGGCCGATAGTACGTTCTTCAACAATCTGAATTGGCGCGATCAACGCACCGGCACGCAGCAGCAGAGACAGCTGACGGGCTTCATTCGGATCGTTCACCCCGGTGATACGGAAGCTGTTACCCAGACGTGACTGAATCGTCGCCACGTTGATGACTTCTTCCTGTTTCGCCAGAATCGCACGGCCATTCGCATCTTTCTTACCGCTGTCTTTGTACTCCACGAACAGGGTCGCCATCGGTTTGCCGATGTTATCCTTCGTGAAGTTAGACATGGCGTTACCGCCAGCGCTGTCGAGAGAGATGTTAACCTGCGGCTGATTGTACTCATCCATGTTGGATGTGGAGTCAGTAATGTGGTCACCGGTCAGGATCACGCGTTTGTACAGAACAACCGGACGGCCATCACGCATGTTTTTCACTTCGCTGTCGCCCGGTACACGACCGGTTGAAGCAGCAGTGGCATCCACATTCGTGTTAACCAGACGGAATTCCAGTGTCGCGGTCGCGCCTAAAATTTCTTTTGCACGCGCAGTATCCTGAATACCAGGCAACTCAACCACGATACGGTCAGCACCCTGACGCTGTACCAGCGGCTCGGCCACACCCAGTTGGTTTACACGGTTACGCAGGATGGTGATGTTTTGCTGAACGGCATACTCGCGCGCTTCACTGAGGCGAGCATCAGTCATCACCACATTAGCTGCGGTATCGCCGCTGTTGGTGATCACTAAATCGCGGTGACGTGGGCTCAGGTAGCTGACCGCAGAATCGCGGGTAGCAGCATCGCGGAAACGCACTTCAACGCCATAGTTGTCGAGCTTACGCACCGTGGCATAAGGAATATTCTTGTCGCGCAGGTCGCTGCGCATGTTGTCCATCGTCTGCTCTTGCAGCTTACTCAGCGCGGTATCCATATCCACTTCCATCAGGAAGTGCACACCACCACGCAAGTCGAGGCCCAGCTTCATCGGCTCAGCACCCAGCATGCTCAACCAGCGCGGCGTTGCCGGCGCGAGGTTCAGTGCAATAACGAACTTGTCGCCCAGCGCTTCAGTCAGCGCTTCACGTGCACGAAGCTGTACATCCGTGTCTTTGAAACGGGCAAGAATAGCGCCATTCTCCAGAGCAACTGATTTGATCTGGATTTTGCTTTGATCTAATACGTTACGGACTTGGTCCAGCGTTGCTTCACTGGCGTCGGAACCCCGAGCACCAGTGATTTGAACAGCCGGATCCTCACCATAAAGGTTGGGAAGTGCATAAAGCAGCCCGACGATGATCACAACGATCAACATCAGATACTTCCACGCAGGATAACGGTTTAACACGGCAGTTCCCTTCGGGAAAATCGAAAATTAGATAGACTTCATCGTGCCTTTTGGCAGAACTGCTGCCACGAAGTCACGCTTGATCATCACTTCGTTGGTGTCGTTCAGTGCGATAACCACATAACCGGTTTCGGCTACTTTAGTTACGCGACCGATCAGACCACCGGTGGTCATGACTTCGTCACCTTTACCGATAGAGTCCATCAGTTTTTTGTGTTCTTTAGAACGTTTCTGCTGCGGGCGCAGGATCATGAAATAGAAGATCAGACCAAAAACCACCAGCATGATAACCAGAGAGTAAGGACTTCCCTGTGACGGTGCGCCGGTCGCTGCGACTGCATCGGAAATGAAAAGACTCATTTAAATTCCCTCATTGTTGTTGTGAAGCAAATTGATGTAATACAAACCAAGAATCCGACCCGGAGTCTGGCGAAGAAACGTCTCGCACAATACCCCATAATGCCGGTCCAAGAAATTATAAAAATCGGCACCCCCTTTCGAAGATGCCGACACGAGAAAGAAATCAGAAGTTTAAAGGCGGAACAGGCTTGCCTTTACGCTCGTAGAAGTCTGTCACAAACGCTTCTAATTTACCCTCTTCGATAGCCTGGCGTAAACCGGCCATCAGACGCTGGTAATAGCGCAGGTTATGGATCGTGTTCAGCCGTGCACCGAGAATTTCGTTGCAACGGTCAAGATGATGCAAGTAGGCGCGGCTATAATTGCGACATGTGTAGCAATCACAGTGTTCATCAAGCGTTGACGTGTCGTCTTTATGCTTAGCATTTCGGATTTTCACGATGCCGTCGGTCACGAAAAGATGACCATTTCGCGCATTACGCGTTGGCATTACGCAGTCAAACATATCAATACCGCGACGCACGCCTTCAACCAAATCTTCCGGTTTACCGACACCCATCAGATAACGTGGTTTGTCTTCCGGGATTTGCGGGCAAACGTGTTCGAGGATACGGTGCATATCTTCTTTTGGCTCACCTACCGCCAGGCCGCCCACAGCGTAACCATCAAAGCCGATATCTACCAGCCCTTTTAATGATACATCTCGTAAATCTTCGTAAACGCTGCCCTGAATAATTCCGAACAAAGCATTCTTATTATTCAATTCGTTGTGACGATCACGACTGCGTTTTGCCCAGCGCAAAGACATCTCCATCGAGCGCTTTGCGTAATCCCAGTCAGCAGGATATGGCGTACATTCGTCGAAGATCATCACGATGTCAGAGCCCAGATCGTTCTGGATCTCCATCGATTTTTCCGGGCTCAGGAACACCGGATCCCCGTTGATCGGGTTGCGGAAATGCACGCCTTCTTCTTTGATTTTGCGCATCGCACCCAGACTGAACACCTGGAAGCCGCCAGAATCGGTGAGGATCGGGCCATGCCAGTTCATGAAATCATGCAAATCGCCGTGCAACTTCATGATTTCCTGACCCGGACGCAGCCACAGGTGGAAAGTGTTACCCAGCAAAATCTGTGCGCCGGTTTCTTTGACTTCTTCCGGGGTCATGCCTTTTACGGTGCCGTAAGTGCCCACGGGCATAAATGCCGGGGTTTCGACCACGCCACGTTCAAAGACCAGACGTCCGCGACGTGCGCGGCCATCGGTAGTGCTTAATTCGTACTTCACATTGCCTCCAGCATCAGAGAAACAGTCTGATGAGGTTAAGTCCGTGGCATGACGCCCGGAAAAGAAAGCCCGGATGCACGGAGTGCGCCCGGACCGTTTGTTACAAAAAGGCTACTGACCGACCACTTCCTGTGGCGCCAGCGGGTTACGGTTGATGAACATCGCATCACCATAACTAAAGAAACGGTATTGCTCTGCGACGGCCTGATGATAGGCATTCATGGTATTTTTATAGCCGGCAAACGCCGACACCAGCATGATCAGCGTCGATTCAGGCAGGTGGAAATTGGTAATCAGGGAATCAATCACCTGATAGTGATAACCCGGATAAATGAAGATCTTGGTATCGCCGAAGAATGGCGCAATCAGCGCATCTTCACTGGCTTTCGCGGCGCTTTCCAGCGAACGTACAGAGGTCGTGCCCACGGCCACCACTTTATTGCCGCGTGCTTTACAGGCCAGCACTGCATCCACCACGTCCTGAGGCACTTCGGCATACTCAGCGTGCATGATGTGGTCTTCAATGGTGTCCACGCGAACCGGCTGGAAAGTCCCTGCGCCCACGTGCAGCGTCACGAAAGCAAACTCAACGCCCTTGGCTTTAAGCGCATCCATCAGCGGCTCATCAAAATGCAAACCGGCAGTTGGCGCGGCGACTGCACCTGGACGTTCACTATAAACGGTCTGATACAGCTCGCGGTCGGCGTCTTCATCCGGTCGGTCGATATACGGCGGCAGCGGCATATGGCCGATTTCGTTGAGCAGAGTAAAGACATCACGATCTTCATTAAATTCCAGCTCAAACAACGTATCGTGGCGCGCCACCATCGTCGCTTTAATATCTTCTTTATCACCGAGCAGCAGTTCTGCGCCCGGTTTTGGCGATTTGGACGCACGCACATGCGCCAGAACGCGGTGCGAATCGAGTACACGCTCAACCAGCACTTCAATTTTACCGCCGCTGACCTTACGGCCAAACACGCGGGCCGGAATTACGCGGGTATTGTTAAATACCAGCAAATCACCGGGATGGATTTTATCGAGAATGTCGGTGAACACGCCGTGCGTTAACTCACCGCTCGGCCCGTCCAGAGACAACAAACGACAGCCGCTGCGCTGGGTCTGCGGATAGCGGGCAATCAGGGATTCAGGGAGTTCAAAAGAAAAATCGGCAACACGCATGGCTTTTCACTTCACTTAACGACAAAAACAGGCGGCTTAGTCTAGTGGGACGGGGCATCCCCTGCAAGCTTCTGCGCTAATAAAGGCATCCGCTGCGCTGTCGGAGATCAACTTTCCTGCGTTATACTGCCCTCATGAACTTTCTCGCTCACCTCCATCTGGCTTCTTTAGCCAAAAGCTCGCTGACCGGCAACCTGCTGGCAGACTTCGTTCGCGGCAATCCTGAGGGGCAATATTCTGCTGAAATCGTCAGCGGCATCCGCATGCATCGCCGCGTAGATACCATGACCGATTCCCTGCCGGAAGTCAGAATTGCACGCAGTTATTTTCGCGATGATTTTCGCCGCGTGGCGCCGATTACGCTGGATGTTGTCTGGGATCACTTCCTCTCCCGCCACTGGGCGACAATTCATCCACAGCAGCCGCTGGAAGATTTTCTTGACGACTGTCAGCAAGAGATCGAACCGCTTCTGCCTGAAATGCCTGAGCGTTTCCGCAATCTGAATGCTTATCTTTGGCCGGAACGCTGGATGGAGCGTTATGCTGCGCTGCCTTTTATTGGTGACGTTTTACGCGGGATGGCCAACCGGCGGCCGAAACTCGGCGCGCTGACCGGTTCCTTTCACGATATCGAGTTGAATTACGACGCGCTGGAACAGCTTTTCTGGCAGTTTTATCCGGTCATGATGCAACAGGCGAAAGATCGGCAAATCTGACAAATCCCACGAATTTTGTGAATCAACCCGCAATTCCCTGCAAAACAAAAGGTTGTTGTTAAAGAAGTTTGAGACTTGTGTCAAAGACTGATAGCCGGATACTATCTGATTGATTGGTGTGATGGGGTTTATTCACCCGAGGGTTGCCCCTATACTGGCAGTCGTTTTGTTCACCCTTCCTTCTCACCTACGACACCCTCATGGGTTTCATAAGGAGTAATATTATGGTTCTGGTAACTCGCCCAGCCCCTGACTTCACCGCAGCAGCAGTATTAGGCAGCGGCGAAGTAGTTGAAAACTTCAACTTCAAAAAACACACTGCAGGCAAACCAACTGTTATCTTCTTCTGGCCAATGGACTTCACTTTCGTATGTCCTTCTGAGCTGATCGCTTTCGATCACCGTTACGAAGAATTCCAGAAACGTGGCGTAGAAGTGGTAGGCGTTTCCTTTGACTCCGAGTTCGTTCACAACGCATGGCGTAACACCCCTGTTGAGAAAGGCGGTATCGGTCCTGTTAAATACGCAATGGTTGCTGACATCAAACGCGAAATTCAGAAAGCTTACGGTATCGAACATCCGGACGCTGGCGTTGCACTGCGCGGCTCTTTCCTGATCGACAAAGAAGGCGTTGTTCGTCACCAGGTAGTGAACGATCTGCCGCTGGGTCGTAACATCGACGAAATGCTGCGTATGGTTGATGCCCTGCAATTCCACGAAGAGCACGGCGAAGTGTGCCCGGCTCAGTGGGAAAAAGGCAAAAAAGGTATGGGCGCATCTCCGGACGGCGTTGCTAAATACCTGACTGAAAACGCTTCAAACCTGTAATCCCTTCTCGGATTTCAAGGTCAATAACGGTCAGCTTAGCTGGCCGTTTTTTTTGGCTGTCATCTGGCACGATCACATTTTCCCCTTCCCGCATCCCCGTTAATCCTGTTTTACGTCTACGCTGAAAACGTTCCGGCTGCGTCAATATGGCGTGCAGTTTGCATAGTTATTTGTCTTAACACTGCCGGATAAAATAAACAAAAAAGCGTTATCACACAATAACCTGAAGGTTATGACTCATAAGACAGGGTAATAAACAGGAGCCCCTATGTTACGGAAATCACTCATCGCGCTGGCCTTGCTGACCAGCTTCCCGCTGTACGCCGCGTCCAGCCCTGCGGTTGAAGCCAAAAACGGCATGGTTGTCACCTCGCAATATCTGGCTTCTCAGGTCGGTGTCGATATCCTCAAAATGGGCGGAAATGCCATTGATGCCGCCGTGGCTGTCGGTTACGCACAGGCCGTCGTCAACCCATGTTGTGGCAATATCGGTGGCGGTGGCTTCATGACGGTGCATCTTGCCGATGGCAAAGACACCTTTATCAACTTTCGTGAAACCGCCCCTGCCGCCGCCAGCGCAAATATGTATCTGGACGCCGACGGTAACGTGAAAAAAGGCGCCAGCCTGTACGGATATCTCGCCGCTGGCGTGCCGGGCACGGTACTCGGCCTGGATACGGTGCAAAAGGAATACGGCAAACTGACGCGCCAACAGGTGATGGCCCCGGCGATTAAGCTCGCCCGTCAGGGCTTTGTGCTGACCCGCGCCGATACCGATATTCTCGATACCAAGGTCGACCGGTTCAAAGAAGATCCTGAAGCGGCGCGCATCTTCCTGCGTAAAGACGGCAGCGCGCTCCAGCCGGGCGATAAACTGGTGCAAACCGATCTAGCCAATACGCTGGAATCAATCTCTCAACACGGGCCGGATGCTTTTTATAAAGGTAAAATCCCAGCTGCTGTCGAAGCAGCCTCGAAAAATGGCGGCGGTATCCTGACAGCTGCGGATTTCGCGAACTATAAAGTGACCGAAGACGCGCCGATCACCTGCAGTTATCGCGGCTATAAATTCGTTTCAGCCCCACCGCCAAGTTCCGGTGGCGTGACGATGTGTGAAATTCTCAATATCGTGGAAGGCTATGACATAAAAAGCATGGGCTTCAATTCAGCGGCGTCGATTCACGTCCTTACCGAAGCCATGCGCCATGCATATATGGACCGCAATACCTATCTCGGCGACCCGGAGTTTGTAAAAAACCCGATCGACCGCCTGATCAGCAAAAGCTACGCCGATGAAATCCGAAAAAAAATAGAAACGGATAAAGCCACGCCATCTACGGCAGTTCAGCCGGGCATGGAGCCGCATGAGAAACCTGAAACGACCCATTACTCTATCGTCGATAAAATGGGTAACGCCGTCTCTACCACTTACACCATCAACGGCCTTTTTGGCTCGGTGGTTATCGCGCCGGGTACCGGTTTCTTCCTTAACGATGAAATGGATGATTTCACCACCAAAGTCGGCGAGAAAAACCTCTTCGGTCTGGTTCAGGGCGTTAAAAACGCTATCGCCCCCGGTAAGCGCCCGCTATCGTCGATGAGCCCGAGTTTAGTGACTAAGGACGGCAAAACCTTCATGGTTCTCGGCTCGCCGGGCGGTTCGCGTATCATCACCATTACTTTGCAGACGGCGCTGAATGTCATCGACCACGGTATGCCGCCACAGGAAGCGGTGAATGCGCCACGTATTCATCATCAGTGGCTGCCGGATGAAGTTTATTACGAGCAGCGCGGCGTTTCTCAGGATAGCCTGAATATCCTGCAGAAGATGGGTTACAAAATGGTGGAACAGACGCCGTGGGGGGCTGCGGAACTGATTATGGTGGGATTACCGGGTGCTGCTGGTGTGACATCAGCGACATCAGGCAATGATTCGGCGGTATCCGGCAAGGTTCGCGAAGGTTATCTGTACGGTGCAAATGACGTGCGCCGACCAGCAGGTGCCGCGATAGGTTATTAACTCCATCCGTCGAAAATAAAAAGCCCCCGATATCGCGATGATACCGGGGGCTTTTCTTTGCCACAAGGTAAGTGCTTGCTTACGCTTTGTTGTTCAGCGCCAGCGCTTCTTTCTTACGGTCATTACGGCGTTTGAAAGCATAACCGACCAGCAGCGCGACAACCCAGACCATACCGACATACAGCGAAATACGGGTATCAGGGAAGTAGCCAATCAGGCCGATGATGAACACCAGGAAAATAATGCCGAACACCGAGGTGTACACGCCGCCACGTAGCGGAAACTCCAGCTCTTTCACCTGTTGTTTGCTCAGCTTGCGACGAAAACCAATCTGGGAGAACAGGATCATAATCCACACCCAGACTGTCGCGAACGTCGCCAGAGAGGCGATCACCAGGAACACGTTTGACGGCATAATGTAGTTCAGGTAAACCGCCACCAGCAGCGCCGCCATCATCACCAGAACGGTGACCCACGGCGTACCCAGACGCGAAACCTTGCTGAACATTTTCGGTGCCTGCCCCTGCTCTGCCATCCCGTGCAGCATGCGGCCCACGCCGAATACATCACTGTTAATCGCAGAAAGCGACGCGGTGATCACCACGAAATTCAGGATCGCCGCCGCCGCGGTAATGCCCATGTGCTGGAAGGTCATTACGAACGGACTGCCCTGCGTACCCACCTGATTCCATGGGAAAATGGACATAATCACAAACAGCGTACCCACGTAAAACACCAGAATACGCAGCGGAACGGAGTTGATCGCTTTCGGAATAGATTGCTTTGGATTTTCAGCTTCACCGGCCGTGATGCCGATAATTTCGATGCCACCATAAGCAAACATCACGAGCTGGAGTGACAGGATCGTTCCCATAATGCCCTGGCTGAAGAAGCCGCCATTGCTCCACAAATTGTGGATGCCGGTCGCCTGCCCGCCGTTGCCAATACCCCAGAAGATAATGCCAAAGCCTGCCACGATCATGATGATGATGGTCAGTACTTTAAAGAAAGAGAACCAGAATTCCAGCTCGCCGAAGACTTTCACGCTGACCAGATTGATCGCGCCGATAATCAGCACCACACTGAGCACCCAGGTCCACTGCGGCACATCCGGGAACCAGACACCCATATAAATACCGAATGCCGTCACATCGGCGATGGCGACGATCAGGATTTCGAAACAATACGTCCAGCCGGTGATGTAACCCGCCATCGGTCCGAGATAATCCTGTGCGTAACGCGCAAATGAACCGCTCTGCGGGTTGTGAACGGACATCTCGCCAAGGGCACGCATAATAATGAACGCGATAATCCCGCCGACCAGATACGCCAGCAATACACTCGGCCCCGCCATTTTTATGGCGTCTGCCGAGCCATAAAACAGTCCGGTTCCGATGGCTGATCCCAGTGCCATAAAGCGAATATGGCGCGTTGTCAGACCACGTTTTAGCTTCGTGCCCCGCCCTTCGTTCTGTGCTGTTGGTTGTTCAGCTTCTTGCTGCATGTGCATTAACCCGTGTTGTTTTTTAACTATCAAAAAATCGAATTCTAAAAAAATGACTTTTAGCCTGCCAATGAAAAAGCCACGGAAGGGTTCTCCGTGGCCTGTTTGGCTGAATATTCGTCAGACGATCGTTATATTAAGTCTTAGAACATTCATCCGATAATCATTGGTGCGCGGTGACGCTGCGCGGGCCGCTGATTTTGTCATAAATCCCGACCAGCACCAGCATTAATAATGACGGTGGTAACCAGGCAAGACCTTGCGCAGCCAGCGGCAGATTCGCAGTCCAGGCAGGCATAAGGTCAGTAAAAGCAGAAGCCTTGATACCATCAACAATGCCGAACACCAGGCTCACTACCATCACAGGTGCGACGATACGCGTGGTGCTGTTCCACCAGCGCAGGGTGAAGCTCAGTACAACCAGCGCGATACATGGCGGATAAATCGCCGTCAGCACTGGCACGGAAATCTGAATCAGATGGCTCAACCCGAGGTTGGAAACCAGCATAGAGAACAGACCCAGAATGAACACCAGCGTTTTGTAAGACAGCGGCAGATATTGGGCAAAGAATTCCGCACAGGCGCAGGTCAGGCCAACCGCCGTTACCATACAGGCGATGAAGATCAGCGCACCGAGGAAGAAGCTGCCAACACTACCAAAAGTATGCGCCACGTAAGCATGCAGGATAACCGCACCGTTGGTCGCATCCGGCACCAGCGAGGCGCTGTTTTCGCCCAGTTTGAACAGGCTCAGATAAACCAGCATCAGACCCAGACCAGCAATCAGCCCGGCCAGAACAGTATAGCGGGTCAGCAATTTCGCATCAGACACACCGCGAGAACGCGCTGCATTGACGATAACAATCCCGAAGACCAGCGCGCCCAGCGTATCCATGGTCAGATAGCCGTTAACAAAGCCACTGGAAAATGGAACCGTCTGGTAAGCGCCGACGGCAGGCATTGGCTGGCCAGCTGGCCAGAGTAGCGCAGCGATACCCAGCGCAGCCAGAGCAACCATTTTCAACGGAGCCAGGAAATGCCCGACCGTATCGAGCAAACGGCCCGGATACAGGGAAATACCGATTACCAGTGTGAAGTAAATCACGCTGTAGATAAGCAGTGGCAGCGGGCCGTCACCGGTCATCGGAGCGATACCGACTTCAAAGGACACCGTTGCAGTACGCGGCGTGGCGAACAACGGCCCGACCGCCAGATAACAGACGGTCGCCAGGAGGATACCGGCACCACGACCAATTGGCGTACTCAGGGCATCCACACCGCCGCCGACGCGGGCAAGTGCGATGACTGTCATCACCGGGAGTCCGACCGCAGTAATCATAAAGCCGGCAGCAGCCCACCAGACATCATGACCTGCCTGCAGGCCAACCATTGGCGGGAAAATGATATTCCCGGCCCCGACGAATAAGGCGAAGGTCATGAAACCCAGCGCCAGAATATCTTTATTTGTTAAACGAGTACTCATGATTGGTGTCGTGTTGCCTGTTCAAATGAATAAAGTGTCCGTTACTGTCGTCGTGCCACGTCGTCATAAGGATGAATGGCGTAAAATAGCCAGAGAGCACCATGTGAGGATCGAAGTGAGCTAAAAACGCCTGATGATATGCAGATAATTACGTTGTTATGCAGGGAGTATCGAGCGACAGCGGACGCTAAGGTAAACTTTTATAGCGTATAAAGGCAAGGCGCGATCCAAAAAGCAGAGTGTTTGACCAGATTAATACTTCAAGGCAGATACATTCACTAAATACAGTTAAAAACGCACCATATGATATGTATGATTTTTGAACTAATGAAGCACAAGATATGCTCCGATAAGACGAAAAATGCGTGAAATCACCATTCTCAGGTTATTTCACGCACAGTTTACAGCATTTTTACAAGGTCATCATTCAACCGCCTTCAGGCATTACCAGACACGGGCAGCGATATCGACGACTAGCTTCAGTTTTTCCCACTGCTGCGCTTCGGTCAGGCTGTTACCTTCTTCCGTTGAAGCGAAACCACATTGCGGGCTGAGGCAAATCTGATTGATATCCAGATATTCCGCGGCTTCGGCCAGACGGGCTTCCACCGTTTTTGCCAGCTCAAGCTCACCAGATTTGGTGGTAATAAGCCCCAGAACCGCCTGCTGATGGCCTTTTTTGATGAAACGCAGCGGCTCAAAACCACCGGAGCGTTCATTGTCATATTCCAGGAAGAAAGCGTCGATGTTAACGCCGCCGAACAGAATTTCAGCCACCGGTTCATAACCACCCTCAGAAATCCAGGTTGAGCGGAAGTTGCCACGACAAACATGCAGACCAATCACCAGGTCGTCCGGTTTACCGGCGATGGCTTTGTTCAGCACCTCAGCGTAAGTGCGCGCTAACTCTTCCGGAGAGTCACCGCGTTCGCGGATTTGCTTCTTCTGATCTTCAGAACACAGGTAAGCCCACACGGTGTCATCAAGTTGCAGATAACGACAACCGGCATCGTAAAACGCTTTAATAGCTTCACGGTAAACCTGCGCCAGATCGTCAAAATAGTCTTTCAGATCCGGGTACACTTCTTTGCTGATAGCATTACGACCACCGCGAAAATGCATCACGCTCGGGCTGGGAATGGTCATTTTCGGCACGGCACTGCCGCTGATGCTTTTCAGGAAACGAAAATCCTCCAGCATCGGGTGTGAACCGAAACCGAGTTTGCTGACCACTTTAATGCTGCGCGCCTTGGTCTGGACGCCGTTGAACTGGATCCCCTGCACTGCGTCGTAACCTTCCACGCCTTCCAGCCCTTCGAAGAAATCGAAGTGCCACCACGCACGACGGAATTCGCCGTCAGTGACCACCTGCAGACCGGCTTCACGCTGCAAATCCACCACACGGCGGATTTCGGTATCTTCAACTGCACGCAATTGCGCGGCATCAATCTCACCGGCCTGAAACTGTTTACGGGCTTCTTTAATCGCCGCCGGACGCAGAAAACTACCGACGACATCAGCGCGGAATGGAGGTGTGGTACGTTGCATGAAGATCTCCTTAATCACATCCCGCCGGTAGCGAGAAGCGAATGATTCACATAGTAAATAATTACGCGACGTTATATTTAGACATCTGGATGTCTAAACGTCTTTAAGAAGATACTGTCATGCTGATTGTTCACGGGCAACAGAGGAATCTTCATGGGGCATGAAAGAAATTCATGTTGGCATGCGGGATGTTCATCGTTGAAAGAAGAAAGCCTGCTACCAGCGGCAGCAGGCTTTGAAGATATCAGGGTTTAGCAGAAACCGGGGTACCGGAATCAGAAGGAACAATCAGCTTCGGTGCCAGTGTAAATATAAAGCGGGTGCCGACGCCGACTTCACTCATCACTTCAAGTTTGGCGTTGTGATGGCTCAGGGCGTGTTTAACGATGGCCAATCCGAGGCCACTACCCCCTGTCTGACGCGAACGTGCTTTATCGACGCGGTAGAAACGTTCTGTCAGTCTCG
Source organism: Rahnella ecdela (assembly GCF_019049625.1). Classification (GTDB taxonomy): domain Bacteria; phylum Pseudomonadota; class Gammaproteobacteria; order Enterobacterales; family Enterobacteriaceae; genus Rahnella; species Rahnella ecdela. Next base: position 267,345 of record NZ_JAFMOY010000133.1, read on the forward strand.
GCAGATGCTGCGGCGCAATGCCCGGCCCGTTATCACTTATCTGGAACTGCGCACCGTGCGGCGTTTGCTGCCAGCTGACTTCAATCCGTGTGCCGGTCGGGGTGTGATTAACCGCGTTGTACACCAGATTCGACACCGCGCTGCGCAGCTGATCTTCGTTTCCAAAGACTTTCAGCTTGTCATTTACGCGAAACACTACTTCATGGCGACCATTGCTCAGGGATTGCACTTCGCGCTCCAGCATGCCGAGCATGACCGGAATATCGACCTTCTCATGCATATCGATATTCGCCGACGCTTCGATTTTCGACAATGTCAGCAGCTGTTTGACCAGCCCGTCCATACGCCGCGTCTGTTCCTGCATGGTGTCCAGCGCTTTGGTACGAAACGGCTCTTCCAGCTTAGCGTCTTCCATCATTTCCAGATAACCCTGCAATACGGTCAGCGGGGTTCTCAGTTCATGACTGACGTTGGCGAAGAAGTTTCGGCGTGCGCCTTCGAGCTGACGCATCTGCGTGACGTCGCGCGCCACCATCAGCAACTGTCCTTCGGAATAAGGCATGACGCGAAACTCGACGTAATGCTCATTATTGAGCTGAAGATTCAGGGCGCGACTGAAATCACGAGTCTGGACCCAGGTACGAAACTCCGGATATCGCAACAGATTGAAGATGTGCTGCCCGTTATCTTCCGGCCAGCGGAAACCGAGCAAATCTTGCGCCAGTCCGTTACACCAGAAGATATTGCCCTCTTCCGTGGTCAGTACCACGGCGTCCGGCAGCGATTCGGCACCGCTGCGAAACCGTTTGATAAGCTGGCCTAATTCGCGACGGCGACGGCGGTTACGCATCTGCATCTGGTTCAGCCCGTAAAACAGCGGTTCCCAGCTCCAGCGGCCATTGGGCGGAGTTATGCTGCGGTCAAGCCACAGCCAGTGAGAGAGTTTTAGCTGGTTGTAATAATTCCAGCCCAGTGCCGCCATCAGCGACACAAAGAGGAGCCAGCCAAAATGGCCGACAAAGATACCGAGGATTAACGCTGGCAGGCAAAAGAGAAAGAATTCACCGGCCAATCGTTTCCATGACAAACGTTCTAGCACACAGATTCTCCGCTGTGGGGACTCAATAACGCGTTGAAAAACGGTATCCAGTTCCACGAACAGTTTGGATCATTCTGTCATGTCCACTGGTTTCCAGCGCTTTACGTAAACGACGAATATGCACGTCTACCGTGCGATCTTCCACATAAACGTTAGTGCCCCAGACGTTATTGAGCAACTGTTCGCGGCTGTAAACACGTTCGGAGTGGGTCATAAAAAAGTGCAATAACTTGAATTCGGTCGGCCCCATATCGAGCGCCTGTTCGTTGGCCATTACCCGGTGAGATGACGGATCCAGGCTCAGACCTTGCATGTCGATCACTTCTTCCACCGCCATCGGCGAGATGCGACGCATCACGGCTTTAATGCGGGCAACCAGTTCTTTTGGAGAAAACGGTTTGGTGATGTAATCATCGGCACCGACTTCCAGGCCGCGCACCCTGTCTTCTTCTTCACCACGTGCGGTCAGCATCATTACCGGAATTTCGCGGGTCAGGGCTTCACGTTTCAGATGTTTGATAAACTGGATCCCTGAACCGCCAGGTAACATCCAGTCAAGCAGGATAAGTTCAGGGTAAGGTTCTACCAGCTGGCCAACGGCTGAATCAAAATCTTCAGCTTCTACTGCCTGATAGCCATTCTGTTCCAGTACAAAACACACCATTTCACGGATTGGAGCTTCGTCTTCAACCACCAGTATACGTCTTGCCATCGTAGGTCCTGCCAATAGGTTAGCGATCTTTTATTTGATTGCGGGCGCCATTATGCGTCAGTTTTGTGACAGATTTATGAATAGAAAGGATGGTTCATTACAGTCAAATATGACAGATAATTTCCTTCTGTTTAGCTGCCATCTACATGAAACACGGCTGATTTATCGGGGACAGCGTCCCCCGCCGACGTTTATACTTTGCCCCATTGTCCTCATCCAGGATCCATACGGGAGTCTCATGCGCCTGATCCACACGTCAGACTGGCACCTCGGCCAGTACTTTTTCACCAAAAGCCGTGCTGCCGAACATCAGGCATTTTTGCACTGGCTGACCGGTCAGGTGCAGCAACATCAAGTAGATGCGGTGATTGTCGCGGGCGATATTTTCGATACCGGCTCACCGCCGAGCTATGCCCGTGAGTTGTACAACCGCTTTGTCGTCGAACTGCAACAAACCGGCTGTCAGCTGGTGGTGCTGGCCGGTAATCACGATTCCGTCGCCACGCTGAACGAATCGCGCGAGTTGCTTTCCTGCCTGAATACGCGGGTGATTGCGACCGTCGGCGAAAATCTGTCTGAGCAAATTTTAGTGCTCAACCAGCGTGACGGAAAACCGGGCGCGGTGCTTTGCGCTATCCCGTTTTTACGCCCGCGTGATTTGCTCGCCAGTCAGGCGGGACAATCCGGCAGTGACAAACAGCTGGCATTGCAGGAAGCCATCGCCGAGCATTACGACGCCCTTTGGCAGGCCGCGCAGGCCAAACGCGACGAACTCGGCGTGCCGCTGCCGATTATTGCCACCGGGCATCTGACCACCGTCGGCGTCAGTACGTCCGACTCCGTGCGCGACATCTATATAGGCACGCTGGATGCATTCCCGGCACAGGCTTTTCCGCCAGTCGATTACGTGGCGCTCGGCCATATTCACCGAGCGCAGTGCGTCGCCAAAACCGAACATATCCGTTACAGCGGTTCACCGATTGCTTTGAGTTTTGACGAACTGAGCAAAGCCAAAAGTGTGTACTTACTTGATTTCGACGGTGCGACGCTTAAGGCCATCGACACACTGGAAATCCCGATTTTCCAGCCAATGCAGATAATCAAAGGCTCGCTGGCAGAAATCGAAAAGCAGCTGACGCAATTTGCCGGTGGCGACGCGCAAAAACCGGTCTGGCTGGATATCGAAGTCGCCACGCAGGATTATCTCAGTGATATTCAGCGCCGCATTCAGGCGCTGACCGCCGATCTGCCGGTGGAAGTGGTGCTGTTACGTCGCAGCAAGGAACAACGCATTCACAGCATTGAGCAGCAGGAAAAGGAAACGCTCAGTGAACTGAGTGTCAGCGATGTGTTCGAACGGCGGCTGGCGCTGGAACCTGATCCGGACGAGCCGCGTCAGGCGCGGATGCGCACGCTGTTCGCGCAGGTCGTCGAGCAAGTCACCAGCGGTCAGAATGCGGAGGATAACGCACAATGAAAATTCTCAGCCTGCGTTTAAAAAACCTGAACTCGCTGGAAGGCGAATGGAAAATTGACTTTACCGCCGAACCTTTCGCCAGCAACGGATTGTTCGCGATCACCGGCCCGACCGGCGCGGGGAAAACCACTCTGCTCGATGCCATCTGTCTGGCGCTTTATCACCAGACGCCGCGGCTGAACATCACGCCAAGTCAGAATGAACTGATGACCCGTCACACCGCAGAGTCGCTGGCGGAAGTGGAGTTTGAAGTGAAAGGCATAGGTTATCGCGCATTCTGGAGCCAGCGCCGCGCCAAAAACTCCCCGGACGGCAATTTGCAGGCGCCGAAGGTTGAGCTGGCATTGCTTGCCGATGGCAAAATTCTGGCCGATAAAGTACGCGACAAACTCGACGCCATCGCCACCCTCACCGGGCTGGATTTTGGCCGCTTCACGAAATCGATGATGCTTTCGCAGGGACAGTTCGCCGCATTTCTGAATGCCGACGCCAATGACCGTGCCGAACTTCTGGAAGAACTGACCGGCACCGAAATTTACGGACTGCTGTCTGAACGCGTGTTTGAGCAACATAAAGAAGCACGTATTACACTCGACGGTCTGCACCAGCGTATGGCCGGAATCGAACTGCTCAGCGAAGAACAGCGTCAGGTGCTGGAGGTACAACTTGCTGAACTGAACACGCAGGAAATCAACCTTAGCCAGCAGGCACAGCAGCGCCAGCAGGATCTGAACTGGCTGCAACAGTGGCAGCAGTTGCAGCAAAAACATCAGCAATCTCAGCAACAACTGACCGCCGCGGAACAGGAGAATCTGACCGCCGCGCCGCAGTTACAACAGCTGGCACGCAGTGAACCGGCAGAAAAACTGCGTCCATTACTCAGCGATCGCCAGCGTTGCCAGGATGGATCACAGCGTCTTCAGCAAGAACTGACACAACTTACGCAGCAGCAGGAACAACAGATCACGCAGATGACGCCGCTGAATCTGGCGGTGGAACAGGCGCAAATGGCGCGTCAGAAACAGACTGAAGAACAGCGTCAGATGCAGACGCTGATCGAAGAAAAAATCCTGCCGCTGGATAATGAAATCAGCCAGTGGCGTAAATCACTGGCTGAAACGCAGCAGTCAGTCAGTGACGTGCAGAAACTGGTCAGTGAGCATAGCGCGGCGCTGGTGAAAATGACTGCCGAACGTCAGAAACTGGACGAGGAAAGCCGTCAGCATCAGACCCGCCAGACCACGCTGACAGATGCATTGAACACAGCGCAACAGCGTCAGACTGAGCTGGAAAAACAGCATCCGCTGGCAGCATTACAGAAACGGCAAACAGAGCTGGCGCAGCTGCGTCCTGTGCGCCAGCAACTTTTTTCACTCGCGCAAATTTTTCCGCAGCTGAACCAGCGCGTGCAGCAACAGCACAAAGATTTGGCACAGTATCGGACGCTGCTGGCTGACGAAGAACAGCGTCTGGTCGCAATCCGACTTCAATGTCAGAAACAGCTGGAACATCTCAACGACGTCAAAGCGCTGCATAAACAGGAAATGCTGATCGTCAGCCTCGAAGCCGAGCGCGCGAATCTGCAAAGCGGTAAAGCCTGTCCGCTGTGCGGTTCCACGTCCCATCCGGCGATTGAAAGTTATCAGGAAATTAAGCCTTCAGTAACAGCCCTGCGCGTCGAAAAAATGCAGCAGGAATTCGATACGGCAAAAGCCAGCGGCATCGAACTGGCAGCAAAAATCAAAAGTCTGAAAGAACAGCAAACACGACTGCACACTCAGCTGGAGCAGGAAAGCCAGCAACTGAATGCACATACCGAAAACTGGCAGCGGCTCAGCACGCCGCTGAACCTGACATTTACCCTGCATGACGCCGCCGCTATTGCGCAATGGCTGACCGCCCGCGACGAAGAAGAGCAGCAGTCGCAGGCGCTGATCAACCAGCACGAACAACTGGCGCGGGCGTTCCAACAGGCGAAAGATGCCCTGAATGACGCCCTGAATGTACAGCAGAAAGTACAACAGCAAATCGCATTGCTGACCGAACGCGTTACCCGGCTGGAAGAAACGCAGGCCAAATCTCAGCAGGACTTTGAGCGGCTGCAAAAGCTGTTGGCGGAAGGCGAGAAATCCCTTTCTGAACTGAACGCAAAACGCCTTGAACTGTTCGGAGACCGCCAGGTTGCGCAGGTTCGCGAGCACTTACATCAGCAACAACTGGCGGCAGAAAAATCGGTCAGCGAAGCACAGACCGCGCTGCAAAAAGCGCAGGAACTGCGCGATCAGCTGGCGGGTAAGCTGGCAAGTACGCAGCAGCAACAATTGCAGGCCACAGAACAACTGACTCAGGCGGAGCAGGTGTGGCAACAGGCGCTGAGCGCCAGCGAATTTGCCGATGAAGCCGCAGTGAAACTGGCGCTGCTTGACGATGCACTGCGCCAGCAACTTCAGCAACGCAAAGAACATCTGCAACAGCAACTGGTGCAGGCGAATGCATTACTCAGCGATGCCAAAGAACAGCTGGAAAAACATCGAATTGCCCGCCCTGCTCATCTGAGTGAAACCGACACTGACCTTGCTGCTCTGACGGGGCAGCAGGCAGAACTGGCGCAGCAACTGAAAATGTTGCAGCAACGTCTGGGTGAAATCACCAATAAACTTAACGATGATAAAGTGCGAAGCGGTAACCAGCAGGCGCTGATTGCGCAGATTTCACAGGCGCAGCTGACCTGTGACGACTGGGGTTATCTCAATCAGATGATTGGCTCCAGCGACGGTGCGAAATTCCGTAAGTTCGCGCAGGGTCTGACGCTCGATCATCTGGTGTATCTGGCAAACCGTCAGCTAGAAAAACTGCACGGGCGGTATCTGTTGCAGCGCAAAACCAGTGACGCCCTGGAATTGCAGGTGGTCGATACCTGGCAGGCTGATGCGGTGCGCGATACCCGCACGTTATCCGGCGGCGAAAGTTTCCTGGTCAGTCTGGCACTCGCACTGGCACTTTCCGATCTGGTCAGCGATAAAACCCGCATTGATTCGCTGTTCCTTGACGAAGGTTTCGGCACACTCGACGCCGACACGCTGGATACCGCGCTGGACGCGCTCGACAGCCTGAATGCGTCGGGCAAAACCATCGGCGTCATCAGCCATGTCGAAGCGATGAAAGACCGCATTCCGGTGCAGATAAAAGTCACCAAGGTGAACGGTCTGGGCGTCAGCCGCCTGAGCAATGAATTTAAAATCTGACCGGTTTCACTCGCGGAGCAGCTGGCGGGTAAATTGCTAGCCATCTGCTCCGCAATGGATCCTGATTGTGGGCGTCTGCGCAAAAATCGCACCAGCGTAGTGCGCTTACTCCTTTCCAAGCCGCTGAATTCCCGCTAATTCCCTCCTGCCGATAAACTGGCACGCCCTGTGCTTAACGTTATGTATACAAGTTGCAGTACAAGTTGCAGCGCCCACATAACCGCTAAGGGAACCGCCCATGAAAAACATCAAACCTGAAGTCGATAAAAAACGCCGCCAGCTGATGAAATGGCTCGCCATTACCGGCGGCGTATCCACTCTTGGCGGCATGATCCCGACGTCTGTTTTTGCAGCCGACGACGACGAAATTCGCATTGGTTACTGGCCGATTGTTGGCGGTTTACCATTATACGTGGCGCTGGAACAGGGCTTTTTTAAAGAGGCCGGACTGAATGTGAAAGGCGTTAAGTTCGCCAGCGCACAGCAAATTGTCGAAGGGATGATCACTGGCAGGATCCACGGCTGTGCCAATGGTACAGCCACCGGCGCCCTGGGACTGGGGGCGATCACCTCGCCGGATCTGTTCAAAATCATCTGCTCGAATCCGTCTAATCATAAGCTGGTTCTGGATGAATTTCTGGTGCCGCTCAACAGCACCGCGAAAGCGATCAGCGACCTGAAAGGCAAGAAGATCGCCTGCGGTCCGGGGATCCAGAACGTGACGATGGCAAAGATCATTCTGGAGAAAAATGGTTTCACCACTCCTTCCGTGATCGAACTGCCGGTCGGCCAGCACGCACCTGCACTGGCTGCCGGACAAATTGACGGCGTGTATACCCTTGAACCTACCGGCACAGTCGGGCGCATGAAAAACCTTTCCCGCACGCTGGAAACCGGCGTGATTTCTAAATATGTGCTCGGCAACGCTGACGCCCCTTGGTTTGGCGGCGCAGCGGCACTGAACTCCGCTTTTATCGCCAGCAAACCCCAAGAAACCAAAAAGTTTATTGCCGCTTATCAGAAAGCGGTGGAATTCATTGCCGCGCATCCCGACAAGGCCCGTGAAAACGTCGCCGGATACACCAGCATTGAACCGGCGCTGGTGAAGGAAGTGCCACTGCCCGGCTTTGTGATGTATCCCGATTTGAAAGGCGACAACCTGCAATGGTTCCAGAAGTTTTATGACGTGTTTACGGAAAGAAAAATCTTCAGCAAACCGGTGGATGTTGCTTCACTGATTTATAAAGGATAAGGAGAAACAGGATGACTTCACGCTGGTCTTCAAGATTACTGCCGCTGGTCGGCCCCGTACTGCTGTTTTTGTTCTGGCAGCTGGCCGTCAGCGCAAAATGGCTGAATCCAGTACTTCTCCCTTCGCCCGTAGAGACGATTGGCTACATGTTTCAGTCATTTTTCGATACGTCCATGCGCACTGATATCGGCGCCACGCTCTACCGCACGCTGGTGTCTTTCGCCTTTGCCGCAGTGATTGGCGTACCGCTCGGGGTAATTTTAGGCAGCAATGAAAAGATTTACCGCAGCCTCGAATTTCTCATCGACTTCTTCCGCTCCACGCCGTCATCAGCGCTTATCCCGCTGTTTATGCTGATTTTCGGCATTACCGATGCCAACAAAATCGCCATCGCTGCATTTGCTGCGGTGCTGGTTATCCTGTTTAACAGCGCGTACGGCGTGATGAATGCCAAGAAAACCCGCCTGATGGCGGCGAAAGTGATGGGGATTTCCCGCTGGCATATTTTCAAAGACATCCTGCTGATGGAAAGTCTGGCGCAGACCTTTGTCGGCCTGCGAACCGGCGTGTCGATTGCACTGGTGATCGTGATCGTCGCCGAAATGTTTATCGGATCCGAAACCGGACTCGGTCATCGGATCATTGATGCCCAGCAGGTGTTCAATATCAAAGATATGTACGCGTCGATCCTGATAACCGGCGCACTGGGCTATCTGCTGAATCTCGCCTTTTTGCTGATCGAGAAAAAAACCGTCCACTGGAGTAGCAAAGCATGACGCAACCTCTCTCGCTGAACCCTGATTATAAAGGCCCGCAGTTACCGCAATACGCCACGCGCCCGGACACCCATGTGACGATCCGCGGACTGAGCAAAGCCTTTGCCGGACAACCGCTTTATACGGATCTCAATCTCGACCTGCCGCGCGGAAAAATCGTGTCGATCTTCGGCCCGAACGGCTGCGGTAAATCGACGTTAATGAACATGGTCGCCGGGCTTATCCCGGTGGATAAAGGCGACATTCTGTTTGATGGCAAAACGCTGGCGCAGACCACTATCGGTTATGTCTTTCAGAACTACCGTGACGCGCTGTTTCCGTGGATGAGTGCGCGCGCCAACATCGCGTATCCGCTGATTCGCCACGGCATGAACAAGACGGACGTCAATACTCGCGTTGAAGAACTGACGCAGATGTTTGATATCCGTTTCGACCTCAAGCGCTATCCGTATGAGCTTTCCGGCGGCCAGCAGCAAACCGTGTGCATCATGCGGGCGCTGGCGACACGTCCGGAAGTGATGTTCCTCGATGAACCTTTCTCGGCGCTGGATTTCGAAATGACGCTGTTTATCCGCGATAAATTGCAGGAAGTGCAGCTGGCGACGGGCGTCACGATGCTGATTGTGTCGCATGATCTGGAGGATGCGGTGTTTCTGGCGGATGAGATTTTGCTGCTGACCCGACGGCCAACGCAGATTGCGGAAATCGTACCCTTCGACCTGCCGCGCCCGCGCGGTTCAGAAATTATGAGCCACCCGGAATTTATCCGCGTGAAGGCGCATACGCTGGAAGTGTTTAAACGGGAAATGGCGCTTTAACGGACGATAACATCAGGGGCGCAAATTCTGCACCCCTGTCACTTTCTTACGATGGATTGAAACCTACAGCGCAAAACGCGATTGTGGCCACAGCCAGGCTGCGCCGCGCACACCACTCGAATCCCCGTGAACCGCTTTGAGCATCGGTGTTTCACATTCCCCGCCAAACACCCATTGTTTGATAAGCAACGGAACGGTCTGATACAAACGGTCCACATTGCTCATGCCGCCGCCGAAAACAATCACGTCCGGGTCGAGAATATTCACCACGTTCGCCAGGGCTTTTGCCAGACGACGCTCGTAACGACCCAGCGCCAGTTCTGCCATTTCGTCGCCCTGCTCAACCAGCGCAATAATCTCTGCCCCTTTTAACCGCTGACCGGAATGGCGGAAATAGTCTTCGGCAAAACCGGTGCCGGAAACAAACGTCTCGACACAGCCTGATTTTCCGCAGTAACACGGGACTTCACGTGCGAACTGGATTTCTTCCTCATCCTGCCACGGTAGCGGATTATGGCCCCACTCGCCTGCGTTACCGTTGCCACCCGCGTGCGCCACGCCGTTAAGGGCAATGCCGGAACCGCATCCGGTGCCAATAATCACGGCAAACACGGTGTGACGGCCTGCGCCCGCACCATCCGTAGCTTCAGATACCGCCAGACAATTGGCGTCGTTAGCAATATGCACTTCGCGTTTTAGCAACAGCGCCAGATCCTCATCCAGTTGCTGACCGTTCAGCCAGACCGAATTGGCATTCTTCACTTTGCCGGTGAACGGAGATAACGTGCCCGGGATCCCGAGCCCCACGCTGCCGCGCTGACCGGTGGCTTTCTCAGCGTCCAGCACCAGCCCTTCAATCGCCTTCAGTGTGCGTTCATAGTCATTTCTCGGCGTATCGACCCGTTTGCGAAACAGTTCTTTGCCTTCGTCAGATAACGCAATGACTTCTATTTTTGTGCCGCCTAAATCAATGCCAATTCTCACGTTTTCTTCTCCTTTTTATATCCTGCAGGGTCAGTTTTTCTGAGTCTGTTCAGTTTAGAAGCCAGCGGCCTCTGTCACCAGAATAAGCTGTTATGCAATGTTACAGGCAGCGGCGATTTCTTAACGACGACCGGCGCTCAATTGGTTATCATGCCGCCCTGTATTCATTTATTCAGCGTACCACGAGTGCGCCGGAACAGGGATAACGCCATGTTATGGTTTAAGAATTTGTTGGTTTACCGTTTGAGCCGTGAAGTTTCGTTATCTGCTGACGAGATGGAAAAACAGCTCAGTGCTTTCACCTTTACCCCGTGCGGCAGCCAGGATATGGCGAAAACCGGCTGGGTTTCACCGATGGGTTCCCACGGTGGCGACGCGCTGACTCACGTCAACGGCGGGCAGATCCTGATCTGCGCACGCAAAGAAGAAAAAATTCTGCCTTCTCCGGTGATTAAGCAGGAGTTACAGGCCAAAATTGATCAGCTCGAAGGTGAACAACACCGCAAGCTGAAAAAGACTGAAAAAGATTCCCTGAAAGATGAAGTACTGCACAGCCTGATGCCGCGCGCATTCAGCCGCTTCAGCCAGACGTTCATGTGGATTGATACCGTCAACGGCCTGATTATGGTTGATGCCGCCAGCGCCAAGAAAGCCGAAGATATGCTGGCGCTGCTGCGTAAAAGCCTGGGTTCGCTGCCGGTCGTGCCGCTAACTATGGAAAGCCCGATCGAACTGACGCTGACCGAATGGGTGCGCTCCGGCGAAACGCCTGCTGGTTTCACCTTGCAGGACGAAGCCGAACTGAAAGCGATTCTGGAAGAAGGCGGCGTGATCCGCTGTAAGAAACAGGCGCTGGTCAGCGACGAGATTGCCACGCATATTGAGAACGGCAAACTGGTCACCAAACTGGCGGTTGACTGGCAGGAACGTATCGCCGTGGTGCTGGCCGACGACGGCAGTATTAAACGTCTGAAATTCAGCGACGTCATTCGTGATCAAAATGAAGATATCGACCGCGAAGATTTCGCCGGACGTTTCGATGCCGATTTCGTGCTGATGACCGGTGAACTGGCGGCGTTAATCCAGAACCTGATCGAAGCATTGGGCGGCGAAGCACAGAGATAATCTCTCTCGCCGCTGAAATAAGAAAAGGCGCTCGAATGGGCGCCTTTCTTGTTTTTACTGTGTCTGAATAAATTACTTGGTCAGATACTTACAGAGATAAGACGTGGTTTCGCCGACCTGTAAGTTGAATTCACTTTTACCCGGAATGTAGAAGGTTTCGCCTGGCTTGAAGACCTGCCAGTCCGGAGATCCCGGGATCAGCACTTTCAGTGAGCCGCTGATGACGGTCATTTCTTCCGGCTTTGCGGTACCGAACGTGTATTCACCGACGGCCATCACACCAACACTGGCTGAACCCGTACTTTCGCTGTCGAAACCAATCGACTTCACTTTCCCGTCAAAATACTCATTATTTTTCAACATAGATTGGCCCTTTGCGATAATTTTCAGAGCCTTCATATTAGGGGCACAAACCGTCTTCTGTCACTGATTATTACCGCTTTATCTGCACCAGACGACACCGCCCGCAAAGCGGGATCGCTGATTTGATTTTACGGCCGCACAGTGCCATTGTGGGTAGCTGTATGCCCCGTCCGTCATATCCTCAGACCACCAGCTCCGCCGCCAGTTTTGCCATCAGCACATTCGATAACAACACCGGAATATTCAGATGTTTTTTCAGCACATCCACGTGATGACGGTTGAATCCTATGCAATCGAGAACCACTACTTCCGCCCCCTGCTCGGCCAGGCGCATTGCGGCTTCCGTCAGCGTCTGATCGTCAGAAAGATACGGACTGGCGACCGCAAAACATGGCGCTTTGGCTAATTTTCGCCATTTGTTCGCCTGTTCAACAACCTGCGATTCCACCGGTACCACAATGCCTGCGCGGTGCTGCCCGACCATCGAGCCAATCAGCGGCGGGATAATGCGATCCGGTTCGAGAAGCAGGGCATTATTCGCATGCAAATGGTTAAATTCGCCGGTACACAACAGCAGAATAGTCATGCAACCCAGCGCTTCCAGCACATCAATCTTTTCCTGCAAGCCCCGCTCCACCCGCGGCGCGGCCAGAGAAACCTGCGAACCATCCAGCAGACGGGTGACCAGTACCGCGTCGCCTTCCGCAGGTGCGTAACGCTGCTCAATTTGCTCCGTGCTTAACCCGTCCAGCAGCCCCACATGGGTGACTGAGTTGGCTGGCAGATGCGCCATCAGCAGCGGCATAATATCGCTGCGTGGCGCCTGTCCGATTGTTAACGTCGCAAAGGATGTCATCATCTGATTACTTCCGGTTTTGCAGGTGGCGCAAGCTTCCGTACAGCGACAACAGGAGTTGATATTCATCGGCATCAAAGAACTGACAGGTGCCGCGGCCAAACTCTTTCGCAACTTCAACGGCAAATTTTGCCGCCAGTGCGATATCCACTTCATGACTTGCGCCGGTACCACAGCCCGGCACCACAGATTCCGCCGTAATCGCCACACCGACGACCGGTACGCTGGTTGCGGTTGACGGTTGCAGAATACTGTTCAGGTGATGCACACCATTGCCGTACGGCGTGATGTCTTGTGTAGTGATCGGGAAAGTCACCGCCGGTTTGCCGCTGGTCATTTCCATGATGCGCAGCAAATCTTCGGAAACACGCAGGATATAACCCTCTTTCACCGTCGGCGAAATGGCGTATCCCTTGTGATTGATAATGCGGTTACCTTTGGTGGTGTCGATAGAAAGAATGGCATCGACACCCTCCACGACTTCGTTATCATTCATGGTCACGTCATCAATCGGTGAATCCATGAAATCGACCGGATCATGTGGTCGGGTTGGTGCGTTCGGGCAAATATGCGTCGTGATAATCACGTCGCCTTCCAGCATGTCGCCCTTGCGCTGCATGTCGGCCAGTTTGAGTGCGCTGGTCACTGCGGCGATGGCGCCGTCAGCATCAGATACCAGTCCGATACGCGTCGGACGTGCACCAATCCCACCCAGACGACCAATAATACCGAGCGTTGGCGCAGTGCCGCCGCTGCTCTTACCCTGGCTGCCCGGCACGGTAATGCGGACAAAATCGGTGCCGCCCTTCGGGCCGTCAGCACGGTTAGTGCTGGCAATGATGCCGGGATAAGCGGCGAATAAGTCCACAATGTCCTGGCCGCTGACATGCGCACTGTCAATCAGTTCGAATACGGTTAATGTCTGTTGCAAACTCATCACAAAATCCTCTTAAAACCCCGCAACCGGCGCATAAAGCGCAGTGGCAAAACGGTCGCGGGCGCTGTTCATCGTGGAACAGTCGGTGTGTCATGCTGGCTAAAAGTAAGCCCTGGTGTTGGTGCTGTATTCACTACTTTTTGGCGCTGAAAACCGACGTGAAGAAGCTGTAAAGTGCGTCACCGGCAATAAAACCTGCTGCCAGCACTTCCATTGGCGTGCGCCCTTTTTCACCCCAGATACGAATAATGATGATGCGTAGCACGATGCCGCAGACCACGGCCCATCCGGCCATCACGCTGTTGATCAGCAAACCAGTGGCGAGCAGCACGCCAAGCTGGCGTTTCGGTCCGCCAATCAGCTGGATCAGTGCGCCCGGAATGGCCCAGATAAGCAGGCTGTGGGCGATCCCCGGCTGCGCACCAGCCTGAATGGTTTTTGCATACACGCGCGCCACCGGCGGGACTAAATCCTGTGCGAAATAACCGTAATGGGCGTACCAGACCACAGGAATGGCAATAATAAAGGCCAGTAAGGCAGCGAATAACTGAATGCGGCGGCCATAAAGTTCAGCACGTAAATCTTTGCCGTAGCCGCGCAGGATGAAACCGGCTTTAAGGTCAAAGCCCATATCGGCAAACGCCGGGCCAGTTGCCGCGGTAAAACCGGTCAGCACACACAGCGCCAGTGGAGGGAAGCCAATCAGAATGCCGACAATCAGCGTAATCAGCGCCACGGCAAAGGCCGGGAACCAGCCGGAGTGCATCGCGGCAATCCCGACAATCAGCTCGTGGAAGAACGCGGCAAACGCAGCGTAAATCACAAACGCAATCAGCATTCCCACCGACATTTCACTATAAAGACCACCGGCCAGCGCCAGCAATGCGGCAATCGCGACATACCCGAAAGCGCCCAGCCCCAGCGCTTTACGCACTTCTTTTGCTGGCTGGGTAAACGTGGTTTTGGCGTCGGATCCTTTGGCACGTACTACCTGAATCACCTGCAACAGTGAAACCAGCCCCGCACCGACCATCATGCCGTGCGGAATATACAGCGCGTTAAGATCCAAACCGGCAACCGGCTGGGCATAGGCGCGGATAAGCAAACCAATACCGAACATGCTCAGCGCCCAGATATTGCCGATAAATGCCGTACCGAACGCCGCCATCGGAATTTTAAGCATCGCACCCGCCAGCCCGACCACCACACCGGCAACCAGCAGCCACGCCTGACGTCCGCCGTTATCCCCGGCTTTAATAGCTTCAGCAGCGGCAACGCCCGGCGGCCACGCATTACTGGCCGGAAACACTTTGGTATCAAACAGACGGTAAAGCAGATAAGCATCGAGCAACATCGCCACCGCTACGCCGGTAAACATCGGCATGATCAGCTGCGGCTGCCCCATGACATAAGGAATAGCAATCGGCATCAGCAGACTGTTTGCTGCGCCAAACGTGGCGGAGGAAATCACGGTTTGCGCCAGATTCTGCGTGTGAACAGAACGATAGCGCTGAAAAGCCTGCATCGGGACGCGCGCCAGTAACATGGCAAACAGCGCACCGATAATCGACGTATTAGGCGTAACGCCCAATGTGGTAATCAGCTGAACTCCGATGATTGCGCCCAAAACAGACAGCAGGATCATCACGATGAGAGTGCCAATATCCTTTAGCGGATTTTCCTTATTATTTTTAGCAGGTTGATCTGACATAAGGCCCCTGGTGTTGGCAAATATGAAAACAGCGAATTTCCGGGTCCGTTATTGGTCATTACCTTCCCGGTTTATACCCGGCCGGGCAAATGCCAATACTCATCACCCAATTTTTCGGCGAGTTGCCGTGTTACGGCAATCAGTCCGTCCCGGATCCCTTCCGGAATTTCCTTTCCCTGCGCGGGCGAAGGGAAAGATAAACACAGCCCCATAATTTCATTGCGATGCTTATTAAAAATGCTGGTGGCTAACGTGCTTATTCCCAGCAACGTTTCGTTGTTGGCAAATGACACTCCCGTAAGGCGAACCTCAGCCAGGCGGGATAACAAAACGTCCAGACTTTCCGGTGCATTCACCGAGTGTGCATGGTACTTACCGGTAAAGCGCTGACGGACTTCATCATCGGTATAGCGTGACAATATGGCCCGACCAATGGCCGTTTCATGTGCTGGCAAAAGGCTTCCCGCAGGAGTCACCACTTGCAAATAGGTTCTGCCGGGGAACATGCGCATCACCATAATGTCCCGCCCTTCGAGCATCGAGATGTATCCGGTGCACTGTGTGAGCTGGCTGAGTTGCGTCATATAAGGCGACGCTAAATCTACCAACGGCGCCGATAAATAATGGCTTGAGACGGCCAGTAATAACTTTCCAATTTGGTAAAGGCGGCTGTCCGGATCGCGTTCCAGCAGCCCTTGCGTTTCCATGGTCATAAGCAAACGCGAAACCGTGCTTTTCGGTAATTTCAAATTTCCGACAACATCACTGAATGACAAACCCGGATGTCCCTGACGGATTTCCTGTTTGGAAAATAACTTCAGCACGGCTGCCGCATTTTCTAATGTAGTCATAAGGAGGTAGTTCCGATATATGGAACAGTGTTCCTGTTAAGATAAATAAAAACTAAGGCTGATACGTGTCAGCGTCAAGCCGTTTATTTTTCATGCAAAACAAGACGGATAAATGAATATGCTTAAAGAAATTCCTAAAGCCATTCAATACACAGGAAGGGAGATTTAATTCCGAGTAAAAATGAGGTGACGGACGTAAAAATCAGCAGATAATTTTGATTAAATATTACGCAAAATATAGAGCGCGATAGAGGCTTCTACGAGAATTATCGTGACTGACCAGATGGCGGGCATCGCTTTCGCGTGCTGACTGAAGAATTGTCTCAGGGATTTCATCATGGGTTCCGTTGCGGAGGTGTACGTAAAAGTAATAACCTGAGTGATTACTTTACGCCTGCACATTCATCTGCACAATACTTGATAACCCGTGACATGCATCACAAAAATGGCCCGTATAATTTACACCGTTCCTCACAGTAGGATCTCCGAACATGAAAAACGAGCCACCGGGGCTCGTTTCAGTTATTCAGACGGGCGATTTAACGTGCGACCGGCAGTGCCAGCGTATCGAGAATAGCATTCACCACGCCCGCCGGATCCAGCGTACCGTCCACCACATGATGAGCAGCCTGCTGATACAGTGCTTCGCGCTCATTCAGCACTTCCTTCATCTCTTCGGTAATCGGTTTACCCGTCAGTGTCGGTCGCTGATCTTCCAGGGGCGCATCTTCCAGACGGTTGGCCAGCGTAGAAGCCGGTGAACGCAGATAAATAACCGTTCCGGCATCACGCATGAAATCGCGGTTTTCCTGCGCCAGCACTACGCCGCCCCCGGTCGCGATCACCGTGAAGGGTGCGCAAATCGCTTTCAGCGTCTCAGTCTCACGGCGGCGGAAACCTTCCCAGCCTTCACGTTCAACGATATCCGCTACGCTCATGCCGGAGGTGCGCAGCAATGTCAGATCGGTATCGACAAATTTATAGCCCAGTGCTTTCGCCAGAGCGCTGCCGACCGTCGTTTTACCCGCACCGCGCGCGCCTACCATGAAAATGGGTTGTGTCATTACCGCTATCCTTTATTTCCCGGGAGCCGTTAGCCCGCCTGATGAAAATCCATCATCAATATGAAGTGTAAACGTCAAAACTGCTCATTGTACTGGCCTGGCGCTGTACTCGCCAGATAGTACAACAAAAAAGCCTCACTGGCAGATTTTTATCATCTGCCAGTGAAGCTTCTGTAGCGTTTTATTTACGCTATGGGGCTCATCATACTGAAAAATCCTTGTCCCGCAAAGGCCTGCGGGCAGCTTTGCGATCCAGCTTCCATAAGTTGCTGTATCAGCGAGGTTTACAGATATACACCAGCGCCGGTGGGAAATTCTTCACCACACGGATTTTTTTCCAGGTGAAATAGCGTGACAGCAATTTCTCGGAAAGATGGCTGTACTGGAACAGAACCAGCACCCCGTCCTTTTCCTTCAGTTGCTGGCGTGTGGCCTGCAAAATCCTCATGCTGGTTCGCACCGGCATTGACAGCAGCGGCAGACAGGAAAACACGGCGTCATACTGAGTGCTCATATGCTCAGCAGAATGCGCCATCACCTGCAAGCGGGGGTCATCCATCTGGTTCAGCTTGCGGACAAACACCGGCTGGATTTCAAATGCCTCAAGTTTTGCATCGGCACGCATCCGGCTGAGAATGCGGCGGGTCAGTACGCCGTCGGCCGCGCCAAGTTCAGCAATATCCAGTGACGTCGACCAGTCAATCTGGCTGAGCATTGCGTGGCACAACCACGGGGATGATGGCATCAGCGTCCCCATTGTCCTTGGTGAAGTAATAAAATTCTGTAAATAGAAAAATTGATTCTGGATCGAAACACCTGTGTTCTTGATTGTCATTTTTGCGGCATTCAACATATTAACTTCCTCCTGAGGACATAGACCCTTATATACCGCAAAAATTCTTAAGAAATGATTAATAAGAGAAATAATAATCAAAATGAGAAAGATAAATTAAAACACATGAGATGATTCTCAAAAGAACCTCTTGTAATCTGGATAATAAAAAGGCCAATGTCAGGTGACATTGGCCTTCTCGCTACAGGAAATAACTTAATTGGATTTTATAAAAAATGCTTTATATAAAATCAGAATTTTATTTATACAGCTCAACGCTTGCACGATTCAGGCTGGAGTCGCCGGGGGTACCCTGACCGATGATACGGTAGTGGGACGCGCCCTTATCGTTCGCTACCTGGTTCAGTTCGTCACGCATACTGCCTGGGACGGTATTAGGTGCGCTGACTGAAACTACACCCAGTGACTGGAAATTACCGCTTTGCGCCTGCATTTCTGAAATTGGCGTAGCAGCAAGAGCAGATAATGAAGCGACGGTAATAGCGACAGCTGTAATTGCAGGTAAGAGTTTCATAATACGCACCTTTCTTTGTTAGTTTCGTTAATTAATGGAGCGGAAGTCATCCGTTGAATTAATTATCGGCGAATCAATGAAAGCAGACGTAATCGAACGTAAAGAAGTTTAACCTTTGTGGTAAAAATAAGGAGAGAATGAAAGAAAATATTTCAGCGTTCGTAACCGCTGGAAAAACGAGAATATTTAATGGAGAAAGTATGGAGAGATTTCAAAGTTATTTAAGAACGCGACAACATTCGCACAAATCGACGCCGCTATGCAATCACTGATATGATTATTTTTTATGAATTTTCTGTTGCTGTGATCTGATGCAAGGTCATGACAACAGAGTTCGGGTTCCGCGTGTGCGGCAAACCTTTGCACAATGATAAAAGGGAGTGTTTATGGCGGGTGGCAGCCTTCTGGCTTTAATTGATGATATTGCATCGATTCTTGATGACGTCGCGGCGATGAGTAAAGTCGCCGCAAAAAAGACAGCCAGCGTGCTGGGTGACGATCTGGCACTGAACGCACAACAGGTGACCGGGGTGAAAGCCGATCGTGAATTACCTATTGTCTGGGCGGTCGCCAAAGGTTCCATGATCAACAAAGCGATTCTGGTTCCGCTGGCATTACTGATCAGCGCCTTTATTCCCTGGGCTATCACGCCTTTGCTGATGATTGGCGGGGCTTACCTGTGTTATGAAGGCTTCGAAAAAGTCGCACATAAATTCATGCCCGGTGAGCATCACGAAGAAGAAAAACCGGCAACGGCTGAAGTAAAAAATGAAGCCGATGCTAAAAAGCAGGAAAAAGATAAGGTCAAAGGTGCCGTTCGTACTGACTTTATTCTCTCTGCTGAAATCATCGTCATTTCGCTGGGGATCGTATCATCTGCCCCCTTCCTTAATCAGGTTACCGTGATGGTGCTGATTGCCGTAGCGATGACCATCGGCGTCTACGGGCTGGTCGGGGCGATTGTCAAAATTGACGACGCCGGTTTGTACCTGAGTAAGCTGAACGGCGAAAGCGGCATAATGAACGCAGTGCGCGCTTTTGGCCGCGGCATCGTGAATCTTGCCCCCTGGTTGATGAAGATATTGTCGGTTGTCGGCACCATCGCTATGTTCCTGGTCGGTGGCAGCATTATCAGCCACGGTTTACCGTTCATGCATAGCCTGATTGAGCCGCTGACTCACGGGCATGAGAGCTGGGTGAATACGCTGATTACCGGTGCGACCGATTTGGTTGTCGGTCTGGTGGTCGGCGCCGCCGTACTGGCGCTGGTGATGATCGGGAAAAAGATCTTCGGTAAGAAATAATAGAAAAATCCCTTCGCGCCCCCCGTTCACCGGAGGGCGCAATCACTTAGTTTTTCGACGCCACCAGCATCATAATATCGCTGGTAAATGAGCCGTCGGATTGGATCTCAAAGTGTTTTACGACTTCCTCAGACATCACATTTTGCAGCTCGCGGATAGCAACAGCGAAATGCTCCGGCGTTCGCATACGTGCTATCCAGCTGGTGAATTCCAGCGGCAGGCGGTCGGTGGTGACTTCGCGGGATATCAGGCCAGCTTCAGAAGCCATGTTCAGCCATTCGCCCGGCGAATAATTGCGGACATGAGAGGTGTCGCGCAGCACTTCAATGGTTTGCAGATAAATATCCAGCAGCGGATGGCCCGGCGATACCACATCCATCATGATAAATTTACCGCCCGGCTTCAGCACGCGGGCCACTTCGCGCAACGCCTGCCCGACATCATGCCAGTGGTGCGCAGAATAGCGGCTGATAATGATATCTGCGCTGTGGTCGTCAAACGGCAGTGACTCCGCCACGCCCTGCTGTACCGTGATGTTATTCAAATCCTTATCTTTTGCCGCCTGCGCCACCACTTCCAGCATCTGCGACGATAAATCGTAAGCAATCACACTTTTGACGACCCGAGCAGCCACAAAGCTGGCGTGCCCTGCGCCACACCCCAGATCAATCACCTGCGCATCCGGGAAAGGCGTCAGCAGCGTCGCCAGACGTTGCAGATCAGCGCCCTGCGAGTGAACGGCGCTGGTCAGATAATCTTTTGCCTGCGAACCAAATTGCTTATCAACGGCCTGAGTATGGGTATTTTTCATGTTCATCATTGCTCCTGTCTGTCTTGTTTTTTTATTGATTTATTAGGGAAGAACGCGGGTTTCAAATGACCTCAAAATCACTATAGGCATAGTTTTATACGGGTACAATATGAGCATTTATACTGGTATAAATTACTCCCTGTTTAAAAACTTTTAGTTTCAGAACTCCAGTTTAAGAGGACGGCATGATTGATAACGCAGAGTCGCTCAGCGGGCCGAAGGCGCTGGGTACATTTTTACGCACGCACCGCGAACGCGTGACACCGGAAATGGTGGGCTTACCGGGCTCACCGCGCCGCAGAACCAGCGGGCTGCGGCGTGAAGAACTGGCGCAAATCAGCGGTATCAGCGCAACGTGGTATACGTGGATTGAGCAGGGGCGGGATGTGTCGATATCAGCCTCCACGCTTGACCGTCTGGCGAAATCACTGCGTATGGAGCCTGCCGCACGCGAGTATTTATTCAGCCTCGCGTCGGTGAAAGATCCTCAAGCGTTGCCCTCTTCCGCCGCGCCGGACGCGGGCCTAAAAGAGTATGTCAATCAGCTGACCTGCCCCGGTTATTTGCTCGACAGTTGCTGGAATATGCTGGCCTGGAATCCGCAGGCCGGTGCGCTTTTCAGCGGCTGGCTCGGCGTGGATGAACATCCTAATTTGCTGGATTTTATGTTTCTGCATCCGCTGGCCCGCCAGCTGGTGACCAACTGGCCGGAACGCGCCAAGCGAGTGGTGGCAGAATTTCGCGCCGAAACAAGCCATTACCCGCATTCAGAGGCGGTCCGTCAGTCGGTGCTCCGGTTACGGGAACGCAGCAACGAATTCAGTCAGTGGTGGACGCAGCAGGAGGTGCTGGCGCGCGAAGGTGGCGAAAGGCGCTTTAACCATCCGCTCAGCGGTGAAATCCGCTACCGGCAACAGACATTTTTCCCGGCAGGCTATGCAGAATGCAAACTGGTGATGCTGCTGCCGGAAGAATAAAATCATAAACAGGCAGCTCGCTGTTTTTTCTCGCTTATTTTTTCTGGCTTAGCGGCATTTTCGCCAATTGACAGATTGATGCCAGATATGTGAGGCTGACTTTTTGGTTTCCTAAACTATTGGTTTCCTCAATGACAGGATAATGCCCATGCTGACACGCCAGATTTATCAGGATGATGAGATTGAGATCCGCGCCGCTACAGAGCTGGAAGCCATCACTCACTTTGCCGCCGTTCAGGCCTCGGTCAATGAAATTGGCGCATGGGAAAGCTGGTGTTCCGATAAATATTCTCTTGATGACAGCCGCAAATATCTCACCGACAGTGAGCAAAAACGTCATCGCGGCGTAGAATTCAATTTCTGTGTTTTTGAACGTTCCGGCGGTAATCTTATTGGCAGCGTAGGCATCAACCGCATCGTTCAGGAATATAAATTTTCAAATCTCGGCTACTGGATCCGTACCGGTTATACCGGCCGGGGACTGGCAACGCTGGCTGTCAGAGCCGCAGCGCGTTTTGCGTTTACCGAACTGGAACTGACCCGTCTGGAAATCGTGGTGATGGACGACAATGAGCGCAGCCGCCGGGTAGCAGAAAAAGCGGGGGCGACGTCCGAAGGACTGCACCGTAACCGGCTTTATTATCACGGCCAGCCGCGTGATGCCTGGGTGTATTCTTTGATCCCTGGCGATCTCTGAGGCTGGCTCCACAAAAAAGATAAGGCAACAGAACATGACTTTTTCTACCCATACCGTTTCTACTCAATGGCTGGCAAAAAATCTGAACTCACCGGATGTCGTCATTATCGATTGCCGTAAATCGAAGCCGGGCATTACGCCACCGGTGGATTTTCACGGCAAATATCTTGAAGCGCATATTCCGAATGCGATTTATGTGGAAGTCGACAGCATTTCCGACTGCACAACCGGCCTGCCGCATATGATGCCAACCGCAGAGGAATTCGCTGCGTCGATGAGCCGTTTAGGCGTCGCGGATACGCAAACCATCGTGCTTTATGATGAAGGCGATCTGTTCTCCGCGCCACGCGTGTGGTGGATGCTGACCAGCTTCGGCGCGAAAAGCGTGCGCGTGCTGGATGGCGGCCTGAATGCGTGGATTGCCGAAGGTAAACCGACCCAAAGCGGTGAGCACACCCGCGTACCCTCAACGTTTAACGCGAAACTGGTGCGTCCGGTCGTCGTCAGTGCAGAACAGGTCAAAGACGCGCTCGGCAAAGTGCAGATTATCGACGCCCGTTCGCTGGCGCGCTTTAAAGCCGAAGCTCCGGAACCGCGTCCGGGGCTGCATGGCGGCCATATTCCCGGCAGCCTGAGTGTACCTTTTACCGAGCTGACGCAGGACGGACACCTGAAATCGCCAACGGAGTTGAAAGCTACGTTTGAAAAACTGGGCGTTAATCTCAATAAACCGGTGATCACCAGTTGTGGTTCCGGTGTGACCGCAGCGGCACTGGCGTTCGGACTGGATTCTCTGGGTGTGAAAGATGTGCAGCTTTACGACGGTTCGTGGGCTGAATGGGGCGATGTGAACGAAGATTTCCCTATCGAAACGCACTGAATTTACTGTACGTCAGAAATCTTCACCGGGCCTCAGGCCCGGTTTTTTTATGCCTATTTCAGGGACTCATGACGTGGTCAGTTCACGGACGCCAAACTCCTGAGCAATGTTTTTCATCAATGTAATTACGCCATACGCCTGACGCGGCACTTCACTAAACTCTTCAATCAGCAGCGGCTTACTGACCGGTTCGTGCGCAATTTCATGCAGTGCCTGACGTAAAATAGCCAGATGTTCCGGCAAAGTTTTTGCCGAGGTGATCAGCGGCAAACCCGGCACTGCCGCTGTCTGGCCGATAATCACCAGACCGCTGAGTGCTGACGGCTCGTGGCGGTGCAAAAGCTCCAACGTCACGCAGTCAATCGCCGCCAGGTCTGCCCGGTTTTGCTGAACATAATGCAGGGATCCATGGTGACTGCCGGTAGCGGTGGCCTGAGAGAAGAATTGCCCGCAC
This sequence comes from Rahnella ecdela, assembly GCF_019049625.1. Lineage (GTDB taxonomy): Bacteria > Pseudomonadota > Gammaproteobacteria > Enterobacterales > Enterobacteriaceae > Rahnella > Rahnella ecdela. The sequence goes on from NZ_JAFMOY010000133.1 coordinate 291,105, forward strand.
TGCGCCAGCGGTGCCACCAGCGCCCGCAGACTGTTGTAGCCGGACTGCGAATCGGTGCTGTTGAACGCCAGACGCCTGTGACGAAAATCAGACAAATGCAACTTTGCATCTTCCTCACGCGCCAGCAAAAAACTGCGGTAACGATAACCGTCGCAGCCCGGCGCCCGGTAACTGAAAGTGCCCACCACCTGAACATCCGGCAGACTTTCTACCAGCGGAAAGCCACAAGTCTGACTCAGCAGCAGATCCGGCTGCTGCCAGTGCGTAAACAAATCCTGTGGCCAGCTCAGTGATTGCGGTGTGACATTCAGACCTGAACGCTTCAGCTTTTCCCGCAGAACATCGGCGAAAGCTTCCACGTCCGGTTCAGAGACAGCATACATCGGTAAAGACATCAGCATCATGCGACCACTCCGTCAGGGGGTTTCCTGCTGATAATCATAGTCGCTGCGCGCGGTTTGCACAGACTCACCGGTGCTGGCAAACGGATGCGCTTCCACACAGACCGGTTTCAGCGTGTGGTGCCGGAACCACTGCCGGTACCCTTTCACCACAAATCCCTCGCTGCGCGCAATGTAAACGTCGCGTTCGGCAAAATACACCTGACGCAGCGCATACCAGGGTACGCCCGGTAAATCGTGATGTACCAGATGATAATTGAGATTAAGAAACAGTAGTCGCCAGATAAAACCGGCTTCATTCAACGTTGAGCGTGCCTGCGGCGAATGCTCGGCGCGATGCTCATAAAAGGAGCGGACTTTAGTCAGGCTCAGCGCGGGATAACTCACCGCCAGAATGAAATACCCGGCTGACAGGCCGCGAAGCGACATCCAGTACAACAACCCTGTCAGCAAAACCCCGTGGAATATCCACATTCCCACCGTGCGCCAGTCCCCGTGAAATATCGCAGACAGCGCGCCGGTCAGCGTGGCGGAAATATCCAGCAACGGCCCGATCAGCATCCGTCCCGGCAGTGTGTTACGCAAACGGACAACTGCTTTCATCGCCGGTGACAGGCTTTCCCAGCTGGCACGGCTGAAATAATAAGCCTCAGGATCGTCGCCGGGCAGCGTCAGATGTTCATTACGGTGATGCTGTAAATGCGTGTCGCGATACAGGCCGTAGGGATACCAGACCGCCAGTGGCAGCGTGCCGAGCAGCTGATTCAGCCAGGGTTTGCGGGTCGGATGTCCGTGAATAAGTTCGTGTAGCAGCGACATATACCAGGTCGTGAACCAGATAAGCGCAGGCGTGGCAATCCACGCAGTGATGTCGTGCCAGAAATACACCAGCGCAAACCAGCCGCCATAAACCGTAGCGATCAGTGTCCAGGTAGGGATTTCCAGCCGCCACCAGAAACGGGCGGAGCGTGCAGCAATGTCTGCCCGCTGACGGGCGTTGAGGTAAAACGAGGAGGACGCCATAATGTGCCAGAGTAAGAAACCTTTGGCACATTATCTGGCAGAGAAAAGCCGCCGCTAACTAACTTTAAACGCTATCTATTGCCAGTTAGCGGCTTAAGGCATCAACCCTGTAAATCCTTTTGCACGGCCTGATTAAACTGCTCCATCGGGCAGAAACCTTGCTTATCAACGGCACAACCTTCGATTTGCAACGTGACGCGTTCCGGTGGATTTTTCAGGCTCAGCGCCACATTGTTGCGCAGCTGACGGGCCGTCGGATAAACATACTCAATCTTCATCAGATCTTTATCCGTCTTTTTATCGTGCCAGCGCTGGAAGACCACGGTTCCATTGATTGGCGTGCGTTCGTACTGACCCGGCAGCTGGTAATCCTGAGTTTTCAGCGCCGCAAGCAGTGACGCGATATTCGAATCATGCCCGACCAGCACCGCCAGTTTTGCCTGTTGTGCCGCTTTCTGATCTGCGGTCGTCGCCAGTTTTGGATCCAGCACGCCAGAAATAAAGGTCAGCAACGGTTTAGCCGCATTGGCAGCAATCGCCGGTGAGCCAAACAGCGTTTCGTGATAAAGGTTTTTGATATCCTCCAGTTTCTTCCACTGCTCTGGCGTAGTGATTTTGCCCCACGCCACGTCTTTCATCGGATAACCTTCGTAATATTGCAGCATAAACGCATCAGCCGCGCCGGTCGCCATACGTAGCGGCCCCGTAATACCTGGTTCTTTACCCTGCGTCAGTACGACGTCTGAAGGCTGAGAAGCCAGATCGCACTGCTGTTTTTCTTTGCAGATTTTACTGTTTTTATAATCGAGGATACTTTCCAGCAGCTGGTAGTTTGGCTTGAGGCGCTGATTCAGCCCCGCCAGACCGCCCTCACCTGCGTGCTGGTTAACAGAATTCAGTGCGTTGGTTTTGAAAGTCTCGTTCACATCTGCGGTGATAATCGGGTTAAACACCGGATCCATTTTGCCGATTTCTACGCGGTTAATAACGGATACATCACAACCCGGAAAAGCCCCCGTGGAGAAATGTTTCGCGGTATCAATGGTGCGCGGCAAGCTGTTGGCATAGGTAAAGACCTGTGCATTTGCCGGGCAACCGGTAGCAGGCAGCAATTTATCCTTCGCCAGCCAGGCGCGGAAGTAACGGCCCATATGTTCTGAATTCTGGCCGCCTTTTGGCGTCAGCAAGCCCCCTTCGGTTTTCCACACCGGCCAGGTATGCGTCGTGGATTCGGCGAGCACGTCACCGTAATTGACAAGCGGCGCGCGGATGCCGTGACGGCTGAGTACCAGAACTTGCTGGAGCTCTAAATTGTCAGACTGAGCCGCCTGAGCGGCTGGAAGCGAAAGCGGTAAAACGCAGGCAAGTGCAGACAACGCAAGATAACGGGATGCTTTTTTCACAAGTGATCCTCTTAATGAATAGTTTTGTAGATTCCCTGAAAACAAAAAACACCACAAAAACCAACAGATTGATTCTTGCGGTGAATTTTCAGCATAGTGGAATATTCATCAAAAGGGAGGGATCAGGTTCACATCCTGAATCTGGTCTTTGTTCAGTCACAAAGAAAGCGGCTCAGAACTGATACCTCAACCAGGCAAAGAAAACGTTGCCGTTGTTATAGGTTCCGGGAATATACGTCGCCTGAAATGTCAGTTTGTCATAACCGATGGATGCCAGCGGTAAAACAATGGGGATCGGAATATAGGCGTAGTCATCACGCGCTGTCACCGCCGCGGTATATCCTAAACCTAAACGAAAGTTTTTATCTTCCGCAGGCGTCCATATTTTCTCCCAGCCATAGCCACCGATAGGTTCCCATTTATTATGAGAATCCTTAAACGCCATAAAATAGATGCCGTTCCAGTTACCTTTTTCATCGTAGCGGGAAATACCATAACCCCCGCCCCACGGACGCTCGTTGTATCGGTCTGTTTTCTCTTTATCGTAAGTTAAACGGTTATGCCAGGTAATGACCGGCAGATAGAGATCTTGTGAATCTGAATCATTCCAGGTCGTCGAGACTTTATCTTTAAAGTCTGACCAGGTGTCAGAAAAACTGAATCCCTGCTGCTGGCTTTCAGGCGTAGTTATGGGACTGACTCCGCTATTTGTCGCCCAAGCAACCGGACTAAATAAAGCGATACATAAAAACTGATTTTTCCCTATGAAATTTTTCAACCGCATAATTATTCTCACTTCTTTTTTTAAGCTTTATCATATACAAAGCATGGTAGAAGAAGTTAAACGCGGGCATAACAAAAAACAGTTGCATACTATAATTATATGAAATTACAGTGATTGGGTTTTTATTTATCGGAATTATCTGTGAGGCATTTACGATAAATTTAAATTCCTCAGACACTTTATTACAGAAATATCTTACAGACAGGTCTTAAAAATCCCAGCGGAACCAGCCGAAGAGGACATTCCCTTTTGTGCTGGTTCCCGGAACATAAGTGGCCTGGAAAGTCAGCCGGGAATACCCCGCGGAAACCAGCGGCAATACCATCGGAAACGGCACGTAATCATAATTATCACGCGCCGAGACGGCGGCGATATATCCGACACCTAAGCGGAACTCTTTATCATCCAGCGGTTGCCATATTTTTTCATATCCGTATCCCGCAACCGGTTCCCATTTATTAAAGGAGTCTTTAAAGGCCATGGCATAAAGTGCGTGCCAGTTGCCCTTTTCATCATAACGTGAAATACCATAACCGCCACCCCAGGGATGCTCGTTATATCCTTCAATTTGTTTTTTACTGTGTGTATGCCGGTTATGGCGTGTTAGTACAGGAAGAAAGAGATCGTGATTTTGCGGCGCATCCCAGGTTTCAGTTATGTTGTTTTTAAAAGAAGCCCACAGTCCTTCATCATTATTCTGAGAAGAAATATTCTGTTCCTGAGGGTTAATAACTTTTTCCTGCGCCTGTACATTAATGGACACTAATAATGAGAGCGCAATAATCAAATATGAGAGTGCCGCACGAGAATTCGCGAGAAGTATATTTTTCATTGGCATATAAGCCCTGTTGAGTTGACCTGAGCATTATATGACGCCTAATACATATGAATAGTTAATGATACATTAAGTAAAAATAAACCAACTGAATGCAATAGTCGCTTACTCATCAAAAAACAGAGAGTTAGCATTTTCGCCAGAAGACCGAGCTGACATATTATTTTACATTTACCCACGCAGACGACGACTGCTTTTATTTCCTGATTTTCAGGCATAAAAAAATCCGCAGGCTTTCGCACTGCGGACTTTAATTACCAGAGCTGTTTAACGATTAGCCCAGCTGCTTACGCGCATTACGGAACATGCGCATCCACGGGCTGTCTTCGCTCCACTCTTCCGGATGCCAGGAGTTACTGACGGTACGGAAAACACGCTCAGGATGCGGCATCATTACGGTAACGCGACCGGACAGGTTGGTGACCGCCGTGATCCCGTTCGGTGAACCGTTCGGGTTGGCCGGATAGGCTTCGGTCGCCTGACCGTTGTTATCCACGAAGCGCAGCGCCACCAGATTGCTGTGCTCGATTTGCGCCAGGTGCGCTGCGTCACGCACTTCGACATGGCCTTCACCGTGGGAAACGGCGATTGGCATACGTGAACCGGCCATCCCCTGCATGAACATTGACGGGCTTGCTGTCACTTCTACCAGGCTGAAACGCGCTTCAAAGCGGTCAGACAGGTTGCGCACAAAGCGCGGCCAGTGCTCTGCGCCCGGGATGAGCTCTTTCAGGTTTGACATCATCTGGCAGCCGTTACACACACCCAGCGCCAATGTTTGCGGTCGGTGGAAGAATTCTTCGAACTCGTCACGCACACGGTCGTTAAACAGGACAGACTTCGCCCAGCCTTCACCCGCGCCCAGCACGTCTCCGTAAGAGAATCCGCCGCACGCCACCAGCGTGTGGAAATCCTGCAAATCGCGGCGACCGGCAAGCAGATCACTCATGTGGACGTCAACTGCATCGAAACCAGCGCGATGGAAAGCAGCCGCCATTTCAACGTGGGAGTTAACGCCCTGCTCGCGCAGTACCGCCACTTTCGGACGCGAACCTTTCGCAATGTACGGCGCAGCGACATCTTCGTCAGGGGCAAATGTCAGTTTGACGTTCAGACCCGGATCCAGATCGTTGGTTTTCGCCTGATGTTCCTGATCAGCACATTCAGGGTTATCGCGCAGGCGCTGCATCTGCCAGGTCGTTTCCGCCCACCAGGTGCGCAGCGTGGTGCGGCTTTCGCTGTACACCGGCTTGTCGCCCGAGGAAATAATGAAACGGTCACCGGTTTCAACCGTGCCGAGATAATGCGTGCAATCTGCCAGACCAAAATCAGCCAGCGTTTTCTCAACCGCTTCGCGGTCCGATGCACGCACCTGAATCACCGCGCCCAGTTCTTCGTTGAACAATGCCGCCAGTGAATCGCTGCCCAGCGCCGCGATATCTGCGGTCAGACCGCAATGTCCGGCGAAGGCCATTTCAGCCAGCGTCACCAGCAGACCGCCGTCGGAACGGTCGTGGTAGGCCAGTAATTTCTGCTCAGAGACCAGCACCTGCATGGCGTTAAAGAAGCCGCCCAGCTGCTCAGCACTGCGCACGTCAGCCGGCGTGTTGCCGAGCTGACGGTAAACCTGCGCCAGCGCAGTTGCACCCAGGGCGTTGTGACCGGCACCTAAATCCACCAGCAACAACGCAGAGTCACCTTTATCTGTGCGCAACTGAGGCGTTACGGTGTGGCGCACGTCTTCGACGCGGGCAAAGGCGGTGATCACCAGCGATAGCGGAGAGGTCATCTCACGCTGCTCGTTGCCTTCCTGCCAGCGGGTTTTCATCGACATGGAGTCTTTACCCACCGGAATGGTGATGCCCAGCGCCGGACAAAGTTCTTCGCCCACCGCTTTCACCGCTGCATATAAACCGGCATCTTCGCCCGGGTGACCGGCCGCAGACATCCAGTTTGCAGAAAGCTTAACGCGTTTCAGGCTGCCGATTTCGACCGCAGCAATGTTAGTCAGCGCTTCGCCAACGGCCATGCGTCCGGAAGCGGCGAAGTCCAGCAATGCCACCGGTGCGCGTTCGCCCAGAGACATCGCTTCGCCGTGGTAGCTGTCGAGGCTGGCGGTAGTGACCGCACAGTCAGCGACAGGGATCTGCCACGGTCCGACCATCTGGTCGCGCGCAACCATACCGGTGACAGTGCGGTCGCCGATGGTGATCAGGAAAGTTTTTTCCGCCACAGCAGGCAGATGCAGAACGCGTTTTACCGCTTCCGCAATCTGAATATTTTCCGCATTCAGTTCGTCGCCTTTGGCTTTCAGCGTGGTGACGTCGCGAGTCATTTTCGGAGTTTTGCCCAGCAAAACGTCCAGCGGCATATCAATTGGCTGGTTGTCGAAATGGCTGTCTTCCAGAGAAAGATGCATTTCTTCAGTGGCTTCGCCAATGACCGCATAAGGTGCACGCTCGCGCTGACAGATAGCATCGAACTGCTCGAGTTGTGCAGGCGAAACCGCCAGTACGTAACGTTCCTGAGATTCGTTACACCAGACTTCCAGCGGGCTCATACCCGGCTCGTCATTCAGAATGTCACGCAGCTGGAAACGACCGCCCCGGTTACCATCGCTGACCAGTTCAGGCATGGCATTCGATAATCCACCCGCACCTACGTCATGAATAAACAGAATCGGGTTGGCTTCGCCCAGCTGCCAGCAGCGGTCGATGACTTCCTGACAACGACGCTCCATTTCAGGGTTGTCGCGCTGTACGGAAGCAAAATCCAGATCCGCGTCGGACTGCCCAGATGCCATAGAAGACGCCGCGCCGCCGCCCAGACCGATATTCATCGCCGGACCGCCGAGCACAATCAGTTTCGCGCCAACGGTGATTTCACCTTTCTGCACGTGATCGGCACGGATGTTACCGATACCACCCGCCAGCATGATTGGCTTGTGGTAACCGCGCAGCTCCGGACCGTTATGGCTGTTGACGTTTTCTTCGTAAGTACGGAAGTAGCCCAGCAGCGCCGGACGACCAAATTCGTTGTTAAATGCTGCGCCACCCAGCGGGCCGTCAGTCATGATATCGAGCGCGGTAACGATACGATCCGGCTTACCGAAATCTTCTTCCCACGGCTGTTCAAAGCCAGGAATACGCAGGTTGGAAACGGAGAAACCGACCAGACCGGCTTTCGGTTTTGCACCACGACCGGTTGCGCCTTCGTCACGGATTTCACCGCCGGAGCCGGTTGCCGCACCCGGCCACGGAGAGATCGCCGTCGGGTGGTTATGGGTTTCAACCTTCATCAGGATATGCGCCTGTTCCTGATGGAAATCGTACAGACCGTCTTTCGCATCAGCGTAGAAACGACCGACCTGTGAACCTTCCATTACTGCGGCGTTATCTTTATACGCGGACAGCACGTGATCAGGCGTCTGTTCGAAAGTGTTCTTAATCATCTTGAACAGGGATTTCGGCTGTGTTTCGCCGTCGATAATCCAGTCTGCGTTGAAGATTTTATGGCGGCAGTGTTCTGAGTTGGCCTGTGCGAACATATACAGTTCGATGTCCGTCGGGTTGCGCCCCAACGACGTGAAAGCTTCCATCAGATAATCAATTTCATCCTGCGCCAGCGCCAGACCTAATTTAGTATTGGCGGCTTCGAGTGCGCCACGGCCAACGCCGAGGATATCAACATGCTGCACCGGCGCGGGCTGATGCTGCGCGAACAGCGCGCTGGCGTCTTCCAGACGGGTAAAGACGGTTTCCATCATGCGGTCATGCAGCAATGCGCCCAGCTCATTCCACTGCGCTTCGGTCAGTTGCGGCGCCTGCACATAAAATGCCAGACCACGCTCGAGGCGCAGAACCTGTGACAAACCGCAGTTGTGCGCGATATCGGTGGCTTTGGAAGACCACGGAGAAATAGTGCCCGGACGCGGGGTGACCAGCAGTAAACGACCAGAAGGAGCGTGTTCAGCGAGAGAAGGACCGTATTTGAGGAGGCGTTGTAACTTGGTTTGTTCGTCCGAATTCAGCGGTGCGCTGACGTCGGCAAAGTGTACATATTCGGCGTAGATATCACTGACCGGAAGGCGCGCTTCCTGACAACGGGACAATAACTTGTTAATGCGAAAAGCCGACAAAGCGGGCGAACCACGCAGTATTTCCATAATCACAGATCTCTCGTCTTCGAAGACACTGACCACAGTGCTTCATTGGGCGCAACAGGGGGAAAACGCGGGCTATTATAAAGAAAGCTTGCGTCCGACGAAACCGTTTGCGTCGGGAAACTTCACATTCCTTTATACCCATGCAAACTTCATGGCTATTATGAATAAAGTTGCAGACTGCCGTTTTGTTGAGCAAAATGCGTCAGCACTGGGGATATAACCATACTACCTGCACAGCATAGCGTAAAAAAACAAGAGCGCCGCAGCGAGATAACTATTTGACGCGACTAAAAATTAATTATGTTCTGATGGGGATCGCCGCCCTGTTACTGGCACTGGCCTTATGGCCTGCGGTGCCGTGGCACAGGGGTGAAGGTGATCAGCTGGATCAGATAAAATCCCGTGGAGAATTGCGCGTCAGCACGCTCAATTCTCCACTGACTTTTATGGACTCCCCTGAAGGCAATCTGGGCTTCGATTATGAACTGGCCAAACGCTTCGCAGATTATCTGGGCGTACAGCTGGTGATTTCTCAGCACACCACCATCGAGAGCATGTTCGACGATCTTGACCATGATAAAGCCGACATGCTGGCTTCCGGTCTGGTGTACAACAATGAGCGTCTGAAAAACTATCGTGCCGGCCCGGAATACTATTCCGTTTCCCAGCAGCTGGTTTACCGGCAGGGGGCCGTGCGCCCGAAAAGTTTTGCCGATATCAAAGGTTCGCTGGTGGTGTCTGCGGGCAGCGCCCATATCGCCACGCTGGAAGCCGCCAGCAAAAAATATCCTGATCTCACCTGGTCCACTACCGACAAGTTGTCACCGCGTGACCTGCTGCAACAAGTCGAAAACGGCAAACTGGATTACACGCTGGGAGATTCAGTCACCATCGCCCTGATGCAACGCGTCTATCCGCGCCTCGCCGTAGCTTTTGATGCCACTGACGACGAGCCTGTCACCTGGTACTACCGCAAACAACCTGATGACGACAGCCTTTCTGCCGCCATGCTGGATTTCTTCAGTCAGATTTCAGAAGACGGTACGCTGGAAAAGTTGGAGGAAAAATATCTCGGGCACGTCGGTGATTTCGATTATGTCGATACACGGACCTTCCTTAACGCCATCGACAGCACGTTGCCGGATTTACAGCCGCTGTTTGAAAAATACGCCCAGAATATTGACTGGCGTTTACTGGCGGCCATCGCTTATCAGGAATCCCACTGGGATCCGCAGGCGAAATCACCGACCGGCGTACGTGGCGTGATGATGCTGACCCGCGCGACGGCTGGCGGATTGAATGTCGATGACCGGACGGATGCCGAGCAAAGTATCCGTGGTGGTGCGCAGTATCTGTCGCATCTGATGGATAAAATGCCGGAATCTATTCCGCAGGATGAGCGGATCTGGTTTGCGCTGGCAGCCTACAACATGGGTTACGGTCATATGCTGGACGCCCGTAAACTGACCGCACAGCAGAAGGGCAATCCGGACAGCTGGGTGGATGTGAAGCAGCGCCTGCCGATGCTCAATCAGAAACGCTTCTTCAGCCGGACAACTTACGGTTATGCACGCGGTACGCAGGCGTACAACTACGTGGAGAATATCCGCCGCTATCAGCTCAGTCTGGTGGGATATCTGATGGAAAAAGAGAAACAGCAGGCCCAGAAAGCCGCGCTCCAGGCACAGCTGGGTCAGGGATATCCGGTGGTGGATGCACAGGAAGCGTTGGGGAAATAAGGCCTGAACAGCCTTATTCTTCTGCATTCCCTGAATCTGTTTTACCGAAAGTGACGTCCCCAGCCTGCGCCGCGCGTTCTGCCAACCGGAGCGCTTTCTTCTGACTTCGGCGAAAACGAAAGAAAGCGCTCAGCTGTTCAGAGCAGGCATCAGCCAGAACGTCCGACGTGATCTCCACCTGATGATTCATGCCGGGATGGCGCAGAACATCCATCAGGGAACCGGCGGCACCCGTTTTCGCATCGGCTGCGCCGTAGACCACGCGACGGATCCGGCTGTGGATCATGGCACCCGCGCACATCACACAAGGTTCCAGAGTCACATACAGCGTGGCATCCAGCAGGCGGTAATTTTGCACTGCGTTGCCGCCCTGACGCAGCGCCATAATTTCCGCATGCGCCGTCGGATCATGGTGTCCGATAGAACGGTTCCAGCCTTCACCAATCACCTGATTGTCCAGAACCAGCACGGCGCCCACCGGCACTTCGCCCTCCTCCTGCGCTTTCAGCGCCAGAGTCATTGCGTATTCCATCCAGCGTTCGTCATCGTTCACATCTGCTAATTCTGTCACAGCCACTTCAACCTCAGTCATTAATCCGCCGTCATTATACCTTTGTTAGCGCCGCCCGCCCACGGGGCATAATTACCAGCATGCATACAGTTCATTGGGGGTAATAGGTAATATTGCTAATATGATTGGTACCAAACGTTCTGATAGCCTGAATTGCTTATAGAATCGGATAATAACCTTGTATTTCAAGATGATTATGGAATGAAATTAGCCCGATTAATACGTGAATTATTGCGCCAGATCAATTGATGTTACCGGTAACAAGAATAAGGTTTCCTTGACCCTACTTAGAGCTGACAACAAGGAAAACGATTATGGCTACTGCAACTTTCTTTATCCCGTCCGTTAATGTTATTGGTTCTGGCGCGCTTAATGATGCGGCCACTGCTATCGCACAGCATGGTTTCCGCCACGCCCTGATCGTTACGGATAAAGTGTTATTCGATATCGGTGTGGTTAAACAGGTTCAGGAATTACTGGCAAAAAGCGATGTGCAAAGCAGCGTTTATCATGGAACCCATCCTAACCCAACCACCCGCAATGTCCGGGAAGGTCTGGAGATCCTGAAAACAAATGCCTGCGATTGCGTGATTTCACTCGGTGGTGGTTCACCACATGACTGCGCTAAGGGTATTGCGTTACTGGCCACTAACGGCGGTGACATCAAAGATTACGAAGGCGTTGATCGTTCTGATAAACCTCAGCTACCGCTGATTTCCATCAATACCACCGCAGGTACCGCCTCAGAAATGACCCGTTTCTGCATTATCACCGATGAAGAACGTCACATCAAAATGGCTATTGTGGACAAAAACGTAACGCCGCTGATGTCCGTAAATGATCCGCACCTGATGGTCGGCATGCCAAAAGGCCTGACCGCAGCGACCGGGATGGATGCCCTGACGCACGCCATCGAAGCTTATGTTTCCAGCGCGGCCAACCCGATTACGGATGCCTGTGCGCTGAAAGCGATCACCATGATCACTGACTCACTGCGCACTGCAGTGAAAGACGGTAAAAATATGCAGGCCCGTGAAGACATGGCTTACGCGCAGTTTCTTGCCGGGATGGCATTTAACAATGCGTCTCTTGGTTATGTTCACGCCATGGCGCACCAGTTAGGCGGTTTCTATAATCTGCCACACGGTGTCTGTAATGCCGTATTACTGCCTTTTGTTCAGGAATATAACGCCCGCGTGGCCAGTCCGCGTCTGAAAGACGTCGCCGCCGCCATGCACATTGATGTTTCTGCGATGACTGATGCGCAGGGTGCAAAAACCTGTATCGATGCTATCCGTCAGCTGGCACGCGATGTGGATATCCCCGCAGGTTTACGCGATCTCAATGTGAAGGAAGAAGATTTTAATACCCTGGCAACGAATGCGCTTAAAGATGCCTGCGCGCTGACTAATCCGATTCAGGGTACGCATGCTGATGTGGTTGGGATTTTTAAAGCCGCGTTCTGATGGCTGCTGATTTTATTGATCCCCACTGATATGCCCAAATAAAAACAGGCCAGAAATGGCCTGTTTTTTTATCTGCTGACGGTGGTGGAAATTATTCCAGCTGCTGTAATTCGCCTTGTTTACTCACGCGAAAACGGTGCTCGCAAAAAAACAACAGCGGGTTGTCCTGCTTACTGTCGCTGTAACCGCTGTAAAGTTTAAGCGGTGAGCCAATCCGGCTTTCCAGCTGTACGACTTTCTCTTCCCCGAGACAGCGCAGAGGCAACACCCAGCCACCTTTGCTCCGCGCAATACGGCTGCCGACCAGACGCACCTGCGGTAAAAACAGCGAAGTGTTATAAACCTGCTGCACCAGATTTTCGGGTGAGCCGGTGATCAGCCAGACTTCGGTATCGTCGCTGTCCAGATATTCGCGTAACCGGCGTTGTACCACAGGAAACTCCACCACTTTTTCGCGAAATGCGGTAACAAATTGCAGCTCCAGCGCTTTGAGACGCGCCTCGCTGTGACCAAAGGTAATGGCCCATAGCAACAGGCTCATTGGCCAGCGTGTTGCGCGTCCCTGAAAGAATAATCCCATTCCAATCAGCGGCAGCACCGGCACCACCAGAATTAGGTTCTGCGGCATTCTCCGCAGCAAAAACCGCAGAAAACTCCCGAACATATCCTGCTGATGCAGCGTTCCATCGAGATCAAAAAATACCACCCGTCGGTCAGGCTTAGTATTCAATCCATTACTCCTCGGGATCGTTGAACCCCATCAGCCAGGTAAAAATAAAACCTGCTAATACGGTAATGACTAAACCGGCCAGATACAACATCACTTTGCCAGAAATAATAGTCAGGGCCAGCGGCAGTCCGGAAATACCAAAGGTAATGACCGTAGCGACTTTCCAGTAACAGATTAGCGCACCGCCGACGGCGCCGCCTAAACACGCGCCAATAAATGGCCGGCCAAGCGGCAGCGTCACCCCGAAAATCAACGGTTCGCCGATGCCGAGGATCCCCACCGGCAACGCACCTTTAATCAGCTTTTTCAGCCGCGCGTTACGCGTTTTCATGTAAACCGCAATCGCCGCTCCCACCTGTCCGACACCTGCCATCGCCAAAATAGGCAGCAGCGGATTGGAACCATGCGCCTGAATCAGCTCAACGTGGATAGGCACCAGCCCCTGATGTAATCCTGAAAGCACCAGCGGAAGAAAAGTTCCTGCCAGCACTGCACCGACCAGTAATCCACCTTTATCAATCGCGATATTGACGCCATGCGCGATACCGTCCGAGATAAAACCGCCGAGCGGCTGGAGGATGACAATCGCCAGCGTCGCGGTGATAAGGGTGGTGATCAGCGGATTGAGGATCAGCTCGACCGATTCCGGCAGCCACTGACGCAGCCTTTTTTCGAGCCAGCACATCAGCGCGACAACCAGCAGGACCGCAATCACCCCGCCGCGCCCCGGCTGTAATGTTTCGCCAAACAGCGTAATTTGTGCCAGCGCCGGACTGGAGAGGATCCCAGCCATCACGCCGCCCATCGCCTGCGAACCGCCAAATACACGGGCAGCATTCACACCGACCAGAATATTCATGATGGCAAAAACGGCACCACCGAAAATCGCCAGCAGACCGAGGATATTGGGATAATCAGTGGCAATCGAACCGGCAATATCAGGCCGTTTGAGCAGATTGATAATGCCCATAATCAGACCTGAGGCGATAAACGCCGGGATCAGCGGAATGAAAACATCCGCCAGTTTGCGCAGTGCGCCACTCATCGGCGCAGAGTATTTGGCTTTCGCACCGGCTTTGTTGCGGGCAATATCGCCTTCACCCGCCGCTGTGGCGGTACCGGCAGAGCTTAGTAACAGACGCATGGCATCCACTACTTTGGCCGCCGCGCCAGGGCCGACGATAAACTGATGTTGCTCGCCCTGCTTCAGATAACCTTTAATTCCTTCCAGCGTTTTCAGGCTGGTCAGGTCCAGACGTGCATCGTCATAAACTTCGACGCGCACACGGGTCATGCAGTTTTCCAGCTTGCTGATATTTCCTTCGCCGCCCACACCCTGCAATATTTTAGAAGCCAGCAGGTGAGTTTTATCCATTGCTGTCGCCATACTTTTCTCCTGATTTAGCCAGCAAGTGCCGCGCGCAGGAAACCGTTATGCCGCTCCAGACGTGCTTTCGCCTGTGGCGCATCGATGCCCGCCAGTAACATGAGAATGGCCGGTTTTACTTCAAATTCAGTCTGAGAAAGCGCCAGTTCCGCATCAGTGCGAGCTGCCCCCGTAGCTTCCACCACAATGCGGCAGGCACGATCCACCAGTTTGACGTTGGTCGCTTTCACATCGACCATCAGGTTCTGATAGACCTTGCCGGTTTTCACCATCGCACCGGTAGAAATCATGTTCAGTACCAGTTTCTGTGCAGTGCCGGATTTCAGACGGGTTGATCCGGTCAGAGCCTCTGGCCCGACTACGGGAGAAATCGCGATCGTCGCTTCCTGTGCAATCGGCGAATCAGGATTGCAGGAAATCGCTATCGTGGCGCAGCCCAGTCCTGTGGCATAGCGTAATGCGCCGATGACGTAAGGCGTACGGCCGCTCGCCGCTAAGCCGACAACAGTGTCATCCGCGCTGAGATTGAGGTTTTTTAAATCTTCAACGCCCAGCGATTCGCTGTCTTCGGCCCCTTCAACCGCTTTAAGCAATGCGCCGGGGCCGCCGGCAATCAGGCCGACAACCATACCGTGTGGCACTCCGAACGTTGGCGGACACTCCGACGCATCCAGTACGCCCAGACGCCCGCTGGTTCCTGCACCAAGATAAATCAGACGACCACCGGCTTTAAATGAGGTGGCGGCTTTATCTACCGCTTGTGCAATCTGAGGAAGAACTTTACTTATCGCTTCCGGCACTTTGTAATCTTCGCGGTTAAAACAGGCCACGAGATCTGCCGTAGACATCTCATCGAGATTCAAAGTATCAGGGTTACGGGTTTCGGAAATGAGCGTGCCTAAGTTCATCTGAGGGGTCATGGTTGTCTCCTGAATTTTTAATTCAAATTTATCACTCAATATTTGAATATTTTATTCATCAATGCGAGAGATATTTGCTATTTTAGATAAGATAATCCGTAAAACGTGACCTATGTATTCTGAGAAGCCGGGATAAGCCACCATGAGTTGTATGATCCGTATCCGCCAGTTATATCCGACACTGGCACAAAATGACCGCAAGTTAGCTGATTTTTTACTGGCTCAGCCGGAAAAAGCGCGTCATATGAGCTCACAAAAACTGGCTGGAATGGCGGGTGTCAGTCAGTCTGGCGTGGTGAAGTTCGCGCAGAAACTCGGTTATAAAGGTTTCCCTGCATTGAAACTCGCCATGAGTGAATCGCTGGCCTCACCGAAAAATAGCGAGCCGGTCACCGTACATAATCAGATCCTGAACACTGACAGTCTGCATGTCGTGGGCGAGAAACTGCTTACCGAAAAGCAATCGGCTTTACGCGCAACGCTCGATATCAACAGCGAACCCCGTTTACAAATTGCATTATCGATGCTGGGCAGTGCCCGCAAAATTGTGCTGAGCGGCATTGGTGCGTCCGGGTTAGTGGCAAGGGACCTGGCATTTAAGCTGTTGAAAATAGGCGTCACGGCCATTGCCGAATCGGATACTCACGTTTTAGTGGCTACCGCACAGGCGCTTTCAAAGGAAGATTTACTGCTGGCGATTTCGTTCAGCGGTGAGCGCAGTGAAATCAATCTGGCGGCGAGGGTTGCCCGGGAAAGTGGGGCTAAAGTTCTGGCGATCACCGGTTTTTCGCCCAATACCCTGCAACAGCAGGCCGATCACTGTTTGTACACGGTCGCAGAATTACCGGCCACACGCGGAGCCGCACTGTCGGCGACCACAGCACAGTATTCATTGACCGATCTGCTATTTGTCGCGCTGGTTCAGCAGGATACCGAACATGCACCGGAGCGGATCCGACACAGCGAAGAACTGGTGAAAAAGCTGGTTTGATCAGGATCATTTGAGGGGTGGAAAGGCTGCGAGGCAGAACCTACACCAGCGCAATTCTGCTATACTGCGCGCCCTGATGACTGAACGATACGAGAAAACGCCATGGCCCTGCTGATCACACACAAATGCATTAATTGCGATATGTGCGAACCGGAGTGCCCGAATCAGGCGATCTCGATGGGTAATGAGATTTACGAAATTGACAGCGATCGCTGCACGGAATGTGTCGGGCATTACGACAAGCCGACCTGTCAGAGCGTCTGCCCGATCGACAATACGATCATCATCAATCCGCAACATACTGAAACCAACGAACAGCTTTGGGATAAGTTTGTGGTATTGCATCACGTCGTATAAGTGACGGCGTGATACAAAAAATCAGTTTTCAATAATTACTGTCGCGCAGGCATAACGGCGTTCATCGGCAAGCGTTACATGTACCGATTTCACGCCCATTTGTGCCGCCATTTCTGCTGCCCGGGCATGAAAAACCAGCCCCGGTTTACCAAGCGCATCATTGACCACTTCAAATTGCTCAAACGCCAGACCGTTACGAATACCGGTTCCCAGCGCTTTAGCCGCGGCTTCCTTAACGGCAAACCGCTTCGCCAGAAAACGAACCGGCTGCTGATGCTGCTGATAAACAGCCCATTCATTCGCGCATAAAATACGCTTTGCCAGCCGGTCGCCGCTGCGTTCAATCACTGCTTCGATACGGGAAATCTCTACGATATCCGTACCTAAACCTAGAATGCTCATTACCGGCGGGCTTCTCTCATCAGGTTTTTCATTTCACGTACTGCACCGGATAAACCGTCGATCACTGCCTGACCGATGATAGCGTGGCCGATATTCAGCTCATGCATTTCCGGCAGCGCCGCAATTGGCTGAACGTTATGATAAGTCAGCCCGTGACCGGCATTCACTTTCAGGCCTTTGCCTGCTGCGTAAGCCGCGCCCTGTTTGATGCGTTCCAACTCGGCCAGACGCTCAAGATCAGTTTTCGCTTCCGCATACGCACCGGTATGAATTTCGATGTATGGCGCACCGACCGCAACAGCGGCATCAATCTGTCGCAAATCCGGGTCGATAAACAGGGAAACCAAAATGCCCGCTTCGCTGAGACGGGAAACGGCAACGGTCATTTTATCCAGCTGACCGGCAACATCCAGACCGCCTTCTGTAGTCACTTCTTCACGCTTTTCCGGCACCAGGCAGCAGAAATGCGGCAGAACCTCGCAGGCAATGCCGACCATTTCATCGGTGACTGCCATCTCAAGATTCATACGGGTTTGGATGGTCTGGCGCAGAAGGCGCACGTCGCGGTCGGTGATGTGACGACGATCTTCACGCAGGTGGACGGTGATCCCATCAGCACCAGCCTGTTCAGCGATAAATGCCGCCTGAACCGGATCAGGGTAAGCCGTACCGCGTGCATTACGCAGTGTCGCGATGTGATCAATGTTAACGCCCAACAGCAACTCAGCCATAACAGCTCCAGATTTGAGAATGAATTGATTTATGAGTGGATCAGAAAAGCTATTTTCTGCAGTTTACACCCTTGATAGTGGCGAGGTGTAGCCCGAATCTGAATTAGCCGGAAGAATTGTCAGAAGGTGAGACAGGTTTTTTGACCTGAAACTGGCGGAACAGCTCGCGGCTTTTCAGTGGCTTGCCACCAAGATAGGGTTTCAGCGCCATACGGGTAAAACGTTTCGCAGCGCGCAATGTAGCAACATCCGGAAAATCCCGGCTGGCCAGCGCTTTCAAATCACGCCCGGTGAAGCTGGAATTATCAATGACCAGACTGGCGATAAAGCCTTTTTCTTCGCGGTAACGGTAGGTCATGGTGTCGCTGACTTCTTCGCCGCTGCCTGCACAATGCAGGAAATCCACGCCGTAACCCAAATGATGTAGTAACGCGAGTTCGAACTGGCGCAAAGCGTATTCAGGAGAACCGCTGGCGCTGGCCAGATTTTGCAGACAATTGAGATAATCGAAGAACAGCGAAGAGTAATTGGCTTCCTGCTCAAGCACGCGGGAAACGAGCTCGTTGACGTACAGGCCGCTGTAAAGCATCAGACCAGAAAGGGGAAGTGCCAGAGAAACCGGCTCGGCATTGCGCAGGGTTTTGACTTCTCCCCGCCCGCTCCAGCGAACCAGTAAAGGCGTAAAAGGCTGCAAGCAGCCTTTTAAATTGGACCGGCGGCCACGCGCACCTTTAGCCAGTATGCGTACCCGCCCTTGTCCCTCAGTGAATAAATCCAGCATGAGACTGGTTTCACTGTAAGGTCGCCCATGCAAAACAAATGCGCGTTGCCAGCCTTCCATAGGCGCGGACCTTATAAGTCGTCTGTGTAACCCAGGCTACGCAGCGCACGTTCGTCGTCTGCCCAGCCGGATTTAACCTTAACCCACAACTCAAGATGAACTTTCGCTTCGAACATGTTTTCCATGTCCTGACGCGATTCGATACCGATCGTCTTGATTTTTGAGCCTTTATTACCGATAACCATTTTCTTCTGGCCTTCACGTTCTACCAGAATCAGGCCATTGATGTCGTAGCCGCCACGTTCATTGCTGACAAACCGTTCGATTTCTACGGTTACAGAGTAAGGCAGTTCTTCGCCAAGGAAACGCATCAGTTTTTCACGGATGATTTCTGATGCCATAAAGCGCTGCGAACGGTCAGTAATATAATCTTCAGGGAAGTGATGAATCGCTTCTGGCAGACGCTTACGTACGATGCTGGCGATGGTATCTACATTGATACGTTTCTCGGCAGACATTGGCACAATGTCGATGAAGTTCATCTGCTCACTGAGGAACTGCAGATGTGGCAACAGCTTCGATTTGTCAGTGACATTATCGATTTTGTTGATAGCCAGCAGAACCGGCGCTTTAATATCGCGCAGTTTATTCACAACCATTTCGTCGTCAGGCGTCCAGTGGGTGCCTTCAACCACGAAAATAACCAGCTCAACGTCACCGATAGAACTGCTGGCAGCACGGTTCATCAGGCGGTTGATCGCCCGCTTTTCTTCCATGTGCAACCCAGGGGTGTCCACGTAGATAGCCTGATATGGCCCTTCGGTATGGATACCCATGATGCGGTGACGCGTTGTTTGCGGTTTGCGGGAAGTAATGGAGATTTTCTGCCCCAATAATTCATTCAGCAAGGTAGATTTACCGACGTTAGGACGGCCTACGATTGCAACAAAACCACAGTAATTCTTTTCTTCGCTCATTCAAGCTCCAGCTGTATCAGCGCTTGTTCCGCTGCCGCCTGCTCAGCTTTTCTGCGGCTTGAACCGGTTCCTACAACCGGCTGGCTCAAGCCACTGACCTGGCAGTGGATGGTAAACTCTTGGTCGTGCGCTTCACCGCGAACCTGCACAACCAGATAAGAAGGCAACGGCAGATGGCGACCTTGCAAAAACTCCTGTAAACGGGTCTTTGGGTCTTTCTGCTTATCACCGGGACTGATTTCGTCTAAACGACTACGGTACCAATCGAGAATCAGCTTTTCGACGTTCTGGATATCACTGTCCAGGAATACGCCGCCAATGAGTGCCTCCACCGTATCCGCAAGAATTGACTCACGGCGGAAACCACCACTTTTTAATTCGCCCGGCCCTAAGCGCAAGCATTCGCCAAGATCGAATTCACGTGCCATTTCAGCTAACGTATTTCCGCGCACCAGCGTGGCACGCATGCGACTCATATCGCCCTCGTCTACCCGAGGAAAACGTTGGTACAGTGCGTTAGCAATCACATAACTAAGAATGGAATCACCCAGGAACTCTAAACGCTCATTGTGTTTACTGCTTGCGCTGCGGTGAGTCAGTGCCTGCAATAAAAGCTCCTGCTGTTGAAAAGTGTAGCCCAGCTTCCGCTGAAGCCTGTTTATTACGATGGGATTCATGAGTTACCAATAGATCAAGAATGCGTCAAAAACTTCAGCATACGGAACAGGCCTGCTTCGCCCTAAGCCAATCCAAAGCTGTTTCGTTTGCAGTGGCTCCTCCCGTTCGTTTTAAATAAAACGTAAAATCAGGGGAGCCAACTTTTATCGCCCGAAAGGATATTCTACAACGTGTGGAAATATAATGCTGCGCTAACGGGCACCATTAATTAATGAATTCCACCGATACGGCTCAAACGAACACCGGTAGGCCATTCACCTTCCTGTTTTTTAAAGCTCATCCAAATTGCAGAAGCTTTACCCACTAAATTCTTTTCAGGTACGAAGCCCCAATAACGGCTGTCAGCGCTGTTATCACGGTTATCGCCCATCATGAAATAATGGCCAGCAGGAACCACCCATGTCCCCAGCGGCTGACCTGGTTGCTGATAGTAAGCACCCAGCTGGTCACGCGCACCCGGGACGGTCAGAATATGATGCGTTACGTTGCCCAGCGTTTCGTTGCGCTGAACCAGACGGACGCCGTCCTGCGGAACGTTAGCGGTCGGTGGCGTTTCAAAGAAACCACTGCTGGCTTCGCCACCAGAAGACTGACCGAAAGTCTGTACGAAATCGCTGGCAACGCCGGTATCATAGGTCACCGCCAGAGCCGTGTTGCAATTTTTACCGCTTTCGCATGCTGGCTGAATTGTCACCTGCTTACTGAACGGATCGTACGTCACACGGTCGCCCGGCAAACCGACCAGACGTTTAATATAGTCCACACTTGGATTGAGCGGATATTTAAAGACCACTACATCGCCACGTTTGGGTTCACCGGTCGGGATAAGCTTGGTCTGGGTAATAGGATCCTTCAGACCATAGGCATATTTCTCAACCACGATGAAATCGCCAATAAGCAGCGTTGGCATCATGGAACCGGACGGGATCTGGAACGGCTCATAAATAAATGAACGCACCACAAACACAACTAACAATACCGGGAAAACCGAAGCACAGGTTTCCACCCAGCCTGGCTGCTTCGCGACTTTACTCAGCGTTGTATCGTCAATCGCCCCGCCCGTTTCCGCCTTAATTTTTGCAACTTTAGCCCGGCGTGCAGGTGCCAGCTTGAAACGATCAAGGCACCAGATAATCCCTGAAACCAGCGTTGCAACCGCCAGGATCAGGGCAAACATGTTAGCCATGCATACTCCCTACAACATCAATGAGGTTTTATTTGCTGTCTTTGCCCACGTGAAGAATGGCCAGGAACGCTTCCTGTGGTAACTCTACGTTACCCACTTGCTTCATGCGTTTCTTACCGTCCTTCTGCTTCTGCAGAAGTTTCTTCTTACGGCTGACGTCACCGCCATAACATTTGGCGATAACGTTTTTACGTAATTGCTTCACGGTGGAACGGGCAATGATGTGAGCACCAATTGCCGCCTGAATAGCAATGTCGAACTGCTGACGCGGGATCAGTTCCTGCATCTTCTCAACCAGCTGGCGTCCACGGAACTGTGAATTACCACGGTGAGTAATCAGTGCCAGTGCATCCACACGGTCGCCGTTGATTAGAACATCAACACGTACCATGTCAGAAGCCTGAAAACGTTTGAAATTGTAATCGAGGGACGCGTAGCCACGAGACGTTGACTTCAGACGGTCGAAGAAATCGAGTACCACTTCAGCCATTGGGATTTCATACGTCAGCGCAACCTGGTTACCGTGATAAACCATGTTGGTCTGCACGCCACGTTTCTCAATACACAAGGTGATCACGCTGCCCAGATATTCCTGTGGCATCAGCATGTGGCACTCAGCGATTGGCTCGCGTAATTCCTGAATGTTATTCAGCGCCGGAAGTTTAGACGGGCTGTCGACATAAACGGTTTCATTGCCGGTGGTCAGAACTTCATACACTACGGTCGGTGCCGTGGTGATCAGATCCAGATCGTATTCACGTTCCAGACGTTCCTGAATAATTTCCATGTGCAGCAGGCCGAGGAAGCCACAACGGAAACCAAAGCCCAGCGCGGTTGAGCTTTCCGGTTCATAGAACAGGGAAGCATCGTTGAGGCTGAGTTTGCCTAACGCATCGCGGAAGTTTTCATAATCATCGGAACTGACCGGGAACAGACCGGCATAAACCTGAGGTTTCACTTTTTTGAAACCTGGCAGCGCTTTGTCAGCAGGCTGACGCGCCAGCGTCAGGGTATCGCCCACTGGTGCGCCAAGGATGTCTTTGATTGCACAAACCAGCCAACCTACTTCGCCGCAGTTCAGAATATCTTTATCAACGCGTTTAGGCGTGAAGATACCCAGACGATCGGCGTTATATACCTGACCGGTACTCATGACTTTAATTTTGTCACCCTTTCTCATGGTGCCGTTTTTGATACGGACCAGAGAAACTACGCCAAGATAGTTATCGAACCAGGAATCGATGATTAAGGCCTGTAATGGCGCTTCAGGATCACCTTCCGGTGGCGGAACATCACGCACCAGACGTTCCAGAACTTCAGGAACACCCACGCCGGTTTTTGCTGAACAACGGACAGCATCCGTTGCATCAATACCCACGATGTCTTCAATTTCTTGTGCTGCGCGGTCGGGATCTGCAGCAGGCAAATCGATTTTGTTCAGAACCGGAACCACTTCCAGATCCATTTCCATCGCGGTGTAACAGTTCGCCAGCGTCTGTGCTTCTACGCCCTGACCCGCGTCCACAACCAGCAATGCGCCTTCACAGGCTGCCAGTGAACGGGAAACTTCGTAGGAGAAGTCGACATGTCCGGGGGTATCGATAAAGTTCAGGTGGTAAACCTGCCCATCTTTTGCTTTGTAATCGAGCGTTACGCTCTGCGCTTTGATGGTGATACCGCGCTCACGTTCAAGATCCATAGAATCGAGAACCTGCGCTTCCATTTCACGATCGGACAAGCCGCCGCAAATTTGAATAATACGGTCTGACAGCGTCGACTTACCGTGGTCAATGTGGGCAATAATGGAGAAATTTCGTATATGCTTCATTATAAAAGTTTTTCTACCTTGGTATTTCTGAATCATTCGCCATGAACATACAGCGACGGTTTGTAGGTTGGCTGTCTTTCGCCTAAGTCGCAGCATTCTACATGCCAGCACCGTGAAAACCTAGTCTCGGTACATCCTAACTCCAGATTATGCGTGCTTTTTCTGAGGTAAATCCCCACATTTTCATTTGTTTTCATTCCTGGGCTGATTTTACCTCCATCACCGTCGACCGCTTCCTGGCATTTTCTTTTTGTTATCCTGGCTGTACAGGTTTTAGGAAAATGCCCATATACAAAAATGAACCCTCACGCCTAATATATTGTTATAAAAGAAATTACATTATTTCATTCCATAAAGTATTAATTCTAATTCTTCCTTATTCTTTTTTATTTTAATTCAATCCGGTCACAAGGTTATCAATATGATCAATGAAGGGCGGCTGCTAAGTCAGCATGGCTTTGCCAAAGCCAACTCTTGGATCACTCTGGTCCTGTCAGTGCTTTTGCTGGTGGGCGGTGCCGTACAAATCGCTTTCTTCCTCGCTTTCGGCCATACGGCAGACGGGCTGCACAGTGTTGCTGTCTCTGCCCTGCTGAGTATTGCGCTCGGACTGGTACTTATTTTATTGAGGCGTTTCATTCGACCAAACCAGGTCTATCAACTTCATGAAAACGGTATTTTAGTTATAAGCCAACTCGATAAAAAGAACCGGTTTATTCCATTTGACAGAATCACAGATATATACCGTTTCAGAACGGGTAAATATACCCGTCGTATTTTAAATACCATGATGTTCAGAGAAGAAAATAGCAAAATATGGCACCGGATCACGCCAAACATTGCTCATTCAGAACGTCTGATTGATGTTATTAAGAATGAGCAGTTGATGTTCCGTGGCCCACGGGCATTAAAGACGCTGGCGCAAGGTGGAGACATTCTTTTTACCTGCATGGTAAATTCACATTGCGGACTTAAAAGATTTATAGGCTCTAACCTTTTGACAACGAACGAAAAAAGGATCCGATTGAGTGCATTAATGCTGACCACAGAAGAAGGGAAGACAATACCTGTAGAGGACATTCAGTTTATCAGTGGCGGAAGCAACAGCCCGTTAATCAGATTGCTCGATAAACACGGTCGGATTTTGTTCTCTGTCGCTTATATTTCACTCTCCAGTGCCGATCTTTTCATCGCACTGATTGAGCATATGATTCAAAACCGGATCCCGGTCAGAAATTAAAAATGCCACTGACCCCGCGGACTCAGTGGCATTCAATTCGTTTTTACTAATTCAGATATTACGAAGGAAACTTATTATCTTCGGAATAACGAAATGCATTGGGAGGCAATCCAACCTGCAACACGACCGGCTGATAACCGGATTTCCCGTCGACTTTTGCCGCGAGCGCTTTGGCGATGATAAAGCCCAGCCCGCCGCCCAGCACCGCACCGATGACAGCATATATATCTGCTTTGAACAGAGCTTGAAGTACACCGCCTCCGGCAATCACTCCAAATAGTGGCGTCATATACACCAGAAATGCCGAACGCAGCAAACTGCCTTCTGGTATTCCAAGCTCAACTTTTTGACCCGGCTCGAGAGGCTCAGAAAAACTGACCTGAAGATTGTGGCCAGTTTGTGGCCCCAGCTCATTCAGCACACGGGCACCACAACCTGAACGCGAATGGCAGCTACTGCAACCCGACTGCGTTTCACAACGCAATGATGCAACACCGTTTTGCCACGACACCACAGTGGCCCATTCTTTCATCATACGATCACCCAGATTTTTTTAGCCAAAAGTCATTTTGCAGAGAAGACAATACTGTCAGTAATACGTTTTGCCGTGGAAGGTGGCAGCTCGCCGACGACAGTAATCTCATTACCGTTACGCACTTCCGTTTGTACGGTTCTGCGCCCTTGCCTGATCAATTGCTCAGAAGGGCCATTCGTTGTTGCACTGATATTGACAGAGAAACTGAACAATCCGTCACTGTACAACCGGGATTCTATCGTGACCGGCATATTTGGCAAGCTTCTGCGGCTGCTCGCCACTTCAGTAACACCCGCCGGAAGCCATTTTACCTGCCAGCCAAACTTCACCTGATCCGAGGCTGGTAATGAAAGCACCGGTGGCAGATTGGCTTTTGCGAGATCAGCAAGAGCCCCGATAACTTGCTTACCATCATCAAAACTAATGACCCGGAATTGTTCCAGCGTTTCACCGTCGCGGTCTAATAAGTCGACACGCATCGGCAATTTCGTCTGCTCATCCACCCAGATAACATAACTAAATCTTGTACCGTCACGCGACACCACGCGGATCACCTGACTCAGGCGATCTGCGGCACGCGCACGACCTACAGCGATGAAATCATAGTATTTTGACAGCAAGGAGAAATCGCTGAATACAATGGAAGGCAGGGAATCAACGATATGATCGCCATCCAGCGTAAAAGGCTGAAGCCCGGTCTCAAAGTAGCTAATGTCTTTTCCGCGCTGGACAATTTCACGGCGGGGACCATCCATCAGAACCAGTTGAGCGAGCGAGGATTGATTAGAGACAGCATGACGATAGCGAAAGGAATCAATCCCTTGCTTCGTGATGTTGATAAAACCCATTTCATAATTCAGCGACTGACTGGCTTTGCCCATCCCTTGTAATAACGCCTCGGAAGTGGGATCTGCCGAGGCGATACTTGGAGTAAGCAGGCTGCCCGTCACTAAACAAGCGGCAAACCAAAATTGCTTCATTACTGCGTTTGCGTTCCTAATGACTGAGTTCCTGGGACCTGAACAGCAGCTTGCTGTGGAGTGACAGGTTCGAGCTGGAGCTGCTCAGAATGCAAGCGACGCTGCAGTTCGTAATCCTGCAACATAGCATTGATACGCTTACGTTGCTCCTGCACATTTTGTTGCCCGCTGGTGGTATTACCCTCATTTGGCACGCCGAAGCTGACCGGAGAGGCTTTCCCCATCATTGGCAAGGTATTAAATGCTGGCGTTTCCGGAGAGGCGCCCGATGCGTCAGGTTGGTTGTAATGTTGCACACCCACAATCACAGCCAGCGATACGCAGGCAGCCACGCCAACCTGGGTCAGCTGGCTCGCCCAAGGGCGTACCTTCTGCCAGAAAGGCATTTTTTGCCAGGTATGAGGCTGAGGCTGCGATTCTGTTGCGGAACCCGGCACCAGTTTAACCGGCTCGTTTGCCAGCGCTGCGGCCACACGGTCTGCGATATCCAGATGCACCACATTCCCAATATCACCACGTAAGGTATCGCGGATCAAATGATAACTCTGCCAGTCTTGTTGAAGCTTGGGATCAGTTGATAAAGAACTTAACAGTTCAGAATCAATGGCTTCACCATCCATCAGAGCGGAAAGCTTTTCTTTCTGCATGCCTAAGTACCCTTCCTGTGTCCGTCATCTCTAACGCTGGATGAGCGGTTGAACCTTGTTATCAATTGCTTCCCGGGCACGGAATATACGGGATCTTACCGTACCCACCGGACAATCCATGATGGCGGCTATTTCTTCGTAGCTCAATCCATCCAACTCCCTTAGGGTGATCGCCATGCGAAGATCTTCAGGAAGCGCTTCAATAGTACGGAAAACTATCTGCCGTAACTCTTCAGACAACATCAAGTTCTCAGGGTTCGAAATTTCTTTCAGGGCACCGCCACTTTCGAAATTCTCGGCTTCGTTCGCATCGACATCACTGGATGGCGGACGACGCCCCTGAGCAACCAGATAATTTTTCGCTGTGTTGACTGCAATACGATACAGCCAGGTATAAAAAGCACTGTCGCCGCGGAAAGATTCCAGCGCGCGATACGCTTTAATAAAAGATTCCTGAACCACATCAGGCACATCGCCTTGTGGCACGTAGCGGGATACAAGGCTCGCTACCTTATGCTGGTAACGAATAACCAGTAAATTGAACGATTTTTGATCACCCTTCTGGACCCGCTCAACCAGAACTTGATCGGCTAACTGCTCGCTCATCCGAGGTAAAATCTCCCCAAAACTATCTCCGCGCTTAGAATCGTACTGCCAGCTTTCATCATTATATTCCTGAGCAAGTACTGCTTGGAGTTCACGTGAAACAATAAGTTCCACATCGCCATTGTTTTTTCTATTGAAGTCTTAAGCCCGTGGCTTTTGCACGGAGGTTTAGGCTAACATGAATTTCCCTCTTCTTCTGCAAACATCATACGTTATGCAACCTTCATCTGAATTTGTTAGCGATGTATTGATAATCGGAAGTGGCGCTGCGGGCCTTTCTCTGGCTTTGCGACTTGCAGACCACTGTCACGTCACTGTTCTCAGTAAAGGCCCCCTCAACGAAGGCTCTACGTTCTATGCACAAGGCGGAATTGCCGCCGTTTTCGACGAAGCAGACAGCATTGCCTCACATGTAGATGACACATTAATTGCTGGCGCAGGCTTATGTGATAAAGAAGCTGTTGAATTTATTGCCAGCAACGCACGTCATTGTGTGCAGTGGTTGATCGACCAGGGCGTCCTGTTTGATACCGAAACCAACGCGAGCTCAGAAGAGCGTTATCATCTGACGCGCGAAGGCGGTCACAGCCACCGTAGGATCCTGCATGCTGCTGATGCTACAGGTAAAGAAGTAGAGACTACGCTGGTTGGGAAAGCAAGGGCACACGCCAATATTTGCGTGAAAGAACGCTATAATGCCGTTGATTTAATTACCTCAAGCAAGCTTGGATTGCCTGGCACCCAGCGCGTTGTCGGCGCATATGTCTGGAACCGCGATAAAGAGCATGTGGAAACGCTGCGGGCCAAAGCCGTGGTACTGGCAACAGGCGGTGCCGCCAAGGTGTATCAGTACACCACCAACCCGGATATCTCTTCCGGCGATGGTGTCGCGATGGCGTGGCGTGCAGGCTGTCGTGTAGCCAATCTGGAATTCAATCAGTTTCATCCGACCTGCCTTTATCATCCTCAGGCGCGTAACTTCCTGCTGACCGAAGCCCTGCGCGGCGAAGGTGCCCTGCTCAAACGCCCGGACGGCACACGTTTTATGCCAGATTTTGATGAGCGTGGCGAACTGGCGCCGCGTGATGTGGTAGCGCGGGCCATTGACCATGAAATGAAGCGTCTCGGCGCAGACTGCATGTATCTCGATATCAGCCATCGTCCGCCGCAATTCATTAAACATCATTTCCCGATGATTGATGAAAAACTGCAATCACTGGGTATTGACCTGACTAAACAGCCTATCCCGATTGTGCCAGCAGCACATTACACCTGTGGCGGAGTGATGGTTGATCAGCACGGGCGTACCGATCTCGACGGGCTGTATGCGATTGGCGAAGTCAGTTATACCGGTCTGCATGGTGCTAACCGTCTGGCGTCTAACTCACTGCTGGAGTGCGTGGTATATGGCTGGTCGGCGGCGGAAGATATCATTAAGCGTCTGCCTCACGCCAAACTGGCGAAAAACATTCCGCAGTGGGATGAAAGCCGGGTGGACAATTCCGACGAGCAGGTTGTCATCCAGCATAACTGGCATGAACTGCGCCTGTTTATGTGGGACTACGTGGGAATTGTGCGCACAACTAAACGACTGGAGCGCGCCCTGCGCCGCATCATGACGCTGCAACAGGAAATTGACGAGTATTACGCCAACTTCCGTATTTCCAATAATCTGCTGGAATTGAGAAATCTGGTGCTGGTGGCTGAACTCATTGTCCGTAGTGCGCTGGAGCGCAAAGAAAGTCGCGGCCTGCATTACACGCTCGATTTTCCTGATTTACAGAAAAACCCGCAGCCCACTATTTTGCAGCCGTAGTTTTCGCAATTTTAGTGTCGAAAGAGTGCGAAGGAACGCACTTTTCGGCCCCTCACCCTTTGACCCTTTAGTAATTCAGATAGAAATCGGTGATCAGCGCGCAGAACTCTTCGCTGTAAACGCCTTCCGATTTTCTCAAAGCCAGTTCCTCATTCATCCGTTCAACAGATTGCCTTGATAATGTCAGCAGTAAACGATTGAGCGGTTTTCCTGGCCGATCACGTACTGACATCCGCCATGAACTGAACCAGCCCTTCTGGTGAGCAAGCGTTTCAAACGCCAGACCGATGTCATACGGCAAAACAACGCTGAACAACCCTTGCGGCGTAATCAGCTTCTGCGCGCATTCCAGCAACGCCTCATGCGTCAGGGTTTCTGTGTAACGGGCGGCATTGCGGGCTTCATCACGACAGGCAACGGCCGACTCAAAATAAGGCGGATTGCTGACAATCAGATCATACTGAGCAGAGTGTTTTTGCGCGAACTCATTAATATCCTGCGCGTGGACAGACAATCTCTGCGCCCAGACTGATTCACTGAAGTTTTCAGCAGCCTGTCCGGCGGCGGCAGATTCCAGTTCCACGGCATCGATAAAAGTATGAGATTCGCTGCGCTGTGCCAGCATCATGGCAATCAGACCGCTGCCACAGCCGATATCGAGAACACGTCGTGCCTGACTGACCGGCGCGGTAGCACCGAGCAGTACACCGTCAGTGCCGACTTTCATCGCGCAACGGTCGTGTGCGACGAAGAACTGTTTAAAAGTAAAACCATTGCGCCGTAAAGGCTGTGCGGAACTGACTTCTTTTGTCACTCATATCACCGTAATAACGCCAGCCAGCAGGGCCGGGAACGAAAACTGTCGTAGCATAGGGCAAATAGAAGCAGAGTAAAAGCCACGCAAACCGCTTAAATAGGTGAAGATCGCGTCTAACACGTCTATAATCGGCGCCCCAAGTAGAGGTAGACCATGACTGTAACCACTTTTTCCGAACTCGAACTCGATGAACGCCTGATTGAAGCCCTTGGCGACAAAGGCTATAGCCGTCCTACTGTCATTCAGGCAGAGGCCATTCCGCCAGCAATGGACGGACGCGATGTGTTGGGTTCGGCTCCTACCGGCACCGGCAAAACAGCGGCATTCCTGCTGCCTGCATTGCAGCATTTGCTGGATTTCCCGCGTAAGAAATCTGGTCCGCCACGTATTCTGATCCTCACGCCAACCCGTGAACTTGCCATGCAGGTTGCTGAACAGGCGCGTGAGTTAGCCAAACATACCGAACTGGATATCGCGACCATCACTGGTGGCGTGGCTTATATGAACCACGCCGAAGTGTTCAGCGAAAACCAGGATATCGTTGTCGCAACGACCGGTCGTTTGCTGCAATACATTAAAGAAGAAAACTTCGACTGCCGCGCTATCGAAACACTGATCCTCGACGAAGCCGACCGCATGCTGGACATGGGTTTTGCTCAGGACATCGAAACGATTTCTGCTGAAGCACGCTGGCGCAAACAGACGTTGCTGTTCTCCGCAACGCTGGAAGGGGAAGCCATTCGTGAATTCGCAGAACGCATTCTGACTGAGCCGGTAGAAATCGAAGCCGACCCGTCACGTCGCGAACGCAAAAAAATCCTGCAATGGTATTACCGAGCCGACGATTTGGCGCACAAAACCCAGATGCTGATCCACTTGCTGAAACAGGAAGACGTTACTAAATCGGTGATCTTCGTGCGTAAGCGCGAGCGTGTGCATGAGCTGGTTGCCTGGCTACGCGAGGCAGGGATCAACTCCTGCTATCTCGAAGGCGAAATGGTACAGGTGAAACGTACCGAAGCCGTCAAACGTATGGTCGAAGACCGCGTTAACGTGCTGGTGGCTACCGACATCGCCGCGCGCGGTCTGGACATCAACGATATCAGCCACGTCTTTAACTTTGACCTGCCGCTGACCGCTGATATCTATCTGCATCGTATTGGCCGTACTGGTCGTGCTGGCCGCAAAGGCACTGCGATTTCCTTCGTGGAAGCGCATGACCATCTGCTGCTCGGTAAAATCGGTCGTTATCTTAACGAACCACTGAAAGCGCGCGTGCTGGAAGGCTTCCGTCCTAAGACCAAAGCACCTAGCGAAAAAGTGACCGGTAAGCCATCGAAGAAAGTGCTGGCAAAACGTAAAGAGAAGCAGAAAGCAACGCAGGAAAAATCGAAGGTGAAAGTGAAAGTTCGCCATCGTGACAGCAAAAACGTCGGCAAGCGCCGCGTTAAGCCTGATGCGGCAAAAGACGCCTCTTAATCTGGCCTGATTTGATGCAAAGAAAAACCGCCCCGAAAGGCGGTTTTTTTATTCCTGCTACTATCTGAAAACTCAAAGGCTCAGAAGAGATTACAGGCTTTCAGTGAAAGTACGGGTAATCACATCACGCTGCTGTTCAGCAGTCAGTGAGTTAAAACGTACCGCATAGCCAGACACACGAATGGTCAGCTGTGGGTATTTTTCAGGATGCTTAACCGCATCTTCCAGAGTTTCACGACGCAGCACGTTAACATTCAGGTGCTGACCACCTTCCACGCGCACCGTCGGCTGAACTTCCATCGGCACTTCACGGTATTCAAACTTGCCAAGATCGCTGACAGCCACAATCTGATCTTCCGCAAAACCCGCTTTTGCACACACACAGCGAGCTTCTGCTTTTTCATCATCGAGCAGCCAGAAAGAGTTTTTCAGCGCTTCGTTGTCGGTTTTAGTAATTTGGATCCCGGTGATCATATGTTGCCTCCAAGTTGGCTACGATACTGTCAATTGATTGATGTCAGGCCAGACCACAACCTGTTTTCCTGATGTCAGATATAACAGCAGAGCACCCTGCATTCTTTGATAAATATCAATCTTTGGAGTGTGGGTATTTCTTCGTCACAGCATATTTATGTTTTATATCAATTTTTCCAAGACTCCTGGTTAAATTTTTTTTGTAAATTATCAACAAATTTTGCATAGAACGTTAAGTTGCAGATAAACATCAGCAAAAGCTCAGACGGGTTTCACTCAACAGGATGAGCAGGTAAGCTACAGCCAGCTAAAATTACCTTCAAAAGGAGAGCGTCAATGTCCACTACTCTCACCTGGCATGACGTGATTGGTCAGGAAAAAGAAAAACCGTATTTCGTGGATACATTGAAGTTTGTTGCGGCAGAACGCGCGGCAGGCAAAACAATCTATCCCCCGCAGCACGACGTTTTTAACGCCTTCCGCTCAACGGAACTGGCTGACGTCAAAGTAGTGATACTGGGTCAGGATCCTTATCACGGCCCCAATCAGGCTCATGGATTATCGTTTTCCGTGCGGCCCGGCATTCCCGCACCGCCTTCTTTAGTGAACATGTATAAAGAACTGGTCACTGATATTCCCGGTTTCGAACGCCCTGCTCATGGCTATCTGCAAAGCTGGGCCGAGCAGGGCGTACTGCTGCTAAATACGGTCTTAACCGTTGAAGGCGGCCAGGCACATTCACATGCGAAACTCGGTTGGGAAACCTTTACCGACAAAGTGATAGCCGCGCTGAACGAAAATCGTGAAGGGATTGTCTTTTTGCTCTGGGGCTCTCACGCGCAGAAGAAAGGCAATATTATCGATCGCAACCGACACCATGTTTTGAAAGCACCGCACCCTTCACCGCTTTCTGCACATCGGGGTTTTCTGGGCTGCAAGCATTTTTCGCAGGCGAATGCCTTACTGGAACAACAGGGTCTGGCACCAATTGACTGGGTGCCTGTACTCCCCGAACAGGCATAAAAAAGAGGCACCTGCTAAGGTGCCTCTTTCGTTATATCAGTCTGCTAAAAACAGAATCAGGCTTTGGCTTTGGAAACCGCTACCATTGCCGGGCGTAACAGACGGCCGTTCAGCGTGTAGCCCTTCTGCATCACCATCAGTACGTGATTAGGTTCCAGCTCTTCGGATTCCATCATCGTCATCGCCTGGTGCAGTTCAGGATTGAAAGGCACGTGGATATCGCCAACCACTTCCATACCGAACTTGCGCACAGCATCCAGCAGAGATTTCAGGGTCAGCTCGACGCCTTCAATCAAACCTGCCAGTTCTGAATTGGATTTATCAGCCAGATCCAGAGCACGTTCCAGATTATCGATAACAGGCAGCAACTCGCCGGAGAATTTCTCCAGAGCGAATTTATGCGCTTTCTCGATATCCAGTTCGGTGCGGCGGCGGATGTTTTCCACTTCCGCTTTCGCACGCAGCAGGCTGTCACGCTCACGCTGCTGGAGTTCTTTCAGCTGTGCTTCCAATTCAGCAATACGTTCATCGCGCGGGTCAACGACATCTGCCGCCTGAGTTTCCGCTTGCGCATGCAGCTCTTGTTCCTGATTCAGTTCTTCAGAGACTTGCTCGTCAGGTGTCTTATGTTCTTTACTACTCATGAATCTCTCCGCGTTTTAGCATTAATCTTGCTAGTTGGCTTATTATGGGGATCAAAACCGGGGTTTCAAGGTTTGGTTTTTAATGAAACCGGTCATAATGCAGGAGTCATCACAACCTGCTGAGGATAACCACAGCGATGAATAAAAAATTTGAGTGCATTGGGATTGTCGGACATCCTCGCCATCCTTCGGCACTTGCCACCCATGAAATGCTTTACCACTGGTTAATCTCAAAAGGTTATCAGGTCATTGTTGAGCGACAGGTGGCGCAGGATTTAGCTCTGGAAGGCGCCACCACGGGCAGTCTGGCGGAAATCGGCAAACTGGCTGATTTGGCCGTTGTTGTCGGCGGTGACGGTAATATGCTGGGCGCCGCACGCGTTCTGGCGCGCTATGACATCAAAGTCATCGGCATCAACCGTGGCAATCTCGGTTTTCTGACCGATCTGGATCCGGACAACGCTTTACAGCAACTCGATGACGTTCTGCAGGGCGAATACATCAGCGAACAACGTTTCCTGCTGGAGGCGATGGTACGCTGCAAAGACCAGCAATGCCGCGTGAGCACCGCCATTAATGAAGTTGTCCTTCACCCGGGAAAAGTAGCGCATATGATTGAATTTGAAGTCTATATTGACGACAAATTTGCCTTTTCCCAGCGGTCAGATGGTCTGATTATTTCGACACCGACCGGCTCTACCGCGTATTCGCTTTCAGGTGGCGGCCCGATCCTGACACCAACCCTGGAAGCTATCGCGCTGGTGCCGATGTTCCCGCACACACTTTCTGCGCGCCCGCTGGTCATCAACAGCAGCAGTACGATTTGTCTGCGCTTCTCACATATGAGCAATGATCTGGAAATCAGCTGTGACAGCCAGATTGCCCTGCCTATTCAGCCGGGTGAAGAAGTGGTAATCCGCCGCAGTGAGTTCCATCTGAATCTGATCCACCCGAAAGACTACAGCTATTTCAATACATTAAGCACGAAACTTGGATGGTCAAAAAAACTCTTCTGATCAGATAAAAATAATTCGCCAGCCCCTTTACTGTATATAAAACCAGTTTATACTGTATGTAATTACAGGTCTGTTGTTATGTACAGGAAGGTGATCATGCTGGCGCAATTAACTATCAGTAACTTTGCCATTGTCCGCGAATTAGAAATCGATTTTCATGCCGGTATGACGGCAATCACCGGCGAAACCGGTGCCGGCAAGTCCATCGCTATTGATGCGCTCGGACTTTGTCTCGGCAGTCGGGCAGACGGCAGCATGGTGCGTCTGGGGGCCAGTCGTGCCGATATCTGCGCACGCTTCACTCTGGCTGATACGCCTTCCGCAAAACACTGGCTGTCAGAAAACCAGCTCGACGAAGGACAGGATTGCCTGCTGCGTCGTACCATCAGCAGCGACGGTCGTTCCCGTGGTTTTATTAACGGCACACCCGTTCCCCTGTCACAGCTTCGTGAACTCGGCCAGCATCTGATCCAAATTCACGGACAACACGCCCATCAGCTTCTGCTTAAACCTGAGCATCAGAAAGATTTGCTCGATGCTTATGCCGACCAACCTGTGCTGCTGGCAGAAATGCGCAAAGCTTACCAAAACTGGCATCACAGCTGCCGTCAGCTGGCGCAATATCAGCAACAAGTCAGCGAGCGTGAGTCGCGCCGTCAGCTATTGCAGTATCAGCTGAAAGAGCTAAACGAATTCGCTCCTCAGGCCGGTGAGTACGAACAAATCGATGAAGAATACAAACGTCTGGCAAACAGCGGGCAACTGCTTTCACTGAGCCAGAGCGCCCTGTACCTTCTGGCAGATGGTGAGGAGCAAAACATCGTGCGCTTGCTTTACACCGCCCGTAATCAGCTGACCGAACTGGCTGAACTCGACAGCAAAATGAACGATCTGATTATAATGCTGGATGACGCGTCCATTCAGGTCAGCGAAGCCAGCGATGAACTGCGCCATTACAGCGAACGCCTGGATATGGATCCAAACCGTTTATATGAGCTGGAGCAGCGCTTGTCCCGCCAGATGAATCTGGCGCGTAAACATCATGTCAGCGCAGAAGAACTGCCTGAATTGCACCGTCAGTTACTCGAAGAACAACAGGCACTGGATGATCAGGAAACTAACCAGGCAGAGCTGAGCGAAGCGGTACAGCGTCATTATCAGCAGGCTGTAGCAATTGCCGAACAGCTGCACGAGAAACGCCAGTATTTCGCCGATGAGCTAACGCATCTGATCACCCAAAGCATGCAGGCACTTTCCATGCCGCACGGTAAATTCAAAATTCAGGTCCAGTTCGAACCGGAACACCTGAATATGGAAGGCGCTGACCGTCTTGAATTCCAGGTCACCACCAACCCGGGACAACCTCTCCAGGCGCTGGCTAAAGTGGCCTCAGGCGGTGAACTTTCCCGTATCGCGCTGGCAATCCAGGTGATTACGGCACAAAAAATGGAAACACCTGCGCTTATCTTTGATGAAGTGGACGTCGGTATCAGCGGACCAACGGCAGCCATTGTCGGCCGTCTGCTGCGCCAGTTAGGTGAATCAACACAAGTTATGTGCGTAACTCACCTGCCGCAGGTTGCAGGTTGCGGACATCAGCATTATTTTGTCAGCAAAGAAACCGACGGCGAAGTGACAGAAACGCAAATGAACCGGCTTGATAAAAAGGCGCGTTTGCAGGAACTGGCGCGTCTGCTGGGCGGAAGTGAAGTCACCCGAAACACGCTGGCCAATGCAAAAGAGCTGCTCGCTGCGTAAAAAGCTCAACTTTTTTACATTTAAGCGGTCATACAGGTGCCCCGCAAAGGTTTCAAACTGATGAAAGGTCTATTATCATCGGCATCTTATGCCCTAAAGGAATGTAATGACTATGCGCTGTAAAACGCTAACTGCCGCCGCTGTAGCTCTTGTAATGCTTACTGCGGGCTGTTCCACTCTGGAAAAGGTGGTTTATCGGCCTGATATCAACCAGGGGAATTACTTATCTCCTGCTGACGTTCAAAAAATTCATACCGGTATGACTAAACAACAAGTTGCTTATGTTCTTGGCACGCCGATGCTGCATGACCCGTTTGGCAATGATGTTTGGTATTACGTGTTCCGTCAGGAGCCAGGCCACGAAGGTATAACACAGCAAACGTTAACGCTGACCTTCAACCAGGCGGGTGAGCTGACTAATATCGACAACAAACCGAAGCTGAGCGATCAAAAATAAATCGCCCCGGTGTGATGGTCTCTGGTGACTGCCAAAAATCATCTTTCAGGGTAAAAAAATAAGGCGCCTGAGGCGCCTTATTTTTTAGAACGTTCGGCGCGTATCCGCCGCAGCTCTTTCGGG
The DNA here is from genome assembly GCF_019049625.1 of Rahnella ecdela. Lineage (GTDB taxonomy): Bacteria > Pseudomonadota > Gammaproteobacteria > Enterobacterales > Enterobacteriaceae > Rahnella > Rahnella ecdela. The sequence goes on from NZ_JAFMOY010000133.1 coordinate 328,075, forward strand.
TCAGCAATTAATGGCCGGTAAATCTCAATACGATCTCCGTCATTCACTGTATCAGCAAGCTTTACCGGACGACTGTAGATACCCAGTTTGTTCTGTTTTAAATCGATATCACTACGTAAATCAAGCAACCCGGAAGCCTTAACGGCCTGCTCCACGCTGCTTCCTTCTTCCAGTTTTACCGTGCGCAGATACTGACGTTCTGGCAGCGCGTATACCACTTCAACGCGGATCTCAGACACTGTAAACCTCTTTTGCGCGCAGCGTGAACGCCTGAACCATGCTGCCTGCAAGTTCTTTAAAGATTTTCCCGAATGCTAACTCAATCAATTTATTGGTAAATTCGAAATCAAGGCTAAGCTGAACTTTACAGGCATCGGGGCTAAGCTCGATGAAATCCCATCCTCCCGTCAGTTTGCGGAAAGGACCATCGACCAGTTGCATATCAATGCGCTTATTGCTGATTAACGTATTTTTGGTCGTAAAAGTCTTACTGATGCCCGCTTTCGAAACATCAACGGCGGCGGTCATGGACGTATCGCTGTTTTCTAAAATGCGGCTGCCGGTACAACCGGGCAGAAACTGCGGATAGGCATCGACATCATTAACCAGGGTGTACATCTGTTCCACGCTGAACGGTACAAGCGCAGAACGACTTATCTGTGGCATATCATTTTCCAGGTGTCATAAAACGTACAGATAATACCATTTATCCGCGCGGTAATAAAAACTACGAAGCACAGGTCGCCACAAACAGGAAAAACACCCCACTCTGACAGCGTGGGGATTTCAATCGGCATCGCTTACAGTATAATAAGTATCACTATGACAAAGAAAAAAGCACATAAACCCGGTTCCGCGACTATCGCGATGAACAAACGCGCTCGCCATGAATATTTCATTGAAGATGAAATCGAGGCGGGGCTTGCTTTGCAGGGATGGGAAGTCAAATCGATGCGTGCTGGTAAAGCAAACATCTCTGACAGCTATGTCACATTCCGCGACGGTGAAGCCTATTTATTCGGCGCAACCATTCAACCTCTTAACGTGGCGTCGAGTCATATCGTCTGCGACCCAACCCGTACAAGAAAATTACTGCTGAAAAAGCGTGAATTAGAAACGCTGTTCGGAAAAGTCAGTCGTGATGGTTACACTGTCGTTGCACTCTCTTTGTACTGGAAAAACGCCTGGTCAAAAGTGAAAATCGGCCTGGCTAAAGGTAAGAAAGAGCACGATAAGCGCGATGACATTAAAGATCGTGAATGGAAAGTAGACAAAGCACGTATCATGAAGAACTCAAACCGCTAAGTCTCTGGCTTAGCATGTTCTTTTTCTGGTATACTGCGTAATAGTACTTGGGGCTGATTCTGGATTCGACGGGATTTGCGAAGCCCAAGGAGCATGCCGAGGGGCGGTTTGCCTCGTAAAAAGCCGCAAAAAAATAGTCGCAAACGACGAAAACTACGCCCTAGCAGCTTAATAACCTGCTAAGAGCCCTCTCTCCCTAGCCTCCGCTCTTAGGACGGGGATCAAGAGAGGTCAAACCCAAAAGAGATCGCGTGGACACCTTGCCTGGGGTGAAAGCGTTAAACCCAATCAGGATAGTTTGTTAGTGGCGTGTCCATCCGCAGCTAACCGGCGAATGTAAAGATTGGACTAAGCATGTAGTGCCGACGGTGTAGTAATTTCGGACGGGGGTTCAAATCCCCCCAGCTCCACCAAACAAGGTTTCGGTTATTACCAGATAAGACCGTTACCGCAAAGAAAGCCGCAGCCCGCAAGGGTTTGCGGCTTTTTTATTGCCTGTTATCTGCTCCCATATCTTTCTATCCTGTTGTTTTTAAAATGCATAGCAGAACTTACCCTGCTATAACCGTTTTTATCCCCTGACTTGTTCTGCCCAAAAACCAATCATCCCTATCTCACACTGCTGCCCGTTTTGAACACAAGTTTGTCGCTTGACCATAATGAGCCTAGTCGTCATATTCAAAACAGACATAACTCTTTTACCCTCGCCGCAACCGGACGGGGGGTTGTTTTTATTGGGTACCACCGGAGAACACTTGTGAAAAAAAGCACCTTGCTGGCCATCGCAGCATTATGCACCACCAGCGGCATGGCACACGCAGAAACCACGCTGCGCTTTGGTGTCGATCCTTCTTTCCCACCTTTTGAATCTAAAGCGCCCAACGGCCAGCTGGTCGGTTTTGATATCGACTTAGGCAACGCGATTTGCGCGCAGGCAAAAGTGAAATGTGAATGGGTTGAAACCGCCTATGACGGCATCATCCCGGCGCTGAATGCCAAAAAATTTGATGCGGTACTTTCGGCAATGTCGATGACGCCAAAACGTAAAACGCAGGTCAATTTTTCCGACATGCTTTATCACGTGCCGAGTATTTTGATTGCAAAGAAAGGCAGTGACCTACAACCCACGGCAGATTCGCTGAAAGGTAAAACTGTCGGTGTGGCTCAGGGCACCACTCAGGAAGCTTACGCGCAAGGTGAATGGCAGAAGAAAGGTGTGAGTGTAGTTTCCTATCAGAATCAGGATTTTGTGAATCAGGATCTGGCATCTGGACGTATCGATGTCACGTTGACTAACGCTGCCGCGGCTGAGACTGGCTTTCTAAAAACCAGGGAAGGCATTGATTATGCGTTCGCTGGTGAGCCTTTAACTGATACCCGCTATTTAGGGGAAGGAACTGCAATTGGTTTGCGTAAAGATGACCAGACGCATCTCTCATTAATTAATAATGCGCTCGCTGAAATCCACAAAAACGGCACCTTCGAAAAGCTGGAAAAGAAATATTTCACCTTTGAGGTGTACAACAAAAAGTCCTGACATCACCTTTGCCTGTCGTATGACCCGCGCTCTGCAACAGGCATTTCCCGCGAGCAATCTTCCACTACCAGATCCCCGTTACTGTAAAGCATCACATTATCTGCGTGATACTACGCAACCATCGAAACACCCCATATCCTCTCTTTCAAAGCAAGTTTATAGTCAGCGCCATCTTATGCCAACGCTTAAAAGGCTATACAAGAATGAGTTTAGTTGACGTCCGTTTCAAAGCTGTACAAGCATCTTCCGTTATTTCGCTGTCTGTGATGATGGTGTCGATTTTTTCCATCGGCAGAACAAGGTTGTAACCGCGGCGCCCAAATTTAGTGGAATCCGTCACAACGACAACGTGCTGTGCTGCATCGGCCATGATTCCGCTGATGCTGTAGCCTTCGTTAAAAGTAGTGATCCCAGTGGCCGCATCCAGACCATCAGCCCCCACAAACATCAGGTTGGCCACAATGCCCTGCAACGCATATTCAGTGATATTGCCATGTAATGATCGGGTTTTATGCCGCAGCGTTCCACCACAAACCACCAGTGTGATGTCTGGATTTTCAGACAAAACAAAAGCCGCGGGGAGATTATTAGTGATAACCGTTATATCGCCTGATTTTACAAGCTCTTCGGCCAGAAGCATCGTTGTGCTTCCGCTGTCGAGGATCACCGTATCTCCGGGCTTAACCATGGCAGCCGCGGCCTGTGCGATACGTTTTTTGGGGTCGCTGGCCTGAAGATAGCGCTCTTCTAAAACCAATTCTCCCGGCTGTTTTTCGTGACCGGAAGCTTCCTTCGCAGTCCATTTTGCCGCACCACCATGAAAGCGGCTCAATGCTCCTTTTTGTTCCAGCAAACTTAGATCCGAACGAATGGTTACTTCCGAAACTTCGAAAGCACTCGAAAGTTCCGTCACAAGAACACTGCCATTCTCATTCACTAAATCAATGATTTTATTACGACGTTCATATGTATTCATTATGAGTAATCCGAAAGGTCATCTTCCTCACAGTGTAAACAAAAGGCACCTTAATGAGGAGTAAAAATTCCCTGCGATGTGAATCATAGCAACTCCCGACGTCCCTGCACTGCTGAACCCTATTGTATCTTTTCATTTTCCGACAAGCCACCTCAAACGAAAGCAAACGAATGCAATAGACTTACGAAACATTTCGATCACCATCACATAATGCAGAAAACGCTATTGTTTGCCTTTCGTAAAGGTACGATCCTCATCGAAAATAAACGGAGGCATAAAATGAAAGACATTATTGCTAAACACAAGACAAGTGAAAGGGCTGGCATCTGTTCAGTGTGCTCTGCACACCCGCTGGTGATTGAAGCGGCATTACGTGAAGATTTGCATACGGATCGCAAAGTGCTGATCGAAGCCACTTCTAATCAGGTCAATCAGTTTGGCGGTTATACCGGCATGCTGCCGATGGATTTTCGCGATTTCGTTCTCACGATAGCCGAGAAAATGGGATTCCCGGTACATCGTCTGATTTTAGGCGGGGATCATCTGGGGCCTAACTGCTGGCAGAACGAAAGCGCCGAAAGTGCGATGGCAAAAGCCGAGGTGCTGATTGCCCGCTATGTCGAAGCCGGGTTCAGCAAAATTCATCTGGATGCGTCTATGTCCTGCGCGGACGATCCTGTCCCTCTGGATCCCTTCATGGTGGCTCAGCGCGCAGCGCGTTTATGCCAGGTTGCAGAAAGGGTAGCAACGCCACAACAGAAGAAGCTGCTGACCTATGTCATTGGTACAGAGGTTCCGGTGCCCGGCGGTGAGTCTTCCGCCATTGAGCATGTTCATATCACTAAAGCCGCAGACGCCAAAGCAACTCTCGATATGCACCATCAGGCATTTTGTGAGCTCGGACTGGATGATGCAATTGGCAGGATCATCGCGGTCGTCGTTCAGCCAGGTGTTGAGTTCGATCATAGCCGTGTTATCCACTACCAGCCCGAACTCGCCCGGGATCTGTCCGCTTATATTGAGACTACCACGCTAATTTACGAGGCACATTCCACCGATTACCAGACCCGCGATTCCTACCGAAGTCTGGTCAATGATCACTTCGCCATCTTGAAAGTCGGTCCCGCGTTGACGTTTGCACTGCGGGAAGCCGTTTTTGCACTGGCAAACATTGAACAGGTACTGATTGCGCCTGAGTCGCGCAGCCAAATCCTGACGGTTATCGACAGCGTCATGCTGGATGAACCTGGTTACTGGAAAAAATATTACCACCCGACATTCAGCCTCTCGATCATCGACCTGCATTTCAGCCTGTCCGACCGTATTCGCTACTACTGGCCTCATGCGCGCATTAACAGGGCGATGGAGGTGTTAATCGCCAACCTGCAATCAGTGACAATCCCTCTGGGCTTACTGAGCCAGTACCTTCCTGCTCAGTTTGAACGGGTGATGAGCGGCGAACTCGTCAGCTGCCCGCACGAACTTATCATCGATAAAATTCAGGATGTTTTACGTGCCTATCACTTTGGCTGCACGCCTCAGCAAACCGTTCAGGAAGGTTCCTGCCATGCATAACTGCGAGATTTTCGTCAAAACAGGCATCAGTTTTGCGGATCATCACGAGGCGCTGACGCATATCGGTGAACGAATGGTTCTCGAAGGCATAGTGGAAACATCGTATCCGCAAGCGCTGCTCAATCGCGAAGCGGAATTTCCAACGGGGATCCAACTGGAACATCACGCGGTCGCCATTCCACATTGCGAAGCGACACATGCCCGCAGCCCTGCCATTTATCTGATCCGGCCTGATACCGCGGTGGAATTTTTTCAGGCCGATGACGACGGAACCATCCCGGCATCACTGATCATTGCTCTGATAGTCACGCATCCGTCCGAACAGCTGAAGTTATTACGCCAGTTATTCGGCCAGCTACAGGATCCCGTTTTTTGTGAAAGCTTACTGACCGTACCCGAAGCGCAGCTTTCTGAACTGTTTCAACAACACATCTTTATCTCACCACCGGAGAAGCGATCCGCAGTTTGCACCTGAACGTATTCTCAGCATTGAATCTGACGTCTTATCTAAAAAATAATATCAAAAACAATCTATTAAGGAACCTTAACGTGAAGCGAAAAATTATTGTCGCCTGTGGCGGAGCCGTAGCCACATCTACGCTGGCAGCAGAAGAAATCAAAGAACTGTGTGAAGCGCACGGCATACAAGTGGATCTCGTGCAGTGTCGCGTAACGGAGATCGAAACCTATATGCACGTCGCTCATCTGATCTGTACCACTGCCAAAGTTGACCGGACATTCGGCAACATTCCGGTCGTCCACGGAATGCCTTTTATCTCGGGTGTGGGCATGGATACATTGCGCCAGCAAATACTGACCCTGTTACAGGAGTAAGCCATGTTTACTGAAATAATGCGCTACATCCTCGATCTCGGGCCGACGGTGATGTTGCCCGGCGTCATCATCGTTTTCTCTCTGATACTGGGGATGAAACTGGGGGATTCTTTTAAATCGGCAATTCACATCGGCATAGGTTTTGTCGGTATCGGATTAGTGATCGGCCTGATGCTCGACTCCATCGGGCCCGCAGCGAAAGCGATGGCTGAGCATTTTGAAATCAACCTGCAGGTGGTTGATATTGGCTGGCCGGGCTCATCCCCAATGACCTGGGCTTCACAAATTGCGCTGGTTGCCATTCCGATTGCCATCGGAGTGAATATTGTGATGTTACTGACCCGCATGACACGTGTTGTGAATGTAGATATCTGGAACATCTGGCACATGACTTTTACGGGTGCCATGTTGCATCTGGCCACCGGTTCTTACTGGCTGGGAATAATGGGTGTTGTGGTACATGCAGCGTTTGTCTACAAGTTGGGCGACTGGTTTGCGAAAGATACCAGAGATTTCTTTAATCTTGATGGCATTGCGATCCCGCACGGTTCTTCGGCCTATCTCGGCCCGATTGCTGTGCTGGTCGATACGATTATCGAAAAAATCCCGGGCCTTAACAAAATTCATTTCAGCGCTGACGATGTTCAAAAACGTTTCGGCCCCTTTGGGGAACCGGTCACCGTCGGTTTTGTCATGGGACTGATTATTGGTTTCCTCGCCGGTTACGACGTTAAAAGCGTACTGCAACTGGCCGTGAAGACAGCGGCAGTGATGCTCTTGATGCCACGAGTCATCAAACCGATTATGGATGGTTTAACGCCCATCGCCCGCCATGCCCGTACCCGTTTGCAAGCCCGCTTTGGCGGACAGGAATTCCTGATTGGTTTGGATCCCGCCCTTCTGCTCGGTCATACCGCGGTGGTTTCTGCCAGCCTGATCTTCATTCCACTGACCATTTTAATTGCCGTACTGGTACCCGGTAATCAGGTCCTGCCGTTTGGGGATCTCGCCACCATCGGTTTCTTCGTTGCCATTGCTGTCGCCGTGCATCAGGGCAACTTGTTCCGCACCCTTATCTCCGGCTGCATCATCATGAGCATCACGTTGTGGATTGCGACTCAGACTATCGATCTGCATACACAGCTGGCAGCCAATGCCGGTGCGCTTACCGCAGGTGGAAGAGTGGCGTCTATGGATCAGGGCGGTTCACCCATCACCTATCTGCTGATCCAGCTTTGCACACTGAAGAATATCGCAGGACTGAGTGTCATCGGCGTCATATACGCCATTGGAGTTTTCCTGACATGGCGTCGTGCCCGTCAGTTTACTCAGGCAGAAAAACTGGCAGTTATTGCACAGGCCAATGCTTAACATCATCTCAGCGGGGGATCACCCCGCTCAAGGAAACTGACTATGAAATCTGTTGTGGTACACACCGGCGGGAAGATGAGGATTGAAGAACGTCCGGTGCCGGCACTCAAGGGTTCCGGTGATGTGCTGGTTCGTATCGCCTATTCCGGGCTTTGTGGATCAGATATCCCGCGAATATTCGCCAACAGCTCACATTTTTATCCCATCACTCTTGGGCATGAATTTAGCGGTCATGTCGTCAGTATCGGACAAGACATTCACGATTTGCAGGAAGGAGATGCCGTGGCCTGTGTACCATTACTCCCTTGCTTTGAATGTGAAGAGTGCAAGAAAGCGGCCTATTCACAGTGCAAACATTACGACTTTATTGGCTCCCGCCGCGAGGGAGGGCATGCTGAATATGCGGTAGTATCCCGCAAAAATTTATTCAAATTGCCGGAAAATGCCACCCTTTTGCAGGGTGCATTCCTGGAGCCCATCACAGTTGGTTTACATGCCCTTAAACTGGCCGGGGGTTGTCAGGACAAAGAGGTCATAGTGATTGGCGCAGGCACCATCGGACAACTCATCATTCAGGCGGCAAGTGCGCTGGGTGCAAAATCGGTCACAGCCATTGATATCAACCCTCAGCGTCTGGCCCTTGCGCTGGAAACCGGAGCCAGTCATGCCTTCAACAGCGCGACGCTGAGCGCCGACGATATTCGTCAGAAAACGCAGGAACGACGCTTTAACCAGCTGATCATAGAAACAGCGGGTACACCGCAAACGGTCGCACTTGCCCTCGATATTGCGGGCCCAAAAGCTCAGATAGCGCTTGTGGGAACATTGCACAAAGACCTTACCCTGGACGTCTCTACATTCAGCCATATCTTGCGCAAAGAACTGACATTGCTGGGTAGCTGGATGAATTATTCTGCTCCCTGGCCGGGCAGTGAATGGCAGCAAGCGACACAACTTTTTGCAGAGGAAAAGATAAATCTGGAAGCGCTGATTGCAAGTGTTGGAGCCCCGGAAGAATTTGTCAGGGAAGTTACGGCACTCGCAGGGAAGCCGATGACAGGTAAAATTTTACTGGATATGACAGGGAGCTGAAAAAATGTATCTGATTTCAAACAGGGAAATGCTGCTTGCCGCTCAGCGCGAAGGCTATGCAGTACCGGCTTTCAACGTCCACAATCTCGAAACTGTGCAAGTGGTGGCTGAAACCGCAGCAGCCATGAATTCGCCAGTCATTCTGGCAGGCACGCCAGGCACTTTCAGCTATGCAGGAACAGACTATCTGATCTCGATATGCCAGGAAGCCGCGCGTAAGTACCGTATTCCGCTGGCTCTGCATCTGGATCATCATGAGGATCATGCTGACATTGAAGGTAAAGTCCGCGCTGGGATCCGCTCCGTCATGATCGACGCCTCACATTTTCCGCTGGCAGACAATATCAAACAGGTGTGCGAAGCCGTCAGGCTTTGTCATGGCTTTGATGTCAGTGTCGAAGCAGAGTTAGGGCGTCTGGGGGGGCAGGAAGACGATCTGGTGGTGAAAGAAGGCGACAGCTTCTTTACCGATCCGGTCGTGGCGAAACACTTTGTTGAAGCCACTCGAATTGATTCGCTGGCGGTCGCCATTGGTTCAGCCCACGGTTTGTATCAGGGAGAACCTAAACTGGATTTCACCCGTCTTGGGCAAATCCGTCAGCAGGTCGATATTCCACTGGTTTTACACGGCGCTTCAGGTATTCCGGAGGAGATGATCCACCGGGCTATCGGTTTGGGCATCTGCAAAGTGAATGTCGCCACCGAACTGAAAATTGCCTTTGCAGGTGCTGTGAAAGAGTATTTTGCAGAACATCCGGACGCTAACGATCCGCGAAAATACATCGTGCCGGGGAAACTCGCGATGCAAAAAGTCGTGGAAGAAAAAATCAGGATCTGCGGAAGTGCCGGGCGCTTATAATCAGCCTGTATTAATGAAGCGGGCCGGAGCCCGCTTTCCGGATTTTTATTAATGTGCGGGTTGCGGCTGCTATTCCATTCTGATTTTATGGAACCTCATTAATAGTAAAATGGAAACTGCTATGACCACCCTTAACCACTTTGGCCAACCCATTGGTGACGCCCTTCCCGACTGGCAACCCCGTGAGCGCCCTGAACACGTGCAGCTTGATGGCATCTGGTGTCATCTTGAGCCACTGTCCTGTGAACGTCACAGTCAGGATTTATTTAACGCCTGGCACAGCATTGATGACAACCGTGACTGGACTTATCTTGCCGTCGATCGCCCTGCCACTCAGGCAGATTGCGACATGTTTATTTCCCAGCAGGAAAAAAGTCAGGACCCTTTATTTTTTGCTGTTGTCGATAACGAAACACAGCGTGCAGTGGGCAGTGTTTCTCTGATGCGTATTGATGCAGTAAATGGCGTCGCCGAAATTGGCTGGGTGAACTGGTCACCGCTGATGAAACGCACACGTTTTGGCACCGAAGCCATTTACCTGCTGCAACGTTATCTGTTTGATACGTTGGAATATCGCCGCTGCGAATGGAAATGCCACAGTCTGAATGAGCCGTCAAAACTGGCAGCTAAACGTTTCGGATTTGAATATGAAGGCATGTTCCGTCAGGCCATCATTAACAAAGGCCACAACCGCGACACCTGCTGGTACTCGGTTCTCGACCACGAATGGCCAGCCTCTAAGGCAGCGTTTGACCGCTGGTTAAGTGCAGATAATTTCAGTGCGGAAGGTCAGCAGAAGCAACGTCTGGAAGAACTGCGCTAATGCATATTGCCTGCGTTATTCACTGACGCAGGCAGACTTTATTCCTTGATAACAGCGGCTCAGGAATTCAGCGCAGACAACACCGTTATATCAGGCCATGCATAGATAATATTTGGCGAACGCCAGAGCGGACCTGCGTCGGTATAGCGTCCTGCTTCGCGGCCACCCAAAGCACTGTAGAACCCAATTGCAGATGCGTTGCCTTCAACAACCCCCAATCCTGCACTTTTGAAACCTTCTTCCGCCAGATGTGCTGCGGCTTTGGCAATCAGTAATCTGCCAATCCCCTGACGCTTAAATACCGGCGAAACATACAAGAATTTGATTTCGGCCATCTCGCCAAATTCAGGATTTGAGGAAGCAGAAGCCAGACTGAACCCGGCTAATTCCCCATCGACTTCCGCAATAAAAATGCCCTGACCGGCGGCGGGATGCGCAAACTTATCCTGCCAGAAGGATTTACGGCGCGGAACATCAAGCGCAGCAAAGGCTTCCGGCGGTGCCAGTTCATGATACGTATCGCGCCAGATGGCGACGTGTAACCGGGCAAGTGAGTCGATATCTTTTGGTTCAGCAATCCGTAAAGTGCAGGCTGGCACGGCATCCCTCATCATTAAAATGTTTGTAAAATCATAAAGTCAGCTGAGTATAGTCAGCCTTTCTCTTCCCGCGCCAGCAAACTGCGTTTTCGTTCCACGCCCCAGCGGTAACCGGAAATATTACCGTCGGTTTTAATCACCCGATGGCAGGGAATAGCGACCGCCAGCAGGTTTGCAGCGCAGGCTCCGGCTACGGCACGGACTGATTTAGGTGAGCCAATTTTATTCGCAATCTCAGCATAGCTGACGGTATCCCCCGGCGGGATATCTCGCAAAGCCTGCCACACGCGCTGCTGAAAGGCCGTACCACGAATATCCAGTGGCAAATCCAGCCCGATTTGTGGTGCTTCCACAAAGCCGACGATTGAGGCAATTCGCTGTTCGAAATCCGGATCGCCGCCCAGTAATTCCGCCTGTGGAAAACTGTTTTGCAGCTCACTGATCAGCTTTTCAGGATCGTCACCCAGCAAAATGGCGCAGATCCCACGCTGACTTTCGGCAACCAGAATATCGCCAAGTGATGATTTGCCGATGGCAAACCAGACGCGTACATATCTTCCGCCGGAACGGAAATTCTGCGGCGTCATGCCCAGCATCGCAGCGGAGGTTTCGTAAAACCTGCCATCAGAAGGATATCCCGCCGCGTGAATAGCCTCGGTGATCGTTGCAGAATCTGCCAGCTTTTCACGGACACGACGTGCGCGCTGTGCCTGCTGGTATTCTTTGGGTGTCACTCCGGTTTGCGCTTTAAACAGACGATGAAAGTGATAAGCACTGATGCCCACTTCGGCAGCCAGCTGATTGAGCGTCAGCATTTCGGCGGATTCTTCCAGCAACCGGCAGGCCTGCGTCACGCGCTGAGCATGAAACTGCGCCAGTGAAATCAGCCCCTGGCGGCAGCGTTTACACGGACGAAATCCTGCCTGCTCAGCCAATTCGGGGTTATCAAAATAAAGAATGTTTTCCGGATTCGGTTGGCGCGACGGGCACGAAGGTGCGCAGTAAATACCGGTCGTTTTTACAGCATAGACAAACCTGCCATCTGCTTTCGCATCACAGCTGACAACCGCCTGCCAGCGCGGATCCTGACTCTGCACACAGGATGAGTTTACCGCTGCCGTATTATTGATGACTTGTGTTTTACCTGACATTTTTCTGCCTCACATTTCCCGACTGGATGACTGTCAGCATAAGCCGCCATTATCCCGTGTGCCCTCCGGCCCTTGCTTTCTCATTCAGCGCCGGACTTTCAGCCTGCCACCGGTTTTAACGGCGTGTCGAGGATCATCTGATAAATGGCCAGATCCAGCCAGCGATCAAATTTGAATGCCGCCTGCTTAATTGTACCAGTATGACTGAATCCGTTTTTTTCATGCAGAGCAATACTGCCGCTGTTGGCCGCGTCAATCGCGCCAATCAGCGTATGCACGCCCTGCTCACGGGCGGCCTTCACCAGCGCGTTCAGAAGGACTTTACCCAGCCCTTTTCCACGATGATCTTTATGAATATAAATGGAATGTTCGACCGAATATTTATACGCAGGCCAGGCGCGGAACGTGCCGTAACTGGCAAAACCCAGCAGCGTCCCTTGTTCGTCTTCCAGCCCGACAACCGGAAAGTTATTGGTCAGTTTAGTGGCAAACCAGGAGGTCATGCTGTCGATGTGGCGCGGATCATTACGCATTGTCGGCAGGCGATGCACTGACTTTTGGCGTCGACCTGCCCATCACATTCAGTAATACGGGTGATCTGGCCTGCCGGTATCTGCTGGTCATGAGCGACAAATAACCGCCACATTTTCGAGTAACGACAGGGCACGATCACGCTGACGACAAAACCGCGTGGTCATCATCAGCCACATTTGTGCAGGGGTATCTTCGCGCCGGGCGGCCAGCTCCTGAAAGCCGGGAAACGCACCACCGCGATAACTCAGGTCATAATGAAAATCGTCCACCGAGCTGTATCTCAGGCGATGCAAACCGGCAACCACCTGTTTCAGCTGCGGCTGCCACGCCAGGGGATCTGCCTGCCAGTTCACTGTCAGTTCTGCCAGAGGGGGCTGCAATTGCTGTAATTTTTCAGCCACAGGCCTCAGATCAAACTCAGAGGAAATAGTGCGCATCAGTTCTGTCAGTGATTGCTGCAAGCTGTTCAGATACGCCAGCGGATCCAGCGGCAGCGCGGGCTGCGTCAGCAGACTTTCCAGCCAGTGCGCGTGGATCTTCGTATCGCGCCAGAGAATATTCAGATCCACTTTATCGTAAGTATCCGCTTCGGTGTGCCACCACCAGCCTCCGCCACTGCCCGGCGACTGACTGGTTTTCTCCAGCGGCACTTCGCGAAACGCAAAATGCAGCGGCAAACCACAGCCCCAGAATGACTGATCGCCGCCTTTGCCCAGCGGCGTGATACGTCTCGCCGGTTCACCGGTCACGGCTTCCACGGCGGCATTGAGAAACACGTGCGATTCCGCGCCGCTGGCGTTGAGCACTACGTCCACGGCATCAAGACAACCGGGCGAATCGACGTTGATGTGCGCCACACAATGCTGCTTCAGCTGCTGGCGGTAATTGTCGGCGTACCACGTCGAGCCGCCGTAGCGGGCGTTGGAATGTCCAGGCCACCAGATAATCCGCAGGCCGCGCAGCAGTTTTTGTGGCTGCTGATGGAAATGGATCGCCATCGCCAGACACAGCGCATTCCCCGTGGCGTTGTCCGTGACGCCTTCGTGCCAGGAATCGTAATGCGAAGAAAGCAGCACGAATTCCGACGTGGCGCCGGGAATATCCACCACCGGCATACTGCATTCGGCGACGTGAAAATTCAGTTCCGTGGCAATTTCCAGCGTCATTAGCGGGTGTTGCTGCAACTGCGCCAGCAAGCGTTCGCCGTCCTGCTGATTGACGGAAATCACCGGCAGTCGCGGATACCGCAAAAAATCGTCCGGTTCCGGCGTGCCCCAGACCGGCCCGACAGTTTCTTCATGCAGCGCCGTTTCCGCCGAGCCCCAGATATGGATAAGCCCCGTGGCGCCCGCCGCGCATAAGCGTTGCACGTAATCTTCCAAGCCCTGCCCGGCGATCACAATTTTGCCTCTTACGTCCTGCGCCCAGCTTTTCCATTCGAGATCTGTGCGCGGTTCACAGGCTCCGGCATCGTAATATGCGCGCCCTTCCATGCCCTGCGGACAGTGTGCCGAGAATGAACGGGTTTTGGCTTCGCACTGCCATTGAGGATGTTCCGGCAAACGTAAACGTCCGGCTAGCGGATCGCTAAGGTACAGCGGGCAATGCATCAGACGGGCGTCCAGCCCCTGTTCCTGTAATAAAGACAGCAGGTGCCGCGCCGCCTGTTCCGCATCCTCGCAACCGGAAAGCCGGTGCAGCGAGGAAAACTCGTGCAGCAGGCCGTCCATCAGCGGCAATAAATGTTCACGAACCGGCGGACGCAGCAGCATTATTGGGCCTTCTCCTGATGTACTGAAATATCCAGCTGACCAAAGTATTTGGTCTTAATCTTATCCCAGGTACCGTCGGCGATGATTTTTGCCAGACCGTCATTGAGCAGTTTTTTGATGTGATCGTCGCCCTTACGCAGACCGTAAGAGGAGCCGATGCTGAACAGTTTGTCGTCACGCACTTCCGGGCCGGTCAGGGTGAAATTCTTGCCTTCCGGTTTGTTGAGGAAACCGAAAGTAACGGCAACCGCCGGGCTCAGTGCCGCATCCAGACGTCCGGCAATCAGGTCCTGATAAATGGTGTCCTGATCGGCGTAAGCCACCACTTCCACGCCTTTCGGCTGCCAGAACGTATTGGCGTACATTTCCTGAATCGAGCCCTGCTGCACGGCAATACGTTTACCCTGCAACGATTCCGGCGTCGGCAGCAGCGGGCTGCCTTTTGCCACCACCAGTTTGGTCGGAATGTGATAGACAAAATCGCTGAAGTCGATCACTTTACGGCGTTTTTCTGTCGCGCCCTGCGGTGAAATAAAATCGACTTTTTTGGCGATAAGCGACGGGATCTCGGCATCAAAACTGCTGACCACAAATTCACATTTTACTTTCATCTCACTGCAAATCGCGTTGGTTACGTCGATTTCAAAACCGGTTGGCATACCAGCAGCGTCACGGTACTGGAATGGCGGATAACCTAAATCTGCCGCCACACGCAAAGTTTCCCCTTCGGCATGCGCCAGCGCACTGCCAAACGTCAGTGCCAGAACGGCAGCCGTCAGTGTCTTCTTCATCAGTGTTGTTATCATCATAATGTTGTCCTCTCACCCAAAGTTATTATTTTGATTGTTTAGTTAAAACGAGACTTCCAGGCTAAAAACTCTTCCCGCACAGCCGACAGTTTTGCCTGGTCCTGACACAAATCTATCGTCGTCATCGCCAGCGCCTTTGCCGCCTGCAACATGGCCTGCAAACCAGCCTGGGAACCAGCGGCCTGCGCAAATTCCGGTGTGTGCGGTAATACATCGCCAATGCGGATATAAGGGTGGATGGCCGCCGTAATCTGGCTGACGTTACCGATATCTGAAGAACCAATACCGCCGCTTTTCGGTGGTGGTACCACTTCCACACCGAGAATTTCGAGATTCTGTTTGAAGTAATCCGCCAGCGTCAGATTGTTATTACGTTCGGCGTAAGTCAGCCCCTCTTCGATTTCCAGACGTGCTCCGCTCATCAGCGCGGCGCCCCGCGCAGCATCAAACACTTTTTGTTTAACGATGCTCAGCCCTCTGACCGTACTGGCACGCATCAGGAACTTCGCTTCGCTGTAAGCCGGAACGATATTGGTGGCGCTGCCGCCGTCGGAGATAATGCCGTGGACACGCACGTCGTCGGTGAATAACTGGCGCAAGGCGTTAATGCCGTTGAAGGTGTGGATCACAGCATCCAGTGCGCTTATCCCGTTTTGCGGTGCCGACGCCGCATGCGCAGCTTTGCCATAGAATTTAAACACCGCATCGACGCAGGCCAGACCGCCACGCACCACCATCGTTTTGTCGCGCGGATGGAACATCATCACCGCGTCAACGTGGTCGAAAAATCCTTTGTCACTGAGGATGATTTTTCCGCCGCCCTCTTCTTCCGCCGGCGTTCCCACCACTTCGAGCTTGCCGGTCAGCAGGGGGGAAACCTGTTTCAGCGCCAGCGCGGCAGCGACCGACGCGGTGCCGATCAGGTTATGACCGCAGGCATGCCCGAGATCAACCAGCGCATCGTATTCCGCCAGCAGCGAAATCACCGGCCCCGGCTTGCCGCTGTCAAAGGTCGCGCGAAACGCCGTAGGCAGGCCGCCAAGCTGTTCTTCAATTTCAAACCCAGCAGCCCTCAGTGGCGCAATCAACGCCGCCGCAGAATTTACTTCCTCAAAACTCAGTTCCGGATTGGCATGAATATTCAGCGCCAGCGCGGTGACCTGCGGCGCGAGTGAATCCACGGCAGCGATAATCTGATCTTTGTGTGGGTTGTGGTCATGAACTGATGTAGTGCAATCCGACATATTTATTCCCTGCGATGGTGCAAAACCAAAAATTATTTTCGGATGAATGGATTGTGGCGTTGCGATAACTTGTCTCTATAACTAACAGAAATAGGGCTTTTGGCGTTTTCGGTCAAATTGAGCCTTTTTATCTGTTGCGCTTTTTACGCAAAAATTATTTTATGGCTGAGTGAATTTACGGACGGCGGAAAACGATGAACGAGAAAGACTGGCTGATACTGCGGGCGGTATATCAGCATAAAAACATTACCCGTGCGGCGGAGCAGCTTTATACCTCGCAGCCCGCACTCAGCTACCGTTTACGTCAGATTGAACGCAAGCTGGCGATCCGGTTGTTTGAAGACGGGCAAAAAGGGCTGACTTTCAGCGCGCAGGGTGAATATCTGGCGCAGCACGCGGTGACTGTACTCAATGATTTGCAGCAGCTGAAACTCAATCTGCACAGTCTGGATCAGGAACAGCAGGGAGAAATTTCGCTGGGCGTGTCGAGCAACTATGCCGCGTATCGCCTGCCGCCGTTACTCAGCCAGTTCCGGCAGACACATCCGGGGATCCGCGTAAATCTGATGAGCGGTTTTAGTGAGGAAATCATTCAGAAACTGCTGCGCGGTGAAATTGATATGGCGCTGGTGAAGGATGATTTTAACTGGAAGGAAGCCAAACATCTTATTGAGGAAGACGACTATGTGCTGGTTAACAGTCAGGATTTTGATTTCGCCCTGCTGCCGCATATGCCGCAAATAAAAATTCATCACGGCGCGCATGTCACGCAACTGATTGAGCGCTGGTGGAATGCTAACTTTTCACATGCGCCGAATATCACGATGGAAGTCGATAAACTGGAAGTGTGTATGGCGATGGTGGAACACGGGCTGGGATACGCGATTGTCGCTACGTATTTACCGCTGCCGGAACATTTTTTCCGCCGCCCTATTAACGTGGACGGCACGACGGTAAAAAACCGCACCTGGCTGCTGCACCGCCATAACCTGAACGCCACGCCGTATATGCAGGCGTTCAGTCATCTTTTACAGACGGCGCAACAAACGCCGGTATCACGCTTCTCAGAGATCTAACGTGCCGTCGATGAGCGTACAGGTATCGCCGCCTACCCAGGGCTCGCCATCGACAAACGTCACGGTCACGCGGCCATCGCGCTGGAGTTTAGTCCCCTGACGCACGCGGTAAGTTTGTGCCATCTGTGCGCCGTCCGGGAAATTCGCCGCTTTCAGCACCCGCGCAAGACAGGCATTGGCGCTGCCGGTGACGGGATCTTCTTTCAGCACACCCTCCTCATCGATAATCGCCCGCACTTCATAATCTGCCGGACCATTTTTATCGTGCAGACCGTAAACCGCGATGCCGTTAATCCCCAGCTGTTTCTGTAACTGACTGA
Source organism: Rahnella ecdela (assembly GCF_019049625.1). Lineage (GTDB taxonomy): Bacteria > Pseudomonadota > Gammaproteobacteria > Enterobacterales > Enterobacteriaceae > Rahnella > Rahnella ecdela. Next base: position 345,952 of record NZ_JAFMOY010000133.1, read on the forward strand.
CTGCTGCCGCATCGGGGGTGATATTCAGGCACTCCTGCGCGCTTTCCATCCGCACCACCAGCCAGATAATCCCCATATCGACTTCGACCGGTGTGACATCCGCCTGAATTTTTCCGCCTCGTAACGCCGTGGTTAGCAGTTCAAGGTGCTGACTATCAAGTGGCGTCTGCGCCGCAGATGGCGCAGAAAATGCCTGTCCGCCTTCTGTCAGCTGTTTCACCTGCACCAGCCCGACACCACATTCCTGAATCAGATAGCCCGGATTTTTCGGCTGCAACCCGCTTTGCAACAGCGCGTACGCGGTGCCCAGCGTCGGGTGTCCGGCGAACGGCAGCTCCTTATCAGTGGTAAAAATCCGCACACGATAATCCGCTTGCGGTGAAGTCGGTTTGAGCACAAACGCCGTTTCCGCAAGATTAGTCCAGCGGGCCATCGCAAACATCTCGGCGTCTGTCAGCCCTTCAGCATCAAGTATCACGGCCAGTGCGTTGCCCTTCAGCGGCTCAGCGGTGAACACATCAACTTGTTTAAAACGGCGCAGGCGGGTCATAGCAAATCCTTTTTAATCATTGAGTAAGAAATAGCGAAGTGACTGAGTTTAGGAATATTTCGATAAGTTATCGAGAAATATGTCAGCGGCTGGCGGCTGGCCTATGCTTAACAGAGTTTCCAAAATATCCTAAAAACATAAGGAACAGAAAGATGTCCGCGAAGGATTTGATAGGTATTGGTATCGGTCCCTTTAACTTAAGCCTCGCCGCTATGGCAAAAGATAGCGGAAAACTCGACGCCGCCTTCTTCGATGCCAATCCGGAATTCAGCTGGCACCCCGGTATGCTGCTGCCGACGGCCACCATGCAAACCTATGTGTTGCAGGATCTGGTGACCACTGTCGCCCCGCGCAGCGAGTTTTCCTTCATCAATTATCTGGTGGAACAGAAGAAAATTTACCGCTTTCTGGCGACGGAACAGCTGATCATCAGCCGCGACGAGTTTTCAGATTATCTGCGCTGGGCGTGCGACCGCATTCCTGATCTGCATTTTTCCGAGCCGGTCGGGCGCATCGATTTCGATGACAAGCGGCAGGAATTTATCGTGCAGAGTGAAAAAGGCGAGCACCGTGCGCGCAATATTTGTCTTGGCACCGGCCATGCGCCGTGGATCCCCAAACCGGCGCGGGCGGCGCTGGGCGAAAACTGTTTTCATGCCGCCGAGATTGAACTGCGCGAGCCGGATTTCACCGGTAAACGCGTGGCAATCGTCGGTGGCGGACAAAGCGGCGCCGACATTATTCTCAACGCGCTGAGCGGCCACTGGGGCGAGTTCGCCGAACTGAGCTGGATATCGCGACGCCCGAATTTTCAGCCGCTGGATGAATCCATTTTCACCAATGAATATTTCACGCCGGAGTATGTGAATTACTTTTATACGCTGCCTGAAGACGTGCGCGAGCAGGAAATCGAAACGCAAAAATTACCGTCAGACGGCATCAGTTATCACACGCTGGAAGATATTTATAAGCAGCTTTATCACCGTTTCGACGTCCTGCATCAGCCGCGAAATGTGCGTTTACTGCCGCACCGCGCGCTCGATCATATCGTGCGTAACGCCGCGGGTGATTTCAGTTTGCAGGCAAAACACGGGCTGGAAAAATGTGAGGAACAGTTCAGCGCCGATATCGTGATCCTGGCGACCGGCTATCGCCCGGGTTTACCGGATTATCTCGAACCGCTGCTGGACCGTATTCCTTATGATCGTGAGCAGCATTTGCCGCTTCAGCCGAACTTCAACCTGCGCTGGGATGGTCCGCAGCAGAACCGCATTTACGCGGTGAATGCCGGTATTCACAGTCACGGCAGCGCCGAAGGACAACTGACCCTGACGGCATGGCGCTCGGCGAAAATCCTCAATCATCTGCTGGGCGAAGCGCATTACGATTTGCGGCCGGTGCCTTCGCTGGTGCAATGGTGGTCAAACGATGTGAGTAAGAAATAGCGCGAATAAAAAAGCGGAGCATCAGGCTCCGCTTTTCTTTTACTGACGTTCACTTAACACATCAGACGTAAAAATAGATGGCTAAAAAGTGACAGGCACTGCCGCCGAGCACGAATCCATGCCAGATAGCGTGACCAAAACGAAAACGTTTCGAGGCGTAGAAAATGACGCCCAGTGTGTACACCACGCCGCCCAGCGCCAGCAATATCACGCCGCCCAGCGAAAGTTTGGTCGCCAGCTGGTAAATCACTATCAGTGACAGCCAGCCCATCGTCAGATATGTCACCAGCGAAAGCACCTCAAAACGGTGTGCAAACGCCAGTTTAAAAATCACGCCGAACAGCGCCAGCCCCCAGATCACCGCCATCAGTCCTTTCGCCAGCGGGGAGTTAAGCCCGACCAGCAGGAACGGCGTGTAGGTCCCGGCGATCAGCAGATAAATCGCGCAGTGGTCAAATTTTTTCAGCCAGTATTTGGCTTTCTGATGCGGTATCGCGTGATACAACGTGGAGGCCAGAAACAGCAAAATCATACTGCCGCCGTACAAACTGTAGCTGGTGATCGCCATAGCGCTGGCGTTATCGCCTACCGCCTGAACCAGTAACAACACCAGTCCGACAATCCCGAAAACCAGACCCACGCCGTGACTCAGGCTGTTGGCAATTTCTTCAGCCCACGGATATCCCTGTGGTGATGGAGACAACTTACCCATACGTTGAGAACCCTCGAGGCAAAAATTTATGAAAATACACAAAATATTGCAGTCTTCAGCCGTTTATTCCTGCTGATTATAAATCATACCGCAAGCAGAGTAGCTGAGAACCATTCCAGTGTACACCTGTAAGCTTAAAATGAGTATTTCCCGATGTAACAGTCTCTTAGCCGGATCATCATTTCATTATGACGCTGTCCGGAATCCCTTCAATTCATTCACCTTGTTTATAATTTACCCATGTAACATTCTGATGACAGCGGGAATTTCCGCATCCAAAAACATGATTTTTTGTCATCAAGCGATTAAGGTGTACCGGAAATCTCTGATAACGCCGTTATTAATGCCGTCAATATGACTAAGGTGTGACTATGTCTGCAGCAACTCCCCCGCTGAATTTCGGGGCAATGACCGAAGTTTTTCAGTTCCTGATGGAAATCGACAAGCTGAAAAGCGTGCAACGTCGCACCAAAGTGTTAGGCACTGAGCGTCAGGAAAACTCTGCGGAACATAGCTGGCATTTCGCCGTGGCGGCGATGTCTCTGGCACCCTTTGCGCCCCAGGGTGTGGATATTAATAAAGTCATCCGGATGGCGCTTATCCACGACATCGTCGAAATAGACGCCGGTGATGTGCTGGTTTACGATCTCGCTGCCCGCGCGGCGGTTCACGATCAGGAAATCATTGCCGCAAACCGTTTGTTCGGCCTGCTGCCTGCGCCGCTGAGCACACAGTTTCTTGATTTATGGAATGAATACGAAGCGGGCGAAACCCCGGAAGCGCGTTTTGCGCTGGTGATCGACCGCGTAATGCCGATGGTCATGAACCTGAATAATCAGGGTCAGAGCTGGGTAGAAAACAATATCCGTCTGGAGCAGGTGTTAGCGCGCAATGCCTTTATCGCCGATATCCATCCTGAACTGTGGCTGCACATTCGCACCCATCTGGATAACGCCCATCAGCAGGGCTGGCTGAAGTAATCTTAGCTTCTGGTTTTGCTCCTCCCCCTGCGAAGGAGAGGAGCAAAGCAGAGCCGAATCAAACCACCACAACCCCCATCCTTTCCCGTGCTTCTTCGTATGTCGGCATCGATGCCGCAGCACCTGCGCGTTCCACACAGACGGACGCATAAGCGGAGGCGAACTGTGCGGCTTCGGGAAGGGTGGCTCCGGCGGCGAGTTGTGAGGCCAGCGCGCCGTTGAAGGCGTCCCCTGCGCCTGTGGTATCAACCGGCGTGGCCGGACAGGCATGGATAATCTGCGTTTCGCCGTTCACCGAAAGCAGCGCGCCCTGCGTACCTAAGGTGATGATCAGCGCCTGGATCCCTTTGGCGTGCAGCGCATGGGCAGCGCGTCCGGCGGAGGGAATATCGCAGACTTCGATACCGGTAAGCAACGTGCATTCCGTGGCGTTTGGCGTCAGTAAATCCACCTGCGCCAGCAGATGGTCGGAAACCGGCTGGAACGGCGCGGGGTTGAGGATAATGTAAGTGCCGTTATCCTTCGCGATGCCGATCAGTTTTTCAATTGCGGACAGATTGTTTTCGAGCTGGGTCAGCAGGATATCGGCGGCGGCGACCGCCGGACGGCACTGTTCAACTTCTTCATCGGTGACCGTCAGGTTTGCGCCCGGATCGACCGCAATCATGTTTTCGGCATCGGCTCCGGCGACATAAATCAGGGCATTGCCGGTCGGGCATTCGCTGGTGGAAAACAGTGTGACAGCATCGAAACCGGCGCTGTCGAGGTGGCGGCGGGCAAACATGCCGAAATCATCGCGCCCTACTTTGCCGATGTAATGCACCCGCGCACCGGCGCGCAGCGCAGCCACCGCCTGGTTCGCGCCCTTGCCGCCCGCGCCCATCATGCTGTTACGGGCAATCAGGGATTCTCCCGGTTTAGGGAAACGCGCCATGCCTGCGACGATATCGAGGTTGAAAGAACCAAATACGCATACCTTGCCTTTGTTCATGCCTCTCTCCTGAAGGAAAATGTTCCGGCGGCCAGAGCGGGCTGCGTCGGAAAAACGCGCTGTGCGGCTAAACACGCGCCCCGGCAACCGGTCTCGTCGGTGACGGCGCTGAAATGAATGGTGAGATCGTTCGCCGGATACGGACTGCGTAAATGGCTGCGTAACTGCTGTTCGAGTTCGGCCAGCGGGAAGTTTTCCATCGCCAGCACACCGCCGCCCAGCACTAAATATTCGGGATCCAGAATGTTCATTTCACTGGCGACGGTGCGCGCCAGTCGTGCCACGAATTCGGTTAAATCCACATGCCCGGCATGACGCACAAACAGGTCAGCGAACGGCGTTTGCGGCGCATGTTGCCGCGCCCAGCCGGTCAGCCAGTTGCCGGAGGTCAGCGTCTCGACGCAGCCGGTTTTGCCGCACGGACAGAGTAGCGGATTCCCCGCCAGCGGAATGTGCCCCAGCTCGCCAGCACCGCCGTGCGCGCCGTGGTAAAAATCCCCGTTGATCCACAAACTGTTGCCAAGGCCGGTGCCGAGATACAACCCGACAGCGACATCCGGCAGCGCACTGTGCTGTGTTAAATCCCACCACATCAGATGGTTAACGTCTTTGTCCATCGCCACCGGCAGTTGTAACCGCGCTGAAAGAAGCGCCGCCACCGGCTGGTTATCCAGCGCGGAGATAAACGGCAGCGATAACACGGTTTGCCGGTCGCGGGACAATACGCCCGGCAGACCGAGCATCACCTGCGCCACCTGATGATGCGGATCCTGCTCCTGCAAATACGCCGTGATCAGGTTTTCCAGCCCCTGTATCGGGTCATTCTGCCCCGCCCAGCTTTGGGTCGGGGTTTTGTGGTAGCCGCGAAAATTTTGCTGGCTGTCCATCAGCATTAAACGGGTATTGGTGCCCCCGACATCGACTCCAAGAAAGTGCGGCATACGGCTCTCCTGCCCTCAGGCTGCGTGACGCGCCTGACGCATCTGATCGAGCATTTTGTCCCAGGCAACATCCAGATCGTTGTCCAGCGTGAACAGGCCGGAACTGCCGACGATCAGCACTTCCGCGCCTGCACCCATCAGATCCTGATAGGTACGCAGGTTGCAGGATCCGTCGATTTCGATCAGATAGCGGTAACCTTTTTGCTGTTTGAGATCCCGCAGTTGCGCGATTTTCCCGAGCATTTCAGGGATGAACGGCTGACCGGCATAGCCCGGATCGACAGTCATTACGGTGATTTTATCCAGCAGGTGAATGTAGTGCTGGATGTACTCCACCGGCGTTGCAGGGTTGAGCACCACGCCGACTTTTTTACCCAGCGAGCGGATCTGGTTGATGATGCGGAACGCGTCACGGTTGATGGTTTCGGCGTGCGGGCAAATAAAATCGGCACCGGCAAGGGCTATCGGCTCGATAAAGTCAGCCGGGTTTTCCACCATCATATGCACGTCCAGAACCAGCGGCGTATGCGGGCGGATCTGTTCGATAAAGAATGGGGACAGCGTGATGTTTTTGACGTAATGGCCGTCCATGATGTCGATGTGCAGCATGTCGGCGCGGCGGTTCAGCACCTCGAGTTGCTGTTTAATGTCGATCAGGCTCATGCACATCAGCGACGGAGAAATTTTGTATTCCATGATGTTTTCCTAAGTCAGAGGCAATTTTAAAAGGTGTTTAAGGTTGAGCCGCCCGCGCTTTGGCAGCGCTCATTCGCCCCGCCCTTTTTTGCAGATAACGGCTGCGGAAAAATTTCAGCGCCAGCACCACAATCAGTACCGCGCCCCACATCGCCAGACTGAAATGCGGGCTGACGTTCATCAGATTCAGGCCGGTGGAAATCACCTGCAGGACAATCAGCGAGAGCACGACGCCGGCGACTTTGCCGAAGCCGCCGTTGGGATCCGTGCCGCCGAGAATAATGGCCAGCACCGTCAGCAGCAGATACGAATCGCCGTAGCCCATGCGCGCCGAGTTGAAGCGCGCCATCATAATCAGCCCGGCAATCACGCATAACATGCTGGAAATCACGTAGATGGCCATCAGCACGCGGTGGGTATTTACGCCGCTGAAATGGGTGGCGTTGATGTTGCTGCCGCTCATGTAGATGTATTTGCCGAGGCGGGTGCGTTCTAAAAACACGGCAATCAGCGCCGCAGTCAGCAGGAAGATAATCAGCGGAACCGGCACGCCGACCAAAGTTTCAGCGCCGATAAAGCGCACGATATCCGGCATTCCGCTTAACGCCGCACCGCGTGACAGGTAGATGCCGACGCCATTCACCATGGTCATAGTCGCCAGTGTCACCAGAATCGGATGCGCGCCGACATACGCCACCAGCGCACCGGTCAGCATGCCAATCACCAGCGCCAGAATCATTGCGCCAACCAGCGCCAGCGTCAGCCACACCGCCTGCATTGCCATGCTGGCATCCGGCGGCAGCCAGGTCAGAAACACCCACGCCATCAGTAAACTGGTCAGGTTAGCAGTGGCGATAATGCACAGATTCAGGCCGCCGCTGAGGATCGGGATAAACATCGCCAGCGTCAGTAAACCGAGTTCCGGCAGCTGGAAGGCAACGCTCATAAAGGTGGCGTCACTGAAGAACCGCCCCGGCATCGCCAGGCTGAAACCGATGATCACCACCAGCAATAACAGTGATAATCCCAGTGTCGTATTGTCTATTTTCAGGTTGCCGATTTTCAGGCGAGGCCGCGCATCGGGCTTCGCTTTAAGACTCACATTTCTGCTTTTTGCGAACATAGCGGTTTTCCTCAGGCGAAGCCGACTTCGGTTTCTTTGCGTTTCTTATAATGGGTGACGGTGATGGCCGCGACGATCACCACGCCGATGACAATATTCATGAAGTAGCTGGAAACGCCGATCAGGTTGAGGCCGTTTTTCAGCACACCAATCAGGAACACGCCCATCAGTGTACCGACCACACTGCCTTTGCCGCCGTTGAGGCTGGCTCCACCGAGGACGGCTGCGGCCAGTACATCCAGCTCGCCGCCGACCAGCGCATTCGGCACCACTTCACCGACGCGATACACCTGTACCAGCCCGCCAATCGCCGCCATTGCGCCGAGATATCCGTAAGCAAACAGATGCAGTAATCCGACGCGTATACCGATACGGCGCGCGGATTCCTGATCACCGCCGACGGCAAACAGCTGGCGTCCGAGATGGGTTTTGTTGAGCAGGATCCAGCTCAGTCCGGCGACCGCCAGCATCACGACTACCGGCAAACCAATCTGATAATGTTGCTCACCTGCGCTGAACGGCAGCACGCGGATTGGCGTGGTCAGCCAGTCCGGCAGGTCGTACAAACTGGTGCCGTTGGTCAGCCACATCAGCATGCCGAACAGCAGCGACTGCATACTGATGGTGACGATGATCGACACAATGCGCAGGCAGTAGATCAGAATGGCGTTGATCATCCCGAGCACGGTACCGATGGCGACCGCCAGTAAAATGCTGCCGGTCGGGCTGCTCAGGCCATAGTGGATCGCCAGCGTGGCGATGATGTACTGCACGACAGACGCCACGGCGGCGAACGAAATATCGATACCGCCGGTGACCAGCACCACAAACAGGCCGAGAGCGAAAATGCCGCTGACGGCGTAGCTTTCGGTCAGATCCAGCAGGTTCTGCAAGGTCAGAAACTGGTTGGTGAGTAAGGAAAAAGTGACGATAACCACCAGCAATACCCAGGCTAAATAGCCTTCGTTGCTGGACGGGCGTAACCGGCTGAGCTTAAGCATTGACCGCCTCCGCAAGTTGTTGCTGGGTGATCGCGCCCGGCAGATATTCGCCAACCACCGTGCCTTCGCTGAAATGCAGCACGCGGTCGCAGTTGAAATAGACTTCCGGCACTTCGTCGGAAATCAGCAGAATAGAAATCCCCTCTTCCGCCAGCTGATGGATCAGCTGATAAATACTGGCTTTTGCGCCGACATCGACGCCGACCGTTGGCGAATCGAGGATCAGGATTTTCGGCTGCGTCAGTACCCATTTCGCGAGCACGATCTTTTGCTGATTGCCACCGGAAAGCGTGGAGATCGCCTGTTCGGGACTGGCAACTTTGACGCCGAGTTTTTCGATCCACTGCTGGATAATCTTGTTTTTGCGGTATTCGTCGATCAGATGAAAACGGCTGCGCAGCTGATCCATGATCGCCAGCACGGTGTTATCACCGACCGATTGTTGCTGGATAAGACCCAGCGTCAGGCGATCTTCCGAGACGTAACCGACGCCGGATTTGATCGCGTCTTCATGACTGCGAAAACGCACCGGTTTGCTGTCGAGGTAGATTTTGCCGCTGTCCGGTTTGGTCATGCCAAACAGGCTGAGCGCCAGCTCGGTGCGACCGCTGCCAAGCAGCCCGCATAAACCGAGCACTTCTCCGGCGTGCAGTTTGAAGCTGACGTCGTGATACTGGCCTGCGCGGCTGAGTTTGTCGGTTTCCAGCATGATGCGTTCGTCATTCATGTTGGCGGCTTTCAGGCGGTAATCGAGTTTCAGGCCAGTCATCAGCTCGGTCAGGCGTTCACTGCTGACTTCAGATGCCGGGAAGGTGCCGACTTTTTTACCGTCACGGATAACCGTCACGCTGTCGGAAATCTCCAGCACTTCATCGAGACGATGGCTGACGAACACCACGCTGATGCCTTTGCTTTTCAGATAATGCACGGTGCGCAGCAGCTGATTCACTTCGGTGCGGGTCAGCGAGGCAGTCGGCTCATCCATAATGACTAAGCGCGCATCGGCCACCAGCGCACGGCAAATCGCCACCTGCTGACGCTGGGCTATCGGCAGCGTGGACACTTTGCTGTCGAGATCCAGCGTGTAATTCAGTTCTGTCAGAATGCGCTGCGCGGTTTCCCGCAGACGGGACGGACGGTACCAGCCCATCAGCCCTTGCAAGTTGTGGTCGAAGGCAATGTTCTCGAACACGCTGAGGTTCGGGAACAGCGACAGGTCCTGATAAATCACCTGCACGCCAAACTGCCGCGCCTGATCCGGTGACAATTTGCTGAAACTCTGGCTGCCGCCGGACGGCGAACTGAGCGTGATCTGGCAACCGTTATCCGGCTGATAAACCCCCGAGATCACTTTGATCAACGTACTTTTCCCGCAGCCGTTGGTGCCCGCCAGGCAGTGAACTTCGCCCTGCATCAGCCGCAGGGAAATGTCGTTGAGCGCACGCTGTCCGCCAAACGTCACTGACAGGTTTTGCACATCGATCAGCGGCGCGTTGTCTGTTTGAATGATCTCGGAGATTGCCATGATTACAGCCCCATTTTGACCAGTTTCGGCAGGTTGGCTTTATCCAGGCTTTCGGTTTCATTGCCCAGAATGGTGCGCGTTGCCTCGTCGACTTTCACTTTGCCCATGCCTTCAATGGTCATGCCGTCAGTGATTTTCTCGCCTTTTTCCAGCTTCTCGGCGATGCGCACAAAGACTTCACCGGCGACCATCGGATTCCAGATAAAGCCGCCTTTGATCGCACCGGCTTTCACCAGACTTGCGCCCTGACCCGGACTGAATGGCCCGAACACGCAGATGTCGTCAGTTTTGCCACGGTTAAGCACCGCGCGGCCTGCGCCAATCGGGCCCTGAGAACCGATCGCCAGAATGCCTTTCAGGTTGGCGTCTTTGGACATCAGGTCGTTGGTGGTACGGATGCTGTCATCGAGTGATTCACCCACGCCAAATTTGTCGCCGACCAGATGCATATTCGGATAGTGTTCTTTCTGATAATTGATGGCGGCATCGGCCCATTTCTGATGCAAAGGTACGGTCAGACTGCCGACGTATACCGCGTAATCGCCCTTCTCTTTCATGCACTGCGCCAGCGCGACCATGTGATTAATACCGTGCTGCGTGGCATCGACCATTTCAAAATCCCAGTCGGCATATTTCTGATCTGGCGATTCATGCACGATGACTTTGATCCCGGCATCGTGAGCGCGTTTGAGTACCGGCTCCAGCACGCGGGCGTCGTTTGGCACCACGCCGATCACATCCACTTTCTGAGCGATCAGATCTTCAATCGCACGCACCTGCAACGCCGGATCCGCGCTGGTCGGCCCGACCTGCCACGCGTCGATCCCGCGTTTGGCCGCTTCGCTTTTAATCCCGGCTTCCATCGCATTGAACCAGGCGTTACCGCCCACTTTCACGACCACGCCCATGCGGATTTTGTCGGCGGCGTGCGCAGACAGGGACAACATGGCTGTGGCGAACAGGCAGGCAAGAACGGATTTCTTGATCATGTTTACTCTCCTGGTAGGTCAGTTATTTGCCGCAGCTAACGGGCCGTTGCGACTGTTTTTAGTTTTTTTCTGTAGGGGTGGCGGAGAAACTTCAATCACGTTAACGTTGCTCCAGGCCAGTTCCTGGCGGAATTCTTCATCCTCCAGATGGTCTGTTATCAGTGTGTCGATTTCCCGGTAGTGGCAGATCCGCGCAAAAGAGCGGCGGCCGAATTTGCTGGAGTCAGCCAGCAAAATTTTGTGCTCGGAGGAAAGCAGCATTTGCTGTTTCAGCCGCGCATGATGCTCGTTACTTTCCCGGATACCGCCTTCGTGGCTGATACCGTGGCAGGAGAAAAACAGTTTGTTGATGACGAATTCTTTCAGCATTTGTTCGGCCAGCACGCCGACAAAATCTTCGTATTTTGCCGAGTACTCACCGCCCAGCCCGATCACCCGCACGTTGGCTTTCACCGCCAGCGTCTGAATGATGTGTACCGAGTTGGTCAGCACCACCAGCTGGATATCGGGCAACTGGCGCGCCAGAAACCAGCTGCTGGAACTGCTGTCGAGCAGCAAACAATCGCCGGGGTTGATCAGCTGCAATGCCCGTTTGGCGATGCGCGTTTTGCTGTCCGGCGACTGATTACTGCGATCCCGAAAGGATTCACCCTGTTCAATCTGCGACGGCACGTAGGTTTTTTCCGCCGCCGAATGCTCCATAAACACCGCGCCGCCGTGGCTGCGTAGCAACACGCCGCGCTTTTCCAGCAGCGCCAGATCCCGCCGCGCCGTTTCCAGCGAGATGCGGCATAACTGCGCCACTTCCTGCACCAGAATGCGTCCGCGCTGGCTGAGAATTTCGGTGATATAACGATGTCGCTCTACTGGCAGCATGTGGTGATTCCTCTTTCCCGATGTCAAATAGGATACGCAGCCGGATGTTTGCGGAATGCGCAGTGCCTCAAAGGCGACTGTGCGCATTTTTTGCGACAATCGTCCTGTGATAGTTGTCACGAAAAGCTGAGAAAAGATGAAATGTTAAAGTTTGGATCTGTGGCGTGAACGGCATTAAATCGTCATTTGCATTGCAACAAGACAGCAACAGATTTGCAAACGGTCACAATTCCTCGCGCCTTCCGCTGACCGTTAATGACCGTTTGCGTGGGATTGACCGTTTGAAGAAAGCGAACAGGGTTTGTGCAGAACATCACAGCGCTTATTTTCCGATTCCTGTTTACTACAGGTTCACTTTTTGCGGAGCGCTTATGTTTTTATCTTCCGGTATAAAACGCCTGTTACTGATTCTGCTGACACCAGTCTGCGGAATAAAAGCGTTTATATTGGGATGCTGCTGTTTTAACTCCGTCGATAATCTGAGTGCAACCACAGAAGAAAGCACCCAAATTAATTCAGCCGATTTCAGCGACCAGTGGAAACAGCTCTGGTGCTGCGCAGGAAATTCTCTGTTTAAGGAAGTCAAAAAGCCGCCGTTTATTTCCCATGCGGATCCTAAGGCTATTTCAGTCAGCGTCCGGCTGGTGGTTCAGTTACGCCAGCTTCTGGCGTTCTGTAATTTATCGCATTTAGTCAGCCAGTTACGTTGCTGTCATCGTCTGAGTGGCGCTCCGGCCACCGAGTCTGATTTTATTTCTGTTGTTTTCCGTAAAGGCACAACGCGCAATTTCGCCGTTGTGCTTTTTTTATGTCTGAAATCACGCCAAACCCGAGGTATTCATTATGTATTTCGTTTGTATTGCTGCCTGCCCGACCGGTGTCGCCCATACTTATATGGCCGCAGAATCGCTTGAAGTACTGGGAAAAAAACGCGGACACGAAATTAAAGTCGAAACTCAGGGAAGTCTTGGGGCTGAAAATGTCATTACCGATGAAGATCTGGCGCGTGCCGACGGCGTTATTCTTGCCGCCGATGTCGCTATCAATAATAAAGAACGTTTCGACGGCATGATCACGCTCGAATGCAGTGTGAGTGATCCGATCAAACATGGCGATGCAGTTTTTGAAGCGATCGAACAGGAGGTGGCAAATGGCTAAATTCAGGGCAGAAGGCGGTGGCGGACACGTCGGCACGGATGTGAAAAACGCCATCATGACCGGGGTTTCTTACATGCTGCCGTTCGTGATCGCCGGTGCGGTGATCATGGGCATCGCGCGTATCGGCGCATCGATGTACGGCATCGACAATATCTGGGACAACAGCCACGCGCAGGCCGCCAGTCAGATTGTGAAACTGTTGCATCAGTTTGACGGTTTCGGCGGGCTGGCGCTTTCGCTGATGCTGCCGATTGTCGCCGGATACATCAGTTTCGCGCTGGCTAATAAACCGGGGATTGCGCCCGGTATGATTGGCGGGCTGCTGGCCAGCAATCTCGGCACCGGATTTATCGGCGCGCTGGTGGCGGGTTTTGTTGCGGGGTATATCGTGCGCTGGATGGTGCGCTTTATTAAATTGCCGCGTGCGCTGGCCTCCGCCGGACCCATTTTTATTTTGCCGGTAGGCGGCACGTTGCTGACCTGCATCATCATGGCGTTTGTGGTCGGCACGCCGCTGGCCGCGCTCAATCGCGGTATGGAAGCCTGGCTGATGACGATGTCCGGCACCAATAAAATCCTGCTGGCGGCAGTGATCGGTGGCATGGTCGGGTTTGATCTGGGCGGTCCGGTTAACAAAGCGGCGGTTACCACGGCGATGGCGCTGCTGGCTTCCGGCATTTATGACCCGAATACTGCGGCGCAGGTGGCGATCATCATTCCGCCCATTGGCTTAGGCGTCGCGACATTACTGTGGAAAAAACGTTTCCCCGAATCCCTGCGCGAGGCGGGCAAAGCCTCGACGCTGATGGGACTGATTGGCGTGTCCGAAGGGGCGATTCCTTTCGCGCTGTCGAATCCCAAAATTATAGTGATTAACGTGGTGGGCTCCGCGCTCGGTGCGGCAATGGCGGTCGGGCTGGGCGCGGTGAATCATGCGCCAATTTCCGGTTTCTACGGCTGGCTGGCGGTAGATGGCTGGCCGGTTTACGTGCTGTCGATTGCCGCCGGTTCTGCGGTGGTCGCCTTCGGGTCCTTGCTGGTATTCCGCCATGGCGATACCGAAACCGTGAGTAAACCTGCCGCCTCTGCTGCACCCAAATTTAAGGTGAATCGCCAATGAAAACCGTCCATCTGATTCAGCATACACACTGGGATCGCGAATGGTATTTCACCGAAAATGATTCCAAAGCCGTACTGTATTATTTTATGGATGATCTGTTAAACCGGCTGGAAGCCGATGCGCAATTACCGCCGTTCGTGCTCGATGCGCAGACGGTGATCCTTGACGATTATCTGGAGGTCGCTCCGGAAAATCTTGCGCGTCTCACCACACTTATCCGCGCCGGGCGGATACTCATCGGCCCGTGGTATACGCAGACCGATTTTCTGGTGGTGGGCGCGGAATCCATCGCCCGTAATCTGCTGCTGGGGATTGAAGGCGCACGCAAATACGGCGCGCCCATGGCGGTGGGTTATGTGCCGGATTCCTTCGGCCAGAGCGCACAGCTGCCGATGTTTCTGAATCAGTTCGCAATCCGCCACGCGGTGTTGTGGCGTGGCTGGAGCGAGCATGACGTCGCCAGAACCGAGTTTATCTGGCACAGCGACGATGGCAGTAAAGTCACCACGGCGGTGCTGCCCTGGGGTTATGGGTGCGCCAAATGGTTACCTGCGGACGAGCAAAAAGCATTGCCTGTCGTGCTGAAAGCCAGCCATAAACAAGCGCAGTTTGCGGCCACCGATCAAATTTTGTTGCCCAACGGCAATGACCAGTCGCCGTTTGAATATCAGGTGCCGGAAATGTTGCAGGTACTGAATCAGCAGCAGGGTGAATTTCGCTATGTGAACAGCAGTTTCAGTGACTTTTTTGCGGCGCTGGAAACACAGCGCGAAAAGCTGCCGGATTATCGCGGCGAGCTGCTCAGCCCGAAATATATGCGTATCCATCGCGGCATCTTCTCGACCCGCACCGACATCAAAAAACTGAATGCGAAACTGGAGAAAACGGTCAGCCAGTATCTTGAGCCGCTGCTGACGGTCAATGCGGCGCTTGGCCTGCCGTATCCGCAAACCGCGGTGGACACTATCTGGCGCGAAGCGATGAAATCTCACGCCCATGACAGCATCGGCGGCTGTAATTCAGATCGCGTGAATGCGATGGTGAAAAACCGTCTGCTTTCCGGCCTGGAAATGGCGGAACAGCTGCTGGATCTTAACTTCCAGAAACTCAGCGAAGGGATCACCGCGACGCAGGACGGCACAAAAATTGTGCTGTTTAACAGTCTGCCGCGGATCCGCAGCGGCGCAGTGACACTGACGGTAATGACGCCCGAACGTGATTTCCGCCTGTGCGACAGCGAAGGCAATGACTGTCACTGGCAACTGGTCAGCGAGCAGCCGCAGGATATGTCGACGGTGGTGCAGGAGCTGTCGAACAGCACAGAAACCACCTGGTTCCGTAAATGCGAGTTGCAGGTGGAAGTGAAAAATGTCCCGGCATGCGGCTACACCACGCTGTGGTTTAAGCCCGGTGAAGCCGCAAAACATCTTCCGCACTCAGTCAGTCCGCATCAGCTGGAGAATCATTTTCTGCATCTGCGCGCTGATGCGCACGGCGTGCTGACGCTGACCGACAAACGCAGCGGCCAGCATTATCCCCATCTGCTGCAACTGGTGGACGGCGGAGATGCGGGCGATAACTATAATTATTCGCCGCCGGAGGAAGACTGGAAAATTACCGGCGACGGCCATTTGCTCGAATGCCATACCGGCGGCGGCAGCCTGTTTAATCGCATGGAATTGCGCTACCGGTTGCCGGTTCCGCAGGATCTGAATTCGCGCCAGCAGCGGCTGACCGACGCTGAACTGGATGTCACGATAACCCTGACGCTGGCGCACAACTCACCGGCGCTGAGCGTGGATATCCGCGTGGATAATCATACTCGAGATCATCGTTTGCAGGTACTGATGCCGACCGGCGCGGCCAGTCAGGTGCATTTCGCCGACCAGCCATTCGGGCTTATTCAGCGCGACAATTACCCTGCCTCGATGAAAATCTGGCAGGAAGAAAACTGGAGCGAAGCCCCCGCTGCGCTGTATCCGATGCAAAGTCTGGTGATGATGCACGATGAACAACGCGGACTGTGTGCGGTGACCGAAGGGCTGCGCGAGTATGAAATTCCTGAGGAGCAAAACGACGTACTGGCGATCACCCTGTTGCGCAGCGTCGGCTGGCTGGGTCGCGCCAATATGCCTTACCGGCCGGGACGCGCATCGGGCATGGTACTGCCTTCGCCAGAATCGCAAATCGCTGGCATTCATCATTGTTCACTGGCTGTAATGCCGCTGACCGGCGCGCCTGATGCGGCTTTCTGGCGAAGGGTAGAAGAATGGAAAACACCAATGCTGGCGTATCTCGCCACCGGCTGGTCGCGCTTCCGGCTTAATCCGCACGGGAGAGAATTCCCGGCAGATTACAGTTTACTGAGCTGGGACACGCCGCTGCATTTCAGCACGCTGAAAAAGTCGCAACGTGGCGATCACTGGGTGATACGCGGGTGGAACCCGACGGCACAACCGATGAAAACGGGGAAAGTGAATTCAGCAACAGGAGTGGTGCCGTCCAATCTGGCAGAAGAAGCGCTGAACGGAGAATGTTTCGGTGAGGTTACTGCCGCTGGTGCGCCGGTGACATTTTTGATGGAAAAATGAAAGAGGTAAAGGACGGGGATCGCTCCCCGTTCTGTATTTACCTGCCGCCCGCCAGCTCGATAAAGCTACCGGTCGCGTAGGAGGCGGAATCTGACAGCAGCCAGGAAATGGCCTCTGCCACTTCTTCCGGCTGTCCGCCGCGCTGCATCGGCAGATTGGCTTTCACGCGATCCACACGCCCCGGCTCACCACCGCTGGCATGCATTTCGGTGTAGATAAGACCCGGACGCACGCAGTTAACCCGAATACCGTACGCCGCCACTTCCAGCGCCAGACCGGTGGTCAGGGTATCCACTGCACCCTTAGACGCTGCGTAATCCACATATTCACCCGGCGCACCCAGACGGGCAGCCGCCGAAGACACATTCACAATCGCTCCACCCTTTCCGCCATGCCGGTGCGACATGATTTTCACCGCCTCGCGGCAGCACAGGAAATAACCCGTTACGTTGGTGGACAGTACTTTGTTGATACGTTCGGCAGAGAGATTTTCGATGGTCGTCTGCTGGAACAAAATCCCGGCGTTATTCACCAGCGCGGTGACCGGCCCGAGCTCAGCGCTTAACTGTTTGAACATCGCGACAACCTGCGCTTCATCGGAAATATCGGCTTTGAGCGCGATCGCTTTACCACCGGCCTGATGGATTTCATCGATGACGGATCGCGCTGCGGTTTCGTTATTGAGGTAATTAACACCGACGGCATAACCCTGCCGGGCAAGGAGGACAGCCGTTGCACGGCCGATACCGCGACTGGCGCCGGTGACGAGAGCAATTTTCATTGAGGACTCCTTTCGTAAAAGTAAGGAGAGTGTAGAAGAGGAAAATTCAACTGCAAGATCAGGGTCGTGGGTTGCCACCCACACTGGCCTCAAGGGTGGCTTATCGCCACCACCCTTGAGAATCCCAGGCTCTTTCACTGCGCGCTATCGCTAGATAATATGTTTCAGGTATCACCGTGACAGGCTGGAAATCTTGCCGCTGCGCGGTTCCCTCTCTCGGTCCTGAAGCCTCAGGTCTTCAGGCCGCTCCGTTCGGCAAGATTTCTGAATCGCCCCCACGATCTTGAATTCAAAGGAAGATTATCTTTTATCTTTTAGAAAAGTGCATTGGCGTGATCAAAATTCAGCTGAACGGAGCGGCTTCAAGACCTATGGCTTGAAGACCGAGAGAAGGTAGTGCGAAGCACCTGGATTTGCGCCACTCACTATTTTAACCGAGCATGTCCATCGTGAATGCGACAGCGCGGAGTGAAAAATGCAGGATTGTTAAGGGGCGCGTTTACGCCCCTTAACCCGGTGTGGGCCGGCGCCCACGACCTTGATTTTGACGTTAGCAAAAAGCCGCCACTCGCTGCGGCCTCAGCTCAAAGGAGTCTTACTCGTAATCTGACATCGGTACGCAAGAACAGAACAGATTTCTGTCCCCGTACACATCATCCAGACGTTTCACGGTCGGCCAGTATTTATTATCGTAACCGGCCGGGAATACCGCTACTTCGCGGGTGTACGGATGGTTCCAGTCGCTGACCAGCTCGTTCTGCACGTGGGGTGCATTCACCAGCGGGTTATCTTCCAGCGGCCATTCGCCTTTCGCTACGCGAGCGATTTCACTGCGGATTGCCAGCAGCGCATCAATAAAGCGATCCAGTTCCACTTTGCTTTCTGATTCGGTTGGCTCAACCATCAGCGTACCCGCCACCGGGAATGACATGGTCGGGGCGTGGAATCCGTAGTCGATCAGACGTTTGGCGATATCCATTTCGCTGATACCGGTAGTTTCTTTCAGCGGACGAATATCCAGAATACATTCGTGCGCCACACGACCGTCGCGACCGGTATAGAGCACCGGATAGGCATCTTTCAGACGTGTCGCGATGTAGTTTGCATTCAGGATTGCAACCTGGCTGGCTTGTTTCAAACCTTCCGCGCCCATCATGCGGATGTACATCCAGCTG
The DNA here is from genome assembly GCF_019049625.1 of Rahnella ecdela. Classification (GTDB taxonomy): domain Bacteria; phylum Pseudomonadota; class Gammaproteobacteria; order Enterobacterales; family Enterobacteriaceae; genus Rahnella; species Rahnella ecdela. The sequence goes on from NZ_JAFMOY010000133.1 coordinate 364,606, forward strand.
ATTGGCAGGATGGAAGCGCTGCCGAACGGTGCCGCAGAAACCGCGCCATTTTGCGTCAGTACGCCGTCGATCTGCACCACGCTGTGACCCGGAACAAACGGAGCCAGATGGGATTTCACGCCGATAGGACCCATGCCAGGACCGCCGCCGCCGTGCGGGATACAGAAGGTTTTATGCAGGTTGAGGTGCGATACGTCCGCACCAATATAACCCGGCGTTGTGATGCCGACCTGTGCGTTCATGTTCGCACCGTCGAGGTAAACCTGACCGCCGTACTGATGCACAATTTGGCAAACTTCACGGATGGTTTCTTCGTAAACGCCGTGCGTTGACGGATACGTCACCATGATACAAGACAGTTCGTCGCCCGCTTTCGCGGCTTTCTCGCGCAGGTCACTCAGGTCGATGTTGCCCTGTTTGTCACACGCGACCACCACAACAGTCATGCTCGCCATCTGCGCAGATGCCGGGTTAGTGCCGTGCGCTGAACTTGGGATCAGACAGATATGACGGCTGCTTTCGTTACGGCTTTCGTGGTAACGACGAATCGCCAGCAGACCGGCATATTCGCCCTGCGCGCCGGAGTTTGGCTGCATACACACCGCGTCGTAACCGGTCAGCTGAACGAGCCATTGTGACAACTGACCAATCATCTGCTGATAACCGCCAGCCTGTTCTGTCGGGCAGAACGGGTGCAGTTCAGCGAATTCCGGCCACGTAATCGGGATCATTTCTGCCGCAGCATTCAGTTTCATGGTGCAGGAACCCAGCGGGATCATTGCCTGATTCAGCGCCAGATCCTTTTTCTCCAGACGGTGCATATAACGCATCATCTCGGTTTCGCTGTGGTATTGGTTGAATACCGGATGGGTGAGGATCGGATCCACACGCAGCATCGCCGCAGGAATGGAGTTGCTGTCAGTCGATGCTGCTTTGTCCAGTTTGTCGATATCCAGACCGTTGTCGTCACCCAGCAGGGCAGCGAACAACACCTGAACGTCTTCACGGGAGGTTGCTTCATCAAGGGTGATACCGACCGCGCCATGAATGTCGGTACGCAGGTTCAGACCAAAGCTCAGCGCGCGTTCCAGCACGGCGGCTTTGTCTTTCACTTCAACGGTCAGCGTGTCGAACCAGGTGTTGTGGCGCAGCGTCAGACCGCCCTGTTTCAGGCCAGCGGCCAGAATGTCGGTCAGACGGTGAATGCGAGACGCAATACGTTTCAGGCCTTCAGGACCGTGGAATACCGCATACAGGCTGGCAATGTTGGCCAGTAAAACCTGCGAGGTACAAATGTTGGAGTTGGCTTTTTCGCGGCGGATATGTTGCTCTCGGGTCTGCATCGCCATACGGAGTGCAGTTTTGCCCGCAGCATCACGGGAAACCCCGATGATACGGCCCGGCATGGAGCGTTTGAATTCGTCTACACAGGCGAAGAAGGCCGCGTGCGGACCGCCGTAGCCCATCGGCACACCAAAGCGTTGCGCGGAACCGAAGACCACGTCTGCGCCCTGTTTGCCCGGTGCGGCCAGCAGCACCAGCGCCATAATGTCAGCGGCAACGCTGGTGATAATTTTGCGGGATTTCAGTTCGCCCAGCAGTGCGGTGTAGTCGTGGACTTCGCCGGTAGTGCCAACCTGCTGTAACAGCACGCCAAACACGCCTTCCAGCTCGAGCACTTTTTCGGCTTTATCGACGATGATGTCAAAACCGAATGTTTCCGCACGGGTACGTACCACGTCCAGCGTTTGCGGATGCACGTCATCAGCCACGAAGAAGCGGTTAGCGTCTTTCAGTTTGCTGGCGCGTTTTGCCAGTGCCATCGCTTCGGCGGCGGCAGTCGCTTCATCGAGCAAAGAAGCAGAAGCCAGATCCAGACCAGTCAGATCTAACGTCAGTTGCTGGAAGTTCAGCAGGGCTTCAAGACGGCCCTGAGACACTTCCGGCTGGTACGGCGTATACGCGGTGTACCAGCCCGGATTTTCCAGCATGTTGCGCAGGATAACCGGCGGCGTCAGTACCGCGCTGTAACCCATACCGATGTAGGATTTATAGCGCTGGTTCTGGCTGGCAATGGCTTTCAGCTCAGCCAGAGCCTGATGTTCCGTCACGGCATCGCCGACAGCCGGTGGCCCCGGCAACTGGATATCGACCGGAACGATCTGCTGGATCAGCGCGTTTAAGGAATCCGCACCGACCGTTTCCAGCATCTGTTGCTGCTGCTGAGAAGACGGACCGATATGGCGGCCAATAAAGGCTTCGCTGTGTTCGAGTTGGCTGAGAGTCTGAGTCATTTGCTACGCATTCCTGAAATCTGCTGGAGGTGTCTTGGGATACTGACAAAAGCTACGGGTCTGGATCTGCCCCGCAAGCGGGTTGCGGGGCGGTCTTACAATGTTATTTATTCGTCTACAGAAGCAGCGTAGGCTTCTGCATCAAGCAGGTTAGCCAGTTCGCTTTCGTCTGACGCTTTAATCTGGAACAGGAAACCGGTGCCGTAAGGCTCGCTGTTGACCAGCTCCGGGGAACCTTCCAGTTCGCCATTAACCGCAACGATTTCGCCGCTGATTGGAGAGTAAATATCGGAAGCCGCTTTAACGGATTCCGCCACAGCGCAGTCTTCACCGGCTGCTACTTCGCGGCCAACTTCTGGCAGATCAACGAAAACCATATCGCCCAATAATTCCTGCGCGTGTTCGGTGATGCCTACGGTGTAAACGCCGTTGCCTTCTGAACGTACCCACTCGTGGGAAGAGGCGTATTTCAAATCTGCTGGAACATTGCTCATTATATTTTCTCCAAAAAAGTGCTAATTCAGCGTTAACTGGATAATTTTTATCTCGAATTTTTTACTGCACCAGTGGTTTGCCGTTACGGACAAAACCTGGTTTGGTGACTTTTACCGGCATTTCGCGGTTACGGATTTGCACAATGGCGTGTTCGCCAATGCCCGCTGGAACGCGTGCCAGAGCAATACTGTAGCCCAGCGTCGGAGAGAATGAGCCGCTGGTGATCACGCCTTCCAGCGTATTGCCCGCGCTGTCGGTGAATCGCACCGGCAGTTCGTTACGCAATACGCCTTTCTCAGTCATCACCAGGCCGACCAGCTGTTCGGTGCCCTGCTCGCGCTGTCTTTCCAGTGCGTCACGGCCAATAAAGTTGCGGTCTTCAGGTGCCCAGGCGATGGTCCACCCCATGTTGGCTGCCAGCGGTGAAACACCCTCGTCCATTTCCTGACCGTAGAGATTCATTCCCGCTTCCAGACGCAGCGTGTCGCGCGCACCCAGTCCGGCAGGTTTCACACCTGCTGCCAGCAGTTTCTGCCAGAAATCAGCAACCTGTTCTTGCGGCAATGCAATTTCATAACCCGCTTCGCCGGTGTAACCGGTGGTGGCGATAAAGAGATCGCCCGCCTGCACGCCGAAGAATGGCTTCATGCCCTCGACCGCTTGTTTTTGTTCAGCGGTAAACAGGGTTGCTGCTTTTTCTTTTGCCTGCGGCCCCTGAACGGCCACCAGCGCCAGATCGTCACGCACGGTCAGTTCGATGCCATACGGTTCTGCATGCTGCGATATCCATACCAGATCTTTCTCGCGGGTTGCGGAGTTAACCACCAGACGGAAATAGTTTTCGTTGAGGAAGTAAACGATCAGGTCGTCAATTACGCCACCGGACGCATTGAGCATGCCGGTGTACAGCGCTTTGCCGGAAACGGTAAGTTTGGCAACATCGTTCGCCAGCAGGTAACGGAGGAATTCACGGGTACGGGCACCGTGGAGATCGACAATGGTCATGTGCGAGACGTCAAACATACCGGCATCCTGACGCACAATGTGGTGTTCATCCAGCTGGGAGCCGTAATGCAAAGGCATCATCCAGCCGTGGAAATCGACCATACGCGCGCCGCACGCAACATGTTGTTCATAAAGCTGAGTCTGCTTGACCATCTTATTCCTCATGACGAAAAGGCTGCCTGAAAGTTGAAAATGACAGGGAGCGCAAACGATACCCTTTGTTCGAACTTACCACTGAATCTCCCTGCTAACCATAAGTTAAAATATGCAGAGCGGGATGAATGTCAGTGATTTGACAGGGGCATTGTGCAGAGTTTTTGACTGGCAAACTGAGGTTTATGGCGCAAAATCTATAAATAAACACCAAAAGTGTCGATGTTATATAACGACAAGGCCGGATTTCTCACCATTTGCAGAATGAGAAACCCGGCCCCGGATTAGAAAATGTAATGGAAAAACTGAGCTGAAATTAGATTATTTCAATCGAAGCGAATCGTCCTGTAACCACTCGGGTAAATCATTCAGCCCCATCGCCTGACGGACCAGTTTCGGTTTCACGCCCGGCAGGGAATCTGCCAGTGTCAGACCGATATCGCGCAGCAGCTTCCTGGCAGGATTATCACCGGCAAACAGTTCACGGAAGCCCTGCATACCCGCCAGCATCAGCGCGGCGCTATGTTTGCGGCGGCGCTCATAGCGGCGCAGATACATGTGCTGGCCGAAATCTTTGCCTTCTTTTTGCAGGCGTCTGATTTCAGACGCCAGTTCAGCGGCATCCATGAATCCTAAATTAACGCCCTGCCCGGCCAGCGGATGCACGGTGTGGGCTGCGTCGCCAACCAGTGCCAGACGTTGTCCGGCAAAACTACGGGCATAACGCCCAGTCAGCGGGAAGGTCATACGCTCGCTTTCCACGGAACAAACTCCGAGACGCAGGTCAAAGGTGCTGGCGAGGATTTTGTTGAACTCTTCAGGCTCCAGCGCGCTCAGACGCTGCGCTTCATCCGGCGATACTGACCAGACGATAGAAGATAAATGCGCATCTGTCAGGGGCAGAAACGCCAGAATACCTTCTCCGTGGAAGACCTGGCGTGCAACAGACTGGTGCGGTTCTACAGTGCGGATGGTCGCAACCAGTGCATGATGGCGGTAATCCCAGAACGTCAGCGGAATGTCGGCGTGCTGACGCAGCCATGACTGCGCGCCGTCCGCGCCGACCACTAACCTTGCGGTGAGCTGACGGTCGTCATTAAGAGTAATAAACGCCTCATTTTCGCCCCATGCCACATTCTTCAGGGTCGCGGGTGCAAGCAACGTGATATCGGTAGATTTTTCCGCACGTTGCCACAAGGCGCGGTGGATCACCTGATTTTCGATGATATGCCCCAGATGGCTGAAACCGTATTCTTCGCTACGGAACCCGATTTTGCCGAAGCTGTCGCGATCCCAGACTTCCATCCCCTGATAGGCATTCGCACGCTGAGCAATAATGCTGTCCCAGACGCCGATATATTGCAGCAGACGTTCACTGGCAGCATTAATAGCAGAAACCCGTAAACCTGGCTGTTTCGGTAACGGTGAATCAAGTTCCGGTTGCTGATTTTCCAGCACCGCAACGCGCAGGCCGCTGCCCTGTAAACCGCATGCCAGCGCCAGACCGACCATTCCGCCACCGGCGATAACCACATCAAAAGATTGCATAATTGTTCCTGTAAGGATTAACGATCGCCCCAACCTAAGGTTCTGCGTGTGAAAGCATCGCGCAACGGCGTGATGCCTTCCATCGCCAGCAGACCGAGGTTACGTCCGACCATTAGCGGCAGCCAGCGGTTGGCAAAGAGGTGGATCAGACCATCGGTCACGCCGACAGTTGCTTGCTGGTCCGGCTGACGGCGCTGCTGATATTCACTCAGCACGCGGTAACTGCCGACATCGTTACCCTTCGCCGCCGTACTGGCCAGCGTTTCCGCCAGCGTCATGACATCGCGCAGACCGAGGTTAAAGCCCTGCCCGGCAATAGGATGCAGCGTTTGCGCGGCATTGCCGACCAGCGCCAGACGATGGCTGATATGGCTGTTGGCTTTCTGTAATTGCAGCGGATAACTGAAACGTTTACCGGCCTGTTTCATCGTACCCAGACGCCAGCCAAACGCTTTTTGCAGCTCGCTGAGGAACTGCGCCTCGCTCCAGTTATCGATTTCTTCTTTCGCTTCACGCGGATGACACCAGACCAGAGAACTGCGCCCATCGGACATTGGGAGCAGCGCCAGCGGCCCATGTTTTGTGAATCGCTCAAAAGCACGGCCATTGTGCGGCTCGCTGGTGGCCACGTTGGCGATCACGGCAATCTGACCATAATCTTCGCGCTGCCAGCCAATATTGCAGGCTTTTGCCAGCGAAGAATGCGAACCGTCAGCGGCCACAAGCAGCTGTGCAGTCAGCGTTTCACCCGTATCAAGCGTCACGCTGGCTGAATCCTGCGAGCGCGCGACATCGGTGACTTTCGCCGGACAATGCAACGTCACACCGGGTGCATTTTTCAGCATGGTAAACAGACGCTTGCCGACTTCGTGCAGTTCAACCACCTGCCCCAGCGCTTCCACGCCGTAATGGGCGGCATTGAGATTCACAAAGGCCGCATGACCGCGGTCACTGACGTGGATATCACGGATGGGCGTGGCGATGGCTTTCAGCGCAGGCCAGATCCCAACGCGCGCTAACTGTTGGCATGTACCCTGCGCCAGCGCAATCGAACGGGCATCAAAACCCGGATGCCCGTGATGTTCCGGCGCAGTGGCTTCCACCAGATGCACCGGCAAAGTGCCTTTCGTCAGCGAAGAAATAGCCAGCGCCAGCGAGGCACCGGTCATTCCGCCGCCAACAATTACGATGCTCATATTATTTCTGTGCCGCCGCCATTAACGCTTCAATATCATCGGCTTCTTTCACCACATCACCGGTAAGAATTTCAATGCCGGTGGCGGTTATCAGAATGTCGTCTTCGATGCGGATACCGATACCGCGATACGCTTCCGGTACGTCAGCGTCCGGCGCGATATACAGACCAGGTTCAACAGTCAGCACCATGCCAGGCTCCAGCGTACGGCTGCGGTCAACCGAGCCATAATGACCGACGTCATGAACGTCCAGCCCGAGCCAATGAGACAAACCGTGCATGAAGAACTGGCGGTGCGCCTGTTCAGCGTAAAGGGTTTCAACGTCACCTTTCATCACGCCCAGTTTCACCAGACCTTCAATCATTACGCGCACTGCGGCTTCGGTCGCGGCCTGGATGCTGCTGCCCGGCGCGAGGACTTCCAGCGCTTTATATTCTGACGCCAGCACGATGTCGTAGATTTCACGCTGTGCTTTGCTGAATTTGCCGTTCACCGGGAATGTACGGGTGATATCACCGGCGTAACCCTGATATTCACAACCGGCGTCGATCAGCACTAAATCTCCGTCACGAAGTTCACATTCGTTTTCGGTGTAATGCAGGATGCAGCCGTTTTCACCACCGCCCACAATGGTGTTGTAGGAAGGATAACGCGCCCCGTGGCGGTTAAATTCGTGATGAATTTCGCCTTCAAGCTGGTATTCAAACATGCCCGGACGGCATTTTTCCATCGCACGGGTATGGGCCAGCGCGGTGATTTGCCCAGCGCGACGCATGATGGCGATTTCTTCAGCCGATTTGAACAGACGCATGTCGTGCACCCACGGACGCCAGTCAGTGACGGTAGCCGGAGCAGAGAAGTTCTGGCGAAAACCTTTGCGCAGTTTTTCCATTGCACGGTTTACGATTTCATCGGCATAGGCGTAATCGCCCTGTGCGTGATACACCACGTCCAGGCCGTTGAGCAGGAGATGAAGCTGGTCGTTGATGTCGTCAAAAGGCAGCGCTTTGGTCACACCAAGTTTGGCGGGGGCAGCTTCCTGACCTAAACGACGACCGAACCAGATTTCAGCGGTGAGATCACGTACCCGGTTGAACAGCACGCTGTGATTATGATTTTCATCACTTTTCACCAAAATCAGCACTGCTTCCGGCTCGTTGAAACCGGTGAAGTACCAGAAATCACTGCTCTGACGATACGGGTATTCACTGTCGGCACTGCGTGGTGCTTCCGGCGCAGAAAAAATTATCGCAGCGCTTCCCGGTGCCATCTTCGCTAACAGCGCCTGACGACGATTCTCGTACTCTTGCTGAGTCATCACCTTCTCCTGAAATCGTTTTAATGTGTGCAATCGCTTTATTTAATGCAATGTACCGTTGATGCCATCAAACATTAATGCAATGTACGGTGGTTTTCCGCAGCCGTCGGGAGGCTGTGACCAAATTCACCAAAGCACAGAATCGCCGCAACGCGAACGTACTCGACGACTTCTTCTAAAGATTGCGCCAGTTGTTCCTGATCTTCATCTTCGTCGTAGCCAAGTTGCGCGATGCTACGCAAATCATCGATAGCTTCACCGACCTCGCCTTTCACTTTAGCGAGTTTTGGTTGCATCATGCCCAGACCAAGCAGGAAGTGGTTGACCCATCCGGCCAGCGCATCAGCACGCTCAAAGACGTGTTTTTCATCGTCAGGCATCAGCATTTTAAACTCGAAGCTGTCATCTTCGAGGGTGTCTGACGTCACTTTGCGCAGTTGCTGGAGCAAATCAGCCAGCGTGTGCGGGAAGGCCATGCCTTCATTAGTCAGATCATGCACCATCGTCAGCCAGCTGCCGTCGCGATTGCCACCGCACAGCAAGCCACTGATCAAACCGTGCATTTCTGCTGCGGTCAAAGCAACCGATTGTTGTTTCAGGTTTTGATCCAACGAATCGTAAGTAGGGTAAGTATTCTCAATAGACATGCGCATTCGCCATCGTTGGCTGGTTAAGTTCGTGTTATGCTACCACCAAGGTCTGTCGTAGTACCAGATTAGCAGCCCGCGATCGGGTGGTATAAGACATGAATGGCACGCCCTGAACAATCGGGCAGCAGTCAGCCGGTCATGGGGTTGTAACCTGGTATTGAGATAGTTATAGTGGCGCCCGCTTCCAACATCCTGCGCCAGGTCGTAGTGGTCACGTTGGGGCGGACGAATAATTCAGCAGGAAGGTGGCATGTCTGCACAACCGGTAGATATTCAAATTTTTGGTCGCTCTTTACGAGTGAATTGTCCGCCAGAACAACAGGAAGCACTGAATCTGGCAGCTGATGATCTTAATCAGCGGTTGCAAGATCTGAAAGTTCGCACTAGAGTCACCAATACAGAGCAACTGGTTTTCATCGCGGCATTGAACGTATGTCACGAACTTGCTCAGGAAAGGTTGAAAACGCGCGACTACGCATCCAATATGGAACAACGTATCCGGATGTTGCAACAAACCATCGAGCAGGCATTGCTCGAACAAGGCCGGATCTCTGAACGTGAAGGGGCGCCTTTCGAATAAAACACGTTGCTGACTGACTGGTCACAGGTCGTCAGAAACGGTAAAAAATTTCTCTGAGATGTTCGCCAGCGGGCCCGTCCCCTGAGCCGATAATTAGTACCAACAGAATGTGATGATCCGTAATCGGTGCGCATGCTCGGTCCGTCCGAGAAGCCTAAAGATTGCGACAGCACGTTCACCTTGAACCATGGGTTCAAGGGTTACAGCCTGCGACGGCATCTCGGAGATTCCCCTTTCTTTTCGGTACATCCCTTTCTGGTGTTTGTATCTATGTCTTACACACCTCTGTATGCATCAGCCCGACAAATCATCCGCACTGAAATACGCCATCGCAGAAATAATCTGACCGCCGAGCAGCAATCGCAATTTGCGCTTCAGGCAGCAGAACGTGTCGCAACGCATTCAAAGATTCAATCCGCAAAAACTATTTCTGTCTTTCTGTCTTTCGATGGCGAGCTGGATACTGCCCTGCTGATCGACCGTTTATGGCGCGAAGGCAAACAGCTTTGTCTGCCAGTGCTTCACCCTTTCTCTGCGGGTAATCTGCTTTTTCTGCGTTATACGCCCGAAACACCGTTGGTCCGCAATCGCCTCAAAATTCTTGAGCCACAGCTGGACGTCACGCAGGTTATTCCTTTATCGCAGGTGAACATTATCCTGACGCCGCTGGTGGCATTCGACAGCGCCGGACAACGCTTAGGTATGGGTGGTGGCTTTTATGACCGTACCCTGGAACACTGGAAAGACGGCGGGGCGTATCCGATAGGTCTGGCGCACGATTGTCAGCATGTCGATGCTTTGCCGGTGGAACACTGGGATGTGCCGTTACCGGAGGTGATTACGCCCGGTAAAATATGGGCATGGTAATGCCAGACAATAAAACCTCGCAGTAAAGTGCAAATAAGGTGGCAATGATGGAAACGCCTTAAGTATGTTGTAACTAAGTAGGGCGTCTTTTTGTCATGCTTTACGCCAACTTAAATCTAACCCTCTGAAATAAAAAATATCCCTTCATTTATACATACCGTTACACGCCGATACCAATCACTCACGGACAGCGCTGTTCGTCACGCCTATTATTCTCTCACCGGCCCCGCAGTGGGGTGGACACATAAACCAAAAATTCTTAAGGAATTACACATGAAAAAAGTATTAGCTCTGGTTGTAGCCGCTGCAATGGGCCTGTCTTCAGTTGCTTTCGCTGCTGAAACCACTGCAACTCCGGCACCCGCTGCAACAGCAACTACCGCTGCTCCGGCTCATGCAACTAAGCATAAAGCACATAAAAAACCTGTGCAGAAAGCTCAGGCTGCCAAGAAACACAAAAAAGCAGCTAAGAAAGCTGCACCAGTAGCTCAGAAAGCTCAGGCTGCTAAAAAACACGTAAAACACGCTAAGAAAGCTGCTCCGGTAGCTCAGAAAGCGCAGGCTGCTAAAAAACACGTGAAACACGCTAAGAAAGCTGCTCCGGTAGCTCAGAAAGCACAGGCTGCTAAAAAACACGTGAAACATGCTAAGAAAGCTGCTCCGGTAGCTCAGAAAGCACAGGCTGCTAAAAAACACGTGAAACATGCTAAGAAAGCTGCTCCGGCTGCAAAAGCAACTCCGGCAGCATAAGAAGTAACGAAGAAGTCTTCGTGAGCATCACTGCTCGCTCTTATCAAGACTGTTAATTTAACACCCGGTTCGCCGGGTATTTTTTTTCTCCGGTTTTTATTCCGAGGTACTGACAGATGATGCTGCGCCGCTACCAGTTTGAAATCACGCTGTCATCACTGATCCTTTGTGGTCTGGTCGCCCTCTCCTTTTACTTCTGAATGCGTTAACCATTCCGTTATATCCCTCCCGCTATTCTTTATCCCCCTGATTCCCAATCGTATTCCCTGAAACGAATTCTTGATTTCCCTGATTACAGAAACAAAAAAACCGCCTTTCGGCGGCTTTGTTATTTACGAATGATACGATCAGTAAAGCAGGCGCGCGCGGATGGTGCCCGGAATGGCCTTCATCAGTTGCAGCGCGGTAGTCAGCGTGTTGAGATCTGTTTCTGCGTCAATCACCACATAACCGATTTCAGGGCTGGTTTGCAGATACTGCGCCGCAATATTGATGCCTTGTTCCGCGAAAATCTGGTTGATGCTGGTCAGCACGCCCGGACGGTTTTCGTGGATATGCAGCAGACGGCTGGCTTTCTCGGTATGTGCCGGCAGAGACGCTTCCGGGAAGTTAACAGCAGAAAGCGTTGAACCGTTGTCAGAGTATTTCGCCAGTTTACCCGCGACTTCCAGACCGATACCCTCCTGCGCTTCCATCGTCGAACCACCGATGTGTGGCGTCAGCAGCACGTTGTCGAATTCACACAGAGGAGAATTGAACGGGTCGCTGTTGGTTGCCGGTTCTTCCGGGAAGACGTCGATAGCCGCGCCGGAAAGATGCTTGCTGCGCAGTGCATTGCACAGAGCAGGAATGTCGATCACCGTACCGCGTGAGGCGTTAATCAGCAAAGCACCCGGCTTCATCTGCGCCAGCTGCACTTCAGAAATCATGTCTTTGGTGCTCAGGGTTTCCGGCACGTGCAGCGTGACGACGTCGCTGGTGCTGAGCAGTTCTTCCAGAGTAGCAATCGGCTGCGCGTTGCCCAAAGGCAGCTTGCTTTCGATGTCATAATAGAAGACGCGCATCCCCAGGCTTTCCGCCAGAATACCCAGCTGCGTACCGATGTGGCCGTAACCGATGATACCCAGACGCTTACCGCGCGCTTCGAATGAGCCGACGGCCAGTTTATTCCAGACTCCGCGGTGTGCTTTGGCGTTGGCTTCAGGAATGCCACGCATCATCAGCAGCATTTCACCCAGCACCATTTCGGCAACTGAACGGGTATTGGAGAACGGCGCGTTGAAGACCGGAATACCGCGACGGGTCGCCGCTTTCAGATCAACCTGATTGGTCCCGATACAGAAACACCCCACAGCCACCAGTTTTTCGGCTGCCTGGAACACTTCTTCAGTCAGCTGAGTACGCGATCGGAGTCCAACAAAGTGCGCATCACGGATCGATTCTTTCAGCGATTGCGTGTCTAAAGCACCTTTGTGAAATTCAATATTGGTGTAACCCGCGGCGCGGAGTGTATCAACCGCACTTTGGTGGACGCCTTCCACTAACAAAAATTTAATCTTGTCTTTCTCAAGTGATACTTTTGCCATTTCCCGACCCTATATTTTCTGGCTGAATTCGAACTGCAAGGTGACTATCACAGCCAACATAACAAAAAATCCGCCATCATCAATACAAACGATTGCCTGCCCCGTAGCAGAAGGCTCACCTCGCCTGATAGTTTTCAGCATTTCGTGCTGGTTAGATTTTATGAAGCCAGACGTTCAGGAGGAGAATATAAGGAATGTGACATAAGTCACCAAATTAAGGCTTTTGAAGAAAAGATGATTCAACCAGAAAATTATCATCTTCATAACATTGCGTTATGACAGGAGTGTGTCTGGCTGCTTTTCTCAGAGCAGCCAGATCTTCTGCTTATCGCTGGCTTATTTCAGCTTAACAGTTTTAACGCCTTCAGAAGTGCCGACCAGCGCCACGTCAGCGCCACGGTTGGCAAACAGGCCGACAGTCACCACACCGGCAATACTGTTGATCTTATTTTCCATCGCGACGGCATCCAGAATGTTCAGATTATGCACGTCCAGGATCACATTGCCATTGTCAGTCAGGACATTCTGACGGTATTCCGGCAAGCCGCCGAGTTTCACCAGTTCACGCGCCACGTAAGAGCGCGCCATCGGGATCACTTCTACCGGCAGCGGAAATTTGCCCAGCACGTCAACCTGCTTGGAAGCATCCACGATACAGATGAATTTTTTGGCAATCGCCGCAATGATTTTTTCGCGGGTCAGCGCTGCCCCGCCGCCTTTGATCATCTGCATTGAACCGTTGATTTCATCAGCGCCATCGACGTACACATCGAGCGAGTCCACTTCATTGCTGTCGAAAACATGGATGCCTAAGCTTTTCAGTTTAGCGGTAGAGGCGTCGGAGCTGGAAACCGCGCCTTCTATCTGGCCTTTGATGGAACCCAGTGCGTCAATGAAATGTGCGGCGGTGGATCCGGTGCCCACACCGACAATGGTGCCCGGCGTCACGTAATCCAGTGCGGCCCAGCCGACTGCTTTTTTCAATTCTTCCTGCGTCATAATGGCTTCTCTGTCTGATAACACGAAAGTGGCGTGAATGCTTCGATGGAACGAATAGTGCCGGTGATTATAAAGCATGTGCCGGCAATTTGGATAAACATCACCGCAGCCAGATCACACTTATTAAGTGCAATTGCGCTGCAAACTCAAAGATTTTCCTCACCACAAATCCTGACAATCTGTGGCATAGTGTTCGGATAAAATTAAATCTAAGGGACAGAACTCCGATGAAACGCCCGGACTATAGAACGCTGCAGGCACTGGACGCGGTGATCCGCGAGCGCGGTTTTGAGCGCGCCGCACAGAAGCTTTGCATCACACAATCGGCCGTCTCTCAGCGCATTAAACAACTGGAAAATTTGTTCGGCCAGCCTTTGCTGGTGCGCACGGTGCCGCCCCGCCCGACCGAGCAGGGCCAGAAATTGCTGGCATTACTGCATCAGGTGGAATTGCTGGAAGAAGAGTGGCTTGGCAGTGACAGCAATAATGAAAGTAATGATACGCCATTGCTGCTTTCGCTGGCGGTCAACGCCGACAGTCTGGCGACATGGTTGTTACCGGCGCTGAAATCGGTGCTGGTTGATTCCCCTATCCGTCTGAATTTGCAGGTGGAAGATGAAACGCGCACGCAGGAACGTCTGCGTCGCGGCGAAGTGGTCGGTGCGGTGAGTATTCAGCCACAACCGCTGCCGAGCTGTCTGGTGGATCAACTTGGCGCGCTGGACTATTTATTTGTCGGCTCCAAACCTTTTGCCGATCGCTATTTCCCGAACGGCGTCACCCGCTCCGCTTTGCTAAAAGCACCTGCGGTGGCGTTTGACCATCTGGACGATATGCATCAGGCCTTCCTGCAACAGAATTTCGATTTGTCACCGGGCAGCGTGCCATGCCATATCGTTAACTCGTCGGAAGCCTTCGTGCAACTGGCTCGTCAGGGCACGACCTGCTGTATGATCCCGCATTTACAGATTGAGAAAGAGCTGGAAAGCGGCGAACTGATCGACCTGACACCCGGCCTGTTCCAGCGGCGTATGCTTTACTGGCACCGCTTTGCGCCGGAAAGCCGCATGATGCGTAAAGTGACAGACGCGCTGATCGCCCACGGTCATCAGGTATTGCGTCAGGACTGATAAAAATTCCGGTGTGAAAAGCGACGATTAAGCGTTTTTCTCCCGGACCATCTCGATCAATGCCCGTAAAGCCGCAGGCACATGCCGGTTTCCCGAGAAATACAGAAATAAACCGGAGATCGGTGGACACCAGTCTTCCAGCACCGTGATTAAACGCCCTTCTTTCAGCGCTGCCCGCGCATAATCTTCAGGAACATAGGCGATCCCCAACCCTTCCTGCGCGGCCTCAACCATCAGTTGCGTATTATCCAGCGTCAGATTTCCCGGCACATCCACCGCAACTTCCTCTCCGCGTTTTTGAAATTCCCAGCGATAGCGTTTTCCGCTGGGCAGGCGCTGACGCAGGCACTGATGGCGGGTGAGATCATCCGGTATTTCAGGAGCCGGATGCGTCGACAGATAATCCGGTGACGCTACGGCCAGAAATCGCAAATCAGGGCTGAGCCGCACGGCGATCATGTCCCGTGGTACGGCTTCTCCCAGGCGGATCCCCGCATCAAACCCTTGCCCGACAATATCCACCAGCTTTCCTTCAGCCACCAGATCCAGCGTGACACCGGGACAGCGCGCCATAAAATCCGGCACAAAATTTCGCAACAACAGGCGGATAGCCCCTTCGCTGCCGTTAATGCGTAGTTCGCCGGTCAGTCGTCCCTGCTCACCCGCCACATCTTCCAGTGCGGCATCCAGCCCGCTCATCAGCGGATCGATGCGTTTCAGCAGGCGTTCCCCCGTTTCGGTCAGCGACACACTGCGCGTGGTGCGGTGCAAAAGACGAGCGCCAAGGCGATCTTCCAGGCCGCGCATAACATGGCTGAGCGAAGATCGTGTCATGCCCAGAAGGTCGGCGGCGCGGCGGAAACTCCCGTGTTCGGCAATGGCCATAAAAGCTCTGAGTTCTGCCAGTGTCGGTTTGTTTGAGGATGACGTGTTCATTGGTGGTTAATTTTCACCTGTTCATGCGGTTTATTGGATATTAACGCATCAATAGTATTGCCCTACCCTGAATGTCTGGCAACTCCTGCGACTGAGGAATTTGAGAATGACAAAGACATGGTTTATTACGGGCACATCAACGGGCCTTGGCCGTTTGATCACTGAACAGCTGCTTCTGCGCGGCGACAAAGTGATCGCGACATTACGCAAGCCGGGCGCACTTGGCGATTTGCAGGCACGTTACGGCGACCAGTTGCATATCATCATGCTCGACGTCACCGACACTCAGGCAATGAGAGCAGCCGTCAGCAATGCGTTTGCCAAAGCCGGGCGTATTGATGTGGTGGTCAGCAATGCAGGTTATGGTCTGTTTGGCGCAGGTGAAGAAGTGAGTGATGGACAGATCGACCGTCAGATCGCCACTAATCTGGTGGGTTCAATCCAGCTTATCCGCGCCGTGTTACCGCACCTGCGCGCACAAGGTGGCGGGAGGATTGTGCAGGTTTCATCAGAAGGCGGGCAAATCGCCTATCCGAATTTCAGCCTTTACCATGCGACCAAATGGGGAATTGAAGGATTTGTCGAATCAGTGGCACAGGAAGTGAAACCGTTTGGCATCGACTTCCTGATTATTGAACCCGGCCCGACAAGCACGGAATTTGGCGCAGGGCTGGATCACGCAGAACCGATGGCCTGCTATGAAACTACGCCCGCCGGTGAGGTACGCCGTGCGATTGCATCCGGTGATTTCGCCATTAAAGGTGATGCACTGAATACCGTCAGGGCGATGATAGCCGCTGCCGATGAAGTAAATCCACCTTTGCGTCTGGCGTTGGGCAGTACGGCTTATGCATCGGTGAGTCAGGCACTGACGGAAAGATTAAGGGTTCTGGAGGCACAGAAAGAAGTCACGTTTTCTGCTGATAAAAAAGCGTAGCCGGAAAGCGCATGTCCATAAACACAAAACCCGCCGGAGCGGGTTTTTTCATTATGACGGCATCGTTTTTACTGAGCGGGTGCCGGAGCCTGCGGCTGCAATTCGAACACCACATCGACCTGATCGTCGAAATGAATGCTCTGCTGCTCGTAGGTTTGCGCGACATCGCTCTGCCCTGCGGCTTCGGCAGTTTTATACATCCGCGCCACCGGCATAGGCTGATAGTTGGCTACGTGATAGCGAATGCTGTAAACCGGCCCCAGCTTGGTGTGGAAACCTTCGGCCAGAGATTTTGCCTGCTGCGTGGCGTTTTCAATCGCTTTCTGACGCGCTTCATCACGGAATTTATCCGGATTCGCCACACCCAGTTCTACTGCACGCACTTCATTCAGGCCTGATTTCAGTGCGCCATCCAGCAGTTCGTTGAGTTTGTCCAGCTGACGTAACGTCACCTGCACCTGACGCACGGCACGGTAGCCTTTCAGCTGTGAAGTTCCATCTTTCAGGTAGTTATATTCCGGCTGAGTGCGCAGGTTAGCCGCATTGATATCTTTTTTCTCAATGCCGTTTTTCTGCAGGAACGCATAATATGCCGCTACGCGTTCATCAGCCTGTTTTTTTGCGCTGGCTGAATCATTCGCCGAAACGCTGACTTCAATCGCCAGCGTCGCGATATCCGGCGTGGCATCCACGCTCGCCGTGCCTGACGTTACCACATGCGGTCCGGCTGGTAATTCCGCCGCCTGCAACGCCAAAGGTAATGTCCCTAATCCCAACATCGCTGCTACAGCTAATGCTTTCAGTTTCACAGTGCCTCCATTAATCATCAAAGATCTGGCAATAGATGGTCAAAACAATCTGCGAAACCGTAGCATAATCCGTTACAACAGAAACTAAGATTAGTGACAAAACTTAAAATACCCCTGTCTGACGCGCCAGTTGTACGGCAATGCCCCACATAATCGCGCCAACGATAAAGTTGATGACCCGCTGCACTTTGCCGGTATTCAGCCACGGAGCCAGCATGGCGGCGAGAATGGCCAGCCCGAAGAACCAAATGACAGAAGCACTGACCGCGCCGAGCGCAAACCACGACCGCTCATCGTGACTCAGGCTGCCGCCGAGGCTGCCGAGCACCACGAAAGTATCGAGATAAACATGCGGGTTCAGCCAGGTGACCGCCAGCATACTGACGACAATTTTCCAGCGGCTTTGTTTCGCCACTTCGGCCTGCGCCAGTTCGGGATTTTTGCTGAATGCCGTGCGAAACGCGCCCCAGCCATACCAGAGTAAAAACGCCACGCCGCCCCAGCTGACCAGCATCAGTAAAGTCGGGGATTGGCTCAGCAGCGCACTGCCACCAAAGATGCCGCCGCAGATCAGTGCGATATCGCTCAGCGCGCACAATCCGGCAATCATCAGGTGATACTGGCGACGAATGCCCTGGTTCATCACAAACGCATTCTGCGGGCCAATCGGTAAAATCATTGCGGCGCTCATCGCCAGTCCTTGCAGGAAAATAGCCAGCACGGGGATATCCTTCAGAGAGTTGATAACAAAGAGTTGATGACAGAAAGTTCGCGCAGTGTAAGGGCTTTGCTGGCATAAGAGGAAATGGATATTTCTAATCGCTCATTAGACTGGCTTATAAACACATATCGTCAATCTGCGGCATAAAAAAAGCGCCCGCAGGCGCCTCTGAAATCTGAATCCGGCAAGAATCTGTTACTCGAACGAGCGTCGTTCTTCCTGCTGGTTGTCTGCCGAATTCGCCACCTGATAAAGGTGAACATCCATTTGCGGGTAAGCAATATTGATTTTGTTTTTATCCAGGGCGCGCTTGAACGACTCCAGCAGATCCCATTTCACGTTCTGCGCATCACCGTTGTTGGTCCATGCGTACACGATGAAATTCAGGGTAGACGCTGCCATTTCGTTCAGACGAACCACGACGTCTTTGTCTTTCAATACACGCGGATCGGCAGAAACGATTTCGGTCAGAAGTTGCTTCACCAGATCGATGTCAGAGTCATAGCCCACGCCGATGGTCAGGTCGATACGGCTTGTCGGTTCGCGGGAGTTGTTGATGATATTACCGGCGATGATTTTACCGTTCGGTACCACAATGATTTTGTTGTCCGGCGTACGCAGGGTGGTCGAGAAAATTTGCACCTGAGTGACCGTACCGGCTACACCACCGAGATCAACATACTCACCGGCGCGGAACGGACGGAAGATCACCAGCAAAACGCCTGCTGCAAAGTTAGAAAGCGAACCCTGTAATGCCAGACCAACGGCCAGACCGGCGGCACCGATGACCGCAATCACGGACGTGGTTTGCACGCCAATTCGCCCCAGAACTGCAATCAGCGTGAACGCGATAATCGCGTAACGCACCATAGCGGAAAGGAAATCGGAAACTGTGATATCAATGCCACGAATTTTTAAGACCCGGCTTACGGCACCGGAGACGGCACGGGCGATAATCATACCGATAATCAGAATGAAAATAGCCGCCACAATATTCACAGCATAATGAAGCAGTAACGCCTGGTTTCTCACCAGCCAGTTGCCAGCATTATTAATGCTGCCCACAACTTTTAAATCATCCATTTAAAGTACCTCAAAATTACACCCTGACGGGCTGTAAAAAACAAAACTGCCCGACGAGGCGGGCAGCAAGTGTGCTTTAAGGTTAACTAACAAAGTGATGAAGTGCCAATTCTGCACGAAAGACTTCCGATGAATTAAGAATTTGCGTGGCTGTTTTTCAGCGGTTCCGCTGCTTTGAAGGCCTGCAATGGTCCGCGACCGCTCAGCGTAAAGACTGAGATTATGGTGAAGGTCAGTGCCACTAAACCAAGGATCAGGTACGTGCCGTGGAAACCGATACGGTCATACATGTTCCCGGCGAAGACGGACATAAACATGATCGCCACCTGCTTGAAGAAGCAGAATGTGACCAGATAAATTGTCGCGGAGAAACGCACTTCAAACACCGATGTGATGTATTTGAAACAACCCACAATCAGGAAAGGGATTTCAAACATATGCAGCGTTTTCAGCACCACCACTTCCAGCGGTGAAGAAGCAAATGAAGAGCCAATGATGCGTACCGACATAATCATCCCGGCCAGCAGCAGCGCATTCTTGCCCCCAATACGGTTCACAATCAGCGGCGCGAAGAACATGATGCAGGCGTTAAGCAATTCCCCCATCGTGGTCACGTAGCCAAAGACCCGCGTCCCCTCTGAAGATGACGAGAAGAACGAGGTAAAGAAGTTAGCAAACTGCTGGTCGAATACGTCATAGGTGCAGGAAACGCCAATCACGTACAACGCCAGGAACCACAGTTTTTTGTCTTTCAGCAGCTCCAGCGCCAGTTTGAGATTGAACGGTTTGGAGTTCGCTCCCAGTTCATTGGCGACGCGGGCGCTCGGGGTGACTTCCGGTTTGGCGATCAGCAACAGAATGGCGAGGATCACCGCACAACCGGAGCCCAGCCAGAACACGAATTCGTTGTTGATGGTAAACATGATGCCGACCACCGACGCGCACAGCGCCCAGCCGACACAACCAAACATACGCGCACGACCAAATTCAAAGCTGCTGCGACGGCTGACCTTCTCAATGTAAGCCTCAATAGCTGGCGCACCGGCGTTGTAAATCAGTCCGAGGTAAATCCCGCCGACCACCGATCCGAGATAAATGTTTATCTTGAGCAACGGACCAAAAACATAAATAAAGAACGGCGCGAACAGAACCAGCATGCCAGTGATGATCCACAGCAGATGCTTTTTCAGCCCCAGTTTATCGGCCAGTAAACCAAACACCGGCTGGAACATCAGCGAGAATAACGAGATGCTGGCAAAGATAATGCCGGTATCGCTTTTACTGATGTGGTTGATGTCATGCAGCCAGATCGGGAAGAACGGGAAGTAGGCACCCATGATGAAAAAGTAAAAGAAGAAGAACAGCCCGAACATCCAAAAGTTAGTATTTTTCAGGTAATACATAAGCAGTTTCCTTACGTCTGAATATTACACCGCCGGGGATTAACCCGGCGGCGCAGGCTGTCAGGCACGTTTCCAGGTGAACGAATAATGATACTGACCAGCGGTCAGCAGGAAGTCCGGACTGACGCTCGGGCTCCATGAATCATCGCCGCCGACGCCCATATGGAAGCCGTCGATGTTCAGCCAGGTACCCTCTTCTTCACGCAAAAGGTGACGATGGCTGGTGTCCGTCAGCTGTTGCAGGCTGTAGCGGCTCAGGCCAAAGTGGAAATTACCGCGCAGTTTCCATCCGGCATAATCCAGCTCGCGCGTCTCTGTGCGCAGGCCGTTTTCTGTCGGGAAAACGTAGGGTGTATAGAGATCAGCCAGTGGCAAAGTCCAGCGTCCGTGTTGTGCGGCCAGACGGCGATCCGGATAGTTTTCGTGTGGTCCTAACCCCAGCCAGCTGACTTTTTCTGCGGTTTCCGCCAGCTGACAGGTCAGGCCGATACGCCCCGGAGAAGGTACGTTTGACGCCACGCGGACATCAGCACTGATATGCAGTTCGCCCTGATTATCGATGCGGAAAATTTTGTGACTCAGCAGGCAAGTTTCTTCACCGGCCATAAACGCGTGCGTGGTAATGATCACCACGCCGTCCTGCAACTGATCGGCGGATATATTGAGCAGACGCGATTCCAGCTGATACATTCCGGCGGCTTTCCAGCGCTCCACCCAGGCATTCGGGTCAATACGAGTCACTTCACTGACACCGATATCGTTATCCACCGGCGCACGCACAAACTGATCGCGAAGTGCAGAAAGCAGACGCGGCGTTTTGCCATCAAACCATTGTTCCAGCTGCCCGCTCTGCTGACTGAACTGCCAGCGTTGCGCACCGTGCACGACAGAAATCAGGTCACCCTGTTGATCCAGAACCGGCGCAGCAGCGGAGATTTTCTCCGGTACCGGCAGGCTCAGCGGCTGCGGCAACTGCCACTGATCCCAGGCGCTGCGATGTCCGGCTTCGGACCACGCTGTCGCCTGCGGCTGATGCACCGCGACGTTCAGCCACAAATCTCCGGCTGCCTGAGGGATATCGCCCAGTTCCAATGTTTGTTTGCCGTTTGGCGCGATATTGAGCACCGTTTCGCCCTCAGAAATGACGTCACCGTCACGTTCGATTCGCCAGACCAGCTGCTCGTTATCGCTGTGACGGAACAGGTATTCACTTTGAATTTCCAGCGTCAGCGGCGAAGTGCCGGTCAGCGAGAACTGGAAGAATTGCTGGGCGCGCTGCGCTTCAAACAACGACGGATGCGGCGTGCGGTCGGCAAATACCAGCCCGTTCATGCAGAACTGACGATCGTTAGGCGTATCACCAAAATCACCACCGTAAGCCATATAACGTTCGCCATCTTCGCCGGTGCGCAGCAGACTTTGATCTACCCAGTCCCAGACAAAACCGCCCTGTAAACGCGGGAACTGACGGAACGCTTTCCAGTATTTATCAAAGCCGCCGAAGCTGTTGCCCATGGCATGGGCGTATTCGCAGAGGATCAGCGGGCGTGTTTCATCCGGCATACTGATCCACTTTTTAATCGACCATTTGGGTACCGCCGGGAACGGCTGATCCTGCTCAACGCGGGAGTACATCGGGCAGATAATGTCGGTCGCCGCGCTGTTGGCACCGCCACCTTCATATTGCACCGGACGTGTCGGATCGACGGATTTGATCCAGCGGTACAGCGCGTCATGATTCGCACCATGACCGGATTCGTTGCCCAGCGACCAGATGATGATGCAGGGATAATTACGGTCGCGCTGGACCATACGCGTAACGCGTTCACTAAAGGCATTGAACCACACCGGATCGTCCGACAGGCGGTTCATCGGTTGCATGCCGTGGGTTTCGATATTGGCTTCGTCGACCACATACAGGCCGTATTCATCGCAAAGTTTGTACCACAGCGGATGGTTAGGATAATGCGAGCAGCGAACGGCATTGAAGTTGTGCTGCTTCATCAGCACGATGTCGCCGCGCATTGTCGCTTCATCCATCACCTGACCGTTTTCAGGATGATGCTCGTGACGGTTGGTCCCGCGGATCAGCACCGGCTGGCCGTTCACTTTCAGCAACCCGTTGCTGATTTCCACCTGACGGAAACCGACGTCGCAGGCTTCAGCTTCGATAAGCTGACCCTGCGGAGAAATCAGGGAAACCACCGCGCGGTAAAGAGCGGGCTGTTCGGCACTCCATAATGCCGGATGACTGACCGGCAGACGCAGCGTGGTGCGATCATATGCCGCCCCGCGTTCATCAATGATTTCGCTTCCGAGCGCCTGCTGCAGCTCCGTGACCGGCTCATCGCCCTGCCACAACTGAACGCGCACCTGGTATTCAGCAGCGTTTTCCTGCGGCACGGCGGCACTGACCTGCACTTCCAGTTCGGCCTGCGTGAAGCTGTGGAACAGATGCGTGCGCACCTGCAAGTCGGTGATTTGATCAGCCGGTTTATGCAGAAGGGTGACGTCACGGAAGATGCCGCTCATGCGCCACATATCCTGATCTTCCAGATAGCTGCCGTCGCTCCAGCGCAGCACCATCACCGCCAGACGATTTTCACCGGCATGCAGCACATCACTGAGATCGAATTCCGCCGGTAAACGGCTGTCCTGCGAATAACCAATCCACTGACCGTTGCACCACAGATAGAATGCCGAATTGACGCCGTTAAACACGATGCGCGTCTGCCCGCTGTTCAGCAAGTCATTATCCACAGAAAGTGTGAGCGAGTAACAACCGGTAGGGTTTTCCTGCGGTACAAACGGTGGATTCACCGGGATCGGATACTGCACGTTGGTATAAATCGGCGCGTCATAGCCTGCCAGCTGCCAGTTTGACGGCACCTGCACGCGGTCTGCACCGGCCAGATCCTGTTGCAACCATTGCTCCGGTACCGCCTCCGGGCGGTTAAAATAACTGAACCCCCACTCGCCGTTCAGGCTGCGAAGGTTTTCTGACGGCTGATTTTCTCTGGCATTTTCAGCTTCGCGCCAGCTGTTAAACGGCGGATGCGCAGGTAATCTGTTGCACTGCGTCGAGGCAGGTTTTTCCCAGTCACGGCGGGCCAGAACGTTGGCCAGCGATGATAATTTATCTTCCGCTGATGGACTCATAATATCTCCCCGGTAAATTGTTATGCGCTCACAATAATATAAACATGCGTAACCGGAGAGAGTAAGTAAAGCAGAGGGACGCCGGAAAGGGACGCGGATCACAAATTCCGCATCCTGAGATCGTTAAAAGAGGATCAAAGCGCGCTGAGCTGACGCGCGATGCGGATCAGTTCCTGAGATAAGGTTTCATGTGACACATTTTCTTCGCCAGGTCTGGCGGTGGTGTGGCGTTCGACCAGAGAAGTTGGCAGTAACAGCGAGGACTGCTGATGATCACCATGCCTATGCAAATGATCGACAAGCCGGTTGATGCTCTCGTGACCGAGCAGGCGGAAATCCTGTTTGATGGTTGTCAGCGGCGGGAAGAAAAAGGCGCTGTCTTCGGTATCATCGTAGCCAATCACTGAGATTTGCTCCGGCACACGCAGCCCAAATTCATGCACGGCTCGCAAAACGCCGAGCGCCATCTGATCATTGGCGACCAGAATGGCCGTCGGACGGACGGGCTGACTGAGCAACAAAAGCGCCTGCTGATAACCCGACGCCGCGCTCCAGTCGCCGTGCTGAATCGCACACGGCGTAATATCACGCGTTGCCAGCGTACTCAGCCAGCCTTCATATCGTAAACGCGCAGAGATAGATTCCAGCGGGCCGGTCAGCACCGCGATTTGCTGATGCCCGAGCGCCAGCAAATGTTCCACGCCCTGCTGTGCGCCGCAGTGCGGATCAAACAGAATTTTAAAAACGTCGGCCTGCGGATCCACATCCAGAAACAGCGCCGGTAAATTGCCACAAAGCTGCGCGATGGCAGCCGCATCGTCATTCGACAGCGGCACGTTAATCAGCACGCCATCCACACGCTGCGACATCAGTTCGTTCACCGCTGTGCGGCAGGCGGCCAGACTCAGGTTGTCAATCATCGAAATCACGACGTTGAAACCTAACTGGTTAGCACGGGTTTTCATCGCCGAGGCAATTTGCGAAGGGGCATGCAGCGCCAGTTCAGTGGTCGCCAGTCCGAGGGTGTAGCTTTGTTTGCCTGCCAGTTGCTGGGCGACACGGTTCGGCACGTAATTGAGCTCAGCCATCGCCTGTTCGACTTTATTGCGCGTTCTGACCGACACGTGCGCCGCCTGATTCAGTACGCGCGAGACGGTCTGATAGGACACACCCGCGTGGCGCGCAACATCATCAAGGGTGACAGATTTTGGCTTCATGGCTTTCTACCTTCAGACTTCATGTTATGGACAGCTTAAATCGCCTTCTTCGCAGTGCAGAATGTCATTAATTTCTTTGGTGCGCTGCTCGGTTTTCTGCTGAAGACAACCTGAATAAATCATCGGCTGAACTGACCCGCCGTCAACGCCGGAAGACATAAAGGCGCAGTCGTTATCACGAAATGCAATCCAGCTACGCTGGGCTGCTTTGAATTTGGTTTGCTGCTCCGGCGTAAGTTGCGCCATTTTTTGTTTGTAGGCCTGATTTAACAACGCATCGCTGCGCTTGAAATCCTGTCCGGCACAGATATTCATATCCATCTGCGTCGTGGCATTTTTACAATCAACTTCCGCAGCATGAACAAACGGTGTCAGGGCAAATAACGCGAACAAAGCTAGACGCATAATTTTCTCCGCCAGAGGCGTTTCCGTTAACAGAATTGATATTGTGAAGATAAAACGGGCAATAAAAAAGGGGCCGAAGCCCCTTTGACGATTATCCTCACATTCCGGTGGTCAAGCACCGGAAGCGTAAGAATTACAGTACGTCGATTGCGTTCAGTTCTTTGAATGCCAGTTCCAGGCGAGTCACCATGGAAGACTGAGCAGAACGCAGCCATACGCGCGGGTCATAGAATTTCTTGTTAGGTTTGTCCGCGCCTTCCGGGTTACCCAACTGACCTTGCAGGTAAGCTTCGTTTTTCTTGTAGAACTGCAGGATACCGTCCCAGTTAGCCCACTGGGTATCGGTGTCGATGTTCATTTTGATAACACCGTAGCCTACAGATTCTTTGATTTCTGCTGCAGTAGAACCGGAACCGCCGTGGAATACGAAATTCAGGCTGTTGTGTGGCAGGTTGTGTTTCTTGCAGACGTATTCCTGAGAATCGCGCAGGATCGTTGGAGTCAGTTTAACGTTACCTGGTTTGTAAACACCGTGTACGTTACCGAATGACGCAGCGATAGTGAAACGCGGGCTGATAGCGTTCAGTTTTTCGTATGCGTAATCAACGTCTTGTGGCTGAGTGTACAGTGCAGATGCGTCCATATGGCTGTTGTCTACGCCATCTTCTTCACCGCCGGTGCAACCCAGTTCGATTTCCAGAGTCATGTCGAGTTTTGCCATGCGAGCTAAGTACTTGCTGCAAATTTCGATGTTTTCTTCCAGAGATTCTTCAGACAGGTCGATCATGTGTGAAGAGAACAGTGGCTTACCAGTTTTGGCGAAGTGAGCTTCACCCGCGTCCAACAGACCGTCGATCCATGGCAGCAGTTTTTTCGCGCAGTGGTCGGTGTGCAGGATAACTGGCACGCCGTAATGTTCTGCCATCTGGTGCACGTGATGCGCGCCAGAGATTGCGCCCAGGATTGCCGCGCCCTGTGGCACGTCAGTTTTCAGGCCTTTACCCGCGATGAACGCAGCGCCACCGTTAGAGAACTGAACGATAACCGGTGAACGGACTTTCGCAGCAGCTTCGAGAACGGCATTGATAGAGTCGGTGCCTACGCAGTTAACCGCTGGCAGAGCAAATTTGTTTTCTTTAGCAATAGCGAAAACTTTCTGTACATCATCACCAGTGATAACGCCTGGTTTTACGAAATCAAAAATTTTAGACATAGTTCTTTGTCCTGTATTCGTCGGCCGTAGATGGATTGAATCGGTTTGCTATGTCGCGCGAGTTCCACTGTGCAGCCCCTCGCGCGGCAAAGAAGAACAGGAAGCCGCTGGCTCCCCGCTCAGGGTTCATTACTTCTTAGCACGCTCTTCCAGCATCACAACCGCTGGCAGTGCTTTCCCTTCAACGAATTCCAGGAATGCGCCACCGCCAGTAGAGATATAGGAAATTTTGTCAGCGATACCGAACAGGTCGATAGCTGCAAGAGTGTCGCCGCCGCCTGCGATAGAGAAACCTTCGCTGTCAGCAATAGCCTGCGCCACAATCTCAGTCCCTTTACGGAAGTTAGGGAACTCGAACACGCCTACAGGACCATTCCACAGAATGGTTTTAGCGTTTTTAATGATCTCAGCCAGGCGATATGCAGACTCGTCGCCCATGTCGAGAATTTGTTCGTCATCTTTGATGTCTTTAACAGACTTCACAGTGGCAGTTGCAGTTTCGGAAAACTCAGTGGCCACACGAACATCTGTAGGGACAGGAATGTCGCAGGTTTCCAGCAATTTGCTTGCAGTACCGACCAGGTCTGCTTCGTACAGGGATTTACCGACGTTGTTGCCTTGAGCAGCCACGAAGGTGTTCGCAATACCACCGCCAACGATCAGCTGGTCAGCGATTTTGGACAGGGAATCCAGAACGGTCAGTTTGGTAGAAACTTTAGAACCGCCAACGATAGCCACCATCGGACGAGCCGGGTTACCCAGTGCTTTACCCAGTGCTTCCAGTTCTGCAGACAGCAGCGGACCTGCACAAGCGATTGGAGCAAATTTGCCCACGCCGTGAGTAGAAGCCTGCGCGCGATGCGCAGTACCGAATGCATCCATCACATAGATGTCACACAGGGCAGCGTATTTTTTGGACAGGGCTTCGTCGTCTTTCTTTTCGCCTTTGTTAAAGCGAACGTTTTCCAGAACAACCAGCTCGCCTTCGGCAACTTCAACGCCATCCAGATAGTCTTTAGCCAGACGTACAGGAGAAGACAGCTTGTCTTTCAGGTAGTTAACAACCGGCAGCAGAGAAAACTCTTCGTTATATTCGCCTTCAGTCGGACGACCCAGATGCGAGGTAACCATCACGCGTGCGCCTTGTTTCAGGGCAATTTCGATGGTTGGCAAAGAAGCGCGGATACGTGCATCTGAAGTTACTTTGCCATCTTTAACTGGCACGTTCAGATCGGCACGGATCAGTACGCGTTTACCCGCTAAATCCAGATCGCTCATCTTAATAACAGACATGGTGAATCCTCTCGTTGATTCTCTTTAAAGTTGCTTGAAGGCAATTTCGGCCAGAAGGCCGGAACAGCCGTACTAGAAACCGCTAGCGGACATTGCCAATGTTGTATCCAACATTCGGTTGGCAAAACCCCACTCGTTATCGCACCAGACCAGTGTTTTTATCAGGTGCTTTCCACTTACCCGCGTCTGCGTTCCATCTACGATGGCGCTGTGGGGATCGTGGTTAAAATCTGTCGAGACTAATGGTAGTTCGGTATAGTCAACTATACCACGAAAAGCGCCTGTTGCGGCCTTTTGCAGCAGCTGGTTCACCTCGTCTACCGTCACAGAACCCTCGACAAATACGCTCAGATCAATGGCTGTAACATTGATTGTCGGCACGCGCACCGAGATCGCTTCAAAGCGATCGCAGAATTTGGGCATGATGCGCGTGATCCCTGCGGCCAGTTTAGTATCGACCGGAATAATGGACTGGCTGGCAGCGCGCGTACGGCGTAAATCCGCGTGATACGCATCGATGACCGGCTGGTCATTCATTGAAGAATGGATGGTCGTTACGGTGCCGGACTCAATGCCGAAAGCATCGTCGAGCAGCTTGATCACAGGGATAATACAGTTGGTGGTGCAGGACGCATTGGACACAATGCGGTGCTGGCGTTCGAGCAGATCGTGGTTCACACCGTAAACCACCGTGGCGTCAAGATCATGACCGCCTGGGTGCGCGAACAGAATTTTTTTGGCTCCGGCCGCAAGCTGTGCTTCACCGTCTTCGCGACTGCCGTAAACGCCGGTGCAATCGAGCACCACGTCAATGCTCAGTTCGCCCCAGGGCAACTGGCTGGCATCAGGCTGATGAAGTAAACGGATGGAGTCATCGCCGACGTAAAGGTTCTCACCTTCCTGGCGGACATCCCATGCGAAGCGACCGTGGCTGGAGTCATATTTAAGCAGATGGGCCATGCCTTCAGGGCTGGCAATTTCATTGATGGCAATGACGGATATTTCCGCCCGACGCCCGGATTCGTATAACGCGCGCAATACGCTACGGCCAATGCGACCAAAGCCATTAATTGCAATACGTATTGGCATACATCTCCCTGTTACACGGTTGTTACTCAATATCAGTAACACCTATAGTAATGCAGCGTGCGTTTACGGTGAATCACCATCGTCATCTGTCTGCACAAATGCGTGAGGCAGAAAATTTCAGTATCAGGCACGATAACAACCTGGTGACGATGTTAAGCTCAAATAGCCCGACTGAAACGGTTCAGCTGAGAATAAACCAAACAATGAATAAAAGGAATAATTCGTCAGTCGCAGACGCATTAATCGCGCCAAACGCTTAAAAAAACACCAGTCAATTCCGTGTATTCACAGTGATTTTACTTTTTCATCACCTTTTCGACAGTGATTATTCTCAAAAACTGACTTAATGAAACAGCGTCATAATGCAGCGAGTTTAGCTGAGTCCGCACCCTGACGGTTTGACCTGCGTCATTTAGCGCGAAACTGAGACCTAACGCAGAAAATTGCAGGCGAAAAAAAAGCACCCGAAGGTGCTTTTCAATTTTCTGGAAAACGGAATTACTTCAGTAACGCTTGCGCCTGAGCAACAACGTTATCAACAGTGAAACCGAACTCTTTAAACAACAGGTCTGCCGGAGCAGATTCGCCGAAGCTGTGCATACCGACGATAGCGCCGTTCAGGCCAACGTATTTGAACCAGTAATCCGCGATACCCGCTTCAACCGCAACACGTGCAGAAACAGCTTTCGGCAAGACTGATTCACGGTAAGCCGCATCTTGTTTATCGAAGGCGTCAGTTGAAGGCATGGAAACCACGCGCACTTTAGTGCCCACAGCCGCCAGTTTATCAGCCGCTTCTACGGTGATACCCACTTCAGAACCGGTCGCTATCAGGATCACTTCCGGCGTACCGTCGCAATCTTTCAGCACATAACCACCGCGTGCCACGTTTGCCAGTTGCTCAGCGGTACGTGGTTGCTGGGTCAGGTTTTGACGGGAGAAGATCAGGGTTACCGGGCCATCATTACGCTCAATCGCGTATTTCCATGCCACGGCAGATTCAACCTGATCCGCAGGACGCCAGGTGCTCATGTTTGGCGTAACGCGCAGGCTGGCGATTTGCTCAACAGGCTGGTGCGTCGGGCCATCTTCGCCCAGACCGATAGAGTCATGAGTGTAGACGAACACGTTGCGGATTTTCATCAACGCAGCCATACGCACAGCATTACGCGCGTATTCCACGAACATCAGGAAGGTCGCAGAGTACGGCAGGAAGCCGCCGTGCAGTGCGATACCGTTGGTGATCGCCGTCATGCCGAATTCACGCACGCCGTAATGGATGTAGTTACCCGCCTGATCGTCGCCGATAGACTTAGAACCAGACCACATGGTCAGGTTGCTTGGTGCCAGGTCAGCGGAGCCGCCCAGGAATTCAGGCAACACTTTACCGAAAGCTTCCAGCGCATTCTGGGACGCTTTACGGCTGGCGATGTTCGCAGGGTTAGCCTGCAGCTGTTCGATGAATTTCTGTGCTTCGGTTTCCCAGTTCGCTGGCAGCTCGCCGTTCACACGACGTTTGAACTCTTTTGCCAGTTCAGGATGCGCTTTAGCGTAAGCATCGAACTTGTCGTTCCATGCAGCTTCTTTCGCTTTACCCGCTTCTTTTGCATCCCACTGAACATAGATATCTTGCGGGATTTCAAACGCAGCGTATTTCCAGCCCAGCGCTTCGCGGGTTGCAGCAACTTCAGCAGCACCCAGTGCCGCGCCATGCACATCGTGAGTACCGGCTTTGTTCGGCGAACCGAAACCGATCACGGTTTTGCACATCAGCAGGGATGGCTTATCAGTCACTTTATGTGCTTCTTCGATAGCCGCTTTGATGGCGTCAGGATTGTGACCATCAACACCGCGCACGACGTGCCAGCCGTAAGCTTCGAAACGTTTAGCAGTATCATCAGTGAACCAGCCTTCTACGTGGCCGTCGATGGAGATACCGTTGTCATCATAAAATGCGGTCAGTTTGCCGAGCTTCATGGTACCGGCCAGAGAACACACTTCGTGAGAAATGCCTTCCATCATGCAGCCGTCACCCAGGAATGTATAAGTCTGGTGATCGACGATGTCATGGCCTGGTTTGTTGAACTGCGCAGCCAGCGTGCGTTCTGCAATAGCAAAACCAACGGCGTTCGCGATACCCTGCCCCAGCGGACCCGTGGTGGTTTCAACGCCTGGAGTGTAGCCGTATTCAGGGTGACCCGGGGTTTTGGAATGCAGCTGACGGAAGTTTGCCAATTCGCTCATCGGCAGCTCATAGCCAGTGAGGTGCAGCAGGCTGTAAATCAGCATTGAACCATGACCGTTTGACAGCACGAAGCGGTCGCGGTCAGCCCAGTGCGGGTTGGTCGGGTTATGGTTCAGGTAATCGCGCCACAGCACTTCGGCAATATCTGCCATGCCCATAGGGGCACCAGGGTGGCCGGAATTCGCTTTCTGCACGGCATCCATACTAAGTGCGCGAATAGCGTTCGCAAGCTCTTTACGAGAGGACATGTTCTACTCCAGGTCGGATTAAAAAAGCAGTCAAGAAAGTCATTTTCTCAGACTCGGCATTAAAACGGCAATCTCTAATCACTCTCGTGATTAAGTTCACAAAATCCGCTTTTAAATCAGTGCGTTTTTTCGGACTTACACTATAGATCGGGTACTGCGAAAAACCTACCTTAACGCTATTCTTACAGTCAGCGCCTTTTTGTGACTGCTTTTCCACCTTTGCTTATCTTGTCTGGGAATCTGAACTGATGAAATTTCGTCCTGTTATGTTAAGTCTTTTTGCCGCGTCGCTGGTCAGTGGCTGCGCAACTGTCAATACCGATACCTTAATGCAATCCGGCGCTCAGGCTTATCAGGCGTATACGCTGAGTGACGCCGACGTTAAAACGCTGAGCGTGCAGTCTTGTGAAGAAATGGATAAAAAAGCCCAGATTGCTCCCGACGACAGCGAATACGCACAACGTCTGAAGAAAATTTCCGCCGCTCTGGGCGATAACATCAACGGTACGCCCGCCAACTATAAGGTTTATCTGACTAAAGACGTCAACGCCTGGGCGATGGCCAACGGCTGTATCCGCGTTTACAGCGGCCTGATGGATATGATGAACGACAACGAGGTCGAAGGCGTGCTGGGCCATGAAATGGGTCACGTCGCGCTGGGCCACACCCGCAAAGCCATGCAGGTGGCTTACAGCACCACGGCGGCGCGCTCTGCGATTTCTTCACTCGGCGGAGTCAGCGCCACTCTGTCCCAGTCACAGCTGGCTGATCTGGGCGAGAAATACGTCAATGCGCAATTCTCGCAGAAACAGGAATCTGAAGCCGATGATTATTCTTTTGATTTGCTGAAAAAACGTGGCATCGATCCGACCGGTCTGGCAACCAGTTTTGAGAAACTGGCGAAACTTGATCAGGGAAGCAGTATAGGCTGGTTTGACGATCACCCTTCCTCTGAAGCCCGCGCTCAGCATATTCGCGATCGCATAGCTTCCGGTAAATAACTCGTTCACGGGATGCGTTATTTTTCGCATCCCTTTTACCTTCAAACGTCTATTATTTTTCTAACTTTCTGATTAATAGAAATAAGCCATCACTAAATCTGAAAATAACATTCCCGTCGTGCTTTTCCTCGCTTCCTTAACCCGATTAGTTATTCTTTCTCAGCATTTAATTTAACTATTAAGGAAGAT
Source organism: Rahnella ecdela (assembly GCF_019049625.1). Classification (GTDB taxonomy): domain Bacteria; phylum Pseudomonadota; class Gammaproteobacteria; order Enterobacterales; family Enterobacteriaceae; genus Rahnella; species Rahnella ecdela. The sequence goes on from NZ_JAFMOY010000133.1 coordinate 397,125, forward strand.
GGATTATGAATTTTCGTTTAACCTCACTGGCATTAGGCGTGGCGGTATTATTAAGCGGTTGTCAGAACGGCGCATTAAATACTGACGCCATGATGAAATCCGGTTCAGATGCTTACAAAGCGGCCACGCTGACGGATCAGGATGTCATCAATATGACGGACGGAGCCTGTAAAGCGATGGACGGCGAATCACAGATTGCCTCAACAAAAAGCAAATATACGAAACGACTGAATAAAATTGCCAAAAACCTCGGCAATAACATCAATGGCACACCGGCCAATTATAAAGTTTATCTCACCAGCGACGTGAACGCCTGGGCGATGGCCAACGGCTGTATCCGCGTCTACAGCGGCCTGATGGACATGATGACCGACGATGAAGTGGAAGGCGTACTGGGCCATGAAATGGGCCACGTTGCTCTGGGTCACACCAAAAAAGCCATGCAGGTCGCATACAGCGCTTCTGCCGCGCACAATGCAGCAGGCGCAGCCGGTGGCATTGCAGGACAACTTTCCAGTACCCAGCTGGCTGATCTCGGTGAGGACCTGATCAACGCGCAGTTCTCTCAGAAACAGGAATCTGACGCTGACGATTATTCCTATGACTTGCTGAAAAAACGCGGGCTACCTACCAAAGGTTTAGTCACGGCGTTTGAGAAACTGGCGAAAATGAGCGGTGGCAGCGAGAAGAGTTTGTTCAGCTCGCATCCGCCATCTCAGGAACGCGCAGACCATATCAAACAGCGTATTGCTGACAATAAATAAGTTGCGGAAGTAATCTCCTGGGGGCATTTTTAAATGCCCCCTTTTCATTTCAACCGTGGTGAGCGGGATCAGGTTCTGCAGCACGGTAACCGCCCCCCAGCGCCCGGGTCAGGTGAATATCAGCACTGATCCATTCGCCCTGCATCTGAATTTGAGTCGCCTGTTCCTGCAACAATGGCAATTTCGCTCTGGCGACATCGGCCCCGCTGAGGATCCCCACTTCATATCGCTGCCGGGTCAGTTCCCACAGATGCTGACTGCCGTCGACTGCCGTTTGCTGATGTGCATTTTCAGTGGAAAGGGTCTGTACCTGACTGGCACTTTTCACCACGTCGGTTACCGCATCGACGACTGCCTTGTTATACGAAGCAATGCTCAGATTGCTGCTGGTGCGCACAATATCCAGATTGGCGTTGAGCCTGCCGCTGTCAAATATCGGTAATGTGAGCCCGGCGACGACGCCCATTTGCTGGGCCGAACTGCGGAACAAATCACTCATATGCAAGGCATCGTATTGCAGGAACCCCATCAGATTGATGCTTGGATAAAATGCAGCGTGCGCCGCATCTACTGCGCTCAGGGAGGATTCGATATACCAGTGCGCAGCCTGTAAGTCCGGACGGCGCGCCAGCAATTCATAGTCGAGTCGTGGCGGCAGGCTTTCCCTGACCGGCGGCAAAGCAACCGGTGTCAGATGAACCGCTGGCGATTTCAGCCCGAGCATCGCCTGCAAGGATGTTTGCAACAATAGCAGGCGACCTTTTGAAGCATCAATTTTTTCGTCAATTTTCGCCAGACGAATTTTGGTACTGGTGTCATCGAAAGAAGAACGAACTCCCTGCGTATAGAGCTGCTGATCCGTTTTGGCGATGATGGCTTCCTGCTCACGTAAATCCAGCAAAGTCTGATGCAGCGCCATGTATGTCTGGATGTCCCAGTACAACTCGACCACCGCCGAAGAAACCAGTAAATGAGCTTCGGCCAGCTCAGCGTGTTTCGCCTGTGAAACCCCCAGCGCAGACTGAATTTCCGCACGGTTTTTGCCCCACAGATCCAACTCATAGCTGCCTTGTAAACCGAATGTGCCGTTGGTATACCACGGACCGGTGGTTCCCGCTGCCGGATCATCCAGCGCAAACGGACCCATCACACCTTCGGCGGACATTTTCTGCCGCTCAACATCCGCACCGAAATCCAGTTGCGGACCGCCATTGGCCTCCTGCATCTTGATCTTCGCTTTCGCCAGTTCGACACGCTGTTGCACAACGGCTATCGAAGGCGAGTCTTTCAGTGCCTGCTCAACCAGCGCATTTAATTGCGGATTATGGTAATTCAGCCACCAGTCAGAACCCGGCCATTCGCGCATGGCAGATGCCGGGACTTCCGGTGTGCGTAATTTTGCAATATCAGTGACAGGCAGTGCCGGTTTTTCATCATGCACCCACGCGCATCCGCCGACAGACAGAAATAAAGGCAATAAAATAAATGACGATATTATTTTATTTTTATAAAACTCATGAATTGATTTCAATTTAACTATTCACTCAACAAATATAATAGACAGGGAAGAAAGGGAAATAATGAGGCGAACGATACGGGATAAATACGCAGGTAAATTGTTAAAGCGTGCGGACGGGAGATATTTGCAGAGAAATTATTTTAATGCATAGAATTTAGTGAGGTATTAATTAATATTTAATATGAGTTATAAGCGTTGCATTCACAATGCAAATAAAAACGCCCGAATAATATCGGGCGCTGATGAATCATCTATAAAATGTCACTACGCTTATTCATCTTCTTCCAGATACGTATAACCGTATAAACCGGATTCAAATTCTTCAACGAATTGCGCCTGCAGCTCGGCGTCCAGATCGGTTTCTTTCACCTGATCACGGAAGCGGGCCAGCAACACGTTTGGATCCAGCTGCACGTATTCCAGCATGTCGGCTACGGTATCGCCTTCGTCCGACTGCTGCACTTCGATGCTGCCGTCAGGGAACACAAACACGTCAACCGCCGCCGTATCACCGAACAGGTTATGCATGTTACCGAGGATTTCCTGGTACGCACCGACCATAAAGAAGCCCAGCACTGGCGGATTCTCAGGGTCGTATGGCGGCATTGGCATGGTGGTCGCCACGCCGTCACCGTCGATGTAGTGATCGATAGTACCGTCAGAGTCACAGGTGATATCGAGCAGAACCGCACGACCTACCGGTGGCTTATCCAGACCTTCGAGCGGCAGAACCGGGAACAGCTGATCGATACCCCACGCATCTGGCATTGACTGGAACAGCGAGAAGTTGACGTACAGTTTGTCCGCCATACGTTCCTGCAATTCGTCGATGATCGGACGGTGCGCACGGTTGCTCGGATCCAGCTGATCCTGAATTTTGTTGCAGATATTCAGGTAGATATCTTCTGCCCAGGCGCGCTGAGTCAGATCCAGAATACCGTGCGCATACTGCGAATGGACATCGTGCAAGTCCATCTGGCTGTCATGCAGCCATTCACGCAGCGAGCGGCGGTTTTCCGGGTCGTGCATTTCGTTCCAGGTATCCCACATGCTGCCCAGCGCACGCGGTGCGTCATTTTCAGGCGCGACCGGCTCTTTAAATTCGTTGCGCTCAACGCCAATCACGTTGGACACCAGCACGGTGTGGTGCGCGGTTACGGCGCGACCAGACTCGGTGATTACCGTCGGATGTGGCAGACCATGTTCATTACACGCATCGCCGATACCCCAAATGACATTGTTGGCGTATTCGTTCAGGCCGTAGTTCACCGAGCAGTCAGACTGCGAACGGGTGCCCTCGTAATCCACGCCCAAACCGCCGCCAACGTCGAAGCACTGAATGTTGACGCCCAGCTTGTGCAGTTCTACGTAGAAACGCGCTGACTCACGCACGCCGGTCGATATATCGCGGATATTCGCCAGCTGTGAACCCAGATGGAAGTGCAGCAGTTGCAGGCTTTCCAGACGCCCGGCTTCACGCAGCATTTCGACCAGTTGCAGAACCTGAGAAGCCGCCAGACCGAATTTGGATTTCTCGCCACCGCTGGACTGCCATTTGCCGGAACCCTGTGAAGACAGACGCGCACGCACGCCCAGACGCGGGATCACGTTCAGACGTTCCGCTTCTTCAAGCACCAGTTTAATCTCAGTCATCTTCTCGATAACCAGATATACCTTGTGACCGAGTTTCTCGCCGATCAGCGCCAGACGAATGTATTCGCGGTCTTTGTAGCCGTTACAAACAATAACGGAACGGGTCATTCCGGCGTGCGCCAGAACGGCCATCAGCTCAGCTTTCGAGCCTGCTTCCAGACCCAGCGGTTCACCGGATTCAACCAGCGATTCAATCACGCGGCGGTGCTGGTTAACCTTAATCGGATAAACCAGGAAATAGTCACCCTCATAGCCGAACGATTCGCGCGCACGTTTGAACGCGGCGTTAATCGAACGCAGACGGTGCTGCAAAATTTGTGGGAAACAGAACAATGCCGGCAGACGCTGACCGTCCTGCTCACGCATGTCTTTTACCAGCTGTGCCAGATCAACACGGGCAGAAGGCACGTCAGGATCCGGGCAGACACTGATGTGGCCCAGCTCGTTGACGTCATAATAGTTGTTACCCCAATAGGCAACGTTGTAAGTGCGCAGCATCTTGCTGGCATCACGATCGTTCACGGCAACCTCCTGCATGGAGCGCAAAGAAACAGTATCGCCCGCGTGTGACGGACGGTGGGACTGGATGTCATCAGACATAGGTAAATCCTCTTTCTATACTGACAACATGGCCAGCCACTATCGCAGTAACAACAGGTGAGAACAACCCGCAAGGCTGGCTTTCAGACAGGATAAAACCCTGCGCGCCACAGCCACGGGACTGTTTTCCACTCATATCATTGTAAAACACGTTTTTAGACTCCGTGTGACGAGTCGGGAGAAATCAGGGGTGGGTGCCCCAGAAGGTTGCAGGCTACATCAGTTATATGTCGGGATGGCGATGTTCACGCAACCCGGAAGTTACTGAGTAGCGTACCGATGTCGGGGACTGACCTGTCTATAGTCAGGCTGTCTGAAACATCGCAGAGATGACAGACGTTTTTCTGACTGAAGGTCTGAAAGAAGTGCTGCAGAACGCAATGAAGGCTGCAGGGGATGCTGTTGAAATGTTACAAACGGTAAAAAGTGGGTCATTAAACTAACCACCTCCACACGTGCCACGCATCACCCGCGGGCATTCGAGCTGAGAAAACAGTAATTACTGGAATACGCTGCTTCTGCAGGAACTACAGAAATGTGCATAGCGCGCGCCGTTTATACCGGCAACCCGCTGTAATTGCAAAATGAAAATGCAGTGCAAATAGTTTCCGGACGTGAATATCACTGCAATCCCGCACAATAACGCCATATCCATCACAAAAATGACTGGCAATTGCATCGTCTGCTATCCTAAAATAGCCGTCCAGATGTTAATCCGTCCGCACGCTTGGGTGGTTAACGCGCAAACTGCTTCAAGGCTTTGCCTAATGGGGACATGCAGGACGCATTGCGACAATGGCGAGCTCAGCTCCTCATCTGCCAGTCTCCCCAGTGCTATGCAGTGATATCTAACCCGTCGTATGTAAGGTAAAGAACATAATGGCTAAACACCTCTTCACGTCCGAATCCGTTTCGGAAGGACATCCAGATAAAATTGCTGACCAGATTTCTGATGCAGTCCTGGACGCAATCTTAGAGCAAGACCCAAAAGCACGTGTTGCATGTGAAACTTATGTCAAAACCGGCATGGTCCTGGTTGGCGGTGAAATCACCACCAGCGCATGGGTCGACGTTGAAGAAATCACGCGTCAGACTGTTCGTGAAATTGGCTATATCCATTCTGACATGGGTTTTGATGCCAATTCCTGCGCAGTTCTGAGCGCTATCGGCAAGCAATCGCCGGACATCAATCAGGGCGTTGACCGTACTGATCCGCTGGAACAAGGCGCAGGCGACCAGGGTCTGATGTTTGGTTATGCCACCAACGAAACCGACGTGCTGATGCCAGCGCCGGTAACTTACGCACACCGTCTGGTGCAGCGTCAGGCTGAAGTTCGCAAATCAGGTACGCTGCCGTGGTTGCGTCCGGATGCAAAAAGCCAGGTCACTTTCCAGTATGACGAAGGCAAAATCGTCGGCATCGACGCAGTGGTATTGTCCACCCAGCATTCTGAAGACATTGCGCTGAAAGATTTGCAGGAAGCGGTGATGGAAGAAATCATCAAACCTGTATTGCCAGCAGAATGGCTGAACGCCGGGACTAAATACCACATCAACCCGACTGGCCGTTTCGTTATCGGTGGCCCGATGGGTGACTGCGGTCTGACCGGTCGTAAAATCATCGTGGATACCTACGGCGGCATGGCACGTCACGGTGGCGGTGCGTTCTCTGGTAAAGATCCGTCTAAAGTTGACCGTTCAGCGGCTTATGCTGCACGTTATGTTGCGAAAAACATCGTGGCTGCAGGTCTGGCTGACCGTTGTGAAATTCAGGTATCTTACGCAATCGGCGTGGCAGAACCGACTTCCATCATGGTGGAAACCTTCGGTACAGGTAAAGTGTCTAACGAACAACTGACCCTGCTGGTTCGCGAGTTCTTCGACCTGCGTCCATACGGCCTGATCCAGATGATGGACTTACTGCACCCGATCTACAAAGAAACTGCTGCATACGGTCACTTTGGTCGCGAACATTTCCCTTGGGAAAAAACCGACAAAGCGGCTCAGTTGCGCGAGGCAGCAGGCCTCAAATAATATTTTCAGACTGTTCTGCACAAAAACCCTGCCTGTGCGGCGGGGTTTTTTATTGCCTGTTTTTGCGAGATTTATAGGGAGGGAGTCTGAATTTTGGTGGATAATGAAAACGGTTACAGATAATAACTTGTTATAAATTAATACATTATTTCAATGATTAAAAATGTGTCACATAATTTTGATTGATATAAATCAATTTATGGGCTATTACTCTGCATGAAAGCCCCCTCCCTGCTGCATATCTCTTTGAATCCCTTACCGAACAACGATCCCAATCGCACCTATAAGTGTAAACGATTACAACACTGTGACCGGGTTCACGTTAAGCTGTGCGCAGGGTAAATAACATAACAGCCTAAGCATTATTACAAACTCAAAACGATTGCATTATTTTGGAGACCGGATGAACAACTCAACATCGACCAAAGGAAAACGCTCTAACAAAAGCGTCACTTTCTTTGTCTGTTTTCTCGCTGCACTGGCCGGACTGCTGTTCGGCTTAGATATCGGCGTCATCGCTGGTGCCCTGCCATTTATCAGCCATGACTTTCAAATTACCAACCACCAACAGGAGTGGGTTGTTAGTTCTATGATGTTTGGTGCTGCTGTCGGTGCTGTGGGCAGTGGCTGGCTGAATTTCCGCCTTGGACGTAAGTATAGCCTGATGATCGGCGCTATCTTGTTCGTCATTGGTTCCCTGTGCTCCGCCTTTGCGCCTAATGCAGAAATCCTGATTGTTGCTCGCGTTCTGCTGGGTCTGGCGGTCGGTATCGCGTCTTACACTGCGCCGATTTACCTGTCAGAAATCGCACCGGAAAAAATCCGCGGCAGCATGATTTCCATGTACCAGCTGATGATCACCATTGGTATTCTGGCGGCGTATCTGTCTGATACCGCATTCAGCTACACCGGCGCATGGCGCTGGATGCTGGGTATCATCACCATTCCTGCGTTGCTGTTACTGATTGGCGTCTTCTTCCTGCCGGACAGCCCGCGCTGGCTGGCGGCCCGTGGCGATGACGGTAAAGCGCGCCGCGTTCTGGAAAAACTGCGTGATTCCAGCGAGCAGGCAAAACGCGAACTGGATGAAATCCGTGAAAGCCTGAAAGTAAAACAAAGCGGCTGGGGTTTGTTTGTTAACAACAAAAACTTCCGCCGTGCGGTATACCTCGGCATTCTGTTGCAGGTAATGCAGCAGTTCACCGGTATGAACGTCATCATGTACTACGCACCGAAAATCTTCGGCATTGCCGGTTTCGCCAGCACTTCTCAGCAGATGTGGGGCACGGTGATTGTTGGTCTGGTCAACGTTCTCGCGACCTTCATTGCCATCGGTCTGGTTGACCGCTGGGGTCGTAAGCCAACGCTGAAACTGGGCTTCCTGGTGATGGCTGTTGGCATGGGCGTGCTGGGTACAATGCTGCACATCGGTGTTGAATCCGATGCGGCGAAATACTTCTCCATCGCCATGCTGCTGATGTTTATCGTTGGTTTTGCGATGAGTGCCGGTCCGTTGATCTGGGTTCTGTGTTCTGAAATTCAGCCGCTGAAAGGCCGCGATTTTGGTATCACCGTGTCCACCGCGACCAACTGGATTGCCAACATGATCGTCGGCGCGACCTTCCTGACCATGCTCGACAGCCTCGGCAACGCCAATACCTTCTGGGTGTACGCCGCGCTGAACGTGGTCTTCATCTTCATCACCATTGCGCTGATCCCTGAGACCAAAAACGTTTCTCTGGAACACATCGAACGCAACCTGATGAAAGGCGAAGCCCTGCGCGACATCGGTAAGTAAGTTATTCCTTCCTCCCCTGCAAAGGGGAGGAATTCCATATTGCATCTCCCTCCCGCCAGATTTATCCTTCGCCAGATGAAAACCTCACGTCTCCCCATCGCCCTTCAGCAAGCCGTTATGCGCTGTCTGCGGGAAAAACTTCTGATGGCCAATCAGTTTTTCGGCACCGATTACAGCGAGCCGGAAATCACCTATCAGCAACGCGGCACCAGCGCGGGAAGCGCGTACCTGCAACACTGGCAAATTCGACTGAATCCGGTTTTACTGATGGAAAATCAGCAGCCGTTTATCGATGAAGTGGTTCCCCACGAACTGGCACATTTGCTGGTATACCGGCGCTTTGGCCGTGCGCCTGCGCCGCATGGCAAAGAGTGGCGCTGGATGATGGAACACGTGCTGGGGGTTTCCGCAAGCAGAACGCATAAGTTCGAAGTCGCTTCGGTGCAAAGCAAAACCTATCCGTATTTATGCGCCTGCCGCGACCATCAGCTCACCGTGCGTCGTCATAATAAAGTGATGCGAAAAGAGTCAGAATATCGCTGTCGCCATTGCGGCGAGCTCTTACGCTTCAACGCTAAAGGCACCACTAACTGTTGATTTTTCAATCACTAATCGCGGTAAAGTCTGATTGTCACAGCCCGAGGTATCCGTTACCCTTCCGGCCTTTTAGTCTCAGGGCTTTCAGAAACATGTTTCGTAAAACGTTCTTATCTTTTCTGTTTATCTGTGCGCTGGTACCGCTGAGTGCCTACAGCCAGTCTGGCCACGCCATCAATAATTTTAGTCAGGCCAAAGCCGCCGCCGTCAAAATTAATCAGGGTGCGCCTACATTTTACTGCGGCTGTGACATCAGCTGGCAGGGGAAAAAGGGGACGCCGGATCTGCAATCCTGCGGCTATCAGGTACGTAAAAGCGAACAGCGCGCCAGCCGAATTGAGTGGGAGCATGTGGTTCCCGCGTGGCAGTTCGGTCATCAGATGCAGTGCTGGCAGGACGGCGGTCGAAAAAATTGTGCGAAAAACGCCGATTATCGTCAGGTAGAAACTGACCTGCATAACCTTGAACCGGCCATCGGTGAAGTGAACGGCGACCGTAATAACTTTATGTATAGTCAGTGGAACGGTGGCGAAGGGCAATATGGCCGCTGTGAAATGAAAGTCGACTTCAAAGCCAAAGCCGCTGAGCCGCCAACCCGCGTCCGGGGCGCCATCGCGCGCACCTATTTCTACATGCGCGACCAGTACAAACTGAATCTGTCCCGCCAGCAAACCCAATTGTTTACTGCCTGGGATCGCCAGTATCCGGTCACTTCATGGGAATGTGAACGCGACAACCGCATCGCCAGCGTACAGGGCAATCATAATCCTTACGTTCAGCAGGCTTGCGCACAACGAAAAAGCTAACTTAGTATTAACACGTCATCAGGGCACATTAGCTCGCGACAACGCGGGCTAATCACGCCAAAATAGCCCTCCAGAAAAGACTTTAAGGACAGCAGCCTCACATGCGCATACCCCGCATTTATCATCCGGAAACCCTGACCGCTCACAGCGAGATTGCGCTGAGCGAAGATGCCGCCAACCATGTCGGACGCGTTCTGCGGATGCAACCCGGTCAGGCAATACAGTTATTTGATGGCAGCAATCAGGTTTTTGAAGCCAGCATCACCCAGATTGATAAGAAAAGTGTGCGTGTCAGCCTGAACGAAGGTGTGCTGTCAGACAACGAATCTCCGCTGAATCTGCATCTCGGCCAGGTAATTTCACGCGGCGAGAAGATGGAGTTCACCATCCAGAAATCTATAGAACTGGGCGTGAACTCCATTACCCCGCTGTTCTCCGAGCGTTGTGGCGTCAAACTTGACGGCGAACGTCTGGAGAAAAAATTGCAGCAATGGCAGAAAATTGCCATCGCAGCCTGCGAACAGTGCGGACGTAACCGTATCCCTGAAATTCGCCCGGCGATGCAGCTGGAAGCCTGGTGCGCCGAACAGGATGACAGCCTGAAGCTGAACCTGCATCCGCGCGCCAGCCACAGTATTAATACCCTGCCGCTACCGGTGAGCCATGTCCGCTTACTGATCGGCCCGGAAGGCGGTTTATCCGCTGACGAAATTGCAATGACCTCCGGCTACGGATTTACTGATATCCTGCTGGGACCCCGTGTTCTGCGTACAGAAACCACAGCACTCACCGCGATAACGGCCTTACAGGTTCGTTTCGGCGATCTGGGTTAAGAGGAGACCAAATGATCAAGCTTGGCATCGTGATGGACCCGATTTCTTCCATCAACATTAAAAAAGACACCAGTTTCGCTATGTTGCTGGAAGCGCAGAGTCGTGGCTACGAGCTGCACTACATGGAAATGAATTCCCTGTATCTGCGCGGCGGCGAAGGCCGTGCGACCACTAAAAAACTCAGCGTGAAGCAGGATTATGACGGCTGGTATGAGTTCGGTACTGAGCAGGATATCGCCCTGCAGGAACTGGATGTCATCCTGATGCGTAAGGATCCTCCGTTCGATACCGAATTCATTTACGCCACTTACATTCTTGAACGTGCCGAAGAAAAAGGCACGCTGATCGTTAACAAGCCGCAGAGCCTGCGTGACTGTAACGAAAAGCTGTTCACCGCGTGGTTCCCTGAACTGACGCCAGATACGCTGGTCACGCGCAATGCGGCACAGCTGAAAGCGTTCCACAAAGAACACACTGACGTGATCCTCAAGCCGCTCGACGGCATGGGTGGCGCGTCGATTTTCCGTCTGAAACCGGAAGACGCGAACGTTTCTGTGGTGATTGAAACCCTGACCGAACACGGCAGCCGTTTCTGTATGGCGCAAAATTATCTGCCAGCCATCAAAGACGGTGACAAACGCGTTCTGGTGGTCGACGGCGAACCAGTGCCTTACTGTCTGGCACGTATTCCGGCGCAGGGAGAAACCCGTGGTAATTTGGCTGCCGGTGGTCGTGGTGAAGCACGTCCGCTGAGCGAAAGTGACTGGGCGATTGCCCGGACTGTCGCGCCAATCCTTAAGCAGAAAGGCCTGATTTTTGTCGGCCTGGATATTATCGGTGACCGCCTGACTGAAATTAACGTCACCAGCCCGACCTGTGCGCGTGAAATCGAAGCTGCATTCCCGATTTCCATCACCGGCATGCTGATGGATGCTATCGAAAAACGTCTGGCTGCCCGCTGAACTGACTGACCGCATAATCTGATGGGTTGTTCAGCAATGCTGGATAACCCACTTTTTTTGCTGCGGATGACGTACTACACTGCCCTCTCCGCTGTATTTCAATTTCTGAGGTTAAACATCCTACATACCATGAATCTACAACATCACTTTCTTATTGCGATGCCTGGCCTGGATGAACCCCAGTTCAAACGTTCGGTCGTCTATATCTGCGAACATAATGAAGACGGCGCAATGGGTCTGGTGATTAACAAACTGGTCGAAGATTTCACCGTTGAAAACGTCCTCGACAAGCTGGACATCACGCCCGAGCCCCGCGACCTGAACATCAGCCTCGACCGGCCGGTCTTTTCCGGTGGCCCGCTGGCTGATGACCGTGGTTTTATTCTGCATACGCCGCGCGAAGGTTTTGGTTCCAGTATCCGTATCTCGGACAGCACCATGATCACCACCTCGAAAGACGTGCTGGAAACTCTGGGCACGCCCGACCAGCCGAAAGATGTGCTGGTGGCGCTCGGTTACGCTGCATGGGAACAAGGCCAGCTGGAAAAAGAGTTACTGGAAAATTCCTGGCTGACCATTGAAGCCAGCAGCGACATTTTATTCCGCACCCCGATTGCCGATCGCTGGCGTGAAGCCGCGAAAATGATCGGCGTCGATGTCAGCCAGCTTGCCACGCATGCAGGGCATGCATAATGGCTAACCGTACGGTTTTTGCTTTTGACTTCGGCACTAAAAGTATCGGTCTGGCCATCGGACAGGAAGTTACCGGCACAGCCCGCCCGCTGACATCGTTTAAAGCGCAGGACGGCACGCCGGACTGGCAGAAAATCGAAAAACTGCTGAAAGAATGGCTGCCGGATCTGGTCGTTGTGGGTCTGCCACTGAATATGGACGGCACAGAACAACCCCTGACTGCCCGCGCGCGCAAATTTGCCAATCGCCTGCATGGCCGTTTTGGCGTTCAGGTTGAGCTGCATGACGAACGTCTGAGCACCGTTGAAGCCCGCGCTGATTTGTTTGATCGTGGCGGCTTTCGCGCCCTCGACAAAGGCAGCGTAGATGCCGCTTCTGCGGTGATCATCCTGGAAAGCTGGTTCGAGAAACAATGGAGTCAGTCCTGATTTTCGGTCAGCAGCCCGGCACTTTGCCGCTGCTGACGACTTTGGGCAAATGTCTGCATTCCGGCCTGCGCGCCGGTTTGCAGAATGTCAGCCAGCTGATGGGTTTTACCTTCGCGGATCATATTGCATACCGCTGGCGTTGACGTCAGCACTTCGAAAAGCGCCACCCTTCCCGATTTATTACCGTCCTTTTCCTGGGTTACCGCCAGTTTTTGCGCGACGACAGCCCGCAGACTGCCCGCAAGCTGTGCCCGCACAAAGGCTTTTTCCTCCGCCGGAAAGACATCAACCAGCCGGTCGATGGCCTGCGTCGCATTGCGCGTATGCAGCGTCGCCAGTACCAGATGTCCGGTTTCTGCCGCCGTCAGCGCCAGCCGGATGCTTTCGGTGTCGCGCAGTTCGCCCAGCAGTAACACGTCCGGATCCTCACGCAATGCTCCCCGCACCGCTTCACTGAATGAACGGGTATGCAGCCCCAGTTCGCGCTGCTGAATAAGGCACCCTCTGCTGATGTGGATAAGCTCAATCGGGTCTTCCAGCGTAATAATGTGCCGCGTCGTGCGGCGGTTGAGGTAATCAATCATTGCCGCCAGCGTAGTGGACTTTCCGCTGCCCGTTGCGCCGGTCACCAGGATCAGGCCGTCTTCCCGCATAATGATTTGCTGCAAGATATCCGGCGCCAGCAACGTTGCCAGTTCAGGACAACGGGCGGGCACCGCTCTTAGCGCTGCCGACAAACCATGCAGTTGCTGAAACACGTTCAGACGCATCCGTACTCCTTGCGCCAGCGTCAGCGCTTTATCGAATTGCCCGGCCAGTTGTAAACTTGTCTGTTCCGCGACATTCAGCCACTGACTGATGAGTTTTTGCATCTGCGATGCGTCTATCACCGGCAGGTCTTCACAGGGACATAATTCCCCTGCGATGCGCAGCACAGGCCGATAGCCGGTACAAAGGTGCAGATCAGAGGCATTTTGCTTTACACTACGTCCCACTAATCCATCAATATCCATGTTGAAATCCTCCTGAGTCCCTATGAGCCTTAGTCAGCAAAACGCTATTGAGCAGAACTTACACAATGTCCGCGAGAAAATCGCAGCCGCTGCACACCTTTGCGGCAGGCCTTCAGAAGAAATTACATTGCTTGCAGTGAGTAAAACTAAACCTGCGAGCGCTGTCGAAGAAGCAATTGCCGCCGGGCAGTTAGCGTTCGGCGAAAACTATGTGCAGGAAGGCGTGGATAAGATTGCCCACTTTGCCGGACACCAGCCTGCGCTGACCTGGCATTTCATCGGGCCGTTGCAGTCGAATAAAAGTCGTCTGGTGGCGGAGAACTTCGACTGGTGCCATACCATCGACCGTCTGAAAATCGCCCAGCGACTGAACGAGCAGCGTCCGGCGGATTTAGCGCCGTTACAGGTGCTTGTCCAGGTGAATATCAGCGACGAAGCCAGTAAATCCGGCATTGCGGTGGGAGATGTGGCAGAACTGGCGACGCAGATTATGGCGATGCCTAACCTGACCCTGCGTGGTCTGATGGCCATTCCGGCTGCTGAAACTGACTATACGCGCCAGCTGGAAGTGTTTGGAAAGATGCGCGAGGCCCTGAAAGAGTTACAAAAGATTTGCCCGCAAGCCGATACTTTATCGATGGGCATGACCGATGATATGCCCGCCGCGATTGCTGCCGGCAGCACGATGGTTCGTATCGGCACCGCCATTTTCGGTGCCCGCGATTACAGCGCAAAACAGTAACAGCTCACTGCTGGTTTACTGCTTTACTATTGATTGGCTCAATTCAGCCCCCATTAAAAGCAAGGAGCATGAATGCAACATCGCAAAATTTGTTTTATCGGTGCAGGTAACATGGCAGGCGCCATCATTTCCGGCTTGGTTGAAAGTGGTTATCCGGCCAATATGATCAGCGTTTGTGCCCCTTCCACCACCCATCGCGATGCGCTGGCCGCAAAATATGGCGTACAGAGCAACAGCGATAACAGCGGCTGCGCGAAAGTGGCGGATGTCGTTGTCTTGTCTGTAAAACCGCAAATGATGGCGGATGTATGTAAAGCACTGCAAAAAGACGTGGATTTCAGCGATAAGCTGGTACTGTCGATTGCCGCAGGCGTCAGCGTGGCGCGTTTCTGCGAGCTGCTGGGTGAAAACCTGAACGTGGTGCGGATTATGCCTAATACGCCTTCGCTGGTTGGACAGGGGATGAGCGGTTTATATGCGCCGCAACAGGTTTCACAGGCTGACCGTGATTACAGCGGCGAACTGATGACCGCCGTCGGCAAAATTTGCTGGGTCGATACCGAAGAAGGTATCAACCACGTAATTGCCGCCGCAGGCAGCGCACCGGCGTATTTCTTCCTGTTTATGGAAGCGATGCAGGCCGAAGCGCAGCGTCTGGGATTCAGCGCAGAAACTGCGCGGATGCTGGTCGAACAAGCCGCCAGCGGAGCCAGCGCACTGGTTGCTGCCAGCCCGGACACGCCATTGTCACAACTTCGTGAGAATGTGACGTCCAAAGGCGGCACGACGTTTGAAGCACTGAAAGTGTTTACGGATCGTCAATTACCGGAGATTGTCTCCGAGGCCATGCAGGCCGCCATTACCCGCGCGCAGGAAATGGAAAAACTGTTCTAATTAAAAATATTAAAAGGTAACGCATGTTAACGCTGACTTTTCTGGTCAAAACACTGATTGATCTCTACGTGATGGTTTTACTGCTGCGCATCTGGATGCAATGGGCACGTACAGATTTTTATAATCCGTTTTCACAGTTTGTAGTGAAGATTACTCAGCCGATTATCGGACCACTTCGCCGGATTATTCCGCCGCTGGGTCCGATTGACAGCGCAAGCCTGTTGCTGGCGTTCATTCTTTGCACCATCAAATTCCCGCTGCTGTTGCTTATCCAAAGCGGTGCTATCTTCTTTGGTCTGAGCAGCCTGCTGATTGGCCTGATAGGGCTGGTCAAAGCCGCCGGTTATCTGGTGTTCTGGCTGGTCATTATCCGCTCCCTGATGAGCTGGGTGAGCCAGGGACGCGGGCCGATGGATTATCTGCTGATGCAGCTGACTGAGCCACTGATGGCGCCAATCCGTCGTATTCTTCCGGCAATGGGCGGCATCGATTTCTCGGCAATGGTCGTGATCCTTATCCTGTATATGCTCAATTATCTCGGTATGGATCTGCTGGGTGCGTTGTGGTTCCAGCTTTAAGCCCTGCGTTCTGGCAGTCAGACGCGCTGGTTTTGCGGCTGGTCATCCAGCCCAAAGCCAGCCGTGACAGCCTGGTGGGTTTGCATGGCGACGAACTGAAAGTCGCCATCACTGCCCCGCCAGTAGACGGACAGGCCAACACACATCTGGTGAAATTTCTCTCAAAACAGTTTAAAGTCGCCAAAAGTCAGATAAGCATTGAAAAGGGCGAGCTGGGCCGCCATAAACAAGTCCGCATTACCCATCCGCAAAATATCCCGACTGAGGTCGCGGTACTGCTCGCTGAATAACGTTTAAGTCAGGACTCTCCCATGCAGAAAGTCGTATTAGCTACCGGCAACGCCGGTAAAGTGCGTGAACTCGCACATCTTCTGGCCGATTTCGGGCTGGACGTGGTCGCACAAACCGAACTCGGCGTCGAATCCGCCGAAGAAACCGGCCTGACGTTCATTGAGAACGCCATCCTGAAAGCCCGCCACGCGGCGGCTATCACCGGTTTGCCTGCTGTTGCCGATGACTCCGGTCTGGCGGTTGATTTTCTCGGCGGCGCACCGGGGATTTACTCCGCACGCTACGCAGGCGTTGATGCCAGCGATCAGCAGAATCTGGATAAACTGCTTGTGGCATTAAAAGACGTACCGCAGAGTCAGCGCACCGCACAGTTCCACTGCGTACTGGTGTATATGCGCCACGCAGAAGACCCGACGCCACTTGTCTGCCACGGCAGCTGGGCTGGCGAAATTACTTTTGCCGAAGCAGGCGCAGGCGGCTTTGGTTATGATCCGATTTTCTATGTTCCTGAGCTGGGTAAAACCGCCGCAGAACTGACCCGCGAAGAAAAAAGTGCGGTTTCACATCGTGGCCAGGCACTGAAGCTGTTGTTTGCTGCGATGAAAGAGGCTGTACAGAAGAATGCGTAAGTTACCGCCGCTGAGTCTCTACATTCATATTCCGTGGTGCGTGCAAAAATGCCCTTACTGCGATTTCAACTCGCACGCGTTAAAGGGTGAAGTACCGCATGACGATTATGTTGCGCATTTGCTGGCCGATTTAGATGCAGACCTGCATCTGGTGGGCGGGCGCAGCGTAGGGACAATTTTTATCGGCGGCGGAACCCCAAGCCTGCTGAGCAGCGAAGCGATGCAGGATCTGCTCGACGGCGTCCGCGCGCGCTTGCCGGTCGATGCTGACGCTGAAATTACCATGGAAGCCAATCCGGGTACCGTCGAAGCAGACCGCTTCAGCGGCTATCAGCGCGCCGGAGTGAATCGTATCTCCATCGGGGTACAGAGTTTCGAAGCGCAGAAACTGGAGCGTCTGGGACGTATCCACGGCCCTGACGAAGCGAAACGCGCAGCGCATCTGGCGACCGGTCTGAATCTGCGCAGTTTCAATCTGGATCTGATGCACGGCCTGCCGGATCAGACGCTTGAAGAAGCGCTGGATGATTTACGTCAGGCCATCGCGCTGAATCCACCGCATTTGTCATGGTATCAGCTGACGATCGAACCGAATACGATGTATGCCTCGCGCCCGCCAAAACTGCCAGACGACGATGCGCTGTGGGATATTTTCGAGCAAGGCGATCAGCTGCTGACCGCCGCCGGTTATCAGCAATATGAAACCTCTGCTTATGCCAAACCGGGCTATCAGTGTCAGCACAACCTGAACTACTGGCGCTTCGGGGATTATCTCGGCATCGGTTGTGGCGCGCATGGCAAACTGACGCAGCCCGACGGGCAGATTCTGCGTACCGTGAAAACCAAGCACCCGCGCGGTTACATGCAGGGGCGTTACATGGATAAACAGTATCCGGTCGAGACTGAAGATTTGCCGTTTGAATTCTTTATGAACCGTTTCCGCCTGCTGGAAGCCGCGCCGCGTGAAGAATTTGGCCTGTATACCGGACTGGATGAATCGGTGATCCGCGCGCAATTAAACGAAGCTATCGCCAAAGAATATCTGGTAGAAACCGACACCCACTGGAAGATCACCAGCAAAGGAAAACTGTTCCTGAACTCACTGCTGGAGCTGTTTTTGGCGGAGTAAGGATTAGAAAACAAAAAAACCGCGTAATCGCGGTTTTTTTGTGTCTGTGACTTGGCAGATTACTGTTTCAAATCCGTCAACAAGGCTTTGTGCTGAGTATCCAGATTCGTTACCCGCTTACAAACGTCATCGCCAAAGGCTTTGAACTCTTTTTCCTGTTTGTTCCACTCTTCCTGAACAGCCTGTTGCAGCCCGCCCAGATTACCCATCATTGCCTGCAACGGATTGCCGCCGCTGGCCGCCTGCTTAAGGCCCATTTCATTGATACTGTCCTGCATCACGCCGCCCATGGTTTGTTCCATCAGCTTCTGACCATTCTGTTTAACCTGATCCACCGCTTTATAGTGGAAGGTCAGCCCGTCGGTGCGATGTTCAATGATGAGATTCATCTGCTCTTTCAGCTGCTTGTCGAGCGTGACCAGACGGTTACGCACGTTACTGTCAGTACCAAGTTTCTCAACGATCACACGGTCAACTGCCACACGGCCTTTTTCGAGATGCGCCGTCGCACCCTGATCAATCCATGGCAGGTCACGGCGTAAACCGGCCTGGTAATCGATCGCTTCCTGACGCTGTCTGGCGCTCAGGGTCATGTCTTTTCCGTTAAGAGTCACGTTACCGTTAGGGGTGATCAGTAAGTCACCGTTTTTGCCCACAACCTGCACGGTCTGCGGCTTGATAACAACATCGTCTTTAGGTTGCACCGCACATTGATAATCAGCCTGCGCGCTCCACGCGGTCAGCGCCAGCAATGCAGCCAGCCCGGTATTTACCACTCCGCTTTTTACTAACATGTACTCTCCCTTAAGACAGCAAACTCAAAAAATTGATCGGCCAATACGTTGCGCCAGTAATTCTAAGGCAGCAATACCTGCCAAAGAGTTCCCTGCCGCATCAAGTTCCGGTGACCATACCGCAATACACATCTCCCCGGGAACGACAGCAATAATGCCGCCCCCCACACCGGATTTGCCCGGCATTCCCACGCGATAAGCAAATTCACCCGCGCCGTCGTACATGCCGCTGGTGACCATCATCGCATTAATCTGTCGCGCCTGACGGGCATCAATGAGCGGTTTTTCACTGCCCAACGGTTGGCCTTTATTAGCAAGATAAACAAACGTCCGCGCCAGTTCTTCACAGCTCATGCGCAGTGCGCAGTAGTGAAAATAAGTATGCAGAACCGTGATGACATCGTTGTCGAAATTTCCGAAAGACTTCATCAGATATGCAATCGCCGCGTTGCGGTCAGAATGCTCAAATTCAGAACGGGCGACGTGCCGATCGTAGTTGAGATCGGCTGATCCGGCCAGCTGACGCACAATTTCCAGCATTCTCTGCTTCGGTGCGGTCAGGCGCGTTTGCAGCAGATCGCAGACCACCAGCGCACCCGGATTGATAAACGGATTGCGTGGTTTTCCCTGTTCAAGTTCAAGCTGTACCAGCGAATTGAAAGGCTGGCCGGAAGGTTCTTTGCCGACACGCTGCCAGATTTCACTTTCCTGATAACGGGTCAGCGCCAGCGTCAGGCTGAGCACTTTGGAAATTGACTGGATTGAAAAACGCATATCGGCATCACCGGCACGAAAGATCTCCCCTTTCGTGGTACACACGGCGATCCCTAAATGTTCGGGGCTGACTTCGGCCAGTGCAGGAATGTAATCGGCAACGTTGCCGCGGCCAATCAGCGGCCTGACCTGCGAAAGAATATCTTCCAGCAAACTGTTATCGAGTTCGGTACCCAACGTCCTGCCTCCAGATGCAACAAAGGTGCCGGAAAGGCACCTTTTAAAGATTCAGAATTTATCTGACTGGTGGAATCAATCCCACCAGATATCGAACAGTTCTGAAACTTCTACGTCTTCCATTTTATGGTCTTCTAACCATTTTTTGACCTGCTCGCGCTGTTCATCAGTGCAGTGACCGATGTCCTGACGGCAAACCAGACCTTCCCATTGCAGATAGCCACTGCCATCGAAAGCCAGTTTATTTGGCTCGATCACACCGTCGATGAATTTATCCAGGGATTCATCAATGGTTTCTACCGCGGTACCTTCCGGGAAACGCCATTTTACAGAGAAGCCCAGTTCCTGGAACTCGGCAATGTGTAACTTCTTACGTAAACGACGACTGCGATTTGTAGCCATTATTGCTTCCTCTCAAACATCAGATCCCATACGCCGTGGCCTAAACGCTGGCCACGCATTTCGAACTTGGTCACCGGGCGCGATTCAGGACGCGGAACATAATTACCTTCCTGCGACAAATTCGCCCAGCTTTCTAAACTGGTCATCACTTCGAGCATGTGCTCCGCATACGGCTCCCAGTCGGTTGCCATGTGGAACACACCGCCCACTTTCAGCTTTTTGCGCAGCTTCTCAACGAACTCCGGCTGCACGATGCGGCGCTTATTATGACGCGCTTTGTGCCACGGGTCAGGAAAGAATAGCTGCACCATGTCGAGCGAGCCATCCGGAATCATTTTTTCCAGCACTTCGACCGCATCGTGACACATCACGCGCAGATTGCTGACGCCCTCTTCATGCGCGGTCGCCAGACATGCGCCGACACCCGGCGAGTGGACTTCAATCCCGATAAAGTTCTGATCAGGATTCTGTTTCGCCATGGTGACAAGTGACGTGCCCATGCCGAAACCGATTTCCAGCACAACCGGTGCTGAGCGACCAAATAAGGCATCAATCGCCAGAGGTTCCGCCTGAAACTCCACGCCCATCACCGGCCAGAAGTTGTCCAGCGCAAATTGCTGACCTTTGGTCAGACGGCCCTGACGGCGGACAAAACTACGGATACGGCGCATCGCGCGACCGTTCTCGTCGAACTCCGGTGAAATGACGTCGTTTTTCATGGTGTTTCCACTCCGATTGGCAAGACGCGGTACCCGCGCGCGGATGCCTGTGTTTTGGTCACTAAATATAAGGAAAGGCGCATTATCCAAACTTACTCCCGATTAGCAAGGCTTGCGGGCAGGAAATCCGTCAATACAGTGCGGAAAGTTCCGGTTTACAGCCAGACGGGAACTGTGATGTGATCAGCCCCGTCTTTTAACCCTGCCGGACTGTAATTCACCCATGATGGAAGCCCAACGTTTCTCACCTCTGGTGCTCGACTGGTATCAGCGTTATGGCCGCAAAACGCTGCCGTGGCAAATTGCAAAAACACCTTATAAAGTCTGGCTTTCAGAAGTGATGTTGCAGCAAACGCAGGTAGCGACTGTTATTCCGTATTTTGAACGCTTTATGCAACGTTTTCCGACGGTGTCTGATCTCGCCGCCGCGCCACTCGATGAAGTTCTGCATCTGTGGACAGGACTGGGTTATTACGCCCGGGCGCGTAATCTGCATAAAGCGGCACAGACCATCGCCAGCCAGCACAGCGGTGTGTTTCCTACCACCTTTGATGAAATCCTCGCCCTGCCGGGCATTGGCCGTTCCACTGCCGGAGCAGTTTTGTCACTGGCACTTAATCAGCACTACCCTATTTTAGACGGGAATGTGAAGCGCGTTCTGGCCCGCTGCTATGCCGTTGAAGGCTGGCCGGGCGAGAAGAAAACTGAAAATAAGCTGTGGACGATAAGTGAAGACGTCACCCCTGCCGAAGGCGTTGCACAGTTTAATCAGGCAATGATGGATCTGGGCGCGATGGTGTGCACCCGCAGCAAGCCAAAATGCGAACTGTGCCCGGTGAAATCAGGCTGCGAAGCTTATGCGCATCACAGCTGGGCGAAATATCCCGGTAAAAAGCCTAAGAAAACCCTGCCGGAAAAGACCGCTTTTATGCTGATGATCCAGCAGGAAGACAAAGTCTGGCTGGAACAGCGTCCGCCGGTGGGCCTGTGGGGCGGGCTGTTCTGCTTCCCGCAATTTACCACCGAAGATGAGCTGGCTCTCGGGTTGCAAAAATACGGTGTTATGCAAAATCAGTTGCAGCAGCAGACCGCTTTTCGTCACACTTTCAGCCATTTCCATCTGGATATTGTTCCGATGTGGTTAAATCTGCGTTCTTCTGCGGGTTGCATGGATGAAGGTGCGGGTCTCTGGTATAACTTAGCGCAACCACAATCCGTCGGGCTGGCCGCGCCGGTTGAGCGTCTTTTGACGCAACTGGCCAAAGAACCGACCCAAAAGAACGATCGATAAGGAATTAGCATGAGCAGAACGATTTTTTGTACTTTTCTCAAGCGTGATGCTGAAGGGCAAGACTTCCAGCTGTACCCTGGCGAGATTGGCAAACGTATCTTTAATGAGATTTCGAAAGAAGCCTGGTCTCAGTGGATGACCAAGCAAACTATGCTGATCAACGAAAAGAAACTCAGCATGATGAATCCGGAAGACCGCAAATTGCTGGAACAGGAAATGGTCAACTTCCTGTTCGAAGGTCAGGATGTTCATATCGAAGGCTATACCCCACCGTCAAAATAATCATTAATAACAATGATTAAAATATTAAGGCAGGTGCTGAAAAGCGTCTGCTTCTTTCATCAGAAATGGCTTTTAAGATGAAGAAAATTCTCGCTTTGCTGGTTATCGCGCCCATGTTGATCTCCTGCTCCGGCAGTAAGAAAGACCAGTTCAACGAAGCTTATGTCAAAGATACCAACGGATTCGATATTTTGATGGGGCAGTTTGCCCACAACATCGAAAACATCTGGGGTATGAACGAAGTGCTGATCGCGGGTCCGAAAGACTATGTGAAATATAGCGATCAGTATTACACCCGCAGCCACATCAACTTTGATGCGGGTACGATTACTATCGAAACCATTTCTGGTACGGATCCGGCAGCCAGCCTGCGTCAGGCGATCGTCAGCACATTGCTGGTGGGTGATGATCCGGGCAACGTTGACCTCTATTCCGACGCCAACGATATCCAGATCAGCCGCGAGCCGATGTTATACGGTCAGGTGCTCGACAATACCGGACAACCAATCCGCTGGGTCGGGCGCGCCAATAGCTTTGCCGACTATCTGGTGCAGAACAAGCTGATGCGCCGTCAGTCCGGTATGCATATCATTTATTCCGTCACCATCCAGATGGTGCCAAACCACCTGAACCAACGTGCGCATAAATATCTGCCGATGATCCGTGAAGCGTCCGCCAAATATGGCGTCGATCAGTCACTGATACTCGCGATAATGCAAACCGAATCAGCCTTTAACCCGTATGCGGTGAGTAATGCCGATGCGCTGGGCCTGATGCAGGTTGTGCAGCACACCGCAGGTGTGGATGTGTTCAAATCTGAGGGCAAATGGGGTAAACCAAGCCGAAGCTATCTCTTTGATCCACAAAATAACATTAATACCGGTACAGCTTATCTGGCGATGCTGCAAAACGTGTATCTGGGGAATATCAATAACCCGACCTCACGTCGCTACGCAGTGATTACGGCGTATAACGGCGGTGCCGGCAGCGTTCTGCGCGTGTTCTCACAGAACAAAACGCAGGCGTTTAACATCATCAACAATATGGCGCCGGGTGATGTTTACACCACACTAACGACGAAACATCCGTCGGCAGAATCACGCCGTTATCTTTACAAAGTGAACAATACTCAGCGCAGCTACCGCCGCGTCGATTAACGTTTATCGTACCGGCTCTTCAGGCGTGAGGAGCCGGTACGAACACCTTAACTGTGGATCTGTACACTCTGAGTCTGGAGAGTTTGTGTCTGGAACTTACCTTCGCCCAAATCACTGACAATGTGATTCATCCGCTCTTCCGTCAGCTGATAATAACGAATTGAGAACGCTGTAATCAGATAGAAAATTGCCGGTAAGACGGTGAATAAAATCAGGACGCCGCGCACAGCCTCCGCCGATTGTTGTTCTACGCCCGCCTGATAACCAAACCATGCCAGCCCCCAGCCAGTCAGCGCGCCACCAATCGCCACACCAAGCTTAATCACAAAGATATTGGCCGCAATGTTCATCCCGGTAATACGGCGCTGGGTTTTCCATTCGCCATAATTATTGGCATCCGTAATCATTGACCATTGTAATGGTGCGTTTATTCCCTGTAATAAATTAAGCGCGATATGGACAATAAAGGCGGGGATCCAATAATCGGTTGGCAGCACAAAGAAAAGTAACCCTGCGAAAGCGCTTAATATATTCACCCAAATCGACGCGCGTATTTTACACATCCACGAGCCCAGTTTTTTGGCAAATAAACTCCCGATAACGGCGGCAACGGTGGTGGCCATCATGAAAATGGAAATAATGCCACTTCCCTGATGAAGAACATACTGCACAAAATACACCAGCAAACTGCCGCGCACGACGACACCGCACAACATGGCAAGATTATAAACGGAGAGGATCCGCCACTGGTCATTTTGCAAAAGAACCCGGACATCGCGAACAATATTCATGTTCTCTTCTTTCACCGGCGTAATACGTTCCCGCGTCGTCAGAAAACACACAAAGAACATCACACAACCAATCACACCGAAGATGCCCATCGCCCACTGCATGCCGGTCGCCCTGTCGCCCGGTGAGATGAAATCCGCTAACGGCAGGATAAGCGCGGTGCCCATTGCGCCACCGATCGGCGCAATAGCAAAGCGCCAGGATTGGAGGGAAAGATTATCCTGCGGATCGGCCGTAATCGCCGCGCCTAATGAGCAGTAAGGGATATTAATCGCCGTGTACATTAAGGTCATAAATATATAGGCGAATACCGCATAGACAATTTTACCGGTCTGTTCAAAGTCCGGTGTTGAATAAACCAGTACACAACTGACGGCAAACGGAATGCAAATAATCAGTAACCAGGGGCGAAATCTTCCCCAGCGACTTTTGGTCTGATCGGCAATCGCGCCCATAATAGGATCCGTGATCGCATCAAGCACCCTGACCACTAAGAACAGTGTTCCCATGACAGCCGGAGGTAAGCCATAAATATTCGTATAGAAATAAGCAAGAATAGCGACAGATGAATCAAAAACAATGTGACTTGCCGCATCACCTAATCCAAAACCCAGTTTTTCTTTCGCACTGATCCTTTCAGTTAATGCTGACATGCAGTCACCTTTATTAAGATGGAATTCTGCATTAGTTATAATTCCAGAAAATCACTCTGAGTATTGTGATTTCTCATTTACGTTTTATGCTTTTAATCAACTGTGACGCAGGTATCTATACTCTGGCTGAATAAGAGGATTATTTTCGACCTGCATCACATATCCTGACGTGCGTTTATTACCAGCAGATAACGAAATAAAAACCCATCCGCAGATGGGTTTTAAGGTGGACTATTGCGCGAGAACATACCCCATCACGCGTTTCCAGCCGACAGGTTTCTTCTCGATATACACGCCCTGTAATTCCGGCGAGAAGCCCGGTAACAGGTTGATCCCCTCTTCCAGCGCCATAAAGTAGCGCTGAACCGCCCCGCCCCACAACTCGCCAGGCACCACGCACAGCACGCCCGGAGGATATGGCAGCGCGCCTTCAGCAGCGATACGCCCTTCTGCATCACCAATCGCCACCAGCTCGATGTTGTCGCGGATAAACTCGTTATGCGCATCCTGTGGATTCATCACCACTTTCGGGAAGCTCTTTTCGCGGAACATCTCTTTTTGCAGCTCTTTCACATCGAAACTGACGTAAAGATTATGCATTTCCTGACACAGCTGGCGGATGGTGTAATTGCGATAACGCTCTTCGTTTTTACGATATACCGTCGGCAGCACTTCGCTGAGCGGCGCGTCTTCTTCGATGTACTGCTCAAAACGCACCAGCTCTTCCACCAGCAGCTGCATTTTTGCCGGTGTTTCGGCAGGCGTCAGCAGGAACAGGATCGAGTTCAGATCGCATTTCTCCGGCACGATGCCGTTCTCGCGCAGATAGTTAGCCAGAATAGTCGCCGGGATCCCGAACTCAGTGTATTTACCGCTGGAGGCATCAATACCCGGCGTGGTCAGCAACAGCTTGCACGGATCCACGAAATACTGTTTTTCGGCATAACCGTCGAATGCGTGCCAGCGCTCTCCCGGCACAAAATCGAAGAAGCGCACATCGTTAGCCATCTCATTGGTTTCATGATCCTGCCAGCGCTTACCTTCGACCACTGGCGGCACAAATGGCAGAATCATCGAGCATTGATCCAGCAGCATTTTGCGGGTTTCGATGCCGAGCTTCACACATTCCATCCACATATGTTTTCCGCTGCCACCGGCATGGATGCGCGCATTTACATCCAGCGCGGCAAACAGCGGATAAAACGGGCTGGTCGAGGCGTGCATCATAAACGCATTGTTGAGCTTTTTATGGCTGCAATGCCGCTTCTGGCCTTTGATGTGATTGTCTTTTTTGTGGATCTGCGAAGTCTGAGAGAATCCGGCCTGCTGCTTATGAACCGACTGCGTAACGATGATGCCCGGATCGTTTTCGTTAAGCTCCAGCAGCAGCGGCGAACACTCTTTCATCATCGGGATGAATTGCTCATAACCAACCCATGCGGAATCAAACAGGATGTAATCGCACAGATGACCGATTTTATCGACCACCTGACGGGCGTTGTACACCGTGCCGTCGTAGGTACCGAGCTGGATAATCGCCAGACGGAACGGACGTTTCTCTTCAACGCGATCCGGCGCCACTTCTTTGATTTGTTTGCGCAGATAAGCTTCATCAAAACAGGCCGCATCGATGCCGCCGATAAACCCGAACGGATTGCGTGCTGTCTCGAGATACACCGGCGTCGCGCCTGCCTGTAAAAGCGCGCCGTGGTGGTTTGATTTGTGATTGTTACGGTCGAACAACACCAGATCGTCGCGGGTCAGCAGCGCGTTAGTGACGACTTTATTGGCCGCAGACGTGCCATTGAGCACGAAATAGGTTTTATCTGCGCTGAAGACTTTGGCTGCATATTTTTGAGCGTCTTTCGCCGAGCCTTCGTGGATCAGTAAATCGCCCAGTTTGACGTCCGCATTACACATGTCGGAGCGGAAAATATTCGGGCCAAAGAAATCATAAAACTGACGCCCGGCCGGATGGCGACGGAAGAATTCGCCGCCCTGATGCCCCGGACAGGCAAACGTGGCGTTCTCCATCTCAACATACTTTTTCAGCGTGTCGAAAAACGGCGGGAACAGGGCTTCTTCATAAGCCTGTGCGGCAAATTCAATCTGGGCCGCATAAAACGCCTGATTGGCATCCGACAACGTAATCACGCCTTTCAGCACCGGTAAAAATTCCGGCGAAACCTGCTCCGTTCCCTGCACTGCAACAAACGCGGGAATGCCAAATCCCAGCGCTTCAATCTCCGCCAGCCTGCCGTGGTTCAGCTCGCCCACAGAAATGATAATGGCCGCGACGTCCGCGTAATCGGCGCGACGCAGGTCAACGACCAAACGAGCTGTCTGGAGATAAGGGGCGACGGACGCGCTTGCTGCAAGTTTTAAGTGTTTC
This sequence comes from Rahnella ecdela, assembly GCF_019049625.1. GTDB lineage: Bacteria > Pseudomonadota > Gammaproteobacteria > Enterobacterales > Enterobacteriaceae > Rahnella > Rahnella ecdela. Next base: position 424,518 of record NZ_JAFMOY010000133.1, read on the forward strand.
ATTCAGACTCTCAAACTGTTAAGTAAGAGGGTGTGCCAGGTGGCACAGCAATGAGCTGGATCTTACGTCATAAAGGTTTCGCGCAGAGTCCGGCCCGGCAATTGACGTTAGCTGAAGCGAGTTATCGAATGCGACAGGACAATGCCGGTGCGGCAAAGTGGTAACAAATCGAGTTTCAGGCCCGGCCACGTCTGATAGACAACAGTAAAAGCAGAGAAATGCCCTGTGGATGACTCTCTGTTTTTAATAATGCCTAACAGCGGACAAACGGTAGCCTTACCGCATGAAAGAGACTGCAAAAGGAGAAAAGCTGAAATCGTGGTGTTTACAGCACCCGGAGATCATCATCAGATTTTTTCTGCACTTATAAAAAGCGCGATGTGATAAACCAGCCATGCCGCAACCCTCTTGAGCTGTCGCGTGAAAACGGGAACAGAGTTGTTTAATAAATCGGCGCAATAATGGCATCTTTTAGACCCCTGTTCAACCCTGTAAATTGCGCGATTTTCTTACAAAATACGACACCGTCAGGCACTCGATTTTTACTGCAATTTTCATGCAACCCGCAGATTCTGACAGTTAAATCGACAAATTGTCGTAAAAAGCATCATTCAGGTGACGAACACCCCCGTTGTCACAAAAAACCGTTGACGACACAGGCCCGATACGGTTTAATGCGCCCCGTTGCCCGGATAGCTCAGTCGGTAGAGCAAGGGATTGAAAATCCCTGTGTCCTTGGTTCGATTCCGAGTCCGGGCACCATATTTAAAGAAACCAGCCTAACGGCTGGTTTTTTGCTTTCTGCCATATGGCCACTTAATATCCTCTCTGGTTACGCGGGATCTTCAATGAATTCTGTGTGTTACGTCCTGCTGGTTTTAGCTGTCTTTGTCAGTCTCATCTCGCCATATCCTGTCTGGATCGGTTTGCATCTGCTCAACCTGCTGACATTGCTGATGTATGGTGCCGATAAGCTTGCCGCCCGCAGAGGCTGGCGGCGGATACCGGAAAACACGCTGCTGCTGTTCGGGCTGCTCGGTGGCTGGATCGGCGCTCTGGTCGGCCAACAACTTTTCCGGCATAAAACGCAGAAACAACCTTTCCGAACCTGGTTTATGTTCAGCATCGCCGCCAATGTTGCCGCTGTTTTGCTGGGCGTCTGGATGATGTTCGGGCGGTAAATGACCGACGAAAAAAAGCCGGGGAATGCGCTAACATTCTCCGGCTTTTAGTATTTATCCAGAACAGGCGATCGCCGTTATCCGTACAGTTTCAGACGTGCTGCTTTTTTGGCGAAAGCCAGATCAGCCTGCACCATTTCAATCACCAGATCCTGTAACGAGGTTTCAGGTGCCCAGCCTAACTGACGTCGCGCTTTCGACGGATTAACTGAGGCCTTACTGACTTCTGCCGGCCGGATATAACGCGGATCGACTTCGACAATCACGTCCCCGACTTTCAGCGCGGCCGCAACAGGGCTGATAATGGCGGCGATTACCCCTTTCTCCTCTATACCTTTACCGACAAACCGAAGCTTGATCCCGAGTTCAAGGGCAGCAAATGTCACGAACTGACGAACCGTAAACTGTATGCCGGTTGCGATAACAAAATCTTCGGGCTTCTCCTGCTGCAACATCAGCCACTGCATTTTGACGTAATCTCTGGCATGACCCCAGTCACGTAACGCATTGAGATTGCCCAGATAAAGGCATTTCTCCAGTCCCTGAGTAATATTGGCCAGACCACGCGTGATTTTACGTGTCACAAAACTCTCACTCCGGCGCGGTGACTCATGATTAAAAAGAATGCCATTGCAGGCAAACATGCCGAAGGTTTCCCGATAATTAACCGCAGTCCAGAAATCACTGATTTGCGCGACCCTATTCGCAGAAGGCACATTGAGTGTGACCATATCGTTGATCGACATCCCATTAACCAGCCCGTACAACGCGGAAGATGACGCATGGTAATAACGGGTTGTATGCTCCAGTCCTTGCGAACGAATGGCTTCCAGCATCCTCAGGGCACTGATGCCAGCACCGGGTAAAGTGGCGTGAGTTACTGTCCCGCTGGTGATATCCAGATTATAAATTTCATCCGGGCGAATTAAGGCCAGCAATCTGCCCGGATTGGAAATTTCAGTGTGGTCAAAATGATGAATATGAAATTCAGGATGACCGGCATGCAAATCATCACTGACAGATTTATTATTAAGAACCGGGTTGTGCGGGATAATACCGTGGACGGTATATCCTTTTTTAAGCAAAAGCTCAGCCAGATAAGATCCGTCTTGCCCGGAGATATTGGTAATAAGAGCGACCTTAGACATAGTAAACCCTTCGATTACAATTTAAAAAAACGCATCCGGACAGATGCACGATTATAATTGCAAGGTTATGTTGAGTAAGATGAATCGCAGAGTAGAAAAACAACGACAGAAAAGTAAGAAATAATGATGATATTAATAAACGACGCGCTTATGTTCATTAAAATTATGCCATTTATTTTTGATATACTCATCCAGTTCATTATGAAAACGTTGCGCAGAGAACTTTAACGCGTTTTCGCGACAATCCAGCGGAAGAATAGAATCCTGAATGGTATCAAAGTGACGCACAGCTTTAATAATTGATTCCGCCGTCTGTTCCCCGAAAAATAATCCGGTCGCATTCTTTTCACCGTAAGGTCTGATCGTTTCCAGAGCCCCTCCCTTGCCAAAGGCAATCACCGGCGTACCGCTGGCTTGCGCTTCGACCGGCGTGATCCCAAAATCTTCTTCCGCTGCAAATACAAAAGCTTTCGCGCGCCGCATATAATCTTGCATCACATCGTCAGGCTGATAGCCCAGTATTTGGATATTACTGCCCGATTTGGCTTTGATCTTGCTCATTTCAGAGCCGTCACCGATAACCACCAGCTTCTTATCCGGCATCTGGCTAAATGCCTCAACAACCAGATCGATACGCTTATAGGGAACCATCCGAGAGGCAGTAAAATAAAAGTCCTCTTTGTTTTCCTGCAACGTGAAGCGTTCAACATCAACGGGCGGGTAAATGACATCAGCATCGCGCCCATAGACTTTCTTAATCCGCCGCGCAATAAACTGCGAATTAGCAATAAAGTGATCGACACCATTCGCAGTGCGGTAATCCCAGATCCTGATTTTATGCAGGAACCAGCGGGCCAGTTTGCCTTTGAGCCCTTTATTCAGTCCTGCTTCACGCAGGTACTGATGCTGAAAATCCCACGCATAACGGATCGGAGAATGCACATAGCTGATGTGCAATTGATCGGGGCCGGTCAGCACACCTTTGGCCACCGCATGGCTGCTGGAAAGCACAATGTCATGCCCTGTAACATCAAGTTGTTCGATCGCCAGCGGCATTAAAGGCAAATATTGTTGGTATTTGTTTTTCGCAAAAGGTAACCGCTGTATAAAAGATGTCGTTGCTTCTTTGCCATAAAATTTCTTTCGGGATTCATCAGAAAGAAAATCGACAACTGAGTAAAGATCAGCCTGCGGATATAACTTAATAAATTCAGCAATAACTTTTTCGGACCCTGCAAATGTCACCAGCCAGTCAGCAACAATCCCCACACTCACATCATGTGACATAATCTAAACCTTATAAATGAAAAGTGAGCAATACAAACCCACAGCGAGTTATTATCACTCACTTTAATAAATTGCTTTAATAATTACATACTGCGAAGTATAGAAAGAATTCTCCTGGTTTGTTCCTGCATAAGTTTTGTATTAGCGCGGGATTCAACATTCAGGCGGACCACCGGTTCAGTATTAGAGCTGCGAAGATTAAAACGCCATTCATCAAACTCAAGACTTATTCCGTCAGTGTGATCTACTTTAATCGCTTCAGTTTCATATATGGCTAACACGCGGGCAATAGATTCATTGGGTTGTTGCAGGTAACTGTTTATTTCGCCGGAAGCAGGATAAGCAGTGATCCGGTCATTAATCAGTTGCCGCAAGGATTTGTCTTTAACATGTAATAATTCAGCGACCAGCAACCAGGGGATCATTCCGCTGTCACAGTAATAGAAATCGCGGAAGTAATGATGGGCGCTCATCTCGCCGCCATAAACCGCATCTTCCTGGCGCATACGTTCTTTGATAAAAGCATGACCCGTTTTCGACATCACCGGCACACCGCCCGCACCGGTGACGATATCAATGGTATTCCAGCTCAGGCGCGGGTCATGGATAATACGTGAGCTGGGATGTTTTTCGAGGAAAGCATCAGCCAGCAGGCCCACAATGTAATAACCTTCGATAAAATTTCCGGCATCATCAAAGAGAAAACACCGGTCAAAATCACCGTCAAACGCGATGCCCATATCTGCGTTGTGCTTAATGATGGCGTCGGTGGTGTCCTGTCGGCATTCCGGCAACAACGGATTAGGAATACCGTTAGGGAATGTGCCATCTGCGTCATGGTGAACTTTGATAAATTCTACCGGCGCTCCGGCGGCAATAAACCGCTGTTCAATGGCGTCGACAACGTGGCCGGCTGCTCCGTTACCGGAGTTGAACACCAGTTTTAACGGCCGGGTGAAGTTCGCTAAATTGACATAACTTAGCAGCTTATCCACATACTCATCCAGCACAGAGGCTTTTTCATAGCCGCCACGTTTAGCCGGATCTACCGCTGGAAAATTATTGGCTTCCGCCAGCGCCTGGATATCGCGTAAACCTGTATCGCCACTAATGGGGCGCGAGTTCTCCCGAACCAGTTTCATGCCATTATAATTCATCGGATTATGGCTGGCCGTCACTTCAATACCGCCATCAAGAGCCAGATAAGAAGTCGCAAAATAGATTTCTTCCGTGCCGGTCACGCCGATATCGACGACATCGGTACCTGCATCCTGCAAACCTTTCGCCAGTGCTAGTTTTAATACTTCACTGGTTAAACGAACATCGCCACCTAATACCATTTTATTTGGCTTTAAATATTCGCCATAAGCGCGACCAATTCTGTAGGCAATATCTTCATTTAATTCCATACCTAATTCACCGCGAATATCGTAAGCTTTAAAGCACGTCAATTCATCTGACATATTCCACCCCAAAATTAACAACGACCATAGTGATCTTTTATGCGAATAATATCGTCATCTTCCAGATAAGAGCCGGACTGGATTTCTAAAATCTCCAGGGGAATTTTCCCCGGATTTTCTAATCTGTGCTGAGCACCAACAGGAATAAACGTGGATTCATTTTCGGTAAGAAGATAATTTTTATCTTCAAGAATAATCCTGGCGGTACCTGAAAGAATGATCCAGTGTTCAGTCCGGTGATGATGCATTTGTAATGAGAACTGTCCTCCGGGTTTTACGGTTATCCGGTTAATATGATAACGGGGCGCGGTCACTATATTATCGTTACGTCCCCAGGGGCGATATGATTCGCGATGTAAACGATATTCCCGGCGCTTATTATTTTTTAAATACTCGACGACTTTTTTAACATCTTGTACCTGATTTTTATCAATCACTAATACGGCATCTTTCGTATTAACAATCACCAGATTATCCACACCAATCGCGGCCACTAATTTCTCATCAGTGTTGATATAACAATTCGTCGCATTGTGGGTAAAGACGTCACCATTAACGGAATTACCCTCGTCATTTTTATCATTCACTTCCCAAAGCGCAGACCAGGAACCCACATCATTCCAGCCTGCGTCCAAAGGAACCACGATGGCATCAGTGGTTTTTTCCATGACCGCGTAATCAACAGATTCATCCGGACATGAAATAAATGAGTCTTTATCTACGCGAATGAAATCCTGCTGCTCATCTGACTGCGCGGTTTCAATGGCGTTAAGACAGGCTTCGAGAATGTCTGGCCTGAATTTCGCCATCTCTTCCAGAAAACGCTTAGCGCGGAACAAAAACATGCCACTGTTCCAGTAATACTCACCGCTTTCCAGATATTGCAATGCGGTAGAAAGATCAGGTTTCTCAACAAAACGTTGCACCCGAAAAACCGGGTCGGCATCACTGGCGAATTCCGTCCCCCGCTGTATATAGCCGTACCCTGTTTCAGGACCAGTCGGCACAATGCCGAAAGTCACCAGCTTCCCCTGCTCTGCGAAAGGAATGGCATTCTGTACTGCATGATGGAAAGCTGCAGGGGACTCGATCACATGGTCGGCCGCCAACACGAGTAATAGTGGGTCATTATCATTGCCGATGGCACTGAGCGCAGCGAGCGTAATCGCAGGCGCGGTATTACGCCCGACAGGCTCAAGAATAATATTGTCCGAAAGTTGGTTTATTTGCCGTAATTGTTCAGCGACAAGAAAACGATGCTCTTCATTACAAATAACCAGCGGCGAAGAAACATCCAGCCCATTTAAACGGGTAACTGTTTCCTGCAGCATTGAATTATCGCCATGCAGACGAAGAAATTGTTTTGGATAAAGCTCACGTGACATTGGCCACAAACGACTACCGGTACCACCGGCCATAATAACTGGAAGGATCATGATTACCCCGCATCAATGAGAAAGTATTTATGTAGTTAATAGCGAAATATTATTATTTTATATTTTCACAATTAATCAGAAGAGAAAATACAACCACTTTCTAAATAAAAACAACAGGAGAGATAAAAAGAAAGTGATAACTATGGTAAGCATAAAAACTTCATTATTAGGAAGACTCTCAGAGGCAGTCAGGAAGTTAATAACGTAAGGATGAGTAAAATACATAGCACTACAGATCAGCGCTAAATTTTTAGTGTTAAAACCTTTAAAATAAACTCTAGTATCTTTCATTAGCAAGATAAATATGACAGGACAAAGAAGCAACAATGACAAGATAAAATCAATATGGTATGAGTCACCTTTAAAAACACAAATATAAACAAATGTTAGTTCGGCTGTTAATAAAATACCCCCTAAGATAAATAGCAGATTTATCTTATCAACACTAATTTTTTGGATAATATTATGTCTGGCAAGGTACGATCCTATGTACATCATAGGAAAACCGAAGAACAACCCATTTCTGAAAATCCAATACTGGGAAAACACTTTATAATACAAACTATCAGGTTTAATAAACACCCTGCTGTATTGCAGTAATGCTCCTGCAAAAAAAAGTCCGACGCATATAAATATAATGCGACTTTGATTTCTTAAGAAATACAATCCAACGCCACCCGACGCCATAGCTGCAATGTACCAAAGATGATGATAACCAAATATCAGCTCTGAGAAAAATACAGCCAGATGGTTAGAATTAATATCATGCAGAGGAAGATATAACGGGAGATAGATCACCTGCCAGGATACAAATAATAAAACAACTCTAGTCAGCCACTTTCGAAATTTAAAAGAATCTGTAACATTTTTTTGAAAGTAGAAACCATTTATAATAAAGAAAATAGGAACAGCCACTCTAAAAAAACCATCAACAGTATAAAAACTTAATAGTGGATTCCCAAAGAAAACACCGGCATGAATTGCGATTACCATTAAAATAAATACCAGCCTGAAAATATCTGCCATTTGATTTCTTTCGTTGCTACTTGAGCTCATAATTAATTACCAAAATCATTGCTACCGTAATAGATAATTATTTCTATAACTATCGTAACTGCGACTCTATGAATTTATGGACAGAGAGAAGATGCTGGGAAAGGTTCTTTGATGCTGTAACTCCGTCCGGCGAGGAATAAATATGATTATTTGTCGCATTACTATTTTTCAATAAGATATTGAATTTACTGTTAACACCTGAGACGGACCTGATGATATTAAACTTAGAGTAAACAGCTAACACAACATCACAATTAACGCCTTCAATATTATTGAAGTAATTAGGCTTCTCAGGGTTAAGAGTGTTCGCATCGTTATAAAATACCGAGACCGCTGTTCTGGCATTTCCGATAAGTATGTTTTCCACTCTGCAACCCGAAGAGTTATTTATAAGAATTCCTTCAGATGTAACTGTTTTCCCTAAGTCCAGTATTCGGATGTTTTTAATGACACAGTCTTCACATAAGTTAGTTGCAATTCCGCTCCCGTTTAAACTACCTGAGGTCATGGGGCTATACTGTTGTGCATTTTCAATGGCGCAGCTGGTCGAGTTCGCAATAAACCCAATGGCGTAATAAGTTCTTTTAAGATCTGGACTGATAACATGCAGGTTTCGAGCAGAGCAGTTATGATTCGACGGCGTTTCTGGCGGCACATCAGACCCCATTCCGATCAACTGAGTCCAGCCTCGTCCCCAAATGTTATAAGCATGACAGTTTCGGGCGTTTACAAAATTAACTCCGTAACCGCCCCAGTTATTTATATATTGCTGGGTGAACTTAGCCTCAATATATAAATCATGGATGACAGAATTTTCAGCCTGTAAGAACTTTGGATTATCCCGAAGATATTGGCGTTGTTCTGGGTTTTTAAAATCAGGATTAATAGTGGTTACATTCTGTTTATGCAAATATCGTTGTCTGGCGTATTCTCTGTTGGCCTCCTGACTGGAACCAATAACAAAACCACCCCGGCCCTTTACAAACAAAGGATCCTCAAATATGACCCTGGTGCTTTCTCCCTGACCAAAGACCTCTGTGTTATCTGACAAATAAACAGGAAACAGCAGTCTGTAATAATTATCAGGGTCTGGTAAATGGATCCTGGCCCCGCCGAGCTTAGCCGCAACATCACATGCCCGCTGAAAGGCAAAAGAATCATCATTGACACCATCGCCTTTAGCACCATAGTCTAACACACTAAGTTCATGAATTTTGGCTGCCACCGAAGTGATACCATAAGCATTATTAAGAATGAGATACGAGCATGCAAATCTGACAGAAGAATACTTTAAAAAAGAACGCCTCTGTTCATTTATACATTCTTTAAAAAATTTATCATGATTGCGCATTGTTCACCTTAATCACGAACACCTCTCTTTTTATAGATACTCATAGTAAATAAAAATAAAGGAACGCTTACCCAAAAAGTTGATATATCGATGAATATACCAGAGATGATATAAGCAATAATCAGCGGGAACTTTCCCCTATTATTCTTATAAACAAATGCACACAGCGATAACAGAAACGAAAGATACAATACGAGACCGACAACTCCGGTCTCAACCGATAGTGAAAGAAACATGTTATCTGGAATAAGTCCGTACTTCTCTGTCGATAAGCGATAACCTACTCCAAGCAGAGGGTTATCACCAACAAGTCCAAGCAGCAATGTCCAGGTTGTAAATCTGCCGGAACTGATATCTTGCTGATTAGCACCCGACAATCGCCCCCAGAAAGATGAAAAATACTCGTTATTCATTCCAAAAATAAGTAATGAAATGATAAATGCAGCGATTAATATCAATGTCAGGGGTTTAATTTTCCGCTCAATACCAAGCGTAAAAATAAAATAAACCAGAACAGCAACCAGCAGACTTCTGGACATTGAAAGATAAATATTGATAAGAAAGCAAATAAAAATAATGATAAAGAGAAGCGTGTTTCTGCCTGCTGTTTTTAGTTCAATAAATGCCGTAAGCCCCAGAAGAAGGATAAGATTACTGTAAGCACTGGAATCTTTTGCCACTCCTCCGGCCCTGAACACGTAACCCATTCCAGGGTATTTATACATCTGAGTGGCTGTCAGTGCCTGGCTTTGCACAAAGAATCCAACTGATGTTTCAAGGGTGACAAGAACGAAGAGGACGATAAAAAATAATGTAATCCCCTTCTGTTGTCGCTCATTGATTCCCCGGCTAAATGCCAGTATCAGAACACCGGGGATATACATCTCCAGCATTCTGAAATACCTCAAAAAGGCCGGAATGTGGTCTGTTGAACCAGGGTAATACAGATAACTGTAGGTGATTCCTGACAACACCCAAACTGACCAAAATGAAATAAACAATATAATATAGAAAGAATGTTTGTTTTTTTTCCTTTTTATTAATAAGAAAAAAAACAATGAAAGCATTGAAAATGGAAAAGAAATTTCAAGGCCGGATATATTCCCTCGTCCAAAAGGTATTAATGTAATTATTGCCATAGCAAGGCATGAACATTGAATTGCGATACTATCCTTATTGACAGATTGCATTAAACACCTTCATTCTTATTTCAATATGTCCGTGTATAAACTCAATTCAGCAAGGTAAGTACGTTCCGGGGAAAATCTCTTGACGATGAAATCTTTAGCGTTAGTCTTTATGCGTGAATGATCTGTTTTGACCAGTTGAAGCTTTTCCGCAAGTTGTTCGACGTTGCCCAGCTCATACAAATATCCTGTGATATTATTTTCGACCAGTTCGGCATTACCGCCTGAATCGGAAGCTAACACAGGGATTTCATAGAGCTGAGTTTCGAAAATCACTCTCCCTAATGGTTCTCTGTCTGATGGCACACATACCAGATTTACGTCATGCAGCTTCTCGCGGACATCAGAAACAAACCCTGTAAATTCCACCTGCTCGTGCAGATTATGTTCTTGGGTGAATTCTTGTATCTGCTTATAATATTCTTGATCTTTTTCAGTGCTTCTTGGTTCCCCAATAAATTTTAACTTCACTGAAGTGTCATTCATCAGATAAAGAGCATGCAAGACTTCCATTTGATTCTTAACTTCAGTTATTGCTCCAATTACCGCAATAACATACTTCTCATTATGCTGAACAGACTCCACGTTTGCTCTGTCAAGAAATTTTAAGTCGAGTGGGTTATAGATAACACTTATTTTAGATAGAGAATCCGACACTCGTTTAAACGTACTTTTGACATATTCAGAGTTCGCCAGTATCACCGTTGAAAGCCGGTATATGACGTTGTCAACGAAACCGTGATTCGATAACTCAATACCGCATCGTGCGCGAAAAACTGTTTTACGTCCTCTTAGTCGGAATGACGGCATTGCAAACAGCCCATCATAAAATGTATTACAATGTACTATGGAATAGTATTTACTTCTCATTAAAGTTCGAAACATCAGATTGATCCCCCCCAGAACTCGTGAGTTAAATGGCTTGCTATCAATATAATGAATATGACTTTCGTTGATCCCTGAGTTCAGTAATTCCCTTTTGTATTTGCTGTTTTCTTTGTCAATCAGGATATTAAAATCCACTTTATCACTAATTTTTTCTAACAATGCAATCAGACTTCTTTGTCCACCGGCGACATCATGGCAGGTATCAACGTACAGAACTTTTTCTTTTTTCATTGTGTTTCTCCCTTTTTTATATCATTCAAAGTGAGATCTGCAAGCTTGGACCAGGTGAATTTCTTCACATCAGAAATACAGTTATTGCTTAATTCACTGAGCAACTCTCTGTCCGTGTAGAGCTTCATGATTGCCTGAGATATCTCCTGAATATCTTCTTTTACTACGAGGCCGTTACGGTTATTTATTACAACTTCACTGATTGCGCCCACATCTGTTGCAACAGAAGGTATACCGTAGATTGCGGCCTCCAGAAATACCAATCCGAAACCTTCAATTTTTTTATTACTATGCTTTGCAGCAAGCACAAATATATTGTTTTGCTGATAGATTTTCTTAAGTTCTTCATCACCAACGCCAGACCGAATCATGAGTCTGACGTCATTCTGATTAGCCAGTGCTTTCAAATTCTCTATAAACTCATCACTACCATTACCCACGATGGTATAGAGAATTTTTTTTCTGATATTTGGAGGAAGTAATCCTAATGATTTAATAACATGATCATACCCTTTTCTGTCGTCTAATCTTCCAACAGTAAGTATATTGAACTGCCCTGAATTAGTATTATTAAGATATGTTTCATTGCTTAACTTCAAATCTTGAGAAACACCAAGATAAGTAACAACCACCGGGATCTCTTTTGGAACGTGATGGTTTTCCAGCAAAATACCTTTCGTATAATTACTGTTAGTAAAAATAGTTTCCACACCAGTAAATAAATTTAATACCCTTGCAAACACAGAAGCCTTACCATTCTTTAGATTAAGGACTTCACTTCCATGTAGCATAAGATTAAATTTTATTTTTTTATGCAGAATAAATCTATTAACGAATTGTATGGCAACCCAAAATGGCCAGTCTGCGACCAAAATATAGTCATATTCATCAAAATTTATAGATATTACTTTTTTTATTAATTTTGGCAAATGCCAATATTTAAACTGTCCACCGGAAAAAAGATTTAATGCCACATTTTTGCTGATGTCACTATACCTGAGCTTATCATTATATTCAGGGGCAATCAGAGTTACCTGATTATCATGTTTAATGACATTAATTAACTCTTCACAATACCGACCAATACCACCTTTGAAGGGATAAAATTCATTGGTGAGAATTAATACCTTCCGCATTATGCACCACCTATCTGTCTGTTCTTATTCATCTTCCCTTTGGCATAATTCAGAACTTCCCAAAGAGCATTAACTTTGAGCATAGCGCAACACAGCATGTAAACTATGACACCCAAAATAACCTTCAATATAATGTCAATGAATCCGCCATCGACACTGAAAAAGTAGGTCGATAAAAACATCAATAGTGTCGCAATGAATATTAAAGACATATCTTTCAGCTGCTTTATCGCACCATACCCAAACAATTTTCCTGGATAGTAAGCGTTAATAAAAAAGTAAAATATAGAAATCACAAAGTTACTTATAACCATGTACTTCAATCCAAATGGAGCGGACATAAACAGACCAATTATCGTCAAAGGGAGTTTTATCAGGTCAATCTTCAGATACAGGTCAGATCGACCGACTGCATTTAGAAGATTTGCATTTATCGCACCAAGAGGAATAATCATACGAGACAGAGCCAGCCACTGGATAATGAAAACGGAAGGTAGCCACTTATCAGTAAGGAATAATCTGACAAAGGGCTCCGCAATCACCACGAGTCCAACCATACAAGGAAGAACGATGAAGGCGGTCATATCCAGGCTCTTTTTATATATTTTCAGCAACCGTTCCCTGTCATCCTGTGCAGCAGCCATTACCGGAAACAAAACACCTTGCAAAATGTTGAACAGGTTTACAGACAGTAAGTCAGGCAAGTTCCGGCCTTGCGAATAATACCCGACTTCCATGCTCGTAAAGAGGCGACCGATAAGGATTGAATATGAGTTATCTGATAACACGCCGGTGAGCCCTGCTAAAAACACCTTTGATCCAAAATTGAACAGCTCTTTGGTTCGGGCCAATGAAAACTCCAGTTTAGGCCGCCATTTGGAAACAATAAACATCAGGACGGTAACGATAGCTGAATAGCTTATTGCCTGATAAACTAGTGCAAATACACCATATTTCATATAAGCCAGATAAATAGCAAATATGCCACTAATCAGTACCGCCCAAAAATTAACTAATGTTTTTAGCTTGAAATTTAATTCTATGCTTAACTTTGCTATCTGAACAACGCTAAGTGATTTAATGACAATGCTGATTGATATCAACCTGATGACTTCGATAAGTCTGTTGTCATTATAAAACTCTGATATTTGTGGGGCTAAGAAATAAAGAACCACATATATCATCAAACCCAATACAAAGTTTATATAAAAAACAGTTGAGTAATCTAAGTCTGTGCGGTCTTTTTTTTGAATTAATGCCTGTGAGAAACCTCCGTTAATTATCACATCAGAAAGCACCAGAAATACTGCCACCATACCTACCAGGCCGTACTCTGCAGGAGTAATCATCCTTGCTATCATAATGCGGATAACGAATTGTCCGCCCTGTACCATAAACCTTTCAATGGCATTCCAGATTAGCCCTGAAATAGTGCGCTCTTTTATTGATTTAGTTATCATATTCGTCTTTTAAATCCGACAAAACCTGCGGGCAGGCTTGTTACTTTTAACATGAGTGCTATTTATCGTCCGAATAAGCATAGCCGTAGCCACTGTAACCATACCCATAATAGCTACTGGCCTTTTTAATCACGCTGTTAATAATACAACCTTTAACCTTAACACCACTCTGCTCAAACCTTCTTATGCTCACTTCGACTTCTTTCACCGTATTCATTTCAAAGCGAGCTACCAGCAATGTGGTACCGACATATCTGCCGATGATTGCAGCATCGGTGACAGCAAGAATTGGCGGCGTATCAATAATAACCAGATCATAATTTTCCGATGCCCAGTTGATCAACATTTCGAATCTCTTATGCATCAGTAACTCAGCCGGATTAGGCGCTATCTCTCCTCGTGAAATAAAATCTATACCGACAGCAGGTATATTTACCGTTGCAGATTGATGGTTTGATCTCCCGGACAAGATGTCTGAAAGACCATTCTCCACGCCTGCTTTCAATATTTTATGAACATGGCCTCTTCGCATATCTGCATCAATCAAAAGTATCTTTTTATTTGTCTGTGCAAGGACTGCGGCCAGGTTACTACTGACGAAGGTTTTGCCGGCGTTCTGGCTTGGCCCTGAAATCATCAGTACATTATTTTTAGCTTCCATCATGGCGAAATGAAGACTCGTGCGCAGACTGCGTATTGCTTCAATAGCGAGGTCCGCAGAATTTTCAACCACAAGAAAACTTGTTTGCTTGTCTTTTCTTTTTGCTTTATTGGGTCTGATTCTACCTGACTTATTTTTTCTGCTCAGCCATTCCGACAGGGGAATACTCGCATAAACATTAATTCCTCTTTCTTCGAGCTGTTCAGGTGAATCTATACCTTTCCTCAGGAATACACGTAACAACACGATACTGATTGAAATCAGCCCCCCTAATATAAGACCAATTAATACAATCAGCACTTTTTTAGGCTTGACTGCTTTGGGTTCCGTGACCGCAGTATCGATGATGCGCACATTACCAATTGCACTCGATTTAGCGATGCTGAGTTCCTGCTGGCGATTCAACAGTTGCATGTAAATAGCGCGATTAGATTCAGCGTCGCGGCTGAGTCTGGCAACTTCCTGCTGCGTTGCAGGCATTGCAGAGACGCTTTTGTTCAACCGGTCCCGCTCTTTGAGCAATGTCTGACGTTTTTCCAGCAGTGCTTTATACGTCGGATGGTCTTTCGTATAAAGCTGCGAAATCTCCGCCTCACGGAATGTCAGCTCGTTTAACTGGCTTTCGACATTGACTATCTGATCCAGCACCGACTTGGCCTCAAGTGACAAATCGACGGAATCTTTCTGGCGGCGATACGTATTCAGATTGTCTTCGGCGGTATTGAGATCTGTGCGAACCTGCGGTAACTGGCGTTCAAGAAATTCGAGACTTTTCGCATTCTGAGCAGCCTGACGAGCGATATTTTGATCAAGATAATTCTGGCTGATACTGTTCAATATCGCCGAGATATGTTCCTGATGATCCCCATTTATTGAAAGATTCAGGATCCCAGTATCTTTCCCCTGGTCACTAACATTAAACGTATCGAGCAGATCATTTATTGCCCGTAGCCGGCTCAGATAGTAGACGTTAAATTGGGTACCTGCCGCGGCCTGTATATCCTTTACGAGTAACGAAATGCCCTTGTCATTAAGCAGATTTCCGACCACACCCTTTATTTCAAAGTCGTCCCCTTTGACCAGATAGTTATTTTTATCTATAACTTCGAGGGTTATTTTCGGAACGTTACTGTCACTGACGGGTAAATATAAGTGACCGATTGACAACGTACCCGGTGCTTCTCCGGTTAACCTTGCCCATCCACGCCCAAAAATCGGGAAATACTTCTGCTTAACCACGGCCTGCAGATTCAGGTCATCGACTGTTTTGCCGAGGACCATGCGTGACTGCAACAGTGCGATTTCCGGAGCAGATTGTGGCTGAGAATCGGGAAGTACCTGACTCAGGCTTTCAAGGATGGCATTGCCCTGCTTCTGTTCAACCTGAATTAGAGCATCCGCCTGATAAATTGGCGTAGCGAAAAGAACATAAATCACAGCCAGCACCGTGAATACGGTGGTAATACAAATAATCATTTTTCGGTGATCAATAAGCTCACCAAATAGGCGCCCTACATCTATTTCATCTGAATCGGGTGAAGCGGGTGTTTTTGAAATGACGGGTGACATGCGTTGGTTTCCCAGATGGAGTTATCCGTTCAGTTTTTGCAACCAGGACTGGCAAGCCTGGTCAATTAAACGATATATAGCCTCAAAGGCTTCCTGACTTTTACGATAAGGATCCGGAATTTCTCTGGCCCCGTCCCAGTGCCCCAGGAGCATGATCTTTCCCCGTGCTTCGGGAGAAACCCGGCTGATCTGTTCCTGATGCGATTTTTCCATAACCAGAATGAGGTCGTACTGGCGGCCAAGGGAGGCGGTGAATTGTCTGCCGCGATGGTCATCGAGAATGAGCTCGTGCTTTTTCGCTATCTGCACAGCTGCGGGATCTGCCGGGTTATCTACTAACGCGGCCATTCCCGCTGAATCTATTCTCTTGTCCGGGAGCAAACCCCTTAATAGCCTTTCCGCAATAGGTGAACGGCAAATATTGCCGGTGCAAACGACCAAAATAGAATCAAACATCAGGGATTCCATTGTCGGACGAAGCGACCCGCTTCGATCATGTCATGCACGCCGGTAATGGTCGGGACAATCTGCGAAATCACACGGTTCCAGCGAACAATCGGTGCCGTGGTGACATAAACAATGTCGTAAGGTTGCAGCTGGAATTCTGTGCTTATCACCATTGAAGAGGCATCTTTCGCATTCAGCTGATAGATGTTCGCAATTTTACCTTTGTTGTTACCCTTAAGAGGACGGATTACAAATATTCCGGAAGCATCCGCCGTGCTCTGAGCAATACCGTCTGAATTGCCCAGCGCCTCTGCCAGCGTCATTCCGCTGCGATCCATCTTCAGGGTGCTTTGCTTAGTGACTTCCCCCATCACAAACACTTTCAGATCGTCGTTACGCGGCACGAACAGAATGTCACCGGGATACAATAACCGGTTCTGCGTCAGGTCACCTTTTTGCATCAGGGCATGCAGTGAGATTTGCGTATCGTGGCCATTGTGGTTGAGCACCACGTTACGCCAGTCGGCATCCGGCGCTAATCCGCCAGCCGCATTGATCGCATCTATCACCGTTAGAGGAATGTTAGTAATGGGTTGCTGGCCAGATTTTATGACTTCGCCGGTGGTGTAGATCTTTTGCGAACGGAATGCCGCGATGCTGACATCAACCTGCGGGCTTTCGATATACGTCGCCAGCCGGGTACTGATTTCCTGACGGACCTGGGTGACCGTCTCTCCGGTCACTTTTAATTTTCCGATATAAGGATAGAAAATCGTTCCGTCAGAATTTACCCAGTTGCCGGTATCGCTGGCACTTCGGTACTGGCCTGCGGGTGTAGTCAGCTCAGGGTGATCCCAGACGGTCACCATAAGGACATCCCCGACGCCTATGTGATATTCATATTTTTTTAACTGCTCATCTAACTCCGGATTAGGTCGGGCAATAACAGCTGGCGACCTTAAGCTGTCCACCAGAGAAGGGGTCAGCGGAAAAATATTAACAAGTTTATCAATATTATAATTATTATCTGGCTGTTCTACGATTGCCTTTCCGGTGGTGTGTAAACTCTGCCCCGGAATTACCGTACATCCACTTAGCATCCCAAGTGTGGCTATCATTACAGAAATATTCAAAAAGCTTTTTTTCATCATTTAATATCATCTGTAGTTCAGTTAAATATCTGCCAATGGACAGGAAAAACCTGCAATCCGGCAGCCGGAAACTATCATTCCTGTGTGAAGACAATTCCAATAAATACAATGACTTTATCTGCAACAAAAATTTCGGCTTTCACCGAAACTCAGGTTGCAGGAAAAAGAATTAATGAAAATGGTGTGTTATTTATATGAAGGGGAACTGATGCTTTATACAATCACGACTTTTTCAAGTGATTTATTTTCACGAACTAATAAGCGCCCTCTTTTTTAAGCACAACGCCGACGGTTTTAAATAAAATGGCAATGTCATTCCACATTGACCAGTTTTTTACGTACCAGGCATCAAGATAAACACGCGTGGAGTAATCCACTTCACTGCGCCCGCTCACCTGCCAAAGCCCGGTCATTCCCGGTTTACTGAGCAGGTAATATTCAACTTCATCGTAATAGCGGTCCAGCTCAGCGGTAATAATAGGACGCGGGCCTACCAGACTCATTTCGCCTTTCAGTACGTTAAAGAGTTGCGGTAATTCATCCAGACTTGTTCTGCGCAGAAAATTACCGATGGCAGTAATGCGCGGGTCATATTTCAGTTTGAACGTCAGATCCCATTCCTGTCGCGCCTCGGCATTATTCTCAAGTAAATCTTCCAGCACTTCCTTCGAATTAATCACCATCGAACGGAACTTAAGACATTTGAATGGCTTACCGTTTTGGCCAATACGTTCATGACCATATATCGCCGGGCCACCGTCTTTTCTCACCTTACGGCTGATATAGAGAAGCAAAGGCGCGAGCAGCACTATGATTGCCAGTGAACCTGCAATATCGAACATCCGTTTGGCAGCGCGTGAAGACCATTTCGCCAGATTCTGATGTACCCGGAAAATCATCACTTCCTGGCTGAAAATGAATGACATATCGGTGTTGTCCAGCGGCATGCCGCGAAGGCTCGGGATAACCGAAACAGAACGGTAGCCGTTAATCATAAACACGCGAAGCCAGGCGTTGCGGATCCCACTCTGATGAGACTCAACGGCCACAATAAACTGGGTCTTCTTATCAACGTTTGCACGTACCCAGTGCTCATCCGAAGGCATGACCGGCACACCTTCTATGGTATCTCCGGGCTTATCATCACGTTCGCTGGAAATAAATTTGATGACACGCAATCCCAGATTCCTGTCGCTTTTAATGGCGTTGTAGCCTTCCCGCGCATTATTTCCGCTGCCAATAATGATAGCGTCACGTTCCCACATCCCCAGAGAATCAAGCGCACGTTTGGTCATCATTCTCGCCACCGGTACCAGAACAAGCACCAGAGTCCAGGTCAGTACCCAAAGGTAGCGGGAGAAATACCACTTCGCAAAAGCGATAACTGCTATTTCGATTAGCGCAAAGATAAGCAGTGTGCGCAGGATTTCTTTCAGCTCAAACCAGAAGGTTTTGCGGTAGTAATAATGCCGCAAACGCAGGTGAAACCACCCTACACAACAAATGGCTAACAAGCCGTGCAGGGCAATCCAGCCTGAAGTCTGGGCATCGGGGATCCGTTGTTCAAAGTGCGTGATGACTTCCCCGAGTATCCATTTAGCCAGATACAGAGAAAGCGTGAAGCTAAGGAAATCGGACAAAGCGAGTAATAAACTAGACCAAAGATTCCTGGTGAGAAATGGCATATGCACCTCACAACAATTAACGATAATAATCCTCCCTCACGCGTTTGCCTGAAGGAATTCTTTGATGATAAATAATAATTCTGCAGGCGCGTGAGTCAGACACCGGATGTGATAATAATAAATAAAACGCATTGCACGTTTTACCGCATGATAAGGACGTATTAATTAAAATAATCAGAAAAATAATTTCTATAATTGCAATGAATCATCAAATTTTGGCTACGCTACCGCCCCTGGTTTACGGCCACCAATTTGCCAAAATTTCACATCGAATAATCTCTAACGCAGTTAACCCTCACCTGAATATTTATGGTGATTACTGCGTGTTAACTTATAAATAAAACCATCATCAACAAATAAGAATATGCTTTCTCATTTTATAACTTTTTACTTTTCAAAAAAATGACTGAATAAATTCTCCCTGACTATATGGCACCCACAATGCCCCTTGCATAGCCAGGATATTACTGCCACTTAAATACTCAATGTGCTGTGAGTTCTCCACGCCATTAATGATGACACCGTCACAATAAGGCCTGAGGTGTTCTATAATTTTTCTGAGCGAAATGGTTCCCTGGTGTTGCCAAAAAAAGGTCTTGCTAATTTTTATATATTCAAACTTTTCATTCATTATCAGAGACAAACTGGTGAATCCTGCTCCGAAATTGTCCAGCCACAGCGGGCAACATTCTGACAAAGCCTGAAGTACAGGACGTTCCTGCCCGGTTCTGAATTCCGGGAAATTGTCATCAATCTCTAACCTTATGTGGCTATACCGTTTGAGCACCTTATGCATAGACGGGTTATCGACAATATGAACAGCGATGTCATAGTCGATATTTATCGATAATAAAAAATCATTATCGATAAATATGTTTTCGTTCATACCCGCCAGTGTTACCTGCTCATAAAATGCCTTCACTTTCTCATCGGGGGTAAGCGATGACTCATAACATTCTGAATCAGATCGATTTTCACTCACTCCGGTGACTAACTCAAAGCCGAGAATGACCCCGGAAAAAGAAATAATAGGCTGATAGATATAATCTGTCCCCCCCGCTTTTAATGGATTCATCTGCTTCCCCAGACATTGCATCACACAAAAAACAGCGCATAAATTCATCTAATTTTAATTAAGAAATAATGATATTTTAGCTATTAATGCGGCGCCCTACTGCATGCTTGTGCAGAAAAAAAAGGGCTGAACTGCTGTTGGCGTCAACGCCTATTTTTCTTAAAGAATTGCACTTATGGACACTTACTGTCTTCACACTCAGTTTCAGAATATTTGATATGCTGGTCACGGACAGACCTGACATCATCATCACTAAAACTTTTTCTTCCATCTTGGTGATATTATAATTGAAGGATTCCTTGTTAATCGTTATGCCCTGGAGCTGGATTAACTGCTCCACCGACGTCACCACTTCAGGCAGTTCATTTTTCTTTTTAAGAAACTTAAATTCTTTCTTAAGCAGAAGCTCCAGCATCAACATATCGACCGCAGATGACATAATCAGGATCCTTATCGGGTCCAATATATTCACGTTTTCTCGCAGAAACTCATAGCATCTGTGGAACCCGCCACCTGATGGATCAATGATCAGATAATCCTTTGCATACAAACTCACCTCATCGCCCTGGTCATAAGAGATGACATCATTAACGTAAGGTAGCTTCTTGGAGATTATTTCTTTCAACGCCAGTTTTGTGTACTGGCACTCACTCCAAATTATTACCCGAGGCATTGGGCCGCCTAATTGTGAGGTTTTAAAAACACTGAATCCTGCCCCGTAAACCGGGGAAGAATAAAGCACTCTCAGAACGATATAAGAAAAACGAATGTTAACATTCGCTCTAAATCATATTTAAATCTTTTCAGCATCCGTAAGTAGAATAATACGCAGCGGAAACTCTTCAAATCGTTTTTCTCGCTCATAATCACAATCAATAATAGGTTTCACCGATCGATTTACACATTCTTATCGTTTATTTCATGCCTCATCTCTAGGCGCATTCCTACAAACATTCCTGATTACCCGCGAAAGTGTGAGCTATACGACGGCTTGCTCCTGAATAATCCTAAGGATCTAAGAATTTTCTTATTAATAATAATTCGCATTTATGCGGATTTATCGACGCTGCTTTAACCTTTATGTTTGTGTTTAAACAGGACATTCACCTATTTTATGGGTGAATTTAGTTTTTATTTTTTACAGAAACTAAACTTAATATTCCATTATTGGGTGGTTTTCTGAAAAATAGCTTATGAAATCTAAATTATTGGTTTTTCTCACACATTTATGCCACCAAATTAACATTTTTAATTCATTTAAATTTACCTGAGAATTTTCCTAACAGCGGAATAAACAGGCTAATTGCTTTAATTTCAGACAAATATTGGAAAATATCTGATTTTTATCAGATGACAGTATCTGGAGTATTCTTAAACGAATTTCCGCTCTGTGTTGCCACGCTGTAGGAAAAGTGGAAACGCCCCTCTATACGGCGGGTTTGCTTTCAGATAGCCGGGGAATATAAAACAGAAGGTTTTGTATTCAGCCAGAGCTTAAGAAAATACACCGCGTATATGGCCAATAAAAAACCAGCCTTGCGGCTGGTTTGGTTGTAGCGTCTGATGTCTGATTACAGTGCGGTCTGTTAGCCTGCTTTACGCCAGCTGCGGGTCAGTACCTTTTCTATCTCGACAATCACGAACAGCGCAATACCGATCAGCAGACCGATAATCCAGTAGATGAACGGCAGCGGTCGCGTACCGAACAGCGTATTCATCAGCGGAACATAGATAATGATCGCCTGTAGCGCGAACAGCACCACGGTGACAATCCAGATACCTTTGTTTTGCAGCAAGCCACGGTTAAGGGAGAAGTTATCCGAATCGCGGCAGTTAATCATATACACCCACTGCGCGGTGACCAGCGTCTGCAACAGTACGGTACGGATGAATTCCGGTTCATAACCGCGCGGCTGTAGCCAGGCTTCAAGCATAAAGGCGCTGATGGAAATCAGCAGCCCGACAAACGCCACGCGCCAGATGGCGTATTTATCCATGACGTGTGCGCTGACATTGCGCGGCGGACGGCGCATCACGCGACTTTCAGCTTCCTCGAACGCCAGTCCGAAGGACAGCGTGGCAGACGTCGCCATGTTCATCCACAGAATTTGCACCGGCGTAAGCGGCAGCAGATTCCCCATCAGAATGGCAATAATAATCAGCAACCCCTGCGCCAGGTTGGTCGGCATGATAAACAGGATGGTTTTTTTCAGGTTGTCGTAAACCCGTCGCCCTTCCCTTACTGCATTGGCGATAGTGGCAAAGTTATCATCGACCAGGATCATATCGGCGGATTCTTTCGTCACCTCGGTGCCTTTAATGCCCATCGCAATCCCGACGTTGGCCTGTTTCAGCGCAGGCGCATCATTCACGCCATCGCCTGTCATTCCGACAATTTCACCGGTCTCCTGTAGCGCTTTCACCAGACGCAGTTTATGTTCCGGGCTGGTTCGGGCGAAAATGTCGAACTGTACTGCCGCGGTTCTCAGTTGCGCGTCATCCATATGTTCCAGCTCATAGCCGGTAATGGAATTCTCACTATTACCGATGCCGAGCATTTTACCGATGGCCATCGCGGTTTCCTGATGGTCGCCGGTGATCATCTTGACGCGGATCCCCGCCTGCTGACATTCACCGATCGCCACAATCGCTTCAGGACGCGGCGGATCCATCATGCCCGCAATACCGATCAGCACCATGCCGTGGCCGAGTTCGGGGTGATCTAACGAGGCTACCGGTTGATCGACAGGCTTCCAGGCGGCGGCCACCATACGTAACCCTTCGCTGGCATATTGCGTGATCGCGGATTCCCAGTACGCATGATCCAGCGGCACCGCCCCTTCCGGCGTCTGCTGGAACTGACAAAGTTTGAGCAGCACATCCGGCGCGCCGGTCAGCATGATCTGCGATTCACCGTTTTTCTCGCCCGCGACCGCCATGTATTTGTAGAGCGAATCAAACGGAATTTTACTGCTGAGATTAAACGCGAGTTCCGGCAAATGTGCCTTGGCTGCCAGCACTTTCAGCGCGCCTTCGGTCGGGCCGCCGGTAATTCCCCAGTGTCCCTGAGCGTCCTGTTTCAGAGTACTGTCGTTACAGATGTCGACGGTGCGCAGAAACTGAGTCAGCAGCGGAGAGGAATCAGCAGGCAGTGGCGAAGCCGAACCGGCAATGGAAAAACTGCCCATCGGCTCGTAACTGTTGCCTTCCACCGTCCAGACGTTATCCGCCAGAATCACCGCTTTAACCGTCATTTCGTTCATGGTCAGCGTGCCGGTTTTATCCGAACAAATCACTGACATCGCGCCCAGCGTTTCAACCGTCGGCAGCTTGCGGATAATGGCTTTTGAACGCGCCATCGCCTGCACGCCGAGCGAAAGAATAATCGAGATGATGGCCGGTAAGCCTTCCGGCACCGCAGCCACCGCCAGGCTTATCACCGACAGCAGCAGTTCGCCAAACGGGATATCGCGCAGCAGATAACCGAAAATCAGCAGCGCCACCATCATGAACAGAATGATGACGAAAATGGATTTACCCAGTTTATCTATCTGCACCAGCAGCGGCGTTTTGTTGTCTTCAATCGAGGACAACATCTCATTGATATGGCCAAGTTCGGTCTGACCCCCGGTGGCAAACACCACGCCGCTGGCGGTACCGGAACTGACGGTGGTACCTGAAAACGCCAGATTTTTGCGGTCGCCGATCGACTTCTCACCTTCCAGCGAATCGGTTTTTTTTGATACTACGGTGGATTCACCGGTCAGAATAGCTTCTTCAACCCTCAGGTTATGCACGTCTATCAGACGTAAATCGGCAGGGATTTTGTCTCCGGGGCGCAGCAGCACAATATCACCCGGCACGATTTCATCGGTGGCTACGGTGACCTGTTGTCCGCTGCGTAATACCAGCGCTTCACTGGAAAGCATATTCTGGATACTTTTCAATGATTTCTCGGCATTATTTTCCTGAATAAAACCTATTAAAGCGTTGATCACCGCCACGCCTAATATCACCAGCGTGTCTACCCAATGCCCCATTATTGCGGTAACGACGGCGGCGGCGAGTAATATATAGATAAGGATGTCTTTGAAGTGAGAGATAAACTTAATAAATAAAGACTTACCTTCTTTTTGCGGAAGTACATTCGGTCCGTAATGTTTTAATTTATTTTGTGCGTCTTCGGCGGAAAGCCCGGCTGGCCCTGACTGCAACCCTGCCAAACTTTCTTCTACTGTTTGCTGATACCACAGTTTTTCTGTGGTGGTTTTATTCACAGAAAGTGGCGCTGGATTATTCATAATGCCTGACTCCTTGACCCCTGAAATGGTTCATGAATGAAGCGGGTAATGAATGAATTGTCGTGATGTTTTCTGGCAAGATGCGTAAAGCTGTAAAAACTATAATATACCGACTTAAATAGTGTTAATTCCTTGCTTTAAAAAAACAATTAAATAAACAAAAACAATAAGTAGCTTAATAGTCTCACTAAAAATACGTCATAGCAGAAAATAGCGGAGCCTGCGTATTTAAAGGCCTCACTATTCTGCCGGAAATTAATTTTTCGCATGTGATTTGCATGAGGGGAAGTATTTTGAATATCCGCTTTTCTCCCGCTCTGATCCTCCTGTTCCTTTTAAGCGCCTGTGATCAGAAAACTGCAGACGCCCCCGTTCCGCCACGTCAGGTTAAAATCGCCACCGCTGAAGCGGCCAGTCCGCTGAGTACCCGCGTTTTTCCTGCACGCATTCTGGCGGGCGATAATACCGAGATTGCGTTTAAACGCGCAGGCCAGTTGCAGACTCTGGAAGTGCGTGAAGGCGAAGCGGTCAAACAGGGGCAAATCCTCGCCCGTCTGACTAATAACGATGCGCGTCAGCGCCTGAACGATCGCCAGAGCGCAGCCACGCTGGCTCACCGTCAGTTCGAACGTTATCAGACGCTGGCACGGCGTAACGTGGTGTCGCAGGCGGAACTCGAAGTGCATAAAGCCAGCCGGGATTCGGCCAGAGCTGCGCTGAAAATCGCACAGGAAGAACTGAATGATTTGAACCTGACAGCACCGTTCAGCGGGGTGATCGCCAGACTTTCCGTGCGTAATCATCAGGTGGTCGCCGCCGGTCAGCCGGTCGCAACCATCAGCCGTTCCGACTTATTAGATGTCATTTTCAGCGTCCCGGAAAACCTGTTTACCAGCCTTGATATGCGTAATGCCAGCTATCAGCCGCGGGTGCGCATCAATAATCTTCCTGAGCGGGAATTTACCGCCACCTATAAAGAACATACCGCCAGCAGCGAGGCCAACTCGCTCACCTGGCAGGTCACGCTGACCATGCCGCGTCCTGAAAACTTACCCGCCGTCGCCGGTTTGAGCGGCACAGTGACCATCAATCCGGCCAATCTTGCGACGGCAACGCCCGTGGATACGCTGGTGATTCCGGTCGAAGCGGTATTTAACCCGGACAGCAGTCAGCGTAATGACGCACATGTCTGGGTGATTGTTGGAGAAGACAACTCATTACATGTCGAAGACCGCAAAGTGACCGTCGGCGAACTGACCTCGCAGGGTATTGAAATTAAAGCTGGTCTGCAAAAAGGTGACAGAGTGGTCGCGGCGGGCGTGAGCGAATTGCACGCTCAGCAGCCGGTTCGCATCTGGGTCCGGGAACGGGGTCTGTGATGAGAATTAACGACAGCTTTATCAATAATCCGACACGTGTCTGGCTGGTGATCCTGCTGCTCGGCGTGGGTGGCCTGATTGCGTTGTTCAATATCGGACGACTGGAAGATCCGGCGTTTACCATTAAAACTGCCGTGGTGTCAGTGCAGTATCCGGGCGCATCTTCCCAGCAGGTTGAGGAGGAAGTCACGCTGCCGCTGGAAAATGCCCTGCAACGCCTGCCTTACGTCGATAATATTTCCTCGATTTCTGCCGTCGGTTTATCGCAAATCACCGTCAATATCGATTCCCGCTATCACTCCTCCGAACTGCCGCAAATCTGGGATGAACTGCGTCGTCGCGTCAACGACGCCACGCTGCAATTTCCCCCCGGTGTCAGCCCGCCGTTTGTAAACGATGATTTCGGGGATGTTTACGGCTATTTTTTCTCGATTTATGGCGACAACTTTACTAATCCGGAACTGCGTAAATACGCTGAACAGTTACGCAGGGAGCTGGTACTGGTGCCCGGCGTCGGCAAAGTGGCTATCGGCGGTGTCCTGCCTGAACAGGTGTATATCGAGATTTCCCGCGCCAAAATGGCGGCATATGGCGTGACCTTACCGCGCCTGGCTGATGTACTGAACCGGCAGAATCTGGTGTCCGACGCGGGCAGCATGACCGTCGGCAGCGAGTCTATCCGCCTGCATCCGACCGGCGGCTTTCAGAATATTGATGAACTGAATAATGTGCTGATAAGCCCCGCCGGATCCACGCACAGTATTTATCTGCGTGATATCGCTACGGTGTCGCAGGGGGTGAGCGATCACCCCGGCAATATCTACCACGCCAATGGCCGCGATGCGCTGACTATCGGTGTCTCATATATTCCCGGTGTGAATGTCATGAACATCGGCCATGCGATTGAAGCCCGGATGCAGCAACTGTCCGCCGATAAACCAGCCGGGATCCAGCTGAAAGTGTTTTACGATCAGGCCGCTGAAGTGAAGAAATCTGTCGACGGATTTATCATTAACTTCCTGATGGCGCTGGCGATTGTGGTGGGCGTTCTACTGATTTTCATGGGGCTGCGCAGCGGGATTATTATTGCCGTGTCGCTGGCACTGAACGTGCTCGGTACGCTGCTTATCATGTATTTGTTCGGCATCGAGCTGCAGCGTATCTCGCTCGGCGCGCTGATTATTGCGCTCAGTATGCTGGTGGATAATGCAATTGTGGTTGTGGAAGGCGTGCTGATTTCCCGCCAGCAGGGAAACCCGCTGATGAACGCCATCTCGCATATCATTAAACGCTCCGCCATGCCGTTACTGGGTGCGACGGTGATTGCCATTCTGGCGTTTGCGCCGATTGGCCTTTCGCAGGATTCGACCGGTGAATACTGTAAGTCGCTGTTCCAGGTATTGCTGATTTCGCTGATGCTCAGCTGGGTGACCGCACTGACGCTGACGCCGGTGCTGGTGAAATGGGCTTTTGCCAACATGAAAGTGGCAGAGAAAAAGCCGGACGAACAGGCGGATCCTTACGGCGGCTGGATATTTCGCGTTTACCGGCGCGTGCTGTCGGCGCTGCTGGTCCGCCAGACCGTCACGCTGGGGGTGCTGGCCACGTTGCTGGTGGCGTCAGTCTGGGGATTCGGTTATGTCCGGCAGAACTTTTTCCCGTCGTCTAATACGCCAATTTTCTTCGTCGATTTGTGGATGCCTTACGGCACAGACATCAATCACACCGCGCGAATTGCGGGAGAGATCGAAAAAGAGATCAATCATCAGGAAGGCGTGGAAAACACCGTGACCACCGTCGGTCAGGGCGGGATGCGCTTTATTCTGACTTACAACGGCGAGCGACAGTATTCTAACTACGCGCAGATTATGGTGCGTATGGACGATCAGCGGAAAATCGCCGCGCTGACCCGCCGCACCGAACAGAATATTCGCGATCATTATCCTGAAGTGAATGCCAGCCTGAAACGCATCATGTTTGGTCCGTCCGGCGGCAGCGCGATTGAAGTGCGCATCAAAGGATCGGATCCCGATACGCTTCGCCAGATCGCCAGTCAGGTCGATAAAATTATTCTTGATGATGGCGCGTCCGATGGCGTGCGCAACGACTGGCAGGATCGCAGCAAAATGGTTCGCCCGGTGTTCTCACCCTATCTTGGCCGCGAACTGGGCGTTGACCGGGGTGACGTCGACAGCGCCTTGCAGATGAATTTCAGCGGCAGCACCGTCGGTATTTTCCGTGACGGTTCAACGCTGATGCCGGTGGTTCTGCGCCCTCCTGTCGCGGAACGGCTGGATGTCGATCATATGGCCAATATCATGGTCTGGAGCCAGACGCGCCAGCAATTTATTCCGCTGAGTAATGTGGTCAGTGATTTCAAAGTCGAATGGGAAGATCCGCTGATCATGCGCCGCGACCGCTCGCGGGTGCTTAGCGTGCAGACCGATCCGGATCCGGCCAGCGGCGAAACTTCCGGGGACATGTTAGCGCGCATCCGGCCGCAGGTTGAGGCGCTGACTGTACCGCACGGCTACAGCATAGAATGGGGCGGCGACGCGGAAAACTCCGCCGAAGCGCAACAGGGTTTATTCACCACGTTGCCGATGGGTTTCCTGATGATGTTTATCATCACGGTACTGATGTTCAGTTCGGTGAAAAACGCCATCGCCATCTGGCTTACCGTGCCACTGGCGCTGATCGGCGTGACGTTTGGCTTCCTGCTGACCGGCATTCCGTTTGGATTTATGGCGCTGATTGGCCTGCTCAGCCTGAGCGGGATGCTTATCCGAAACGGTATCGTGCTGGTCGAAGAAATCGGTCAGCAGAAAAAAGAAAAAAACCAGACCGAGGCGATTATCTACGCCGCCACGTCGCGTCTGCGCCCTATCCTGCTGACGGCATTCACCACCGTGCTGGGGCTGGCGCCGTTGTTGCTGGATGTCTTTTTCCAGAGCATGGCGGTGGTTATTATGTTCGGCCTGGGATTTGCCACCGTGCTGACGCTGCTCGCGCTGCCGGTGATTTACAACTGTTTCCATCGTGAAGGACAACGACGCACACAATGAACACCACGGGACTGAATATTATTAAAACGCTCGGCTGCCTGACCGCCGTGACTTTTTTTACCGTTTATAATACTTACGACAATTACAATTATAACTACGACAGTATTCTGGCTTTTCTGACCTTTATTTCCGCCATTGCCACGCCGCTGTTTTTTGTGGTTACCGGTTATATGGATGCCGGTTCCCAGCACACAACAGAATGGCAGATGAAGAAAATTCGCAGTATATTAACCATTTTCATCTTCTGGTTTTCGATTTATTATTTATGGGGGCCTTACCAGAAAGGTTATCTTATCCAGCCGTGGTTTATCTTTTCACTGGTCATTATTTACACCTTTCATCCGTTAGTGGAATGGCTGGCCAAAAGACGGGTCATTCTCGCAGCGCTGGTTGCCGGCCTGCTGATTTTTTCGTTTGCTTATGACCTGCTGGCTATCTATTTCACTGAACATAAAACCTTTTCCACGCCTGCGCAGTTTCGCATCTGGACCTGGGTACTTTATTATCTGACCGGTCAGCTGTTATATGATCCGGTAGTTTCTGCGCTCTATGGCCGTCCGCGGGTGGCTAAAATTGCCGCCATCGCCATTCCGTTTGTGTATATTTTCACCTGGTTTTATGAAAAGCATTTTTTCTTCTCGATATTCAACATTGAGCGCAACAGCTTTATTCTGACCGGATCGCAGGTCTATATTCTGGTGGTACTGATTATTATCGCAGCCAATGGCGTCAAACAGGATGCCACACGGTTGCCGGTCAGCGAAATGGTCAGTTCGCTGGGGAAAACCATGACCGGCGTTTATATTCTCCACTACACCTTTTTTAATTTATTAATCCAGTGGATCCCGATCAATTCCCTGACCGCCAAGCTGTTCGTCATCCTGCTGACGTTCCTGCTTTCGGTGCTCTCTTCCACGCTGC
This sequence comes from Rahnella ecdela, assembly GCF_019049625.1. Lineage (GTDB taxonomy): Bacteria > Pseudomonadota > Gammaproteobacteria > Enterobacterales > Enterobacteriaceae > Rahnella > Rahnella ecdela. The sequence continues at coordinate 454,596 of NZ_JAFMOY010000133.1, forward strand.
TGCTGAAAAACAGCATCACTAAAAAGCTGATTACGTTTTAGCTTTGCTCCGACACCAGCACTGCCATGGTGTCCGGTTCCAGCGCGCGGAAGATGTGTTCCACATCCGCAGGATAGGAAATGTAATCGCCGGCGTTCAGTTCGACCGGCGAATCCACCAGCCCGACGAGCGCGCGCCCCTGCGTGATAATAATGTGCTCAACCGACCCCTGCGGATGCGGGCTGGATACACGATCCGCACCCGGTTGTGTGGTCAGCAGATAAATATCACGGCGGGAAGCTGGCGGACAGGTTGCCAGTAAAACAGCTTTATAATCCGCCAGTTCAGCGACGACCGTCGGCCCTTCGCCACGGCGGATCACCTGCATTTTGTTTACTTCCGGCTCCATCAGGCGCGCGAAAGGAATATTGAGCGCCACGCACAGCGCCCACAGGGTTTCCAGACTCGGATTGCCATTTCCGGCTTCCAGCTGAGACAGCGTTGATTTAGCGATCCCCGCACGGCGGGCCACTTCTGCCAGTGATAACCCTGCCCGCTGACGTTCACGAACCAGACCTTTAGAGATAACGCTGATAGGTTGCGACATGTTCCTGCCTGTTTTATATAACGAACGATCGTTCGACTTGAAGAACGATTCAGATACGTTCATTATAATGGGAACTCGTTCGTTATGGGATTAAATTATGTCTGCGCGTTTCTTTTCACCGCTGGGAAGTGATGTGGTGAAAGCTATTTTCCTGGTGTGCCTGGCCGACGGTCTGGTGGGCATTTCATATGGTTCACTGGCTGTCGCGGGCGGCTTTCCGCTATGGGTGCCGCTGATGCTTTCCGTGCTGGTTCTGGCCGGTGCGTCAGAGTTTTTATTCATCGCCATCGTCGGTGGCGGAGGCAGCCCTTTTGCTGCGGCAGCCGCCGGTTTACTGGTCAATGCGCGTCATTTACCGTTCGGGATTGCGGTGAAGGATCTGGTCGGCAGCAAGGCCATGAGCTGGCTCGGTTGCCACATTATGAATGACGAAAGCGTGGTGTTTGGCATCTCTCAGCCCACACATGAAAAACGTAAAATTGCCTACTGGTTATGCGGCGCGGGCATCGCGCTGTTCTGGCCGGTCAGCGTGATTGTCGGTGCATACATCGGTCAGTTCATTCCGGATATCAAAGCCATTGGCCTCGACGCAGTGTTTCCGGCCATTCTGCTGGCACTGATTTTCCCGGCACTGCGCAGCCGCCGGACGCGCATTCCCGCCTCTTGTGGCGCACTGATCTCCGTCGCCGCCGTGCCTTTTGTCCCGACCGGAATGCCGGTGCTGTTTTCCCTGCTCGGTTTGCTGGCATGGAGGAACCGTAAATGACTTCACACAGCCTGATGATTGCCGGTATTGCGGTGCTGGCCGCCGGAACATTCCTGATGCGCGTAGCCGGTTACAGGCTGGGTTCGCGCCTGAATTTCTCCCCGGCGACACAAACGATGCTTTCCGATTCTGCCACCACCTTATTGCTGGCCGTTGCAGCCACATCAGCATTGTTTGAAGGCCAGCATTTTGCCGGATACGCGCGGCTTATTGGCGTCGGTGCAGCGCTGTTCTTAGCGTGGCGTAAAGCGCCGCTGATTGTGATTATTATCGCAGCGGCCGCCGTTACGGCGCTGATGCGCTGGCTGGGTATTCACTAGCAGAAACAAAAATGGCTCCTGAGAAGGAGCCATTCTTTCAGGCGGGCGTTTTTTAAAGCGGGCGCGTTTTTAATGCCAGAGCCATTTACGCCACGTCTTCGTATTGCGGTACCGGATTGCGGAAACTTTTGGTCATGCAGGCCAGATAGATAAAGCCGATTGCGCCCCAGATAAGCCCCAGCACCATCGACCCTTCTTCCAGATTCACCCACAACGCGCCGACCGTCAGCGCACCGCACAATGGCAGCAACAGATACTGGATGTGATCCAGCACGGTTTTATTGCGCTTCTCGCGGATCCAGAACTGCGAAATTACCGACAGGTTCACGAACGTAAACGCCACCAGCGCACCGAAGTTAATCAGCGCCGTGGCGGTGACCAGGTCGAAGTTAATCGCCATCAGGGCAATAGCGCCAACCAGCAGCACGTTGAAAGACGGTGTACGCCATTTCGGATGGATATAGCCGAAGAAGCGTTTCGGGAATACGCCGTCGCGCCCCATCACATACATCAGACGGGAAACGCCAGCGTGCGCCGCCATACCGGATGCCAGTACCGTGATACTGGAGAAAATCAGCGCGCCAAACTGGAACGCCCTGCCCGCCACCTGCAACATGATTTCAGGCTGTGAGGCATCGGGGTCTTTAAAGCTGGAGATATCCGGGAAATAGAGTTGCAGGAAATACGTCGCTGCAATGAATATCACGCCGCCAATTAAAGCCGTCAGGAATATCGCCCGCGGGATCACGCGCTCTGCGTTTTTTGTTTCTTCCGACAAATTGCTGATGCCGTCAAAACCGGTAAAGGAGAAACACAGAATGGTCGCGCCGGTAATCATCGGCACGGTATGCGCATTCTCTCCCCAGAAAGGTTTGGTGCTGGCAAGCGTACCGTAGCCGGTGCCGTGATCAACACCATAAATCACCATGCCGGTGATCACCGTAATCAGCACAATCTGCAAGACCACCACCAGCGTATTAATGTTGGCGACGGTTTTAATACTGCGCAGATTCGACAGCGTCATAAATCCGACCAGCACCACCACAAATATCCACGAGGGCACCGAAGGCACCAGCGCTTCAAAATAGATTTTGGCCAGCAGGATATTAATCATCGGCGCGAATAAGTAATCGAGCAGCGACGACCAGCCGACCATAAAGCCGACTACCGGATGAATCGCTTTTTGCGCGTAAGTATAAGCCGAGCCCGCAGAAGGATAGCGGCGCACCAGCTTGCCGTAGCTCAGCGCGGTAAACAGAACGGCGATCAGCGCAAACGCATATGCCGTCGGCACATGGCCGTCAGTCAGGCCGGAGACAATACCGAACGTATCGAACAGTGTCATGGGTTGCATATAGGCCAGGCCTATCATGACAACCGGAATCAGCGTAAGACTCTTACGCAATTCCACGCGGGAGGCGGTACCCGTAACGACGTTATCCGACATGATGTGTTATTCCCATGTTGGAAAACGCGGCATAGTGAGAGTGCTGCACCATTAATGTTTCCTTGCGACAAGACTGTCGGTATCTGAAAGTAAATATCTATCCGGTACTAAGCCCGGCCTCTGTTTTGAATGTTTTCTTGTGCGAAGAGTACCTTCGCCAATGAAGAAATGGCGGTTATTCCCCGATTTGCGGGGGCGCATATTTTGCCTTATTAAGTAATGGAATGACAAGGCGGGGAAGAATAAACACAGGGATTAAATAAAATAACCAGTAAAAACTGGCACGTATTGTCAAAGCGGGTTCGTGGTAGTGTTAGAAATTGTTTTCATCATGTAAAACAAACATGAATTGCCGTTATTAATAATCGAAACCAGACGCGTAAATATAACCTTAAGGCCTGTTATGTAACATTCAGACTTCTCCCCGATAGATTCAAATGCAGCAGAATTCCCGCCGATCACACTTATGGGCAAAATCCGAAAAATTCGCCCGCGGAAGCCTTTTTCGATCAGACTGTTTACAAACGCCGGTTGAGTGGGAAGAATGGAGATTATTTGCTCATAAAATAAGAAATGTCTGATTCCTCACTAAAACAACAACTCCAGAACCTGAAAAAGCATAACGCCCGCCTGAAACGTATTGCACATGATGCGCGAAACAAGCTGAGTGCCGCTCTGGATGGAACCGGATTGTGCCTGTGGCAGCTCGACGTGCCGAGCGGAAAACTGGTGATATTTAACCGCCGGTGGGGATCGATGCTTGGCTATCAGCCGAAAGAGCTGAGTGCGCGCTTTGAAGTCTGGCGTGAGCATTTACATCCTGATGATAAAGACGATGTGTTGTCGGCTTTCTACAACCATCTGGAAGGTAAAACGCCCTTTTATGAGGCCTTGCACCGGATGCAGGCGAAAAATGGCACCATTACCTGGGTGCTCGATCGCGGTCGTGTCACTGAATGGGACAACGCCGGACGCCCGCTGAAAGTGACCGGTACGCACATCGACATGACCAAAGAAAAAAATTACGAGCAGCAACTGGCAACGCTGGCGAATCACGATCCGCTGACAGGTCTGGCTAACCGCCATGCGCTGCAACATCAGTTCACACAGCTTAAAAATGCCGGACCTTTATGCGTCGCGTTTATCGATCTGGATAATTTTAAGCACGTGAATGACACGCTCGGGCACCGCAGCGGAGATGAAGTACTGATGCGCCTGAGCCGACGTTTTCAGGAAGCCTGCCCGCCGGGCGTGATACCCGGACGACTGGGCGGTGATGAATTTGTTTTGCTGATGCCGTATCCGCTGATGCATCCGCTGGTAAAACGCGTCGCACAGGCCTGTCTGAATGCCGCGATGATCCCGTTTGAACTCGATAACGGTAACGCCCAAATCGGCGCGTCTGTCGGGATTGACGAAGTGACCGGCGGCAATGATTTCAGCGAAGCGCTGCTGCTCGCCGACCGCGCCATGTATGCAATAAAACATCATGGCAAAAATGGCGTGATGCTGGGAACTCAGGACGTTCGTCTTCAGGCGTGATCCCGCCATGATGAAAGTCATTCGCTTTTATTGTTTAAAGTTTGTGCTATAAATTTTGCATAAGAAAAAAGTAATGTGAGCTTTCTTTCGCGCAGCAATGATTTATGGGGTGGAATGTGTCTCTTTCTATTTCTGAATGGACGATGGCAAACGACATTGAGTGCTCGCATTTGACCGCGAGTAATTCCTCATTTCCGCGTCATACTCACGACGAATATGTCATCAGTGCCAATCTGACCGGTACGGAAGAAATCTGGCTGCACGGCAAAACCGAACTTGTGCGCGGCGGCGAAATCACGATTTATAATCCGGCGACGATTCAGTCATCGCTGTTTGGCGACGATCAGGTCGAATTCCTCAGCGTGCATATTCCGCAATCTTTACTGCGTCAGGTTTCGGTCGATCACAATCTGCGTTCCGACCACTGCGCGCCGGTGCTCAAAGAAGGCGTGCTGAATAATCCGGCGCTGTTTTCCGCGCTGTGTCATTACAAACGCACGCTCAATGACGACGATCAGGAACAAAATTTACTGTGGTTGCTCGGCGCGTTGCTGGAAGAACCGGCCAGAGAACAGGAACAGTCGCTGCGCCCTGTCCAGCTCGCGATCGATTTTATGCGCGACCATCTGACACGAAAAATCCATCTCGATACGCTGGCTCAGGTCAGCGGGCTGAGTAAGTTCCATTTTGTCCGCCTGTTCCGCCAGCACATCGGCATGCCGCCGCTGCAATATCATATGCAGTTACGGTTACTGGAAGCCCGCAATCAGCTGCGTAAAAACGACAATGCGCTCGACGTGGCGATCCGCCTGGGTTTTTACGATCAAAGCCACTTCATTAATACGTTCCGCAAGATGATGGGGATCACTCCCCATCTTTATTCGCTGTCGCTCAACGCCTCGCAGCAACTGAGTCATGCGGTTACACGATAAATTCGCGATAACCGGTGATCACTACATACAGCGCAAAGTAAGAGAAAATCACCGCTGAGGCCATGTAAGAATATCTGAGCATTTTGGTACCGAGCATTTTTCCGCCCAGACTGCCGACCGAGCAGATCACCACCGTCCAGAATACGCCGGCGATGAAAAAACCACTCAGAAACCACGACGCATCTGCCGTACCGCCACGTCCCATACGGGAAATCAACGCCCCGCCGACGGCGGCAAACCACAGAATTGCCGTCGGAGAGGACATCGCCAGAACGATGCCACGTCCGAAATTACGCAGCACCGATCGTTGCTGAACGCTGTCCCCCGAATTCAGGTCTTCCGCCGGAGCCAGCGCGGCGCGGATCATTTTGTAGGTAAACCACATCAGCATCAGCGAGCCGCCGACCCACAATACCCAGCGCACGCTCTGGTATTGCAGCAAAATCGTCATCCCGGCCAGCGCCAGCACGGCGTAAATTAAATCGCCGATGCAGGTGCCGATACCCAGCCAGAACCCATGAAAATAGCCGCGTTGCATCGCCAGCGTCATCATGGCGATATTGGCAATCCCGATGTCCAGGCACAGTGACAGGCTGAGCAAAAATCCATTTGAAAACGGCATCATAGCGGGACTCTCTTGATTAACTGGTTGTATTCGATCATGTCATTGGTCGTGCCTAAACGGGCCATCAGAACCTCAACATCTTCAGGATTGGTATGCGGACAATGTTGCTGCATAAAGGCCAGCGCGCGCTCAGTATCACCGCCGAGCAGCTCTTCGCTCATCAGTCGGGTCAGGCCCGCCATCTGGGTGAAGAACAGCTCCGGATGGAAATCAATGGTCGCCGCTTTCAGCTCGATACAACCATGCTCACGCAGGTAATTAAACTGGATCCAGGCCGCACCGGCATCGGGGTAAGTTGACGGACCACGGCGCAGATAGCGCAGCATTTCGAGGAAATAAATACGCGCCAGCACCGTGCGGTCGAGCTGTAAACCTTCAGCCACCTGCGGGGTCAGGCACATCAGCAGACCGAACTGATCCGCCAGTGCTTCCTGCACCATCATTGAACCCCAGCGGTCAATCTTGCTGAGTTTCGGGAAGACGTTTTCATTACGCACCAGCGAATGCCCCAGATCATGCCCGCGGAACCAGGCAATCAGATAACGCTGGCATACGTGGCTGTCCGGCAGCATGTCTTCCGCCCAGCCCATTTTTACCGCTTCGGTACGCGAAAACAGTTCGAACAATTGCAGGTAGGTGTTGGCAAAAACTACGGTGCGTTTCACCGGCGAATACTTAAGCCCCTCGTCTTCCGGGAAGAAATATGCGAAGTGTTTCGGATAGGTATTGGCCTCACCCGCAATGCCAAACAAATTGATAATTTTGTATGCACAGCCCGGCATCGCCAGTAAATCCGCAGCGATTTCCTTTTGCAGATACAGCAGGCTTTCCGGAAACAGGCTGTCCATCACATCTGAAATTTCCTGCAATACCGGCGCGGGTTCGCCAAACCATGAGGAATAAAAACTTTGTTTCGATTTACCGACCCACGTCGATGTACTCCCGATCCCCAGCACCAGTTGCTGTTCATTCAGACCGGCTATCTGCGGCAAAACCGTTTTCCCGCAGCTGTCATCCGCCAGGATTTCCGCACGTAAAAACAGGCCGCGGCGGGTATCCGGACAGTCAAACATCGGTGCCAGACGAAAACACTGAATCGACATCTCTTCACGCAGCGCATCCAGCAAACGACTTTCACAGGCGGCTTCCAGCTGATTAATGGCTTCCGTCAGTCGCAGGCAATAGTGGATGGTTTGCAGAGCTTTAGGATTTAAATGGTCCGGGGCATCCAGATCCATCATTGAAACCTGGTATGCCGCAGCAGCTGGCCAAAATGACGTAGTAAACATAGTTTCAGACCCTTAAGCGCAATGGTGTAAACCTACTAAATCACTCTGCTGCTAACGGGTATTGGAAGAAATTGCGCATAAGTCTGAACGCGTGATATTGCCCCCAGCGACTACAGTTAACGTATCCGTCTTTTTGCCAGGTGCCTGACATCATGAGTTTATCTTTGCGCCATTATTTGCACGTGCGTGGCCGTTTACTGATCTCGATAATTGCCGGTCTGATTTGCTTTTTTGCGCTTCCCGCCCATCTGGGAATTTTGCAGCGTCTGATGACCGGCTGGAATGTGCTGGCGTGGATGTACTTGTTTTTTCTGTGGTTTCGCATGTTGCGTACCGAAGCAAAAGATATTCCGCATATCGCCAAAACTCAGGATGAGAGTGCCACACTGGTGCTGACGCTGGTCACGCTGACCTGTCTGGTCAGTATTCTGGCGATCCTGTTGGAACTCGGCTCACTCAAAGAACTGACGGGAGCCGCAAAAACTCTGCACATTCTGCTGACCGCGACCACGCTGATTGCCTCGTGGGCACTTTTGCCAACGTCCTTCGCCATGCATTACGCCCACCACCATTATCTGCGGCGGTCGAAAGACGTGACGCCGATGATCTTCCCGGAAAAACCCGCTGAACCCGGTTATTGGGATTTTCTTTATTTCTCCTTCACCATCGCCGTCGCCTCACAAACTGCCGACGTCGCCACCGGTACCACCGATATGCGCCAGATTGCCCTGTTGCAGTCGGTCATTTCCTTTGTCTTTAATCTGGCGATTTTAGGCTTTTCGATTAACGTCGGGGCGGGCTTGCTAAGCTAAAGATTGAAGCAATGCACTGTTATTCGTGGGATTTTCCGCAGAGTTCACTGTAACTGGAAAATAAGTGGGAAAACGCTGAATTTAGACTTCTATACGTCTAAAACTTAGTGTAGGTTTTTACAATATTTTCCCAATCTGGTTACGTTTAAGGAACTCCATTTATGCGCACTCCGTTTGTTGCTGTGACACTCCTTGCCGCCACACTGTTTTCTGCTGCCTCTTTTGCCGGTGCGACACTCGACCGCGTGACCAAAACTGGCGTGCTGCGCAATGCCATTGTCAACGACTATCCGCCATTTGGTTTTATTGATGACAATAACCAGCTGGCCGGTTTTGACGTGGATGTGGCAAAAGCCGTGGCGCAGCGCATGGGCGTAAAACTTGAAATCATCGCGCCAGGCTGGGAAACGATTGTCGGCGGTAAATGGCAGGGGCGCTGGGATACCTGTATCTGTTCGATGACGCCAAATACCGAGCGCGCCAAAGTGCTGGATTTCCCGACCGCGTATTACAGCTCACCGGCGGTGCTGGTGGTGAATAAGAAAGATGACCGCATTAAATCAGCAGCCGATCTGAGCAACAAGAAGATTGGTGTCGGTATCGGTTCATCCTATGAAACTTACCTGCAAAAAACGCTGGTGATCCCCGGCAGTAAGCCAATTGTCTTCCCGTTCGACAATGTTCAGGTTATTCCAAGTGACGAAGAAGTGGCATTCCAGAATCTGGCGCTCGGGCCCGGCGTTCGCCTCGACGGTGTCGTATCTGATTTAGCCACGGCTAACGCCCGTATCAAACGTGCGCCGGTGTTTAAAATTGTCACTGAGCTTTACGCAGAACCGAACTGGGTCGCGACCGACAAAGGCGACGCAGAGTGGGATAAGAAAGTGGCTGACACCATTAAATCGCTGCGTGACGACGGCACGCTGGCGAAAATCTCCCAGCACTGGCTGGGTGAAGATATTACTCACGAGGTACCGTGATGCCGCAAATCCTGGACAGCCAGCCGAAGGTGGAAACCCCGGAGCGCTGGCACCACGCACACGCGTTTAAATTTAAAACCGGGCTGACGTGGCTGATTTTACTCAGCCTGCTGCTCGGCGCATTCAGCAAGATGGGGCTGGACTGGAGTCTGATAGGCCAGAAACTCCCCTTCCTGCTGGGCCTGCGTCTTTCACCGGACGGCTTTATTCAGGGCGCGGCGCTGACCATTATGATCACCGCCTGCTCGATGTTTTTCTGTCTGCTAATTGGGCTTATTACCGCGCTCGGGCGGATGTCGGAGAACGCGGTGGCCTTTGGCTGTGCAACGTTTTACGCCTCGCTGTTTCGCGGGACGCCGTTGCTGGTACAGGTGCTGATTATCTATCTGGCGCTGCCGCAGGTGGGTATTGTGCTCGGCGCGCTCAGCTCCGGCATCATTGCGCTTTCGATGAATTACGGCGCGTATCTGGCGGAAACTATCCGCAGTGGCGTGCTTTCGGTACCCCGTGGTCAGCAGGAAGCTGCGCTGGCGCTGGGCGTGTCGCGCTGGACGGTGGCCGTTCACGTGACGGCACCACAGGCGCTGCGCATTATTATTCCGCCAGCGGGGTCGATGTTTATATCGATGCTGAAAGATTCCTCACTGGTCTCGCTGATGGGGCTGTGGGAACTGAATTTTCTGGCGCAATCGTACGGGCGCAGCACTTATCGTTATATGGAAATGCTGGCGACCGCAGCGGCGATATACTGGATTATGTCGATTGTACTGGAGCTGTTGCAAAGCCGACTTGAGCGTCGTTTTGCACAAGGGCAGCGCCGATAATGCTATAGTTTTCAATCACTTTTGTGATTTTTCATCAACGGGTACGCCATGTCTTTTCCTGAAGATTTTCGTTTAATCAGCTATCTTTCGCGCCTCGAGCACGCCGTCCGTTTTCCGCTGTCGTCGTCTTATCCGGAATCGATGAGCATCGATACCTTGTTTGAGCTTGCGGGAAAACAGCATCGTGCGCCGTTCATGCAGACCATTCTGGATTATCCGCCGCTGCGCGGAACGCCCGAGTTGCTCGACGCCATCGCCTCGACCTACAAAAATGTGACTGCGCAGGACGTCATCAGTTTTGCCGGTGCCGACGAAGCGATTTACGCCAGCTTCCAGATGCTGCTCAAATCCGGCGATCACGCGGTGGTGATCACCCCCAATTATCAGTCGCTGGAAAGCGTGCCGTTATCGCTGTGCGACGTCACCGGCGTGGCACTTGAGGAAGATAACGACTGGGCGCTGGATACCGGTAAAGTCCGCGCTGCGCTGCGTGCCAATACCAAAGTGCTGGTGATTAACTTCCCGCATAATCCGACAGGGGCACTGATCAGCCGTCAGCAACTCAATGAACTGATCGACCTGTGCCGCGAGCGCGGGATCTGGATCTTCTCCGATGAAGTTTACCGTCTGACCGAATTCGATCCGGCCGATCGTCTGCCGCAGCTGGCTGATATTTATGAGCGCGGGATCTCCCTGAACGTGACGTCAAAAGCTTACGGGTTACCGGGGCTGCGCATCGGCTGGGTGGCATGTCAGGATAAAGCGTGGATGCTGGAACTTGAGCGCATGAAGCAATATCTGTCTATCTGCAACTCAATGCCGGGAGAGTTTCTCACTGCGGTGGCGCTGAACGCCAGTGCGCCAATTCTCGAGCGGGTGATGGAACGTTCGCGCCGGCAGCTGGCGTCGCTCACCGCATTTCTGGCGAAATACCCGCACCTGTTCCGGCTCTCAGTGCCAAAAGCCGGTGTGCTGGCATTTCCGCGTTATACCGGCGCAGAAGGCGCAGAAGCGTTTGCCACGCAGCTGGTGGAAGAAGCCGGTGTGATGGTTATTCCTTCCGTCGCCTACGCGTCAGAACTGAACACCGTGTCTGAAGATTTTCTGCGCATTGGTTTTGGTCGCGAAAATCTCGATGAAGGGCTGGGTGAAATGGGCAAATGGCTGGATAAACGATAAGTTTAAATGGATTACCCCAGCACCTGTTTTTCGGTCAGAAAATCAATAAACACCCGCACTTTTGGCAGCATATGGCGGCTGCTCGGCCACACTACCGAGAATTTGCCGCCTTCTTTCAGATACGTTGACAACACCGAAATCAGCTCGCCGGACGCCAGATAATCACGCACGATAAACTCCGGCACATACGCCAGCCCTAATCCCTGCAACGTCGCCTGTAAAATTGATTCCAGATTGTTGCTGCTCAGCGCCAGCGGCAGCTCCGGCGGCGTCGTGCCTGTCATCTCCCATTCCTGCCACTGTCCGTTGCCCGGAAAACGGTAGCGCAGACAGGCGTGCTCATAAAGGCTGTCCGGCGTAAGCGGTTCCGGATGCTCAGCAAAATAGTGCGGAGCTCCCACAATCGCAAAGCGGAACGGCCCGAGGCGGCGCGACATCATCTGCGAACTGCTCAGCTCGCCGCTGCGAATAGCGATATCAAAACCTTCATCAATGACATTCACCATCCGGTCGCTGAAATCCAGATCCAGCTCCACGTCCGGATAACGCTGGCGGAATTCCGGCAGGTGCGGCAACAACATGCGGTAACCGATAGCCGGCGCGGTGATGCGCAATTTTCCACGCGGCACGGCGGAAATCCGCACCAGTTCCTGCTCGGCGTCTTCCAGTTGCATCACAATGTTCTGGCAGCGTTCGAAAAACAGCTGGCCTTCGTCGGTCAGGCTGATACGCCGGGTGCTGCGGTTGAACAGCCTTACACTCAGTTTTTCTTCCAGCCGCGCCACGCTTTTACCGACCGCCGAGGCAGAAATGCCCATCCGTTCCGCGGCTGCGGCAAAACTCTGACTCTGCGCCGCACGGACGAACGCCAGTAAGCCGTTGAGGTTTTCCATTTATCGATTCCCGTTTATTCGAGCGTTTTAGTCCTTAATCATCGGACTTACGGCCTGTTTCCGCAACATTACTGACATTTTATCATCATGATTATCGTCAACTGTCGGAAGAAGCCATGAACTCAACAACAACACAGTCAGCGGGCAGCCTGCGGGTTTTATTTACCGTGTGCCTGGCAGCGGTCATTTTGCCGCTCAACTTTGTCAGCGGTGCAGTAGCAACGCCTGCCATTGCACGTGAGCTCGGCGGCAGCGCGCAGGCGCTGAGCTGGATAACCAATTCTTTCATGCTGACGTTTGGCTGCTTTCTGATGGCCGCCGGTGCGCTGGCAGATGAACTGGGGCGTAAAAAAGTGTTTATCAGCGGCGTCTCGCTGTTTGCCCTGCTGTCTCTCTTGCAGGCTTTCAGCAGCAGTTTACTGTGGATTGATCTGCTGCGCGCCGCACAGGGCATCGCCGCCGCTGGCGCACTGGCCGGTGGCGCAGCGGCTCTGGCACAGGAATTCGACGGCGCAGCGCGCACTAAGGCGTTCAGCCTGATGGGCAGCAGTTTTGGTGTCGGGCTGGCTTTCGGCCCGTTCCTCGCAGGTGTGCTGATCGCGAATTTCGGCTGGCGCTCGGTGTTTTTCTCCGCCACGGTGATTGCCGTACTTTCGCTGGTCACGGGTGCTGCCCGGATGCGCGAAACCCGCAATCCGCAGGCGACGGGCATTGACTGGCCGGGCACTCTCACCTTTACCGCCATGCTGGCGCTGCTGACCTGGGCACTGATGGAAATTCCGCAATCCGGTCTGCAAAGTCCGCAGGTACTTTCGCTACTGGCTGCTGCAGCTGTTCTGCTGGCGATTTTTGTCCTGGCAGAACGGCGGGTAAAAAACCCGATGCTCGATTTATCGCTGTTCCGCTATATCCGTTTTATCGGCGTGCAGGCGCTGCCGCTGGCGACCGGATTCTGTTTTGTGGTGCTGCTGGTGATTTTACCGATGCTGTTTATCGGCGTAGAAAATCTTAGCGAAGAACGTGCCGGACTGATGATGATGGCGCTTTCAGTACCGATGCTGGTGGTTCCTTTGCTGGCGGCATGGCTGACGCGCTGGATTTCAGCAGGCGTGTTATGTACCTCGGGTTTAGTGATTGCCGCCGCCGGTTTGGGCTGGCTGAGTCAGGCGGTGCTGGCGCAGGATATGGCTGCCATGATCGCACCGATGGTGATGATTGGCATCGGGACAGGCCTGCCCTGGGGGCTGATGGATGGATTGTCGGTGAGCGTGGTTCCCAAAGAGCGAGCGGGCATGGCGACCGGGATTTTCAGCACCACGCGCGTGGCCGGAGAAGGCATTTCGCTGGCGATCGTCGGTGCCATTCTGTCGGCATTAACACACAGCGCACTGGCGGCGAATTTTACAGCGGGTGACATCAGTCAGGCCGCTCAGCGGCTGGCAACCGGTAATCTCGCCGTGGCGCAGCAGCTTATTGGGCAGGCCAGCACGTCGCAGCTTCAGCAACTCTATGCCGCGTCACTGCACCCGCTGTTGCTGTGTCTGATGGCAATTACACTGGTTTCCGCACTCGTGGTGCTGCTGGCACTGCGGGGCAATCATCAGGATGAACCTGAAGCGGCGCCCGCCGTGTGTCAGAAGGATCTGTCGCCGTAACCGGCTTCCAGTACCGGACGCAACCGCGCGTAGATCTCTTCAATTTCTGCGGGGATCTCCACTTCGGCAATAAAGCCCGCTCCTCGCGGGCCATAACCGCCCGGCGCATTACGCAGACGTGGGATCTCGCCGAGCAACAACGACACAAACCGCGGCAAAGCCCACAGGCTGTGATGCCCTTCTCCGGCAAAGCGCAGCCCTTCGCCCTCACGTTCCAGCTGAGGTACCAGCACCGGCCAGTTGAGGAACGTCACTTCAGGGCGATCGCGCCAGACGTGACGGAAACTGGCGTCAGTGCGCAGCTGCATCAGCGGATCCTGCACCAGCGTGATGTGGTTATAGTTCTCATCGACCAGATCCAGCACCCGGCGCGCCTGTAAGGCATTGTCACCGCAGTTAGTTGACGCGGTTTCCAGCAAAATCTGCTTTTGCGGTGCCGCGCAGCACTGAACGCCGATATCGTTCAGCACTTCAGCTTCACTGCGACCCGATGTATGGATATGACGGTAACGCGGATGCGTCTGTACCGCCTGATACAGCAACTCGGTGGAATGGCCGATCCCTCCGGCAATCAGCAAACGGGAAATCCGCCCCTGCGCCAGCGCCTGAAACGCCGCTTCGGCGGTCGGCAAAATCGCGTTACCCAGCAGGATCATCAGGGAAGGTTCACCCTCCGGCCCTTTTCCTGAGGTCTGATCGAAGGCCAGAAAATGCGCCAGCCGGTTCATATCGTTAATCACGGACTCAGTAAACATTCCGGTCTCCGGTAAAAAATGCTGATATCAGAAAGGTTTAAGGCCACACAAAAAATGGTTAATTAATCTCATCGTTCCGCTGCTATAAGGCAATCATAAATAAAATTAAACGCAAATTTACAGAGTAAAACTCCGATAATTTTCCGTTAATAGAATTTTTATCCTTATTGGCGTAAATGCCAAAAAGATCCGCTTAAGGTAAATTTATTAACTTATATTTAACCATAACGGCGTTTTTCATCATGTGGTTAAGGTCAGGGATGTCTTCAGTAGTAACTGAAAAACATAAGTCCCGGCCTGAACGCTGTTTATTATCCGATTTTCTTGCAGTCCTTTTGTATTGATTACTGACCACCAGAGGATTTCCACATGCAACGGTGTTGCATGAATACGCAGCTGTATACGTTGTTATTGGGAGTCATCATGGGCGATAAAAATTCATTATTACTGGCTGTTCTTGCTGCTGCAACGCTGACGTTAGCCGCAGGCGCGCAGGCCGCCGGAACCTTAACAGGGCAAGTGGGCGTTCAGCTGACCATCAGTACCGGTTGTACTGTCGGTAATGGTACATCAACCGGGGGCACCAACCAGTGGGGGACCCTGAATTTTGGTAATTACGCTGACCTGACCAGCGTCATCAACGGGACAGTATTTGGTGCCAACGGCACGGGTGCGGTCACCATCACCTGTAGCACCGGGCTGACACCGACGCTTTCGCTTAATGGCGGGCTGGCAGCAACCGGCGGATTACGAACCATGACATCCAGCGGCAACAGCATTCCTTACCGCCTCTATTCTGACACTGCGCGTACCACAGAAATCGCCATCAATACGCCGATCACTCTGACGACGGGCACCACTGCACAAAATATCCCAATTTATGGTCGTGTACTGCCTGCTGACCAGACCAGCACCACGCCGGCTGCGGGGACGTATAACGATACCGTTGTTGCCACTCTTTCCTGGTAAGGCTGTTTTCCATCAGAGACGTTTCGCCTCTGACTGGCTTTTGTTTCAAGGAAGGAAAGATCATGGACATCAAGGTACTGCTGCTACTGCCAGCTATCTTGCTGGTGTCGATGCAGTTACGCATTCCATTCAGTCAGGCGGCAACGATAGGCATCAGCGCCACGTTGCTGCCCGCCTGCAATGCGGGAACCACGACGTCCGGGAGCACCAGCTTCGGTACGCTGAATTTTGGCAATTATGCGTCGCTGACCAGCGCCATTAACGCCACCAGTGCGCAGCTGGCGGGGTCGATTCGCGTGAATTGCGTGAACGGGCTGACGTATAAAATCGTGATGGATGGTGGCAGCAGCGGCGTGGTCACCGCCCGCAGGATGGTCAATACCACCAACGGCGCGCTGACCCTGCAATACAACCTTTACACCACGGCGGCACGCACCACTGTCTGGGATAACGTGACCGGCGTGAGCGGAACCGGCAACGGCGCAGATCAGTGGAGCACAGTCTATGGCCGCGTTCCGGCACAGACTACGCCTGCCGCCGGTGTTTATCAGGATACGGTGAATGTCACCGTATCCTGGTAGAGGTTTTTATGCCTGGCCGTTTGCTGGTGCCGCAGGTGCTGCTCATGGTGCTGTCGCTGATAATGATGCCGCTTTTCATGTGCGGCTCAGCGCGCGCTGCCACGGCCACCGCGACGTTTACGGTGACGGCCTCCCTCACCAATGGCTGCGTTTTCGGCAGCTCGCTTTCCAGCCCGACCACCAATCTGGGCACGATCAACTTCGGTTCGTTTCCTTCCGCTCCCACCAATGTCGATGTGGTCAGCACGTCGGGCGCAGGCTCGGTCGTGGTGACCTGTACACCGGGCACCACGGTGGCGATTGGCATGGATTATGGCATACATGGCGGCTCCGCCACCCAGCGATATATGGCCAACAGCGGTGCCACCGCGACGCTGGGCTATCAGCTATATCAGAACGCCGCACGCACCGTGGTTTGGGGAACCGGTGCACAGGCGATGACCATCAGCAGCTTTCCCTCAACAACTCAAACTTATCCGGTCTATGGCCGGTTGTTTTCTTTCACGACGTCACCCACTGCGGGCACTTACACCGACACGGTAACCGTGACTCTCACTTATTGAATCATCAGGATATGAGCTATGACGACGATGTTCTCACGCATGATTGCTACCACCGCCCTGACTGTAGCGTTGTTTTCCAGCATGGCGATTCAGGCCGCCAGTTCGGTGCTGGTGTGGCCGGTCTATCAGATTATCGAATCCGATCAGAACGGATCGGCTTTGTGGCTGGAAAACCGCGGCGCGGATCCGGTGTCTTTACAGGTGCGTGTGCTGGCCTGGAAGCAGGAGAATTTTAACGAGAAATACGCGGATCAGACCAACGTGGTCGCCAGTCCGCCTTTCGCTACCGTTCCGCCGGGCCAGCGCCAGCTGATCAGGCTCATCAGAAATACACCCGTACCGGCCAATACCGAACAGGCTTACCGCATTATTATCGATGAGATCCCTTCCCCGCTGAACAGCGCCGGTGAAGGCAAAGACAAAGCGGTGGTCGGGCTGCAATTGCAGATGCGTTATCTTCTGCCGCTGTTTATGGATGGCGGCAGCTTATGGACCAACGATCGCCCGGATATGAAGCGCGACGCATCAACGGCGACCCGCCCGATCCTTACCTGGCGTTCGGTCTCTGAAGGCGGAAAAACGTATTTGCAGGTGCGCAATACCGGCATCGTCCATGCGCGTCTGAGCAACGTATTCTGGTCAGCGGCTGACAACCAGAAGCAGGGCGTCAAAACCATGGTCGGCGGCTTTATGGGGTATGTTTTGCCGGGTCAGCAGATGCGCTGGCCGGTGCCGGCAGGCGTGACGCCGGGCGCGCAGCTCAATGCGCAGATTGCGGATAACACCAAACCGATTGTTATTCCACGCGGCGAATAACAGCAGGAGCCGCAACGGATGCCAAAAAGACATCTTCCCGGAGCAGGTTGTCAGCGTGTGCTGATTTTCCGGGGAAGCCTGTGCCTGTTGTATCTGAGCGCCTTTGGCGCGCAGGCGCAGGAATACTCTTCACTGCCTGATGCCCCGCGAGCGGCACCGGTGGTGACGGACGCCATGTTTTATCTGTCGATTGTGGTCAACGGCCAGACGGATAATCAGGTCGTGCCGGTGACGTATCGCAACAACGCGTATTTTGTGGAAGCCGGTGTACTGGCAAAAAATCACATCCACATTAACGGCCAGCAGGGGCTGATTAACGTCGGTGAACTGCCGGATGTGAAAGCGAAATACGATTCGGCCACGCAGCAGCTGGTGTTAACGGTGCCGGATGCCTGGCTGCCGAACCAGAATGTCAGCGGCGATCCGCTGATGAATTACACGCCGTCACAAAGCAGCACCGGCCTGCTGTTTAACTATGATTCGTACTACACCGACCCGCCCGGCGGTTCGAAATCTATCGCCACCTGGATGGAACAACGTTTATTCAGCAGCCTCGGGCTTTTCACCAATACCGGTACTTACCGCTATAACGTCGACAGTTCAGGCAATAACGAAAATGGCGGCAGCACCGCGCAGGATGGCTATCTGCGTTACGACACGTTCTGGCGATTCACTGACGAGAAGAACCTTATCAGCTATCAGGTCGGGGATTTCGTCAGCGATTCTCTGACCTGGAGTAATTCGGCACGCATGGCCGGTTTGCGTATCAGCCGCAACTTTGCCGTCCGCCCCGATCTTGTGACCTATCCGCTGTTGCAGTACAGCGGCACCGCGGCGGTACCGAGTACCGTTGACCTGTTCCTTAATGGCTACAAGGCCAGCAGTAATAACCTGAATTCCGGGCCGTTTACGCTGACCAACGTGCCGTATATCAACGGTGCCGGTGAAGCGACGATTGTCACCACTGATGCGGTCGGACGGCAGGTTTCCACCAGCGTACCGTTTTATGTTTCCAACACTTTACTGCGCAAAAACCTCAGCGATTTCGACTTCTCACTCGGGGCGGTGCGCAACAATTATGGCGTCACAAACGGCGATTATTCAGATGCCGCCTTCAGTGGAATTTACCGTTACGGACTGAGCGATTACCTGACACTGTCAGGCCATACCGAAATTGTGCAGGGTCTGGCGCTGGGAGGATTAGGGGCGGATGTCGCGGTGGGAACATGGGGGACGCTGAGCGTTTCCGGTAGCCAGAGTAAGGCCGATCACCCGCCGGTCAGCAGCGATAATCAGATAGTGACGCAGGATAATTACAACAACGGACAGACGCCGGGTATCCCGAATTCCAGCGGAGAAATAGACAATCCGCTGGGTGAGAATATCACTGATAAAAAAGACGGCAGCCAGTACACGCTGGGGTATTCCTATTATTCGACGATTTTCAGCCTCTCGGCACTGCGCTCAAAACGCACGGTGGGCTATCAGGACATCACCTCATACACCAGTGACACGCGGTTAAGCCGTCAAGCCGATCAGGTGACGTTCAGCACCTCGCCGTTCGGGCCTTCCAACGGCACGATGGGCATCGGCTATTACGACGTCGAAGCCTATGACAATTCGCATACGCGGCTGGTGAATTTCTCCTACAGCCGCTCGCTGTGGGGACAAAGCAGCATGTTTTTATCGCTCAATAAAACGTTGGGCGATAACGGATACAGCGCGCAGCTGCAGTTCATCATTCCGATTGGCACCAATATCAATATGAATGCCGGTGTGCAGCGTGACAGCGCGGGCAATTATCAGGAGCAAATCGGCGCCAGCAAAGCCACACCTACCGACGGCGGCCTGGGCTGGAATCTGGCCTATAGCGGCGGTAATGACCCGTATCAGCAGGCTGATGCCACCTGGAAATCCCGCTACGCCACGATTCAGGGCGGCTTCTACGGCAATCAGGGCGATTACACCAACTGGGCTGATCTCAGCGGTTCAGTTGTGTTTATGGCCAATGACTGGTTCCTCTCCGACAAGATCAATGACGCCTTTATTGTGGTTGATACCGATCATTACGCCGACGTTCCGGTGCTTTTCGAGAATCAGAAAATGGGCAAAACCGATAAGAACGGACACCTGCTGATCCCGACCGTCAGCTCATATTATCCGGCCAAAGTGGAAATCGACACCCTGCCACTGCCCGCTGATGTGGTCGCCAATAACGTTAATGACCGCATCGCCGTGAAACAAGGCAGCGGCGTGGTGGTGAAATTTAACGTTGAGAAAGTGCTGTCAGCCAATATCACACTCCATGACGCCGCCGGACAACCGCTTAAGCTGGGCACGCTGGTCACCGAGCAAAATACGCAACAAACCACCGTGACCGGTTACGACGGCCTGGTATATTTCTCGCATCTGAAGGAAAACAACGTGCTGAATATCCAGCAGGAAGATCATTCGGTCTGCCGGGTCAGCTTCACACTGAACCCTGACCGTCACAGCATTGAGCAGGTCGGCCCGCTGTCCTGCCCTGATAGTAAAACGGGTAGTACAACGAATAATACAACGGGTAAAACAGCGGCCAGCGCAGCGAACGCTATGCCAGGAGATCAGTCATGAGAATATTCAGACAGTGGATACGTCACGCATTAGTACTGATGCTGTTAACGGGCGCGTCTTCGCAGGCTTTTGCCGGTTGTACCACGGCGGCCTCGACCATCACGCTGGGCACCCAAAACTCCTTTGCGGTCAGCACATCTCCGCTGGTGACCGCGGGCGGCAGCGGATTAAGCTGCACCGGTCCGTTGCTGAGTATCGGCGGCACCAACGTCATTACTGCCACCATTGGCGCCACACTGCATCCGAGCGGCACGCAGCCCCGTCTTTACAGCGCGGCGACCGGCCAGTTTCTGCCCTACAACCTGTGTAAGGACAGCGGCTGCGGCACGGTGTATAACCAGGGTGATGTGATTAGCTGGAACAGCACGACCGCACTGGGGTTACTCGGGCTGTTTTCCGGACCGAACGGCACATTGCCGCTGTATGTGATGCCCAAAACGCTGTCCAATCTGGCGGCCGGCACCTACACAGATACCGTGCCAATCGCCTGGACGTGGAACATCTGCTCGGTGGCCATCGGAACTTTATTGTGTATCGCTGATACCGGCAACGTCAGCGGCACTGTTAACCTGACGCTTAACGTCACCAACTTTTGTTATATCGACAGCGCGCCAAATGTCGGTTTTGGCAGCGCCGCCCTGCCATCCGGCCTGACGACGGTGGTCGCCAATACCATCAGCGTACGTTGTACGCTCAATGCCAGTTATTCCGTCAACCTTACCAGCAGCGTGCCGGTGACTGGCGTTTACCGGCAGATGGCCTCCACCGTCGGCAGCACCACCAGTTATCTGCAATATCAGATATTTAAAGGTGACAGCACGGTCTGGACGGCAGCCACCAACAGCAGCGCCACCGGTACCGGAACATCACAATCATTCCCGTATACCGCGTCAGTTAATTTGTCGCAAAGCAATCAGCCCGCCGGAAACTACAGCGATACGGTGACGGTTACTGTGACGTATTAACGAGGAGAAAACAGAACCGGCGCAGCGAATGCGCACCGGTTTTGGAGCAGAAAATTTTACAGCGCTTTCAGCGTTTTGATGGTTGCATCCACATCAATTTCATCTTCGGTGAACACATAAGTACTGTTCTGGAAGGTGGTGATCAACAGCTTTTTCATGGTACGCGTCGTAGCTTTTTTCTCTTCTTCCTGCGGGCGGATGCGGTTCATCAGCAGGCCCACGGACAGCACGGCGTTTTCTTTGTCGATCTTCGCTTCGCCCGGCACTTCTTCGTTAAAGGCCAGGAAGGATTTGATACTGCTGATTTTGATACGCTCACCGGCAATGAAGATGTATTTGCTCTCTGGCTCGACTTTCACCGCAAAGGCGGAAAGGCCTTTGTTATTGGTGGTCGGCTCAAAAGTGACTGCTGCGTCTTTCTTAATCAGCTCAGGGTTTGCAACTTTAATCACGTGGAAATAACGGTTATCGCCGTTTTCATCTTTGATAAAACCGAAACCTTTATCTTCAAACCAGGTTGTGATTACGCCGTTCATCGCTTACCGCCTAAGTAATTATCTATTCAACATGTCAGTTTTTGCAGGGCGGCAGTGTAAAGCAGAATGAGGATAAAGTCCTGTGCTTTACAGCCTGATGCCCTCAGTTTATGTTGCTTTTCGGAACGTCAGATTAAATCTGTAGGATCCGGTCAGCGGATGTTCGCCCGCTTTCAGCGGCAATACGCCGTGATAATGCAGCCGCGACGGGCCGCCCCACACCACAATATCGCCATGTGTCAGCTGCACGCGCTGCGTTTTATCGCTGCGCTCCATGCCGCCAAACTGAAAAACCGCCGGTAAACCTAGCGAGACAGAGACGATCGGCTGGCCGAAATCGTGCTCGTCTTTGTCCTGATGCAGGCTCATTTTGGCACCGGGCTGATAACGGTTAATCAGGCAAGCATCCGGCTCAAATCCGGGGAATCCCGCCTGTTCCGCCGCTTTCACTGCAACCGTACGAAACAGTTCCGGCATCGGCGGCCATTGCTGATGATTTTCCGGCGACGTCGCCTGATAACGGTATCCGCTTTTATCTGTCACCCAACCAACATCCCCGCAGTTGGTCATGGCCACCGACATTGCGTAACCGCCGGGCGTCGCCCGGTACTGAAAAGGTACCAGTCCGGCAATGCGGTCGATTTCCGCCAGCAGCGCCACATCCTTTCCCAGCGCCGCACCGCGCAGAACCACGGCACCGGGACACAAATCCTCGCGCCAGTTCGGATGAAAATCCGGGTGATCGAAAAGATCCAAATTCATAGCCGCCTCCGCTCATGCGTATCTTTTAAGTATAACGGATGTAGCCTGACAGTCATTTTTTGCTGCCAGCGCGTGGCCAGAAAATCGAGTAACGCCTTCGCTGCCGGGCCCGTGCGCCGGCTTGGGCGCAAAAAGCGCAGTTAGTCAGCGGGTTTCTGCAACAAGATGAAATGACGCCGATGCTGGAAAAAGCCGCGCCTTATTCAGAAATTAATGCGATGTTTTAACGACTCATACGCGGCCTGAACAGGAGAGGTAAAATGAATGCCACAGCCAGCCCCGAAAATGTCATGCAAGCACGTCCGGCGGTTCTGCATATTTTATGCGGAAAAATAGCCTCGGGGAAATCTACCCTGTCCGCTCAACTGGCCAGCGAGCCCGGCACCATAGTTCTTAATGAGGACCAGTGGCTTGCTCATCTTTATCAGGATGAGATGCATAGCGTGGCGGATTATGTCCGCTGCTCCGCCAGACTCAGGCAAGCCATTGCGCCACACGCCATTTCTCTGCTCAGGGCAGGTGTCTCGGTGGTGCTGGATTTTCCGGCTAATACGGTAGCGAACCGCCAGTGGATGATGAGTCTTATCGCGGGATCGGGCGCGGACCACCGTCTGCATTATCTGAACGTGCCGGAGGAAGTGTGTAAAGCCCGGCTACGGGAACGCAATCAGGCCGGAACGCATCAGTTTAGTGTCACAGATGAGCAGTTTGATCTGATATCCCGTCACTTTGTCGCACCTGAACCGGAAGAAGGTTTTAACGTGATCCGCTACGGCTAAGCCCGCCACTTTTCAGCCGCGCCGTGAACAGGAATATTGTAGGGTTGTATCGTTTCAGCTAAGGTTGGATTAGAGGCCGCAAGGTCATAAAGAGCATCTGAAAGGAGAACGAAATGAGTCGGGAAATCAATAAAGACACGCAGTTGTGTATGTCCCTTTCCGGTCGTCCGGGAAATTTCGGCACGCGTTTTCATAATTACCTCTATCAGGCGTTAGACCTGAATTTTGTCTACAAAGCATTCTCTACCAATGATATCGAAGCCGCGGTGAAAGGCGTCCGCGCTCTGGGCATCCGGGGCTGCGCCGTGTCGATGCCGTTCAAGGAAGCCTGCATTCCTTTCCTCGATGAACTGGATCCTTCCGCCACCGCCATTCAGTCGGTGAATACCATCGTCAATGACGACGGCTTCCTGCGCGCCTACAACACCGACTATATTGCCGTCGCCAAATTGCTCGACAGCCATCAGGTGCCACGTGATTCCGTCTTCGCCCTGCGTGGCAGCGGCGGTATGGGTAAAGCGGTAGTCGCGGCCATTCGTGACGCCGGATTCAAAAAGGGTTACATCATTGCACGCAATGAAGCCAATGGTCGCGCGCTGGCTGAAGAATATGGCTATGAATGGAAAGCCGAACTGGGTGATTTACCGGTGGATATGGTGGTGAACGTCACGCCAATCGGAATGCCGGGTGCAGCAGAAGCCGAGTCGCTGGCGTTTGACAAGCAGGTGATTGACCGCGCCAGCACCGTGTTTGACGTGGTCGTAGCACCGGGCGGGACACCGCTTATCCGCTATGGCCGCGAACAGGGCAAAAAAATCATCACCGGCGAGGAAGTCGCCGCATTACAAGCTGTCGAACAGTTTGTGTTGTACACCGGCGAACGCCCGTCGGATGAGCTGATCGAGAAAGCGGCTGCGCACGCACGGGGCTAAGTTTCCTGCCACAACGTTAAAAGCCTCTCAAGAGAGAGGCTTTTTTATATGTGCAGATTGTTTAACGCACCAGACACGGTCTTTTCGGATCAAACTTCCAGTCCGGCACCAGGAACTGCATACCCTGCGCATCGTCTCGCGCACCGAGGCCCATGCCTTTATACAGTTCGTGGGCTTTCATCACCTGATCCATATCCAGCTCAACACCCAGCCCCGGCTGTTCCGGCACGCGTACTTTGCCGCCTTTTATCTGCAACGGTTCTTTGGTCAGGCGCTGATTGCCTTCCTGCCAGATCCAGTGCGTATCTATAGCGGTGATTTTGCCCGGCGCCGCAGCGGCTACCTGAGTAAACATCGCCAGCGAAATATCGAAGTGGTTATTGGAGTGCGAGCCCCACGTCAGGCCCCATTCGTGGCACATCTGCGCCACACGCACTGAACCCTGCATGGTCCAGAAATGCGGATCCGCCAACGGAATATCCACCGATTTCAGCTGGATGGTATGCCCCATCTGACGCCAGTCGGTGGCGATCATATTTGTCGCTGTCGGCAAACCGGTTGCCTGACGGAACTCCGCCATCACTTCACGCCCGGAGAAGCCCTGCTCCGCACCGCACGGATCTTCGGCATACGCCAGTACACCGCGTAATTGTTTACCCAGTACGATCGCTTCATTCAGCGACCAGGCACCGTTGGGATCGAGCGTGATCCGCGCCTGCGGGAATCGCTGCGCCAGCGCCGTTACGGCTTCAGCTTCTTCACTGCCCGCCAGCACGCCACCTTTGAGTTTAAAATCATTGAAGCCATATTTCTCATACGCCGCTTCCGCCAGACGCACCACCGCCGCCGGTGTCAGCGCTTCTTCATGTCGCAGACGGTACCAGTCGCAGCTGTCGCCCGGCTGGCTCTGATAGCCCAGCGACGTCTTGTTGCGGTCGCCGACATAAAAAAGATACCCAAGCATTTCGACTTCATCGCGCTGCTGTCCGTCACCCAGCAATGAGGCGACGGTCACGCCCAGATGTTTGCCGAGCAGGTCAAGCATCGCCGCTTCAATGGCGGTCACTACATGGATGGTGGTGCGCAAATCAAACGTCTGTAATCCGCGCCCGGAAGCATCGCGGTCGGCGAATTTTTCGCGCACGGCGGTCATCACATTCTTGTATTCACCCAGCGTTTTGCCGATCACCAGCAACGACGAATCCTCCAGCGTCTGGCGGATCTTCTCACCGCCCGGCACTTCGCCGACACCGGTATTACCGCTGCTGTCCCTGAGGATCAGAATATTACGGGTGAAAAACGGCGCGTGCGCACCGCTGAGATTGAGCAACATGCTGTCGTGTCCGGCAACCGGGATCACCTGCATGGAAACAATTTTTGGTGTAGATGATGCACTCATACTCACTCCTTATTGATTCAGATTCCGTAATCAGCGACCCATTGCCGGACGCTTACGATCGAATGTCCAGCCGGGGATCAGATACTGCATGGCGATGGCATCATTGCGCGCACCGGAGGGCAGTTTCTTGTGCAACTCATGGGCGCGGCGGATTTGATCCATATCGATCTCCACGCCCAGCCCCGGTTTTTCAGGGACTTTGATTTTTCCGTTCACAATTTGCAGCGGCTCTTTGGTCAGGCGCTGGTTGCCTTCCTGCCAGATCCAGTGCGTATCAATGGCCGTCGGTTTACCCGGCACCGCCGCGCCAACGTGGGTAAACATCGCCAGCGAAATATCAAAATGGTTATTCGAATGGCAGCCCCACGTCAGGCCCCATTCGTCACAAAGTTGTGCCACGCGCACCGCGCCGTGCATGGTCCAGAAGTGTGGATCGGCCAGCGGAATATCCACCGACTGCAACATCACCGCATGCTGCATCTCACGCCAGTTGGTGGCAATCATGTTGGTCGCCACCGGCAGACCCGTCGCACGACGGAATTCCGCCATGACTTCACGGCCGGAAAAACCCTGTTCTGCGCCGCACGGATCTTCGGCATAACTGAGGATCCCATGAAGGTCATTGCACAGGTCGATCGCTTCATTGAGCAGCCACGCACCGTTCGGATCGACGGTAATACGCGCGTCCGGGAAACGTTTTGCCAGCGCTTTGACCGCGTCGATCTCCTTCTCGCCCGGCAGCACGCCGCCTTTGAGTTTGAAATCTTTAAAACCGTAGCGGTCCTGCGCCGCTTCCGCCAGTCGCACCACCGCCTCACTGTTCATCGCTTCCTGATGACGCAGGTGATACCAGTCGTGAACGCCGCGCGCACCTTCCTGGTACGGAAGGTCAGTTTTCTGCCGGTCGCCAACGTAGAACAGATATCCCAGCACCGTCACTTCATCGCGCTGTTTGCCCGGTCCGAGGAGCTCGCACACCGGTACGCCGAGGAATTTGCCCATCAGGTCTAAGAGTGCCGCTTCCAGTGCCGCGACGGCGTTGACGCGCAGTTCAAAGGTCCACGCACCTTTGCCGAAAGAATCAAAATCAGACGACTGATTACCGACGTGGATCTGATGCACCAGCCGGTTCATGCGCGCCACTTCCTGACCTTTCACCTGGGGAATAGCTTCCACCAGCGTGTTGTAAATCACCTCTCCGCCCGGCGCTTCACCCACCCCGGTATTCCCGGCGCTGTCGGTCAGAATGACGATGTTGCGGGTAAAATAAGCGCCGTGCGCGCCGCCGATATTCATCAGCATGCTGTCATGCCCTGCGACCGGGATAACCTGCATATCAGTGATCACTGGTGAGGATTGTGTATTCATCATGATTTTCCTTTAGATCAGAAGGCACGTAACTGAATACGTTCGATTTTTCCGACGATAAACACGTAGCTGACGACCGCCAGTAGCGCGTGGACTCCGACGTAAATCAGCGCGCCGTTGAATGATCCGGTGCTGCCGATAATGTAGCCGATGGCGATTGGCGTAATGATGCCGGAGACGTTACCGAACATGTTGAAAAGCCCGCCGCTCAAACCGCTGATTTCTTTCGGTGCGGTGTCTGCCATCACTGCCCAGCCCAGAGCTCCCAGCCCTTTGCCGAAGAAAGCGAAAGCCATAATGCCCACCACCATCCATTCGGTATCAACGTAGTTACAGAAGATCATAGACATCGACAGCAGCATGCCGACCACAATCGGGGCTTTACGCGACAACGTGAGGTTGCCGGTTCTGCGCATCAGCCAGTCGGAAATAATCCCGCCCAGCACGCCGCCGAGGAATCCGCAAATCGCAGGCACGGAGGCCACCATCCCGGCTTTGAGAATTGACATGCCGCGCGCCTGCACCAGATATACCGGGAACCAGGTGATGAAGAAGTAGGTCAGAGCATTGATGCAGTACTGGCCTATGTAGATGCCAATCATCATGCGGGATTTCATTAACTGTTTAATCTGAAAAAGTTTTTCGCCTTTGACTGGCGCTTTTTTGGTGGTCTTCTGATCCATATTGATCAGCGCGCCACCGGCTTCCATGTAGTCGAGCTCAGCCTGATTTACGCCCGGATGATCTTTCGGATCGTGGATCACTTTCAGCCAGATAAAACTCAGGATGATCCCGAGACCTCCCATGAAGAAGAAGACATGCGACCAGCCTACAGTCTGAGTCAGCCAGCCCATGATCGGCGCGAAAATCACGGTCGCGAAATACTGTGCGGAGTTAAAAATAGAGACGGCGGTCCCGCGTTCCTGAGCCGGGAACCAGGCGGCGACAATCCTGCTGTTACCAGGAAAAGAAGGTGCTTCTGCCAGCCCGACCAGAAAACGTAATGCGAAGAGAGAAACCACAATGCCGAAGCCGCTGAAGACGTCGACGAAGCCTTGCAGCAGGGTAAATAAAGACCAGATAAAAATACTGTAGAAATAAACTTTTTTGGAACCGAATTTATCCAGCAACCAGCCACCGGGTATTTGCCCAATGACATAGGCCCATGAAAATGCCGAGAAAATATATCCCATCCCGACAGAATCCAGCCCGATATCTTTGGCCATTGCCGAACCGGCAATAGAGAGTGTGGCACGGTCGCCGTAATTAAATGAGGTGACAATAAATAACATCACCACTATCCAGTAGCGCGCGTTAGTTCTTTTTTTTACGGCACTGGCTGCTGAAACGGTAGTTTCCATGGTGTTCTCCACAATTAATGACAACGCCTCTAAACAGAGATAAAAGTCATTCCATTCACAGAACTGTAGGGTTCAGAGAAATGGAGCGCAGCCAGTATAGGGATAATCCGTTGACCAACTCATTAGGCAAAGCGACAAGCATAAACAGCGCTTTGCATTTATCTTGTTGCAAATGCCCAGCCGGATGGGAGTTGTTTCACAAAAAGTAAAACAGCTGTGACCGGTATCACGCAGTAAAAATCGCGAAAAATATGCCCTGCCTGAAATTAATAGAAATAATAATTTCAGGCAGGGCAATTAATTACAGCTGATCATTATCCAGCTGCAATGCCACATAAAGTAATAAGCGGTCGTCGAAATTACCCAGATCCAGACCGGTTAATTCCGAGATACGGTTCAGGCGATATTCCAGAGTATTGCGGTGGATATATAGCGCCTTTGAGGTCGCGGTCGGCTGCACATTATTATGGAACCAGGAAGCCAGCGTGCGGCGCAGTAATCCGTTGCCGTCGGTGGCTTTTAGCCTCGCCAGCGGGCGCACCAGTTCGTCGGCCTGCCAGCCGCCGCGCAGACTGTCGAGCAGGACGGGCAGGATCAAATCCTGATAGAAGTAACAACGCTGTTCCGGCATCCGCTGTTTACCGACGGTCATGGTAGTACGCGCGGTTCGGTAGGAACGGGCAATGCTGCCGGGGCCGGTGAAAAAGTTGCCCAGCGAAATGCGCACACGCAGACGGCCGGTTTCTGTCATGCGGGAAAGCAGGTGATCGATACGCTGACGGTGGCCGTCCGCATCCCAGCGGTCGTAACTGTTCAGCGCCGGTTTCAGGACCACCATTTCGGTGAGAGAAACAATAGCGATCAGATTGTCGCGCTCCGGCGTGGTCAGCAACGTTTGCAGCTGTTGCAGCTCTGCCATCGCGGAATCAACGCCGAGCTGACCGCTGTCGACTTCGACCACCGCCGCCACGCGCGGTCGATTCAGATCTATGCCCAGACGCTGCGCCCATTCCATCAGCGCCGGAGAAAGTTCGTCCACGCGGATAAGATTGAGTACTAACTCTTCACGCAGACGGCTGTCCTGCGCCAGCATATGCAGCAAACGCGCCTGTTCAAGCATCATTTCGGCGGTCATGCAGACCAGTTCACCATATTGTCGCAACTGAGCCGGATTACCGGTCAGACCGATCACGCCAACAATCTGGCCATCAATACGCAGCGGCAGATTGATCCCCGGACGCACACCGTGCAAATGCCTTGCTACGCCTTCGTCGATATCGACAATACGTTCCTGTGAAATTGCCAGCAAAGCCCCTTCGTGCAATTCCCCAAGACGTTGATCGTCGCCACTGCCGATAATTCTTCCGCGTCCATCCATGACATTCACATTGCTATCAATAATTTGCATGGTGCGGGCAACAATCTGTTGCGCCAGCTTTGCATCGAGATGATACGCCGACATGGATCCCCTGCCTTGGCTTATTGTTTTGTTGTCCGAAGAGCATACCCAGCGGTTTGCTGCCATACATTATGCAAATGCCCAAAGAGCAGAAGCACCTGTTGAAGTTGCGGGGAGAGTCACATTTTTAAGCAAATGCACAACTGGCATTAAACAGTGGTTGAAAGCACTGTCATATAACGCAGGCATAAAAAAGGCACGCCGGAGCGTGCCTTACAGAGGAGTCGTGCTGAAGGATTACTGTGCCAGCAGGTAAATCGAGGTGTCGCCACGCTGAATGTCCAGCGCCAGAACGTTTGGTTTGGTGTCGAGAATTTTACGCAGCTCACCCAGGTTTGTGACTTTCTGCTGGTTCACGCCCAGGATCACGTCACCTTTTTTCAGGCCGATGCGCGCCGCGGTAGAACCGGCTTTAACTTCATCCACTTTCACACCTTTCTGATCGCCGGCTGCACCGTTGCTCAGTTCAGCGCCTTCGATGCCGGTGTAAATATTGCCGGATTCGACTTTAGGCGTTTGCGTACTTTGCTCAATCGTGACGTCCACGTTCACTGGTTTGCCTTCGCGCAACAGGCCCAGCGTGACTTTGGTACCGATTGGCATAGTACCGATATCCGCACGGAACGAAGCGAAGCTACTGATTGGCTTGCCGTTCATGCTCAGGATCACGTCACCGGCTTTGATGCCCGCTTTCTCTGCTGCAGATTTCGGCATGACCTGGCTGATGAATGCGCCGCGCTGTGCGTCCACTTTCATGGCTTTCGCCAGTTCAGAGTTCAGCTCAGTACCCATGATGCCCAGCTCGCCACGTTTCACCTGACCGAACTCGATCATCTGTTTTGACAGGTTTTTCACCATGTTACTTGGGATCGCAAAACCGATACCGATGTTGCCACCGTCCGGTGCCAGGATCGCTGTATTCAGACCAATCAGCTCGCCATTCAGGTTCACCAGCGCACCACCGGAGTTACCCCGGTTGATTGCCGCATCGGTCTGGATGAAGTTTTCGTAGTTTTCGATATTCAGGCCAGAACGACCCAGCGCAGAAACGATACCGGAAGTCACGGTTTCGCCCAGACCATAAGGGTTACCAATTGCCACGGTGTAATCACCGACGCGCAGCTGTTCGGAGTCGGCCATTTTAATTGCCGTCAGGTTTTTCGCATTTTGCAGCTGAATAACCGCGATATCTGAACGTGGATCTTTACCGATCACTTTCGCGTCGAATTTACGGCCATCGTTCAGTTGCACGCTGATTTTACTTGCGTTATCAACCACATGGTTGTTGGTAACGACATACCCTTTGTCAGCATCAATAATGACGCCGGAACCCAGCGCGCGGAAATCTTCTTTCTGCTCAGGCGCAGGCTGACCATCTGGCCCCTGACCGCCCCCCTGACAAACAGGTGAACCCTGGAACGGAGAACCGTCCTGGCACAGCGGGGAGTTCTGGCCAAAGAATTGCTGGAACTGCTGGCCCATACGCGGTGTTTTCACCGGCGCGCTGCCTTCAACGTTCACACTCACCACGGATGGCATGACTTTTTCAAGCATCGGCGCCAGACTTGGTAGCTGTGTGGTGCTTGCAGATGAAGACGCTGTTTCAGCAGCCAGTGCAGAAGAAACCGGGGCCATTGCCATCCCGATGCTTAACGCTAATGCGCTGAGGAATAAACTCGATTTTTTCATTTTTCAGGATCTCTTAAAATTATTGTGGCAACCAAAATAGTCGCATTGCTTGGTAGTCGTGATACTGAGATGGTATTAATAGCGTGAAGTTCATCATGGTCGATCTGACAATGGTAAAAAAATATTGTCAGTATTTACAAATGGCGTTTTTTCAGACAGTTCCGTAAAGAAAATTAAAGAGAGTTCAATTTATCTTTTTAAACAAATTACTCAGCCGCCATGAGCCTTCTGTATTCGTCATACGCATAAAGGTCAGTCATCCCGCTGATATAGTCCTGAATCATTCTCGCCCGGTAATAAAACTCCTGCGCCGCATGTTCCCCTGACGGTAATCCTTCGAGAGCCGTGATCGCATTGTTGTAGGCCAGGCGGTGTTTGGCAGAAATCTTATGCAACAGGCGGGTTTCAATCGGATATTTCCGGTGCGTATCCTCCTGAACCAGCAAAGAAAAATCAGAAAGCGGCATATCAAGAAGCGGGCTGTAAATATCGAGTAATCCGCTGATCACCCGATAGCCCTGTAATTCCAGCTCTTCGACTTCGTGATGATTGAATACCTGTTTAAAGGCCACGTTTTTATAAATTTCTAACAAACGGTTAGCCTGACTGTCATCTTCGAGCAGAGCATGATTAAAAGTGCCCTGATAAATATCTTCTATATTATCAATGAAACGGCGGGCAGCGTGCGGTACCAGTTGCTTAACGGTCTGAACGCGCAATTCCATAAAGAAGTAATCGACCGGATTACGAAATGTTTTGGCTTTATCCATCTTCTCGTAAGCAGTACGAACCACTTTATCGAAGAAGTCGTTTTTCTCTATCTCGCCCCATTCGCGGCACAGGTAATTATAGAGCTGACCGACGCTGAAAATATTCTTCTCGACTGCATCCTCGAGATCCGCAATACAGTAAGAAATATCATCAGCCGCTTCCATAATGTAGGTGAGCGGAAAACGGTTGAACTCGCCCAGACTCAGTTCGCTGCGCAGGTCTTTAATAAAAGGCTCTTCTGCCAGATAAAAACCCGGTTTTTTCATCAGGTAATCATGCGAAGGCAGTTTGGTCATCGAATAGGCCGGGCGTGTATATTTCAAAATGCAGGCGGTCTGACTGTAAGTCAGATTAAGTTTCAGCAGGGTAAATACCAGCCGGATGGCCTGCGCGTTGCCTTCAAAATTGCACAGGTCATAGCGGATTTTGCTGCGCAGGCGGTTCAGTTCAACCTCACCTGCAGCCAGGCGCAAACTTGCCACCAGACAGGAATCGGTTTCCTGCGGTGTTTCGCCACAGCTGGCGGTATCCAACCTTTTGGCAAACCAGTTATTAATAGCCGATTCACCAAAATGCCCGAACGGCGGATTGCCGATATCGTGCATCAGGCAGGCCATTTCGACCACGCTTTCGAAAGGATCGGTAACTTCGTCAAGGCCATACGCTTCGAGCTTCCCCTGTCGGCGCAGACGGTGCAGAATTTCTTTGGCGATATGACGGCCAACCTGCTGAACTTCAAGGGAATGTGTCAGGCGGCTGCGGACAGCAGCATTTTTCTCAAGTGGAAAAACCTGCGTTTTTTGCTGCAAACGGCGGATGGCGGCGGAGTTAATAATGCGCCCCCGGTCGCTTTCAAACTGGCGAACCACGTCGTACGCATCACGCGCCTCAATCGGGGCGCTGAAAGGACGCTGAAAATTGAATTTCGCTTTAAAATCGATCCCGGACATGATTTCCCGCCTTTTCAGTGACTCACGCATCAAACCGATACGCTTGCAGCCTGATAATCCTGCATCCCAAACGCATTATCTCTTACCTTTAGCCATGATAGACTATCGCACATTGTTTTCGTGATTAAACCGTCAATTCCGCACAAGCTGCGGCTCAATCCAACCACATCTGCGAGTATTCATATGAAAGTAGGCATTATCGGTGCAATGGAGCAGGAAGTGACCCTGCTGCGCGACAAAATCATCAACCGTCAAACTATCGAACGCGCAGGCTGCGAAATCTATACCGGTCAGCTGCACGGCGTGGACGTGGCGCTGCTGAAATCAGGCATCGGTAAAGTGTCTGCGGCGATGGGCACCACCCTGTTGCTGGAACATTGCCATCCTGATGTGGTGATCAACACCGGTTCCGCGGGCGGGCTGGCGAAAACGCTGAAAGTGGGCGATATCGTTGTTTCCGATGAAGTGCGTTATCACGACGCTGACGTCACCGCCTTTGGTTATGAACCCGGCCAGATGGCCGGCTGTCCTGCCGCTTTCATTGCCGATCCGGAACTGATTACTCTGGCAGAAAACTGCATCCGTGAACTGAATTTAAACGCCGTCCGTGGTCTGGTGTGCAGCGGCGATGCCTTTATTAATGGTGCTGCGCCGCTGGCCCGTATCCGCGCAACCTTCCCGAGCGTCGCGGCTGTAGAAATGGAAGCGGCGGCCATCGGTCACGTTTGCCATCTGTTTGAAACGCCGTTCGTTGTCGTTCGCGCCATTTCGGACGTGGCAGACGGTGAATCTCACCTGAGCTTTGAAGAATTCCTGGTCGTTGCCGCACAGCAATCAACCCTGATGGTTGATGCGATGCTGAAAGCACTGGCAGCTTCAGAAGAGTGATAGTCCGCCGGTTTTGTCTCATGCTCAGCTGCCTGTGGTTGCCTCTGACGGCCACAGCCGCACCGGCGCAACGGGTTGTCAGTCTGGCACCCAATCTGACAGAACTGGCGTACGCGGCCGGTCTCGGCGATCGTTTAGTCGGAGTTAGTGCTTACTCCGATTATCCGCCGCAGGCCAGCAAGCTTGAACAGGTGGCGAACTGGCAGGGGATTAACGTCGAACGTATCGTGACGCTGAAACCCGATCTGGTGCTCGCGTGGCGTGGCGGAAATCCTCAGCGTCCGCTGGATCAGCTGATGTCTCTGGGCATCAAAGTGATTTATCTTGATCCGCAAAACGCAGATCAGGTGGCTCAGGCGCTGGAACAACTCGCCCCTTACAGCCCTTCGCCCGCCAGCGCGCACAATGCCGCCAAATCATTTCGTCAGCAATGGCAGGCGCTTAAGCTCAAATATCACCGCCAGACGCCGGTTCCGGCGTTTATTCAGTTCGGCACACAGCCATTATTTACGGCCGCCGCCGCCACGATACAAAGCGAAGTGCTGGAAGCCTGCGGAGCAAAAAACATTTTTGCCGACAGCCGTGTCCCGTGGCCTCAGGTCAGCCGGGAACAGGTTTTAACCCGTCATCCACAGGTTATTGTTATCTCAGGCGGAAAATCGCAAAAACAGGTCATTGAAGATTACTGGCATTCGCTGCTCACAGCGCAGGTCATCGCGCTGGATCCGGACTGGTTCAGCCGTGCGGGGCCGCGTATTTTGCTGGCGGCACAACAACTCTGTCCTCAGCTGGCAGCATTGCCTCAAAGGTGAATACTTACTAACATCAACAACCGTGAGTCTTTCCCTCTCTGTGGCACTTTTCTGAATTGTACTTTTATTAACCAAAATCAATAACTGAATGCTGTCATCTGGTAATATCCCTGGCGTAAAATCTTCGCTGCAAAGTACTTCCCCGCTTTTGCATTATCTCTTTGTTATACCTCGTTGTTATGCAACGAAATATAAAACGACTGGCGTGTGGGTAAAAAAGAAACGTCAGAGAAAAGCGTGATTTCAATCCGGATCATAAGAATTCCGGATTAAAGGCTTCGAAAACTTTACCGATAACTTTTTCAGCTTGGGCTGAATTTTTATTACACCAGCAGGATAAAATTTAATGAAAGCTTTATTACTCAGCGTGTTACTCGCTGTGAGCCCGCTATTTGCCGTCGCTGGCATGGTCAGTGGCAACATCAACGTCAGCCTGACCATTTTGCCAAGTTGCAAAGTTGATGCAGCGCACAGCGGCACGTCCGTCACCTGCGCCAGCCGGACGATGATGCAACCGCACATCAGCGAAATGATGCTCACCGCCGTGCCTGGGATAAGCATAGATTCAAAGCTGGTGACCGTTGAATGGTAACCCCCTTGTGAATGCTTACTTACCTGACTGCCCAGCTATCTTCGCTGTTTTAGGCATAAAAAAGCCCGTGTGCATCAGCAAACGGGCTTTTTCTTTAAGACGGGTGATTAAATACTAAATGAAGAACCGCAACCACACGTAGTTTTTGCGTTAGGGTTGGTCACGACAAAGCGCGAACCTTCCAGACCTTCAGTGTAATCCACGGAACCACCGACCAGATATTGCAGGCTCATCGGGTCAACGACCAGCGCCACACCGGCTTTCTCGATGGTCATATCACCGTCGTTTATTTTATCGTCGAAGGTAAAACCGTACTGGAATCCGCTGCAACCGCCACCGGTGATATAAACACGCAGCTTCAGGTTTGGATTTTCTTCATCCGAAATAAGGTTCTGAACCTTACGTGCCGCGGCCTCAGTAAACTGTAACGGCAACGCGGCTGTGTCATTCATCAATGCTTCGCTCATAATCTCTCACTCCCAATCCGCATTTGTTCAGGCCGCCGGATTGACTGTCTGAATAATGTACTCATTATCTAATACCTGAAATTATGGTTCAAGTATGGGCATTTTTTGTTGCGCTGTCCTGCTTATTGGTGCCTTCTGCGTCGGGTTCTGCCTGCGCTTTCTCTGCATTTTCACGTTCCTGCCTCTGCAAGGTGCGGGTCAGGATCGCGGAATACAAGGGTTTGCCGCCCAAAAACTGTGCCAACAGGGTCGCGCCAAGGCAGGTAATGATCATCGGTAAAATAAGCTGATAGTTATCGGTCATTTCCAGCACCAGCACAATACCAGTGAGCGGAGCGCGGACACTGGCGGCAAACAGCGCCCCCATTCCGGCTATCGCAAAAGTGGCAGGCTGGATCCCATACTGAGGGAACCACGTCAGCGCGGCGGTACCAAATGCCGTGCCCAGCAGCGTGCCGAGCGCCAGCATCGGGGCGAAAATTCCCCCAGGCGCGCCGGAAGCAAAGCACAAAAGTGTGGTGACGACGCGGACAAGAAAGATCGCCAGCAACATCAGCAGGCTGTATTTCCCTGCCGCCGCCAGTGGGATAAGTGCAAAGCCGCCACCGGTGGCTTCCTGATGAATCAATCCGAGCAGACCACAAAAGCCCCCCAGCATCCCGCCGATAATAAGAATGTTACGCAGATTACCGCCATGAACGCGGGCAAACATGTCCTGCGTGCGGAAAATCAGGGCGTTAAACGTTACGCCGACCACGCCAAAAACCATCCCCAGCACCAGATACAACCACAGCGTATTCAGCGGGGCGCTGGCAAGCTTGCCCACTTCAATCACTGCGCCGTCGCCGTTAAAAATACGGAAAACGATGCTCGACATAATTACGCCGATAAACACCGCTTTTATCGAGATCAGGCTGTAGCGAAATTGCAGACGCATTTCTTCAAGGATAAACAAAATGCCTGCCAGCGGGGCGTTAAAGGCTGCAGAAAGCCCGGCAGCCGCACCGGTCGCCAGCAGCGAATGGCGCGCTTCTGCACTGCGAAGCCGGAAAATATCGTACATCATCTTCCCGACATTGGCGCCCATCTGTACGGTCGGTCCTTCCCTGCCCAGCACCATGCCCGCGCCAAGCGTGCCCAGACCGCCAAAAAATTTCACCGGGATCACCCGCCACCATCGGACAGGACGCATCTCTTCCAGCGCCCCTTCGATTTCCGGGATCCCCGAACCGCCCGCTTCCGGCGCGAATTTGCGTACCAGATAATAGCCAAACATGGCCATCACGGCCGAGATAACAAAGGTCAGCGGCCACAGCAGGATCCAGTAATCACTGAAAATCCCGAGGCTCGAAAGACGCAGTGCCATCACCAGATTCACCGCTTTCTCAAAAGCCACGCCAAGCAAACCGGCGACGGTACCCACCAGCGCGGCCATGATCAAAATCGTTACCGGTGTTTTATCCCGGCGCAGCAAAAGGCGCAGCGCCTCGCTGCGTTTGCGGGGTCCGCGGACGTGCACGCTCTCTAAATTCTCAGTCTCAGGTTCATTCATATCGGAAAGGGAAATACAGGCATGGTTGTAGAAGATTGATGGATTTAATCATACAAATTGCCTGCCTGACAGGATCTGCAACAAAAAGCAGCACGGTTTACGGTTTTATAACGCCGCCCAGTTCACTAGAATGGGCGCATCAAAAATTTCTCTACCCAGAACCCAGCAATTTCAGGAGTTGAATAATGAGTAAGTCAGAAAGTCTGTTCGCGCAGGCGCAAGCGCTAATCCCGGGCGGTGTTAACTCGCCGGTACGTGCCTTCTCCGGCGTTGGCGGCGTGCCATTATTCATCGCGCGTGCTGATGGCGCTTTCCTGTTTGATGCCGATGGCAAAGCCTATATCGACTATGTCGGTTCATGGGGCCCGATGGTGCTGGGCCATAACAATGCTGAAATTCGCAGCGCGGTGATTGAAGCCGCAGAACGCGGTCTGAGCTTCGGCGCACCGACCGAAATGGAAGTCAAAATGGCCGAACTGGTCACCGGTCTGGTGCCAAGCATGGACATGGTGCGCATGGTGAACTCCGGTACCGAAGCGACCATGAGCGCCATTCGTCTGGCGCGCGGTTTCACGCATCGCGATAAAATCGTCAAATTCGAAGGCTGCTATCACGGCCACGCCGACTGCCTGCTGGTGAAAGCCGGTTCCGGTGCGCTGACTCTCGGCCAGCCAAACTCTCCGGGTGTTCCGGCTGACTTCGCCAAACACACGCTGACCTGCACCTATAACGATCTCGATTCAGTACGTGCTGCGTTCGAACAATTCCCTGATGATATTGCCTGTATCATCGTTGAGCCGGTCGCGGGCAACATGAATTGTATCCCGCCACTGCCGGAATTCCTGCCGGGTCTGCGTAAAATTTGTGACGAGTTTGGCGCACTGCTGATTATCGACGAAGTGATGACGGGTTTTCGCGTCGCGCTGGGCGGTGCTCAGGAGTATTACGATGTGATGCCTGATCTGACCTGCCTGGGTAAAATCATCGGCGGCGGTATGCCGGTGGGCGCATTTGGTGGTCGTCGCGACGTGATGGAAGCGCTGGCACCGACCGGCCCGGTTTATCAGGCGGGTACGCTTTCCGGCAACCCGATTGCGATGGCAGCAGGTATCGCCTGTCTGACTCAGGTAGCACAACCGGGCGTGCATCAGACCCTGACCGAGCGCACCACACAGCTGGCCGAAGGCTTACTGGATGCGGCGCAGGAAGAAAATATTCCGTTCGTGGTGAACCATGTCGGCGGAATGTTCGGCCTGTTCTTCACCGATGCCGAAACCGTGACCTGCTATCAGGATGTGATGAAGTGCGACGTTGAGCGCTTTAAGAAGTTCTTCCATCTGATGCTCGAAGAAGGCGTTTATCTGGCCCCTTCCGCGTTCGAAGCAGGCTTTATGTC
Source organism: Rahnella ecdela (assembly GCF_019049625.1). Lineage (GTDB taxonomy): Bacteria > Pseudomonadota > Gammaproteobacteria > Enterobacterales > Enterobacteriaceae > Rahnella > Rahnella ecdela. The sequence continues at coordinate 493,421 of NZ_JAFMOY010000133.1, forward strand.
TCTGGCTCATACCCAGGAAGACATCCAGCGCACCATCGACGCTGCCCGCCGCTGTTTCGCTAAGCTTTAAAAATATTTGCTCCTCCCCTCCGAAGGGGAGGAGCAAAAGCCAAAATCACCTGGTCGGCTGCTTGTTTTGGCTTTTGCCCTCGTTTCTATTTCGCCTGCTTTCTCAGCAGATAGATAAAGTACGGCGCGCCGATAAATGTGGCGAGCAAACCAGCCGGGATCTGGCTCGGGAAGATAATCATTCGCCCGCACCAGTCGGCAAATACCATCAGCAAACCGCCGAGAATACTGGCGACCATCCACTGCGGAACCGCACGACGAAAGCCCATCATGCGTGCCATATGCGGTGCCATCAGCCCGACAAAGCTCAGCGGCCCGATGGTCAGCGTCGCGGCAGCCGTCATCACTGCTGCCAGCAATAAAATCGCCATGCGTGTTGGTGTCAGTGCAATACCTACCGATTTAGCCGTCACGCTGCCCAGCGGCAAAATATTAATCCAGCGACGACAGAATGGCACAATCACCATCAGCACGGCCGCAATAATCAACGTCCGCCACGCCGCTTCTGCGGAAACAGAATATGTGGAGCCGGAAAGCCAGGTCAGCAAACCGCCCATACGCGGATCACCGCTCGCCAGCAGCAGTGACATCAGCGTGGTGAATGCGGTACTCAGCGCGATACCAGTCAGCAGCATACGTTCGGCGGAAAAACTGCGCAGCCCCGATGCCATCATAATCACCAGCAACGTCAGCGCCGCACCAAGACTCCCCGCCGGTAGCAGCCACGCAAAGGCATCCCCCGGCACGATAAACATCATCACGACCACGCCGGTCGCCGCGCCCGAGCTTATGCCCAGCACTTCCGGACTCGCCATCGCGTTACCGGTGAGTTTCTGGATAAGCACGCCGGAAGACGCCAGCATAATGCCCGCCGCCAGCGCCGCCAGCACGCGCGGCAAACGCCACGGCAGCAGCGCCTGTAAATCAGCGCCTGTTGACCAGCTCCAGCCTGTCGCGTTACGTCCGGCCATCAGCGCGATAACCAGACCAATAAACAGTACCGCCAGCGCCAGCGCGACCCAGCGCACCAGATGATGACGCTCAGCGGGCACTTTATCGCCCTGATCCATCGGCGGCGGCGTCATGTTGTTGCGAAGACGCGGCAGCAGCCACAGCAGCAACGGTGCACCCACCAGCGCGGTTGCTGCTCCGGTCGGAATTTCCATCCAGAATGTGGTGATGTACTGCATCACCTGATCGGTGAACCACAGCAATAAGGCGCCAATCAGCGGTGCCATGATTAGCCGTGAAGGTAAACGTCGCGCTCCGAGCATTTTCGCCAGAAGCGGGGCGAACAGTCCGATAAAGCCGACGATACCGACCGCGTTAACCAGCTGTGCACTCATCAGAATGGCCAGGGTCAGCACCGCCAGACGTGCAGCAGAAAGCCCGAGGCCGAGGTTTTTGGCCACGCCGTCGTCAAGCCCCAGAAGCGTCATCGGACGTTGCAACAGAAACGCCAGCAGCCAGACAATAATCACGCGCGGCAACAGGAAACCGGCGACATCCCAGTCCTGCTGCGTCAGCGAACCGCTGCTCCACATATACAGGCTTTGCAGGCTCTGATAATTGAAGATGCCGATCAGACCGTTTACCGCACCGCAATACAAACCGAGCACCAGACCGGCCAGGATCAGCGTGACCGGCGACATGCGTTTGCCCCACGCAATCCCGAATACCAGCGCACCAATCACTACCGCGCCGATCATCGCGGCAAACTGCTGGGTGATCATCCCGCCCGGCAGTGCCCACAACGTTGCGACCGTCAGGCCAAGTTGCGCGCCAGCCGAAACGCCGAGCGTCGCAGGTTCAGCCAGCGGATTACGCAGCACCTGCTGGAACAGTAAACCGACCAGCCCGAGCCCGGCGCCGGCGAGCAACGCCACGGCGATGCGCGGCAGCGAGCTGTAATGGAAAAGCATCTGCTGCACATTGTCGATGTCCGGCTGCCACAGTGCGCCGCGCCATTGTGCGTAAGGCAATTGCTGATGCAGGTTGTAAATACTGAGCGCGCCCGCAGCCAGCGCCAGAAAAATCAGAAGCGTCAGCGAAACGCTGAGCGAACGGCGGTTCATACCGGTTTCCTCAGTGTGCTGGTTAAAATATTGCAGAAGTGCATCGCGCTGAAGGTTGCGCCGTAGTACCAGACGGCAGGGATAACGGTGAACTGATTCGCACGCACGAAAGGCATAGATTTCCACAGCGGCGTTTTTACGACGGCCTTCATGATGCTGGCGCTGTCATGGTCGAAACACAACACGCGGGCATTTTTGATGCTTGCCAGCCGTTCAACACCGACGGAAACGCTGCCCCAGAAACTGCCTTCGCCCTGCCAGGCGTTGGTCAGCCCGACATCGTTCATCACTTCATGCAGCATACTGCCCTGACCAAACACCAGAACATGGCGCGGATCGATGAATGTAATCAGCAACATTGGCTGCTGTGCCACCGGTTTCAGCTGTTCGCGGGTTCTGGCTAAGGTGTCCTGATAGCGCTGTAAATGCAGCTCTGCGCGGTCTTGTAAACCCAGCGTATCTGCCAGTTTATGCAACGAGCGGATCGCCAGATCTAAGGGCTTCGCAGAACCGTCATTAGCTTTGACACTCAGCACCGGCGCGATAGTTTCCAGCTGAGCGGTCGCAGGGCCGTAACCCTGTGTCAGCAGAACCAGCGACGGTTTCAGTTGCTGGATAAGCTCCATATTGGGCTCGGTGCGCTGACCAACGTCAATCACTCCGGGCGCCAGCGGCGGTTCCCCTACCCATATGTTGTAATTACGGATATCCGCAATCGCCAGCGGCATTACGCCGAGTGCGATCAGAAGTTCAGCGGGAAGCCATTCGAGGGCAATAATTCGGCTGAGATCGGGACGGGACGCAGAAAGCGCGGGCAACGATGTCAGCAACGGGGAAAGCGCCATCATCTGCAAAATGCGACGGCGCGTTATCCCGGAAAATAGTGAAATATCAGACATATCAGTATACGAAACTCACCGGTGCGCCACCCGCAGGATGCGGCAAAATGCCCATCGGAATGCCATAAATTTGTTCGAGCACGTCACCGCGCATCATTTTTTCAGGTTCGCCCTGAGCAATCATCTCGCCGCCGCGCAGCGCCATCAGCTGGTCGCAATAACGAGCTGCCATATTCAGGTCGTGCAGAACCGCAATCACGGTTAAGCCTTTTTCGCGGCTCAGACGCTGGATCAATGCCAGTACGTCTTTCTGGTGCGCAATATCGAGCGCAGAAGTTGGTTCATCAAGCAGCAGGCAGCGGCTGTCCTGCGCCACCATCATTGCCAGCCAGGCACGCTGACGCTCGCCACCGGACAGGCTGTCAACCAGACGATGAGCGAAAGGATTGAGACCCACCAGCGAAATCGCTTCTTCAACTTTTTCTTTATCGTGATGTTTGAAACGCCCGAGCGCGCCGTGCCACGGGTAGCGGCCAATCGCCACCAGTTCTTGTACGGTCATGCCTTCAGCCGCCGGAAGTTGCTGCGGCAGATACGCTACCTGCCGCGCAAAGGCTTTGCTGTCCCACTGCGCCAGCGACGTTTCATTGAGGTAAATCGTTCCGGATGTCGCCGCCTGATGGCGTCCCAGCATTTTTAACAACGTCGATTTCCCCGAACCATTGTGACCAATCAGCCCGCACACTTTTCCTTGCGGGAAAGTCAGCGACAATGGCGCCAGCAACGTACGTCCCGGCACGGTAAAGCTGAGATCTTGCAGGCGGAATATGCTGTCCGGCAGCGGGGAAGAAGGATGTACGTTGTTATCAGGCATAAGATTTTCTACGTCGACATCTGGTTGATAATAGGAAACGGGCACGACCAGCGTGCCCGGAGTTTAGTGCTTGTGACGCGTATCAGAAACGGAATGTGGCTGTTGCAACAACCTGACGATCTGAACCCCAGTAACAGGCGTAATCGCGGTAGCAACTGGCAACATATTCGCGATCCAACAAGTTGTTGATGTTCACACCCACGGAAGAACCCGGCAGGCCGAAGCGGCCCAAATCGTATTTAACTGTGGCATCAACCAGCGTGTATGAGGAGACATTGAAAGCGTCATTCTCTTTGTCTGCATTCACGCCGTTCGCCGTGTAGAAACTGGAACTGGCACCGACATAACGCACACCGGAACCGATGGTCAGGCCGCTAAGTGCCGTTTCGTGGAAGGTGTAATCAGCCCACAGGGACGCCATGTTTGCCGGCACTTCAACAGGACGCTTGCCTTCGAAATTGGTGTCATGCGTGTATTTCGCATCGGTGTAGGTGTAAGACGCCGTGATGTTGATGTTGGCGTTAACTGCGGCTTTAGCTTCGAGTTCGACACCGCGTGAACGGATTTCACCAGACTGAACGCTGAAGTTGGCATCAGACGGGTTGGCCGTCAGGTTTTTATCTTTCGTGAGCTGGTATACCGCTGCCGTCACGCTGATCGGACGATCGTTCGGGATGTATTTGATCCCGGCTTCGTACTGTTTACCCATTGAAGGATCGAACGGTTTGCCTTCTTTGCTGGCACCTGCGGTCGGTTCAAAGGATTCGCTGTAGCTAAAGTACGGGGAAATACCATTGTCAAACAGGTAGTTCAGACCACCACGCCAGGTGAACTGCTCGTCATTAATCTGCGATGCGCTGTTGGTGGTACGCGTAAAGGTTGAGCTTTTCGCAAAGTCGTAACGGCCACCAAGGGTCAGGATCCACTGATTCCATTCCGCCTGATCCTGCACGTACAGACCCGTTTGTTCCTGCCGATTGAGGATCTTATACGGGAAGTACAGGGAAACGTTGCCGTTACCGTATTGCGGATTGGCCAGATTCAGATTACTTGCGCTGCCGTAGTCCGCGTCAATGTCGTTACGCATACGCATGTAATCGACGCCTGCCAGTACGGTGTGATCGACATCGCCGGTACCAAATTTGGCCTGAGCCTGCGTATCAACATCAAAGTTCGCCAGCTTCTCTTTGGACTGAACATAGCTGCGGGTGATATTGCCGTTACCGAGATAACCGAAGCCGTAAACAGATTTATATTCGGTATCCAGTTTGGTGTAACGCAGGTTCTGGCGCACCGTCCAGGTATCATCAAATTGGTGCGCGAAGCTGTAACCGACCATTTTCTGGTTGCGGGACATGCGGTTGCCCGCTTCACCTTCGTTGAAATCTGTCGGCAGTTTATGCGCTTTACCGTTGGCGTCGTAATAAGGCACCACGGTACCTTCACGAGGTAACCAGCCGTAGTAACCTGCATCCGGATCGTTCTGGAAATTGCTCAGGAAGGTAAAGTCTGTTTTATCATCAGGACGCCAAGAGAAAGACGGCGCAATCGAATAGCGTTTCTCTTTCGCCATTTCCTGCTGCGCATCCTGACTGCGTGCCACGCCGGTCAGACGGTAGGAATACACGCCGGCATCGTCGATAGCATCGCTGAAATCAAAACCGGTCTGATACAGATTGTCTGTACCCATTTTGAACTGCACTTCTTTGAGCGGTTCATTGGTCGGGCGCTTGCTGACCATGCTGACCACGCCGCCGGGGTTGCTCTTGCCGTACAGAACGGATGATGGCCCGCGCAGCACTTCAACGCGCTCAAGCATGTACGGATCCATCGACACTTCAGAATAATTGTCGCCCTGAAGTTTGATGCCGTCCAGATACTGGTTGGTGTTAACAGAAGTGAAACCACGGATTGCCATGGCGTCGATAGTGTTAGAGCTGCCACGGCTGGCGAAGACACCCGGGGTATAACCCAGAGCTTCTTTCACGGTCACAGGCTGCTTCATGTCCATTTCTTCGCGGGTAACCACAGAAACAGATTGTGGTGTTTTCACGAGTGGCGTGTCGGTTTTCGTACCGGTTGCGCTATGTTTTGCCGCGATAGTCGCCGCCGGGCCCCACGCAGATTCCTGTGGTGCATCACTTGCAGATGAAGCCGTTACATTAATCGTATCTTCTTTCGCAGGCGCGGTAGTTGCTGCACCGGCATAAAACGCGGAAGACCCCAGTGCTGCGGTAATGGTTAAAGCTAACGTCCGACGCTTAAATGCGCCTTTTGGGACAGAAATTGAAAGCGAGCGTTGAGAAGCCATTGCATTATCTCTGGAGTGGTAATGGGAATGTAAACGATAATTATTATTATGACCGTCGCATATTATGCGCAATGCTTGCCCGTCTGCAACACTAATTAACACATAGATTGGCTGAATGAATAAAAAATATCCCTATGTTAAATATGGGTAAAAACGCCTATAAATTAAACGGGGATCAATGTGACGGGTTTGCGGAAAATGTGAACCTGCTCGGGTTAATTTGAGTTAAGAATAACAAATAAAAAGGGCACGATTTTCATCGCACCCTTTAATGTTTCTGAAATCAACAATTTGTTACTGGCCGGAACCGAACATATCCTTGATCCAACCCGCCACGCCATTGCTGTCTTTCTTCTCATCCTGAGATTGTGGCTGTTGCTGCTGCCCGGATTGCTGCTGTTGTTGTTGCTGTTGCTGCTGGATCTGTTGCTGCTGTTGCTGAACTGCGGTCACAGAAGCCTGACACATCGCATCCGGTGAATCGGTCCAGACCGGAATGGAGCGCGTTGCGCCACCGCCGCCCAGCATTCCGCCGCTGTTGTTGCCACAGACAAAGTTACCGCTGCCATCAATGTTCATCGTGCTGATGCCTTCCGGCATTTGCAGATCCAGCGGCTGCGGTGTGCCGTTCTCCAGATAGCGTCCGTACAGTACCAGCGCACCGGTTGAACCCCACAGTTTGGACGGGCCGTTGTTATCGCGGCCAACCCAGGTGATCGCCACCTGATTGCCGTCGATACCTGCAAACCAGCTGTCGCGCAGTTCGTTCGAGGTCCCGGTTTTCGCTGCCAGATGCAGTTTCGGGAACTTGTTCGCCAGCGCGCGTGAAGTGCCTTCCTGCACAACCTGTTGCATCGCATACAGCGTCAGATACGCCGCCTGTGACGGGATCACACGAACCGCCTGCGGGAAGCTCTGATAAAGCACCGTGCCGTCTTCCGCAATCACCGAACGCACCGCAGACAGTGGCGCTTTGTTACCGCCGCTGGCAATGGTCTGGTATTCCTGCGCCACTTCCATCGGCGTCAGTGCAATCGCACCAAGCAACATTGAAGGCGTCTGATTCAGAGATTCTTTCGGGATCCCTAAATTAATCAGCGTTTGGGTGATGTTATCCAGCCCTACCGCCATACCCAGATTTACCGTCGGGACGTTCATGGAACGCGCCAGCGCATCTACCAGCAGAACCTGACCACGGAACTGGTGGTCATCGTTTTTCGGTGACCACGTCTGACCGTTCGCCAGTTTCAGAGTCAGCGGCTGATCGGCCAGAATGGTGTTCAGACGGTATTTATCCGGCTGAGAAAGTGCAGTCAGATAGGTGGCCGGTTTAGCCAGAGAACCGACCTGACGGCGTGCCTGCATTGCACGGTTAAAGCCTGCGAACTGCGTTTCCGCGCCACCGACCATCGCGCGCACTTCGCCGGTATAACGATCCACAATGACCATCGCAGTTTCGATGTCATTCAGGCCGCTTTTCTTACGCAGTAACGGAATGCCTTCTTCCACCGCTTTTTCCGCCGCATCCTGAGAAATAGGATCCAGCGTGGTGAAGATTTTCACCCCGGACATGTCCTGAACTTTATCGCCCAGTTTTGCCTGAAGTTCCTGACGTACCATCTGCATAAAAGCAGGCTGAGGCGAAATCACGCCGCCTTTCGGCTGCACGCCAAGCGGACGCGCGCTCAGCATGTCATACAGTTCCTGATCGATAACTTTTTGATCAACCAGTAAACGCAGCACCAGATTACGGCGCTGTAACGCCATTTGCGGGTTACGCCATGGGTTATACAGCGACGCACCTTTCACCATGCCGACCAGCAATGCCTGCTGATCCAGACTCAGTTCATTCACCGGGCGACCAAAGTAATACAGGCTCGCCAGCGGGAAACCGCGGATCTGATCAGAACCGCTCTGGCCGAGATACACTTCGTTCAGATACAGCTCGAGAATGCGGTCTTTGCTGTAATCCGCGTCCAGCAGGATAGCCATCACGGCTTCACGCGCTTTACGGCTCAGGGAACGTTCGTTGGTCAGGAACAGGTTTTTCACCAGCTGCTGAGTCAGTGTTGAACCGCCCTGCACCGCATGACCGGCAGTCAGGTTAGCCAGCACCGCACGACCAATCGAATAGAAGTTGATGCCGTCGTGTTCATAGAAATGGCGGTCTTCTGTCGCCAGCAAGGTATCGACCAGCAAATCCGGGAAGCCGGCACGCGGCACGAACAGACGCTGTTCACCGTTGGCGTTAGACGCCTGCAACATCGTGATCAGACGCGGATCGAGGCGGAAAAGCCCGAAGTCATGCTGATTATCCAGATTCTTAATTTCTGACAGGCTGCTGCCGTCAAACATCAGACGGGCATTTACCTGCCCTTCTTTACCTTCCGGGAAATCAAACGGACGGCGCAGCAAATCGATATAATTCGCATGCACCGTAAACTCGCCCGGACGGGTGATACGCGTCACTTCTCGATATTGCGTGCCTTCCAGCAATCCGACCATTTCTGCTTTGCTGATCGACATATCCGGCTCAAGATTCACCTGACGACCGTACACCGCCGCAGGCAACTGCCAGACTTTGCCGCCGTCAATGCGGTCATGGATTTGCCTGTTAAGGTAAAACGCATAAATTCCGAGCAGAATAAGAAAAACGATGAACAGTTTGACTAACAGCCAGAAAATACGGCGCTTCAGGCTCTTTTTCCCACCTTTTTTGGCTTTACGCGGCGGTGCTTTACGGCTCATGCGAGATCCCTGTTCTTCTTCGTACTCATCGTCATCCTCATACTCGTCATCGATTTCTTCTTCGTAATCATCGTAGTCGTCGTCCCGGCGGCTACGGCGAACGGGACGAGCCCGCGCAGGCTTACGCCCGGCAGGTTTACCTTTACGGCCAATCGGCTCGCGATCATCGCCAGACATCAGTCAATCTCCCAACGTGCTGCTGTGTTCGTCATAATGATTCTGCTTAGCTGAGTCATTTTCATTTTTGATTTCATAAAGATAGTTTCAATGGCCTGAAATCCAGGCCGCAAGGCGCTTACTCTGTGCCCCGCTTAAGTTTTCGCCCACAGGAAATGTCTGAAAAACCGGCCCTTTCATGCACAATTTTTAAAGGTTCAGACAGACATCAGGACGCGTGTTTTTTCGTCCGGCGCGTAGGCAGCGCCTCCGCCGGATTGTCCGGCCACGGATGTTTCGGGTATCGCCCTTTCATTTCCTTCTGCACTTCGCGGTACGATCCCTGCCAGAAAGCGGCCAGATCGGCAGTTATCTGCAACGGACGCTGTGCCGGTGACAATAATTCCAGCACCACGGCAACGCGGCCTTCCGCCAGTTGCGGGCTGCGCTGCTCGCCAAACATCTCCTGCATCCGCACCGAAAGTGCCGGTGGCTGGTCTGCATGATAACGGATTGGCAGACGACTGCCAGTCGGCACGGTGTAATGTGTCGGTAATGCACTGTCAAGACGCTGTCGTTGCTGCCAGTCCAGCAGCTTTAATAAGGCGTCATGCAAATCAACCTGTTGCAGCGATTTTAACGAGCGGACGCCCTGTAAAGAAGGCTGCAACCAGCGTTCGAGACCATCAAGTAAAGCCTGGTCATCCACCGCAGGCCAGTCGGCTTCCGGCAGCCATTTAGCCGCGCAGAGAAGCCGCGTGCGCAGTTGTTCTGCCGCCACCGACCAGTTCAGCGCCTGCAAACCCTGCGTGCGGATCCAGTCGATCAGCGCCTGTTGTAGTTCATCATCATCCGGCTTAGCCAGCGGATTGGCTTTGAGCACCAGCCGGCCAATCTGCCAGCGTCGCCACGCGCGTAGCGTGCCTTTTTCTTCATCCCACTCCACGGCGGTCTGCTCTTTCACTACGTCAGGCAGCTGCGAAGGCAGTTGCGTAATGTCCAGCGAGACAGCCAGCAAAATGCGCGCGTCCGGGCTGTGGTTGCCCTGCAATAACTGTGGCGCAACCAGCCACGGCGCACGGGTCAGTCCGTCATCCTGTGGCAAAGACGCGCCCAGTCCGTTGGCCAGCAGATAGCGGCCCTCTTCGCCACGACGCTGCGCAATACGGTCGCTGAAGGCGCGGGCCAGCAGCCACGGTGCAAGGGAAGCATCCGGCTCACCGTTTTTCGCACCACTGCGCTGCGCCAGCTGTTTTGCCCGCCGCTGCCAGTTGCTCTGCGGGCGGCTGAACCAGTAATCAATATCAGGCAATCCCCCGCGTGGCGGTTCTTCGAGCATTGCCGCCAGTAATGCCGCGGTTGCCAGTGCATTCGGACTTTGAGTTGCGGCTGCAATCAGCATCGCCGCCAGCCGCGGCTCGCAGCCCAGCTGCGCCATACGCTGCCCGGCGGCGGTGAGTTTGCCCTGCGCATCGGTGGCGCCGAGCTGTTGTAACAGATTTTTGGCGGCAGATAATGCGGCGGCGGGCGGCGTGTCCAGCCACTGAAGCTGCGCCGGATCCTGGCAACCCCATTGCAGCAACTCCAGCCAGAAACTGCTCAGATCGCTTTGCAGAATTTCCGCTTCTGCCTGCGCACTGGCGCGTTCGGCCTGCTCTTTGCTGAACAGATGCCAGCACATTCCCGGCTCCAGACGTCCCGCACGTCCTGCGCGCTGGGTCATAGACGCCTGACTGATGCGCTGCGTCACCAGCCGCGTCAGGCCGCTGCGCGGATCAAACTGCGCGCTGCGTTCCAGACCGCTGTCGACCACCAGGCGGATGCCTTCGATGGTCAGACTGGTTTCAGCAATATTGGTCGCCAGCACCACTTTACGGCGTCCGGCAGGCGAAGGCTGAATGGCTTTTTGCTGTTGTTCCAGCGACAGCGCGCCGAATAAAGGGCAGAGATCGACATCGTCCGCCAGCCTGCCGCTCAGCTGATTTTGTACGCGGGTGATTTCAGAGACGCCCGGCAAAAACAGCAGCATCGAGCCGTGATTTTCGCCCATCAGGCGGCTGACCACCCGCGCCACGCCTTCGTCGAGCCGTTCGTGGGTCGCAAGGGAAAGATACTGTCTGTCGACCGGAAAACTGCGGCCAGCGGATTCAATGACCGGCGCATCAGGTAATAAAGATGACAGGCGAAGATTGTCGAGCGTCGCCGACATAATCAGGATTTTTAAATCATCGCGCAGTGCAGTCTGCACATCGAGTAACAGCGCCAGCGCCAGATCGGCCTGCAAACTGCGCTCATGGAATTCATCGAGAATGACCATCGACACGCCAGTCAGTTCAGGATCCGCCTGCACCATGCGGGTCAGAATGCCTTCGGTCACTACTTCGAGACGGGTCGCCGGGCTGGTTTTACTTTCAGCGCGCATACGGTAACCCACGGTCTGACCCGGCGTTTCACCCAGTTGTTGCGCCAGACGGAAGGCGACGTTTTTGGCCGCCAGACGCCGCGGTTCCAGCAGCAGAATTTTGCCCGGCAAATTGGCCTGTTTGAGCAACTGCAACGGCAGCCAGGTCGATTTACCCGCACCGGTCGGGGCGAGCAAAAGCACCTGCGGAGCCAGTTGCAGTGCGGCTAATAGCGGTTCAAGTACAGCGCTGACCGGCAAAGAAGGCAATGAATTCACCATGAGAGTTAACTTTAAACGGCGGGCATTGTAGCATTTAGCCCCACATCCGGCATGTTGCCGTGATTTGTCTGCTCAGGAATCACTATGTCTGCCGAACGCCGCCTGTTTTTCGCCTTATCCCTGCCTGCAAAATTGCAGAAGCAGGTGATTAAGTGGCGTGCGGACCATTTTCCGGCTGAAACGGGTCGCCCCGTCGCGGCGGCAAATCTGCATATTACGTTGGCGTTTCTCGGTGAGATAAGCGAGCTGAAAGCCGAGGCGTTGACCCGCGTTGCCGGGCGCATTCAGGCCAAAAAATTCAGCCTGACACTGGATGACATCGGCCACTGGCCGGGCTCCGGCGTGGTGTGGATTGGCACAAAGCGCGCGCCGAATGCCTTGTTGCAGCTGGCTTCGGTGTTACGTTCGCACGCTGCCCGCAACGGCTGCCATCAAAGCACCCTGCCGTTTCACCCGCATGTGACTTTATACCGCAATGCCACGCGTCCTGTGGCTATCCCGCCCGCCACCCCGGAATGGATGCTGGAAGCCACAGAATTCAGTTTGTACGAATCCCTGTATGAAAAAGGGCGCACCCGTTATCGCTGTCTGCAAACCTGGCCACTGGCTGACGCACCGGCAACTTAACTTTACTGCTCACACAAAACTCTACATCACACGGAAACTGTCATGCACTTCGAGCCTGCGCTTCAACCCGCCACTTTGATCAAACGTTACAAACGTTTTCTTGCGGACGTGATTACGCCCGAAGGCACGGAACTGACCCTGCACTGCGCCAATACAGGCGCGATGACAGGATGCGCCACGCCGGGCGATACCGTCTGGTATTCCACATCAGATAACGTTAAACGCAAGTATGCACATAGCTGGGAACTGACCGAAACACAGCAAAATCACTGGATCTGTGTCAATACACTGCGGGCCAATCAACTGGTGCGTGAAGCAATTATGGAACAGCGCATACCGGAATTATCCGGTTACAGTAAACTGACTTCAGAAGTAAAATACGGCACCGAAAATAGCCGTATAGACTTGATGTTACAGGCAGAAAATCAACCTGACTGCTATATTGAAGTGAAATCTGTCACGCTGTTGCAGGAGGGGTTGGGATACTTCCCCGATGCAGTCACATTGCGCGGTCAAAAGCATTTGCGCGAATTACAGTTGATGGCAGAACAGGGGCAGCGAGCGGTACTTTTCTTCGCTGTTTTACATTCAGGTATTGAAAGCGTGTCCGCTGCACACCATATTGATCCCCGTTACACCCAATTGCTAACGCAGGTTCAGAAAAACGGTGTAGAAGTGATGTGCTACGGTGCCGCACTTTCTGCTGAGGGTATCCGCCTCACAGAACGATTACCGCTGGTTACGAAATCACTAAACGGATAAACCCAGTTCGGATAACCCTGTTATTAGCCGTCGGCGGCATAAAAAACAGGTCGCGAATACGCTTTTCCTCACAGCCTTGTCAAGCACCTGCGAGGAATAATTGCCAACTTCGTTGCCTTCTGTTATTTATAGCGGCCTGATTTTTTCCCCCGTTGGGGATCGAAATGTTCGAAGCCGGCAGGTTGCAGTTTTGCTGTGGCGTAAAAAGCGGATGAACATAGTGCGTGTTATGTAGGAGAAGCATCATGCAAGAAGGCCAAACCCGTAAGACGTCGTCCTTGAGCATTCTCGCTATCGCTGGGGTGCAGCCGTATCAAGAGAAGCCGGGCGAAGAGTACATGAACGACGCTCAGCTGGCTCACTTCAAAAAGATTCTTGAAGCATGGCGCAATCAGCTCAGGGATGAAGTAGATCGTACCGTTTCACACATGCAGGAAGAGGCAGCTAACTTCCCTGACCCGGCTGACCGGGCGACACAGGAAGAAGAGTTCAGCCTTGAACTGCGTAACCGTGACCGCGAACGTAAGCTGATTAAAAAGATTGAAAAAACACTGAAAAAAGTGGAAGACCAGGATTTCGGATATTGCGATTCCTGTGGCGTTGAGATTGGCATTCGCCGTCTTGAAGCCCGTCCGACCGCTGATTTGTGTATCGACTGTAAGACTCTGGCAGAAATCCGCGAAAAGCAGATGGCTGGCTAAGTTTCGGGTCCCACGCGGTGCGTCATGCACCGCGTTCCCTTTAAGCGCAGTACCCCATTTTTATGCCGCAAGAACAACACTATACAGGCCGTTTCGCCCCCTCACCTTCCGGTGACCTTCATTTTGGTTCGCTGATTGCCGCGCTTGGCAGCTATCTTCACGCCCGTTCGCAAAACGGACGGTGGTTAGTGCGCATCGACGATATCGATCCGCCGCGTGAAATCCCCGGTTCCGCCGACCGTATTCTGGCCACGCTCGAACGTTACGGTCTGGAATGGGATGGCGAAGTCGTCTGGCAGTCAAAACGCCACGACGCCTATCGCGCCGCGCTGGACTGGCTGTATCAGCAGCAAAAAAGCTATTACTGCACCTGCACGCGTCAGCGCATTTCGCAAACCGGCGGAACCTATGACGGCCATTGCCGTGATTTAAATTTAGGGGCAGAAAACGCCGCTATCCGCCTGCGCCAGACGCTGCCGGTGTACGGTTTTGATGATGATTTTCAGGGGCATTTGCAGGCCAGTACGAAACTGGCTGAAGAAGATTTTATTATCCGCCGCCGTGATGGTCTTTTTGCCTATAATCTGGCGGTGGTGGTGGATGACCATTTTCAGGGGGTAAATCACATCGTGCGTGGCGCGGATCTGATTGAGCCGACCGTGCGCCAGATTTCACTTTACCGGCAATTAGGTTATCCGCAGCCCGGATATCTGCATTTACCGCTGGCGCTCAATGAAAATGGCGATAAGCTTTCCAAGCAAAATCACGCGCCCGCGCTGCCGGAAGGCGATCCCCGTCCGGTTATCATTAACGCACTGAAATTTTTAGGCCAAAGGCTGCCGGAAAACTGGCAGGATTACACTTTGCCTTTATTATTACGCTGGGCGACAACACATTGGACGACGGCTGATATCCCGCATCAGGGCGCTAATGCTGCGCAGATGTGACATCGGCATTCTCAAAGCGGCTACTGTGAGCTATGATTAGCCGCTGTTTTTGCGTCACGCCAATTTTTTCAGTCACTATCGAGGTGTACCATTTTTACCCGAGTAGCCAATTTTTGCCGTAAGGTGCTAGTTCGTGAAGATAAAGTCGTTCGTGAAGAAAAGGCTGTTCATGACGAAGCCGCGCTTCATGGAGAATCTAATCGCGAGGAAAATTCCCGTCGTGATCCGCCTCCTGTGGCCGAAGGCAATGTGAAGGCAAAAAGTCCTGAACGTCGTGACAACGAGCAACGCCGTGAAAATCGCGGCCGTCGGGATGACAACGCGAACCGGGGCGACCGCCGCAATAATAACAACCGCCGCTCCTCTTCCTCTTATCAGCCTCGTGGCGAACGCAGCGATTCCCGTGGTGAGCGTAATAACGATCAGCGCGGCGACCGCAATGACCAGCGCGCTCCGCGCCCTTCTGTTGAACACGTACAGAAACCGCGTCCGTCATTTGATTACGCCGGTGAAACCCGTGCGATCACCATTATTCCCCGCGACGAGCACAATATTTCTCGTCGTGATATCAGCGAAAACGCCCTGAAAGTTCTTTACCGTCTGAACAAGTCTGGCTTCGAAGCCTTCTTAGTCGGCGGTGGTGTGCGCGATTTGCTGTTGGATAAAAAACCGAAAGATTTCGACATTACCACTAACGCCACACCTGAGCAGGTTCGTAAACTGTTCCGCAACTGCCGTCTGGTCGGTCGCCGTTTCCGATTGGCTCACGTCATGTTTGGTCCGGAAATCATCGAAGTTGCCACCTTCCGTGGCCATCACGAACAACACGAAGAAACCGAAGATAAAAACGTTTCCCAGCAGGCTGTCAACGGCATGCTGCTGCGCGATAATATTTTCGGCACCATCGAAGACGACGCCCAGCGCCGCGACTTCACTATCAACAGCTTGTATTACGGCGTCGCAGATTTCACCGTTCGCGATTACGCCGGCGGTCTGCGCGACCTGGAAAACGGCATCATCCGTCTGATTGGTGATCCGGAAACCCGTTACCGCGAAGACCCGGTGCGTATGCTGCGCGCCGTGCGTTTCGCTGCCAAACTGGACATGAAGATCAGCCCGGAAACCGCTGAGCCTATTCCACGTCTGGCCACGCTGTTGCAGGAAATTCCGCCAGCGCGTCTGTTCGAAGAATCTCTGAAGCTCTTGCAGGCCGGTTTCGGCTACGAGACCTACAAAAAGCTTTGCGAATACCAGCTGTTCCAGCCGTTGTTCCCGCTGATTGCCCGCCAGTTTACTGAGCAAGGTGACAGCCCTATGGAACACATTCTGGTTCAGGTGCTGAAAAATACTGACCACCGTTTGCATAACGATCAACGCGTCAATCCGGCATTCCTGTTTGCAGCAATGCTGTGGTATCCGGTGATTGAGCATGCTCAGAAACTGGCGCAGGAAGGCGGTCTGACGTATTACGACGCCTTCGCGCTGGCGATGAATGACGTGCTGGATGAACAGTGCCGCACGCTGGCTATTCCGAAACGTATTACTACGCTGGTTCGTGATATCTGGGCGCTGCAACTGCGTCTGTCACGCCGTCAGGGTAAACGTGCGCACAAGCTGATGGAACATCCTAAATTCCGCGCGGCCTATGATTTGCTGGTGCTGCGTGCTGAAGTCGAACAGCACCGCGAACTGCAAAGTCTGGCGCAGTGGTGGGGCGAGTTCCAGGAAGCCACACCGGCTTCGCAAAAAACCATGCTCGGCACGCTGGGTGATGATGCTGCACCGGCACGCCGTGCGCGTCCGCGCCGTCCACGTAAACGGGTTCCGCGTAAGGACGGCGGTCAATGATCCGCGTTTACCTGGCTCTGGGCAGTAATCTTGCCCGTCCGCTTGACCAGGTAAATTGTGCGCTGGAGGCGCTGGCACATTTGCCGCGCACCCGCTTTGTGGCTGCATCCCCGTTTTACCGCAGTAAACCGCTGGGCCCACAAAATCAACCTGATTATCTGAACGCTGTTGTAGCGCTAGATACGCTGCTGCCGCCGGAAGAGCTGCTCGATTGCACGCAAGGGATCGAGCAGAATCAGGGACGTGTTCGCAAAGCTGAACGCTGGGGTCCCCGGACGTTAGATCTCGACATGCTGATTTATGGTGATCAGGTGGTCAACACCGAGCGTCTGACCGTTCCACATTACGACATGAAAAACCGTGAGTTTATGCTGTATCCACTGGCCGATCTGGCGCCAGATCTGGTGTTTCCGGATGGCGAAACACTGCAAAGTCTGCTCGCACGCGTTCCGCTCAATGGCCTGACCAAATGGTGAGTCGCTCAGCGACTTACCCGCACTTCAAGCCCACCTTCTGCTCTGTTCCTGTACACCACTTTCAAATGATGTAACTGCGCAATCCTTTGTACGATCGAAATCCCCAGACCGCTGCCGGTTTGTTCCTGCCCCGGTGGACGGTAAAAACGCTCGCCAAGCCGCGCCAGATGTTCTGCACTGATGCCCGGCCCCTGATCTTCTACCGTGATGCCGCGCCCATCAAGACTCACCGTGACACAGGTTCCGGCGGCAGAATAGCGAATGGCATTATCCAGCAAATTGCGCACCATCAGCGAAAGCAGCAGCGACTGACCGCGCATTTCAGGCGGCGTACCTTGCTCCTCAAATCGTAATTCGATACCTTTGCCGTGCGCGCGGTAATCCTGTTCCGCCAGACTTTGAGCGACCAGCGAAGTCCAGTCGATGCGTTCCAGCTCTTCCGGCGTGGAGAAACTCTCCAGCCTTGAAAGCGTCAGTAGCTGATCCACCAGTCGCGTGGCGCGATCAATACTGGTGGTCAGATTTTCCAGCGCATGCTCGCGCATTTGGGCATCATCGCCGGAAAGCTGTACCACTTCGGTTTGCACCCGCAGCGCCGCCAGCGGGCTGCGCAGCTCATGGGCTGCATCCGAGGTAAAACGACGTTCACGTATCAGCATCTCACCGGTACGGGTAAACAAGGAATTGAGCGCATTGGCCAGCGGCAGCACTTCACCGGGCAGCGAGTCAGTCACAATCGGCGTGGCATCTTCCGGCGAACGCTGACGCAGCCCCTGAGCCACACGGCGCAGCGGGCGTAATTCCAGCGTGACCATCACAATCAGCGCCAGCAATAATACCGGCAGCGAGGCCAGCCACGGAGTCAGTTGCCCGCTGACCAGACTCCAGGCCATGTCATTGCGGTAATCATATTCCTGCCCGACCGCCACGCGGTATTGCCCGTCCGGCGACGTCAGCCAGACCATCCGCCAGGTATCGCTGTCCCCTTTCAACTCCACGTCGTTAAACCCTTGTGTATCGCCATCAAAGCGGATGCGCTTGCCGTTCTCGCCATCATTGAGCAGCATCTGCCCGTGAACATTAAAAATGGCAAACGTCAGCGCATCGTCATCGGTATGACCGCGCGACCCTTTGCGTACCATTTTTTTGGTGTCCGGCAATTCGGCGTCTTTTGACAGATTCAGGCGATCGCCCAGCCCCGTAGCAGCCAGACGTTTGGCGAACAGCATTTGCTGGGTATCGAAAACTTCATTGATATGTTTGCGGGTCTGATGCCACGCCACGCCGCTGGCAATCAGCCAGGTCAGCAGCGCCAGCACCGAGAAAAGCAGGATCAGACGCAGGCGCAGACTGAGGTTTTTCAGCTTCTTCACTCAGGTTCTCCTGACGGTGCATCACCCAGCGTGTATCCCACGCCATGCACCGTGCGGATAAAACCTTTGCCCAGTTTGCTGCGCAGATGGTGAATATGCACTTCCACCGCGTTGCTGCTGACGTCGTCGTCCCAGCTGTAGAGTTTTTCCTGGATGAGCGTTCTCGCCAGTACCCGGCCTTTGTTATTGAGGAGCAATTCCATCACTGCGACTTCTCGTGGCGTCAGCGTCACCGCTTCCCCGTTAAGCGTCACACTGCGGGCTGCGGGATCAAATTCCACTGCGCCATGCATGACTTTGGGCGTAATCACGCCATGACGACGGCGGATCAGCGCCTGCAAACGCGCTGCGACTTCCACCAGCGCAAAAGGCTTACACAGATAATCATCAGCACCGGCCTGAAGCCCGCCGACACGCTGCTCAAGCGCATCACGGGCGGTGAGGATCAGCACCGGCGTGTCGCGTCCGGCCTTGCGCCATTCGCGCAGCAGATCCATTCCGTCCATGCCCGGCAGACTTAAATCGAGGATCACCGCATCGTAAGGCGCGCTGTCGAGCGCCGCTTTGCCGGTCACGCCGTCGGTAAACCAGTCGAGCGTAAAACCTAATTTTGTCAGCCCGGCTTTGATGCCGTCGCCAATCATCTTGTCGTCTTCAACTAATAGAATTCGCATGGTTCCCTCCGTTTTTGCCATTATAGCCGACGCTTCTTAATCACTTCTTAAGAGCGGGATCAACGTCTCTGAGAGTGATCGTGCTGTCTGACTTTCTACTCATACAGTAGAATACTGGCATCATATTCATCCGATGAATTATTCAAAGGAACGTGTTCATGAAACCAACAACGCTGAGCCAGCTTCGCCAATGGAAGCAGGAAAAACATAAATTTGCGACCATTACCGCGTATGACGCCAGTTTCGCGCAACTGTTTGCTGAGCAGGGCATCAGCGTGATGCTGATCGGCGACTCGCTGGGCATGGTCGTTCAGGGCCAGGATTCCACGCTGCCGGTGACGGTCGAAGAGATTGCTTACCACACCCGCTGCGTGCGCCGTGGCGCGCCTCACGCGTTATTGCTCGCTGACCTGCCGTTTATGAGTTACGCCACACCGGAGCAGGCGTTTGAAAGCGCCGCTGTGCTAATGCGCGCGGGCGGCAACATGGTCAAACTCGAAGGCGGGAGCTGGCTGTGTGATACGGTCAGAATGCTGACCGAGCGCGCCGTGCCGGTTTGCGGCCATCTGGGGCTGACGCCGCAGTCGGTGAATATTTTCGGCGGTTATAAAGTTCAGGGCCGCGATGAAGTCGCTGCCAATCAGCTGATCAAAGATGCAATGATGCTCGAAGAAGCCGGAGCGCAGCTGCTGGTGCTGGAATGTGTGCCGGTCGATCTCGCCCGCCGCGTGACAGAAGAACTGAGCATTCCGGTTATCGGCATTGGCGCAGGTAATGTCACCGACGGTCAGATTCTGGTGATGCATGACGCCTTCGGCATCACCGGCGGCCATACGCCAAAATTCGTCAAAGACTTCCTCAGCGAAGCGGGCGATATTCGTGGCGCAGTGCGTTTGTATGTCGATCAGGTCGCGCAAGGCGTGTATCCGGGCGAAGAACATTCCTTTAAATAAGCGGGAGAAGGCTGGTGTTGATAATTGACAGCGTGGCGCTGCTGCGTCGCGAAATCCGTGATTTTCGTAAGAATAACCAACGTATCGCGCTGGTGCCTACCATGGGCAACCTGCATGAAGGCCACATGACGCTGGTGGAAGAAGCCAAAGCGCGTGGCGATGTAGTCGTGGTGAGTATTTTCGTCAACCCGATGCAGTTCGAGCGTTCGGATGACCTTGAGCGTTATCCGCGCACTTTGCAGGAAGACTGCGAGAAGCTGAATAAGCGCGGCGTGGATCTGGTGTTCGCACCGTCACCGGCAGAAGTCTATCCGAAAGGTTTGGCGACGCAGACGCAGGTCGATGTACCGGTGATTTCCACCATTCTGGAAGGTGCGAGCCGTCCGGGACATTTTCGTGGCGTCTCAACCATCGTCAGCAAACTGTTCAATCTGGTGCAGCCGCAGGTGGCCTGTTTCGGGCAGAAAGACTTCCAGCAACTGGCGCTGCTGCGCACGATGGTGGAAGATATGGGCTACGACATTGAGATTGTCGGCGTGCCGATTGTGCGAGCCAAAGACGGTCTGGCGCTCAGCTCCCGTAACGGTTATCTGACCGCTGAAGAACGTAAGCTCGCACCGCAGCTGAACAAAATCATGAATGCGCTGGCTGAACGTCTGAGCCAGGGCGAGCGCCATACCGATGAAATGTTGCAGGAAACCGCGCAACAGCTTCGTGAAGCGGGCTTCACACCGGACGAACTGTTTATCCGTGATGCGAAAACCTTGCAGGAATTGTCCGTCGACAGCACCTCTGCGGTGATCCTGATGGCGGCATGGCTGGGTAAAGCGCGACTGATTGATAACCAGGAGGTTGATCTGACGCAGTAGACAGCGCAGGTCAAATGGGCAACTATGTTGGCCGCCGGAAATCCAGGATTTTAATCATTCCGACCGGCGGATCCCCAGACTTTTTTACGCACGAAGGGTCACACGCAATGGTACGTACAATGCTGCAAGGCAAACTGCACCGGGTTCACGTCACTCAGGCAGATTTGCACTACGAAGGTTCCTGCGCCATCGATCAGGATTTTCTCGATGCTTCAGGCATTCTGGAATACGAAGCGATTGATATTTATAACGTAGATAACGGTCAGCGTTTCTCGACTTATGCCATCGCGGCAGAACGCGGTTCGCGGATTATTTCGGTCAACGGCGCGGCAGCACGCTGTGCCTGTGTCGGCGATCTGCTGATCATCTGTTCTTACGTGCAGATGTCAGATGAACAGGCCCGCCAGCACAAACCGAAAGTGGCCTATTTCGAAGGTGAAAACCAGCTGAAACGCACCGCGAAAGCCGTGCCGGTTCAGGTGGCCTGATAAAACGCCTTCCCCTCGTGAGAGAGGAAGGCACAAAGCAAAATTAACTACGTAGTCCTCTGCCGCGCTCGATTAAGTACCACGCCAGCAAGTAAAATACCGCAATAAACGCCACCAGCACGCTCATGGTAAACACCAGCGGTACGTCAGAAATCCCCAGGAAGCCGTAGCGGAAACCGCTGATCATATAGACGATCGGGTTCAGCTTGGAGACAGCCTGCCAGATTGGCGGCAGCAGCGACAGCGAGTAAAACACGCCGCCCAGATAGGTCAGCGGAGTCAGAACGAAGGTCGGGATCAGGCTGATATCATCGAAGGTTGTTGCAAAGACCGCATTCAGCAAACCGCCCAGCGAGAACAGGATCGCCGTCAGCAAAAGCGTCAGCGCAATGATCAGCCACGAATGGATCACCAGCGGTACGAAGAACAACGAGATCGCCGTCACCAGGATACCCACGCAGATCCCACGCGCCACACCGCCGCCGACATAACCGGCGATCACCACATGCGTTGGCACCGGCGCGACCAGCAGCTCTTCAATATTGCGCTGGAATTTAGCGCTGAAGAACGACGAGGCCACGTTGGCATAGGAGTTAGTGATCACCGCCATCATGATCAGACCCGGCACGATGAACTGCATGTAAGTAAAACCATGCATGCTGCCGATTTGCGAACCGATGAGGTTACCGAAGATGATGAAATACAAGGTCATGGTGATGACCGGCGGAACCAGTGTTTGGATCCAGATCCGGCCAAAACGGTTGATCTCTTTCAGCCAGATACTTTTGAGTGCCACCCAGTACAATTGCGACATTATTTCTTTTCCTCACTGCCGTTCACCAGCGTGACAAACAGCTCTTCCAGACGGTTTGCTTTATTACGCATACTCAATACCTGCACACCCTGCTTGCTCAGCTGGCTGAACAAGGAATTCAGCCCCTGCTCACGCATAACTTCCACTTCCAGCGTGGACGTATCTGTCAGATGACTGCGGTAGCCTTCGAGCACCGGCAGCGGACTTTTTGAGCCTAAATCCAGAATAAAAGTTTCGGATTTCAGCTTCGACAGCAGCTCTTTCATGCTGGTATTTTCCACCAGCTGACCGCCCTGAATAATGCCGATGTTACGGCACAGCATTTCCGCTTCTTCCAGATAGTGCGTGGTCAGAATGATGGTGGTCCCTTGCGCGTTCAGCTCTTTCAGGAAGCCCCACATAGAGCGACGCAGTTCGATATCCACACCTGCCGTTGGCTCATCGAGGATCAGCAGTTTTGGCTCGTGCATCAGCGCACGGGCGATCATCAGACGACGCTTCATCCCGCCGGACAGCATGCGCGAACGCTCATTCCGCTTGCCCCATAAATCCAGCTGCGTTAGATATTTTTCCGCACGTTGCAATGCCAGCGGACGTGGCACGCCGTAATAACCGGCCTGATTCACCACCACCTGCATGACGGTTTCAAACGGGTTGAAGTTGAATTCCTGTGGCACCAGACCTAGCTGGCGCTTAGCGTTAACGATGTCTTTATCAATGTCGTAGCCAAACACCTGCACTTTGCCGGCAGTTTTGTTGACCAGTGAACTGATGATACCAATGGTGGTGGATTTACCCGCACCATTCGGCCCAAGCAGGGCATAAAAATCGCCAGCTTCGACGCGCAGATCGATTCCACGCAAAGCCTGTACACCACCGGCGTAAGTTTTGGTTAACTTTTCCAGTTCCAATGCATAATTCATAAAGGGAGCGTACCTTCTTGTGAAAACCCTGTTGTAGGAATGAGTAAGTGGAGATGCCGAATCAGTTTGAAAAGTCGGGGCATTGCCCTATATTACCCCATCGCAGTGAGCTCGTTACAGGCTATTAACCTCCATGAATGACATAGAAAGACTCATCAGTAACAACGCAGCCTGGTCCAAAACCATGATTGATGAAGATCCTGGTTTCTTTGAGCGGCTTTCCCAATCTCAAAAACCCCGTTTCCTGTGGATTGGCTGTTCCGATAGCCGTGTCCCTGCCGAGCGCCTGACCGGTCTGGAGCCAGGCGAACTGTTTGTTCACCGTAACGTCGCCAACTTGGTTATCCACACCGACTTAAACTGCCTGTCCGTTGTGCAATATGCTATCGACGTGCTGGAAGTCGAACACGTGATTATCTGCGGTCACTACGGCTGTGGCGGTGTGCAGGCAGCGGTTGAAAACCCTGAATTGGGTTTGATTAATAACTGGTTGTTGCACATCCGTGACATCTGGTACAAACACAGCTCCCTCTTGGGTGAACTGTCGCCAGAAAAACGTCTCGATAAATTGTGCGAACTGAATGTGGTTGAGCAAGTCTACAACCTTGGCCATTCCACCGTGATGCAATCGGCCTGGAAACGGGGCCAGAAAGTCACCCTGCACGGCTGGGTATACGGCATTCAGGATGGACGTCTGCGCAACCTCGAAGTTGACGCCACCAGCCGCGAAACGCTGGAACAGCGCTACCGTCAGGGTGTCTCCGCCCTGCTCAACGGTGACCCGCAGTAACAAGCCGCACTACTTTACAGAATTTAAAAAAACAAAAGGCACAAAAATGTGCCTTTTTTAGTGCCTTTTTCAGGAAGAACGCCGGGGGCGTAGCCGATGACGCCAGTTCTGACGCGGCAAGCGCGGAGCATCCGCAGTGGACACAAAGTCCATGAGGAATACGAGCACTTCCCGCGCCGGAAATGGCTAAATCGGGTAGCCAGACATTATTCGTCCAGCATTACGACCTTGCCGACATACGGCAGATGGCGATATCGCTGGGCGTAGTCGATGCCATAGCCGACAACGAATTCGTCGGGGATCGGGAAGCCGACGTATTCGACTTTTACGTCTACTTCGCGGCGTTCTGGTTTATCCAGCAGGGTGCAGATGGCCAGAGATTTCGGGCCGCGCAGTTGCAGGAGTTCACGGACTTTACTCAGCGTGTTGCCGGAGTCGATGATGTCTTCAACGATGAGAACGTCTTTGCCACGAATGTCTTCGTCGAGGTCTTTGAGGATCTTGACGTCACGGGTGGTGGACATGCCGTTGCCATAGCTGGAGGCGGTCATAAAGTCTACTTCGTGCGGCACATCCACGGCGCGGCACAGGTCAGCCATAAACATGAAGGAACCGCGCAGCAGCCCAACAAGCACCATTTCGCTGCCGCTGTCGCGGTAGTGTTCGGTGATTTCACGGCCCAACTCGGCAATTCGGGTTTTGACTTCCTGTTCGGAAATCATGACGTCAACACGATGTTTCATATAAAGACTAACCACCTGATTTAAGAATATTTATCGCCACTTTTAAACAAAATGGCGACCATATAGTGGAAAGGATTATATCAAAGAACCCGGCGACGGGTCACGCACCGGGGCTTTTACAGGCAGGATTATCACGCCGAAACCGTAAACCCGAGCATCATGCCGGTGTCTTCGTGTTCAAGCAAATGACAGTGCGCCATGTAAGCATGTTGCTTATCCGCCGGGTGATTAAAGCGCACCAGCACTTCGCTGCGGGCACCTTCAACACGCACGATGTCCTTCCAGCCCTGACGATGTGGTGGAACCGGCTGACCGTTTTCAGAAAGAATACGGAACTGTGTGCCATGGATATGGAACGGGTGCAGCATCATGTCGCCTTCACCTGAAATGGTCCATTTTTCGTACTGGCCTTGTTTCACATCGAACGCAGGCACATTCATGTCATAGGCTTTACCGTTAATTTTATTGCCCGGCATGAAGTTATAGCCGCCGGAAGATTTGCTCATGTCCATGCCCGCCATACTGCCATGACCGTCATGTTCTGAACCGGACATGCCCGGCATCGCCGCCATATCACCACCGCCGTGATCCATACTCATTCCGGCCATCGCATTGTGACCGTAGCGTTTCATCAGCGCGGCCATGCCCTGCTGATCCAACTGCGGATCCATCATCAGTTGTAGCCAACGGGTCGGCAAATTATCGACTGACACCAGCGCCGGAATCGGCACCAGCGTATCCGGCAGCGAACTGCCGCTTTGGGTCAACGTGGGCTGAATGCGCAGCACCGGCAACGGTTTATCGAACGGTGCCAACGTCATGCCCATTTGTTTTACCGGCAATGTCACCAGGTCAAACGCTTTGCCGTCGCTGCAATCAATCAGCACTTCAAAACGCTCGCCCATCAGCAAAGATAAATCTCTCACTTTCACCGGTTCAGGCAGGAAACCGCCGTCGCTGGCAATGACATACATCGGCCGCTGGTCACTGGTGGCGATGTGCAGCGAGCGCGCATTACAGCCATTGAGCAGACGAAAACGCACCCAGCCGCGGGAAATGCCGTGCTGCGGATAGACCGCGCCGTTGGTCAGCATATGCTGTCCGAACCAGCCGACGGCAGCGGTCATGACGTCCATCTGATAATCAATCTGTCCGGCATCGTTCAGGCGTTTATCCTGCAAAATGACCGGAATATCATCCACGCCCCAACGTTTTGGGATCTGCAACAGGTCGCTGGCTTCATCTTCAATCAGCACCATTCCGGCCAGCCCCATCGCCACCTGATAACCGCTGGTCTGATGCGGATGCGGATGGAACCAGCAGGTAGACGCTGGCTGATCCAGCGTGAAACTGACTTTACGTTTTTCACCCGGGGTGATCAGGGCCTGTGGGCCGCCGTCAACTTCACCGGGAATTTCCAGCCCGTGCCAGTGAACAGTACTGGCAACTTCCAGACGGTTATTGACGGTCACATCGACCGGTTTGCCGCGACGGATGCGCAGCGCCGGGCCGAGAAGATTGCCGTTAACGCCCCAGGTTTCGGTGTTAACCCCGGGCAAAAACTGGCTCTGGCCGCGCTGTAACGTCAGCATAATGCCGTTGCGGATATCCGGTTCAAGCAGCGCAGGAATAGGCAATGCCGGGCGGTCAGCGGCGAGCGCGAAGCGGCTCCAGCCGGGCAGCGTACTGGCGGCGCCCATCAGGGTCGTCCACTTTACGAAATCACGACGGTTCATTTTTCAGTCCTTATGAGGGCAATTGCCAGACGGATGGCGTAAGCGTGCCATAATAGTACGACAGCCTAACCCTTCCCCTTAGGGGAAGGTCAAGTGGCTCAGCGGGAAAAGAAATTTGGTGCCGCTCAGTGCAAATATGGTAACGTCCTTTTAACTGTTTGTGAGCCAAGTCTTTCTGACTTTCTATCTAAAAGAACAAGAACACGCCGATGAAAAAAACAACATTGTGTTTGCTATTACTGTCGCTGCTTGGCTTTTCCTCCGCCAGTCAGGCGCTGAGTGAATCAGAAGCGGAAGATCTGGCGGATCTGACCGCAGTCTTCGTTTATCTGAAAAACAATTGTGGCTACGAACAGCTGCCAAATACCCAAATCAAACGCGCGATTGTGTTCTTCGCTCAGCAAAACCGGTGGGATCTGAGCAATTACAACAGCTTTAATATGCAGTCGATGGGCGAAGACAGCTACCGCGACCTGAGCGGTATCGCGGTGCCTAAACCGACCAAATGCAAATCTCTGGCGCGTGATTCTCTGAGTCTGCTGGCCTACACCAACTAAATATCTCAGCCAGTCTACAGGCTCTGTGCTCCGTCATTTTGTTGCCGGAGCCGCTTCCCCTCCCCTCTGCTATCCGCGTCACGCCTGCCTCAGCTACACTTAACCTAAATTGATTTGTCTGAAATTCAACCGTGCATGGACCGGCAGAGTTAGCTATCATGTGCGCCCATTTTTATGGCTGCGATTGATCAGGAGAAACAACAACATGTCCCAGAGCTCGTCATCCAAAGAAATATGGTATGAGACGCTGCACGCCCATTTTGGCCAGTACTTCAGCGTCGATAAAGAGTTATACCGTGACAAAACCGAGCATCAGGATCTTGTGATTTTCGAAAACGCCGCGCTGGGTCGCGTAATGGCGCTCGACGGCGTGGTGCAAACCACCGAGCGTGATGAATTCATTTATCACGAAATGTTGACCCACGTGCCATTATTCGCCCACGGAAATGCCAAAAAGGTGCTGATCATCGGCGGTGGCGACGGCGCAATGCTGCGCGAAGTGTGTCGCCACAAAGGCGTGGAATCGGTGACGATGGTGGAAATTGATGCCGGCGTGGTGGAGTTTTGCCGCCAGTATCTGCCCAACCATAATGCTGGTGCCTATGACGATCCGCGTTTCAAGCTAGTGATCGACGATGGCGTAAATTTCGTTAATCAGACCGCTGAAATGTTTGATGTGATCATCTCCGACTGTACCGATCCGATCGGTCCCGGAGAAAGTCTGTTTACCTCCACATTCTACGAAGGCTGTGCCCGTTGTCTCAAACCGGGCGGCATTTTCGTGGCACAAAATGGCGTGTGCTTCCTCCAGCAGGATGAAGCGGTCAACAGTCACACCAAACTGAGCCACTATTTCAGTGATGTCAGTTTCTATCAGGCCGCGATCCCGACCTATTACGGCGGCATCATGACCTTTGCCTGGGCGACCAACAGCCCGGAATATCGCCAGATTGACGGCACAACCTTGCAGGCGCGCTTTGACGCCGCAGATATCACCTGTCGTTATTACAATCCGGCGATTCATCACGGCAGCTTTGCCCTGCCGCAATATTTACTGAATGCCCTGTCAGCCGCGCGCTGATACTGCATCCATAAGGGGGTGGACTAAATTGCAAAAGCTGAAACTGCATGGCTTCAATAACCTGACCAAAAGCCTGAGTTTTTGTATCTACGATATCTGCTACGCCAAAACCGCAGACGATCGTGATGGCTACATTGCCTACATTGACAAAGAATATAACGCCAACCGTTTGACGGAAATCCTCACTGAAACCTGTTCCATTATCGGTGCCAATATCCTCAACGTAGCGCGACAGGATTACGAACCACAGGGTGCGAGCGTCACGATCCTGGTGAGCGAAGAGCCGATGGATCCGAGCGATGTCGATACCACTGAGCATCCGGGCCCGTTGCCAAATTCCGTAGTCGCGCATCTGGATAAAAGTCATATCTGCGTTCACACCTATCCGGAAAGTCATCCTGAAGGTGGTCTGTGCACCTTCCGCGCTGACATTGAAGTGTCGACCTGTGGCGTGATTTCACCGCTGAAAGCGCTGAACTATCTGATCCACCAGCTCGAATCCGACATCGTCACCATCGATTACCGCGTCCGCGGTTTTACCCGCGACGTAAACGGTGTGAAACATTACATCGACCATTCCATTAACTCGATTCAGAACTTCATGTCGCAGGATATGAAAGCGCTGTACGACATGATGGACGTTAACGTGTATCAGGAAAATATCTTCCATACCAAGATGTTACTGAAAGAATTCGACCTGAAGCATTACCTGTTTAATGCAAAACCGGATGAACTGAGCGCGCAGGAGCGTAAAGAAATCACCGATTTGCTTTATAAGGAAATGCAGGAAATCTATTACGGCCGCAATCTGCCGTCAGTCTGATCTGCGTTTAAGAAATAAGAAAAGACCGGACAGGTTTAAATGTCCGGCCTTTTTTGTATAGACAAATTCCGATAACGAATATCCCCCCTTTGCAACTCAATAAGCATTACTTAAGTAAAATATCCTCGCCGGTATAAAAACCGGCTACACTCCTTAAGACAAATTAATATTTAAAGACTTATTAAATTCTTATTTAAGCCAAATTTATCGCCAATCGATCTAATAATTAAGCCAAATTTCAAAAATAATACAGAACCTGTAAATCAAATATAATTCATTTATAACCAATAATTTAGCTTACGGCAGATCAAAAGATCGCTTTTTTCTTAAAAACAGATAAATCCCTTTATATATCCCCGCCCGACCATTAGCATCGCGTTATTGCTTACTAAGCAAACAGCTCCATCCACCTGCAAGCAGAAATATAAAATGACAATGAGTAAATTAAAGACCGTACCCAGCCTGCTGGTCGCGAGTTCTTTATTGGTTTCCGGGGTTTCCCGGGCCGGGGAAAGTTTGTTAGGCAGCAATACTGAAGGGATGCGGCACTATGTGAGTTACGGTGCTGAATATTATAAGTGGGACGAATCCGTCGATAATATGGACGGTAAATATGTTGCTGAACATGGCCCGCGCCTGCGCGTTAATTTCGGATCCAATAATTACCTCGATACCCATAGCGGCTTATTAAAAGCCTGGGACATGAGCGTGATGTTCGGGATCGTCAGTTATAAAGGCAGCACGCTTGACGATCAGGCCAGCGTGCCGAACGGATCGCTGAAAGGCAAAACCTATTACACCGGCTACAGTGCGGATATGACGCGCGGTTACCGTTACCGGGCATCCGACAGTGTTTCTTTCGATATGAAAGGCGCACTCGGCGGCCAGGCGTGGTTGCGAAACATTCGCTCTGACGATGTATATATTGCCTCACAGGACAGAACACGTCAGTACACCGCCGTGGAAGTGACGTTGCAGCCTTACGCCAAAGCGTCCCTGGGCGCTAACTGGCAGATGACCGCAGATTCCCGTCTGAGTCTGGAAGGCGGTGCGCTGTATCCGATTAAAACCTGGACGCACAGTAATCAGGGCGCGGTCTGGCTTGAGCCGAAATCTAAGCTCTCGCCGTTCACCAGCCTGACCTGGAATATCAACAAAGATGTCTTTGTGAAGGCCAGTTATGTGCACCAGAAATACGGTAAGTCGGACGAGAAAAAGGGTGACCTGAACGGAAGCACCGTCGGCTATTATCAGCCTGCGACAACCACTTCAACTATGGGTCTGGAAGTCGGTTTCTACTTCTGATGATCTCAGCCAATAAGAGTCCTTTAAGCGGATTGTTCCGGTGTAAATAACCGGGACAATCGCTTATCTTAAAAGCCTCCCTTTCCAGAGGCTTACCTTTCATATGGATCGTTTCGCAACGCTGTTTGGCGTTCTCGCCATTTTATTGTGGAGTATGAGCGTGGCGCTCACCCGCAGTTTGTCCGAATCTCTGGGGCCTTTTGGTGCGGCCGCGTCTATTTATACGGTCAGCGGAATTATGGTCTGGATGGCGGGCAGTAAGCCGACACTGCGCGGAGAATCGGCGGCATATCTCATCGTCTGCGGTCTGCTGTTTATCTTTTATATGGTGGCGTTTTCGCTGGCGATTGGACTGGCACATACGCGCCAGCAGACGCTGGAACTGGGGCTTATCAATTATTTATGGCCGAGCCTGACGCTGCTGTTTGCAGTGCCTTTACTGAAATTACGCGTGCGCTGGTGGATCTGGCCGGGCGTTATTCTGGCGTTTGCCGGTGTTCTGTGGGCGATCAGCGGCGGTCACGGACTGGATATTCATCAGCTGATGCGCAACGTGCGCGGCAATCCGGTGGCCTACAGTCTTGCGTTTGGCGCTGCCGTTTCCTGGGCGCTGTATTCCAATCTGGTGCGCGTATTATGCAAGGGCAAAGGCGTGTTGCCACTCTTTTTACTCGCTACCGGTGCCGTGCTTTGGGTGCTGTATTTTCACTATTCATCGAATCGTATCAGCCTGACGTTACCGGCAATTCTTGAATTACTGGCCATGGGTGCGGTGACCGCCATTTCGTATCAGTGCTGGGATATCGCGATGAAAAAAGGTAATGCGACACTGGTCGCTGCGTTGTCGTATTTCACACCTCTTTCTTCGATTCTGATTGCCGGATTGTGGCTGCACACTTTGCCGGGCGCGAGTTTCTGGCCGGGCGTGCTGATGGTGGTCGGCGGTTCGCTGCTGTGCTGGACCGCCTCGCGGGGAAAATAAACTTATTCGATTGGTCGTAACCTTAGCGATAGGTCGTGACGAAAGCGCGGTATTTGGCGAGGACTTGCAGAAAGTCCTCGACGCCACAGAACGCCAGGCTCTCTTCGTCGTAATAACTCATGCCTTCTTCGATCTCATCGCCGTCGAAATCCAGCTGATTGGCGCGGATCATCACTTCATCGTCGGCTAACAGCAGCGTGTATTCATGGCCGACCATTTGCGTCTGACGCTCGCTGCCTTTCAGCTCACTCAGCGCGGCTTCGACTTTATCCAGCACGCTCAGGTCGCCCTTCACTTCTTCATTAAGCCAGTGACCGAGCACTTCGTGGCCCATTGAAAAACGCACTTTGACCTCACCGGTAATATCGCGCAGAAAATCGTAATCCATGGTGCAGTCCTCTGAAAAAATCACAATAAAAAAGGGAGCCGAAGCTCCCTTTTCAACACTGGCGCAAATATAACGATTTAGACTGCGGTTTGGAAGATCACGCCGTCAGCTTTATCCGTATATTCACTCAGCTTGTCGAAGTTCAGATAACGGTAGGTATCCGCCGCTGTTTTATCCACTTCAGCCATGTAACCCAGATATTCTTCCGGCGTTGGCAGACGTCCCAACAGGGACGCTACCGCCGCGAGTTCAGCCGATGCCAGATACACATTGGCACCGTTGCCCAGACGGTTCGGGAAGTTACGGGTAGAGGTGGAAACCACGGTAGAACCGTCGGCCACACGCGCCTGGTTACCCATGCACAGTGAACAGCCCGGAATTTCTACACGCGCACCGCTCTTACCAAAGACGCTGTAATAGCCTTCTTCGGTCAGCTGAGCCGCATCCATTTTGGTCGGTGGCGCAACCCACAGACGGGTTGGCAACGCGCCTTTATGGCTGTCCAGAAGTTTACCGGCCGCACGGAAGTGACCAATGTTGGTCATGCAGGAACCGATAAACACTTCGTCGATTTTGCTGTTCTGAACGGAAGACAGCAGACGCGCATCATCCGGATCGTTTGGCGCACAAAGGATCGGCTCTTTGATGTCAGCCAGATCGATTTCGATTACCGCCGCATATTCCGCATCGGCATCGGCTTCCAGCAGGTTCGGGTTCGCCAGCCACTCTTCCATGCCCTTGATGCGACGCTCGATGGTACGACGATCGCCGTAACCTTCAGAGATCATCCACTTCAGCAGCACGATGTTAGAGCTCAGGTATTCTTTGATCGGCGCCTGATCCAGTTTGATCGTACAACCTGCCGCTGAACGTTCTGCGGACGCATCCGCCAGTTCAAATGCCTGTTCTACTTTCAATTCCGGCAGACCTTCGATTTCCAGAATACGGCCAGAGAAGAGGTTTTTCTTACCCTTCTTCTCAACGGTCAAATGACCTTCTTTGATCGCGTAGTAAGGGATCGCGTGAACCAGGTCGCGCAGGGTGATGCCCGGCTGCATTTTGCCTTTGAAACGCACCAGAACGGATTCCGGCATATCAAGGGGCATCACGCCGGTCGCCGCAGCAAACGCCACCAGACCGGAACCCGCAGGGAAGGAGATCCCGATCGGGAAACGGGTATGCGAGTCACCGCCGGTGCCGACAGTGTCCGGCAGCAGCATACGGTTCAGCCATGAGTGGATGATACCGTCACCTGGGCGCAGTGAAACACCGCCACGGTTCATGATGAAATCAGGCAGCGTGTGGTGCGTGGTCACGTCAACCGGCTTAGGATAAGCGGCGGTATGACAGAATGACTGCATTACCAGATCTGCTGAGAAGCCCAGACACGCCAGGTCTTTCAGTTCATCACGGGTCATCGGACCGGTGGTGTCCTGAGAACCGACAGAGGTCATTTTTGGTTCGCAATATTCGTTTGGACGAATACCGGCAACGCCACAGGCGCGGCCCACCATTTTCTGTGCCAGCGAGAAACCTTTGTTGCTTGCGGCAACTGGCTTAGCAATACGGAACACTTCGCTCTGAGGCAGTTTCAGTGACTCACGGGCTTTGGTGGTTAAACCACGACCAATGATCAGCGGAATACGGCCACCGGCACGCACTTCGTCGAGCAGTACGTCGGTTTTCAGTTCGAAAGTGGCGATGACTTCATTGGTTTCGTGGTTACGCACTTCGCCCTGGTACGGATAGATGTCGATAACATCGCCCATATTCAGGTCAGAAACGTCCACTTCGATCGGCAGGGCACCGGCATCTTCCATGGTGTTGAAGAAGATTGGCGCGATTTTACCGCCGAGAACCACACCGCCGCCGCGTTTGTTCGGCACATGAGGAATATCATCGCCCATGAACCACAGCACGGAGTTGGTGGCTGATTTACGTGAGGATCCGGTACCGACTACGTCACCTACGTAAGCCAGCGGGAAACCTTTTTTGTTCAGTTCTTCGATTTGCTTAATCGGACCGACGTTTCCAGGTTGATCCGGATGGATACCTTCGCGTTCGTTTTTCAGCATTGCCAGTGCGTGCAACGGGATATCTGGACGGGACCAGGCATCCGGAGCCGGTGACAAATCATCGGTATTGGTTTCGCCCGTCACTTTAAAGACAGTGACGGTGATTTTTTCAGCCAGCTGAGGACGCGACAGATACCATTCGGCATCAGCCCATGACTGTAGAATTTTTTTCGCGTATTCGTTGCCGGCGTGTGCTTTTTCTTCCACATCGTAGAAGTTATCAAACATCAGCAGCGTGTGAGACAGCGCTTTGGCGGCAATAGGTGCCAGCGTTGTGCTATCGAGTGCGTCAATCAGCGGATGAATGTTGTAACCGCCCTGCATGGTGCCCAGCAGTTCAACGGCTTTTTCAGGAGTGACCAACGGGGAGGTAGTTTCGCCTTTGGCGACTGCAGCCAGGAACCCGGCTTTAACATAGGCGGCTTCGTCGACGCCCGGTGGAACACGATTAATCAGCAGGTCTAACAGAGTATCTTCTTCGCCTTTCGGCGGATTTTTCAGGGACTCAACCAACGCTGCCATCTGTGAAGCATCAAGTGGCTTAGGGACGATGCCCTCTGCAGCACGCTCGGCTACGTGCTTACGGTATTCTTCTAGCACGACTTTCTCCTCGCTCTCATTGTCATTTATTATGCCTGGCTTCCCTCATCAGACCGGTAGTAATCCTGCAGGGACAGCGGAATATCGGGTTGTCTGATGAGTCGGGGACACTGCGGGTATGATTGTTTCTTTGTCGGTTTACGACACATCCTGAACCGGAGCACAGTGTCCTTTAGCGCCGAAGCAGCATAGCAGGATTTTCAGGGGGTGTTAATCTGTTTACAAAAAAGCAACATTAAATTCTTGCTGAATCGTTAAGGACAAAATTTTCCTTTCCGATATGCCGTAAAGGCATCGGCTAACGCCTTGCGGAGCGGGCAGATACTGGCGTGAAGATAACGTTTAAATGTTTAAGATTCCTCTACAACCTTATGCCAAACTTGATAGCATGAAGCAATGAACGGCGCTCTGACGAGAAACTTATCAAACATGAAGACAAACAGTAATCTTTCAAACAAAGGTAAAAAATCGCCACCGGGTCAAAAACCGTTAGAAGCCATCACACGCCTGGTTGACGCCTTTCTGCCGCACTCTTCCGCGGTGGTGTCAGACGACGCAAATACCCCTATCACCATGAATGCGGAAGACGGTCATCAGCAAATCATTTTGCTGTTAGAAGGCGAAATCAAAGTTTATCGTTCCTCAGACAACTTGTTGTACGGTATCGCTACTGCGCCTGCGGTCCTGGGGTTAATGACCTCTGAATACAGCAGTTCATCCTTTATTTTTAAAGTGAAAAAGGACAGTAAGGTCAGTGCATTATCGCGCGAAACGGCTATCGACCTGATTGCCGATAACGGACTGGTAAGAGAGCTTATCGCTTACACCACCAGCTTTACCGATTACCGCAGCTACCATTCAGACCTGATGATCAACCGTACCGCGTATGACATTATTTGCGGGCTGTTACAGGAAATGGAGCGCTTACCGGAAGAAGTTCGCCGCAAAAACAGCATGGCAAATTTCATTCTGGAACGTTCGAATTTAGCGCGCAGTGGCGTCATGAAGATTCTGGCGGATTTGCGCGTAGGCGGTTATATCGATATTCAGAACGGAAAACTGATTGCTATCAACAAGCGCCTGCCAGACGAATACTGATTTTTCGCATTGGATCCCGATGTTCTGCATTGAGTTCCAGACATAAAAAACGGCCCCGCGGGGCCGTCTTATCATCGGAAAGTGAGTTCAGAAAATTATTTCTTTTTCGCTTTCGGATTTGGCAGGTCAGTAATGCTGCCTTCGTAGATTTCTGCTGCCAGACCCACGGACTCATGCAGAGTCGGGTGAGCATGGATGGTCAGCGCGATATCTTCTGCATCACAACCCATCTCGATAGCCAGACCGATTTCACCCAGCAGCTCGCCGCCGTTGGTACCGACAATCGCACCACCGATAACACGGTGAGATTCTTTGTCGAAGATCAGTTTGGTCATACCGTCTGCACAGTCGGAAGCAATAGCACGGCCAGAAGCTGCCCACGGGAAGGTGGCGGTTTCGTAGCTGATGCCTTTTTCTTTCGCTTCTTTCTCAGTCAGGCCAACCCAGGCAACTTCTGGCTCAGTGTAAGCAATGGATGGAATGACTTTCGGGTCGAAGTAATGTTTCTTGCCGGAGATAACTTCGGCAGCCACGTGGCCTTCGTGAACACCTTTGTGCGCCAGCATTGGCTGACCGACGATGTCGCCGATAGCAAAGATGTGTGGCACGTTGGTGCGCATTTGTTTGTCGACGTGGATGAAACCACGGTCGTCAACTTCAATGCCCGCAGCGCCCGCTTCCAGCAGCTTACCGTTAGGAACACGGCCGATAGCGACCAGCACGGCGTCATAACGCTGTGGTTCCGCAGGGGCTTTTTTGCCTTCCATTGTGACGTAGATGCCGTCTTCTTTAGCTTCTACCGCTGTCACTTTGGTTTCCAGCATCAGGTTGAATTGCTTGCTGATTTTCTTGGTGAAGACTTTCACCACGTCTTTGTCAGCCGCAGGAATAACCTGATCGAACATTTCTACCACGTCAATCTGAGAACCCAGCGCGTGGTAAACGGTGCCCATTTCCAGACCAATGATACCGCCACCCATCACGAGCAGACGTTCAGGAACAGTTTTCAGTTCCAGCGCATCGGTAGAATCCCATACACGCGGGTCATCATGTGGAATGAATGGCAGTTTGATTGGACGGGAGCCCGCTGCAATGATGGCATTGTCGAAAGTGATGGTCGTAGGACCGTTTTCGCCTTCAACAACCAGAGTATTTGCGCCAGTAAATTTGCCCAAGCCGTTCACGACTTTGACTTTACGGCCTTTCGCCATACCTGCCAGACCACCGGTCAGCTGGTTGATGACTTTTTCTTTCCAGACACGAACTTTGTCGATGTCAGTTTTCGGCTCACCGAAAACAATACCGTGTTCTGCCAGTGCTTTTGCTTCAGAGATCACTTTCGCGACGTGCAGCAGAGCTTTAGAAGGGATACAACCTACGTTCAGGCACACGCCACCGAGAGTGGAATAACGCTCAACCAGAACGGTTTCAAGACCTAAATCAGCGCAACGGAAAGCAGCAGAATAGCCCGCAGGGCCAGCCCCAAGTACCACGACCTGAGTTTTAATTTCAGTACTCATCATGACCTCTTAATTTATGTCCGGCGGGTCTGACGTCATTTTTATGTCGCAACGCCCATCATCCACCGGGTCGTTCTATCCGCCCGCAGTTTACAAAATTGTTAACAAATTTGAAACAACAAACGGCATACGATTTGTGCTTAGCGCCCGAAAATCCCAAACAGCACGAAGAGATTATCTGAAAAAAGCCGGCCGATTGGCCGGCTTTTCGCTTACATCACCAGACGGCGAATGTCAGACAACACGTTGTTGATGATGGTGATGAAACGCGCACCATCGGCACCGTCAATAACACGGTGGTCGAAGGAGAGCGACATTGGCATCATCAGACGCGGTGTGAACTCTTTACCGTTCCAGACTGGCTCGATAGCAGACTTGGAAACACCGAGGATAGCCACTTCCGGCGCGTTAACGATTGGCGCGAAGTGGGTCGTCCCGATACCACCGAGACTGGAGATAGTGAAGCAACCGCCCTGCATTTCGCCAGCAGTCAGCTTACCGTCACGGGCTTTCTTGGAGATAGCCATCAGCTCACGGGACAACTCGGCGATGCCTTTCTTGTTCACGTCTTTGAAGACCGGAACAACCAGACCGTTTGGCGTATCAACCGCCACACCGATGTTGATGTATTTTTTCAGTGTCAGTTTCTGACCATCTTCAGACAGTGAACTGTTGAAACGTGGCATCTGCTCAAGCGCAGCGGCAACGGCTTTCATGATGAAGACCACTGGTGTGAATTTCACGTCCAGTTTGCGTTTAGCGGCTTCATCGTTCTGCTGTTTACGGAACGCTTCCAGCTCAGTGATATCGGTTTTGTCGAAGTGCGTAACGTGCGGGATCATCACCCAGTTACGGCTCAGGTTCGCACCAGAGATTTTCTGAATACGGCCCAGTTCGACTTCTTCAATCTCACCGAACTTGCTGAAGTCAACTTTCGGCCAAGGCAGCATGCCCGGCAGACCGCCACCCGTTGCTGCTGCCGGAGCGGCTTCAGCACGTTTGACTGCGTCTTTCACGTAAGTTTGAACGTCTTCGCGCAGGATACGACCTTTACGGCCAGTCCCTTTGACTTTCGCCAGGTTTATGCCGAACTCACGGGCCAGACGACGGATAACCGGCGTGGCGTGAACGTAAGCGTCGTTCTCAGCGAATTCGCCTTTGCTCGCGGCTGAAGCAGCAGGGGCAGCCGCTTTCTGTTCCTGTTTCGCAGGAGCAGCCGCTTCTTCTTTCTTAGCCGCCGGAGCAGCAGGCGCAGCGCCTTCTACTTCGAAGACCATGATCAGAGAGCCGGTGCTGACTTTGTCGCCCGCAGCGATTTTGATTTCTTTCACGGTACCCGCGAACGGTGCCGGGACTTCCATTGAAGCTTTATCGCCTTCAACGGTGATCAGTGACTGTTCTGCACTGATTTTGTCGCCAACTTTAACCATGATTTCAGTGACTTCAACTTCGTCGCCACCGATATCTGGTACGTTCACTTCTTTACTGCCGGACTGAGCCGGAGCTGCCGGAGCCGCGTCTGATTTAGTTTCTGCTGCTGCGGCCGGTGCTGCTGCACCAGAACCTGCAACTTCGAAGACCATGATCAGAGAACCAGTGCTGACTTTGTCGCCCGCAGCGATTTTGATTTCTTTCACTTTGCCCGCGAACGGTGCAGGGACTTCCATAGAGGCTTTATCGCCTTCTACGGTGATCAGCGATTGTTCAGCTGTCACGGTGTCGCCTACTTTTACCATGATTTCAGTGACTTCAACTTCGTCGCCACCGATATCAGGCACGTTCACTTCTTTGCTTTCGCTGGAAGCAGGCGCAGCAGCAGCGTTCTCTTGAACATTAGCTTCTGCTTTGGCTTCCTGTTTAGCAGGTGCTGCATCAGCAGCACCGTCAGCAGCTTCAAAGATCATAATCAGTTTGCCGGTTTCGACGGTATCGCCGACCGCAACTTTAATTTCTTTGACCACGCCAGCCTGTGGAGAAGGCACTTCCATAGAAGCTTTGTCGCCTTCAACGGTGATCAGCGATTGTTCAACTTCAACCTTATCGCCCACCTTCACCATAATTTCGGTGACTTCCACTGCATCTGCACCGATGTCCGGTACGTTAATTTCAATAGCCATCTGTCTTTACCTCTTATGCCAGACGCGGGTTAACTTTTTCAGGGTTGATATCGAATTTCTTAATGGCTTCTGCCACTACAGACGTTTCGATTTCACCGCGTTTAGCCAATTCACCCAGCGCAGCAACCACAACGTAGGAAGCATCCACTTCGAAGTGGTGACGCAGGTTTTCGCGGCTGTCTGAACGACCGAAGCCGTCAGTACCCAGTACACGATAATCGCTGGCCGGAACGTAAGTACGAACCTGTTCAGCAAACAGTTTCATATAATCGGTAGACGCAACCGCTGGCGCGTCGCTCATCACCTGGGCGATGTACGGGACACGTGGCGTTTCGGTTGGGTGCAGCATGTTCCAGCGCTCACAGTCCTGACCGTCACGGGCCAGTTCAGTGAAGGAAGTCACGCTGTATACGTCAGAACCTACGCCGTAGTCTTTGGACAGGATTTCAGCCGCTTCACGAACGTGACGCAGGATAGAACCGGAGCCCAGCAACTGTACTTTACCTTTGCTACCTTCCAGAGTGTCTAGCTTGTAGATACCCTTACGGATGCCTTCTTCCGCGCCTTCTGGCATGGCTGGCATATGGTAGTTTTCGTTCAGCGTGGTGATGTAGTAGTAGACGTTTTCCTGCGCGTCGCCGTACATACGAACCAGACCGTCATGCATGATGACAGCAACTTCGTAAGCGTAAGACGGATCGTAAGAAATACAGTTCGGGATAGTCAGAGACTGAATGTGGCTGTGACCATCTTCGTGCTGCAAACCTTCGCCGTTCAGGGTTGTACGACCTGAAGTACCGCCGATCAGGAAGCCACGCGCCTGTTGGTCACCCGCTGCCCAGCACAGGTCGCCGATACGCTGGAAACCGAACATGGAGTAGTAGATGTAGAACGGGATCATTGGCAGATCATTGGTGCTGTAAGAAGTCGCTGCGGCGAGCCATGAAGAAGCGGCGCCCAGTTCGTTGATACCTTCCTGCAGGATCTGACCTTTCTCGTCTTCTTTATAGTAAGCAACCTGCTCACGGTCCTGCGGGGTATACTGCTGGCCGTTCGGGCTGTAAATACCAATCTGACGGAACAGACCTTCCATACCGAATGTACGCGCTTCATCGGCGATGATCGGGACCAGACGGTCTTTAATGGAGTCGTTTTTCAGCATCACGTTCAGGGCACGGACGAAAGCGATAGTGGTAGAGATCTCTTTCTTCTGCTCTTCAAGCAGTTGTGAGAAGTCTTCCAGTTTCGGCATTTCCAGCTTCTGAGTGAAGTTTGGCAGACGAGACGGCAGGTAGCCTTTCAGCGCAGCACGACGCTCATGCAGGTATTTGTATTCTGCAGAGTCTTTTTCCAGAGTGATGTATGGCAGTTTTTCCAGATTTTCATCGGTAACCGGCACGCTGAAACGATCACGGATATAGCGCACGCCATCCATGTTCATTTTCTTCACCTGGTGAGCAATGTTTTTGCCTTCGGCTGCGTCGCCCATGCCATAACCTTTAATGGTATGCGCAAGGATAACGGTCGGCTGGCCTTTGGTGTTCTGCGCTTTGTTCAGTGCAGCGAAGACTTTCTTCGGATCATGGCCGCCACGGTTAAGCGCCCAGATTTCGTCGTCGGTCATATCTTTGACCAGAGCGGCGGTTTCAGGGTATTTACCGAAGAAGTGTTCACGAACGTATTTGCCGTCACGAGACTTGAAGGTCTGGTAGTCGCCATCAACGGTTTCGTTCATCAGCTGGATCAGTTTACCGCTGGTATCTTTACGCAGCAGCTCATCCCAACGGTTGCCCCAAATCACTTTAATCACGTTCCAGCCAGCGCCTGCAAAGATGCCGTCCAGTTCGTTGATGATTTTGCCGTTACCGGTTACCGGGCCATCAAGACGCTGTAAGTTACAGTTGATGATGAAGCAGAGGTTGTCCAGTTTCTCACGGGTGGCGATAGTGATCGCACCTTTGGATTCTGGTTCGTCCATTTCACCGTCGCCCAGGAACGCGTAAACGCGCTGTGCGGAGGTGTCTTTCAGACCACGGTGTTCCAGATATTTCAGGAACTTAGCCTGATAGATAGCACCGATAGGGCCCAGACCCATGGAAACGGTCGGGAACTGCCAGAATTCTGGCATCAGTTTAGGGTGCGGATAAGAAGACAGACCTTTACCGTGAACTTCCTGACGGAAATTGTTCATCTGGTCTTCAGTCAGGCGGCCTTCAAGGAAAGCACGTGCGTAAACGCCCGGAGAGATG
Source organism: Rahnella ecdela (assembly GCF_019049625.1). Classification (GTDB taxonomy): domain Bacteria; phylum Pseudomonadota; class Gammaproteobacteria; order Enterobacterales; family Enterobacteriaceae; genus Rahnella; species Rahnella ecdela. Next base: position 534,695 of record NZ_JAFMOY010000133.1, read on the forward strand.
TGGCCCTGGAAGTACACCAGATCGCCGCCGTCTTTTTCGTTGCGTGCGCGGAAGAAGTGGTTGAAGCACACTTCGTACACGGTCGCAGAAGACTGGAAGGAAGCCATGTGGCCACCGAGTTCCAGGTCTTTCTTGGACGCACGCAGAACGGTCATGATGGCGTTCCAGCGGATAGCGGTACGAATATTACGTTCCAGCTCCAGGTTACCCGGGTACTCAGGTTCGTCTTCAACAGCGATGGTATTGACGTAGTTACGGCTGGCCGCACCAGCAGCGACGCTCACGCCGCCCTTACGCGCTTCGCTAAGAACCTGATCGATCAGGAACTGTGCACGCTCAACACCTTCTTCACGGATGACCGATTCGATCGCTTGTAGCCAGTCGCGAGTTTCGATCGGATCCACGTCATTATTTACACGTTCTGACATGGTGCTTTTCCTTATCTGTATCTAATACGTTGGTTTATCTGGAGCCTGTCTTCCTGCGCTCTTTCTAAAACGATCATCGTGATGAGAAAGCACACGAAGACAGGCCCGTCATGTAGTTGCCGTGAACCTTCAAATGAAGGCTCTAAAAATTAACCTCTTGGGTTAACTTTCATCTTTTCGTTGCTGGAGCCGTCGTAAAGACCGATCCCGCCGGGTGTGTTCCCTGCTGAGATCCAGCAAAACTTCTTCAATGAACGCCAGGTGACGGTGAGATGCGGCACGCGCTATTTCTGGTTCCCGTGCAACAATCGCCTCGAAAATACTGGCGCGGTGGTTGCTAACCGTCGCCAACATTTCGCGGCGTGAGTATAGCAATTCAAAGTTCTGTCGAACGTTCTTCTCAAGCATCGGTCCCATACAGCGAACCAGATGCAGCAGCACGACATTATGCGCTGCTTCTGTTACAGCAACCTGATACTGCATGACCGCATCGGCTTCTGCGTCCAGGTCCCCGCTGTCTTGTGCGGTCTGAATGACCACATGACAATCGCGAATGCGCTGCAAATCTTCCTCTGTACCACGAAGCGCCGCGTAATAGGCAGCGATCCCTTCAAGGGCATGGCGTGTTTCAAGGAGATCGAATTGTGATTCAGGATGGTCGGCCAGTAATTCGGCAAGCGGGTCACTCACGCTTTGCCAGAGATTACTTTGTACGAAAGTACCACCACCCTGACGGCGCAGGAGTAGCCCCTTCCCTTCCAGGCTTTGGATTGCCTCTCGCAGAGAAGGTCGCGATACATCAAACTGTTTGGCCAGTTCGCGCTCTGGCGGAAGCTTTTCCCCGGGTCTCAAGGTGCCTTCGAGGATCAGGAACTCAAGTTGCTGCTCGATCACATCGGATAACTTAGGCTGTCGGATTTTGCTGTAAGCCATATATGTGCTGTTCTCTGCGAGTAGCGACTCTGTAAGTTGCCGGAGTCAATTGGTAATACCAATTTAAAAAACGTGGCCGTAAAGTAACAAAGTATTCACCTTGTGTCCATATGGCTACCCAGTAAATGCGTCGACCCCGCACAATTTAACAAATTCTTATCATTTATCTTTTTTACCCAGCCTCAGATCACATTTTTTAGATCCTGAACAATTTTCCAGTCAATTTGGCTATTTGTTATGCAGATGATGCATAAACCCCGTGCAAACCATTGCGCATACCACTATTCTTGGCCGAACGGTAGATGATGCTGATTTTTAGGCACAATCCAGCCGTAAATAATTAAATACAAAAAGTGTAATTATCGCCTTACATTCTTTATAACACGCAGAATGTTATGGGTTTTGCCCCAATGACAGAGGACAGGTAAATGGTTGATCAACAACAAGGCGATGAGCTGAAGCGTGGTCTAAAAAACCGCCATATTCAGCTGATTGCACTAGGTGGGGCCGTCGGTACAGGGCTGTTTCTGGGCAGCGCTTCCGTCATTCAGTCTGCGGGGCCGGGGATTATTCTGGGTTACGCAATTGCAGGTTTTATCGCCTTTTTAATTATGCGCCAGTTAGGTGAAATGGTTGTTGAGGAGCCGGTTGCAGGCTCATTCAGCCACTTTGCTTACAAATACTGGGGTGGATTCGCGGGCTTTGCTTCCGGCTGGAACTATTGGGTTCTGTACGTGCTGGTGGCGATGGCAGAACTGACCGCAGTAGGTAAATATATTCAATTCTGGTATCCGGAGATCCCAACATGGGCTTCTGCGGCTGTATTTTTCGTGCTGATCAACGCCATCAACCTCACCAACGTTAAAGTTTTCGGTGAGATGGAATTCTGGTTTGCGATCATCAAAGTGGTTGCCGTTGTAGCGATGATTCTGTTCGGTGGCTGGTTGCTCTTCAGCGACACTGCAGGTCCGCAGGCGACTGTACGTAACCTGTGGGAACAGGGTGGATTTCTGCCGCACGGAATGACCGGACTGGTAATGATGATGGCTATCATCATGTTCTCCTTCGGTGGCCTTGAGCTGGTAGGGATCACAGCGGCTGAAGCCGATAATCCTGAAATTAGCATTCCTAAAGCGACCAACCAGGTTATCTATCGCATCCTGATTTTCTATGTGGGCTCACTGGCGGTACTACTTTCCCTGATGCCGTGGACCCGCGTCGGGCCGGACACCAGTCCGTTCGTCCTGATCTTCCATGAACTGGGTGATGCGCTGGTTGCGAATGCCCTGAACGTAGTGATCCTGACTGCTGCACTGTCTGTCTACAACAGCTGTGTTTATTGTAACAGTCGCATGTTGTTCGGTCTGGCACAGCAAGGTAACGCACCAAAATCTCTGATGAAGGTCGACAAACGCGGCGTGCCGGTGGCTTCCATCCTCGTTTCTGCTGCCACCACCGCACTGTGTGTTCTGATTAACTACCTGATGCCGGGAGAAGCGTTTGGTCTGCTGATGGCGCTGGTGGTTTCTGCGCTGGTGATCAACTGGGCGATGATAAGCCTTGCGCACATGAAATTCCGTCAGGCAAAACGTCGTGAAGGCGTGGAACCTAAGTTCAAAGCGCTGCTGTATCCGGTAGGTAACTACATCTGTCTGCTGTTTATGGCGGCGATTCTGGTAATCATGGCTATGACTCCGGGCATGGCGATCTCCGTGTGGCTGATCCCAGTCTGGCTTGTCGTTCTGGGCATCGGTTACTGGATCAAGAATCAGCGAAGCGGAAAATCCGTTAACGCTTAAGCAAAAGTAATTATTTAAAATCCTCAGACGCCCCGGCTAAGTCACTTACCGGGGCGTCTTGTTATACAGGTCACACTTTTTCTCAGATGACCAAATCGTCCATCTTCACGACTCTTACCTCCTGACTCTTATTCCCTTCCTGAGCCAATACTCTGGGCTATCAAACAGTTTTTTAACAACTGTCCTTTTGACATCTATCCGGAGAGAACATCCATGAAGGAAGGCGCGCTGTCGTTCAAAGAGAAAGTAGCGTACGGCATGGGGGATGCGGGCTGTAATATGATTGGCGGCGCCATCATGCTGTTTCTTAATTATTTTTATACAGACGTATTCGGTTTAGCACCGGCACTGGTCGGCGTGCTACTGCTATCAGTGCGCGTCATTGACGCCGTCACTGACCCGATTATGGGTGCGATTGCTGACCGCACCACTACCCGCTGGGGACGGTTCCGTCCGTATTTGTTATGGGTTTCGGTGCCGTATGTTCTGTTCAGCGTGCTGATGTTCACCACGCCGGAATGGAGCTACAACAGCAAGGTTATCTATGCTTTTGTGACTTACTTCCTGATGTCCCTGACCTATACAGCCATTAACATTCCTTACTGTTCACTGGGCGGGGTGATTACGGCTGATCCGCATGAGCGTGTAGCCTGTCAGTCTTACCGCTTCTTTATGGTCGGTATCGCGACACTTATCTTGTCATCGACTCTTCTGCCAATGGCGGACTTTTTCGGCGGCGCAGATAAAGCCAAGGGCTACCAGATGTCGATGGGCGTGATGGCGATCATCGCACTGTTTATGTTCCTGTTCTGCTTCAGCTCAGTGAAAGAACGCATCCAGCCTGCGGTACCGTCTAAACATGCCCTTAAATCTGACCTGAAAGATGTCTGGAAAAACGACCAGTGGGTGCGCATTCTGCTGCTGACATTCTGCAACGTGTGTCCGGGCTTCATCCGTATGGCAGCCACCATGTATTACGTCACCTGGGTCATGGAAAAATCCACATCGTTCGCCAGTATGTTCATCAGCCTGGGCGTAGTAGGCATGATGATTGGCAGCGCGCTGGCAAAACCGCTGACCGATAAGTACTGCAAACTGAAAGTGTTCTTCTGGGCAAACATCATCCTGACTATTTTCTCCTGCGGCTTCTATTTCCTCGATCCGCATGCGACGACGCTGATCCTGGTGGCGTACTTCATTCTGAACATCATGCACCAGCTCCCTTCCCCGCTGCACTGGTCGCTGATGGCCGATGTGGATGATTACGGCGAATGGAAAACCGGCAAACGCGTGACCGGTATCAGCTTCTCCGGCAATCTGTTTTTCCTCAAATGCGGGCTGGCTGTGGCCGGTGCAATGGTCGGCTTCCTGCTCTCCGCTTACGGTTATAACGCCGGAGCGACGCAGCAAAGTGAACACGCAATCAATGGCATTGTGCTGCTGTTTACCATCATCCCTGGCGTGGGATATCTGATTACTGCTGGTGTGGTGCGCTTACTGAAAGTGGATCGCGAAACCATGCGCACCATTCAGGCTGATCTGGAAATTCGTCGCCGTAATTACCGAGAACTGAATGAATATCACGACGCAAAAAATGCACAGGACGCGAATATCGCCAGCGTCTCACTGAACAGCAAGGAGCTGAAACATGAGTAATTATCCTAACCCGCTGATTGAGCAACGCGCAGACCCGCATATCTGGCTGCACAGCGACGGAAACTACTATTTTATCGCATCGGTTCCTGAATACGACCGGCTGGAGATCCGCCGCTCACCAACACTGACTGGCCTTGCCGATGCACCTGCGACCGGGGTCTGGCATAAACCTGACACCGGCCCGATGAGCGCGCTTATATGGGCGCCGGAGCTGCATTTCATCGACGGAAAATGGGTTATCTATTACGCCGCTGCGCCGTCGCAGGAGATTGTAGACGGATTATTCCAGCACCGGATGTATGCACTGGTTTGCGAAGAAGCAGATCCGCTTACCGGGAAATGGCAGGAAAAAGGCCGGATCCAGACGCCGATCGACAGCTTCTCCCTCGATGCTACGCACTTTGAGCATCAGGGCAAAAGTTATTATCTGTGGGCACAGAAAGACCCGGCAATTCGCGGAAATTCCAATCTGTATCTGGCTGAAATGGAAAACCCCTGGACGCTGAAATCGACGCCAGTCTTGCTTACCAAACCTGAACTGGACTGGGAAATCATCGGTTTTTGGGTCAACGAAGGCCCGGCGGTGATCACGCATGGCGATAAGATTTTCATCACTTATTCTGCCAGCGCCACCGACGAAAATTACTGTATCGGTTTGCTTTGGGCAGATCTCAGCAGCAACCTGATGGAGCCGGCAAGCTGGCACAAATCTCAGCATCCGGTGTTTACCACTCAGACACAAAACAAACAGTTCGGCCCCGGCCACAACAGCTTTACCCGCAACGAACAGGGCGAAGATGTACTGGTGTATCACGCCCGAAATTACACGGAAATTGAAGGTGATCCGCTGTATGACCCGAACCGGCATACGCGTATCAAAGCCTTCCGCTGGGATAAAAACGGGATGCCAGATTTCGGCGAACCCGCCGCCGATAACCGGCCACTCACCTTACAAAAGCAGCGCGGATAAAAGCATAAAGCCCGGACATGAAAATGTGCCGGGCTTTTTTATTCGTGCTTTGTATTGACCAGAGGTGCAGCAGAATCTCGTTAAATCAGCGTGCCGTAAATCGTCAGAAGCGCAACAACGACCAGAATAATCATCGTCACTTTGCGTGCCAGACTCACCGCAGCGCGTGGCGTTTGTACCGGATCGGTATGCGGATCACGTGCCAACGAGAACTGCGCCAGACGGGTTAACACCTGATACTGTGACGAGTGAATATCACCAAGCGAAGCGAACCACGCCGGAAGAGCTTTCTCACCGTGGCCCAGCAGTGCATAAGCCACACCCGCCAGACGAACCGGGATCCAATCCAGAATATGCAGCAGAGCATCAACGCCGGATTGCGCACGTTTTAAAGGTGGCATATGACGCGCCAGCCAGGTCTGATAACCGCGCAAGGCCGCGTATCCGCCTAAGGCAACCGGCCCGAAAGGACCGCACACCACAAACCAGAACAACGGCCCGAGATAGTAACGGTAGTTAATCCATAAGAGCGCATTTTGCAGTTCACGCAAACGGGCTTCTTCCGTGCAATCCGTTGGCAGACCGTGGATCAGCGCCAGTTCTTCGGCCATTTCCTTGCAAGCGTCAGCATCCCCCTGACGGGCGGACTTAAGATAAGCGCGATAATGCTTACGCTTAATCCCCGCGCCAATGCACAGCAGACACAAAATCACCCATAAGATAAGCGTCGGTACGCCAAAGAATATTCCCTGTAGCGCACGCAGAACGCCCCAGATCATCGCCATCCAGATGACCATGATGGCCAGCGTTTTCACTAAGGAAGTCTGCCGCCCGCGGCGGAATATCACCTCGAACCGATGGTCCAGCTGCCAGTGTTCACCCAGTTTGAACAGCCGTTCCCAAGCCAGCACCAGCAGCAAAGTAAATAACGTCATCGATTGTCACTCTCTCTCAACACATCACAGGCTTAAAAGACACCAGAGGCCGCGTTAACTCACTGGTCAGAAGAACTATTCTGCCCTACCGGCAGCGCTATCAGCTTGCGATAAAATGCCCAGTCAAATTCAGGGCCGGGATCGGTCTTACGCCCCGGAGCAATATCACTGTGTCCGGTAATGGCATCAAGATTAATGGGATAGTGCTTAATTAACAACTCAGTAACAGCTACCAGACTATGATATTGCGCGTCAGTAAAAGGCTCAAAATCCGTGCCTTCCAGCTCAATGCCGATGGAAAAATCATTGCAGCGTTCACGCCCCTGCCAGCTCGAAACACCCGCATGCCAGGCACGTTTATCAAAAGGAACGTATTGAACAATTTCGCCATCGCGCCGGATCAGGCAATGTGCCGCAACACGTAGCTGGTGGATGCCTTCAAAATAAGGATCATCCTGCGGGTTCAGGGTGCCGGTAAAGAGTTGATCAATATAGGAACCGCCGAACTTTCCAGGCGGCAAACTGATGTTGTGGACAACCAGCAACGAGGGAATTTCATTGTCAGGACGGAGATCAAAATGAGGAGAAACGACCCGCCGGGCCTCGGCTATCCAGCCTTGTTCTAAGTGCATCAAAGACCTCAATGATGTGCTTGTGTGGTACTTATCACAGCAACAGGGTAGCATGTTTTTTTGTCCTTCTTATCCGCCATTTCGGAGTATTTGTATGTCTACCCGCAGCTACAGCCCTGAAAGTCGCCGCGCACAGTTACTCGAACGTATCCAGAATGATATTCCAACTCTTGTGACTCAAGCCTTGGGCGAAGACCTCGGCGGCGAAGCTAATGCTAACAATGATTTAACGGCGCAATTGTTACCGCAGGATAAAAACGCGACCGCCACAATCATCACCCGGGAACCTGGCATTTTTTGCGGGCAACGCTGGCTGGATGAAGTCTTTAAGCAACTGGCCGGGGATAAAATCACCGTCAGATGGCATGTTAAAGACGGTGACGCCGTTTCTGAAAACCAGACATTATGCGAACTTTCCGGCTCCGCGCGTATGTTGCTGACCGGTGAACGAACCGCGCTGAATTTTGTGCAAACTCTCTCCGGCGTGGCAACCGAAGTGAATCACTATGTGAAGATCCTGCATGGCACAAAAACCAAGCTGCTGGACACTCGCAAAACCTTGCCGGGTCTGCGTACTGCGCTGAAATATGCCGTGCTGTGCGGTGGCGGGAGCAATCACCGGCTGGGTCTGGCCGATGCGTTTCTTATCAAAGAAAACCACATCATTGCCTGTGGCTCAATTAAAGCGGCAGTCGAGCGCGCATTGTGGATCCATGCCGACGTTCCTGTGGAAGTCGAAGTAGAATCTATTGATGAACTTCAGCAGGCGCTGGATGCCAAAGCTGACATCATCATGCTCGATAACTTTACCGTGCCGATGATGCGCGAAGGCGTTGCGCTGACCGCGGGGCGGGCGCTGCTTGAAGTCTCCGGTAATGTTACGGAAACAACGCTGCGTGAGTTCGCAGAAACCGGCGTGGATTACATTTCCGTCGGTGCGCTGACCAAACATGTCAGAGCGATGGATCTCTCCATGCGCTTTAGCTGATCGCTACGCTGTTGCCCCTGGCTTCCTTTTCAGGGGCAACACGACTTCTTCCGGTCTATTTCATCTTGCCGCCCTACCCTCGCATTCTCACGGCCTGACTGCCATCCCCTTTTTCATTTCATCTTCATTGTTGCGGGACATCGCGCAAAAATTTTGCCGTCCTGAATAACATACATATTTATCCTGGAAGACATCGCGGAGAAGCCAACAATGGGGCTGGAGTCCAGTGATATCTGCGTTTAGTTTGCTGCCAGAGCATTACCCACGCAGTTTTACTTAACGGAGAAGGCCATGCACCGGCAACAAGGATTTACCCTCATTGAACTGATGGTAGTGATCGCGATAATTGCGATCCTCAGCGCCATCGGCATACCCGCTTACCAGAGCTATATCCAGAAAGCTGCCATGACCGACATGCTGCAAACGATGGTGCCGTATAAAACCGGCGTCGAATTGTGTGTGATTGATGCCGGAACCCTGACGGGTTGCAACGCAGGCACTCAGGGGATCCCCGCCGCAACCAGCAGCCGTTACGTCAGCCAGGTACGCGTCAGCGCAGGAATCATCTCACTCACCGGACAACAGGCGCTGGAAGGGCTCAGTGTCGTCATGACGCCGGTGGTCGATAATCTGGCAGGAGGGATCGTCTGGAATCGCAGTTGCACGAACACCACCAACACTTCGATGGCTGATGCCTGCGAAAGCGTGTTCCGTTTTGACAGTCAGGGAGCAACTCAATGACCGATATGCCACTGGATCCTGATTCGCAGGTACACAGCGAAAGGCAGCAAAGTGAAGCTTCGCTTGAAGCTCTGTGCCAGCGATATAAAGCCGTCATTTTACATCGTGACCCGCAGACCCTTCGCGTTGCCTGTCATGAAAGCGAGGCGGACACAGAATCGCTGAGCAACGTGCTGCGTTTCGCCACTGGTTTGAAAGTCCAGCTTGAACGCTGGCCTCAAGCGCGGCTGGAACAGGTGATGGAAAAAGGTTCTTCCGGCGCACAACAATATGTCGCGCAGGAAGATCCAAACACGTCAGTTCCTCGTGACGAGAATGAACTGAACGCTCAAAGTGATGCACCGGTTATCAATGTGCTTAACCAGATCCTAAGGCACGCTATTACCCGTCGCGCCTCGGATATTCACTTCGAACCTTTTGAGCACAGCTTCCGGGTGCGCGTGAGGATTGATGGCGTTTTACAGGAAATCCCCGGCCCTGAGTTTTCGATGGCCGCCAGCGTATGCGCACGCCTGAAAATCATGGGGCAGCTCAACATAGCAGAACGCAGATTGCCGCAGGACGGTCAGCTTTCAGTGATGCTGCAAAATCAGCGATACTCGATGCGGGTTTCCTCCCTGCCGACGCTGCACGGTGAAAAAATCGTGCTGCGGATACTCCATATGACACAGCAGGACCTGTCAATGTCACAGCTGGGATTCACGCCAAGGGATCTCGACTATTTCAAAGCAGCGCTGAAACATCCGCAGGGGTTAATTCTGGTCACTGGTCCGACAGGCAGCGGCAAAACAGTAACGCTCTACACCGGCCTGCGGCATCTGAATGCCATTACCCGAAATATCTGCAGCGTTGAGGATCCGATCGAAATTCCGGTCAGCGGCATTAATCAGACGCAGATCAACAGCAAAACGGATCTGAGTTTTGCCGGTGTTCTGCGGGCATTATTACGTCAGGATCCTGATGTGATTATGGTCGGTGAAATCCGGGATAAAGAAACGGCCGAGATTGCTGTAAAAGCGGCGCAGACCGGGCATATGGTACTTTCCACCCTCCACACCAATTCCACCTGCGAGACGCTGACCCGTCTGAGACAAATGGGGATCGAGGGTTTTCATATAGCAGCCAGTTTACGTCTGGTCATCGCACAGCGACTGGTTCGAAAACTCTGCCCACATTGCCGCAAAGCACATATATCACTGGTCGAAAAAGGCCCGGATGGGCACAGCAGCACAATGCCACTTTGGTTAGCCGCAGGTTGCCATCAATGTTTTTCCGGTTACTACGGACGCACAGGGATTTACGAGACACTCAATATTACGCCCCGGTTGCAGCAGGCTCTGGTCGCGGGGGCAGGCGTCACTGAACTGAGTAAAATTGCCCGCGAGCAGGGGCAGAAAACCTTGCAGGAAGCGGGAATGCTGCTTGTCGAGCAAGGCATTACTTCGCTTGAAGAACTCTACAGAGTTACCGGGGAAGACACCGGCTTATGAGCGAAAACGGGGCTGTTTCTAAAAAGTGGCGACTTTATCAATGGCTGGCAGTCGATACGCTGGGAAGTATTCAGCAGGGAAACTGCATTGAAATAAATAAAGACAACATTTACCAGCAGCTCTTTGCCGCAGGCCTGCAGCCGGTGAGTATCAGGATGAAGCAACGCCTGAGAAGGCAATTTTGGAAAAATCAGGAGCGCGTCGCCTTTGTCAGACAACTGGCGACGCTTCTGCAGGCCGGTTTACCCCTGATGAACAGCCTGACGTTGCTGGGCAATGAGCATACGAAAGCAGCGTGGAATTGCGTACTGCTGAACATCGCCAAAGGCGTCTGCGAGGGGAAACCTCTTTCAGAGATGCTGGGACAATATCCTGATACGTTTCCTGATATTTACCGGCAAATTATTTCGATAGGCGAGCTGACGGGTCAGCTGGACAAATGCTGCCTGCAACTGGCAATTCAGCAAGAACAACAGGCTGAATTGAGAAACAAGGTGAAAAAAGCGCTGCGTTACCCGCTGATCGTCAGCGCGATTGCCACGATTGTGACCCTGCTGATGCTGACGCTGGTTCTGCCTGAGTTTGCGAAAATTTATGCATCTTTTGACGCTAAGTTGCCGTGGTTTACTCAGATGCTGATCAACACCTCGGAAACGTTGATCACGACAGGCCCGTGGATAGCAGGAGCGCTTTTGCTTGGTTGTTTTGGGTATCTGCAAAAAATGCATCCGCATACGCGCTGGAAACTCCGTGAGCAAAAGCTTCTGCTCTGGTTGCCTCTGACTTCACGTCTGGTTACAGACAGCTGCCTCGGCCAGATTTTTCAAACACTGGCCATGACACAACAGGCAGGAATGACGTTAATTGCAGGGCTGGCGGCGTCCTCTGCTTCTGTATCTAATTTGCATTTTCAGGTCGCACTGAACCAGATACGTGAACAAATCATGCAAGGGATCCCCTTACACAAAGCGTTTGTTCAGTCACCGCTGTTTCCGACCTTATGCCATCAGCTAATTAAAATCGGTGAAGAATCAGGTTCTCTGGATGAGTTACTGCAAAAACTCGCGCACCTGCATAACCATAAAGCGAATTCACTGGCGGACACTTTGTCGCAAACCATTGAACCCGTGCTGATGGCAGTAATGGGGATCATTGTGGGCGGACTGGTGATTGCGATGTATCTGCCGATATTCCAGCTAGGGTCGGTGATGGGGTAGGAAAATGGATAAAGCAAAATGATAAAAAGCAGAAAGCGGCGAAAACGAGTCTCGCCGCATCAGACATAACTAACTTATTTGCTGCCGAACAGGCGGTTTTCCTGCTCCGCTACGCGGATAAAGGTCGTACGTTTGGTCAGTTCTTTAAGACGCTCGGCACCGACATAAGTACAGGCGGAACGCAGACCGCCGAGGACATCGCGCACGGTGTTTTCAACCGGGCCACGCAGAGGTAATTTTACGGTTTTACCTTCTGCCGCACGGTATTCTGCAACACCACCAACGTGACGTTTCATGGCAGACTCTGAGCTCATGCCATAGAAAAGCATGAACTTCTCACCGTTTTCTTCAACGACTGTGCCTTCACATTCGTCATGTGCAGCCAGCATACCGCCGAGCATGACGAAATCAGCGCCGCCTCCGAAGGCTTTCGCCACATCGCCAGGAACCGCGCAACCGCCGTCACTGACAATTTGACCGCCCAGACCGTGAGCGGCATCTGCACATTCAATTACCGCGGAAAGTTGAGGATAACCCACACCGGTTTTCACACGGGTTGTACAGACCGAGCCTGGCCCGATACCGACTTTAACGATATCAGCACCTGAGAGGATAAGTTCTTCAACCATTTCACCGGTGACCACATTACCGGCGCAGATGACTTTATCCGGGCAGGCTTCACGTACGCGTTGCAGGAAACCGACAAAATGTTCGGAGTACCCGTTCGCGACATCCAGACAAACAAATTTCAGCAGCGGCGAAAGAGCAAGGATTTGCAGAGTTTTAACGAAATCCGCTTCAGACGTTCCGGTAGAAACCATCACATTGCGCAGGACGGATTCATCCGATGAGGTGATGAATGCCTGCCACTGTTCTACGGTGTAATGCTTATGCACCGCGGTCAGAAGACCGAAAGATGCCAGAACGGTTGCCATACGGAATGTTCCGACAGTGTCCATGTTCGCGGCAATAATCGGGGTGCCAGACCAGCTGATAGCAGAGTGTTTGAATGTGAATGTGCGTTCCAGTTCAACTTCGGAACGGCTTTTGAGAGTAGAACGTTTAGGGCGGATGAGTACGTCTTTAAAACCTAACTTCAAATCTTCTTCAATGCGCATGACGGGTTTGTCCTGGTTTGGCGACGGGTCGCTAGGGTGTGCAGCAAATTTTTAGACACCCTTTCCAGTGGTTTTATCATACACAGGAAAATGACAACGGCAAGATGGCTTTTGCAACTCACATCACAGACTTTTGATTGTGCTGCTGAATAATTTTCGCATGAAAAGCGGGACGACGACGGCTTGCACTTAATCACAATCCCTTTATCATTTACCTAACTAATTTTATCTGGGCATCAGCATGAGCTATATCGTTGCATTGACCGGAGGTATCGGTAGTGGCAAAAGTACCGTTGCCGAAAGTTTTGCCCGCCACGGTGTGAGCATTGTCGATGCTGATATTATTGCCCGTCAGGTGGTTGCACCGGGGGAACCTGCGCTGGACCAGCTCCATCAGCGATTTGGTAACGAAATTATTCTTGCGGATGGTTCACTGAACCGCCCTGCTTTGCGGGAAAGAATATTCAGTTATCCGCCTGATAAAGAATGGGTTAACCAGTTGCTGCACCCGATTATTCATGCCAGAACACAGCAGCTTTTTGCACAGGTTGATAAACCCTATGTGCTCTGGGTGGTGCCACTGCTTATCGAAAATGGATTACAGACGCGGGCAAATCGCGTACTGGTAGTGGATGTTGAGCCTCAGATTCAGCTTTCACGCACCATGCTTCGTGACGGAATTAGTCGTCAGCAGGCTGAAAATATTATTGCTGCGCAGGTCACTCGTGAAAAGCGGCTGGCCTGTGCGGATGACATCATTGATAACAGCGGTGACCCGAAATCTATCGAACCGCGTGTTGCCTTATTACATCGCCGCTATCTGGAATTTGCGGCATCAGTAAACAGACAGGATATTGCCAAGCATGACTGATGTAGCTGCAACCGTTCTTTTTGAACATCCCCTGAATGAGAAGATGCGCACCTGGCTGCGTATCGAGTTTTTGTTGCAACAGATGCACTCTAATTCGCAGATCACATCGATTGCTTCTGCCCTGTTATTTTTCCGTACCTCATCCGATTTACTCGACGTTCTGGAACGCGGAGAAGTCCGTACTGATTTACTGAAAGAACTGGAACGCCAGCAGCAAAAATTATCTCAGTGGAAAGACGTTCCGGGTGTGGATCTGTCAAGAATTGACGGACTGCGTACTGATCTCAAACAGTGTGCGTCCGTGCTGATGAAAGCACCGCGTATCGGACAGGCACTGAAGGAAGATCGCCTGATTGCCCTGGTCCGTCAGCGTCTGAGTATTCCTGGTGGCTGCTGTAGTTTTGATCTCCCGACACTGCATATTTGGCTGCATCTGGTGCAGTCTCAGCGTGACAGCGAAGTACAAAACTGGCTCGAAACGCTGGCTCCGCTAAATAACTCACTCACAAAGGTTCTCGATCTGATCCGCCAGTCAGGCGCGTTTCGTAATCAGATCAGCCTGAATGGTTTTTTCCAGGACAACGCCGAAGGCGCAGATCTGTTACGATTGCGCCTCTCGATGGAAAACCAACTTTATCCGCAAGTATCCGGGCATAAAACCCGTTATGCCATTCGCTTTTTACCCCTGGACAGCGAATATGGCGTGGTTCCCGCGCGACTGAATTTCGAACTTGCCTGCTGCTAGGAGTTGCAAATGGATCCTGAAATTATTGAAGTAAATTGCCCGACATGTGGCAAAACTGTGGTGTGGGCCGAGCAAAGCCCTTTCCGCCCTTTTTGTTCCAAGCGCTGCCAGCTGATTGATCTCGGTGAGTGGGCCGATGAAGAGAAACGCATCCCGAGCAAAGGCGATGTGAATGATCTGGATGACTGGAGTGAAGAAGAAATTTAATCCGGAAAACGGGTAAGTAAAAAGGGGCTTCGGCCCCTTTTTCTATGAGTGCTCAAATAGCAGAAACGATCAGTACTGACTATTTTTAAGGGCAGTCACGATAACTTCGTTAGCCGGAGGAAATTCTTCCTCTTTCAATTCAGACTGCGCTACCCAGCGCTTAGGCTGTCCTTCTTTACCATAGGGTTCACCCTGCCAGTCTTCCACCAGGAAGAAATACAACGTAATGATACGGTCGGGAAAGCGATGCTCGAGCGTTTTCAGCAAAACCGGGGATTTCGCATCAATGCCAACTTCTTCCTGCAACTCGCGGATCACTGCCTGATCCGGCGTTTCGCCTGCTTCGATTTTCCCGCCGGGAAACTCCCAGAAGCCAGCCATGTGCGATGACGCATCGCGCTGAGTAATAAAGATTTCTTTCTGAGCATTACGAATAATGCCGACTGAGATATTCAGTTGTTTAAGCGTCACAGTATCCACCTATTCGCTGACTGCAAAGACTGTCCTGTACGAACTTTTAGACAAAAATAAAGGCGGTGATTAGCCGCCTTTAAGATTAACACGATGACTTAGCCTGAGATCTTACTTTTGCAGGCGGCCATGGCATTGTTTGTATTTCTTACCGGAACCACATGGGCAGAGATCATTACGTCCCACTTTGCGTTCACCGGATGAAGCCAAACGTGCGGCTTCGGCCACTTCGATTTCCTGCTGATCCTGATGGCTAAGCTGCTGCTGACGCGCCAGACGCTCAGCTTCTTCACGACGCTGAATTTCCATTGCTTCAACTTCTTCAGGCATACGTACCTGAACTTTGCTCAGCACGCTGACGACTTCGTATTTCAGGGATTCCAGCATTGCAGCAAACATCGCGAAAGATTCACGTTTGTATTCCTGCTTAGGATCCTTTTGCGCATAGCCACGTAAGTGAATGCCCTGACGCAGGTAATCCATCGCCGCCAGATGCTCTTTCCATAGGGAGTCGAGGGTCTGTAACATCACACCTTTCTCGAAGTTACGCATCATTTCAGCGCCAACGACTTCCTCTTTACGGGCGTAAGATTCTTTCGCGAGCTCCATGATACGTTCGCGCAGGGTTTCTTCATGCAGTTCTGGCTCTTTATCCAGCCACTCTGAAATCGGCATTTCCAGCTCGAAATCGTTCTTCAGGCGCTCTTCCAGACCTTTTACATCCCACATTTCTTCAAGTGACTGTGGCGGAATGTAGCTGTCGATAGTCGCTTTGAACACATCTTCGCGGATGCTGGCGATGGTTTCACTCACATCAGACACATCCAGCAGTTCGTTACGCTGGCTGTAAATCGCACGACGCTGATCGCTCGCCACATCATCATATTCCAGCAATTGCTTACGAATATCGAAGTTACGGCTTTCAACTTTACGCTGTGCGTTGGCAATCGCCTTGGTCACCCAAGGGTGCTCAATCGCTTCGCCTGGTTTCATACCCAGTTTACGCATCATGCTTGAAACGCGGTCAGAGGCGAAGATACGCATCAGAGCATCTTCCATAGACAGGTAGAAGCGGGATGAACCGGCATCACCCTGACGACCCGCACGGCCACGCAGCTGGTTATCGATACGGCGTGATTCGTGACGCTCAGTACCAATGATGTGCAAACCACCTGAAGCCAGAACCGCGTCGTGGCGGATCTGCCATGCAGCTTTAATTTCAGCAATTTTCTCGTCGGTGACTTCTTCGCCCAGATTTTCAACTTCAACCTGCCAGCTACCGCCCAGCACGATATCGGTACCACGACCCGCCATGTTGGTGGCAATAGTTACCGCGCTTGGCTGCCCCGCCTGAGCAACAATGTCTGCTTCTTTGGCGTGGAATTTGGCGTTCAGAACACTGTGCGCGATGCCCGCTTTAGTGAGTTCGTTAGATACCACTTCTGATTTTTCAATCGAAATCGTACCGACCAGAACCGGCTGGCCATTAGCGGTACACTGACGGATGTCTTCGATAATCGCGCCAATTTTTTCCATCTCAGTCATGTACACCAGGTCGGCCATATCTTTACGCACCATAGGGCGGTTAGTTGGCACAACAATGGTATCGAGTTTGTAGATAGAGCTGAATTCGAACGCTTCGGTGTCCGCAGTACCGGTCATACCGGCCAGTTTTTCGTACAAACGGAAGTAGTTCTGGAAGGTGATAGAAGCCAGCGTCTGGTTTTCATTTTGAATTTCAACGCCTTCTTTGGCTTCAACAGCCTGATGCAGACCGTCAGACCAGCGACGCCCCTGCATGGTACGACCGGTATGTTCATCGACAATAATAACTTCACCGTCTTTGACGATGTAATCGACATCACGGGTGAACAGCACGTGCGCGCGCAATGCCGCAGTCACGTGGTGCATCAGCATAATGTTAGTCGGGGAATACAGAGATTCACCTTCTTCCATGATGCCTGCTTCTACCAGCATCTCTTCGATCAACACCAGACCACGTTCGGTCAGGTGGACCTGACGGGCTTTCTCATCCACAGAGAAGTGACCTTCACCCTGGAAGGTATCGGAATCTTCTTTTTCCTGACGGATCAGTTTAGGGATCAGTTTGTCGACGCGGGTGTACATTTCGGAGCTGTCTTCGGCCGGCCCGGAGATGATCAGCGGAGTACGTGCTTCATCGATCAGGATGGAGTCAACCTCATCCACCAGCGCGTAGTGCAGTTTACGCTGAACACGTTCTTCAGGGCTGAATGCCATGTTGTCGCGCAGGTAGTCAAAGCCGTATTCGTTGTTTGTACCATAGGTGATGTCAGCAGCATAAGCAGCGCGCTTAGCCGGAGAAGGCATGCCAGGCAAGTTAATGCCGATGCTCAGACCCAGGAATTCAAACAACGGACGGTTATTTTCGGCGTCACGCTGGGCTAAGTAGTCGTTGACGGTCACGACGTGAACGCCCTTTCCGCTCAGTGCGTTGAGGTAAGCTGGCAATGTCGCGGTCAGCGTTTTACCTTCACCGGTACGCATTTCAGCGATGCAACGCTCGTTCAGTACCATACCGCCGAGTAACTGCACGTCGAAGTGACGCATGCCGAATACGCGCTTACTGGATTCACGAACCACAGCAAAAGCTTCCGGGATCAGGTTTTCCAGTACTTCACCTTTTGCCAGACGCTCACGGAACTCGTTGGTTTTCGCTTGCAGTTGCTCATCCGTCAACTTTTGAACTTCAGGTTCCATGCGGTTGATCAGGTCAACAACTTTACGCATGCGACGCAGTGTACGATCGTTACGGCTACCAAAAACTTTGGTCAATAATTTGATTAACATTATGCTTAATATCTCTTGGAGGCCATGTGAACTGGCCACTAATTTATTGATTTATAGATAGAGTTTAAAGTTACAGTCTGTTAAATCAGGAAGGTTGGGCCAGCACGAATGCCTTGCACCTGTGCTAACCACAGGCCAGTCTGGTGTGGTAAAGAGAAGGTAAGAAAGGGTTGTTGCGTCTGACGGATGATAACCGGTGGTTTGGATTCATGGGTCAGTAAAGCATTCAGGGTAACCAGCAGAGCCAGTTGCTGAACGTGTAACGGACCGGCTTCTTCAGCCACTACTTCCGGCGCGGCAACGGTGTAAACTACCTGCGGAGCCAGAGCAAAAGAAAGATGGCGGATAACCGTGCGCAATGCGTGTTGCTGCCAGTAATCCACACCGAAGGACGGGCGACGGTTCGCCTGGAGCAATGCAAGATTACTCAGCCCTGTACTACCGATGTTAAGACGGTTTAGACTTGAGGATGTATTGGGAACCGCAGGCAGTTCCGTTTGCGACAGGTTCGTTGACACGCCAAGGCTTGCCGCGACCATCCCCAAAAGGAGATGCGGCCAAAAATACCTTCTGCCAAATTGTCGCCAACGATTTAGAATGCCAATCACAAGTTTACAATCCGCCGGAGCCCGTCATGCGCGATAGTCGCCCACAATTATTAGATATCCTGTTCGATGACGCCTCTTCCACTGAGCAAAGCCCGCTGCGTATTGTTCAACAGCGTGCCGCGGCGTTATTAAAACTCAACCGCGCAGTGAAAGGTCTGTTACCGGCGCCCATGCAACCATGGTGTCGTGTCGGTAATTATCGACAGGGTGTTTTAGTGCTCGAGATTGCTAATGCCAGCTGGATGATGCGATTACGCTACGAACAACCCGCATTACTCTCTGCACTTCGAGCGCAAATTCTACCATCATTGTCATCAATCGACATCAGGATTAATCCTTCGCTCATGGCGAAAATGGAAAATGCTTCGCAGATTGCGATTAAAAATAAAGCGATCGCTGCTGAATCTATGCCGGTCAGACATTTGAGTGCGCAAAGTGCTGAGGAATTACGAGGACTGGCGAGCCGTAGCCCGGAAAAACTGAGGAAGGCATTAGAACGACTGGCTGAGTTAGCCGGAGAGGGTGCTAAAACAACCAGTCGTAATAAGTAATACGAGTATCGATTACGCCAATACTGTGGAAGGCGCTTTAAAAGCCAGTGGCAATTCAGCTTCATCCTGGAACGTCACTAATTCCCAGGCTTCCTGCTTAGCCAGTACCGCTTGCAATAACTTGTTGTTCAGTGCGTGGCCAGACTTGAATGCGGTAAACGCACCAATGATGTTATGCCCACACATGAACAGATCGCCGATAGCATCCAGCATTTTGTGACGAACGAATTCATCTTCAAAACGCAGGCCATCTTCGTTAAGCACTCGGTAATCATCCACAACGATAGCGCAATCAAAGCTGCCACCCAGGCACAAACCACGTGACTGCAGGTACTCGATATCACGCATGAAACCAAAAGTACGTGCGCGGCTAATTTGGCGAACGAATGCTTCTGCGGAGAAGTTCATTTTGTAGCGCTGTGAGCTGGAATCAATCGCCGGGTGATTGAAGTCAATAGTGAAGTCCAGAGAGAAACCATTGAATGGTTTAAACTCAGCCCACTTATCACCGTCTTCAACACGCACGGTTTCTTTGATGCGCAAGAATTTCTTGGCGCTGTTCAGCTCTTCAATCCCTGCATCCATCAGCAGATAGACAAAAGGTGCAGCACTACCGTCCATAATTGGCACTTCAGGCGCATCGACTTCGATAACAATGTTATCGATGCCCAGGCCAGCTAATGCCGCATTAAGATGTTCTACCGTAGAAATACGTACGTCATGCTCATTAACCAGACAAGTACAGAGCATGGTATCACGCACGGATTTTGCATCTGCCGGGAAATCAACCGGTGGATTCAAGTCAGTGCGACGATAGATGACCCCGGTATTTGCCGGTGCAGGACGCAGAGTCAGGGTGACTTTCTTGCCGGTATGTAAACCGACGCCCGTCGCCTGAACGATACGTTTTAATGTACGTTGTTTGATCATCGTTTTTATCTCGCAATGTTTATCCATCCAACCGACCTAAGCATACCTTAAGGTCGGCGGGACAGTTTAGCACAAAGAGCGGAGATCCTACAATTCGGACTAGTCTGCCTGCTTACGCAGGAAGGCCGGGATGTCCAGATAGTCGGGCTCTTTATTAGATTGCGCGCTTTGATCATTGACCACTTTAGCAGCGGGTTTCGTTTCCTGCGGCAGCGGAGACATCCCGTGCTGCTGGTAACGATGATCCATTACTGGCTGTGCGGCAGGCTTATTCGTCACCAAAGTGATTTCAGGACGTTTGTCCATGCCGATACCGGTCGCCACCACGGTGACGCGCAATTCGTCATTCATTTCCGGGTCAAGGGATGTACCGATAACCACGGTTGCATTGTCAGAGGCGAAAGCACGGATAGTGTTACCCACAGTTTCGAACTCATCCAGACGCAGGTCGAAGCCAGCGGTGATGTTGACCAGAACGCCGCGAGCACCTGACAGGTCGATATCTTCCAGCAACGGGCTGGAAATCGCCATTTCAGCCGCTTCTTCAGCACGGTCTTCACCACATGCCACGCCGGAGCCCATCATGGCATAACCCATTTCGGACATTACGGTGCGCACGTCAGCGAAGTCGACGTTCATCAGACCCGGACGGGTGATCAGTTCTGCGATACCCTGCACAGCGCCTTTGAGGACGTCGTTGGCCGCACCGAAGGCGTCCAGCAGAGAGATACCGCGACCCAGAACTTTTAACAACTTGTCGTTCGGGATAGTGATCAGGGAGTCCACATGTTTGGACAGTTCAGCGATACCCTGCTCCGCGAATGCCATGCGCTTTTTGCCTTCGAAGTTGAAAGGCTTAGTCACAACAGCAACGGTCAGAATACCTAAATCTTTTGCTACTTCAGCAACCACTGGCGCTGCACCGGTACCGGTACCGCCGCCCATGCCCGCTGCGATAAAGACCATGTCAGCACCTTCAAGCGCAGCGCGCAGGGCTTCACGGTCTTCTTCTGCAGAATTGCGACCCACTTCCGGGTTCGCACCAGCACCCAGACCTTTGGTAATACCGCTACCGATCTGAATAGTCTGGCCTACTGCCGTTTTACGTAACGCCTGAGCGTCGGTGTTAACGGCGAAGAATTCAACACCTTCGATGCGCTCGCGCACCATGTGTTCGACAGCGTTGCCACCGCCACCGCCGACGCCGATGACTTTAATCACCGCGTCATTGGTCAGTTCCATAGGTTCAAACATAGTTTCTCTCCGTTTTGTGCCTGTCGCGTCGGGATCAAAAACCTTAACAGCATGATCCCGTTGTTAAACCATTAAAACTCTTTTCTCAGCCAGCTATTGATTCGTTTGAACCAGTTGCCCACTGAGGCGCGTTTTTCCACTTCGGCCTCACCGCTCAGGTGAGACTCCTTCCCGTAGTGCAGCAGCCCTACAGCCGTTGAGTAGTAAGGTTCCTGCGCATAATCTGTCAGCCCGGTGATGTTCAGGGGTTGCCCGATACGCACCTGGGTATGGAATACCCGCTGCGCACAGGCTGCCAGACCATCAATTTGTGCTGCACCGCCTGTCAGAACAATACCGGCGGCCAGATGATGTTTTACGCCTTGCTGACGTAACTGCTCCTGCAATTGCAAAATTTCGTCGTTCACTAAATTCAGCAATTCTGTGTAACGTGGCTCGATAACTTCAGCCAGAGTCTGACGTTGCAGACTGCGTGGTGGACGTCCACCTACGCTCGGCACTTCGACGTTTTCGTCTTTGCCGACAATGGAACCTAATGCACAACCGTGGCGAACTTTGATCGCTTCGGCGTCGGTCGGTGGTGTACCAAACGCATAAGCGATGTCGCTGGTGACCACGTTCCCTGCATAAGGGATGACCTTAGTATGACGTAGTGCGCCGCCGGTATAAACCGCGATATCCATGGTTCCACCACCAATATCGACCACACACACACCTAATTCACGCTCATCTTCGGTCAGAACGGCATAACTGGCGGCCAGACCGGCAAAAATAAGCTGGTCAACTTTTAAACCGCAGCGTTCTACCGCTTTAACAATGTTCTTCGCCATATCGTTATGGCAGGTAATCAGGTGAACTTTAGCCTGCATACGCACGCCGGAAAGTCCCACCGGGTTTTTGATCCCTTCCTGATAATCAATGGCATATTCCTGAGGGATCACATGCAGAACCCGATGTTCATCACGCACGCGTACCGATTTTGCGGTATGCACCACGTTCTCTACATCTTCCTGCGTGACTTCCTCTTCTGAAATAGGAACCATCCCTATTTCATTCTGACAACTGATATGTTTACCAGATAAAGCAAGGTAAACAGAGGAAATCTGGCAATCAGCCATCAGTTCAGCCTGATCGATGGCGCGCTGTACGCATTTCACCACCGATTCCAGATCATTCACGCCACCCTTGTCCATGCCACGGGATGGGCAACTGCCCACGCCGATAATATTGACCATGCCATCGGGCAGAACTTCCCCCACCAATGCGGCGACCTTTGCCGTACCGATCTCCAGCCCAACTACCAGTTTTCTGTCCGTCGACTTGATCATTGTTGTTTAGCCTGTGCCTGATTCTGTTGCTGATTACTGTTTTGCTGGTCAATAAACTCTGGCGCCCAACCTACCGACGCACCGCTGTCATAACGTAAATCGACATAAGTGATGCGTTTCTTATCGGCTTCTGCCTGTTGCTGGAATCGCGGGTAGAGCTCGATAAAACGTTGTAAACGTCCCATCCGGTCATCTCTTCCTAATTCCAGCCGGACGTCATTATCCAGAGTTAACTGCCACGAGTGACGCGCACTCATTGCCACTGCTTTCAACGTAAATTTACCGGCAGCCAGCGCCTGGCTCATTGTTTGAAAGCCCTGCAAAACATCCTGTTCGCTGCCTTCCGGACCGTAAAGCAACGGCATTTTCTGTTTGACCACACGCTCGGCAGGTATGCTGAAAGATTTGCCATCGGCATCGACCATATGCAGATCATTCCAGTGTGCGACCGGCACATACTCCACCAGGTGTATCTTCAATTCGTTCGGCCATTGCTTACGGACGCTGACCTGTTTTATCCAGGGTAAACGCTCAATCTGCTGCTGAATGACGTTTACATCCTGCGTCATGAACGTTCCCGGTGCCCCTAAGGAAAGGATCGCCTGACGAATATCATCATTGGTCGTGTAATGACGTTCCCCGGTAACCACTAACTGGGACAACGGCAATCGGTTCGCATCCTGCATCCAGCCAACAACGGCCCACGCACTCCATAAAATCGTTCCTACTACCAACAACAGAAACACGATCCCAGCCAGCTGGCCACCGTTACTGCGACGGCCGTTGTTTTCGACCGTCTCACGCTCTCGGGTATTCAGGGCGGCTTGAGACATATCAGTTCGCCAGCGCCAGAATACGGGAAACGAGCTGCGGGAAACTTAACCCGGCGTGTTTAGCTGCCATTGGCACCAGACTGTGGCTGGTCATGCCCGGCGACGTATTCACTTCCAGCAGGTTAAAGCTGCCGTCGCTGTCTTGCATCACGTCAACGCGTCCCCAACCGCTGCAATCGAGCGCCTGATAGGCCTGCAATGCCATCGCAGAAAGCTGTTGTTCCTGCTCTTCGCTTAAACCGCTCGGACAGAAATACTGTGTTTCATCAGACAGATATTTCGCCTGATAGTCATAAAATGTTCCGGCTGGCTGGATGCGAATGGATGGCATCACTTCGTCACCCACGATAGCGACCGTGTATTCCGGGCCGCTCAGCCATTTTTCGATCAGTACGTTATCGTCATGACGGAAGCCTTCCTGCAGGGCTGGCAGCAATTCTTTTTCAGTTGTCACTTTGCTCATACCGACGCTGGAACCTTCGCGGCTCGGTTTAACGATCACCGGCAGGCCTAATTCGGCGATTTTTGCTGCCAGAGCGCCCTGCCCTGCTTCTTCAATTTGTGAACGATGCAGTGCAACAAACGGGGCGACCGGCAAACCTAATGCCTGCCACACCAGCTTGGTACGGAATTTATCCATCGTCAGCGCAGACGCCATCACACCGCTGCCGGTGTAAGGCAAGCCAATTTGTTCCAGCAAGCCCTGCAACGTACCGTCTTCGCCACCGCGACCGTGCAGTGCGATAAAGACTTTGCTGAAGCCTTCTTGTTTAAGAAGCGCAACATTAAAAGTTTTGGTATCGATGCCGTGTGCATCAATCCCGGATTCACGTAAGCCAGCCAGCACCGCGGCGCCGGACTGTAATGACACATCGCGTTCTGCGGAAGTACCACCCAACAATACTGCTACTTTCTCAGACATGATGTTCTTCACCTTTCTTTACTGGTTGCAGCTTTTGATCAGCCAATTTACGGGCCACTCTGCCGACATTACCGGCGCCCTGCACCAGAACTAAATCGTCACCTTCGAGGATCTGCGCCAGACTTTCCGGCACGGCTTCAATATCAGAAACCAAAATCGGATCCAACTTCCCGCGCGCACGAATGGTGCGGCAAAGCGAGCGGCTGTCTGCTCCCGGGATTGGCGCTTCGCCCGCCGGATACACATCCAGCATGATCAGCACATCAACCTGAGACAACACGTTCGCGAAATCGTCGTACAAATCACGGGTACGCGTATAACGGTGCGGCTGGAAAATCATCACCAGACGCTTGTTCGCCCAGCCAGCGCGTGCCGCTTTGATCGTTGCATCAACTTCCGTCGGATGATGACCGTAATCATCAACCAGCATGGCGCTGCCGGTTTTGCCGTTCACGTTATCCAGCGCATATTCGCCCAGGAAATCGAAACGACGTCCTGTTCCCTGGAAACCTGCCAGTGCGCGAAGAATAGCGTCATCACAGATCCCTTCGTCTGACGCAACGGCCACGGCGGCTGCGGCATTCAGGGCGTTATGACGACCCGGCGCATTCAGCGTCACGCTAATGAGCGGCAAGTCCTGACGGCGGAGGGTGAAGTGCCCCTGCGCGCCGACCTGACGATAATTTTCGATAATCACATCAGCGTCTTCGCTGAAACCGTAAGTCGTCATATGACGGCCCACGCGCGGGATCAACTCGCGGATCACCGGATCATCAATACACATCACTGCTCGTCCGTAGAATGGCAGGTTGTGCAGGAAATTAATGAACGTCTGCTTCAGGATTTCAAAGTCACCCTGATAAGTATCCATATGGTCTGCTTCGATGTTGGTCACAATAGCCACCATCGGTTGCAGATGCAGGAACGACGCATCGCTTTCATCCGCTTCCGCAATCAGAAAACGGCTGGAGCCTAGTCGCGCATGAGTACCCGCCGCTTTCACCAGTCCGCCGTTCACGAATGTCGGATCCAGACCGGCTTCGGCATAAATACTGGTGACCATCGCCGTGGTCGTCGTTTTGCCGTGCGTACCTGCCACGGCGATACCGTGCCGAAAACGCATCAGCTCAGCGAGCATTTCCGCGCGGCGGATCACAGGTATTCGCGCTTCGCGTGCGGCAACGATTTCCGGGTTATCGGAAGAGATCGCCGTCGATACCACCACCACGCTGGCATCCAGCACATTCTCAGGGCGGTGATTAAAATAAATCGTTGCGCCCAGAGCCGTCAGTTGCTGTGTCACCGCGTTCGGTGCCAGATCAGATCCACTGATCTGATAGCCTTCATTTGCCAACACTTCGGCGATACCACCCATGCCGGCACCACCGATGCCAACAAAGTGAATGTGCCGGACACGATGCATCTCGGGCACGAAGGTACGCAGTTTCGCCAATTGTTGTGTATTCACGTTTTTATTCACTATTTCAGGTTACTGATTAATCCGTTTCTTACGGCTGGGACCACACACTGCATGGCCCGTTCAATTTCATTTTTTGCGGGCGGCAACCACTTCTGCGGCTACACGCTCTGTCGCATCGGGAATAGCGGCTGCACGCGCGGCCTTTGCCATTTCCATCAGATGGGTTCTGTCCCATCCGGCCATCAGATCAGCGACGGCTGCGGCACTAAAATCTTTCTGCTCAATAATCTTTGCAGCACCGGCTTTTTCCAGCGGCAATGCGTTCCAGTACTGCTGACGGTCTTTGTGCTGGAATGGCACAAAAATAGCCGGCAAACCTGCGGCAGCAATTTCACTGACCGTTAACGCACCGGAGCGACATACCACCACATCCGCCCAGGCATAAGCTGCTGCCATGTCATCAATAAATTCGGTGACTTTATGCTGAGTCTGACCGGCTTTTTCGTAAGCCTGATTCACTGACTCCAGCGCACCTTTACCGACCTGATGCCACAGCGTAATTTTATCGCCCATCAAAGCTGCCACTTCAGGCATGCTCTGATTAAGTACGCGCGCGCCCTGACTGCCACCAATCACTAAGACCCGGATCGGGCCTTCGCGTCCGGCTAAGCGTGTTTCTGGCAATTCCAGCGCCAGTACATCGGTGCGCACCGGATTTCCCACGACATCCGCTTTCGGAAATGCACCAGGGAACGCCTGCAATACTTTGGTAGCAATGTGCGACAAACCTTTATTGGTCATTCCCGCAATGCCGTTTTGTTCGTGCAGTACCACCGGAATACCCAGTGACCATGCAGCCAGGCCGCCCGGGCCGGAAACGTATCCGCCCATTCCCAACACCACATCTGGCTGAAAGCGTTTCATGATGGCCTTCGCCTGACGCCACGCATGATATATGCGAATCGGGGCAGTGAGTTGCGCTTTCAGACCTTTCCCACGTAATCCGGAGATATTAATGAAATCAATGTCGATGCCATGTTTGGGTACAAGATCCGCTTCCATCCGGTCTGCCGTACCCAACCAGCGAACTTCCCAGCCTTGCGCAATCAGATGATGCGCCACAGCGAGACCAGGGAACACATGCCCGCCGGTACCGCCAGCCATCACCATTAAACGCCGGGTATTGCCACTCATCGGGCACTCCTTACAAACGCCTGGGCTTTTGCCAGCCGCGTTTCAAAATCCACTCGCAGCAATAACACGATTGCCGTCGACATAATGATTAAGCTCGAACCACCGTAACTGATCAGCGGCAGCGTCAGACCTTTGGTCGGCAACATCCCCGCCGCCGCGCCCACATTGACCAGCGCCTGGAAGCTAAACCACACCCCGATCGAGCAGGCCAAAAATCCGGAAAAACGCTGATCAATCTCAAGCGCACGACGTCCGATAGACATCGCGCGAAAAGCGACGAAGAATACCATCAACAGGGCTAAAACCACACCGAAATACCCCAGTTCCTCACCCAAAATGGAGAAGATAAAGTCGGTATGCGCTTCCGGTAAATATTCCAGTTTCTGCACTGAATTCCCCAAGCCCTGCCCCCAGAATTCACCACGGCCAAATGCCATCAGCGACTGAGTTAACTGGTAGCCGCTACCAAACGGATCAGCCCACGGGTTCCAGAACGATGTCACGCGGCGCATACGGTACGGTTCGGCAAGAACCAGCAGCACAACCGCAAACGCACCGGAACCGATAATGGCCAGGAACTGCCACATTTTCGCGCCCGCCAGGAACAACATCGCCAGCGTGGTGATAAACAGTACAACAACAGTACCCAGGTCAGGCTGAGCCAGCAGCAACACGGCCAGTACCACCATCACGCCCATCGGTTTGCAAAAGCCCCAGAAGTTGCTGCGTACTTCATCTACCTTGCGCACCAGATAACTGGCCAGATAGCAGAACAGCGACAACTTTGAGAACTCAGCAGGCTGAATACGCAGCGGCCCGAGTGAAATCCAGCGCGATGCCCCGTTGACGGAGCTACCCACTACCAGAACCACCAGTAACATCACCACCGAAAGCAGCAGCAGAACATTGCTGTACTTCTGCCATACGGCCATCGGTACCCGAAGCGTCACCAGCGATAAACCAAAAGCCAGACCGAGATAAATGGCGTCACGTTTAGCAAACAGGAACGGGTCCTCTGCCAGACGCTGACCAATAGGCATGGAGGCCGACGTCACCATCACAAAACCCACGATCGCCAGACCAAAGGTCAGCCACAACAAAGTCCGGTCGTACAACACCAGCGTGACAGAATCGCTTTCCTTTACGCCCATCACCCAGTCATTAAATTTTCCGACGAGGCTCAGCCCCGGAATACGCAACCGCATCAGCCCAGCTCCTTCGCCAGCGCAGTAAAGACATCACCACGTTGTTCAAAACTGCGAAACTGATCCAGGCTCGCGCAGGCCGGAGACAACAGAACCATATCGCCGGAAGTCACATGCTGGCTGATTTCGCGCATCGCCTGTTCCATGGTTTCAAACAGGGAGGAAACCTCAGGACGCAGCTCTGCAAGTTCAGCGCCATCACGGCCAAAACAATAAATCCGCAGATTATCGCCTTGCAGATAACGCGTCAGTGGAGAGAAATCAGCAGATTTACCGTCGCCACCCAGCAAGAGATGCAGCGTCCCTTCAACCTGTAACCCGTTCAGCGCCGCTTCGGTGCTGCCGACGTTGGTGGCTTTGGAATCATTAATCCATCGCACGCCGTTATGATGCCAGGCTATCTGGAAGCGGTGAGCCAGCCCAGTAAAGGTGGTCAGTGCTTTCAGGCTGGATGCATGAGGAATACCCACCGCATCCGCCAGCGCCAGAGCAGCCAGTGCATTGGTGTAGTTGTGGCGTCCGGTCAGCGGCATCTCACTGGTATTCAGCACTTTTTCGCCGTGAACACGCAGCCAGATATCATCCTGCTGACGGGTCAGATGGTAATCACCCACATCGACACCAAAACTCACACAACGCTTATCTGCGCCACGCACCGGCATGGTCAGGGCATCGTCTGCATTAACGACGCACAGCGCAGCGTTCTCATACACTTTCAGTTTTGCCGCACGGTATTGCTGCAAACCGAACGGATAGCGATCCATATGATCTTCCGTCACGTTCAGGATGGTAGCCGCCGCCGCCTGAAGGCTGTACGTGGTTTCAAGCTGGAAGCTGGAAAGTTCAAGCACGAACAAATCGTATTCGTTACCCAGCATAGCCAGCACCGGCAGGCCTATATTGCCGCCGACACCAACACGCCAGCCTGCGGCTTTCGCCATTTCACCCACCAGCATGGTGACGGTGCTCTTACCGTTAGAACCGGTGATAGCGACAATTGGCGTCGTCGTTTCACGGCAAAACAGTTCGATATCCCCGACAATTTCCACGCCAGACTCAGCAGCCGCGCTCAATGCCGGCGTCGCCAGCGCAACGCCCGGGCTGGAAACGATTAAATCTGCATCCAGCAGCCAGTCTTCGTTGAGCGAACCCAGGTGACGCTCAATGTTATCCGCCAGTTTATCGATTCCTGGCGGGCTGACGCGGGTATCAATGACGCGAGGCATCACGCCACGTGCAACAAAGAAATCAACACATGACAGGCCGGTCAGACCCAGCCCGATGATGACGACTTTTTTACCCTGATAGTCAGCCATAATTACCGTACCTTCAGCGTCGCCAGGCCAATCAGCACCAGCATCAGCGAAATAATCCAGAAGCGCACAATGACGCGCGGTTCCGGCCAGCCTTTAAGTTCGTAGTGATGATGGATAGGCGCCATACGGAAAATGCGCTGCCCACGTAACTTAAAGGACCCAACCTGCAGGATGACTGACAGTGTTTCGACCACGAACACACCGCCCATAATCACCAGTAAGAATTCCTGACGTAGCAGCACGGCGATAGTACCCAGCGCGCCGCCCAAAGCCAGAGAGCCGACATCGCCCATGAAAACTTGTGCCGGATAGGTGTTAAACCACAGGAAGCCAAGTCCCGCGCCGACAATCGCCGTACACACGATCACCAGTTCACCCGCGTGACGCAGATAAGGGATATGCAGATAGCTGGCGAAATTCATGTTACCGGTCGCCCATGCCACCAGCGCAAAGCCCGCTGCGACGAAGACCGTTGGCATAATTGCCAGACCGTCCAGACCATCTGTCAGGTTGACGGCGTTACTGGTGCCTACAATCACGAAATAGCTCAGCAGGATATACATCAGACCGAGCTGCGGCATGATGTCTTTAAAGAACGGCACCACCAGTTCGGTCGCTGGCGTGTCTTTACCAATGGCATACATGGTGAAAGCCGCGGCCAGCGCGATAACCGACTGCCAGAAGTATTTCCAGCGGGCAATCAGGCCCTTAGTATCTTTACGAACCACTTTGCGGTAGTCATCGATAAAGCCCACGATGCCGTAGCCAATCAGCACAAACAGCACGCACCATACGTACGGGTTGGACGGGTACGCCCACATCAGTACGGAAATGGTGATGGACGCCAGAATCATCAGGCCGCCCATCGTTGGCGTACCGCGTTTACTGAAATGCGATTCCGGGCCGTCGTTACGGACAACCTGACCGAAAGACATTTTTTGCAGACGGGCAATCATGCGGGGCCCGATCCACAGCGACAGGAACAAAGCGGTCAGCAGGCTGACAATGGCGCGAAACGTCAGATAGGAAAAGACGTTGAAGCCGGAATAATATTTGACCAAGTGTTCGGCCAGCCAAACTAACATGTTGCATTCTCCTGTAACGCGCGTACTACCTGCTCCATTGCGGCACTACGTGAACCTTTAATCAAAACGGTAATTACCGCGTGTTCAGACAGTAAGCTCGTTAAACGGGCCGTCAGGGCTGCCTTATCCTCTAAATGCTCACCACATCCGCTGACATCACTGATGATGCGGCTGTCATGGCCAATACTGAATACTTTGTCGATACCCGCGTCACGAATGGCTTCGCCAACCTGACGGTGGCAGCTTTCGCTTTCCGCGCCCAGTTCCGCCATATCCCCCACCGCCATTACGCGGTAGCCCGGCATTTCTGCCAGCACTTGTGCAGCGGCTGTCATAGAACCGACGTTCGCGTTGTAGCTGTCATCAAGCAGGGTTTTGCCTTCGCTCAGAGCAATCGGGAATAAACGCCCTTTCACGGATTGCAGAGTCGCAAGACCGGCACGCACGTTGTCCATGGAGGCACCGACAGACATTGCCAGCGCTGCCGCAGCCAGAGCGTTAGCGATGTTGTGACGACCCGGAACCGGCAGCGAAACGTCAATGCTGCCCTGAGGAGAATGCAGGGTGAACGCGGTATTTAGCGGGCTGATTTTGACGTCAGTCGCACTGAAATTGATGCCTTCACCGAAAGTCGGGGAGAAAAGCCAGACAGTTTTACCGTTCAGCTTATGCTGCCAGTTCGCCCAGTCGTTGTTGTCCGCATTGATCACCGCAATGCCCTTTTCCGGCAGGCCTTCGAAAATCTCACCCTTGGCACGGGCTACGCCCGCCAGAGAACCGAACCCCTCCAGATGAGCAGCGGACAGGTTATTCACCAGTGCCGTTTCAGGCCGTGCCAGCGCAGTGGTATAAGCTATCTCACCAGGATGATTCGCACCCATTTCGATAACGGCAAAATCATGTTCTGCGGTCAGGCGCAGCAAGGTGAGCGGGACACCGATATCGTTATTAAAGTTGCCTGCTGTGTACAGCACGTTGCCGCACTCACGCAAAATCGCCGCGGTCATCTCTTTTACAGAAGTCTTGCCGGAAGAACCGGTCAGGCCAACCACACGGGCCGGAACCTGCTGGCGCACCCAGCCACCCAGTTGCCCGAGAGCAATGCGGGTGTCAGCAACCACTAACTGAGTAACATCCAACGGTAAGCGCTTACTGACCAGTAAAGCCCCTGCACCCGCTTTTACAGCATCAGCCGCAAAATCGTGGGCATCGAATTTTTCACCTTTCAGTGCGATAAACAAACCGCCTTCGGTGATCTGACGGGTATCCGTGGTCACGCTGTCGATTTGGGTATCTGTGCCAATGAGCTCAGCGTTGAGCGCATCCGCCAGAGTTTGCAGGGAAACGCGGATCATGCGATCACCCCCAGCAAACGAGCGACCGTCACACGGTCTGAATAATCCAGACGCTGATTACCGACCAGCTGGTAATCTTCATGCCCTTTACCGGCAATCAGTACCACGTCTTCTTCCTTCGCCTGCATGATCGCACTGGTAACGGCTTCTGCACGACCATGAATTTCCTGCGCGCGCCCCGCATCCAGCAGACCTGCCAGGATATCGGCAACGATAGCGCGCGGCTCTTCACTGCGCGGATTGTCATCGGTGACGATCACGCGGTCGGCAAATTGCTCAGCAATACCGCCCATCAGCGGACGTTTGCCTTTATCGCGATCACCGCCACAGCCAAACACACACCACAGCGTGCCACGGCAATGCAGACGTGCTGCCGCCAGCGCTTTTTCCAGCGCGTCAGGCGTATGAGCATAATCAACTACCGCGGTCGGTTTACCCGGTGCATTGAACACTTCCATGCGTCCGCAAACCGGTTGTAGTTGAGAAGCGGTTGCCAGTAATTGTGCCAGCGGATAATCGAGGGAAAGCAGCGTGGCCAGCGCAACCAGCAAATTGCTGACGTTGAACGCGCCCATCAGACGGCTGTCGAACTTACCTTCGCCCCAGCTTGAATCGATATTTACGCTGGCGCCATTATCGTGATAATTGACGCTGCGCGCCAACAGCCAGCGGCCTTTCCAGCCTGCCGGAATTTTGTCTTCCATGCTGACGGCGATGGCATCAGGCGTTTTCGCTAACCAGCGCGTCCCGACGTCATCATCAGCATTAATGATTTTCTGACCCACCTGATGCGAGGAGAAAAGCTGCCATTTGGCGTCTTCGTAACTCTCCATATCACCATGATAATCAAGATGATCACGACTCAGATTGGTGAATGCAGCAGCAGCAAACGGCAATGCGGCAACACGGTGCTGAACCAGTCCGTGGGATGAGACTTCCATCGCGGCAAAGGTAGCGCCCTGTTTCACCAGGTCAGCCAGTATGTGCTGAACCTGCACGGCAGAACCGGTGGTGTTTTCCGCCGGAACCACGTTATCCAGCAAACCATTGCCCACTGTGCCCATCACTGCACTGGTTTCGCCCAGTAACTGGCTCCACTGCGCAAGCAGCTGCGTGGTGGTAGTTTTACCGTTGGTGCCTGTTACGCCAACCAGACGTAACGCCTTGCCCGGCTGCTGGTAAAAACATCCCGCCAGTTCTGACAGCAGGACGTTGAGATTTTCGAGATAAATAACCGGTACACCATGCATCTGGCAGACCGTTCCGTGCTCTTGTTCACCCTTTGCCTCGGCCACGACGGCAGCGACGCCCTGGGCAATTGCCTGGGGAATAAAACGACGCCCGTCACTGGTATGGCCTGAAACCGCGACAAACAGATCGCCGGCAGCCGCAACGCGGCTGTCCAGAATCATGTCTTTTAGCGCTACCGCCGGGGCATCACTCACCCAGGGCGCTAAGATGTCGCGCAAATTACGATCTGCCACCTGAAGCCTCTTTTTGATTATTCACTATGTCTGCGTTTTCATCGGCAGTCAGCGCATCTGGTTCAACGTTCATGGTGCGCAATACGCCGCCCATGATGGCGCCAAACACCGGTGCGGAAACGGCCCCACCGTAATATTTCCCTGCTTGTGGATCGTTAATAACCACTACAAGCGCAAATCTTGGATTGCTTGCTGGCGCAACGCCGGCGGTATAGGCAATGTATTTGTTCACGTATTTACCGTCCGGACCGACTTTCTTCGCGGTACCGGTTTTAATCGCAATACGGTAGCCCTTGATCGCCGCTTTCACGCCACCGCCGCCAGGCAGTGCCACGCTTTCCATCATGTGTACGACGGTACGCACCAGCGGTTCAGGGAAAATACGTTCGCCGGAAACCGGCGGATCAACTTTCGTGATCGACAATGGACGATAAATGCCCATGCTGCCGATCGTTGCGTAGACTCGCGCTAGCTGGAGAGGTGTCACCATTAGCCCGTAGCCGAAAGAGAAGGTGGCCCTCTCTATGTCAGACCACCGTTGTTTTTTAGGGTATATGCCACTGCTTTCTCCAACCAGCCCCAAATTGGTCGGTTTTCCCAATCCGAATCGCGAGTAAGTATCTACCAGCTCAGCGGATGGCATCGATAACGCCAGTCGTGAAACACCGACGTTACTCGACTTCTGCAAGATGCCCGTCACGGAAAGCTCCGCATAACGCGCAACATCTTTAATCTCATGACCGTTAATCCGGTACGGCAGGGTGTTCAGCACGCTGTTTTCGCGCACCACACCGTTTTTCAGTGCCGTCATCACCACCATCGGTTTCACTGTGGAACCCGGCTCAAAAATGTCGGTGATCGCACGGTTACGCATCACGTCTTTCGGCGTATCCGGCATGTTGTTTGGGTTATAAGACGGGCTGTTGGCCATCGCCAGCACTTCACCGGTCTGCACATCAACCAGCACGGCGGTACCTGATTCAGCTTTGTTAAACGCCACGGCATTATTCAGTTCGCGGTAAACCAGCGCCTGTAACCGCTCGTCGATGCTCAGCGCCAGGTTGTGCGCGGCCTGACTGTCGACGGTGGAAATATCTTCGATAACGCGACCAAAGCGGTCTTTACGAATGGTACGTTCGCCTGGTTTACCGGTCAGCCAGCGGTCAAAACTCTTCTCAACGCCTTCAATACCTTCCCCGTCAATGTTGGTCACGCCGATAACATGCGACGTCACCTGTCCGGCCGGATAGTAGCGGCGAGATTCCTGACGCAGGGAAATCCCCGGCAATTTGAGTTTATGGACATATTCGCCAACGGCAGGATTAACCTGACGTGCAAGATAAACGAAACGACCGTTTGGATTGGCATTGATGCGGGCAGAAAGCTGGGGAAGCGGCATGTTCAGCGCGTCAGCCAGCGCTTTCCATTTGGTATCGACGGTGATACCGCCGCGATCGTTAATTTCTTTCGGGTCTGCCCAGATAGCATTGACCGGAACGCTGACCGCCAGAGGGCGACCGGAGCGATCGGTGATCATGCCGCGTGAGGTAGGAATAGTTTGCACGCGCAGGGAACGCAGATCACCTTCCCGCACCAGTTTGTCCGGATTAATCACCTGCAGATAGGCCACGCGCAACATCAGGCCAACCAGTGCCAGCAGGATACAGGCGCACAACAACGCAAAACGCCAGCTGATAAAGCTGGCTTGATCTTCTGGACGCTTTAACTTCGCGGTGCGTGTTGCTTTCATTAGCTGCCTGTATTCTCCGTGCGCATTTTAAGGCTGAACCACAATAATTTCTTGAGATGGATCAACGTGCTGCATCTGCAATTTCTCCGTTGCGATGCGTTCTACCCGGCTGTGATCGCCGAGGGCATTCTCTTCAAGGATCAGGTTGCGCCATTCAATATCCAGCGCATCCCTTTCCAGTACTAATTGTTCGCGCTGCGCCGTCAGCAAACGCGTACGGTGAGCAGTAGTCACCACGAAAATGGCACTGATCAGAACAGCAATCAGCAAAATCATCGGGATCTTGCCATTGCGCAGTATATCGCTGGCAATGACCCCCACTAAACCGTGGCGTTCGTTGCCAATCACGCTGTCGTTCTCTCAGCAAAACGCAGAACTGAACTGCGTGCACGCGGGTTTTCTGCGACTTCAGCATCTGAAGGCATCATCTTCCCGACGGACTTCAGTGAACGACCGCCGAGCTCAGCGATTTGTGCTTCTGTCATCGGAATACCGGCTGGCACTTGCGCACCACGACTGTGCTGGCGAATAAAGCGCTTCACAATGCGGTCTTCCAGTGAGTGGAAGCTGATCACCGATAAGCGACCTTCAGGAGCCAGAATTTCCAGTGCACCATCCAGCGCGCGTTCGATTTCTTCCAGCTCACTGTTGATATAAATACGGATAGCCTGGAAGCTGCGCGTGGCCGGGTGTTTATGCTTTTCACGAAACGGCGAGGCATTGGCGATCAGGTCGGCCAGCTCTTTGGTCCGCGTCATCGGCAACTCACGGTTGCGTTCGACGATCGCGCGCGCAATGCGTTTTGCGAAACGTTCTTCACCGAACGTTTTCAGCACCCAGGCAATGTCTTCGGCTTCCGCTTTCATCAGCCATTCAGCTGCTGAATAACCACGGGTTGGGTCCATACGCATATCCAGTGGCCCGTCGCGCATAAATGAGAATCCACGCTCAGGGTCGTCGAGCTGCGGAGAAGAAACGCCTAAGTCCAGTAATACGCCGTCGATCTTGCCTTCGAGTCCACGAGCACGCACATAATCTGCGAGATCCGAAAAAGGTCCGTGAACAATCGAAAAACGAGGATCATCAAAGGATTCTGCGGCTTTGATCGCTTGCGGATCACGGTCAATCGCCAGCAAGCGTCCGTCCGGCCCAAGCTGGGACAGAATCAGACGTGAATGACCACCGCGGCCAAAAGTTCCGTCTATGTAAATGCCGTCCTGACGAATGTTGAGGCCGTTAACGGCTTCATCCAGCAAAACGGAAGTGTGTTTGTAGTTTTCAACCATGCTTATAATGACAAGTCCTGTAATCGGTCAGAAAGAGGTTCCTGAGACGATTGTTCAGCGTCGATGTCTTCCTTAACTTGTTGATACCAGGTCTGTTCATCCCACAGTTCAAACTTATTGAACTGCCCAACCAGCATCACTTCTTTTGCGAGCCCGGCGTGCTGACGCAATGTCGTTGCAATCAGCAGGCGCCCGGCGTTATCCATCTGACATTCACTGGCATGCCCGAGTAACAGGCGCTGAATACGGCGCTCAACGGGATTCATGCTCGACAGACGGGACAATTTTTGTTCGATAACTTCCCACTCAGGGAGGGTGTAAAGGAGGAGACATGGGTGATGGAGGTCTATGGTGCAAACCATTTGACCTTGCGATTCTTCGCTCAGCAAATCCCGATAACGGGTGGGTACGGCAAGTCGCCCTTTGCTGTCGAGGTTAACTAACGTCGCGCCACGAAACATGACCGCTCTACCCCTCTGTGACCCTTTTCACCACTTTCCCCCACAAATTCCCACAGAAAAGAGTTTACGGATGGTTTTAAAACCTTGTCAAGCCAGAGCAGAGGCGGTTTGGCAATATTTACGCAGGTACACGAAAGTGCAGCGCAATGTTGTGAGGTGTTTTAGAGGCGGAATAGAAAATAACGTCATGATTAGTTGAAGAAATTTCGGAGGGTTAATAATTTCGTTTAAAAAAAAGCCAAACTGAACATTATTTAACTATTTATATTCTTCTGCTATCTAACTCTCATTTCTTAACCTGTTAGCCATGAGAAAAACCGATTTTACTTTTTTTCAGGCTATCACTGCTAAATCATCATCATTTTTAGTGCCAACCCGCATGACACATGCGTTTAAGGAATCTTAAAAACCATCAGAACAGCGGCAAACACTGATTCCAGGAAATTAAGCGGGGAATTCTACAGCACTTTTGCAGGCAGCATTAACGTATTTTAGAAATTGATTGGCAGGTTTATATCAACAAAAGAAAGGCGAAAATATTTGTTAATAATTCAGCAAGCTGAGAATGCTCCTAAATTACCCGCTGAACTTATATGGGAATGTTCACATTCGATTATCAGAACCGGTAAGACCCTTTATTCGTTCATTTAAAATGCACTGCTGCGAAAGGGGAACGACGGGTAATCAGGTTGAATACCCGTCAGGGATTTATTTACGGCTCAGACGGCCACGACGGAACAGGTTGCGACGAATACGGGTCAGCCCTGCCTTAGGTTTCCTGGGCTCATCAAGGCAGGCCAGCACCAGCTCCAGCACGCGTTCAGCCACATCACGGTGACGCTGTGCCACCGCTAAAACCGGGCATTCAAGGAAATCGAGCAGCTCGTTATCGCCAAATGTGGCAATCGCCAGGTCGACCGGCAAACGCCCTTCGGTTCTCAGCGTAACGTCCATCACGCCCTGCAAGAGTTGGAACGACGTTGTAAATAACGCCTGCGGCATCGGATTGGTTTTCAGCCATTCGGCAAAAACGACGGCTGCCGATTCGCGATCATACGCATTCGCATACAAATATTTTGGTTGGCGGGGATCTTCAGCCCAGGCCTGACGGAATCCTTGCTCGCGCAGGAAACTCACGGAAAGCTCAGGCAGTGCGCCGAGATAGAGTACCGATTCAGCAGGGAAAGTCCGCAGCTCCTGCGCCAGCATCAGTGCGTCATCCTGATCGGCTCCGACCACGCTGATGAAATGCTCAGGATCAAGGGCACGGTCGAGTGCAATAATCGGGAAATCGTCGTTAGCCCAGCGCTGATAGAAAGGGTGTTCCGGTGGCAGAGAAGTCGAAATAATGATGGCATCAACCTGACGTTGCAGAAGATGTTCAATGCAACGCATTTCATTATCAGGCTGATCTTCAGAGCAGGCGATCAGCAGCTGATAGCCACGCTGACGGGCCTGACGCTCAAGGAAATTGGCAATTTTGGTATAGCTGGTGTTTTCCAGATCAGGGATCACCAGACCAATAGAGCGGGTACGGCCAGCACGCAAACCTGCTGCCACCGCATTCGGGTGATAGTTATGTTCCTTAACGACAGCCATGACTTTCTCGACTGTCTTATCGCTGACACGATACTGTTTCGCCTTGCCATTAATCACATAACTGGCCGTCGTACGCGAAACGCCCGCTAACCTCGCGATCTCATCCAGCTTCACTGAGCAAACCCCTTAATAAAGATAATGCTTTATCTAACCGCAGAAGCCCCTGCCGGGCAAGGTGTTTTACCGAATCGCTTCACCTGACTCGCAAAAAAGAAAGCCCGGCTCAGGAGCCGGGCTTTTAACTTTCAAATAAATCTCACATCTTGCTGATTATTTGAGCATTACCGCATGATTTTATCGCCGCGCGAAACACCGACCACCCCGGAGCGTGCCACTTCGACAATTTCAGCCACATCACGAATGCTGGCTAAAAATGCGTCAAGTTTGTCACTGGTCCCCGCAAGCTGAACGGTGTAAAGCGTTGCCGTGACATCCACAATCTGCCCGCGGAAAATCTCGGTGGAACGTTTGACTTCTTCACGGCCATAACCGGATGCCTGGACCTTCACCAGCATGATTTCACGCTCAACGTGAGCGCCCTGCACCAGCTCAGTCACACGCAGCACATCGACAAGCTTGTGCAGCTGCTTTTCGATTTGCTCAAGCACCTTGGCATCACCGACGGTCTGAATGGTCATGCGCGACAGGGTAGGATCGTCCGTCGGCGCTACCGTCAGACTTTCAATGTTGTAGCCACGCTGAGAGAAAAGGCCGACTACGCGGGACAACGCGCCCGATTCGTTTTCCAGTAATACTGATAAAATCCGGCGCATGATCAGGTCCTCTCCGTTTTGCTTAACCACATTTCGTCCATCGCACCGCCACGGATGTGCATCGGGTAAACGTGTTCTGTTTCATCTATGCTGATATCCACAAATACCAGACGATTTTTCTGTTCCAGCGCCAGCGCCAGTTTGCTTTCCAGCTCATCCGGCGTGCGGATAGCAATACCCACGTGGCCGTAAGCTTCAGCCAGTTTTACAAAGTCAGGCAGCGATTGCATATAGGACTGGGAATGGCGGCCGGAGTAAATCATGTCCTGCCACTGCTTCACCATGCCGAGATAACCGTTGTTAAGGTTCACCACGATCACCGGTAAATCGTATTGCAGCGCAGTCGACAGTTCCTGAATGTTCATCTGAATACTGCCGTCACCGGTTACGCAAATAACGGTTTCATCCGGCAGACCGAGTTTCACGCCCAGCGCGGCTGGCAGACCAAAGCCCATCGTGCCCAGACCACCGGAGTTGATCCAGTGACGCGGTTTGTCGAATTTGTAATACAGCGCAGCAAACATCTGATGCTGGCCGACATCGGATGTCACATAGGCATCGCCTTTGGTCAGACGGTGCAATGTTTCGATAACCGCCTGCGGCTTGATGGTGCCGGTATTTTTGTCATAGCTGAGGCATTCACGCCCGCGCCAGTTTTCAATATTTTGCCACCAGTCGCGCAGCGCATCGAATTCCTGCTTCTCGTCGCTTTGCGCCAGCAGTTCCAGCATCTGAACCAGGGTTTGTTTTGCGTCGCCGACAATCGGGATATCCGCATTCACGGTTTTGGATATTGACGTCGGGTCGATATCAATATGCATGACCGTCGCGTTCGGGCAGTATTTCGCCAGATTGTTGGTGGTACGGTCGTCGAAACGCACGCCCACGCCGAAAATCAGATCCGCGTTGTGCATCGCCATATTGGCTTCATAAGTGCCGTGCATACCCAGCATGCCCAGACTTTGACGATGAGTGCCTGGGAATGCGCCAAGGCCCATCAGGGAACTGGTCACCGGCAGATTCAGTTTCTCTGCCAGCTGAAGCAACTCAGCATCACATTCAGAATTAATCGCGCCACCGCCGACGTAAAGCACCGGTTTTTTAGCGGCCAGTAAGGTTTGCACGGCGCGTTTCATTTGCCCGCGATGACCTTGCACCGTCGGGTTATAGGAGCGCATCGCAACCTGTTCAGGATAGGCATAAGGCAATTTGATCTGCGGATTTACCACGTCTTTTGGCAAGTCGACCACCACCGGACCAGGACGGCCGGTAGACGCCAGATAAAACGCTTTTTTCAGTACCGTCGGAATATCTTCCGCGCGTTTTACCAGAAAACTGTGTTTCACCACCGGGCGGGAAATCCCCACCATGTCGCATTCCTGGAACGCGTCATAACCAATGAGTGAACTGTGAACCTGGCCTGATAGCACCACCAGCGGAATGGAATCCATATAAGCCGTGGCAATACCGGTGATAGCATTGGTTGCGCCGGGACCAGAAGTCACCAGCACCACGCCCACGTCCCCCGTGGCGCGCGCATAACCGTCAGCCATATGAACAGCACCCTGCTCATGTCTCACCAGCACATGATCTATCCCACCGACCGTATGCAGGGCATCATAGATATCCAACACCGCTCCGCCGGGATAACCGAATACGTGCTTAACGCCCTGGTCGATTAACGACCGGACGACCATCTCGGCTCCTGACAACATCTCCATGGTTTTGCCTCCAGGCTTTTGCTTCTTCTATAGGATGACTTTTTATTTCAGCTAGCTGTTCTACCAGGCAACGATTTACGGGTAACTCGCTGAATTTTAGGACTTTCTATCGGGATTAAAAAACCCTGCTGTTCTTATTGGCGTTCACGAATCTAACTCAGTACCTTAGCGTCAGAATCTGAGTCAGGCAAACGCCAAAAAGGATCAGGAAATGTCGTTATATCGGCTCGCACTGCCTTCATTCTTCTGCCCAACACAAAACACTGCCTGAGCGTCACAACCAGTCAGAAATATCAGGAAGGCCCGAAAAATTACAGTATTAAATTATGTCCGTGACTGACAGAAAGATGAGGATGAACCGGCAAACGTATGTTCGCCGGTGATTGTGCTGGGAAAATGGGAAAACAGTGCGGGAAGGAATTACTCGCGATACAACTGGTCGATTTCTTTCTGGTAACGGCTGAAAATAATCTTGCGCCGTAACTTAAGCGTCGGTGTCAGCTCGCCGTCTTCCATCGTGAAAGGCCTGGTCAGCAGCACAAACTTTTTCACCTGCTCAAAACCGGCCAGTTCGTGCTGTATTTCACGAAGCTGATGCGCAAAAAGTGAAATGATTTGCTCGTTTTTAACCAGCCCGGTGCGATTGAGATAATCGATATGGTGATTCTGCGCGTAAGCATTGAGCACATCAAAATCAGGAACAATCAGCGCGGATACAAAGTGACGTTCATCGGCGATAACCGCCGCCTGTTCAATGTAACGATCCTGAACCAGAGTCCCTTCAATGCGCTGCGGCGCGATGTATTTACCGCCCGAGGTCTTCATCAGATCCTTCAGCCGTTCAGTGATGAACACATTGCCTTCTGCGTCCATTTTCCCGGCATCACCGGTTTTAAACCAGCCATCAGCCGTAAAACTGGCTGCCGTTTCTTCGGGCTTATTGAAATAACCGCGCAACAACGTAGGCCCGCGAACCTGGATCTCGTTTTCTTCGCCAATGCGTACTTCAATCTCGGGCAACGCCGTACCGACCGAACCGAAGCGGAAATCGTTTTCTTCCCAGCAGGTAACGGTCGCGCAGGTTTCGGTCAGGCCGTAGCCGTATTTGATTTTCAAACCCAGCGATTCGAAAAACAGAATCACGTTGTCATCAAGACTGGCACCCGCTGCCGGCAGGAAACGTAAATTGCCGCCCAGCAGATTGCGCAGCTTTTTTAGTACCAGTTTATCGGCGATGAAATATGCCGGATTAAGCCAGAAGGGATAACCCGCTTTACGGCGTTCAGTCAGAAACTTCTCTTTGCCCTGCGCGACAGCCCAGTGGAACAGCCGTTTTTTGACGGTTCCGGCGCGGGCGACTTTGTCATGAATGGCGCTGAAGACTTTTTCATAGAAACGCGGAACGGCGCACATCACCGTCGGTTTAACGGCCTGCAAGGCATCGCGCACCAGATCGGTTTCACGCAGGAAAACATTCTGTGCGCCGCTGTGCATGACAAAGAAACTCCAGGCACGTTCAAAAACATGAGCCAGCGGCAGGAAGCATAACGAAACATCGCGGTCAGAAATGCTCAGGCGTTTTTCGTGCTGCTTAAGCTGAGTCGCCATACTGACATAATCCAGCATCACGCCCTTCGCCTCACCCGTTGTTCCCGATGTATAAATCAGCGTGAAGAGGTCGTTGAGCTGGCAGGCATTAACCCGCGCCTCGCGCTCTGCGGCCAGAACACTGTCCTGAGGAACAATGCCTGAAACATGCCGGGCAATGGACACACCGCGCAAATCCACGTCGTTATCGAGCATAAATATATGTTTCAGCTGCGGGCACAGTTCACGCAATGCCACCGCAGCATCGTACTGACTCTGTCCGACAACGAACAAAATACGAATATCCGCGTCATTAAGCACATACGCAGACTGCGCCGGGGTATTGGTCGCATAAACGGGCACGGTGACGGCGCGTAGCTGTAAAATAGCCAGATCCGTCATCGCCCAGGCGATGGAGTTGTTCCCGCAAATGGCGATCCGCTCCTGAACACCCACGTTTTCCTGCAGTAAAACGTCGGACAGTGCATCGACTTTTTCCCCAAGCTCACGCCAGGTGAGTGCGCTTTCAGCCAAAGGCGACCATTCACGGAATGCGATATTTTCAGCACGGCTGACGACTTGCTGGCGAAAACGGGTGATCAGATGGTAGTCATTTAAGGTTTGATTCATTGAGCGTCTATACCGGCGTCCAGCGCAATCAGATAAAGGAGGGGCTGACTGCATTGCTCTGTTACAAAGATTTAACGCAGTCTACCGGCAAACATTGCACGGTGAAATCAAATTGTAGAAGCACAAGTGCTCTTTTGGAAAACCGGGAAAGGAAATTCAGGAATGAAAAAAGCCTGCATGGCTTTAACGAGGAGCAAAAACCAGGCAGGATAAAAAACCACAAATAAAACCATAACCAGCCATTTTTACTGCGCAATCAATCACAGTAAAAATGGGACGTATCAGAGTGACCCGCTATAAAGACAAAATGCATTGGCTTAATAACGATTTCATCCACATATTGCCTTTATCTTTACTGGAAGATTCATGCCATGACAGATAACAAGTCAGGCTGTTCTTCATCCAGGGTAGAGGGATAACGGACAGATTTAATATTCCGGCACTCGACTGGGCAATCCAGCGGGGTACCAGCGCGACCATATCGGTTTTCGAAACGATCTCCATTACGCTGGAAAGATCTGTCCCCTGATAAGCAATCAGCGAATGCATTTCAGGGTCATCATAATAAGGTGAACTGAATGAATAAAAACGATCGAGCATCATTACCGCGTGTTTTTCTTTCAGATATTTTTCATCTGACATATGCGGACT
Source organism: Rahnella ecdela (assembly GCF_019049625.1). GTDB lineage: Bacteria > Pseudomonadota > Gammaproteobacteria > Enterobacterales > Enterobacteriaceae > Rahnella > Rahnella ecdela. Next base: position 578,668 of record NZ_JAFMOY010000133.1, read on the forward strand.
GATACGCGGGTGTTTTTGCGCTGCAACCAGCACCAGTTCATCATTAAATAAAGCCTGATTGCAAAAATCGGGACGATCGAATTTACGATAACTGATCATGAATTCAATATTCTGATAACGTAACTGATGTTCTATATTATCGTTCACAATTGTTTGCAATTTAATACTGACGTCGGTCGATAAAGTTTCGACTGCATTCAGTACCTGTGAAGTCAGACGCTTGTCCAGCGGACTGCAAATTGCCACATTGAACTCACGAATACTCACGTTCGGATCGAAACCGGCCCCCGGAAGTTCGTTCATCACCAGTTGCAGTGCCTGGCGGATAGGGCCAAATAACTGGCGGGCACGCATTGTCGGCTGAATGCCACGGCCAAAGCGGACAAACAAATCATCATTGAACATGACTTTTAACCGGGCGACAGCGTTACTTACCGCCGGTTGAGACATCCCCAACATATTTGCCGCACGTGTAATATTTTGTAATTGCATAACGGCATCAAATACCGTTAACAAATTTAAATCAACATTGCGAAGATGTGTTTCCACTTCAGCAGGCTTAGTTTGATTATCTGTCGTCAGATCGGACATTACATTTCCCATTCAAGATACCTCAACCTGCTTAGGACTGATTATCTTTAATTATTTGTTTTATTTAAAATGGCACCGGAATGAATTCTGAATCATAGAAAACCGGCGGATAAACTGAGTACTTTTATACGTTCTAAATTTCGGAAAGTAATCGACTCTCATTTCCAATAATCAGAAAGTTAAATGCTATCTTCATTTCGCTTGGCTGAAACTGATGATATAGAACAATAAAATGTTTATAGAAACAACATGCGAAAAATGAATAATAAGTTAAGCTGCGCTAAATCATTTCCAACCTATTGTAATAAATAGTTTATTCCTCCTTATTCGGAAAGGTAATGTCCATTTTTGGACTAATTTTTTCTCTTTACATCGGTCTAAATGAACAAAAACCATCATTCCGGATACATTTAGTAAAGTAGTGTTTAATGCTAAATGAGATGAACTCTCATTTTTGCAATTTCCTGGAATTTCCACACAGTGAAGGTTGACATGCCGCACACATTCCCGTATCACTTTAAGCACTGTTTGAACGATGTCCGTTCTGACCACCCAATTACGAGAAGCTGAAAACACATGTTCATGATTACCCGTCTCCTAGGCCTACTACTCAACGCAGAAAATTTGCGCGGTAAGCCAGTGGGCGAAAATCAGAACTGATTTCAACTTCCACAGACAATAAACCCGCGCCGATGCGCGGGTTTTTTTTTACCTCCGCAGGGCGCGAAAATAAAAGCAGACAAGGAACAACCCATGAGCGAGCAAGTCATTATTTTCGATACCACGCTGCGTGACGGTGAACAGGCGTTACAGGCCAGCCTGAGTGTTAAAGAGAAGATTCAGATTGCAATGGCGCTGGAAAGAATGGGCGTTGACGTGATGGAAGTCGGCTTCCCGGTCTCCTCTCCTGGCGATTTCGAGTCTGTACAAACTATCGCGCGCCAGATTAAAAACAGCCGTGTTTGCGGTCTGGCCCGTTGCGTTGACGGCGATATAGACGCCGCTGCAGAAGCCTTACGCGTCGCAGAAGCTTTCCGTATCCATGTATTCCTGGCCACTTCTACCCTGCACATTGAGTCCAAACTGAAGCGTTCGTTTGATCAGGTGCTGGAGATGGCAACGCACTCCGTTAAGCGCGCACGTAACTATACCGATGACGTTGAATTTTCCTGCGAAGACGCGGGTCGTACGCCGCTGGATAACCTGTGCCGCGTCGTTGAAGCCGCGATTAAAGCCGGTGCGACCACCATCAATATTCCTGACACCGTCGGTTACACCACACCGGTTCAGTTCGGTGGCATCATCACGAATCTGTATGAACGCGTGCCTAACATTGATAAAGCGATTATCTCCGTTCACTGCCACGACGATCTGGGTATGGCGGTCGGTAACTCCATCGCCGCCATTCAGGCCGGTGCGCGTCAGGTTGAAGGCACATTGAACGGTATCGGCGAGCGCGCCGGTAACACTGCGCTGGAAGAAGTGATCATGGCGATCCGCACGCGCAGCGACTACATGAACGTTCATACCAACATCAATCACAAAGAAATTTACCGCACCAGCCAGATTGTTAGTCAGATAACCAACATGCCGATCCCGGGCAACAAAGCGATTGTCGGCTCAAACGCCTTCGCACACTCCTCAGGTATTCATCAGGACGGCGTGCTGAAAAACCGCGAAAACTACGAAATCATGACCCCGGAATCTATCGGCCTGAATCAGGTGCAACTGAACCTGACTTCCCGCTCTGGTCGTGCTGCCGTTAAGCATCGTATGGAAGAAATGGGCTACAAAGAAGCCGATTACAACCTGGATCATCTGTATGCCGCGTTCCTGAAGCTGGCCGACAAAAAAGGGCAAGTTTTCGACTACGATTTAGAAGCACTGGTCTTCATTAATAAGCAGCAGGAAGAGCCAGAATTCTATCGTCTGGATAATTTCAGCGTGCAGTCCGGCTCCAAAATTACCGCTACTGCGTCAGTCAATCTGTCCTGCGGCGAAGAAATCATTACTGAAGCCGCCACCGGCAACGGTCCGGTTGATGCTGTGTATCAGGCCATCAACCGCATCACCGGCTATCAGATTGAACTGGTGAAATACCAGCTGAGCGCGAAAGGCCAGGGCCGCGACGCACTGGGTCAGGTAGACGTGGTGGTCTCCTTTAATGGCCGCCGCTTCCACGGTGTCGGTCTGGCGACGGACATCGTTGAATCTTCCGCAAAAGCGATGGTGCACGTACTGAATAACATCTGGCGCAGCAAACAAGTTGAGATCGAAAAACAACGTTTGCAGCAGGCAGGTCAGCAACACAACAACATTCAAAATAATCAGGAAACGGTGTGAACATGAGCAAGACCCATCATATTGCCGTCTTACCCGGAGACGGAATTGGCCCTGAAGTTATGGCCCAGGCATATAAAGTTCTGGAAGCAGTACGTCAGCGATTTGGTCTGAAGATCACCACCAGCGAATACGATGTGGGTGGCGCAGCCATCGACAAACACGGCAGCCCGTTGCCGGAAGCGACCGTCACTGGTTGCGAACAAGCTGATGCGATTCTGTTCGGCTCCGTCGGTGGCCCGAAATGGGAACATTTGCCACCAAACGATCAGCCAGAGCGTGGCGCATTACTGCCACTGCGTAAACATTTCAAGCTGTTCAGTAACCTGCGCCCTGCCCGTCTGTATCAGGGTCTGGAAGAGTTTTGCCCGCTGCGTGCCGACATCGCCGCTAAAGGTTTCGATATTTTATGTGTGCGCGAACTGACCGGTGGTATTTACTTCGGGCAGCCAAAAGGCCGTGAAGGTCAGGGTGCGCATGAGAAAGCCTTTGATACCGAAGTGTATTACCGCTTTGAGATTGAACGTATCGCCCGTATCGCCTTTGAATCTGCGCGCAAACGCCGCAGCAAAGTGACGTCTATCGATAAAGCGAACGTATTGCAGACTTCCATTATGTGGCGCGAAGTGGTTAATGAAATCGCCAAAGATTACCCGGATGTCAGCCTGAGCCACATGTACATCGATAACGCGACCATGCAGCTGATTAAAGATCCGTCTCAGTTTGACGTGCTGCTGTGTTCCAACCTGTTTGGCGACATCCTGTCCGACGAATGCGCGATGATCACCGGCTCGATGGGCATGCTGCCTTCTGCCAGCATGAACGAACAGGCATTTGGTTTGTTCGAACCTGCGGGTGGCTCTGCACCGGATATCGCCGGTAAAAACATCGCTAACCCGATTGCACAAATCCTGTCTGCCGCGCTGTTGCTGCGTTACAGCCTGGGTGCAGATGACGCGGCCAATGCCATTGAGCAGGCCGTCAATAAAGTACTGGAAGCTGGCCATCGTACCGGCGATTTGGCTAACGGCCAGCAGGCACTGGGCACCAGTGAAATGGGCGATATCATTGCCCGCTTTGTGAAAGAAGGGGCATAACATGGCTAAGACTCTGTATCAGAAATTGTTTGATGCGCATGTGGTTTACGAAGCGCAAAACGAAACGCCCTTGTTATACATCGACCGCCACCTGGTTCATGAAGTGACATCTCCGCAGGCATTCGACGGTCTGCGCGCGATGGGCCGTCCGGTGCGTCAGCCAGGTAAAACCTTTGCGACAATGGATCACAACGTGTCCACGCAAACTAAAGACATCAATGCGAGCGGCGAAATGGCGCGCATTCAGATGCAGGAATTAATCAAAAACTGTGCGGAATTCGGCGTGCAGTTGTATGACCTGAACCATCCTTTCCAGGGCATCGTTCACGTTATCGGCCCTGAGCAGGGTATGACGTTGCCGGGCATGACTATTGTCTGCGGTGATTCACATACCGCCACACACGGTGCGTTTGGCTCACTGGCCTTCGGTATCGGGACTTCAGAAGTAGAACACGTTCTGGCGACGCAAACCCTGAAACAGGGCCGCGCCAAAACCATGAAAATCGAAGTCACCGGTGATGCGCCTGCTGGCATCACGGCGAAAGATATTGTTCTGGCGATTATCGGTAAAACCGGCAGCGCTGGCGGTACCGGTCACGTTGTAGAATTCTGCGGTAAAGCCATCGAGGCGCTGAGCATGGAAGGTCGTATGACCCTGTGCAACATGGCGATTGAAATGGGTGCCAAAGCCGGTCTGGTTGCACCGGACGAAACCACGTTTGCTTATCTGAAAGGCCGTCAGTTCGCGCCTAAAGATCAGAACTGGGACGCAGCAGTCGAATACTGGAAAACCCTGAAAACTGAAGATGGCGCGAAGTTCGACAGCATTGTTACGCTGGACGCATCAGAAATCGCACCACAGGTCACCTGGGGTACCAATCCAGGTCAGGTAATGGCGGTAAATCAGACCATCCCGAATCCGGCCTCATTTACGGATCCGGTAGAACGTGCGTCAGCTGAAAAAGCGCTGGCGTATATGGATTTGCAACCGGGCATTAAACTGACTGACGTCGCGATTGATAAAGTCTTTATCGGTTCCTGCACTAACTCCCGCATCGAAGATTTACGCGCTGCGGCAGCCATTGCCAAAGGCCGTAAAGTGGCGACTGGCGTGCAGGCGATTGTAGTTCCGGGTTCAGGTCCGGTAAAAGCGCAGGCGGAAGAAGAAGGTCTGGATAAGATCTTCATCGAAGCCGGTTTCGAATGGCGTCTGCCAGGCTGCTCGATGTGTCTGGCGATGAACAATGACCGTCTGGAACCGGGCGAGCGCTGCGCGTCCACCAGCAATCGTAACTTCGAAGGTCGTCAGGGCCGTGGCGGCCGTACCCATCTGGTTAGCCCGGCGATGGCAGCTGCCGCTGCGGTCACCGGCCGTTTCGCTGACATCCGTGAACTGAACTGAGGAAAACACCATGGCTAAATTTACCCAACACATCGGTCTGGTGGTTCCGCTGGATGCAGCTAACGTCGATACCGATGCCATTATTCCAAAACAGTTTTTGCAGAAAGTTACCCGTACCGGTTTCGGTCAGCACCTGTTCAACGACTGGCGTTTTCTGGACGATGCCGGCCAGGAACCTAACCCTGATTTCGTACTGAACAAACCGCGTTACAAAGGCGCGAGCATTTTGCTGGCACGCGAAAACTTCGGTTGCGGTTCATCCCGCGAACATGCGCCGTGGGCGCTGACCGATTACGGCTTCCACGCTGTAATCGCGCCGAGCTTTGCCGATATCTTCTACGGTAACTCGTTCAACAACCAGTTGCTGCCTATCACACTGAGTGAAGCACAGATCGACGAGCTGTTCGAACTTGTCAAAAACAACGAAGGCATTCAGTTCGAAGTGGATCTTGAAGCGCAGACCGTAAAAGCGGGCGGGAAAAGCTATCCGTTCGTTATCGACAGCTTCCGCCGTCACTGCATGATCAACGGTCTGGACAGCATCGGCCTGACCCTGCAACACGAAGGGAATATTTCCAGCTACGAGAAAAATCAGCCTGCATTTATGCAGTAATTTCTCAGCTGTGAGCATAAAAAAACCCGCATAATTCGCGGGTTTTTCTTTATCCGAATCAGAAGTGGTTCAGACGTCTTTCACTTTATACATCAGACCTAACGCCACCACCGCCAGCACGGTTGCTGCCCAGTACACCGGATAATGGCCGAACTTTTCCACGATAAAGCCCTGTAACAGGCCTGCGCAAATCACACCGGTGGAGATACTGTTGGTGAACAGCGTGGTCGCTGAACCCGCCCTTCCCGGCATCAGATCCTGAAAATACAACATCCCGATACCGGCCACGATCCCAATGAAAATCGCATTGAACAGTTGCAGGATCATCAGCGCCGCCTTGAACTGAAACGCTACCAGCCCGGCATAGAAAACTACACCGCTCGCCACGGCATACAGCATCAGTTTGCGTTTACCGGTGCGTTTCACCAGATAACCGGCCAGCAACATCGCCGGAATTTCCAGCCCGGCGGCCGTTCCCATCAGCAGCCCCGCCAGCCCTTCCGGCAAACCTAAATCACTGGTGATGTACAGCGGCATATCAATGACGTACATGATATTGCAGGTCCACATCAGCAGAGAGGAAAAGAACAGCAGACGCACATCTTTATTGCGCCAGGCACTAACCGGCACCACTTTTTCGTCCACCGGCTGTTCAAGCCGCGGCACCGACGGCAGGAAGAAAAAGATCATCAACATGCTGCCGACAAACACCGCGGCGGCACTCAGGTACATCGGCGTAAAGCCGTAATTGAGCGCCAGCATAAAGGAGAGCGGCGGACCGAGCACCCAGGCCAGCGACAGCATCGCACGCATCATCGAGCTGAACATCACCACTTCACTGGCGGAGCGATCCGCATGCTCGCGCGCCAGCGCAAACAGCTGCGGCATCGACGCGTTGCCTATCGCCGCCAGCAACACACCGACGGTGATCAGCACCAGATAATCGCGACTGAAGGCAAAGACCAAACTGTTGCCGAGCGCCATCAGACAGCAAAACATCAGCAATTTGCGCCGGTCGCCTTTGTTATCAGAACGGTTAGCCAGCAGGAAGCTGATGGCAATCCCGGCCACTGCATTGACGGTATAAAACAGACCGACCCACATTGGCCGCACTTTCACTTCATTAGTCAGAAACAAACTGAGTGTGGGCGCCTGCAACGCTCCCGCGATACCGCACAACAAAGACACCACCAGAAAGGTGACATAGATACGATTAAAACGAGGTTTTGGCATGACGTCGTCCCTGAGAAATGAAAGCCCATAAAACAAGACAGACAGTGTAGCGAAGTTTCAGGAAGTTCTGGTGAATGAACAAAAAAAGCGAGTAAAAAAACCAGTGAGTTGCCCCACTGGCTGGTGAAATTACACCATTACTCAGAAAATCGAATTTAGTCAGACCTGAAGTCACAGTTGCCGGCGATACTGTTCTTCGTCCAGAGTTTCCATATCCCACTGCGTGAGACGGGACAGAATATCCAGACGGTATTGCACCGGAACCCAGGACAGCCAGTCTGCATGATTTTTAGAGGCGTTCCTTTTAATGGCTTCGAAGTAACGCTGGTAGAAACGGGCATTCAGACTGCGTTTCATGCTGACCTCCGGTGATTCACAGCAGGCTTTCGTTGAGAAACAGTATCAGCGTAATATGAGGAAAGATAAATTGATGAAAACTGACCACGGAGTTCCTCTTTTATGTCCTCGTCCCGTTTGCAACAACAGTTCATTCGCCTGTGGCAAAGTTGTCATGGTGAAGAAACCGAAACGACGTTACAGGCACTCTCGGAAGTTCTGAACTGCTCACGCCGGCATATGCGCTCCTTACTCAGCACCATGCAGGAGCAAGGCTGGCTGATGTGGGATGCACAAGCCGGACGGGGCAAGCATTCTACCCTGAAATTTCTTTATACCGGGCTAGCACTCCAGCAGCAGCGCGCCGAAGAGTTGCTGGAACAAGATCATATTGACCAGCTGGTTCAGCTGGTCGGCGATAAAACCATGGTCCGCCAGATGCTGCTTTCACAGCTGGGACGCAGCTTTCGTCAGGGCAAACATATCCTGCGCGTTCTGTATTATCGCCCTTTGTTTAACCTGCTTCCCGGCACCATGTTGCGCCGTTCAGAAACTCATATTGCCCGGCAAATCTTTAGCGGCCTGACGCGCATAAATGAGGAAAATGGGGAAGCTGAAGGCGATTTAGCCCATCACTGGCAGGAAATTTCACCACTGCACTGGCGTTTTTATCTTCGTCCGGCCATTCATTTTCATCACGGACGCGAGCTGGAGATGGCGGATATCATTGCCACCTTCACCCGCCTCAAAACGCACCCGCTGTTCGGCAATTTATCGACCGTAGCATCGCCGACACCGAATGTTATCGACGTTCATCTGACTTCTCCCGACCACTGGTTGCCCTGGCTGCTGGGCAATGTACACGCCATGATCCTTCCGCGTGAGTGGCAATCGCTGCCTGATTTTGCCCGTCACCCCGTGGGCACAGGCCCGTATTCGGTGGTGCGCAATCTTAAAACCCAGCTGCGAATCCGCGCCTTTGACGATTATTTTGGCTTTCGGGCGCTGATCGACGAGGTAAATATCTGGGTGTTACCGGAGCTGAGTGAAGAACTGGTGCATTCCGGCGTGCAGCTACAGGTCGATGAATCCGGCAAAAGTGAACTGGAAAGCCGCCTTGAGGAAGGCTGCTATTTTCTGTTATTTGACCAGCGTTCACCGGTCGGACAAAACAATGAAACCTGCCAGTGGCTGTGTGATTTGCTCAATCCGATAGCCCTGCTCAACGCCGCGGAGCCGGTTTATCAGCGCTACTGGTCTCCCGCCTATGGCCTGCTGCCCCGCTGGCATCATATCGACCCCCAACCGCGCCCACCAAAACCGGCAGGACTCAGCCAGGTAACACTGACCTTCTACGGCGAGCATTCAGAGCATCAGGCCATATGCAACGCACTGCGTCCTCTGCTGATATCAGAGGGCATTGAGCTGATTATTCAGATAGTTGACTATGCCGTCTGGCATCGCGGCGATGCGCAAAGTGACCTGTGGCTGGGCAGCGCCAACTTCACCCTGCCGCTGGAGTTTTCCCTTTTTGCCCATTTTCATGAGCTGCCTCTGGCCAGACATTGTTTCAGCGAGGATATCAGCGAGGACGCCGCCTTATGGCGTGAAGGAAAACTCCCGATGGCGAAATGGGGACAGAAACAAATCAACAATCATCAGATCCATCCGCTGTTCCATCACTGGTTAGTCTTGCAGGGGCAACGCAGCATGCGCGGCGTGCGCATGAATACCCTCGGCTGGTTCGACTTCAAATCCGCCTGGTTTGCGCCGCCGGACAGTTAATCGGACTATCGCATCGCGCCGTTAATCTCTAGAATGACATCCGTTCTCAACGGGGTGCCAGAAGTTTATTCTTTTCAATGAAGAATGAGCTCGATCTTTAAACGCCGCGAGCACGTGTTCAGCGGGTGAAGTCCAGCGCACAGCCAGCGCAGCGTACATCAGTACGTGAGCATGGCGAGCACTGCACGACGCACGATCAACACCTGCGCAGCAAGTTTAAAAAGGCTGAGAGTAAACCCGTCGAACCTGATCCGGTTGATACCGGCGGAGGGATTTGAGACTGCGCGATGCTTACTCAAAATCCTTTGCCCTTTCATTTTTTTGGAGCGCAAAGTTGAAAAAATTATTGTCCTGCCTGCTGTTACTTTCTGCACCTGCACTGGCTGCAAAACCTGTTCTGACGGTTTACACCTACGATTCTTTCTCTGCCGACTGGGGCCCTGGCCCGGCGATTAAAAAAGCCTTTGAAGCCCAGTGCGGCTGCGAACTGAAATACGTTGCGCTGGAAGACGGCGTTTCCTTGCTGAACCGTCTGCGGATGGAAGGCAAAAACAGCAAAGCCGACGTCGTATTGGGACTGGATAACAACCTGTTGCAGGCTGCTGAGCAAACCGGTTTATTCGCTAAAGCGCCGAAAACCGACGCCAAACTTACTGTACCTGGCGGCTGGGATAACACCACGTTTGTGCCTTACGATTACGGCTATTTCGCGTTCGTCTATGACAAAAACAAACTGAAGAACCCGCCAAAAAGCCTTGATGAGCTGATCAACAGCGACCAGAAATGGAAAGTCATTTACGAAGATCCACGCACCAGCACACCGGGTCTGGGACTGATGCTGTGGATTCAAAAAGTCTATGGCGATAAAGCGCCGCAGGCGTGGGAAAAACTGGCGAAGAAAACCGTCACTGTCACTAAAGGCTGGAGCGAGGCTTACGGGTTATTCCTCAAAGGTGAGAGTGATCTGGTGCTGAGCTACACCACGTCTCCGGCGTACCACATCGTGGAAGAGAAGAAAGATAACTACGCCGCAGCGGATTTCACCGAAGGTCATTACATGCAGGTCGAAGTTGCGGGTCAGCTTGCGAACAGCAAGCAACCTAAACTGGCCGAAGAATTCATGAAATTCGTCACCACGGAAAATTTCCAGAAAGTGATCCCGGCCGGCAACTGGATGTATCCGGTGATTAACACGCCGCTGCCTGATGCCTTTAAACAGCTGACGGTTCCGGCCAGGTCCCTGCAATACAGCGCTCAGGATGTCGCCACTCACCGTAGCCAGTGGATCCAGGCATGGCAGAACGCCGTCAGCCGTTGATCCCGCGCTGGCTGTGGCCGGGCGCCATCGCCTCGCTGCTGATGCTGCTGGTGGCGGCGCTGGCACTGGGCTCACTGTGGCGTCATGCGCCACAGATGAGCGGTGCCGCCCTGTGGCAGGATCCTTATCTCTGGCATGTGATCCGTTTTACCTTCTGGCAGGCGCTGCTTTCAGCGCTCTGCTCAGTGCTGCCTGCTATCTGGCTTGCACGCGCGCTGTTTCGTCGCCGCTTTCCCGGCCGTCAGCTGTTATTACGCTTGTGCGCGATGACACTGGTGCTACCGGTTCTGGTGGCGGTATTCGGCATTCTCAGCGTCTACGGCAGACAAGGCTGGCTTGCGCAGATTTGCGGCTGGCTGGGCGTGGATTATCGTTTCTCGCCTTACGGATTGCAGGGCATTTTGCTGGCGCACGTGTTTTTCAATCTGCCGCTGGCAGCGCGGCTCTTATTGCAGGCGCTGGAAAATATCGCCGTCGAGCAGCGCCAGCTGGCTGCGCAGCTAGGAATGAACACCTGGCAGCAATTCCGCTTTGTAGAATGGCCTGCCATCCGCCGTCAGATTTTCCCCGCCGCGGCGTTAATTTTTATGCTCTGCTTCGCCAGTTTCGCCACGGTGCTTTCGCTGGGTGGCGGGCCGCAGGCGACCACTATTGAACTCGCCATCTATCAGGCGCTGAGTTACGACTACGATTTAAACCGCGCGGCAACGCTGGCGCTGATCCAGCTGTTTTGTTGTCTGACGCTGGTGCTGCTCAGCCAGAAACTCAGTCAGGCGCTGCCGGTCGGGCAAACGCATGCCCAGCGCTGGCGAAATCCGGATGATTCTCTGCTGCGGCGCATTACCGATGGCGTGCTGATTGGTCTGGCGCTGCTACTTATCCTGCCGCCGCTGCTCGCCGTGATCACCGACGGCATCAACCGGGCTGCAGTCAGTGTTTTGCAGCAACCCGCACTCTGGCAGGCATTATGGACATCCGTGCGTATCGCACTCGGCAGCGGGATATTGTGTGTGCTGCTGACAATGATGCTGCTGTGGAGCAGCCGAGAGCTGCGTTTACGTCACCGAAACGGCTGGGCGCAGGCAATGGATCTCAGCGGTATGCTGATCCTCGCCATGCCCGGCATCGTGCTGGCAACCGGCTTTTTCCTGCTGCTCAGCGATACCACAGGTTTGCCGCAATCACCGTGGCCGCTGGTTATCATGACCAATGCGCTGATGGCGGTGCCTTATGCATTAAAGGTGCTGGATAATCCGATGCGCGACGTCGCCGAACGCTACAACCCGCTGTGTATTTCACTCGATATGCGCGGCTGGCAGCGACTACGCTGGGTAGAACTGAGCGCGCTGAAACGCCCGATTGCACAGGCACTGGCGTTTGCCTGCGTGCTGTCATTGGGGGATTTCGGTGTGATTGCCCTGTTTGGCAACGAGAACTTCCGCACCCTGCCGTTTTATCTGTATCAGCAGATCGGTTCCTATCGCAGCCAGGACGGTGCGGTGACGGCACTGTTATTACTGCTGTTATGTTTCCTGTTATTCACCCTGATTGAGAAATTGCCGGGCCGCCATGCTGACGCTGAATAAACTGACGTATTTGTACGAACATCTGCCGATGCGCTTCGATTTACAGATTGAAGCCGGTGAACGTGTGGCCATTCTCGGCCCGAGCGGCGCGGGAAAAAGTACCCTGCTCAGTCTGGTGGCGGGTTTTCTGGCACCGGTCAGCGGGCAGATCTGGCTAAATGGTGCCGATCACAGCGCAACGCCTCCGGCAAAGCGTCCGGTATCGATGCTGTTTCAGGAAAACAATCTGTTCTCGCATCTGACGGTGCGTCAGAACATGGGGCTGGGGCTGCATCCGGGGCTGAAACTTTCCATTCAGCAGAAGCACGCGCTGGAAGATATCGCGCAACAGGTCGGACTGAGTGAATGCTTGGATCGTTTGCCATCGCAGCTTTCTGGCGGCCAGCGTCAGCGCGTCGCTCTGGCGCGCTGCCTGTTACGCAGCCAGCCGGTTTTACTGCTCGACGAACCCTTTTCGGCGCTCGATCCGGCGCTGCGCAGTGAAATGCTGAGTTTGCTGGATAAGGTGTGCGGGCAAAGAAATCTCACACTGCTGATGGTATCGCATAATCTGGACGACGCGGCGCGGATTGCACCGCGCACACTGCTGATTGTAGATGGCAGGATTTTCTACGACGGGCCGACGCAGGCGCTGGCCGACGGCAGTGCGCCGGAGGCCGGAGTATTGGGGATACTTCCGCCGGTCAGCGGGTGATGACTTTCCAAAGCAAATGACCATAAACCGGCAGCATCGGCTGCTGGCTCAGCATCACAAAACTGGCAAACGTCGCCAGCAGACTCAGAATACACACCACGCGTAAACGCGGTAAAGGCAGCCATTTGGTCAGGGCGTCGGGCGAACCTTTTCCGGCACGGAACCAGCGCCACGCCAGCCACGCCGTCAGCCAGATAAGCGCCACAGCCAGCAGTAACAGCCATTTAAAGACTGCGCTGTTGTGCCCTGCCGGAATATCAATGGCCACGCCTGCCAGAATACCGGGCAGGAAATACACCGGCGGCCAACAAATACAGCCGATAATGTTCGGTGGGGCGAATTTGTAAGGCGGCAGATTCAGCATCCCCGCGACCATCGGCACCAGGGGACGCGTCGGGCCAATAAAACGCCCGATGATCACGGTGGCAAAACTGTGTCTGTCCAGCGCGTAACCGGTTTTATCCAGCAATGACTGATAACGCCTGAGGAAACGCCACCGGTGCAGCGGTTCCTTGAAACCGCGACCAATGAAATATGAGGCCCAGTCACCCAGGAAACAGCCGATACCCGCCGCCAGCCACGCTTCATATAAACCCACCTGACCGCTGCCGATCAGCGTGCCGAGCGTTGCCATCATCACGGTGCCGGGCAGGATCAGACCAACCAGCGCCAGCGACTCGAAGAAAGCCACCACAGCGACAATAATTAATGCGAAGCCCACCGACTGAGCGACCAGATGTTGTAGATAGGCTTCCATAAATTCCCAGAATTCAGTTACGCCTACGCCAATTGCGTAGAAAAATGAGACAAGTGTGAGTTTTCTGCATTCTCATTGTAGTAAATACATCAAGCTGCTGAATTGTCAGCGCATGAACTATTGCAGTCAACCGTGTAATTGTATGCGTATTTGGCAGAAACCTGAGACGTAGACAAAGACTGTATAAATAACCATACTCTGTCTTTGCTTTTGATCTTTTATTTCACCTGTTCCGAGGCGCTTATTAACGCAAATTCCGTACCCTCACCTGCCCGAACCACTGACACCGCGCCGCGTCAGGGATTTGTGCTGACCCGCCACTGGCGCGACACGCCACGGGGTACGGAGGTGGATTTATGGCTGGCAACGGACGACGGCCCGCAAAAAGTGCGTCTGCCCTTGCAGGAATCGGTGGCGTTTATTCCCGCCGAACAGCGTGCAATGGCGGAGCGAATTCTCGCCGATGAAAAAAATGTCAGCCTGCGCCCGCTGCCGTTGCAGGATTTCCATTCCCGCGCTGTTCTTGGGCTGTACTGCCCTCAACACCTGCAGTTGATGCGGATAGAAAAACTGCTGAAAGAAAACGGCGTTAATGTTTTCGAAGCGGATATCCGCCCGCCGGAGCGTTTTCTGATGGAGCGCTATATCACCGCGCCGGTGTGGTTTAGCGGTAAACCCGCTTCAGACAAGTTGCTGCTCGACACCAAAATGAAACCAGCTGAAGACTATCGTCCGCCGTTGAAACTGTGTTCACTGGATATCGAAACCAGCGGAAATGGCGAGTTGTACTGCATCGGGCTGGAAGGCTGCGGGCAGCGCCACGTTTATATGCTTGGACCGCCAAACGGTGCGCCTGATGCACAGTTCGATTTCAATCTGGTTTACGTCGACAGCCGCCCGCAGTTACTGGAAAAACTCAATGAGTGGCTGGAGACTTACGATCCCGACGCCATCATCGGCTGGAGCGTGGTGCAGTTTGACCTGCGGGTTTTACAAAAACACGCAGACCGCTACAAAATCCCGCTGAAATTCGGACGCGGCGGCGGCGAGCTTGAATGGCGTGAGCATGGGTTTAAACAGGGACACTTTTTCGCAGCTGCCGCCGGTCGCCTGATCATTGACGGAATTGAAGCACTGAAATCCGCATTCTGGAACTTCAACTCGTTCAGTCTGGAATTCGTCTCGCAAAGTTTATTAGGCGAAGGCAAAGCCAGCGACAATCCTTATCAGCGGCTGGCCGAAATCGAGCAGCGTTTTCGTGAAGATAAACCGATGCTGGCGCGCTATAACCTGAAAGACTGCGAGCTGGTGACGCGGATTTTTGCCAAAACCGAGCTGATGCCCTTTTTGCTGGAACGCGCCTCGGTGACCGGTCTGGCGGTTGATCGCAGCGGCGGTTCCGTGGCGGCATTCACCCACCTTTATCTACCCCGCATGCACCGCGCCGGTTACGTCGCGCCGAATCTGGGCGAATTAGAGGGCGAAATGAGTCCCGGCGGTTTTGTGATGGATTCGCGCCCCGGTTTGTATGATTCCGTACTGGTACTCGATTACAAAAGTCTGTACCCGTCGATTATCCGCACCTTTCTGATTGACCCGGTCGGGCTGGTCGCCGGACTGCAACAACCGGACGACGAACATTCAGTGCCGGGTTACCGCAACGCCCGCTTCTCGCGGGATAAACATTGCTTACCGGAAATTGTCCGCCAGATCTGGATGGGCCGCGAGGAAGCTAAAAAACAAAAAAATAAACCGCTCTCGCAGGCGCTGAAAATCATCATGAACGCCTTTTATGGCGTGCTCGGCTCCAGCGGCTGCCGGTTCTTTGATCCGCGTCTGGCGTCTTCTATTACGCTTCGCGGACACGACATCATGCGCCAGACCCGCGAGCTGATTGAAGCAGAAGGCTATCAGGTGATTTACGGCGATACCGATTCCACGTTCGTCTGGCTCAATAAAGCCCATTCACAGGAAGATGCGAATGTCATTGGCCGTCATCTGGTGGAAAAGGTGAATGCCTGGTGGAAAGCGCATCTGCATCAGGAATACGGGCTGGAAAGCGCGCTGGAGCTGGAATTTGAAACGCACTATCAGCGCTTTCTGATGCCGACCATTCGTGGCTCGGAAACCGGCAGCAAAAAACGGTATGCCGGTCTGGTGAACGACGCCGATGGCGAGCACATCGTTTATAAAGGGCTGGAAACCGTGCGCACCGACTGGACGAAACTGGCGCAGGAGTTTCAGCAGGAGCTGTATCAGCGCATTTTCCACCGCCAGCCGTATCAGGATTACGTTCGCGATTACGTGGCGCGCACGCTCGATGGCGAATTTGATGACAAGCTGGTGTACCGAAAACGCCTTCGTCGCAAACTGAGTGATTACGAAAAAAACGTCCCGCCACATGTTCGCGCTGCGAGGCTGGCAGATGAGTATAATGTTCTGCACGGTCGCGCAAAACAGTATCAGAACGGTGGCTGGATAAGTTACGTTATGACCACTTCCGGGCCTGAACCGCTGGAAAACCGCCAGTCTCCTGTTGATTACGATCATTACATCGAACGTCAGCTGGAGCCGGTTGCTGACGGTATTTTGCCTTTCCTGCACGACGACTTTGCTACACTGATTACAGGTCAGATGGGATTATTCTGAGCAAAAAAAGGATTGCTCTTTGATTCGCAGGTGACGAAAGGCTTACCTTCCTTTACCATAGCGCCCTTTCCCATTTCTGAAACATCCTCACACAGCGAACTATTCCGCGCCATCTGGCGGGGAAAGAAAACTATTGCCCGAGAAAGTTCGCGGGCTGAACACGCATTGCGCAGTCGTCGTATACAGAGCAAACAACACAGAGAGAGATTATGCCGTTTACATTGGGTCAACGCTGGATAAGCGATACGGAAAGCGAATTAGGATTAGGGACCGTAGTTGCACTGGACGTGCGCATGGTTACTCTGCTTTTCCCCGCCACCGGTGAAAACCGTTTGTATGCCCGAAATGATTCCCCGATCACCCGCGTGATGTTCAATCCCGGTGACACCATCAGCTGTCACGAAGGCTGGCAGTTGCAGGTTGAAGAAGTCGTTGAAGACAAAGGCCTGTTAACCTACATCGGCACCCGTCTGGACACAGAAGAAACCGGCGTTGCGATGCGTGAAGTGCTCCTCGACAGCAAGCTGACATTCAGTAAGCCGCAGGACCGTCTGTTTGCCGGTCAGATTGATCGTATGGATCGCTTCGCACTGCGTTTCCGTGCCCGTAAATATCAGCGCGAACAGTTCCGTCTGGAATTCGGTGGCCTGCGCGGTATGCGCGCCAGCCTGATCCCGCACCAGTTGCACATCGCTTACGAAGTCGGTCAGCGTCATGCTCCGCGCGTTTTACTGGCCGATGAAGTCGGTCTGGGTAAAACCATCGAAGCGGGGATGATTATTCATCAGCAACTTCTGTCTGGCCGTGCCGAGCGTGTGCTGATCGTGGTGCCTGAAACCCTGCAACACCAGTGGCTGGTGGAAATGCTGCGCCGTTTCAACCTGCGCTTCTCTCTGTTTGATGATGACCGCTACGCCGAATCCGTACATGAAGCGACCAATCCGTTTGAAACTGAACAGCTGGTGATCTGTTCTCTGGACTTCGTGCGCCGCAATAAATCCCGTCTTGAGCAACTGTCTGATGCGGCATGGGACATGCTGGTGGTCGATGAAGCCCACCATCTGGTGTGGAGCGAAGATGCGCCGAGCCGTGAATATCAGGTTATCGAGCAGCTTTCCCAGCAGATCCCAAGCGTCCTGTTACTGACGGCAACGCCGGAACAACTCGGTCAGGAAAGCCACTTTGCGAGGCTGCGCCTGCTGGATCCGGATCGTTTCCACGATTACGAAGAATTTATCGAAGAACAGCAGCAATATCAGCCAGTGGCTGATGCCGTCACGCTGTTACTGAACAAAGAGCCGCTGACGCCTGAAGCACTGGCTCTGCTGGGTGAAAGTGTTGGCAACGCCGATACCGATGCTCTGCTGACCGCCGCCAATAAAGGTGATGAAGCGGCGGCGAAACAGCTGGTTTCCATGCTGATGGACCGCCACGGCACCAGCCGCGTGTTGTTCCGTAACACCCGTAACGGTGTGAAAGGTTTCCCTGAGCGTCATCTGCATGCGGTGAAACTGCCGCTGCCGACGCAGTATCAGACTGCGATTAAAGTTTCGGGCATTATGGGCGCGAAGAAAACCGCTGAAGCCCGTGCGCACGACATGCTGTATCCGGAGCAAATTTATCAGGAATTCGAAGGCGAGAACGCCACCTGGTGGAACTTTGATCCGCGCGTCGAATGGCTGCTCGGTTATCTGACCGCCAACCGCGACGAGAAAGTGCTGGTGATCTGCGCCAAAGCCGCCACCGCCTTACAGCTGGAGCAGGTTCTGCGTGAGCGCGAAGCGATCCGTGCCGCCGTGTTCCACGAAGGTTTGTCGATCATTGAACGTGACCGCGCTGCCGCTTACTTTGCATCACAGGAAGAAGGCGCGCAGGTTCTGCTGTGTTCTGAAATCGGCTCCGAAGGCCGTAACTTCCAGTTCGCCAGCAAAATGGTGATGTTCGATCTGCCGTTTAACCCGGATCTGCTGGAACAGCGTATCGGGCGTCTGGATCGTATCGGTCAGCAAAATAATATCGACATCATGGTGCCTTACCTCGAGCAGACCGCGCAGTCGGTGCTCGTGCGCTGGTTTCATGAAGGTCTGGACGCGTTCGAACATACCTGTCCGACCGGCCGTACCATTTATGACAGCGCTTACGGACAATTGATTGCCTTCCTGGCCACTCCTGCCGAGCAGGCCGGTCTGGACGAATTCATTCTCGAATGCCGCTCAGAACATGACGCGCTGAAAGAAAAGCTGGAAAATGGCCGCGACCGTCTGCTGGAGATGCATTCCAACGGCGGCGAACGTGCGCAGCAACTGGCGAAAGAGATTGGCGAACAGGATAACGACGTTAATCTGGTGAATTTTGCGCTGAACCTGTTCGACATCGTCGGCATCAATCAGGACGATCGCAGCGATAATCTGATCGTGCTGACGCCTTCAGATCATATGCTGGTGCCGGATTTCCCGGGGCTGCCGGAAGACGGCTGTACCGTGACGTTCGACCGTGAACAGGCGCTGTCTCGTGAAGATGCGCAGTTCATCAGCTGGGAACACCCGATCGTGCGTAATGGTCTGGACTTGATCCTTTCCGGCGATACCGGCAGTTGTGCGGTTTCGATCCTGAAAAACAAAGCGCTGCCGGTCGGTACCCTGCTGGCTGAACTGGTTTACGTGGTGGAATGTCAGGCGCCGAAACACCTGCAGCTGACCCGTTTCCTGCCACCGACACCGGTGCGTATGTTGATGGATCGCAAAGGCACCAACCTGGCTGCTCAGGTAGAATTCGAAAGCTTTAACCGCCAGCTGAACGCCATCAACCGTCATAACTCCAGCAAGCTGGTAAATGCGGTTCAGCAGGATGTTCACGCCATGCTGCAACAGGCAGAAGCGAAAATCGCTGAACAGGCACGTGCGCTGATTGAAGCGGCGAAGGTTGAAGCCGACGAGCAACTGACCCAGGAACTGGATCGCCTGAAAGCGCTGAAGGAAGTGAACCCGAACATTCGTGATGACGAACTGGAATCGGTAGACTCTAACCGCAAGCAGGTGCTGGCGAATCTGAACGATGCCAGCTGGCGTCTGGATGCTATTCGCCTTGTGGTGGTCAGCCACCAGTAAGCCCGACGGGATGCAGACAGTCTGCATCCCTTCTTCTTTTAAAACCGGACACAGACTGAAACCGCTATGAGCGAACATCAACCGAACATCCCTGAGCCTTCCAAAACCCGGCCGCTGGAGAATTACAATCCGCCGACCGATCCCTGGTTACAGGTGATTTTTCAGGATGAACACATCATGGTGGTGAATAAGCCGAGCGGACTGCTTTCAGTGCCAGGTAAATTAGCCGAGCATCAGGACAGCCTGATGACACGTATTCAGCAGGAATTCCCGGAAGCCGAATCGGTCCATCGTCTGGATATGTCGACCAGCGGCGTGATCGTGGTGGCGCTGACTAAGGACGCAGAGCGCGAACTGAAACGTCAGTTCCGCGAGCGCGAAACCAAGAAAGTGTACATCGCGCGGGTCTGGGGACGGGTTGAAGAAGATTACGGCATTATCGATTTGCCGCTGATTTGCGATTATCCCAACCGGCCGAAACAGAAAGTCTGCCATGAGACCGGCAAGAAAGCGCTGACGCAGTATGAAGTGATGTCCTGGGATGAAGACGGCACCACGCGGGTGAAACTGCGCCCTATCACCGGACGTTCACACCAGCTGCGCGTACATCTTCTGGCGCTGGGTCATCCGATTCTGGGTGATAAGTTTTATGCCCATCCACAGGCGCTCGCCGCTGCGGAACGTCTGCAACTGCATGCGCAGGAGCTGTCGTTTTACCATCCGATAACCGATGCGCCGCTGGTGTTTAACTGCGAACCGGATTTCTGACGGATGTCAGGGTATAAATGAACAAGAAAAAAGGCGCTGAATTCAGCGCCTTTCGTTTATTAAAATTGTTTCTTCAGACCGCAGCGGCTTACTTGAAGCCTTTCTCTCGCTTAATCAGATCATACGCAGCCTGAATTGCCTGCGCTTTCTCCTTGGCCATTTCCATCATTTCCGGCGGCAAACCTTTGGCGACAAGTTTATCCGGATGGTGCTCGCCCATCAGTTTACGGTACGCACGCTTGATGGTCGTCGCGTCGTCAGTGGCGTTAACGCCCAGCACTTTGCAGGCATCCGCCAGCGTCGGGCCTTGCTGGGTCTGGTGATAACCGCCGCCATAGGAACGCCCGCCCTGCTGATGGCCGCCAAACTGCTGGCCGCCTTCCATCATGCGCAGGAACTGATCGAACTGCATCCGTGAAATCCCGAGTTCTTCGGCAATCACGTACAGCACTTCGCGTTCATTAGGATGCAATGAACCGTCGGCGTACGCGGCCTGGATCTGAATTTCCAGAAAAGTCCGTATCAGGTCAAAACGACCAAAACATGCACTGCGCAGTTCGCGCATTTTTTCCCGCAAAGGATAATTGGCTTCTTTGCCGTCACGAAAGGCGCGCTGCGCGGCTTCGCGTTGCTCGCCATGCAGTTGCATACGTTCCATGTAAAGACTGGCGATTTGAATATCTGCTTCGGTAACTCTGCCTTTTGATTTAGTCAGATTCCCCATCACTTCAAACGTGGTGCGGAAAAAGATGGTTTGACGTGTCTGCTGATCGGCAAAATAACCCCGACGTTTCGCGGAACGCGCGGTATCAAACATATGCCCGATCAGCAACCCTGCAACAATTCCCCAGAAGCCTAAACCTGACCATAAGCCAAGGATAAGTCCGAGCAGTTTTCCCCAATACTGCATATACTCCTCAATTCGCCATGCCGTCGCTTAAAAATTGCTTTATCATAACCGGCATTTATCGTTGTGCCTAACGGCGGCAACGTAACAGGTGGGATTTAACACTAGCGCAACCATGATGAGTGAGATAGTCTCTGACCGTTTGCCGGCATGATGCCTCTGATGACGGAACACCATTTTACGTATGAAAAACAGACGTCTGAAAACACGCTTACCGACAATGCTGGCCGCCACAATCTGGTCAGTATTGTACAGTCACGGCGCAATGGCCGATCTCGCAGAACAATGTATGCTCGGCGTTCCGACCTATGACAAACCTTTGGTGCAGGGTGATCCTAATTCACTGCCTGTGACCATTAATGCCGATAAGGCGACAGGTAATTAT
The DNA here is from genome assembly GCF_019049625.1 of Rahnella ecdela. Taxonomy (GTDB): domain Bacteria; phylum Pseudomonadota; class Gammaproteobacteria; order Enterobacterales; family Enterobacteriaceae; genus Rahnella; species Rahnella ecdela. The sequence continues at coordinate 600,236 of NZ_JAFMOY010000133.1, forward strand.
CCCGACAGCGCGTTGTTTAGCGGCAACGTTAACGTTGTTCAGGGTAACAGCACGCTGGACGCTGATCAGGTTCAGCTCAATCAAATCGCGAATCCTAATCAGCCAGCGCCAACCCGCACCGCCACTGCGACCGGGAACGTGCGTTATAACGATAACCAAATCAAGCTGAATGGCCCGAAAGGCTTTGCAAACCTGACCACGAAAGACACTGATGTTCAGGATGGTGATTATCAGATGGTGGGCCGTCAGGGTCGTGGCCAGGCTGATAAGATGAAGCAGCGTGACAACAACCGCTACACCATCATGGATAACGGCACGTTTACGACCTGTCTGCCAGGTGATAACAGCTGGAGCGTCGTCGGTTCAGAAGTGATTCAGGACCGCCAGGAAGAAGTGGCTGAAATCTGGAATGCACGTTTCCATATCGGTCCTGTTCCGGTGTTCTACAGCCCGTACATGCAATTACCGATTGGGAATAAGCGCCGTTCCGGTTTCCTTATCCCTAACGCCAAATACAGCACCAACAATGGTTTAGGCCTGACGGTTCCTTATTACTGGAACATTGCGCCAAACTACGATGCCACGATCACACCAAACTACATGAGTACGCGTGGTCTGCAGCTGCAGAACGAATTCCGTTACCTGACCGTCGCCGGTGCTGGCCTGATGGAGTTCGATTATCTGGGCAATGATAAGAAAATCGACGATCAGTTCCTGAAAGATGAAGGCCGTACCAGCGATAACACCACCAAACGCTGGATGTACTACTGGCGTCATTCTGGTGTTTACGATCAGGTGTGGCGTTTCAACGTCGATTACACCAAGGTCAGTGACCCTTACTACTTCACCGATTTCGATTCAAAATACGGTTCCAGTACCGATGGTTATTCCACGCAGAAATTCAGCGTAGGTTACGCCAACGAAAACTGGGACGTGACGCTGGCCAGTAAACAGTTCCAGGTCTTTACTGATTACGGTAACCAGAATGCTTACCGTGCCCAGCCACAGCTGGATATTAACTACTATAAAAACGATTTTGGCCCGTTCGACCTGCACCTGTACGGTCAGGCGGTGAAGTTCACCAGCGTGAACCCGGATAACCCGGAAGCAGTACGTACGCACTTCGAACCGACGCTCAGCCTGCCGCTCAGTAATGGCTGGGGCAGTCTGGATAACGAAATCAAGCTGATGGCAACCCACTATCAGCAGGATATTCCGGATGCGTATTATGATGCGAACCCGGACACCAAGCTGCGTTCTTCCGTGAACCGCGTGATGCCTGAGTTTAAGACCGACGGCAAAATGGTGTTTGACCGCACGATGGACTGGGACAGTGATTACACCCAGACCCTCGAGCCGCGAGTGCAATACCTGTACATTCCGTACCGTAACCAAAGCTCGATCAATACCTATGACTCCACGTTGCTGCAGTCCGACTACACTGGTCTGTTCCGTGATAAGAGCTACAGTGGCCTTGACCGCATTGCCTCGGCGAATCAGGTAGCGAGCGGTTTAACCACCCGTATTTACGACGAAAATCTGGAAGAACGCTTCAACGCTTCTGCCGGACAGATTTATTACTTCCAGCCACCACGTACGGGCGATCAGAACAGCGTGCTGGATAAAAGTGATGACACCGGTAGCCTGGTTTGGGCGGGTGACACTTATTACAAAATCAATAACTTCTGGGGCGTTCGCGGCGGTGTGCAATATGACACCCGTCTGGATGCGCTGGCCCTTGGCGATGCGGTGCTTGAGTATCGCGCTGACTCGGAAAGAATGATTCAGTTGAGCTACCGTTATGCCAGCCCGGAATATATTCAGGCTACGTTACCTCAGGTGACTAACCCGGGGTATCAGGACGGTATTTCGCAGGTCGGCGGTATCGCCAGCTGGCCGATTGCCGACCGCTGGTCCATCGTTGGTGCGTATTATTACGATACCAAAGCACAGCAGAGCGCTGACCAATTAATCGGCCTGCAATACAATACCTGCTGCTGGGCAGTCAATGTTGGCTACGAACGTAAGATCACCAACTACGACACGACCAAGTCCGAAAGTAAGTATGATAATAAGATTGGTTTCAATATTGAACTTAGGGGCCTCGGTAACAATCAAACCCTCGGAACAAAAGAAATGTTGGCCAGCGGCATACTGCCATATCAGCGAGCTTTCTAAGCCCGACGACACTTTTGAGTTCCCGTCCGCAGCCAGTTTCGTTCGGACGGGGCTGATTTAGTGAAGACACTACGAACTCAGTGAAATTGAAACCCGCGCTTGCGGATTAGACAAATGGAAAAAGTATGAAGAACTGGAGAACACTTCTCCTCGGCGTGACGCTTTGTGCCAGCACTGCGTTTGCTGCCCCTCAGGAAGTTGATAAAGTTGCTGCCGTCGTGAACAACGGCGTCGTATTGCAAAGTGACGTAGATAGTCTGTTTAACTCCGTCAAACAGCAGGCCCAGCAGGCGAAACAACAGTTGCCAGATGATGCAACGTTGCGTCACCAGATCCTCGATCGCCTGATCATGGATCAGATCCAATTACAGATGGCGACCCGTATGGGGATCACGCCAAACGATCAGGATGTGGATAAAGCTATCGCCAGTATCGCTCAGCAGAACAACATTTCAGTTGATCAGCTTCGCAGCCGCCTGGCGTATGACGGTATGAACTACAACACCTACCGTGCCCAGATCCGCAAAGAAATGATCATCAGCGAAGTGCGTAACAGCGAAGTACGTCGTCGCGTCACTATCCTGCCTCAGGAAGTGGATCAGCTGTCCAAACAGGTAGCTGCGCAAAACGGCAGCGGTGCTGAATTCAACCTCAGCCATATCCTGTTACCATTGCCGGAAAACCCGTCTCAGGATCAGGTGGATTCTGCTGAGCAGCTGGCGAAGAAAATCGTTTCTGACCTGAATAATGGTGCGGATTTCGGCAAACTGGCAATCACCTATTCTGCTGACTCCCAGGCGCTGAAAGGCGGCAACATGGGCTGGGGCAAATTGCAGGAACTGCCTTCTCTGTTTGCACAGGCGTTAAGTACCGCTCAGAAAGGTCAGGTTATCGGCCCGATCCGTTCAGGCGTTGGCTTCCATATCCTGAAAGTGAACGATATCCGTGGCGATAACAAAACCGTTTCCGTTACCGAAGTTCACGCCCGTCACATCCTGCTGAAACCTTCAGTGGTAATGACCGATGCGCAGGCGCGTGCAAAACTGGAACAAGTGGCTGCGGATATTAAGAGCGGCAAAGCGACCTTCGCTGATGAGGCGAAACAGCTTTCTCAGGATCCGGGCTCTGCCAATCAGGGCGGCGATTTAGGCTGGGCTTCACCAGACATGTACGATCCGGCGTTCCGTGATGCACTGATGAACCTGAAAAAAGGCGAAATGAGCGCACCGGTTCACTCTTCGTTCGGCTGGCACCTGATCCAATTGATCGACACCCGCCAGGTCGATAAAACAGATGCGGCGCAAAAAGAACGTGCTTACCGCATGCTGTTCAACCGCAAATTTGCGGAAGAAGCTCAGACGTGGATGCAGGAACAACGTGCTGAAGCGTATGTGAAAATTATGGATGGTAATGGAAAATAATACTTCCGTGACAAAGTCTGTGGTCATCACCCCCGGCGAGCCAGCCGGGGTTGGGCCGGATCTGGTACTCGCTCTGGCTCAGCAGGCATGGCCTGTTGAGTTAGTGGTATGCGCCGATCCGGCCCTGCTGCTTGAACGAGCAGAGAAACTGGGTCTGAGCATTCAGTTGCGCGATTATCAGCAAGGTCGTCCTCCGGAGCCTCAGGCGGCAGGCACACTGACCATTTTACCGGTTAAACTCGCCGTGCCTGTAACCGCCGGTAAACTGGATGTCGCCAATGCGCCCTACGTGGTAGAAACGCTGGCGCGAGCCTGCGACGGTGCCATCAACGGTGAATTCTCAGCACTGATCACCGGCCCGGTTCAGAAAAGTATTATCAACGACGCTGGTATCCCCTTCATCGGTCATACCGAATTCTTCGCCGACCGCAGCCATTGCAACCGCGTTGTGATGATGCTGGCGACGGAAGAATTGCGCGTGGCACTGGCGACCACGCACCTGCCTTTACTGGCAGTGCCGGGTGCGATTACCCGCGAATGCCTGCATGAAGTCATCACCATTTTGCATCATGATCTGAAAACCAAATTTGGTATTACCGAGCCGCAAATTTATGTGTGTGGTCTGAATCCACATGCCGGCGAAGGTGGCCACATGGGGCACGAAGAGATCGACATAATCATTCCAGCACTGGACGAACTGCGCCAGCAAGGGATGAATCTCATCGGCCCGCTGCCCGCTGATACGTTATTCCAGCCTAAATATCTGCAACATGCCGATGCTGTTTTATCGATGTATCACGATCAGGGCCTTCCGGTGCTAAAATATCAGGGATTCGGTCGCGCAGTGAATATCACACTCGGCCTGCCTTTTATCCGGACTTCCGTTGATCACGGTACCGCCCTTGAACTCGCCGCCACCGGCACCGCCGATGCGGGCAGTTTCAAGACAGCAATAAATCTCGCCATTCACATGGCAAATAACAGCAACGATAAATAACAACAATGAATAGTAGAGTCCACCAAGGTCACTTTGCCCGTAAACGTTTTGGGCAAAACTTCTTAACCGATCAGTTTGTTATCGATAGCATCGTATCGGCCATTCACCCTATGCCGGGCGAGGCTGTCGTTGAAATCGGTCCGGGTCTGGCGGCATTAACTGAGCCTGTCGCTTCACGCCTGGACAGCATGACGGTTATCGAACTCGACCGTGATCTGGCAACGCGTCTGGAAAATAACCCTAAGTATCAGGGCAAATTACGTGTCATTCAGTCTGACGCGATGAAAATCAATTTCGGCGAACTGTCTGAAGAACTCGGTCAGCCACTGCGCGTTTTTGGTAATCTGCCGTACAACATTTCTACGCCGCTGATGTTCCATTTGTTCACCTATACCAATGCCATCAAAGACATGCATTTTATGTTGCAGAAGGAAGTGGTAAACCGTCTGGTTGCAGGCCCGAACAGCAAGGCGTATGGTCGTTTAACGGTGATGGCGCAATATTATTGCAACGTGATCCCGGTTCTGGAAGTGCCACCTGAATCCTTCACGCCGGCACCTAAAGTCGAATCCGCTGTGGTACGTTTAGTGCCGCATGAAGTGATCCCGTATCCGGTACCGGATATTCGCATCCTGAGCCGCCTGACCACCGACGCATTCAATCAGCGTCGCAAAACAGTGCGTAACAGCCTCGGCCACCTGTTCACACCAGAGCAAATGACCGAACTGGGCTTAGATCTCAGCATGCGTGCTGAAAATATTTCTGTAGAGCAATTCTGTAAACTGGCTAACTGGTTGTCCACACGACCTAAAACCCCGGAACCTCAGGAGTAGCGTTATGCTTAATTCGCCCCGCGTTTGTGTTCAGGTGCAAAGTATCTACGTTGAGTCGCAGTCGATACCGGAAGAAGAACGTTTTGTCTTCGCTTACACCATCACCATCCGCAATCTGGGGCGTTTTAATGTGCAACTGCTTCGCCGTTACTGGCTGATTACCAACAGTAACGGCCGCCAGACAGAAGTCCAGGGCGAAGGGGTTATCGGTGAACAGCCGCTAATCCTGCCGGGCAACGAATTTCACTATACCAGCGGCGCGATTTTAGAAACGCCGCTGGGCACGATGGAAGGCCATTATGAAATGGTCGCACAAGACGGTGAAGCCTTCCGTGTGCCAGTTCCGGTCTTCCGCCTCGCCATCCCTACGCTGATAAATTAATCCTCATGTCGACATATCTTATTGGTGATGTTCACGGCTGCATCGATGAACTCAAGGCGCTATTGGCGCAGGTGGATTTTAATCCGCAAAATGATGTCCTGTGGTTGACCGGTGATCTGGTCGCACGCGGTCCGTCCTCACTTGAAGTGCTGCGTTTTGTCAGTGGTTTGGGCGATTCGGTTCGCATGGTGCTGGGTAATCATGATTTGCATCTGCTGGCGGTGTACGCGGGGATCAGTTTTAACAAACCGAAAGATCGTATTACGCCTTTGCTTGAAGCCGAAGACGCGGATGAGCTGATTAACTGGCTGCGACGCCAGCCGGTGTTGCAGGTAGATGAAGAGCTGAAGCTGGTCATGGCGCACGCCGGGATCACGCCGCAGTGGGATCTCGAAACGGCGCAGATGTGTGCACGTGAAGTGGAATCCGTGCTGAGCAGTGATACCTATCCGCTGTTTCTGGATGCGATGTATGGCGATATGCCAAACAACTGGCATCCGGAGCTTTCCGGCCTGGCACGCCTGCGTTTCAGCACCAACGCCTTTACACGCATGCGCTACTGTTTCCCTAACGGCCAGCTGGATATGATCTGCAAAGATGTGCCGGAAAGCGCACCAAAACCGCTCAAACCCTGGTTTGATATTCCGGGTCCGGTACAGGAAGCAGGTTACAGCATTGCGTTTGGTCACTGGGCATCGCTGGAAGGAAAAGGCGCACCGGAAGGTATTTACGCACTCGATACCGGCTGTTGCTGGGGAGGGGATCTGACAATGTTGCGCTGGGAAGATAAAACTTACTTCACGCAGCCGTCAAACCGTCACAGTGAAAAAGAACATTCTGAGATCCCCAAAGCGATTTAACTCAATCGCAGGCAATCAGATAGCAAAAAGGCACCTGCGAAGGGTGCCTTTTACTTTTACTGCTGACTACCCGCTGTCATGCTACCTGCGGATCAGGCGCGGCGATCGAGAATTTCGAAGCAATAACCGTGGGAGTTCTGCTCATCCGCATCATGGAATTCGCTGAACGTGCTTTCCCAGTCATCCGGCTCGTAATCAGGGAAATGCGTGTCGCCTTCCACTTCTGCATCAATGTGAGTGAGATATAAACGGTTAGCTTTTGGCAGAAGTTGCTCGTAAACGCGGCCTCCGCCCATCACCATTACTTCTTCCACATCACCGGCCGCAGCCAGAGCAGCGTCAACGGACGTTACCCAGGTCACGCCTTCGTGTTCACCTGGTTTAGAGCTGATGACAATATTCAGCCGGCCAGGCAAAGGGCGTCCGATTGACTCAAACGTCTTGCGTCCCATGATGACAGGTTTGTTAAGCGTATTACGCTTGAACCAGGCCAGATCACCGGGTAAATGCCAAGGCATAGCGTTTTCCATGCCAATAACGCGATCGGTCGCCAGTGCGGCGATCAGGCTAATAATCATTGTGAAGCCCTGTGTAAAAAAGAATTGGAGCGTGACCCGAAAAAAGAGCTGCCACTATACGGAAAGCCCTATCAGCCGTCGATAGGAAGACCAGCGCTTTACAAAGATATAAGGAAGCTTTAACTCTGCCGGGATATTCCCCGTTAAAAGTGCCAGCTCAGACGGTAAAGGGCGGTCAAAAACAGGCAGGTTTCGGGGCAATTCAGTCGAAAATGCTGAGCCCTGCATCTGCGGTTTGCGTTGTTCATCCGCGTTGTACAACAACCCTTACACACCGGGGCGTTTACGGTACAGCACGGGAAAGATCATTATAGCCGCCTGCAAAAAAAGCAATAAGAGTGATTTAACTTACCGGGGATTGGCGTATCATGCCGCCTTCTTTTGTTCTGATCATTGACGACGGTTATCTTCATGCTTGAAACCACCCTTTTTGTTGCCAGTATCGCCTTCCTCGGCATGCTTTCTCCCGGCCCTGATTTCTTTCTGGTCATCAAAAATGCAGCCCGCTATCCGCGCATTGCAGCACTCATGACGTCACTGGGTGTCATTTGCGGTGTGATCACGCATATGTCTTATTGCGTAGCCGGTCTGGCGGTAGTCATCACCACGACGCCGTGGTTATTCGATTTGCTGAAATACGTCGGTGCAGCTTATCTGATCTGGGTGGGCATTCAGGCACTGTTCTCACGCAGCAACAGCAAGATGAATCTCGATGGTCTGGAACCGCAACAGGTGAAATTGCGCACGGCTTTTGTGCAGGGCTATCTGTGTAATCTGCTTAATCCTAAGGCGACGCTGTTCTTCCTGGCGATGTTCACGCAGGTCTTACAGATCAATTCCACTGTCGGTGAAAAGCTGTGGTATGCCTCGATAATTGTCGGCCTGTCTGCAATTTGGTGGCCGTCACTGGCGTTACTGATCCAAAGCCCGCCGGTGCGTCGTGGTCTGGCAAAAGCGCAGAAAATTATCGATAAGCTGCTGGGTGGTGTGCTGATTGGTCTGGGTATTAAAGTCGCGCTGAGCTAAGTTGAGCGAAGTTCAGAAAGAAAAAACCGGTGCATCAGGCACCGGTTTTCAGTTTTGAGTCTGTTTACCCCTTCGCTTCAATCACCTCGTTCTCCGGGGCTTTTCCGTCAATACTGCCTCGCCAGCCCTGCTGCTGACCGGAAGCCAGACGCACCTGATCCTGCTCAATCGCTGCCGTCAGCATATCTTTCGCACGCTGCATACTGGCGATGCGGAATTCGGTATCTTCGTAATTCTCGATAGTCGCTTCCAGCATTTTCAGGTTATAGCGCCGGAACAAATCGGCTTTCTCGCGGGCTTCATAGGCATCCAGCCCCAGCGCTTCCAGCACATCACGACCGACACGTAAAGATCCCTCAAACAGTTCACGTTCCGGCGCTTCCACACCTAACTGACGCAGCTGATACCAGTGGTCAACGTCACGGGCACGGGCGATCACTTTCAGGTTAGGGAAATGCTCTTTCGCCAGCGCCGTCAGCTGAAGGTTAGCTTCCACATCATCAATGGCGTTAATCAGCACTTTGGCCTGCGCTGCGCCGGCCGATTCCAGCAAATCAACGCGAGTGGCATCGCCGTAAAACACTTTGGTACCGAACTTGCGCAGCGTTTCGATATGATCCGGATCGTGATCTAAAACCACGGTATGAACGTTGTTGGCCAGTAACAGACGACCGGCAATCTGACCAAAACGACCGAAACCGGCAATAATGACCTGCGCATTTTCTTCATCGATGGTGTCCTGCGGACGGTCATCTTTTGGCGCATTGCGTTCAAGCCTCGCGGACAGCACCAGCAGCAACGGCGTCACCGCCATGGAAAGTGCTACCGCCAGCGTTAGCGCCTTCGACCATTCCACCGGTAACACACCCGCCATTTGCGCCGTACTGAAAATTACGAAGGCAAATTCACTGCCCTGCCCGACTAAAATAGCAAACAGACCACGCTGTTTTTTCGGCACACCCAACCAGGGGGAAATCAGCCACAGTAACGCAGCTTTCAGCGCCATAAATCCGACCAGTAAAGTGGCGATCAAAAGCGGCTGATGGACCAGCGTACCGAAGTCGATAGACATGCCAACGCCGATAAAGAACAGGCCGAGGAGCAGCCCTTTGAACGGCTGAATATCACTTTCCAGCGCGTGACGGTATTCAGAACTCGCCAGCAATACGCCAGCCAGAAACGCGCCCATCGCCATCGACATCCCGGCCATTTCCAGCAAAATACCGAAACCGAATACCAGAAAGAGCGCAACGGCACTGAATACTTCACGCATCCCGGAACGCGCCACAAAGTGCAGCAAAGGCCGGGTGACATAGCGTCCGAGCAGAATAACCAGCACCAGCGCACCCGCTACTTTTGCCGCCGACAGGCCAAAACTCATCAGCGTGGTCGCTTCACCGGTGCTCGCCAGCAACGGGATCATCGCCACCAGCGGGATCGCCGCGATATCCTGGAACAGCAATACGGCAAATGAACTGCGCCCGATCGGTGAGGCTGTCAGGCTGCGTTCACTCATCGCCTGCATGGCAATCGCCGTTGAGGACAACGCCAGCGTCAGGCCGATCAGCAAAGCGATTTTCCAGTCGAGGCCGAGGAAATAACAAAAGGCGCTGAGCACAACGCCGCAGCCGACCATCTGAATGCTGCCACCGCCAAACACCGAGGCACGCATCGTCCACAGCCGTTTTGGATCCAGCTCCAGCCCGATGACAAACAGCATCAGTACCACACCGATTTCTGCAAAGGTCAGAATAGACTCCGCATCAGAAACCAGTTTCAGCCCCCACGGACCGATAATGCAGCCGGCAATCAGATAACCGAGCACCGATCCCAGCCCCAGTCTTACCGCAATTGGCACGAACAATGCCGCCGAGCCGAGATAAATCAGCCCTTCAATCATCAGGTTATGGTTATCCAAAATCCACCTCCGGCGGGCAGCCTTCTTTCAGGCTCAGACAGGCAGTCAGACGACGACGATATTCTTCGCCCGCCGCTTTCAGCGCCACTTCGTCACAAATGAAGGTATTATGAACGGCAAAATACGGCAGCCAGTGCATACCACAATAGATAGCAGTCGCCTGCAACGGCTGCGCCAGCACATCAAAATCAGGATGATCGCCCAGTTCAAAGTGATGTTCGTTGCCGCCGGTCGTCACTGCCCACAGGCAATGCTTGCCATTCAGCGCATTACCTTCGTGACCGTAAGCCCAACCGTGTTCGAGCACTTTGTCGATCCACAGTTTCATCAACGGCGGCAGGCTGTACCATTGGATAGGATGCTGAAATACCACCAGATCCGCACGTTCAACCGCTTTCTGTTCAGCGGCAATATCAATATTAAAATCAGGGTAAAGGTCATACAGCGAACGCACTTCCACGTTGGGCAAATCGCTGACCGCCGAGAGCAATCCCTGGTTGGCCCGCGAATGGCGCGGATAAGGATGGGCGTAAATTATTAAAATCATGCAGGTCTCTTGTCTTATTAGCTTTACTTCAGCATACGCAATTTTGGGCTTTCTGGTAAAAGCCGGGCGTATAAAAAGAAAAGGCGCAGCTTTCGCCACGCCTTTCGCCGACTGTATATAACCCGTCAATTATGCCATTAGCCTTTGATTTCCGCGTGCATTTCCTGCACTGAAATCACCTGCTCAGTCGGGTCTGAAGACAGCGCCATCGCGGTGGCGAAACCACCGTTCAGCGTGGTGTCGTAATGCACTTTGTATTGCAGTGCGCTGCGACGGATAAGCTTGGAGTCTTCAATCGCCTGACGGCCCGCCGTGGTATTCACGATATACACATATTCGCCGTTCTTGATACGGTCCTGAATATGCGGACGGCCTTCATGCACCTTGTTGACCAGACGCGGGTTAATCCCGGCTTCGCCAAGTACCACTGCCGTACCGTGAGTTGCATCCAGCTCGAAACCACGTTTGAGCAGTTTCGCGGCTAAATCCACCACGCGGCCTTTGTCGCCTTCGCGGACAGACAACAGTGCGCGACCGGCTTTCTTCATGCCTGAGTTACTGCCCAGCTGTGCTTTGGCAAAGGCTTCAGCGAAGGTGCGGCCAACACCCATGACTTCACCGGTAGAACGCATTTCCGGCCCCAAAATCGGGTCAACACCAGGGAATTTGTTAAACGGCAGCACCACTTCTTTTACGGAGTAGTAAGGTGGGATAACTTCTTCGGTCACGCCCTGCTCTGCCAGAGTCTGACCTGCCATCACACGCGCGGCGACTTTCGCCAGCGGTACACCGGTCGCTTTGGACACAAACGGTACGGTACGTGCAGCACGCGGGTTAACTTCAATCAGGTAAACTTCGTTGTTCTTCACCGCGAACTGGACGTTCATCAGACCGCGAACGCTCAGCTCGAAAGCCAGTTTCTCAACCTGCTGGCGCATAACATCCTGAATTTCCTGGCTCAGCGTGTAGCACGGCAGTGAACATGCAGAATCACCAGAGTGAACGCCCGCCTGTTCGATATGCTCCATAATGCCGCCAATCAGCACGCGCTCGCCGTCGCAGATGGCATCGACGTCAACTTCCACCGCATCATCCAGGAAGCGATCCAGCAGCACCGGCGCATCGTTGGAAACGCTGACGGCATTCTGGAAGTAACGGCGCAGGTCGATTTCGTCGTAGACGATTTCCATAGCACGGCCGCCCAGTACATACGACGGGCGCACCACCAGCGGATAACCGATACCGGCCGCTTTTTCGACAGCCTGTTCAATAGTCGCTACCGTGGCGTTAGCCGGTTGTTTCAGGCCCAGACGGTGAACCGCCTGCTGGAAACGTTCGCGGTCTTCGGCACGGTCAATGGCGTCCGGGCTGGTGCCGATAATTGGCACGCCAGCGGCTTCCAGTTCACGCGCTAATTTCAGCGGAGTCTGGCCGCCGTACTGAACAATCACGCCTTTCGGCTGTTCGATACGCACGATTTCCAGCACGTCTTCCAGTGTGACGGATTCGAAGTACAGACGGTCGGAAGTATCGTAATCGGTAGATACGGTTTCCGGGTTACAGTTAACCATGATGGTTTCGTAACCGTCTTCGCGCAGCGCCAGTGAGGCGTGTACGCAGCAATAGTCGAACTCGATACCCTGCCCAATACGGTTTGGACCGCCACCCAGCACCATGATTTTCGGCTTGTCATTGGTCGGGTTAGATTCGCACTCTTCTTCATACGTGGAGTACATGTACGCGGTATCGGTAGAGAATTCCGCCGCACAGGTATCGACACGTTTGTAGACCGGATGCAGATTGTATTTGTGACGCAGTTTGCGCACTTCGCTTTCTGAAACGCCAACCAGTTTCGCCAGGCGCAGGTCCGCAAAACCTTTGCGCTTGAGCATGCGCAGGTAGTCGTGGGTCAGAATATTGAAGCCGCCTTCAGCCACTTCATTTTCCAGTTTGACCAGCTCTTCAATCTGCACCAGGAACCAGCGGTCCACGTTGGTCAGGTTGAAGATGCCGTCAACGGACATGCCGGCACGGAAAGCATCGGCGATGTACCAGATTCGCTCGGCACCGGCTTCTTTCAGTTCGCGACGGATTTTGGTCAGCGCTTCCGGGTCGTCCAGGCTCACTTTAGGGTCAAAGCCGCTGGCGCCAACTTCCAGACCGCGTAATGCTTTTTGCAGAGATTCCTGCTGAGTGCGGCCAATCGCCATCACTTCACCGACAGATTTCATCTGTGTCGTCAGACGGTCGTTGGCACCGGCAAATTTCTCGAAGTTAAAGCGGGGGATCTTGGTCACAACGTAGTCGATAGAAGGTTCGAATGACGCCGGAGTTTTACCTCCGGTGATATCGTTCATCAGCTCATCGAGGGTGTAACCCACCGCCAGTTTCGCCGCGACTTTAGCAATCGGGAAACCGGTCGCTTTAGAGGCCAGAGCGGAAGATCGTGATACACGCGGGTTCATTTCGATAACAATCAGACGGCCATTTTTCGGGTTTACCGAGAACTGGACGTTTGAACCACCGGTTTCTACGCCGATTTCACGCAGTACCGCCATCGAGGCGTTACGCATGATTTGGTATTCTTTGTCGGTCAGCGTCTGAGCAGGCGCTACGGTGATGGAGTCACCGGTGTGAATGCCCATCGCATCGAAGTTTTCGATAGAGCAGACGATGATGCAGTTGTCGTTTTTATCACGCACTACTTCCATCTCGTACTCTTTCCAGCCAATCAGCGACTCATCAATCAGCAGCTCTTTGGTTGGGGAAAGATCCAGACCGCGTTCGCAAATCTCTTCGAACTCTTCACGGTTATACGCGATACCGCCACCGGTGCCGCCCATGGTGAATGATGGACGAATGATGCACGGGAAACCGACGTCAGCGGCAACCGCCAGCGCTTCTTCCATAGTGTGCGCGATACCGGAACGTGCGGTGTCCAGGCCGATTTTCTTCATCGCTACGTCGAAACGGCGACGGTCTTCGGCTTTATCAATCGCATCAGCGGTCGCGCCAATCATGGTCACGCCGAATTCTTCCAGCACGCCCTGACGTTCCAGTTCCAGCGCACAGTTCAGTGCGGTCTGGCCGCCCATCGTTGGCAGCACGGCGTCCGGACGCTCTTTTTCGATAATCTTGCGTACCACTTCCCAATGGATTGGCTCGATATAAGTTGCATCAGCCATTTCCGGGTCGGTCATGATGGTCGCCGGGTTGGAGTTCACCAGAATGACGCGGTAACCCTCTTCACGCAGCGCCTTACACGCCTGCGCCCCCGAGTAGTCAAATTCACAAGCCTGGCCGATGACAATCGGGCCCGCGCCCAGGATCAGGATGCTTTTTATGTCTGTACGTTTTGGCATTTTTTCTTGCTCCTGATTTATTTGCCTATAAGAGTGGCGTCGTTTTTATTTGTTGCGCGAAAAGCTTCAATCAGTTCAATGAAGTGGTCGAACAGCGGAGCCGCATCGTGCGGGCCAGGGCTCGCTTCCGGATGGCCCTGGAAGCTGAACGCCGCTTTATCTGTGCGATGAATCCCCTGCACCGTGTGGTCGAACAGTGATTTGTGAGTCACACGCAGGTTAGCCGGCAGACCGGTTTCATCAACCGCAAAACCATGGTTCTGCGCGGTGATCATTACGATATCTTTATCGATATCTTTTACCGGGTGGTTACCACCGTGGTGGCCGAGCTTCATTTTGACTGTCTTCGCGCCGCTGGCCAGAGCCAGTAACTGATGGCCGAGACAAATGCCGAACACCGGAATATCGGTTTCGAGGAAAGTTTTAATGGCCGCGATAGCATAATCGCAAGGCTCCGGGTCACCCGGGCCGTTGGAGAGGAAGATGCCGTCCGGATTCATTTTCAGGACTTCTTCTGCCGGCGTTTGAGCCGGAACTACCGTCAGACGGCAGCCGCGATCTACCAGCATGCGCAGGATATTGCGTTTCGCGCCGTAGTCGTAAGCCACCACGTGAAATGGCAACTCTTCAGATTTCTTGGCTTCCGGTAGCTCGCCTTCGAGCGTCCAGCTACCTTGCTGCCAGCTATAGGACTCTGTGGTCGTGACTTCTTTTGCCAGATCCATCCCTTTCAGCCCCGGGAAGGCTTTGGCTTTTTGCAGTGCCAGTTCCGCATCCGGTGAATCGCCCGCGATGATGCACCCGTTCTGCGCGCCTTTTTCACGTAACAGACGGGTCAGCTTGCGGGTATCAATATCGGCGATGGCAACGATGTTGTTGCGCTTGAGGTAATCAGAGAGGTTTTCTTCACTACGGTAGTTGCTGGCAATCAGAGGTAAATCGCGAATGACCAGGCCTTGAGCGTGTACTGCGGAGGATTCTGCATCAGCGGCGTTGGTGCCGACATTACCGATATGGGGATAAGTGAGAGTGACAATCTGGCGGGAATAGGAAGGATCAGTGAGGATTTCTTGATAACCGGTCATCGACGTATTGAAGACCACTTCCCCCACTGCCGACCCTTCTGCCCCGATGGCCCGACCGTGGAATTGGGTTCCGTCTTCCAGAACCAATAGCGCTGACTTTATCAAAGCATCCTCCAAGAATAATAAATCACAATATCTGCATATTAATTCAGATAACCAGATCTAAATCAATGCAAAAATCGCTCCCAAAGCCAATTTTTGGCAAATTGCGCGCATTCTAATGATGGCAGTTCCATTTGTCTACCAAAAGCACCAATATTTCTATCCTTTTCGCACAACTCAGAGAAAAGGCTATATGACTGCCATAAAAATAGCGCCTAAGTGAGCATAGTAACCGTTTGCGGGGGAGGATGTCTGAAAAATGACGAGGAAAGCGGGATTATTGCAGAACGAAAGAGTTGCCATGTCCAAAAAACGAACAACCAGTCATGAAAACTTCGAGAAAACATCACAAAAAAACCATCAGTTAATGAAAACTACTCCAATGCGCTATTTTTCAATTAAAAAGAGAAGGGCAATCAAGGAACTGCCCTTTTATCAAAAGATTATGACCAAAACAACCACATCACATCTAAATCATTTATTACAAATCATCTAATCCAAGCACATCCCGCATATCATAAAGACCGGTTTTATGCGAAGAAATCCATTTACCGGCACGAACAGCACCATTAGCGAATGTCATGCGGCTGGAAGCCTTGTGGGTAATCTCTACACGCTCACCGATATCCGCAAACATCGCGGTATGTTCACCGACGATATCGCCAGCACGAATAGTGGCAAAACCAATACTTTGTGGATCACGCTCACCGGTATGACCTTCACGGGCATACACCGCGCAATCTTTAAGATCACGTCCTAATGCACCCGCAATCGCTTCCCCCATCGCCAGTGCTGTACCTGATGGTGCATCAACTTTATGACGGTGGTGCGCTTCCACGATTTCAATATCGGTATAATCGCCCATGACTTTGGCCGCTTTTTCCAACAGCTTGAGGACAACATTCACGCCCACGCTGAAGTTGGCCGCAAAAACCACCGGAATAACCTCTGAAGCCTGCTTAATTGCAGCCTTACCGGCATCATCAAAGCCTGTAGTCCCGATAATCATACCTTTATGGTGTTTCTGGCAGAATTCAAGGTGGTTCAGGGTGCCTTCCGGACGGGTGAAGTCGATAAGGATATCGAAGTCATTCACCACAGCATCCAGGTTGTCATGCACTTTAATGCCCGCATTACCCACACCGGCCAGTTCGCCTGCATCGGCACCGACTAAGGAAGAGCCGGGACGTTCCAGCGCTGCGCCTAACACCACGCCATCGGTATCAGACACAGCCTGAATCAGCTGGCGGCCCATACGGCCTCCAGCGCCAACAATGGCCATGCGAATATCTGCGTTACTCATAATTACTCTCTTCTTATAGGGGTTCTGCCGTAAAACAGAATCAGGTTATCGGCCCCGCCATGAGGGAGCCAGCGAAATTGCTTCATAATTAGAAAATTATGATACAGGCCGGTTAATATCAGTAAAAGCCATCTGGTTTCAGGTTACTAAACGTAGAATTTTGTGTTAACCCGCAGGCTGAACTGGAACTTGTCTGGCTAAATCCACTGCAAAGCCCGTAAACGCCCCATTCGCATAATCATGCAATATCGTGCATAAACTTTACGATTCAAACACCTCAGTCACCTTATTACCCGTATTCCTGATTTTACCACCGTCCTTGATGGCACCGTCTGACAATATGTTATTCAGGATAAAAGCGAAGATGACGGCGATATCTGCAAGTGTTGATTCCTGCTCCTGGAATGGCAAATAAAACACCAATCACGGCTTTTCTTAGATCTAAAACATTAATTTTTTATTATATGTTGATAAATAACATTGATAAAACCAATGATTATGGTAATAAATAGCAACCTAATTTTAACTGCCGAAATTTGATTTGAACGCAGTCGAAATAGGCAGCCTGGCTTCATAAGGCGCGTCTTCACCCTCACCAGACAGTCATCAGTGAGGGGAAAAATAAAAATACAGGGCCAATATTATTGCTGATTTTTTGTATCAGCATGTTGGCACAGGGACTTAAGATGAAATTCAAACTAAACAAAGTCGCGCAAGCGACCACTGCTGGCCTGTTATTCGGCTTAGCTTCTTTTGCTTCACACGCAGAAATCACACTGATCAAACAAGATCCCCAGCCTAACGATCCGCTCAGCCGCCTGAATTTCCAGGTTGGCGGCAGTATTCGTCCACAATTCCAGTTCCAGAACGGCGTGAAAAACTACAAAACCAACGGTTTTGATGGCGGCACACGTTTCCGTTTTTCTGCTGATTATTATCTGTTTGATGACATCAGCTGGATTAACTACTACGAGCTGGGCGTGAACATTCCTGCCCTGACCGGCTGGGATAATCACCACGCAGATGGCGCGCATAATACCAGCCGTCGTATGCTTTACACCGGTCTGAAAAGCAAAACCTACGGTCAGCTGACCTTCGGTCAGCAAAACAGCGTTTACTATGATGTGGTCGGTGCGAAAACCGATATCTGGGACTACGATATGCTCGCCCAGGCACCGGGTAATGGTGTTAACGGCGATTACGATGGTTCATACCGTTCCCGTAAAATGCTGAAATATAAAAACACCTTCGGTGACGCGGACGTTTATGCATCCTACCTGTTCGAAGACAGCGAACTGCTTACCGGCAAAAATGGCCTGCGTTACAAACGTAACGGCGGCGGTTCCGTCGGTGTGGATTACCACATCACCAAAGATCTGACATGGGGTACTGCGTACAACTACACCGACGCAGAAATGAGAAATCCGGGCGACAACACGTCTAAAGACTACAACCAGAGCATTATCGGTACCGCACTGAGCTGGAAACCAGGCAACTGGACAGCATCCTTCGGTGGCGGTTACTACCATGACTTCCTGACCACTGGCCTGAAAAATGAAGACCAGTTCTTCGCAGGTGATGCATACGGTCTGGAATACTTCCTGGGCTACGCCTTCCCAATCAATCAGCTGGCCGTCAAAACCATCCAGCCATACTTCATGGGTGACCGTCTGACCTATGTGACTGGCCGTAATTACCAGCGTATTGATAATGGTCTGGGTGTGTCTTTCCAGCTCGACTACGGCTTCCGTGTTGATTACGAACACGTGTTCACATCCTCTACCGATAACCTCGGTGATATGAACCTGATCCGTCTGCGTTACGACTTCTAAGCCTTAACGACTGAAGTTTAAGGGCCGGCTTTACGTCTTATTGACGGGTTGGCCCTTTTTTTTTACATCATTTCATCTATCCCGCGAACGCAAAGCCAGACTAGACTCATAGAGACAGCTGTCGCTATATTCACTTTGTAACCTGCAGGAGAGCTTTGCGATGTCAGCATTTTTCCGGTCCGACGTAACTGCCATTGGCGACTATCGAGCCGAATTGGGTGAAACTCCCGTCTGGTGCCAGCGCACACAATCTTTGCTTTGGGTCGATATTCTGGCTCAGCGCGTTCTGCGCTACTGGCCTGATACCGGGCAAACCGAAATTCATGAACTTCCCGCCATCACCAGCGCCGTATTGCTGACTGAAAAGAGAAATCAGTTTTTGCTGGTTTCCGTCGATGGGATCCATCTCTACGATTACGAACAGAAATCCCGCCAGAAGCTTTGCGATTACCCTGGAGCAGAAGGTACGCGTCCTAATGAAGCCGCTGTCGCACCCGACGGTTCGCTGTGGTTTGGCACGCTCGATATAAAAGAAGAGAAGGACAATGGCGAATGGTTCCGCTATGAAACGGGCGATGAAAAACCTGAAATGATGCTCGATGGTGTCGGTTGTACCAACACGCTGGTCTGGTATGAAGGCAAGGTCTGGTTCGCCGACAGTAAGAAAAAACGCTTCTTTTCCGCCAACGCTCGCCGGATCAATCCGCTGAAAATATCCTGTTTTTCTTCGGGCGATAAAATTCCGGACGGCTCAGCACTGACACAGAATGGCTGGCTGATCACTGCCTGCTGGGGTTCAAAATGTTTGCTGCGCCAACAGATTAATCAGGGCGAATTACTGAAGCTGGATACACAACCGGTGCCGGTCACACAGCCGAGTTGCTGCACGTTTGGTGGTCCGGATATGACAGAGCTGTTTATCACATCAGCCCGCAAAAATCTCGACGCACCGCATGCGCTGGAGGGCGCTTTGCTACATGTGGAAACCACCACCGTCGGCGCACCGCAGAATTTGTTTAAACTCGAAAAACATTAATTCCGCCTGACTTCAGCCATAAAAAAACCGGCCACATTGTGCCGGTTTTCATTTAAAGCCAGGGATCAGTCGATCTGTTTTACATCAACGCGCAGCTCTTTCGGCACTTCGAACACGATATTTTCTTCGCGTCCTTCGATATTGATAACATCAAGCCCACCGAACGTTTTCAGCTTGCTGATCACGTCCTGCACCAGAATATCGGGTGCGGATGCGCCTGCCGTTACGCCAATGCTTTTCGCATCTTTCAGCCAGCTTTCCTGAATATCTGCCGCCGAGTCGATGAGATAAGAAGGCACACCGACACGCTGAGCAAGTTCCGCCAGACGGTTAGAATTCGACGAATTCTTCGAGCCGACCACCAGCACAACGTCAGCGCCATCCGCCAGCGTGCGCACGGCTTCCTGACGGTTGGTTGTGGCGTAACAGATGTCATCTTTGCGCGGCCCGATGATTTTCGGAAAGCGTTGGCGCAATGCATCAATGACCGCTGAAGTATCGTCAACCGACAATGTGGTTTGCGTCATAAAGCACAGGTTATTTTCATCTTTCACCTGCAATTTATACACATCTTCGGGCGCTTCAACCAGATACATTCCCCCGTTCGGGTTGCTGTACTGGCCCATAGTACCTTCCACTTCCGGATGTCCGGCATGACCAATCAAAATGGCTTCGGTGCCTTTACGACTGGCACGCGCCACTTCCATATGCACTTTGGTTACCAGCGGACAGGTCGCATCAAACAGCATGGTCAGGTCGCGTGCTTTCGCTTCTGCGCGCACAGCCTGAGAAACACCGTGGGCGGAGAAAATCAGGATTGAGCCATCCGGCACTTCGCTTATCTGCTCGATGAAAATAGCGCCGCGCTGACGCAGACTGTCGACCACATAGCGGTTGTGCACCACTTCATGACGAACATAGATAGGTGCGCCGTAAATTTCCAGCGCACGTTCTACAATACTGATTGCGCGGTCAACGCCCGCACAAAATCCTCGCGGATTAGCCAGCAATATCTGCATGTTTCCCCTCAAGCTCCGGGTCAATTTCCAGCACTTCAATATCGAAATCGATATGTTGCCCTGCCAGCGGATGGTTGAAATCTACAGTGATTGAATCTTCTGTCACTTCACGGACTACACCCGGCATTTCGCTGCCATCGCGACCGCTGAACAACATGATGGTGCCGACATCCGGCACCCCTGTTTCCTGAAACTCACGACGGGAGAAGAACTGAACCAGATCCGGGCTTTTGGTACCGAATGCGGATTCAGGGGCTAACGTGAATGCACGTTTATCCCCGACGTTCAGCCCTAACAGCTGATTCTCCAGTGCGTCAGACAAGCTGCTGTCGCCAAGGCGAAACAGCGCAGGTTTCCCATTGGCGCGGGTCGATTCGGCCGTCGAGCCGTCTTCCAGCTTCAACGTAAAATGCACCAGCACGGCGCTGTCGTGTTTCACCTGTTGAGACATAATTCTTATCCTTTGCTCTTCGTGGCTTCATTCGGTTTAGCCAGGAAACCTTCCAGCACCACCATTGCCGCACCGACGCAGATAAAACTGTCGGCCAGATTGAAGGTCGCGAAGTGCCAGCTACCGACATAGAAATCAATAAAGTCGACCACGAAACCGTGATACAGGCGGTCAAACAAGTTGCCCAATGCGCCACCAATAATCATGGCGAAGGCAATATTGTTCAGCTTTTGCTTCGCGTTGCCGCGGTACATCAGCACGACCAGCGCCACGACGATAACCAGTGCGATTAACGCGAAGAACCAGCGCTGCCAGCCGCCTTTATCTGCCAGGAAACTGAACGCAGCCCCGTGGTTCTGGGCGTAGAACAGATTTAAATACGGGATCAACGGCATGGATTCACCGAGCTGGAAGTTTCCCATAATGAGAAACTTACTGCCCAGATCCACGATAATGACCACGACCGCCAGCCAGAGCCAGCGGAGTCCGGTGGAACAAATCGATTTACTCATTATGCAAACTTACGCTCTTCGCCGTCGCCGGTGATGTTAGTGACACAACGGCCGCAGATCTCGCTGTGTTCCGCGTTCTGGCCGACGTCAGTAGTGTAATGCCAGCAGCGCGGACATTTGTCGCCTTCCGCTTTCGCCAGACCGATTTTCAGGCCTTTGAGCAATTCGCTTGGCACAGCTGCATCATCCGCTTCAGACAGAGCGGCAACTTTCGCACCTGAAGTCAGCAGCACGAAGCGCAGTTCGTTGCCCAGAGAACGCAGGTCAGTTGCCAGTGCATCATCAGCAAAAAGCGTAACCGCCGCTTCAAGAGAACCGCCCAGACGTTTATCAGCACGCGCCTGTTCGATCACTTTGTTCACTTCGCCACGGACTTTAAGCAGTTCATCCCAGAACGCATCGTTCATGGATTCGTTGCCTGCAAGACCAAACAAACCGTCATACCATTCTTCGGTAAAGACGAATTTCTCACGGCTGCCCGGCAGCTCAGCCCAGATTTCATCTGCGGTGAACGACATGATTGGCGCCATCCAGCGAACCAGTGCTTCGCTGATGTAGTACAGCGCAGTCTGGCAGCTGCGGCGAGCGACGCTGTCGCTTTTCGCGGTGTACTGGCGATCTTTAATGATATCCAGATAGAAGGAGCCCATTTCGATCGAACAGAACTGCATCAGGCGCTGAACCACACCGTGGAAGTCATAGGCTTCATAGGCGGCAATGATTTCTTCCTGTGCGGCTTTCGCACGACCCACAGCCCAGCGATCCAGAACGACCATATCTTCCGGAGCCACGCTGTGCAGCGCCGGATCGAAACCGTTAAGGTTCGCCAGCAGGAAGCGCGCGGTATTACGGATGCGGCGATAAGAATCAGCAGCACGTTTGAGGATTTCGTCGGACACCGCGATTTCACCGGTGTAATCCGTAGACGCCACCCACAGACGCAGGATGTCTCCACCCAGCTTGTTCATCACGTCTTGCGGCGCGATGGTGTTACCGATGGATTTAGACATTTTGCGGCCCTGACCATCCACGGTGAAACCGTGAGTCAGAACTTGTTTGTAAGGCGCTTTGCCTTTCATTGCCGTCGAAATCATCAGGGAAGACATGAACCAGCCGCGATGCTGGTCAGAACCTTCCAGATACAAATCCGGCGAATGGCCGTTGAACTCAGGGCGCACATCCACAACGGAAGAATGCGTTGAACCGGAGTCAAACCACACGTCCAGCGTATCCGGCACTTTGACGTAATCAGCAGCTTCTGCACCCAGGATGTCTTCCGGATTCAGATCCCACCACGCCTGAATGCCATCCACTTCAACACGCTTAGCGACTTCTTCCATCAGCTCAAGGCTGCGCGGATGCAGTTGTTCGGTGTCTTTGTGGACGAACAGAGACATCGGGACGCCCCACGTACGCTGACGGGAGATACACCAGTCAGGGCGGTTAGCGACCATGTTTTCGATACGCGCCTGACCCCAGTCTGGGATCCACTGCACGCCTTTGATCTCTTCCAGAGACTGCTGACGCAGGCCTTTCTGATCCATGCTGATGAACCATTGTGGCGTCGCGCGGAAGATGATCGGCGTTTTGTGACGCCAACAGCACGGGTAGCTGTGCGTGATTTTCTCAACGTGCAGCAATGCGCCTTTCTCGCGCAGCAGCTCAACAATCAGGTCGTTGGCTTTAAAGACGAATTTGCCATCCAGCGTCGGGTAAGTGCCTGGCAGGTAGCAGCCGTTCGGCCCTACCGGGTTCGCCACTTCCAGACCGTATTTCTGGCCGATAACAAAGTCATCAGGACCGTGGCCTGGTGCGGTATGCACGGCACCGGTACCGGCATCGAGCGTTACGTGGTCGCCCATGATCGCCGGAACGTCAAAACCAAGGAAGGGGTGTTTGAAGCGCAGCAACTCGAGGTCCGCACCTTTACACTCGCCCAGCACGGTCCATTCTGCGATACCGGCACGTTTCATGACGCTTTCAACCAGATCGGTTGCGAGGATCAGACACTGACCTTCAACCTGAACCAGCTGATAAGAGAACTCAGGATTGAGTGAAATGGCGCGGTTAGCAGGCATGGTCCACGGTGTGGTGGTCCAGATAACCAGAGAGATCGGGCCATTGAAAGCAGATACGCCAAACTTCGCAGCCACGGCGGCAGCGTCAGTCGCGTTGAACGCAACATCAATAGAAGGAGACGCTTTGTCGTAATACTCAACTTCGGCTTCTGCCAATGATGAACCGCAATCTGTACACCAGTGAACCGGCTTAGCCCCTTTGTGCAAGTGGCCGTTACCGATGATTTTACCCAGCGCACGAATGATGTTGGCTTCAGTTTTGAAGTCCATGGTCAGATACGGATGATCCCAGTCGCCCAATACGCCCAGACGGATGAAGTCTTTCTTCTGACCTTCAACCTGCTCTGCTGCATATTTACGGCAAGCTTCACGGAATTCTGCCGCAGTGACTTTCTCGCCCGGCTTGCCGATCAGTTGCTCGACTTTCAGCTCGATTGGCAGACCATGACAGTCCCAGCCCGGAACATACGGCGCATCAAAGCCCGCCAGTCCTTTGGACTTAACGATCATGTCTTTAAGAATTTTGTTTACTGAGTGACCAATATGAATGCTGCCGTTCGCATACGGAGGGCCGTCATGCAAAATAAAGGTTTTTTTGCCTTTCTTGGCAGCACGAATAATCCCGTACAGATCCTGGTCATACCAATTTTTCAGCATGTCAGGTTCACGCTTGGCCAGATCGCCACGCATCGGGAACCCTGTTTCCGGCAAATTCAGGGTGTTCTTGTAGTCACTCATAGATTCTCGGTTCCGTTTTCGGCTGGATTCCAGGCTTTGTTACACGCCTGTCAGTACATGTTTAGCGCAGTGTCTTTAACCCAAAGAACTCCCGGGCCGTCACTTCATCGTTCGCAATCTGTTGCTTTAAAGCATCAAGCGAGGAGAAACGCTGTTCGTTGCGCAATTTAGCGCGGAGCACCACATCAATATGGCGCCCGTATAAATCTAATGTGGTGTCGAGAAGGTGCACTTCCAACTGCTTGCGCACGCCACCGACGGTCGGACGTATTCCGATATTCGCTACGCCAGGTAAAGGTTCAGGCCCGAGGCCCAGGACTTCCACAGCGTAAACACCGCGTACCGGAGAAACGACTCGCTTGAGCGGGACGTTCGCCGTCGGGAAACCAATGGTGCGTCCCAGTTTATCGCCGTGCACCACTCGCCCTGAGATACTGAACGGATGGCCCAGTAAATTTTCGGCGAGGGCTAAATCATCATCCCGCAGCGCATTACGGATAGCCGTGCTGCTGATGCGGTTCTCCCCTTCGCGGAAAGTTTGCGTGCTGATCACTTCAAAGCCGTATTCTTCACCGGCTTTCTGCAATAGCTCAAAATCCCCCAGACGGCTGGCACCAAAACGGAAGTCATCCCCGACAGTCAGGAATTTAACGCCCAGCTTCTCAACCAGCAGTTGCGAGATAAAGGCCTGCGCCATATGGGCGGCGAACCGGGGTTCGAAACGCACACATAAAAGATAATCAACGCCGCACTCTGCCAGATACTTGGCTTTGTCGCGCAAGCTGGTCAGTCGTGCAGGTGCTTTATCACCGGCAAACAGCTCCAGTGGCTGCGGCTCAAAAATCATTACCATCACCGGTAACCCCAGACGTTGACCTTCCAGCTTAAGCTGTTCAATCAGGGCCTGGTGGCCACGGTGCACACCATCAAAATTGCCAATAGTCAGCACACATCCATGATGACGTGCTCGAATATTGTGTATTCCGCGAATTAGCTCCATAGCTGGCTCAAATCCAATGCTGACTCATAAAGATGGAAATCGGCGGATTATACCTTGTACAGCCTCCAAGGTTAACCAGCGATTAGCAGGATCTCACCATTCTCTCTTGCATACGGCAGATATTGCGGTTCAAATGGCGACGTGGCGATGAAAATCTTTCGTGGCATACAGGGAATGCGTGACTTTTCGCATAAACAAAGCGTTAATGGCCGTAGTGGGCAGTTTGTATACTCTCCTGTCGATTTTTCTCGCGAAAGACTGTATTCCGATGCCGGAAGCTGTTAAAATCCTGCGCCATCACAACGTAACAAGCGACGATCGAAGTTCACTCTTTAAAACGCCGCTTATTTGCACAAATCCGTTGACAAAAGAAGACCGAAAAGGCATATTCCTCGGCCTTTGAATTGTTCATCAATAGAAAAATATTTGGGAGTTGGCCTTGGCTAATATCAAATCAGCTAAGAAACGCGCCGTACAGTCAGAAAAACGCCGTAAGCACAACGCGAGCCGTCGTTCTATGATGCGTACCTTTATCAAGAAGGTATACGCGGCTATTGCAGCAGGCGACAAAGCTGCTGCACAAAACGCATTTAACGAAATGCAACCAATCGTGGACCGTCAGTCTTGCAAAGGCCTGATCCACAAAAACAAAGCAGCGCGTCATAAGTCAAATCTGACTGCGCAAATCAACGCAATGCAATAATCGCATTACGCTGAAATGCTTGATAAAAAAACCGGCTCACGCCGGTTTTTTTATATCTGAAATTTAAGTATCAAAGCTAAAAGCTACTCAAAGAGCGCCGTAAAATCAGTGTGACAAATTCGCTGTACCGAAGGATGCTGGATCATACGCTCCGCAAAAATCACGTAGTACTCCTCCATTATCCCGTCCAGACGCCCGACTTCTTCGATTTTTTCATCCTGAAATTCTGTCGATGAATAGATAGCCGGTGCGACGAAAATCGCATTATTGTTCATTCCGAAAGCTTTCATCAGCGCCGCATCATCAAACTCACCGAGAATATTGACGTTCAGTCCCTGCGTATTAAACCAGTTAAGCAGCTTGCGCCCCAGCATGGATCGACGCCCAGGGATCAGCAAAGGCCGTTGCTCGAGACAAGCAGGAAAACTCATACCTGACATCGGCTGGCAGCAAAAGAAGCTGATCGGGCTTTCGCCCAGTTTGACGGAAAACAGTCCTTCCTGCTGCGTGGAATCCACCGGGCAATCGGACAAAATCATATCCAGCTTGTGCAGACTCAGTTGCTCGAGCAGCATTTCATGGGTCGATTCAAAGCAGCGCAGGTGAATTTGCGCATTGTCCGGCACCGCGGCTTCCAGCACCCGGCTGACCAGCCGTTTGGATAACGCATCCGCCACGCCAACATCAAATAGCAGGCTCGATTCTTTGCGGTAATTCACAATATCCAGCATTTCCTGGCTGAGCGTGAACATCTTATCGGCATAACGATAAACCAGTTGCCCCAGTTCAGAAGGCACCAGACCACGCCCCTGGCGCTTAAAAAGCTTGCCGCCGAGTCTTTCTTCCAGCGATTTAATCTGACCGGTGATAGTCTGCGGCGTCAGATACAAAGCTTCTGCTGCTCCCACGACAGAACCTGATTTACACACGTGCCAGAAATAATACAAATGGTTGTAGTTAATATGAGGCATGGTTTCAACCTTTCCTGCAGTAAGAAGTCAGCATCATGCTGCGCGGTTTCCCGCGCAGCATGTGTATTAATGATGCGCTTTTTTCGGCAAAGCGCGGCTCAGCATCAGGAAACCTACAACAGCTGAAGCCACGGAGCCCATCAGAATGCCCATTTTTGCGTAAGTCAGCAGCGCCGGATCCAGTGAGGCAAATGCCAGTGAACCGATAAAAATGGACATGGTGAAACCAATTCCGCACAGCACTGACACCGCTGCAATCTGGCTAAACGTAATGCCGGATGGCATGCGGGTAAGACCCAGTTTCAGCGCCAGACCGCCAAAAAGAATGATGCCTAACGGTTTACCCAGCAGCAGCCCCGCCATGATACCCATCGGTAACATTGAGAACGCGCCGGCAGCTGTCACGCCATGCAACGAGATACCGGCATTGGCGAAAGCGAAAACAGGCAGAATAAACCAGGCCACATACGGATGAATTCCATGCTCGAGACGGCGCGCCGGAGACTTTTTATTTTCTTTGGTTCTCAGCGGAATAAGGAATCCGAGGATCACGCCCGCCAGCGTGGCATGAATACCGGATTTCAGTACGCACACCCAGAACACGGCGCCAATCAGTACATAAGGTGTCAGTTTGGTTACACCGCGCCAGTTCAGCCAGGCCAATACCGCGATACACGCCGCAGATAATCCCAGTGCAACCATTGAAACATCGTGGCTGTAGAACAACGCGATGATAATGATTGCACCCAAATCATCAATGATGGCCAGCGCCAGCAGGAACACTTTCAGTCCGGTCGGCACGCGTGAACCCAGCAGCGCCATCACGCCCAGCGCAAAAGCAATATCCGTGGCTGCCGGAATGGCCCATCCCTGACGCGCAATTTCGTCACCGCCGTTAAACAGCAAATAGATCAGCGCCGGAACAATCATGCCACCAAGTGCGGCAATCGCCGGGAACAAAGCCTGTTCGCGATTCGCCAGCGCGCCTTCGCATAACTCACGCTTCACTTCCAGACCAATCATCAGGAAAAACACCGCCATCAGACCATCGTTAATCCACAGCAAAAGTGGTTTGTCGATCAGCAATTCAGAAAAACGTAGCGTAACCGGAATATCCAAAAAAGCCTGATACGCCCCCTGCAATGGGGTATTCGCCATAATAAGCGCCACGATAGCGGCAAGGATCAGTACGATACCGCCTGCGGCTTCTAAGCGTAAAAACTGACGAATGATGTTCGACATTCTGACTCTCCTGTAGAAAAACCGTGGCGCGAAAGGTATTGCCACAATGAATGCACGAATTGTACGCACAGAATCACTTCGTAAAAAGTCGATTATTTCTGGAGTATAACTCGGTTTTTACGAGTTATTGAATTTCACTGTTTTTTCACAGAGCGTCTTAAAAACCATAAAAAAATCCCCGGAGCGTGAACCGCTGCCGGGGATTTTATCTGGCTTTCCGCCGCTGAATTCAGCGACAGATTAGCGGGTCAGATCATCAAAGAACTTTTTCACGCCATCCAGGAAGCTTTTAGAACGCGGGCTGTTTTTCTCGCCTGAAACGCCACCAAAGCTTTCTTCCAGGTCACGCAGCAATTGCTTCTGCTTTTCGCTCAGGCTGACCGGCGTTTCCACTACCACGCGGCACATCAGGTCACCCTGAGCACCACCACGGACAGATTTCACACCGCGTCCGCGCATACGGAACATCTTGCCCGTTTGCGTTTCGGCAGGGATCTTCAAACTCACGCGGCCATCCAGCGTTGGCACTTCAATTTCGCCACCCAGTGCAGCCATGGCAAAATTGATCGGCACTTCGCAGTACAGGTTATTGCCTTCACGCTCAAAGATTTTGTGCGCTTTGACCTGAACCTGAACGTACAGATCACCGGACGGAGCTCCGTGCTCACCCGCTTCGCCTTCACCTTCCAGACGAATACGGTCGCCGGTATCCACACCCGCAGGAATTTTCACTGACAGGGTTTTAGAACGTTCTACGCGACCATGACCGTGACATTTGTTGCACGGATCTTTAATGACTTTACCGCGCCCCTGACATGTCGGACACGCCTGCTGGACAGTGAAGAAGCCCTGACGCATCTGAACCTGGCCTGCACCATGACAGGTCGGACAGGTGGTCGGTG
Source organism: Rahnella ecdela (assembly GCF_019049625.1). Classification (GTDB taxonomy): domain Bacteria; phylum Pseudomonadota; class Gammaproteobacteria; order Enterobacterales; family Enterobacteriaceae; genus Rahnella; species Rahnella ecdela. The sequence continues at coordinate 629,312 of NZ_JAFMOY010000133.1, forward strand.
AGCTACCCGCTTTCGCGCCGCTGCCATGGCAGACGTCACATTCATCCAGTGTCGGGATGCGGATTTCTTTGGTGACACCACGAACGGCCTCTTCCAGAGTCAGATCCATGTTGTAACGCAGATCAGAACCCCGGCTGGCACGCTGACGGCGACCGCCGCCAAAGATGTCGCCAAAGACGTCACCAAAGATGTCGCTGAAATCTGCACCGCCGCCGCCGTAACCGCCACCGCCGCCCATGCCACCTTGTTCAAAAGCCGCATGACCGTACTGGTCGTAGGCCGCACGCTTTTGCGCATCGGTCAGAATTTCATAAGCTTCTTTAATTTCTTTAAATTTTGCTTCGGAATCTTTATCGCCCTGATTGCGGTCAGGGTGATGTTTCATTGCCAGGCGCTTATAAGCCTTTTTGATTTCACGCTCATCCGCTGTTTTGGATACGCCTAAAATCTCGTAATAATCTTGCTTCGCCATGCTTTAACCTACCCTCAACATGCGTGCACGGGCGTAGAGTTTCCTCGACGCCCGTGCTGGTTATCAGTAAAACTTCTTACTGTGCCCGCTTAAGGGCGATTATTTTTTGTCTTTAACTTCTTCGAATTCAGCGTCAACAACGTCGTCGTCTTTCTGCGCGCTGTTATCGCCGCCTTCTGCCTGACCTTGCTGCTGAGCCATTTCCATCAGTTTGCCGGAAACCTGTACCAGCGCCTGGATTTTTGCTTCGATGTCAGCCTTGTCTTCACCTTTAGCGGAAACTTCCAGTGCTTTCAGGGCTTCTTCTACTGCGGTTTTGTCTTCAGCTGGCAGTTTGTCGCCGGCTTCTTCCAGTTGCTTACGGGTACCGTGGATCAGGTGGTCCGCCTGGTTGCGGGTCTGAACCAGCTCTTCAAACTTACGGTCAGATTCAGCGTTGGCTTCAGCATCGTTGACCATTTTCTGGATTTCTTCTTCGCTCAGACCAGAAGATGCCTTGATGGTGATCTTCTGTTCGCGGTTGGTAATCTTGTCTTTTGCAGACACATGCAGAATACCATCGGCGTCAAGGTCGAAGGTGACTTCGATCTGTGCCTGACCGCGCGGCGCTGCCTGAATACCATCCAGGTTGAACTGACCCAGAGATTTGTTATCACTTGCACGCTTACGTTCACCCTGCAACACATGGATGGTTACTGCAGACTGGTTGTCTTCCGCAGTAGAGAACACCTGGCTGTGTTTAGTCGGGATAGTGGTGTTTTTAGTGATAAGCGGAGTCATCACGCTGCCCATGGTTTCGATACCCAGAGACAACGGAGTAACGTCCAGCAGCAGAACGTCTTTAACGTCACCTGCCAACACACCACCCTGAACTGCTGCACCGATTGCCACAGCTTCGTCCGGGTTCACGTCTTTACGTGGTTCTTTACCAAAGAATTCAGCCACTTTCTTCTGAACCATTGGCATACGAGTCTGACCACCGACCAGGATCACGTCCTGAATATCAGACACTGACAGACCTGCGTCTTTCAGAGCCACTTTCAGCGGATCGATACAACGGTTAACCAGGTCTTCAACCAAAGATTCCAGTTTTGCACGGGTCACTTTGATGTTCATGTGTTTAGGACCGGTTGCATCCGCAGTAATGTATGGCAGATTCACGTCTGTTTGCTGAGCAGAAGACAGTTCAATCTTCGCTTTTTCAGCAGCTTCTTTCAGACGTTGCATCGCCAGTGGATCGTTACGCAGATCCATACCTTGTTCTTTCTTAAACTCTTCAACCAGGTAGTTGATCAGACGGCTGTCGAAGTCTTCACCACCGAGGTGTGTATCACCGTTGGTTGCCAGAACTTCGAAAGTTTTTTCGCCATCAACTTCATCAATTTCGATGATTGAAATATCGAAAGTACCACCACCGAGGTCGTATACCGCGATAGTGCGGTTACCGACTTCGCGATCCAGACCGTAAGCCAGTGCCGCTGCGGTAGGTTCGTTGATGATACGTTTGACTTCCAGACCTGCGATACGGCCAGCGTCTTTCGTTGCCTGACGCTGAGCATCGTTGAAGTATGCAGGTACGGTGATAACAGCTTCAGTTACCGGTTCACCCAGATAATCTTCAGCGGTTTTCTTCATTTTCTTCAACACTTCAGCAGAGATCTGCGGAGGTGCGATTTTCTGACCTTTAATGTCGATCCAGGCGTCGCCATTGTCAGCGCCTACGATCTGGTAAGGCATGATGCCTTTATCGCGTTGAACTTCTTCATCCTGGAAGCGACGGCCAATCAGGCGCTTGATCGCAAACAAGGTGTTCTGCGGGTTAGTCACAGCCTGACGTTTAGCCGGAGAACCTACCAGAGTCTCGCCATCTGCCGCATAAGCGATGATGGAAGGAGTGGTGCGGTCGCCTTCAGCATTCTCCAGTACACGAGCAGTCGTGCCATCCATGATAGCTACACAAGAGTTGGTGGTGCCCAGGTCGATCCCAATAATTTTACCCATCTAAAACGTCTCCACTTAAATTCATATTCGTTCAGGTTGCTACTGTATATGTGGCCGATCTTTTCGATTTCAACAGCCCCATTTAACGGATTTCCCGACGGTAACAACTGCGGTTGGGAATAAGATGGGGCCATGCTGCTCAGCATCAAGGGGCAAAGTGAAAAAAAATCTTCAATTGCTGTTACGCCAGATCAATGTTTGCTGACGCAACCCTCCTTATGATGCCGCGCGCTTCCAGAGATATGTGGTTTTTTTACCCATTTCCAAGCGTTTATTCCCCCGATTATCAATTAATAATAATTCCGATACAGAGGATCTATGCACAGCAAACCCTTGGCAAATCCAGGCCCGCTCGGGCTGATGGGATTTGGTATGACCACAATCTTATTGAATTTACACAACGCAGGCTTTTTCCCGCTCACCGCAGTGATTGTGAGTATGGGCATTTTTTATGGTGGCCTGATTCAGATCCTCGCCGGGATGATGGAATTTAAAAAAGGGAACACGTTCGGCACGACCGCGTTCACTTCTTTCGGAGCCTTCTGGCTGAGCCTGGTTGGCATTCTGATGCTGCCACGCATGGGCATGGCTGACGCCAGCAGCGAAAGTTTCCTGGGCGCATACCTTGGTCTGTGGGGTGTTTTCACGTTATTCATGTTCTTTGGCACACTGAAAGCAAACCGCGGCCTTCAGGTTGTTTTCGGCAGCCTGACGATTTTGTTCGCCCTGCTGTGCTATGGAAATATGACCGGCAATGCCGCTGTACTTCATTTTGCTGGTTTTGAAGGGATCTTCTGTGGCACCAGTGCGATTTATCTGGCGATGGCTGAAGTGCTGAACGAACAGTATGGCCGTACTGTTTTGCCTGTCGGCGAGCCGAAAAAACAGGCTCCGCAGGTTGATGCAGTCGTTGCATAACTGTCATGCCTGAGACGAAAAAGCCCTGCATTGCAGGGCTTTTTTATGTCTGAAATACGCCTACTGGCCGGAAGCCACACCTTCGGCAAATTTCGCTTCTTTCGCCGCTTCACTGTTCAGGTCACGGCTCAGATAAATACCGGTCAACAATCCAATTGTGGAAAGTGCCAGTACATAATAAGCCGGAGCCATTGGCGTCAGGCGCATAATCAGCGTGACAAATACCGGTGTCAGGCCGCCAAAAATAGCGTAAGCCACATTGTATGAAAACGAAATGCCGGTAAAACGCACTTCCGCCGGGAAAGCCCGCACCATCACATACGGCACCGCACCCACCACGCCCACGCTCAGCCCGGCCAGCGCGTACATACCCATCAGCACCGACGCATCAGCCGCCACCATGTGATAGAACGACCAGGTGCAAATGCCGAGAAACAGACTGCCGAAGATAAAGGTTTTGCTGGCACCCAGACGATCCACAATGCTGCCAGAGATAATACACCCCAACATCAGCGTCACCGTGGCCAGGCAATTTGCCTGCAACGCCACAGCCGCCGGAATGCCAAACTGTTTCTGCAACCAGGTCGGCGTCATCAGAATAACAACCACGATGCCGGCGGAAAGCAGCCAGGTCATCAGCATCGAGACCACGATTTCTTTTTTGTGATTGGCGATAACGGCTTTAAGAGGCAATTCTTCCGCCAGCGCCTTTTGCGCTTTCATCTCGATAAAGACCGGCGTTTCCTGCAACCAGCGGCGCAGGTACATGGCGATCAGACCGAAAATTCCGCCAATAAAGAATGGAATACGCCAGCCATACTGACTGATTGTCGCCGGAGTCATACTGGTGTTCAGTAAAGTTGCCACCAGAGAACCAAGCAGGATCCCCAGCGTTAAACCTGCAGTCAGTGTCCCGCAGGCGAAACCAATGCGACTGCGCGGCACATGTTCAGCCACAAACACCCACGCGCCTGGCACTTCTCCGCCAATCGCCGCGCCCTGCAATACACGCATCAGCAATAACAGCAGCGGTGCAGCAATGCCAATCGAAGCGTAAGTCGGTAACAATCCCATCGCCAGCGTCGGCAATGCCATCAGCAGAATACTCAGGCTGAACATGCGCTTACGGCCAACTAAATCGCCGAAATGCGCCATGATAATGCCGCCCAGGGGACGTGCCAGATAACCGGCGGCGAAAATGCCAAAGGTCTGCACCTGACGCAGCCAGTCGGGCATGTTGACCGGGAAGAAGAGATCGCCAATCACCGCAGCGAAAAAGACGAAAATGATGAAGTCGTAGAATTCGAGGGCGCCACCCAGTGCAGCCAGGGACAGCGTTTTGAAGTCCTGCCGGTTCAACCGGCGTGATTGTGCGTGTTGCATAGGGATACCGTCAGACACCAGAGTGAAAATGAAAAAAGGTTTTGCCACCTCTTGTAAAGTAATTATTACTATAACGGCAAATAATTTTCACACCAGCGTGTCTGACGCGTAACTTCTCTAAATTTTGAAATCGCGGGGGATTCAGTTTTTTGTATCGCGGCGGGCACTTTTGGGACGAAAAGCTGCTACCACTTCATCATGTGTTTCGACGTAAGGTCCGTCGAGGAGCTGGATACAATAAGGCACGCTGGCAAAAATACCGGAAACAATCACCTTACCGTCGGTATCTTTCAGGCCTTCCAGCGTTTCCTGAATAGATTTTGGCTGGCCGGGTAAATTGAGGATCAGCGCCTGTTTGCGGATAACCCCCACCTGACGCGATAAAATCGCCGTCGGCACAAAGTGCAGGCTAATCTGGCGCATCTGTTCACCGAAGCCTGGCATTTCCCGATCGGCGACGGCCAGCGTAGCATCCGGGGTGACGTCACGACGTGCTGGTCCAGTTCCGCCGGTGGTCAGCACCAGATGACAGCCACTTTCATCGACCAGTTCACTGAGCGCCTGTTCAATCAGCGGCTGCTCATCAGGGATCAGTTTTGTTTCCAGTTTGTACGGTGTAATAAGCGCCTTTTCCAGCCACGCTTCCAGCGCCGGAATGCCTTTATCCTGATAAACACCGTTTGACGCGCGATCCGACACCGAGACCAGACCAATTCGCAATGTATTCATGCTATTTCTCCACAGCATTTTTCTTCGTAATTTGTCTCAGTATATCGGTAACGGGCCGGGGGTTTTATCACAGGCACAAAAAAAGCGGCAGATTAGCCGCTTTTTGTCGAAAACTGAGTGCTGATTACAGCAGATCAGAAATCATTTTTTCCAGTTTGCCCTGGTCGATTGCAAACTTACGGATGCCGTCAGCCAGTTTGTCGATAGCCATTGGATCCTGATTGTGTTCCCAATAGAACTGAGATTCAGTCAGTGGCGCAGGACGTGGTTTGGTTTCGCCGGAGAAGGACAGTTTGCGCTCCAGCGGGCCTTCGCTTTCTGCCAGCTCTTTGAGCAGCGCAGGGGCGATGGTCAGACGATCACAACCAGCCAGTTCGATGATTTCGCCGATGTTACGGAAGCTTGCGCCCATCACGACAGTTTCGTAGCCGTGTTGTTTGTAGTATTCGTAAATTTCGGTCACAGACACAACGCCCGGATCTTCATTCGGTGCGAACTCTTTCTTGTCGCCATTGGCTTTGTACCAGTCGAGGATACGGCCAACGAACGGAGAAATCAGGAACACGCCCGCTTCTGCACAAGCACGAGCCTGAGCGAAGGAGAACAGAAGGGTCAGGTTACAGTTGATGCCTTCTTTTTCCAGTTTTTCCGCAGCGCGGATACCCTGCCAGGTAGAAGCCAGTTTGATCAGGATACGGTCGTTGGTGATACCCGCATCGTTATACAGTTTGATCAGACGTTTAGCTTTAGCCACGCTCGCGTCAGTGTCGTAAGACAGACGGGCATCAACTTCTGTTGAAATGCGGCCAGGGACCAGTTTCAGAATTTCCAGACCGATGTTTACTGCCAGTTTGTCAGCGGCATCAGTGATCTGTTGATCGTGATCGCTGCTCTGGTCACGTGCCCAGGCGATTGCTTCGTCGATCAGTTTACGGTATTCAGGAATTTGCGCAGCGCTGAGGATCAGTGACGGGTTAGTGGTCGCATCCTGCGGCTGGTACAACTTCATTGCCGCGATATCTCCGGTGTCAGCAACAACCTGAGTCATTTGGCGTAGGGAAGTCAGTTTATCGGTCATTTTGGCATATCTCATCGTTTGGACGTTTTCGTATAGGCATTTTCATGCCTTGCCTTTGGCTGATGATAACATGCAAAAAGCCACGCGCAAGGCGCTTCTCGCGGCATGCTCGGCTACGAACATCTATGGATTTCTCACCTTCCAAAACACACAAATTCAGCCAAATTGCATATGTCACCAGTTTGATAAAAAAGGTATGTTAGCCATCCAAAGTGGTCATTGCCCTTAAGCCAATTAATAAAAACGATGAAGGGTAAATCAACCAAGGACAATTCATGAATGACTTGCTGGACTTTTTCGACACAATTCTCTGGAGCACGATCCTGATTTACCTGCTGTTTGGCAGCGGTATTTATCTCACTTTCCGTCTTGGTTTCATCCAGTTTCGCCGCTTCGGCCACCTCTTCTCTTCGTCCCTTTTTAAACGCAGTACCGATCCCCGCGGGACTTCACCCTGGCGCGTACTTTGCCTGAGCCTGGCCTCGCGCATCGGTACCGGTAATCTTACCGGCGTGACTATTGCCATTGTGCTCGGCGGACAGGGAGCCATTTTCTGGATGTGGATTATTACCGTGTTCAGCATGGCGACCGCGCTGATAGAAAACACGCTGGCGCAGATTTACAAAGGCACCGGTGCGCGTAACAAATTTCGCGGTGGCCCTGCGGATTACATGGAAAAAGGGCTGGGAATGCGCTGGATGGGGATTTTGTTCTCCTTCCTGATGGTGATTTCCTGCGGCTTTATTTTCAGCGCGTTACAGGCCAATTCTATTGCACAGGCCTCATTCCATCTTCTGCACGTTCCGGCGCTGACAACCGCCTGTATTTTAGCCGCACTGGTGGCGTTGCTGATTTTCGGTGGGATCCGCGCCGTCACCTGGCTGTCCAAATGGATGATCCCCCTGATGGCCTTCGCTTATTTACTGCTTGCCGTGTGGGTCATTGGCCACCATATCGACAAACTTCCACAGGTTTTCGCGCTGATTTTCAAAAGCGCTTTTGGCTTGCAGGAAGCCGCGTCCGGCGCGCTGGCGTATGGTGTGACTCAGGCGATAACGCAGGGTATGCAGCGTGGAGCGTTCGCCAGTGAAGCCGGGGTCGGTTCATCGCCAAATGTGGCGGCAATGGCGGCAGTCAGCCATCCGGCGGCATCAGGATTTAACCAGATGCTGGCGGTATTTATCGATACGGTGGTAATTTGCACGGCCACAGCGCTGATTATTTTAACGTCCGGCGCACTTGATATTCCCGGGGCTCCGACGGGAATTAGCCTGCTTCGTCTGGCCATCGACCCGACGATGCCCGGCTGGACCGCAGTTATTCTGGCAATACTGGTGTTCTCTTTCGCGTTCACCTCAATCGCCGGCAACTATGTCTATGCCGAAAACAATCTCAGTTTTGTCCATAGCGCCGCGCCGGTAAAGCTGCTGATTTTCCGGCTGATGGTGATTACGATGGTGTTCGGCGGCTGCCTGATGGAACTTCAGGCGCTCTGGAAGCTGGCCGATATCTTCATGGCGCTGATGGCCATACTCAATCTCACCGCCCTGCTGCTGCTTTCGGGCATCGCGATTAAAGTGGTTAAGGATTACGAGCGGCAGCGGCGGATGGGGAAAATCCCGGTCTTTAATCCGGACCACTATCCTGAATTACGCGGTCAGCTTGAGCCGGGCGTGTGGGATAAAACGTCTTCTCCGCGCTGATTTTCACCGTTTTTACCTATTGCTGTCATGCCCCCATCGCAGTGACTTTTTTGCTACAGTATGGCAACGAAAATTTCTGAATTTGAACCGTCACTGACCAACGGACGAGATTATGCTGACCATTATTTCACCTGCTAAAACGCTCGATTACGAAAGCCCGCTTGCGACAACGCGCTATACCCAACCGGAGCTGCTGGATAAATCCAGTCAGTTGATCACCGTGGCGCGTAAAATGTCCCCGGCGCAGATATCTTCACTGATGGGGATCAGCGATAAACTGGCCCATCTGAATGCCGAACGTTTCAATGACTGGCAGCCGGATTTCACGCCGAAAAATGCCCGTCAGGCGCTTCTGGCCTTTAAAGGTGATGTGTATACCGGCCTGCAGGCGGAAGATTTCAGTGAGAAAGATTTCGATTTTGCCCAAAAACATTTGCGTATGTTGTCGGGTTTATACGGTCTGCTGCGCCCGCTGGATTTGATGATGCCTTATCGTCTGGAAATGGGGATCCGTCTGGAAAACCCACAGGGCACTAATCTTTATGCCTTCTGGGGCGATTTACTGACCGAAAAACTGAACCTGTTACTCAGCGAGCAAAAAAGCAAAGTACTGGTCAACCTGGCGTCCGATGAATACTTCAAAGCCGTGAAACCGAAACTGCTGGATGGAGAAATCATCAAACCAGTTTTCCTCGACGAGAAGAATGGCAAATACAAAGTCATCAGCTTCTACGCCAAAAAAGCGCGTGGCCTGATGAGCCGCTTCATCATCAAAGAACGTCTGGATAAGCCGAAACAGTTGCAGGATTTCAATCTGGAAGGTTACGAATTTGATGAATCACGTTCGCAGGGCAATGAGCTGGTATTTACCCGCCCTGAACGCTGATTGTACTGAGCTGTAACATAAAAAAGCCCTCACAAAGAGGGCTTTTGCATTCCTGAATCAGCGTATTTATTCAGGCAGCGCCATCAGGAATGCACGCATTTCACTGAAATCAGCCGGTAGGTTGTGCGACAGCAAAGGCAGATCCGCGCGGTCAGCCAGTTCTTTTGGCAAACCGATGTCCTGATCCAAAATCGCTTCCACACTTTCCTTGAATTTCGCCGGATGCGCGGTGCCGATGAACAGGCCGAATTCGCCCGGTTGCAGCTGGTCACGCAGCACACGGTAAGCAATCGCCGCGTGAGGTTCAGAGATGTAACCGATATTCGCCAGCTCACGCATCGCATCTTCGGTGGTGTCATCGCTGACCGCGCCAAAGCCCAGATCTTTCAGCTGCCAGGTCTTACGGCGATACAGTTCTTCCACACGTGGCCAGTTATTTGGCTGGCTGACGTCCATCGCGTTCGACAGCGTCGCAACGGTTTTCTTCGGATCCCATTCCCCGTTAGACAGGAAACGCGGCACCGTGTCGTTGGCATTGGTCGCAGCAATAAAGCGTTTCACCGGCAGGCCGAGAGATTTCGCCAGCAGACCGGCTGTCAGATCCCCGAAGTTGCCGCTTGGCACGGAAATCACCAGCTGATTGCGCGCTTCCTGTGGCAGCTGAGCGACCGCTTCAAAGTAATAACAAATCTGCGCCAGCAGACGGCTGATATTGATGGAGTTCGCCGAGTTCAGCTTCAGCGCGTGTTTCAATTCTTCATCATCAAACGCCTGTTTGACCAGCGCCTGACAGGCATCAAAATCACCGTCGATAGCGACAGTGTGAATGTTACCGCCCAGCGTACAGAACAGTTTTTCCTGCAAAGGGCTGATTTTGCCACGTGGATACAGGATAACAACGCGAACATTTTTCAGGCCGTGGAAGGCGTGCGCTACTGCTGCACCGGTATCGCCGGACGTTGCCGTCAAAATGGTCACCGGCTGGTCGCCAGATACCTGAGTCAGGATCTGCGCCATGAAACGGCCACCGAAATCTTTAAAGGCCAAAGTCGGACCGTGGAACAGTTCCAGACAGGCAATGTCGTCTTCCACTTTGGCAACGGGTGCCGGGAAGGTAAACGCATTTTTAATGCGCTGATGTAATTCTTCTTCCGGGATTTCATCGCCGATGAAAGCAGAAAGAATACGGCTGCTGCGGGTGACGAAATCCAGTTCCAGCAAGCGGTCGATTTCAGTCAGTTCAAATTCCGGGAGATCCAGCGGGAAGAATAAACCCTGCTGTTTTCCAAGACCTTGTTTGACGGCCTGAGCAAAGCTGACCTGCTCGTTGTGATCCTTCAGGTTGTACAGTTTCATTAGTTATTCCAATAAATTATCGAGTTATCCCAATACCCGCGCGCCCGCGGTATCAAGACGACAAATATGAACAAAGCCTTCGTCATTTTGCAGATAATGCGTCTGCAACCAGTCAGCCATACGTTTCGCAGTTGCGCTGTCATTACAAACCGTAAACAGCGTCGGGCCGGAACCGGAAATCCCGCAAGCCAGCGCACCGATTTCTTCTGCGGCGCTGCGCGCTTCGGCAAAGCCCGGCAGCAAACGTGTACGGTAAGGTTCAGCAATCACATCTTTCATCAGTTTTGCCGCCAGCGCGGGTTGCTGCGTGTGGCAGGCATGAATAAAGCCCGCCAGATAGCGACCGTGACTGATGCAATCCTGACGGCGGTACTGCGCGGGCAAAATAGCGCGCGCTTCTGCCGTCGACACTTTGATGCCCGGATACGCCATCACCCACAGCCAGTCGTCAAAGCTCGGCACGTTCTGGCTGATGATATCGAGTTCTTCCAGCATCAGCTGAATACCGCCCAGATAGCATGGCGCAACATTATCGAAATGCACGCTGCCGGAAATACGCCCTTCCAGCTCACCCATCAGCAACAGCATCTGGTTTTCATTGAGCGGCTTACCGCAAAATTCATTCATCGCCATCAGACCAGCGACCACCGAACAGGCGCTGGAACCTAATCCCGAGCCGATCGGCATGTTTTTTTCCAGCGTCATCGCCACCGGAACTTCCTTGCCGATTTCCTGACAGAAACGTTGCCAGCACTGATAAACGATATTGTCCTCCATGCGGTCAGGCAGTTTGGAGACAAACTTGCCTTCGTTTTTCAGGCTAAATTCTGAGGCCGCTTCAACAGAAACGCAGTCACCGAGCAGCGTGCCATCAACCGGAGACACGGCCGCGCCCAGAACGTCAAAACCTACGCTGACGTTCCCGATTGAAGCCGGGGCATACACCTTAACCATATTAAACTCCTAACTTCCATGACAGCGTTCTCAAAAGATCGGCAAACACACCTGCCGCCGTCACATCATTCCCGGCACCGTAACCACGCAGAACTAACGGCAACGGCTGATAATAGCGGCTGTAAAACGCCAGCGCATTCTCACCATTTTTTACTTTATATAGCGGGTCATTACCATCGACAGCGTCGATTTTTACCTTGCACTGACCGTCTTCGATAGCCCCGACATAACGCAATACTTTGCCTGCGGCAGTGGCTTCGGCCACCCGCTGAGCAAACTCCGCGTCCAGTTCCGGCAGACGCGCGACAAAATCACTCACATTGCCTTCACTGTTGAAAGAAGCCGGTAAAACAGATTCCACATCGATATCTGACAGCTCAAGTTTGTAACCCGCTTCACGGGCAAGGATCAGCAGCTTACGCGCCACGTCCATACCAGAAAGATCATCACGTGGATCCGGTTCGGTATAGCCCATTTCCTTCGCCTGCAAGGTCGCGGCTGACAGGGACATGCCTTCGTCCAGCTTACCAAAGATGAAGGACAGCGAACCGGAAAGGATACCGGAGAAACGGAGCAGTTCATCACCTGCATTCAGCAGGTTTTGCAGGTTCTCGATAACCGGTAATCCCGCGCCGACGTTAGTGTCGTAAAGGAACTTACGGCGTGAACCATCCGCCGCTTTACGCAACTGATGGTAGTAATTCATTGACGAGGTGTTGGCCTTTTTGTTTGGCGTAACCACATGGAAACCATCGGCGAGGAAATCAGCGTACTGATCGGCAACTTCCTGGCTCGACGTGCAGTCAACGATCACCGGATTCAGCAGGTGATATTCTTTCACCAGACGGATCAGACGCCCCAGGTTCAGTGGTTCTTTCGCAGCAGCCAGCTCATCGCGCCAGGTTTCGAGCGCAATACCGTGAACGTTAGTCAGTAACGCACGGGAATTGGCGATGCCGCATACGCGCAGATCGATGTGTTTGGTTTTCAGCCACTGCTGCTGACGGCGGATCTGTTCGATCAACGCCCCGCCCACGCCGCCGACGCCTATCAGGAACACTTCGATTACCTGATCGGTGTTGAACAGCATCTGATGGCTGACGCGCACACCGGTGGTCGCATCGTCATTATTGACGACAACGGAAATAGATCGTTCGGAAGAGCCCTGAGCAATCGCGACGATATTGATGTTGGCGCGGGCCAGCGCCGAGAAGAATTTCGCCGAGATACCGCGCAGCGTACGCATACCATCGCCGACGACGGAAATGACCGCCAGTTTTTCCATCACGTCCAGCGGCTCGAGCAGGCCGTCTTTCAGCTCAAGATAGAACTCGTCTTCCAGCGCTTTACGGGCGCGTTGCAGCTCGCTTTGCGGTACACAGAAACTGATGCTGTATTCGGAAGAAGACTGGGTGATCAACACGACAGAAATGCCGGAGCGGGACATCACGGCAAATACGCGCGCCGCCATGCCGATCATCCCTTTCATTCCCGGACCGGAAACGTTGATCATCGCCATGTTATTCAGATTGGTGATGCCTTTTACCGGCGTGCTGTCATCAAGACTTTCGCTACCAATCAGCGTACCTGGCGCCTGCGGGTTAGTGGTGTTTTTAATCAGGCAGGGGATTTGGAACTGGGCAATCGGCAGGATGGTACGCGGGTGAAGGACTTTCGCGCCAAAATACGAAAGCTCCATCGCTTCCTGATATGACATCGATTTCAGTAAGCGGGCATCCGGCACAGTCCGCGGGTCACAGGTATAAACGCCGTCGACGTCGGTCCAGATTTCACAGCAGTCCGCGCGTAAACAGGCGGCCAGCACGGCAGCTGAATAGTCGGATCCGTTACGGCCCAGCACCACCAGTTCGCCTTTTTCGTTACCGGCAGTGAAACCGGCCATCAGCACAATGTGATCGGCGGGAATGGCGCTGGCGGCGATACGGCGGGTGGATTCGTTGATATCCACGGTGGATTCGAGGTAATGCCCCTGCGCAAGCAGCTTTTCAACCGGATTGATGACGGTGACGCCAAAACCTTTCGCCAGAAATACGGCTTCCATGATGGCGATAGAGAGCTTCTCGCCACGACAGATAATGGAGGCGTTCACACTATCAGGGCATTGGCCCAGCAGGGTAATACCGTGCATCAGTTGTTTGAGCTGAGCGAACTCCTGATCGACAAACGCTTTCACTTTCGGTAAATCAAAGCCCGGCTGCGCTGCTGCCAGACCGGTGATCAGCTGACCAAAAATGTTTTCTGCATCGCTCATGATGGTCTGAATGTCCTGTCCTGCGACAGTTCGCTCAATCATGGCAACCAGATAGTTGGTAATTTTGGCAGGCGCGGATAATACCGTTGCGACCTGTCCCTGACGCGCATTGCTTTCCATAATGTCCGCAACCCGCAAGAAGCGTTCTGCGTTTGCTACCGAGGTCCCGCCAAATTTCAACACTCGCATTTCTGGTTCTCTCCTGAAGCTCTCGTTTAAATGTAAAAAAAAAGCCCGCACTGGTTAGGTGCGGGCTTTTTTTCTTTTTCCTGTACGCGTCAGCCCGCCCCGTTACCTGTGGTATCGGTGGTGGTAATAATTGTTGTATTCAGGCTGATGATTCGCATTTTTATTTTCTGTCTGTCTTAGGGTTTGTACTCTGTCTGCCTCTATTAGCTAAAGCATAAGGCACAACAAGTCAATTTTTTTCTGTTTTTGACCGGTTAGTCACGGACAAAATCAACTGTATAATTCTCTGCCATTAAAACCCTTTCCAGTGCGATCGCCAACTCTGCTCCTTTCACACCGGATATCGAACTGTTCAGGCAGAGAATCCCCTCACATCATGAGGTCAGCTTTTTTTCGATGTCATGCAGCAAAGTATGTAGCATCGCGGCATCCCGCTGCTGTAAAAGACCGAGGCGCTGATGCAGCCAGTCGGCCAATTTCTGGTCATCTTCTGCTCCGACATTTTGCAGTAAACGCCCGACTCTGGCACGCAAAGCTGAAAGCTGCCCGGCTTCGGCAGTTTCAGGTTTTGCCGACGTCACCTGATTCAGAGAAGAGAGCTGATAACAGAAGACCATCACCGCCTGCCCCAGATTGAGCGAGGGATAATCTGCCATCATCGGTACGCCGGTCAGCACATCCGCCAGTTCGAGCTCCTCGTTCGTCAGTCCGGAATCTTCACGACCAAACACCAGCGCAGCATTATTCACCCACTGGCTCTTTTCTTCGAGCTGCACCTGCAATTCCTGAGGCGTGCAGTAATAGTGAAATTTAGCCCGGCTGCGGGCGGTGGTGGCTATCGTAAAATCAATGTCCGCCAGCGCTTCGGCCAGGGTATTGAAATGGAGCGCATTTTGCAGGATCTCCTGCGAACCGTGCGCCACCCAGCCAGCTTCCGGCTTGAGATGCGCCTCGCTGTCGACAATACGCAACGATGCGAAGCCCATGGTTTTCATTGCACGGGCTGCCGCACCGACATTTTCCGGGCGAGCCGGGGAAACTAAAATAATATGAAGTTGCATGTCGGGCCTTTGCAAAGGGGGAAAGAAATTGCCGTCCGTATTTAAGCGATGAAATTTCACCCTGTTCCAAATCTATTCATGGCTTATATTCTTCACAAGAACTTAACAGTCGGCTCGGTATATTCCTTTATTTTATCGGAAAACGTTACCCTGCAGGTAAAAAAGGTGCTGGCCCGATTAAGCCAACACGAAGGAAAAATTTATCATTATTTTTCATATGGATATATAATAAGGAATCATCACGATTTTGCATTTATCTTTCGATTCTTAATCATTTGCTGAATCGTGTACAATAAATGCCGAAATGTGACTCAAGCGTGCATTCTTGTAAGTGTTTTTCACTGTTCTGTTACCGTGCTACAATTGAACTTGATATATGTCAACAAACCGTAATTTTGTTGAGTGGTAATTTCGGCACTCGCTGTTATATTGCTGTTAATAGGGTTAGGATATGCGCCGCTTTAGGACCCCGTGGAACTGCAGAAAGTGGAATCCCTGACCGAGCTTGCGATGTTGTTGTCGTTGATGGAAATTGCATCGAGAACGCGTTTACGTACTTTAGTCATGTAACGAGTGAGATGTCCAAAAAGGCATCAAAATTCTTTGGGATAACAAGGACTTCTGTACTCCTATTTTCTATTTGTTGGCAATCTTAGGTAGCAATCATGCAGACCCCTCACATTCTGATCGTCGAAGACGAGTTAGTGACACGTAATACGTTAAAGAGCATTTTTGAAGCAGAAGGCTACATGGTACATGAAGCTAATGATGGCGCAGAAATGCACCACATTCTGTCCGAAAATGACATCAATCTGGTTATCATGGACATCAATCTGCCAGGCAAAAACGGCCTGCTGCTGGCACGCGAATTACGCGAACAAGCCAGTGTTGCTCTGATGTTCCTGACCGGCCGCGACAACGAAGTTGATAAAATTCTGGGTCTGGAAATCGGCGCTGATGATTACATCACAAAGCCGTTCAACCCTCGCGAACTGACTATCCGCGCACGCAACCTGCTGTCCCGCACTATGAATCTGGGCACGACCGGCGAAGAACGTCGTCTGGTTGAAAGCTACAAATTCAATGGCTGGGAACTCGACATCAACAGCCGTTCGCTGGTGAGCCCTCAAGGCGAGCAGTACAAGTTACCGCGCAGCGAATTCCGCGCCATGCTGCACTTCTGCGAAAACCCGGGCAAAATTCAAACCCGTGGCGATTTACTGAAGAAAATGACCGGCCGTGAGCTGAAGCCGCATGACCGTACCGTTGACGTCACCATCCGTCGCATCCGTAAACATTTCGAAGCGACGCCTGACACCCCTGAAATCATCGCCACCATTCATGGCGAAGGCTATCGTTTCTGCGGTGATCTGGAAGACTGATACAGAAGGTTGCCAACCGCACTGTATCCGGTGAAACGGTACCCGCTAAAAAGAAACATCAAAGGCCAGCGAAAGCTGGCCTTTTGTTTTGTGCGTACTGCGGAGAAATCAGGGAGCGGCGTGCGCCCACGGAATAATCGGCACGGCGCTCAGTGCGTTTTTCGGTGAACCATCCACGACTTTATCGGAATAGCTCAGGTAGATAAGCGCGTTACGTTTCTCATCATAAAAACGGACCACCTGCAGTTTTTTAAATACCAGCGATGTGCGTTTCTGAAAAACAACGATTCCCTTGTCTTTGCCTTGCTTAATCTTATCGCTCAGCTCAATCGGGCCCACCTGCTGACACGAAATCGCCGCATCGGCAGTATCTTCTGCAAGACCTAAACCGCCCTTAATGCCGCCGGTTTTCGCACGGCTGATATAACAAGTTACATTTTTAATATCAGGATCATCAAAAGCCTCGACGACAATCTTGTGGTCGGGACCGAAGAGTTTGAAGACGGTATCAACCGAACCGACCTGCTCTGCATGCGCTGCTGTAGAACAAAAAGCAAACATCGAAAAAACAAAAATCCAACATCTATTCATTAAGTTACTCCACGTCATCAGCATGACGTTGTTTTCTAAAGAAACCCTACAGGGAAAGCGTGTATTCACACTTTCGGAATGAAATACTCTGTAACACACGCAAATAGCACAGATAGCCAAAAAATTCTTAGGAAGTCTTATCGGTAAAAAGTTGCTATTATGCCGCCCATCATTCTGTGCATTTATCTTAGTTCAACGAGGACGATCTATGGATCAAGCAGGAATCATTCGTGACCTTCTTAGCTGGTTAGAAACCCATTTAGACCAGCCCTTGTCACTCGACAATGTTGCAGCCAAGGCCGGCTATTCCAAATGGCACCTGCAGCGCATGTTTAAAGATGTCACTAATAATGCCATTGGCGCTTATATTCGTGCCCGCCGTCTTTCGAAAGCGGCTGTCGCTTTGCGTCTCACCAGTCGACCGATTTTAGATATCGCCCTTCAGTATCGTTTTGATTCGCAACAAACATTTACCCGGGCATTCAAAAAACAATTTGCACAAACTCCGGCACTGTATCGTCGTGCTGAAGACTGGCATTCATTCGGGATTTGTCCTCCAATCCGTCTGGGCGCGTTTATTCTGCCGCAGCCCGAATATATCTCACTGCCGGAACAGCATCTGGTCGGGATGACACAAAGTTACGCCTGTACGCTGGAGCAAATCACCACATACCGTAACGAGATGCGTCGTCATTTCTGGCGTCAGTATATTGGTGAAGCGAAAACGTTGCCGCCAATTCTTTATGGCCTGCACCATTCGCGTCCAAGCCAGGAAAAAGATGACGAGCAGGAAGTATTGTACACGACCGCGCTGGAAGCTCAGCACTTGCCGGAAAATGTTGAAGGTCAGCCGATTGTCTTGCAGCACGGCGAATACGCCATGTTCCATTACAATGGTACGCCGGAGCATTTACAGGAATTCATTCTGACGTTGTACAGCACGTGTCTGCCAACATTGAAACTGACCCGCAGAAAGGGACAGGATATCGAACGCTTTTACACGAATGGCCGTGCTCCGGGCACCGCGCCAACCGAAATACAGTGTGATTACCTGATCCCAATCCGCCGCTAACGCCTTCTGGCGTTAGCGTTGCAATTCGTCTAACGCGGGCAGTTCCAGATGTGAGACATCGCCCGCCGTTTCCACAATCCAGCCATTCGCCAGCCAGGCACTTTGCTGATGATCGACACGCGAAAGTGAACAGTTGCGCAGGCGCAGACGACGTTCCGCATAAGCCGGCAGCCCGAGGATCGTACTGATCAGGCAACCCAGCGCGATGCCATGACTCACCAGCAAAGGCTTGCTTCCTTCAGGTAAATCCAGGCAGCTGTCGAGTGCCGCACGCATACGCGCAGCCAGCTCCGTCATCGTTTCACCTTCAGGAATACGCCCTTGTGGTGAACCATCGACCATCTGCTTACGCCACACTTCTTCCTGCTCTGTCAGGCCGTCCAGAATTCGTTCTTCCAGCACGCCCATATGTAATTCGCGTAAACGCGGCTCATTGATCACTTCACACCCGCAGGCATCAGCGATAATCTGCGCCGTGTGGCGGGTACGTCCTAAATCACTGGTGATGACGTGGGTGATCCCTTCATTACGCACACGTTCAGCAACCTGACGAGCCTGATAAAGACCTTTGGCCGTCAGAGGGCTGTCTGATTGCCCCTGAATACGACGTGCGGCGTTCCATTCTGTTTCGCCGTGACGGACGAGATATACCTGTAACATGAGTGTTTTCCGTTATACTGCGTGAAATTTGCTAAAGGATGCTAAAACTCTATGTACCATGTTGTCGCTGCAACCACTAACCCGGCAAAGATCAAAGCTATCGCCCTGGCTTTTGAAGATATTTTCGGCGCTGAGGCATTCCGCATTGAAGGCGTTGACGTCGACAGTGGTGTTCCCAATCAACCCATCGGCAGTAATGAAACCCGTACCGGCGCGCGCCATCGCGTGATCGGCGCCCGCCAGGTTCGCCCCGAGGCAGACTTCTGGGTCGGCGTGGAAGCGGGTGTCGAAGACAATATGACCTTCGCCTGGATGGTGATTGAGAATATGCACCAGCGCGGTGAATCCCGTTCAGCGAGCCTGATGTTACCTGAAATTATTTTACAAGGAATTAACCAGGGCAGCGAACTGGGAGATGAAATGGAAAAACTGACGGGTATCGCGGAAGTAAAACGTAAAGGCGGCGCTATCGGAATCTTTACAGCAGGAAAATTGACCCGCACCAGCGTTTATCATCAGGCGCTGGTACTGGCTTTAGCGCCTTTCCATAATTCGGTGTATCAGGTCAGAACCCAAACGCACTAAAATATCACACGGTTCAGACGTTAACGGACGCATCAGCCGTCCGTTTTATCTGTCAGAAGCTGCTCACTCAGCCATTCTTTAAGTTCAGCCGGGGCCGTTTTCAGCCCATTCGAACCACGGGTTATCGTGGCAATACCCGCACCCAGCTGGGTTTTCAGCTCACGCTGACTCAACTCTCCGCGCATCAGTTCCTGAATAATCCGCACCCGCGTACCCAGCGCCGCGCGTTCGTCGGGCGTAAGCAGCAGTTGCAGCAAATCCTGATGCAAATTTTCAGCAAAAGATTGCTGCAGCAATGCCAGAAAGCATTGCCAGTCCTCATTGCCTTGTTGGGAAAGAGCAGGGTCATTGATTGGTCGTTGGGTCATGATGGCTGCCATACTATTAAACTAGTACAGCAGCTTATCATAAACGACGCGGGATCAGTAACGCCTCTGCCATTCGGCATCCGTCAAAATCTTGGCGGGTTGATGTAAAAAATAACGATAAAACGCATCATATGCCAACACATTTTTAACATATCGACGAGTTTCAGAGAAAGGGATACTCTCGATGAACGCCACTGAATCCACCCTGCCCGCGCTGTTACCCAGCCAGGTATTCACGCGTGAAGGCCCGGCGTTATAAGCGGCGCTGGACAAAATACGGTTGCGGCCAAACATCTGGTAGACATATTCCAGATAGCTTGTGCCGATCGTAATGTTCATCTGCGGATCCAAAAGCTGTCCCGGATTGCTGTACCCCTGTAAGCCAAACATCTCCACGGTATGCTGCGCAGTCGCAGGCATCACCTGCATCAGACCGGCAGCGCCCACCGGCGAACGGGCTTTCGGATTCCACGCACTTTCCTGACGCGCAATCGCCATCGCGTAGCTTTGCGTGATGCCTTTATCGTTGGTCGCGCGACGGAATTCATCCGGCCAGGCCAGCGGGAAGCGTTCTTCGAGGTAATCCCAAAGCTTGCCGGTAATGGTCGCCTGCACACTGAGATCTGGCCATTTTTGCTCGAATGCGTAACGCGCCAGCGCCGACTGCTGAGATTCCGTGCGGCTGCTGACCAGATAACTCCACTCGGTGCGCGCCAGATTGTCCATCTGCCAGTACATCAGCTCGCGAACGCGGGCGACTTCCGGTAATTTCGCAATGCTGGCGTCAGGTTTCGCGGCCACAGAAATCTGCATCGGATAAGCGACATTCAGCTTTTGCGCCGCCGCCATCGGATAGAATCCCCGCCCTTTCATTAATGTGCGCAGCATCGCTTCACCCTGCGAGCGCTGACCGTTGTCGATCATCACTGACGCACGCCAGTATTGCCATTCGTCCTGTTGCAGGGCATCCGGCGGCAACCGTTGCAGCCACTGATTCAGGCCCTGACGATCGCCCGCCGCCAGCGCCATACGGATACGGCGTTCAACAAGCGTCGTGGAATGGCTGCGCAGAATAACGTTATCGCGCCATGCGGACTGTTCCGGCGTGGCGTCGCTGCCCATATAACGCCAGGCAACGGTTTCTTCCAGATCCAGCCGTTCGCTGTCGCTCATCTTCTGCAAACGCGCGAGAACCGGGATCATCGAACGGGCGTTTTCGGCATCATCGCGGGCAATTCGCGCGAACGTAATGCTGGTGGCGTTACGGGTAAAATCGGTCGGTCCGACGTTGCGTGCAAAGCTTTCAAGCGTATTAGGATTATTTTGCAGATCGACCAGCGCATCGCGCATGGTCTGATAATCCGGCGGCAACTGTTTGGCCAGATAACTAACCAGACTGGTGTTCCCGGCTTTCATCGCCAGACCAATACGTTGCAGCGTGGTCAGCGCGGTCTGATTACCCGCGCCCTGCCAGACCGAAAATAATTTGTCGCAGGTATTGGGCAGCGATGTGCCAGTTAACCAGATATCTTTCGCGCCATCGAACGCGGTTTTCTGATCGCCGGTCGCCCATTTTGCGTAATAGTAGTTACAGCGCGCCGCTACCGGTTTTGGCGGTTGCGGGCTATATGAAAGCAAACTGTTCCAGTCCTGACGCCGCGCCAGTTCATTCACGAAGCGGGCTGGCAGGGAACGCGCCGGTGGCAAGGTCGGGTTCGCTTTCACAAACGCGTTGACCTGCGCCGGTGTCGCGTCACCCAGATCCTGCGTCAGCTGGCGGTATTCCAGATAAGGATAAAGAGGATAGTCTTCCAGCGTCGGCATCAGCTGGCTGACAACGTCCATCTGGTTGTTATCCCACGCCTGTTTAATTTGCATATAGTGCTGGCGCTGTGCGTCCAGCGAGTCAGCGTTCGCCACGCCCGATACTGTCACCAGCAACATGCTCAGTGCCAGAGAGTGCCATTTGTCCACCTTGACCATACTTACCTTTATCCTCACGGGTTGTGCCGAAACTGTTCTGCATTGTGTAGACAGCCACTACGCTAATCGATTCATTTTTAAAATTGAAGCGATGCGGGGACAGCATCACAAACTTTACACAGTGTGGTGCAAGCGTCCGGCAGTTACCAGACGATGGCAGATCTATTTTCTGTCACAGAAAGTAGAGGTAAGAATAATTTTGACGTGCGTTATACCCGCAGCTATTTAGCGGGTATTCTCCCCTCAATAGCAAGTAGACAGTCCCCTTGCAATTACAGATAAAATAACCACACTGACAAAACTCAGCTTTATTTACATCAATTTACTCAGATAACTAATTCCTAAACAAACCTTAAATGACTGGTTAATAATACGCAAATTCCTAATTCAAGCAATACTATGTATTTAAACGGTTTTTATTATCAATATCAATGTAAAAAAGTATTTATTGGCTCAGATCAACTTTCTATTCAGCTTATTAATTATGATTACACCCTATTGTGAAATTGCTTTATTGATATTCACCATTTCACCGTCAGGATTGAAATATTAATAACAGCCCAGTTCTTCGCTTATGGAAAAGTATATGACTCATTTAACTTCATCTGTAAAAACGAATGCCAGCCCCTCCTCATCTTCCGCAGCAGAAAACAAAAACTGGTACCAGATTAGTAGTCACGACGCGATGCAGCGCCTGGAAACCGGCGAAAACGGTCTGACCCGGCAGGAAGCCAGCGAACGCCTGCAAAAATATGGCCTGAATGCATTACCTGAAAAACAATCAAAAAGCGCCCTGATGCGTTTTTTGGCGCACTTCAATGATGTCCTGATTTACATCCTGCTCGCTGCCGCCGTCGTCACCGGAGCTATGGGGCACTGGGTCGATACCTTTGTGATCCTGGGCGTGGCGGTGATCAACGCACTGATTGGTTTTCTGCAGGAAAACAGCGCCGAAAAATCGCTGAAAAGCATTCAGAACATGCTGTCCAGTCAGGCCGTAGTAATGCGTGACGGACAAGTGCAAACCATCAATGCCGACCAGCTGGTGCCCGGCGATATCGTGCAACTGCGTCCCGGAGACAAAATCCCGGCAGACGTCCGTATCGTCAGCGCACACAACCTGCAGGTCGAAGAAGCCATCCTTACCGGCGAATCTACCGTCGTCATCAAGAACGCTCTGGTTATCGACGATGAAGTTATGATCGGCGATCGCCACAATTTGCTGTTCTCCGGCACCATGGTAAGCGGCGGCACCGCCACCGGTGTGGTTTATGCCACCGGTCAGGACACCGAACTGGGTCACATCAGCCAGATGATGTCGGCGATTAAAGCGCAGCGCACTCCGCTGTTACAGCAAATCGACAAACTGGGTAAAGGTATTTTCGCCCTGATCCTGCTGATGATGGCGTTCCTGTTTGTTTTCGCCTTCATCCTGCGCGATATGCCACTGGGGGAACTGCTGCTCTCACTGATCAGTCTGGCCGTGGCTTCCGTCCCTGAGGGCTTACCGGCGATTATCTCAATTATCCTGTCGCTGGGTGTACAGTCGATGGCGCGTAATCACGCCATTATTCGCAAGCTGCCGACCGTCGAAACGCTGGGCTCCATGACCGTCATTTGCTCGGATAAGACCGGCACGCTGACCATGAATGAAATGACCGTAAAAGCGGTGATTCTGGCAGACCGCGCTTACGATGTAGAAGGCGAAAGCTACCAGCCCAAAGGCCGTATCGTGGAAGAACACACGCAGCGCCAGGTGGATGTCATCAGTATGCCGGTGCTCAACACGTTCATCACTGCCGTGGATATCTGTAACGACAGCCAGCTGATTCAGGATGACAGAGGTCATTGGGGAATTACCGGCGGGCCGACGTCCGCCGCACTGAAAGTGCTGGCGGCAAAAGCCAATCTGCATACTGGCCAGATTGAGGCTCTGGATAAAATCCCGTTCGATTCCAAACACAAATACATGGCGACGTTGCAGCGTATCGGTGGCAAAACCCAGCTGTTTGTGACCGGCGCCCCGGATGTTCTGTTCTCCTTAGCGACTGATGAACTGACGGAAAATGGCGTTCAGCCTTTTTGCCGCGAGTACTGGGAAGAAGAGATGGCGCGCTATGCCCGTCAGGGGCTGCGCATGGTGGCCGCGGCTATCAAAGATGAGCCTGAAATTGAAGGTGAACTGAACCACAGCCACCTGCAACAAGGGCTGGTGTTCGCAGGTATTGCCGCCATGATGGATCCGCCCCGCCCTGAAGCCATTGACGCGATTGCGCAGTGTCAGCAGGCCGGGATCCGCGTGAAGATGATAACCGGTGACCATCAGGAAACCGCGATGGCTATCGGCAAAATGTTATGCATCGGCAACAGCGGTGATTCCATTACCGGTTACCAGCTTGAGCATATGGATGACGCTGAACTGGCCGTTGCCGCCAGGCAGTACGATATTTTCGCCCGTACCAGCCCCGAGCATAAATTGCGCCTGGTCAAAGCCTTGCAGGAAAACGGCGAAGTGGTCGGGATGACCGGCGATGGAGTTAATGACGCACCGGCGTTGAAACAGGCCGATGTCGGTATCGCCATGGGTATCAAAGGTACCGAAGTCACCAAAGAAGCCGCAGACATGGTGCTGACCGATGACAACTTTGCCACCATCGCCAGCGCGGTGAAAGAAGGGCGTCGCGTATACGACAACCTGAAAAAAACCATTCTGTTCATCCTGCCGACTAACCTCGCGCAGGGACTGCTGATTATTCTGGCGATTCTTGCCGGGGCGGTTATTCCGCTGACGCCGGTCCAGATCCTGTGGATGAACATGGCGACATCGACCACGCTGTCCTTCGGTCTGGCCTTTGAGCCGGCAGAAAAAGGCATGATGCGCCGCCGTCCGCGCGCTCCGGGTCAGCACGTTCTCGACCTGCATGCCGTCTGGCGTATCGCTTTCGTCGGTATTCTGATTGCCTGCAGCGCCTTCGTTCTCGAAGCCTGGATGCAGCCGCAGGGCTACAGCAGCGATTTGATCCGTACCGTTTTGTTGCAGACGCTGGTTACCGCACAGTGGGTGTACATGTTTAACTGCCGCGTGATGGACCGCTTCCCGCTGAGTAGCGAAGTGTTCGTTAACAAAGGACTGTGGATTGTCTCCGGCGTGTTACTGCTCCTGCAACTGGCGCTGATTTATCTGCCGGTCATGAACTCGCTGTTCGGCACCGTGCCAATGCCGCTGAAATTCTGGGGCATCACCCTGATGGTCGGCGCGATGATCTTCGTGATTGTCGAAATTGAAAAATGGCTGGTTAACCGGTTTATCCGCAAGAAAGACTGAATCTGAAATACCTCGCCGGGCTGTCTTTGGTAGCCCGGTTTTTAGCCTTAAAATGGTCATATTTCTGAAACTTTTGAGGCGCTGGCGTTCAGTTCGTCTCAGAGATCGCGCAAAACATCCCAAAACCCTTTCTGCTGATTTACATCAATCTCTCACCGTTTTATTACTCTCGCCAAGGGTATCCCGTTTCACAGCAATTTGAGTTATGCAGCACTCCGGCTGCTTTTAAAGGATCGCCCCATCGCAATACGGTCAGTTTTATAAAAACGAGTCTCTCTGCATCGCAGTCACACAGAGGCCAAAAAACAGGTAAACCACAATGTCATCGCTCATTTTAGATAAGTGCTATTACACACAGCTGGCATTGCATTCGCTCTTGCAACTTAACGGACAACACCAGAAAGACATTCTTTCGCTCAAGGACATCAACGCACTGCAAGCCGCATGCAATTCCCTGACGCCTGAAATCATCTTTGTGAATGAAGATTGTTTTACGTCTGATGCGCTTTCCGGCCACGACCTCAGGGCGGTGATCGACGCGCATCCCGGCACGCTTTTCTTTGTCTTTATTTCCAAAGAGAATCTCAATTACCAGAACTATGTGCCGATCCGCAAAAACATCATCATTTTGTCGAAATCGATCCGCACGACCACGATTCATCAGTTGATCGCCCACAACCTGCTTTTATCGCGTGCGGGGGAAACGGAACAATCGCTGGATCTTACGCCGGTCAGCCTGAGCCGGACTGAATCAAGCATTCTTAAAATGTGGATGTCAGGGCTGAACACGCAAATCATTTCCGAGCATCTGAACATCAAACAGAAAACCGTGGCCTCGCATAAAGGCAATATCAAACGTAAGGTGAAGACACAAAATAAACAGGCGATATATCATGTTGTTAAGCTCACCGACATCCTGACAACCGGCATGTTCGTGGGTCGCATCCAGCCATTACGTCCGGCGAGTGAACCGGATGAATTTACCGTTCCTTTCGGCTGAAAGCCTGCCCTCTTATCCGCAGTCAGCAACATTCTTGCCTTACTGTGAACCTGATGGTTGGGTACACGACTGAAACACGCTAAACTTCGCAGTCGGAACCCTTATCAGTCATGCCGCAGTCAGGCGGGGCTGGCTTTAATTTGCCGCAGCGCCTGCCCTTCGCAGAAAGCGCGCGGCCCGCAGAAAGAGGCTCAAAACAACGTGGCTCAATACGTATATTCCATGCATCGCCTCGGCAAAATTGTTCCGCCGAAGCGTCATATTCTTAAGAACATCTCCCTGAGTTTCTTCCCTGGCGCCAAAATCGGTGTTCTGGGTCTGAACGGTTCAGGTAAATCCACCCTGCTGCGCATCATGGCCGGTATTGATACCGACATCGAAGGTGAAGCACGCCCGCAGCCTGATCTGAAAATAGGTTATCTGCCGCAGGAACCACAGCTGAACATGGAACACACCGTGCGTGAGTCCGTGGAAGAAGCCGTTTCTGAAGTCGTTGGCGCGTTAAAACGTCTTGATGAAGTCTATGCGCTGTACGCTGAACCGGAAGCTGATTTCGACAAACTGGCCGCTGAACAGGGCCGTCTGGAAGAAGTCATTCAGGCGCACGATGGTCATAACCTGAACAGCCAACTGGAACGTGCTGCGGATGCGCTGCGTCTGCCGGACTGGGATGCAAAAGTGGCTACGCTGTCCGGTGGTGAACGCCGCCGTGTGGCACTGTGCCGCCTGCTGCTCGAAAAACCAGACATGCTGCTGCTCGACGAACCGACCAACCACCTGGATGCAGAATCTGTGGCATGGCTGGAACGCTTCCTGCACGACTTCGAAGGTACCGTTGTGGCGATTACCCATGACCGTTACTTCCTCGATAATGTTGCCGGTTGGATCCTTGAGCTTGACCGCGGTGAAGGTATTCCGTGGGAAGGTAACTACTCCACCTGGCTGGAACAAAAAGATGAACGTCTGGCGCAGGAAGCTTCTTCTGAAGCGGCACGTCGTAAATCTATTGAGAAAGAGCTGGAGTGGGTTCGTCAGGGCGCGAAAGGCCGTCAGTCTAAAGGCAAGGCCCGTCTGGCACGCTTTGAAGAGCTGAACAACACCGAATACCAGAAACGTAACGAAACCAACGAACTGTTCATTCCACCAGGTCCACGCCTGGGCGACAAAGTCGTTGAAGTGAAAAACCTGAGCAAGTCTTATGGTGATCGCGTTCTGATCGACGACCTGTCCTTCTCCGTACCGAAAGGCGCAATCGTCGGGATTATCGGTCCGAACGGTGCCGGTAAATCGACCCTGTTCCGCATGATGTCAGGTCAGGAAGAAGCCAATGGCGGCACCATCGAGCTGGGCGATACCGTGAAACTGGCGTCTGTGGATCAGTTCCGTGATTCCATGGACAACAGCAAAACCGTGTGGGAAGAAGTGTCCGGTGGTCAGGACATTATGCGTGTCGGCACCACTGAAATGCCAAGCCGTGCTTACGTTGGCCGCTTCAACTTCAAAGGTGTTGATCAGGGCAAACGCGTGGGCGAATTATCCGGTGGTGAGCGTGGCCGTCTGCATCTGGCAAAACTGCTGCAGGTTGGTGGTAACATGTTGCTGCTCGATGAACCGACCAACGACCTCGACATCGAAACCCTGCGCGCACTGGAAAACGCCTTGCTGGAGTTCCCGGGCTGCGCGATGGTCATTTCCCATGACCGCTGGTTCCTCGACCGTATCGCGACCCACATCCTCGATTATCAGGATGAAGGTAAAGTCGAATTCTTCGAAGGTAACTTTACCGAATACGAAGAATACAAAAAACGTACTTTAGGTGCCGAAGCATTAGAGCCGAAGCGCATCAAGTACAAAAAGATGATCAAGTAATCGTCTTTATAAAACAGCTAAGGCCCGGAAACGGGCCTTTTTTATAACTGCAATTTGCTGAGATTTATCCTGCCAGCGCCTCGCTGTAACTCTTCGCAAAGCCATATTCCTCCAGCATAAAATCAATGAAACAGGCCAGCGCCGGTGAATTCAGTTTCCGCCCCGGATAAACCAGATACAGATCATTCCCTTCTGCTTCCCACTCCGGCAATACCCGCACCAGCGTTCCCTGTGCCACTTCGTCATGACATAAAAATGCCGGTAACAGCGTGATGCCCGCGCCCGCCAGCGCGCATTCCCGCGCGTAAAGCAAGTTGTCGGTAGTGTGCGCGGAAGGCAGCAGCCAGCGGTGATAGGTTTCGCCATGATGCAGTACCCATTCCGACCAGGCCCGGTGCGCAATGCAGTGATGCGATGCCAGCTGTTGCGGCGTTTCAATGGCCGGATGCTGAGCCAGATACGCCGGTGACGCCAGCAGATAGCGCGGGCTGTGTCCCAGTTCACGACCAATCAGCGAAGAATCCTGCGGCTTACCGGTACGCAGCGCGATATCAAACCCTTCCTGCACCAGATCCACCAGCGCATCGGAAACCGACACTTCCAGCGACACGTCGGGATAGCGCTTTTGAAATTCGACATTCACCCGCGCCAGCAGCGTTGCGCCCAGACCGGCAGGGCTGGTGATGCGCAAACGCCCGCTCGGGTTATCGCGCAGACGGCGAATTGCCAGCTCCGCCCGTTCGCTGGCCTGCATCATTTCCTGACAGTGGATCAGATAGCGTTCACCGGCGAACGTCAGATTCAGCTGGCGGGTGGTGCGGTTGAGTAACCGTATACCGACGGATTTTTCCAGCTGACTGATACGCTGACTGACGCTGGATTTTGGCAAACCTGCGCGGCTGGCTGCCTGTGTGAAGCTGCCGCATTCCGCGACCAGCGCAAACAGCGCCATATCCTGAAGTTGTTTAAACATGATTGTTCACCTGAGACGAACACTTTGTTAGTTATTGTCCATCTTATCAGCTTGTGTCATCAGGACTAGACTGTCTGTATACCCTACTGGAGGAATTAAGATGTCTGTTAAAGCAATCGCAGTAAACCCGAAAGATCCGGCACACTTTATCGCTGTTGAATTACCACAACCTGTCGCGCAAGATTACGATCTGCTGGTGGAAGTGAAAGCTGTGTCGATCAACCCGGTTGACACCAAAGTGCATAAAGGTGTGCAGAAAAGCGGTCTGGATGCGCCAAAAGTGCTGGGCTGGGATGCCAGCGGTATCGTTAAATCAGTCGGCAGCGCAGTAAAAAATTTCAAAGCCGGTGATGAAGTCTGGTACGCCGGAGATATCACCCGCTCAGGCAGCAATGCGACTGAACAACTGATCGACTCGCGTATCGTTTCCCTCAAACCAAAAAGCCTGGACTGGGCGCAGGCCGCCGCTATGCCACTGACCACGCTGACGGCCTGGGAATCTCTGTTCGAGCATCTGAAAATTCAGGACGCTTCTGCCGACAAAACACTGCTGATCATCGGCGGTGCCGGTGGCGTGGGTTCGCTGGCGATCCCGTTCGCGTCATTGCGCAGTAAAGTGAAAGTGATCGCGACGGCTTCCCGTCCGGAATCCGCACAATGGTGCCTGGATCGCGGTGCAGATCTGACCGTGAATTACAAAGATCTGAAAGGCGAGCTGGCGAAGCACGATATTAAACAGGTGGATTTCATTCTGTGCCTGAACGACACCGACGGTCACTGGGCAGCCATTACCGACCTAATCGCACCGATGGGCCACATTTGTACCATCGTTGAAAACGAACATCCGCTGGACATGAACAAGTTGAAACTGAAAAGTGCCGCGCTGCACTGGGAACTGATGTATACCCGCAGCATGTTCACCACGCCGGATATTGCCGAGCAGGGTGAGATCCTCAAACAAGTCGCCGCGCTGGTAGACGAAGGCAAAGTGCAAACCACGCTGAGCGAAACCCTTCACGGCCTGACCGTCGAAAGCATTGAGGCGGCACATGCCAAAGTGATCGATGGCCATATGCAGGGCAAAGTTGTCGTCGCGTTCTGATCCTGCCGGTCTGTCTGATCCTTTCACCCAGGAATAAAAAAGCCCCGTCACTTTCTGAACTGACCCCATAAAGTTGGACGGTTGTAATCAGGCTGCCGCTGTGGCCCGGGTCCGGTATTCTACCGGGCTCAGGCCCTTTAACTTCAGTTTGATCCGTTCATTGTTGTAATAGCCGATATACC
>NZ_JAFMOY010000114.1 GCF_019049625.1 Rahnella ecdela
GTTGTTGAGGCGATTGTGTGCGGATTACCCATTTGGGCACAGGTATTCCTGATGCCGGATAGATGTAAGCAACAACCTAAAACCTGATTCAGTGCTTGCAAAACGGAGGTAGTCCATAGATGTAAAACGTGGCATCGGAAATGGCGTGCTTACGGCAGAGCTCACGGGCAGAAACTCCGGCTTCGGCCTCGCGGAGAATACTGATGATCTGTTCGTCGGAAAAACGCTTCTTCATGGGGATGTCCTCATGTAGCTTATGAAAACATTACTAACATCGCGGTGTGTTAATCAACGGGGAGCAGGTCAAACTCGGCGGTCGCTGCAGGATTCCACAAAGGCCAGAAAGTCACGCTGATCTGCAAGAATCCGCAGGAAATGATCGGGAGCCTGATGTTATCGAACGGCGAAATTTACGTCCCGGTAAAACCGATTAACGAACAGATCGTAGACGCGTATTTAAAGACCGCTGACCCGAAGCTTTTCAAGGCGGCCAAAAATGCCGAACTCGACTTGCGCCCAACGCGTTATATGAATTGTCGCGGCGCTTATGGGCTGGCGAAAAACGGTAAACCGGTTGATACAAACGAGGCTATCGATCGCACCGGCGTTTTTAAATCGCCACTGGTGTATGACGCCGTACGCGATGTTGTCCGCCAATCCAGGTACGCAGGCCGCCAAAACTCAACCTTAAATATTCTAAACAGGATTATCACATGAAAATTAAACTGATCGCGCTGGCACTTGTAGCCCTGTCATTCGGCGCACAGGCGCAGACTTGCCGAACTGATTCATTCGGTACAACCCGGTGTGATAACGGCACCACGTACCGTACTGATAGCTTCGGCACAACTCGCGACAACAACGGTAACAGCTGGCGGAAAGATTCTTTCGGGACTACTCGAGGATCTGATGGTTCGACGTACAGGACGGACTCTTTCGGCACGACCCGGGACAATCGTGGGAATACATGGCGCACCGATAGCTTCGGCACGACCCGGGGGTCGGATGGTTCAACTTGCCGACGTGATTCGTTCGGTACGCTGCGCTGCAATTAACCAAGAAAAAAACCACACAGCGCACCGGCGACCGAAAGCGCGCCACAGAGCCTCACAGGAACGGTGGATTTTCCCTACACATTTACGACATCAACCTTCGTTACTAGCTAAACGGAAAAGCGGAGATGCGGATGTTTTGTTGGACTGGTTATGTTGTGATCCCCAGACGAACCCTGTAAATAATTCTGTGTAACTGCCATCGTATTAAAGGTGAGCGATCAGGCGGTCACTGAACTCGATAATAAAACGACTCATCGCCAGCCGCCAGTTTTGGATCGGCAAACTCCATTTCTTTGACGCATCCTTGATCGCCAGATAAATAACTTTTCGCACCGAGTCGTCCGTCGGGAACACCTTTCGTTTTTTGATGGCTGCACGGATAACGCTGATTAACTCTCTCCCGAGAGTCCAAGTAATCGTCCGCACCCCATTAAATGTGTCAACGTTATTTGGGACGGGTCACTGAAAAAGAAAAGGCCGGACATGGGTAAAATGTCTGGCCTTTATTTGATCATAGGAAGAGTAAATTTTTAGGCCAGAGTCAGCGTAAAGGGCTGGCTGTCGAATGACTGGCGGATTTCCGGGCGCAACCCTTTATCAGTAATAATGTCTGTCATCTCCGCCAGCGGCGTGACACAAAACAGCGAGTACGCGCCGTATTTACTGCTGTCAGCCAGCAACACCCGGCGACGCGCATTCACCGCCAAATCCTGTTTCAGCCCGGCTTTTTCTTCCGTCGGCGTTGTGATGCCTTTTTCCAGACTCCACGAGTTACAGCTGATAAATGCAATATCGGGATAGACGCTACGCAGCAAACGACGGCCATGCTCACCGACACAAGACTGACTGCTGTCATCAATCCGCCCGCCAATAATCGTGACCTCTATTTGCTTAAACTCAGATAAAAATAGCGCAATCCGCAGATCGGCAGTGATCACCCGCAGCGGCAGATGCGTCAGGTTACGCGCCAGTTCCAGCATGGTGGTTCCGGCGTCCAGCACGACTGCATCCCCCGGTTTCACCATCGCCGCGGCCACTTCTGCAATCGCCTGCTTTTCCTGCAAACTGCGCTGAAGTTTTTCATTAGTGGTCGGCTGACTGGGAATGAACCGGTTGAGCGTAACGCCGCCATGACTGCGGCTGATCACGCCCTGCTCATCGAGTTTTATCAGGTCACGGCGAATGGTCGCCGGGGATGCGGCGATGGCGGCAACCAGTTGTTCTACGGTGACCAGATTATGGCTTTTCAGATAATCCATAATCTGATCGAGGCGGCTTTGTCCGGTCAACGTGATTCCTTTTTAACTTGCGCCGCTGACGTAGTATTACGCCAGTTGTACGGCCAGCTGAATAGAGATCGCCATGCTCTCAGACTTGGCTTTTCCTGTCCACGCAATATCAAACGCGGTGCCGTGGTCAGCCGACGTGCGGATAAAAGGCAGACCGGCGGTGATGTTAACGCCGTCATAGAATCCCATCAGTTTCAGTGGAATATGCCCCTGATCGTGATACATCGCAACCACCATATCGTACGTCCCTTCGTAGGTTTGCAGGAACACCGTATCCGGCGGGCACGGGCCGGTAACGTTGATGCCTTTGGCTTTCATTTTTTCCACTGACGGCCCGACAATCTTAATTTCTTCATCGCCGAACAACCCGTTTTCGCCGGCATGCGGATTAACACCGGCGACAGCGATACGCGGATTTTCATAGCCCACGCGACGCAGGAAGGTATCAGCCATCTGGATCACCGTTTCCACCCGCTCATGACTGAGCGTGTCGAGGAATTTACGCAGCGCGATGTGTGTGCTGACGTGGATCACCTTGAGTTTGTCGGTGTAAAGCACCATCGCGTAATCGCGGCTGTGGGTGAGTTTTGCCAGCAGTTCGGTATGCCCCGGATAAAGATGTCCGGCAGAATGCAGCGCTTCCTTGTTCAGCGGCGCGGTGGCAATGGCATGTACTTGTCCGGCCATAGCCAGTTCCGTCGCGCGTTTCACACAGCGATAGGCCAGATCGCCGGCTTCTTTTTGCACTTTCCCCGGCACCAGCGCATCAGGATTTGCCAGAGGTTCGTCGATCACATTGATCACGCCCGGGGCAAAATACGCCTGCGAGACCTCATCGATAATGCGCAGTTCCGCTGCAGGGGTGATGTCTGAGCCAAGGATCCGGCGGAATGTGGCGGCGCAGCCGATCACCACCGCTTTTGTGCCTGAAAGCTCACCTTCAGCCAGCGCTTTAATGATGATTTCAGGGCCGATACCGGCAGGGTCACCCATCGTTACTGCGATAATTTTAGTCACTCAACTTCTCCTCAATAAAGCGTAAAACTTCAAGTAGCGTGTTTTCAGTGCCGAATCCGCCCGCTTTGGTCATCACCGGCAGCCGTTGGATCTGGCTGGCGTGCAGATATCCCCAGGGAACGCAGCCCGCGATCTGTCCTTTAATATCAAAACCTGTTGCCCCCAGCGCGCGGGCGACCGCCAGCGCAATATCACCGCCCGAGAGATACAGCCCGCCTGGCGGAAAGCGGGAGTCCTGCAAGACATGGTGAATAAGTTGCCCGAGAAAAACGGCCACCTTTTCGCCCATCTGCGACCGGCTGATGTGGTGTTGCTGGCAGAATTGTGCGATCTGATGCCGCTGTTCTGCTCCCTGCGACGTGCGGATCACACAGTGTTTTCCCTGCGCCAGCGTCTCAATAATTTGTGCGGCCAGCGTGTGCTGCATGTCGTCATATTCAGGTGAAAACAGAGGCATAACATCGATATCCACCAGTGAAATCTCCCGGCGTTGCATCACAAAAGCAATCTGCTGTGCCGCGATTTCACTCATCGAACCGACCACTGCCAGCAGCGACGTTTGTTGTGCAGACACGCTGACCGACGCGGCGGCGTTCCCGTGCAGACAGGCATCAGTCAGCGCACGGATAAGCCCCGACGCCCCCACCATCAGCGGTCTGAATGGCAGGTTTTCCGCGGCCTGAACAATGAGAGCCAAATCTTCTGGCGTCTTACTGTCCGCCACCAGAATGCGCACGCCGGACGCCACCAGTGCAAAAATTTCAGTCTGTAAATCGCCGCGCCGCAAAGCTTCCAGCCCAACAAAATGTTGTTGCAACGTGGTCTGCTCAGCCAGCCGTTCCGACACGCTTGCCGTATTCACCGGCGTTTTCGGGTCGGTGGCAAATTCGGTTTGAGTGAGCAGATGGCCGTCGACGTAACATTGCCCACCTGTCACCACACGTCCGAGTTCGGGCACCGCCGGAGCGACAATCGCCAGCGGGCAACTGAGCGCAAGCAGCGCCGCCTCGGTTTCAGCCCCTATATTGCCGCGCAGCGTGGAATCGATTTTCTTAAAGACCTGATACGGACCGGAAAAGGCGGCCACACCGCTGCGGATCGCACGGGTGACTTTCTGCGCGGCTTCCGCTGCGCTCAGCGCACGGCTGTCGGTGCTGTAAATCACTGCGCGGTTTTCACTGCTGCCCGGCACACCGGCATGCTCGTCAAACTGCACACTGGCCGCCAGCCCTTGGCGAACCAGCTCAACACCTGTGTCATTCGCCCCGGTAAAATCGTCGGCGATCACCAGAAGTGCGGACGTCGGGTGCTGCGCCGGAGTTGTCACTGTTTCAGCCATCATGGCTCCGTGATGAGTTGGGTCGGGTTAATCTTACTGGATATGATTATATTCAATCATGATTGATTATATGTGAGCAACATCAAATTATTCAACTTCAATTTCGCCTATAAATTGCCCTGACGATGTGAGGAGTATCGACCTTTGATGATTGAACTCACTCTTTATTGAAGACTCAGACGGTAGGAATCAGCATGAATATAGACAGTACGATCATCAGCGGTTATCAGTCATTGCAGGACATTGGCTACCTTCTTAGCGGAAAACATCAGGTATTGCTGGTCAGCGATAAGAACATTATTGGCCTGCCGCCGGTGCAATCAGTGATAACGCAGCTGAAGACCGCGGGCTGTCAGGTGACGGTGATTGATAACGTGCCGCCGGAGCCGAGTCAGCATGATGTCTCCGCCATACTCAGTGCGCTGAAACAACCACGGGTCGATCTGGTGATTGGCGTGGGCGGCGGCAGCGTGCTGGATGTCGCCAAACTGCTGTCGCTGCTGTGTGCGGGCGATGAAAACGTCACGCTGAAAAGCCTGCTGGCAGGTGAAAAGCCGCAGCATCGCACCACGTCTTTGCTGATCCCAACCACGGCGGGCACCGGTTCTGAAGCGACGCCAAACGCAATTCTGGCCATCCCTGAAAAAGAAACCAAAGTCGGTATTATTACGCCAGTAATGCTGCCTGATTATGTCGCGCTGGTGCCGGAACTCACCACCAGTATGCCTGCGCGCATTGCGGCTTCCACCGGCATTGACGCCCTTTGCCATCTGTTCGAATGCTTTACCTCAGTGATCGCCAATCCGGTCAGTGACAACGTTGCGCTGGCTGGCATGAAGAAGCTGTTTGCCAACATCGACACCGCCGTCGCCGAGCCGGGCAATCTGGTCGCGCGCCTGAATATGCTGTGGGCATCTTATTACGGCGGCGCGTCGATTGCCCATGCCGGCACGCATTTGGTGCACGCCATGTCTTATCCGCTCGGTGGGAAATATCACATTCCTCACGGCGTCGCGAATGCCATTTTACTGGCACCGTGCATGGCATTTGTGCGCCCGTCGGCGGTCAGTAAATTCGCCTGTGCCTACGACTTAATTCCGGATGCCGATCTGAAATTAAGCGAAGAAGAAAAATCCTATGCGCTGGTGGAATATTTTGATGCGCTGGTGCATCGCCTGGATTTACCGGTCAAATTAAGTCAGCTGAATATCACACCTGACGACATTCCTTATTTGTCGCAGGGGGCAATAGAGGTACAACGTTTAATCAAAAATGTGCCCATGCCGGTAGACAAAAATCAAATAGAAGAAATTTACCGCAGTATCAGATAACCCCTTATTTCGTATCCGATGACAACGACGTGAAGAGAATAAGATGAATAACATTACCGGAGTTTATACCGCGATAGTGACGCCTTTTTCCCCAGACGGAAAACTCGATAGCGACGCATTGCGCCAGCAGGTAACACGCCAGAAAAAGGCGGGTAATAATATTTTCTGCAACGGCACCAACGGGGAATTTTTTATGCTCAGCGAGCAGGAAAAAATTCAGGTGACAGAAATCTGTCTTGAGGCCGCAGGCGATGACACGGGTGTGATGTCGCATGTCGGCGAGATTTCTACCCGGGACACTATCCGGCTGGGCAAACAGATTGAACAACTCGGCGTGCGCGCCGTGTCGGTAATTACGCCGTGGTTTGCGGCGTTGCGTCCGCAGGAATTGATCACTCATTTTCGTGCAGTCGCTGATGCCCTGAGCGTGCCGGTGTATCTCTACAACATTCCCGCCCGTACCGGGAACACGCTGACGCCGGACGTGGTACGCGTGCTCGCCGACCATCCGAACATCAAAGGCATCAAAGACAGCGCCGGTTCATGGGAAAGCCTACATGGCTTTCACCAGGTCAGCCGTCAGTTTACCGATTTCGATGTGCTGACCGGGCCTGATTCCCTGATTTACAAAGGTTTCTCCGAAGGCAGCGCCGGGTGTATCTCCGGTATCGCCAATATTATTCCCGCTCAGGTGAATGCGGTTTACCGACATTTGCAGGAAAACAACGCCACCGCGGCCGAAGCCGTACAGGCGGATATCAATCAGATCCGGACCGATCTTTACAGCATCGCATTCTCACCGGCTGTGGTTAAAAAAGCCGTGAATATGCTCGGTTTTAACGTGGGTGAAAGCCGGTATCCGGTGGAATTCACGCAGGACGATACACAAAAGATCCTGACCGTTATCAGGACATTTAATTTGCGCGATTAAACGCGCTTTACCTTCTGAAACCACCGACTCCTGTGCATGAAAGTGCGCAGGTAGGGTCCCCTACGCGCTGTGTGAGGAAAAAATGAAAGAATTTAGCTCATCAGATACGTTAATTATCATCGGTATTGTTCTGGCCTATATCCTGTTTACGACCTGGCTGACCTACCGGCTACGCAGTAAAACCAGCGGCGATTTCATGGAAGGCTCGCGTGCGATGCCAGCCTTTATCGTCGGCGTATTGCTGATGTCAGAATACATCGGCGCAAAGTCTACTATCGGTACCGCACAGGCAGCGTTTGAAGGCGGTTTTGCGGCTTCCTGGTCGATCCTGGGAGCGGCTATCGGTTTCCCGATCTTCGGTTTGCTGCTGGTAAAACGCATCTATAACACCGGAAAAATCACCATCTCCGGTGCGATTGCCGAAAAATACGGCAACACCACCAAGAACATCATTTCGATCATCATGATTTACGCCCTGCTGCTGGTGAACGTCGGTAACTACGTCAGCGGCGCAGCGGCAATTTCCACCGTGCTGAAAGTGAATCTGCCTGTCGCAGCGTTTATCACCGCCGTGGTCAGCACCTTCTATTTCGCCTTCGGCGGCATGAAAGGCATGGCGTGGGTGACCATGCTCCACAGCGCCATTAAGTACATCGGCGTGCTGGTCATTTTAGGTATCGCCCTGCACATGACCGGCGGCGTTATGCCAATGGTGAAAGAGATGCCTGATTTCTACTGGACATGGGACGGCAGCATCGGTGCCAGCACCATCTTCGCGTGGCTGATCGGTACCATCGGTTCTATTTTCTGCACGCAGTTTGTTATTCAGGCGATCTCCTCCACCAAAAGCGCCGAGTCCGCCAAGCGAGCAACCTGGGTCGCTTTCTTCTTCTGTATTCCGATTGCGCTGGCGATTGGCATGATCGGCGTCGCAGCGAAGTTTCTGCACCCTGAGATGAACAGTCTATATGCCCTGCCAATCTTTATTCAGGATATGAATCCGTGGCTGGCGGGTCTGGTGACCACCTCGCTGGTGGCATCGATTTTCGTCAGCGTCAGTACCGTTGCACTGGCGATTGCCTCGCTGATTGTGAAAGATTTTTACGTGCCTTACCGCAACCCGACGCCTGAACGCGAGTTTAAAATGACCCGCTGGCTGTCGCTGCTGATTGGTTTCCTGCCGCTGATTTTCGTGCTGCTGGTGCCGGAAGTGCTGAAACTGTCGTTCTTCACCCGCGCCATCCGCCTGTCGATTTCCGTGGTGGCGGTAATGGCATTCTACCTGCCGTTCTTTAAAAGTGCGCGCGGGGCCAACGCCGGCCTGATCGGTGCCTGCGTGGTGACTTCCGTCTGGTATCTGCTCGGCGATCCGTTTGGTATCAACAATATGTATATTGCGCTGGTCACACCGGCCATCATTATGGTGATTGACCGGCTGATCCCCCAGCGCGCAGTAAAAAGTAAAAATGCACACCTTATTCAAAAGTCTGGAGCCTTAAGATGACCACTGAAACGCTAACCGTCGAACGCAGCGGTAAAGTGCACACCGCCGAACATGACGCCGCGCGCCGTGACGCTATGCTGCCGTCAGATTGCCCGCAAAACCATGCCGCCAATCTGCTGCCTTTGCCCGATGGCAGCCTGTTATGCACCTGGTTTGCCGGTACACAGGAAGGTATCGCGGACATCTCCATCTATCTTTCACGACTGGAAAAAGGTGCGAAAATCTGGAGTCAGCCGGTGAAACTTTCTGAAGATGCCAGCCGTTCGGAGCAAAATCCGGTGCTATTCCTCGACCCGGATAATGTGCTGTGGCTGATGTACACCGCGCAGAAATCCGGCAATCAGGACACCGCGATTGTGCGTTTTCGCCAGTCTCAGGATCTGGGCAAAAGCTGGGGAGACATCGGCACACTGCTCAGGGAACCCGGCACCTTTATCCGTCAGCCGGTGACTGTACTGGCCAATGGCGACTGGCTGCTGCCGGTGTTTTACTGCCGCACACAGCCGGGTGAAAAATGGGTCGGCAACAATGATGACAGCGCCGTTAAAATTTCCAGCGATAAGGGAAAAAACTGGCGTGACGTTGCGGTACCGGAAAGCACTGGCTGCGTGCACATGAATATCACGCCGCTGCACGACGGCAGCCTGCTGGCGTTGTACCGCAGCCGCTGGGCGGATTTCATCTACCAGAGCCGTTCCGTGGATGGAGGTAACAGCTGGAGCGCGCCGCAGCCGACCGCGTTGCCTAACAACAACTCGTCGATTCAGGTGACAACGCTCGCCAACGGGCATCTGGCGCTGGTGTTCAATAACCTGAGTGCTGCGGATGCCAGCGAACGCCGGGAATCACTGTATGACGAAATTGAAGATGAGGAAGACGATGTGCGCGTTGAAACAACAGCCGTAACCGGTGCCCGCACGGCATTCTGGGGTGCACCGCGCGCACCGATGACGCTGGCGATTTCCGAAGACGGGGGCCGTTCATGGCCTTACCTGCGCAATCTGGAAACCGGCGACGGCTACTGCATGACCAATAACTCGCAGCAAAAACTCAACCGCGAGTTCTCTTATCCCAGCATCAAACAAGGGGTGAAAGGAGAATTACACATCGCCTTCACCTACTACCGGCAGGCAATCAAATACGTCTGCGTCGAAGAATCCTGGGTGAAAGGCTGACGCTTATCCGGCCCGCCCAGTGCGGGCTTTTTTATTAAGGAGACCCTCATGATCACAGGTAATTTAGGCGCGCTGGAACTGGCTACGCTGCCCGCTGCACTGCTCAGAATTTTGATGCGGCCGGAATGTTCACTGGAAGCACTTTGCGCGCGGGAAGATGGACGTTTTCAGCCACCGGGAGCGGAATGGTTTTGCAGTATCGGTAATGCGAATACATCGCCCGCCGCAGAGCGCCATACGGAATTTCATCGCGAATGGCTGGATATTCAGGTGGTGCTGGAAGGAGAAGAAATCATTGGATTTGATACCCAAAATGCTACCGGACAATCTGCGGTAGAGCGCAAGCCCGATCTGTATATTCTCGACAATCCCGAGCTGGCCAATGAGATATTGCTTCGCAGCGGTGACTTTGTGACGTTCGCGCCGGGCGAGCCGCATCGTGCATTGTGTTGCACCACACATCCTGCAGTGGTGCGTAAAGCGGTGTTCAAAGTGCCGGCATCAGCGTTAAAGGAGTAAGCCATGAGCAATACACCGCTTAAACACGCGCTGGTGACAGGTTGCAGCTCAGGTATTGGTGAAACGGTGTGCCTGACATTGCTGGCGCAGGGCTGGACGGTGACCGGTCTGGCGCGCCGCGAAGTGAGCTTTCAACACCCTCACTTTCACGCAGTGCCGCTTGATATCACCGACACGGCAAAACTGACAGCAGTGCTGGAAACACTGCCTCAGGTGGATGCCGTGATCCACGCCGCAGGCATGATGAAAGCGGCACCGCTCGGGCAGTTGGATCCGCAGGCCAGCGAGGCGTTATGGAGACTGCACATCGGCGTGGCAGAAGTGCTTGCCGACCGGCTGGTGGAAAATATGCCGGACGGCGGGCGCATCGTGTTGCTCGGCAGCAGGACGTCATCGGGTGTTGCCGGTCGCAGCCAGTATGTGGCGACCAAATCCGCCATGACCGGTATGGCGCGCAGCTGGGCAGCAGAGCTGGCACCGCGCGGCATTACCGTCAATATTGTGGCCCCCGGCGCGACGCAAACCCCGATGCTGGATAACCCGCAACGACAAAGTTCTCCTCCAAAATTACCGCCGATTGGACGGTTTATACAGCCACAAGAAGTCGCCGATTTAGTCTGTTATTTACTCTCTCCTTCTGCTGCTGCGATCACCGGTCAGCAATTAATAATTTGCGGCGGCGCATCGCTGTAACTCAATTAGCATTTCTTAGAACCTATCCCAATAGGATTTTATGGAGTGCCCTCGATTCCGTAGACAGTTCCTTGTATCTCAAAATATAGGTCAGACTTGTCTACAGGCTCGGGGGCACTCCAAAGATCAACTGGGTGCTCTGAGCATGGTGACCAGTGCGGTTTTGCTATGGAATACACTTTACATTCAGGAGGCGTTGTCACATCCTCGCAATTCGGGGGAAACTCCTATGGAGGAGCACCTGGCAAGATTATCGCCGCTGATATATGGCCATATAAATATGCTGGGACATTATGCGTTTTCGTTACCAGAAGCTATTTTCAAGGGCGAGTTAAGACCGTTAAATATAAATACAAACAATGAATTAACCTCTTAGCGTGGTTTTTTACTTCATTGGACCTCGACCCCCTAAACCAAGCTGTTCCTGTTCGATGTCGCTGGCCAACACCAGGTGAACTTTGGGTATGACGTTGAGCAGGCCAAGCTGGCGATGATGCAATGCGGGAAATCTACCCCGCCAGATATCTGGCTATTTCTGATGTTGTCGCGCAAAGGCTATGCCCTAAAGCGCTTTCGTAAACCGCCAAGCCCCTTGCTAACTCACAATAATAATAAGGGCAGTCATATTATTGACTGCCCTTTTTTACTGATTTTGTTTGAATCTGTTTCCTAAAATAACATAACGTTCAACGCGTTCACTCAGTTGCCTGAGCCGGTT
Source organism: Rahnella ecdela (assembly GCF_019049625.1). GTDB lineage: Bacteria > Pseudomonadota > Gammaproteobacteria > Enterobacterales > Enterobacteriaceae > Rahnella > Rahnella ecdela. The sequence goes on from NZ_JAFMOY010000114.1 coordinate 11,572, forward strand.
CGGCAGGTCTTTGTGAACGAAATCCTCGGGGACATCAAAGTCATCAATGTGGGCAACCAGATACTCATGCACTTTCTCGAGTATGGCCAACAGAGAAATATTGTGTTTGGCATCGTGGGTCGCAGTCTGAAAAGGAAGATATTTTTCGTCCCATGCTAAAGCATAGAGATTCATAAAATGGTCTCTTGCCTCCCTGAAGGGACGCTGGTCGAACATTTCCAGGATAAAGAAAAAGCACGGGATTTTTAATGCATTGATCCTTGCGAGTTCAACGTCTCGCCGCCGCCGCAAAATTTTCAAATTGGCAAAACGTGATTTTATGCAGGCGATGGGGTTAAGCACCCTCACCTTGTCATGCATCACCGGTTCTTCAGTATCACCCAGGGCGATTAAAAACGGTTCTGTATTTAACAAGAGTTTTTTATCGCTGAAGTCACCCAATTCAAAACCGGCTGGCCAGTCAATTACATCCACGGTATTAGCGATTTCAGGATCTTCCGGGTCAGAAAAATATCTGCCATCAACCTGCTTAATTTCTTTCGTCTTGCTGTCTATCAGCAAGAACCGTGCGACCGAGGGGGGATTTCCGTTAGCGTTCAATGAAACATCAACGTGTAGGGCATGTGCAATGGCATTTACATCATGTTTGTTCGCTGAATAATCTACGTCGATGGAGGTGACCAGTCGCTCATCCGGCAGCTCGTCACCATACTGGTCATGGAAATAGGAAACCCAATATTGTACCGCCTGGCCGCCGACCGTGATCACGGCGTCACGCAGCTGGTCACCGCTAGCGATGAGCTGAGTATTCAGAAGATAGGCTTGTTCGAATGGGGGAATTGCTTCATTTTCAGACATAAAAAAACCATCATTGAATGATGGTTCATTTTGCCGCAGTATTCCTAATCAAGCAAAGCTAACTGGCTGCTTAGACGAGAATTTTGAAGAGACACTGTAGCGTGATTTCGGCGCAGGTTTGTACTCGCGATCACCGCGTAGAACTTCTTTTGCCACTCTGTCATAGCGGGCATGTTGTTCTGACTTAACGATTGATGGAGACATTTGACGTTACCTGAGTACAAACATTTTTGTTGGATTGCATCAAATATACGCTGCCAATCTATCGCTTGCAATTACTTCTAAAAGAACAGGCGCAACATTCAATCCGGCACACGCAGCCAGTCGCATAGTGACATATTGAAGTGGTTTACTGAATTTGGCCACCTGAACAGAGGTGATACGCTCACCTCAGAACACTACGTGGCCACAGTGAAAAGCGGCGACCCGAACACCCGGAGATTGTGTGGAGTTAGAGCTCGGTCACGTTGCTGCTTTCAGTCGTCAACAGAGGAGCCAATCTGGGTTAGAACTCTTGACGAGTCGGCCGTAGAACAATTTCATTAATATCAACATCTGCCGGTTGTTCAATGGCAAAAGCAATTGCGCGGGCAACAGATGCTGCAGGTATAGCCTGTTTATAAAACTCCAAAACATTTTCTGATGCCGTGCCGGATGTAGAGTATTTCAGATCGCTTTCTACTGCGCCGGGCTCAATTGACGTCACGCGGACTTTATCTCCAACCTCTTGCCTTAAACCTTCTGAAATTGCCCTCACGGCAAATTTCGTGCCCGAATAGACCGTACCGCCGGGTGCAAATACCTTAATACCTGCGACTGAACTCAGATTAATGATGTGCCCACTTTCTTGTGCCAGGAAGCGAGGCAACACTGCGGCGATACCATAAAGCGTGCCTTTCAAGTTGACATCAATCATCGCGTCCCATTCGTCAGTATTGACCTCTGACATCGGGCGGATGGGCATCAGACCGGCATTGTTAATGAGAACGTCAAGTCTACCAAAATCTCTGATAACGGCTGAAACGACGGACTCAACTTGATGCTTATCAGTAACATCGAGCAAATAACCTCTGACATCCCCACCGGCGCGGGTAATTTCCTCGATGACTTCCTCTGTTTTAGATTGTCTGCGTGCTGCGATTGCAACCTTAGCACCACGACTGGCAAGGAGCCGAGCAACCTCAGCCCCAATCCCTGTATTACCGCCGGTGATTAAAATCACTTTATTTTCAATGCCATTGTTCATGATATGCCCCTTAAATTTTTTAACGCTGCGCTTTGTAAACCGGATAATCAGTAAAACCTTCACCCGTCCCGCCATACAGCGTGGCGGCATTAAGATCGTTATATGCCCAACCGTTCGCTATGCGTTCAGGGAGATCAGGGTTGGCGATAAATGGACGACCAAATGCGATGAGATCAGCCAACTGCTCCTCGACCATCCGGGCTCCACGTTCTGGTGTGTATCGACCGGCATAGATGATGCGTCCACTGAATATCGCGCGGATCTCACGGCGGAACGCTTCGGGTAAGTCGGGGGCATTTTCCCAGTCGGCTTCGGCTATGGACACATAGGCAACACCCGCGTTTTCCAGGATTTTTACCGCTTCGACGTAGGTCTTATGCGGATCACTTTCAACCAGGCCGATATAGACGCGGTCTTCATCTGTGCTTGAAAATAAAGGCGTGAAGCGAACGCCCAGACGATCTGGCCCTATTGCATGAGTGATAGCCTGAACAATTTCATCAAGAAACCGCAGTCGATTTTCAACAGAACCGCCGTATTCATCCTTACGCTGGTTTGCATGCTCTGAAATGAACTGATTAACCAAATAACCATTCGCAGCATGGATCTCGACCCCATCAAAACCTGCACTGATGGCATTTTTCGCCGCCTGGGCATATAAATTAACGAGGTCTTTAATTTCTGACCGGGTCAGTTCGCGAGGAATTGAAGGGGTAACCAAGGTGCCCGTACCTGACCCCGTTTCAATAAAAGCCTTTGCTTGTTCAGCATGAATCGCTGAAGGAGCCACGGGGGCACTTTCTTCTGGTTGCAGTGCGGAATGAGAAACGCGTCCCACATGCCAAAGTTGGGCAAAAATAATCCCCCCTTCGGCATGTACCGCGCGGGTCACTTTTTTCCACCCCTCAATGTGTTGCTCAGTATAAATTCCCGGTGTCCAGGCATAACCTTGTCCACGAGGCTCAATCTGAGTACCTTCAGTGATCATGAAACCTGCACCCGCGCGTTGGCGGTAATATTCGGCCATGAGGTCGGTGGGCACATTACCGGGTTGTTCACTTCTTTGGCGCGTCAGTGGGGGGAATACAATGCGATTTTTAAGGGTATAAGGACCAAGCTGAGTTGGCTCGAATAAGGCTTTATGATTCATAAGGATTTTCCATGAGTGATCATCGTAAGAGGTGACAGGTGGGCATCCTGTCACCTTCACTTCGTCAACAGTTATGCACCCAGCTGCTTAATAAGCTGGGCCGCCGTTGCTGCCGAGGACGTTGGGTTTTGCCCGGTGATGAGTAAGCCATCGCTGACCACATAAGAACTCCAGTCCGCCCCTTTCGAGTAAATGCCGCCTTTGGCAATCAGCTCGTCTTCTACCAGGAAAGGCACAATCTGCGTCAGGCCCACGGCGTCCTCTTCGCTGTTGGTAAAACCGGTGACCTTACGGCCTTCTACCAGGGGTTTTCCCTCCGGGGTTTTGACATGGCGCAGCACGCCAGGCGCGTGGCAGACCAGTGCTACGTGTTTGTTTGCGGCCAGGAAGGCTTCGATAAGGGCGACGGAGTGTTTATCTTCGGCCAGGTCCCACAGAGGGCCGTGACCACCCGGATAAAAAACGGCGTCGTAATCAGCTTGTGAAACGCTGTCGAGGCGAACCGTTGACGCCAGGTGCGCTGTAGCTTCTGCGTCTGCCTCGAAGCGGTGGGTCTGTTCGGTCTGGAAGTCAGGCTCATTACTTTTTGGGTCTAACGGCGGGTTACCGCCTTTCGGTGAAGCCAGCGTAATTTCCGCGCCGGCGTCTTTGAAGGCGTAGTAAGGCGCAGCCAGCTCTTCCAGCCAGAAGCCGGTTTGGCGGCCGGTGTTACCCAGTTTGTCGTGTGAGGTTAAGACCATCAGAATTTTCATCACTACTCTCCTGCATTTCAAAGCGATAGTTGAATTAGACCAGTCGTCTAATTAGGTGGTAAATATTAGACCGGTCGTATATTAATTGAGTACAAAAAACGGCTCTATACTGAGTACCCCCTTGCTAGGGGGTAATATGAATAATTTTTCTTGTCGTGAGCAGCGCTGAATCAAACGGGCCAGTATTTCGAACAATCTTGACCATGACGCTTGCACCTACCCAAAGCTGGTAGAGACTTTCTGCCACGGTGCGAGGTGTATCGTCAATAGTGAGAGACCCCTCGGCTACACCCGTTTCTAACGCTTGTGCCAGACGCGAGATTATCCCTGAAGTGCCTGCCTCTAGCGTTAAGCGCATCGTGTCCGAAAGATCGGCAACTTCAGCGCCTAATTTCACGGCAAGACACTTCCCCTGACAGTCAGAGAACGACTGAGATTCACGCCACTGCTGCCAGTAGTTCATCAGTCGCTGAGCCATATTGAGACCTGGCTGGCCCAGTGTCCTGTCGATATCGGCGAGATAATCATCAAAATAGTGTGCCAGCATGTCTGCGCCAAAAGCTTCTTTCGAACTAAAGTAATGATAGAAAGAGCCTTTAGGCACACCAGCATCTTTGAGTATTTCGTTCAATCCGACCGCAGAAAATCCTTTACCCGCCATAATACGCTGGCCTGTCGCCAGAATGTGCTCGCGGATTTCATTGCTATGTAGTTGAGTTGTCGTATTCATATGTTTAATTTACCAAGAACTAGACCAGTCGTCTATAGGTAAGTTAAAACTATTCCAGTGTGCTAACGCTTATTTGTAGATTTCAGCAGTACCGTACAGATGGTTATCGCCACCGGCTGAAATAATACGGTAAGACGTTGCACCATGTTCAGTCGCTTTCGCCGCCAGTTTGTCCTGCAGGTCGCTCAAATTGCTTCCTACAGCTGAAGCGTTGATCACCCCAATACTTTGCCCCTTCACGGGTACAGCGTTGACTTCCGTCGCGGCAACAGTGGCAAAAGAAGCGGCAGTGAGTACGATTACGGTGAAGGCTTTAGTTACGTTTTTCATGATCATATCCTCATTACATTATTTTTAAGTACACTTTACACGTAGGTAAGTGGGTATATTTTTAGGCACTGAATTCATTTAAAAAATTCGTTCAATGCCCTGGGAGACAAGTATAAATGGGGACCTTGCATGTCCCTTATCCCATTACTCTTCAATGAATCGCAGCAGGTCTTCATTAATCGTCCCGGCTTGGGTGATTGTCATCCCGTGGCCAAATCCTGCATAGACTTTGAGCTGTGCATCTTTGACAAGTTGCGCGGACAGAATGGCAGAGTCGGCCAGCGGAACGATCTGATCGTCATCACCATGCATGATCAGGGTTGGCACATCGATTTTCTTAAGGTCATCGGTGAAATCAACCTCAGAGAACTGTTTGATACAGTCATATTGACCTTTGATCCCACCCCGCATGCCCTGAAGCCAGAAGCTTTCTCTCACACCCTCTGAAGGCGTCTCTGACGAACGGTTATAGTTGAAAAATGGCGTGGTCAAATCCTTGTAGAACTGAGAACGGTCTTTTTCGACCGCAGCACGGATGCCATCAAACACTTCCATAGGCAGACCGCTAGGATTTTTCTCACTTTGCAGCATAACCGGCGGTACTGCGCCGATAAGTACGGCTTTGCTGACGCGCGCCGAGCCATACGTACCGATATAGCGTGCGACTTCACCACCGCCGGTCGAGTGTCCAACCAGAACAACGTCGTGGAGATCTAACTGCTCGATGAGTGATGATAAATCTTCAGCGTAGGTATCCATATCATTGCTGTCCCACGTCTGACTCGAGTTGCCATGGCTGCGGCGGTCATGAGCGATGACACGGAACCCCTGCTGACCGAAGAACAACATTTGCGCGTCCCATGCATCACTCGATAATGGCCAGCCGTGGGAAAAAATAATGGTTTGTCCCTTGCCAAAGTCTTTATATGCAATCTTAGAACCGTCTTTCACCTGAATAGTTTTCATCTCTTTATTCTCTTTTCTGTTGGCGACGCCTCATAGGCGGAGCATTTAATTTAGAATTGTTTTTTTCGTATATTTGCTTTTATATCTGGCTTGCTTTTATATCCGGCAATCATTCAAAGAATGACTGGCCTAGAAAGCATTTACCTGATGTTTACTGAGATAAACTTTGTGCCGCTTTTTCGATCACCGCCGCAATTTTTTCTGGCTGCGATGCGTAAATGGCATGGTTGCCTTTCAATTCAGTGACGGTGCTGTGCGCGCGTTTCGCCATGAAGCGCTCCAGTTCTGGATTAATAGCACGATCCTGCGTCGCCACTACGGCCCAGCTAGGCTTCGTTTTCCATGCTGGAACGCCTGCCGGGGCAGTGAATGCCGCTACTGCAGGCATGAGTTGAGAGTGCGCCAACAGATTTGTCTCTTTGACTGGCAAGTCAGCTGCAAAGTCAGCGTGGAAATTTTCCGGTTTGATATAAAGGAAGTGATCTGGCGTTTCAGTAATTGACTGAGCGGCTGGCGGATATTTTTTGGCCAGACTCAGCAATGAGTCACCTTGCTCCGGCTGGAACGCTGCGATGTAAACCAGACCGGCAACAGAGGGGTCATTTCCCGCGTCACTGATGATCATGCCGGCGTAGCTATGACCAACCAGCAGTGATTTACCACTTTGTAGTGCCAGAACACGTCGAGTCGCAGCGACATCATCAGCCAGCGAGGTTTGCGGCTCCTGAACAATCGACACGTTGTAGCCCGCTTTATTCAGAATGCGAGCCACCGGATCCCAGCCTGAGCCATCAACAAAAGCGCCATGTACAAGAACGATGTTTTTTACCGGCGCAGCCATTGAAGACTGAGCATAAACAGACAGAACCAGGCTTAAAGCCAGAGTGGTAAACGATTTTTTAAACATGATGTATTTCCTTCAATTTTCATTTTTTAAGTTAATACCCTGACATCATGGCTCCCTGTCTTACAGGAAAGCGGACGAACATTCAGGTGTGTAATGTTGTCTAGATTTGCTGTGTGGGAAGTGCTTAAAGAGCTACTTACCCACGTGATTAACTGTTATGCATTAAGCTGCTTAATCAGCTGGGCTGCTGCCGCCGCCGAGGACGTTGGGTTTTGCCCGGTGATGAGCAAGCCATCGCTGACCACATAAGAACTCCAGTCCGTCCCTTTCGAGTAAATCCCGCCTTTGGCAATCAGCTCGTCTTCTACCAGGAAAGGCACAATCTGCGTCAGGCCCACGGCGTCCTCTTCACTGTTGGTAAAACCGGTGACCTTACGGCCTTCTACCAGCGGTTTTCCCTCCGGGGTTTTGACATGGCGCAGCACGCCAGGCGCATGGCAGACCAGTGCTACGTGTTTGTTTGCGGCCAGGAAGGCTTCGATAAGGGCGACGGAGTTTTTATCTTCGGCCAGGTCCCACAGAGGGCCGTGACCACCCGGATAAAAAACGGCGTCGTAATCAGCTTGTGAAACGCTGTCGAGGCGAACCGTTGACGCCAGGTGCGCTGTAGCTTCTGCGTCTGCCTCGAAGCGGTGGGTTTGTTCGGTCTGGAAGTCAGGCTCATTACTTTTTGGGTCTAACGGCGGGTTACCGCCTTTCGGTGAAGCCAGCGTAATTTCCGCGCCGGCGTCTTTGAAGGCGTAGTAAGGCGCAGCCAGCTCTTCCAGCCAGAAGCCGGTTTGGCGGCCGGTGTCACCCAGTTTGTCGTGTGAAGTTAAGACCATCAGAATTTTCATCACTACTCTCCTGTATTTCATATTGATAATTGAATTAGACCAGTCGTCTATATTGTTCTTAAATAAAAACGTTTCACCTGTGCCTGTTATTCCGGCCAACTCTGCGTGCTGTTTCATTCTGCCGGAACGGCTGTCGTGCTATGTCGCCTAGTCGCCGTTGCCATGTGTGTAAGCTAACTCATAATAGACCGGTCGTCTAGGGATAATTAATAAAACTTTTCATCTTTTTCGTGCCAGAGCACTTTCATATAGCGGGTGCCTGTTCCGATAACATAACGCACTAATATTAATGCTTATTCAACTGAGTTTTCCTCCTGTCGATGATGCACTTAGTTAACTATTTTTGCCCATACTGCCTGAGCATTTGTGAATTCACGCAGGCCGAAGTGGGAGAGCTCGCGACCATACCCACTCTTTTTCACACCGCCAACCGGGATGCGTGCATTCGTGGCAGAAAATCCGTTGATGAATACCCCTCCTGTTTCTAAACGCCGCGCGATTCGCTGGGCACGGGAAACGTCGCGGGTCCAAAGATTGCCCCCTAAGCCGTAATCGCTGGTATTTGCCAGCTCAATAGCATGCTCAACGTCATCTGCGACAGTAATAGTTGCAACAGGGCCGAAGGTTTCCTCATCAAATGCAGCCATTCCCGGGCCCACTTCGCCCAATACGGTAGGCTCATAGAAGTTACCACTGCCCGCGATTTTATACCCCCCAAGAAGACGTGTCGCGCCGGCTGCGAGAGTTCGTTCTACTTGATGATGTAATTCTTCACGCAAATCTTTTCGCGCCATGGGCCCGATCCTATTTTGCGGGTCCAGCGGATCGCCAACCTTCAACTGTCTGACGGCCGCGATGAATTTTTGGGTGAATTCCTCCGCGATGGGTTTTTCCAAAATAAACCGTTTCGCGGCTAAGCACACCTGGCCCGCATTTTGGAATCGCGCTTCAACACCCGCTGTAACAGCCAAATCAATATTGGCGTCAGCGAGCACGATAAATGCGTCTGATCCACCTAGCTCAAGCAAGCTTTTTTTCAATGCTTTGCCTGCAATCGCCGATACGGCAGACCCCGCCCGCATACTCCCCGTCAATGTCACTGCGGCAATGCGATCATCCTCAATCACTTCTGCAACAGTTTCGTTATCAGCAATAAGATTGGCGAATAAACCTTTAGGGAAGCCCGCACTCTCATAAGCATCCTGCAAAGCATAGGCAGAGCCCATCACATTGGGCGCGTGCTTGAGGATAAAACCGTTACCCGACAGCATAATTGGGCCCGAAGCGCGAATGACCTGCCATAAAGGGAAGTTCCAGGGCATGACGGCCAAAATTGAGCCAATCGGCAGATAGGAGACATGTACCTGGTCGTCATTTTCGACAGAAACAGGTTCATCTGCGAGGATTGCCGGGCCATTGCTGGCAATCCAATCAATTGTCGCTGCACACTTCTCAACTTCTGCACGGGCTGCTGCCAGTGTTTTCCCCATTTCAGCGGTGATGATCCCTGCCAAATTTTCTGAGCGTTCGCGCAGAATCGCTGATAAACGACGATAAGCTTCTACGCGTTTCGGCATGGGAGTAGCACGCCACAGGCGAAAAGCCGCGTTATTACCTGCCAGCATGCTTTCTACTTCGTCTGCCGTTTGGAATGCATAAGTCGCGATCAACTCGTCCGTCGCAGGATTACGTGAAGTCGCGACATCAGGAGAAAGCGTATTCTGTGTGACATGTTGGGATGACATAGTTTTTGCCTCATAAACGGTTTAAGAGAAGCACGTTGTGTGCTTCGATAAAATTCAGTTTAGGCAGATCGAATCATCCCTGGAAGGCGTCTTGTTATCCTATGACTGGGAGTCATAGGCAACGTGACGGGGAATATAGGTCACCAGAGAAAGGTCGGGTCTTCCCTCTGGCGTAAGAGCGACATAGGTAAATTCAATATGTCCGGAAGTAGGATGCAAAATCCGCTTGCTCCCCTCCCCCATACCTTTCACTTCCGTATCCAGCCACCACTCTTTGAATTCCGGGCTTTTTTCAGAGAGTTCTTCAATGAGATGGTCAAAAGGCTTTTTGTCCTGAGCATGGGCGCGTGATGCGCGGAAAACGGAGATCATCCCTCGAGCCATCTGCTCCCAATCCAGGATCTGGGTGCGATATGGCCTATAAAGAAACAGCAGGCGCAACGTATTACGCTCATGAGGTTGCAGCGAACCATAATCAATAAACAAATCAGCAATAGCATCATTCCAGGCAAGAATATCAAGTCGGGCATTTCTCACATAGGCCGGAATGGGATCGATAGCGCGCACTAACCTTTCCAGTCCATCACTCACGCCATTCTCAAGGGAATGTGGTACCGGCTCTTCGCGCGGTGAAAGGGCAAAAAGATGGGATGACTCAATTCGGTTAAGTTTTAGAACTTTGGCTATACGCTGGAGTGCATCTGCCGAAGGTTTAATCTCTCTCCCCTGCTCAAGCCAGGTATACCAACTCACACTGACCCCAGCCAAGACGGCGACTTCTTCACGACGTAAACCGGGTGTACGGCGAGTACCCTGTTGCATGCCGAAGTCCTGAGGATTAAGACGTGCGCGCCGGCTTACAAGGAAAGCACCGAGTTCACGACGCTGCTCTGACGTGGTTTTTTTAACCATAATAGTCTGCCTATAAATGTGCCTGTTTGACCAACGCTTCATCAAGATGCTGATGAATTTCTTATTTTCTCATCTGAACCCTATGCTAAACGATACAGTTTAAGCAAAAAATCCTTCATTTCCGTGGCTAACATTGGTTGCCACGGGAGTAGAGGAAAGGATCCGACGGAAATTGCCTTTCTATCAACGAGGCAAGAATGCATGGGGCCTGCATCTTTCTCTATTCGCGCTAACGGTGCGTGACTTCCCACTGACGTGTGAAAAACTGGTCAAGGTGTTCCACTGCCTGATCGACGTACTCCGGGACGTCGTACATCTGATAATGGCGCGCGCCTGCGATTTCAATGACCGGTTGCGCAGCTCGAGCCAACCCAGCGAGTCGGTAACCGTCTTCAAATGAGCCGGTTGTCCCCGCCGAGTTTCCTGCAACGATAACTTGCACCGGCTGCGTGAGCAGAGTTTCCGCCAGATGGAAAGCATCGAAGCCAAGAATCAACGCATCACTCAAGTAATGGCGGCGATTAGTGGAGTTCACGTGTTGTCCACGCTCGGTTCGGTAGTAAGTGATAGCCTGCAGCATATCGATGTCCGCTATACCCGCTGCGGTGGCCTCGGACAACGTATCAGGGATCCATTGATGCAGTACCGGCGCAGCGCCGTGGGCTTCGTTTATCGCTTGCGCGGCGATGGTTTCCAGGAGGCGGCTGAGGCCGTCATCTGCTGCAACCATTTTTCGAAAAGCATTGCCGATATCGCTAGGTACCACGACCCCCAAGGCCTTTACGCGATGGTCAATCATCGTTCCGGCTGCTGCGTAACCGCCGCCAGCGCAAACGCCCAACATGCCAATACGCCCGTCGTCAACCTGGTTTTGCCTAATCAGGAAATCGACGGCAGCGCGCAGATCGGCGATACGGGCCGCCGGACTTTCCAGATCACGTGGCTGGCCGGAACTCGCACCTTGATAGGCAGGGTCGAACGTTAGAACGATGAACCCCCGCGCTGCCAGCGCGCGCGCGTAGTTGGCGGCGATCTGCTCCTTGACGCTGCTACCAGGCCCGGTGATGACAAGCGCGGGATAGCGCTTCAAGGGATCCCCAGTGGGAGGCATGTACAGGTCGGCGGCGATGGCAAAAGTGTCACGCGCAAATGTGGTGGACCGCCATTGGACGGTGTTCATAATGGTGTTTCCCAAGTAAAATACTATTGAAGATAACATAGTACAATATGGAACTAGAATATGTTTAAACAATCTCAGTCATGTACTATAAATAAAGACGGGCGGGATGGATGAGTGATGCTGCGAACATCTGGGCTCTGAACCACCGAGTGCTCAGCCTCGTTATGAACGAATGCGCCGAACAACTTGCATCGCTCGGGCTGGAAACGAAGGAATTTTTTGTACTTGGCGAAATTGAACCGTGCCGCTATCCGGCCGAACTTGCCAAACGTTTAATGTTGCCAAAGGCCAGCGTGACAGTTTATTTGCGCAACCTAGTTGCAAAAAAATTCGTTCGACGCGAGATCGATGAGGGTGACCTGCGCCGACACCGGTTGGTGTTAACTTCAGAAGGCAGATGCGCACTCGACGCAGCAACGATGGCGCTGTCTTCAAGCTTCGAGACGCGCCTGACGCGACTGAAGGCGCAGGAACGGGCTGAACTAGAGCGTCTACTTACAACACTTGTGTGACGCGAGTACGCTGTTGGCTGAGTGGATGAATGGGTCAACCCGTAGCGCGTTTCTAAAGGCTATGCCCGTATTCGATGCGTTTGCGGGCTCAAACATCAACGTCTGTACGGAGCCATCTCGCTCTGCGAAATAGTTCCTGTATTTATCAAGTTGCGCGTAAAACCTCGCCCTTTTGACCATGACCCAAAATCCTGTTCCATTCAGACTCCGTTTTCATGAATGGGAATATATTGATAATTCCCCTCGAACAATGAATATTCATGTCGGCTAATTTTTTCCCTTGTATGTAATTTTTCAAGTCAACCAGTACGGTCAAAGCTAGTCCTGAGCCATAAACATTGGGCAGTCACGTTAAAAAGGGTCCTTACATATCACGACTTCTTTTGAAAGGAGCTAAAGCAAATCGTAAATAAGACGATAACGACCATTCACAGGTCTGTTTATCCAATGAAAGAGCATGAATTTCGTAATCTTTGTCGTGTGCACAACCGTTGCAATTGTCATCTTCAAAAAGTCCCGCAAGAACTCGCTTGCAAAAGGGCGAGGAAAATTCAGGGCGTCTGCTACATCCTACGTCATATCTTTTGTGTCGTTTTTCCTCCTGATGGGTATCGGTTCGCATTTCGATGTAAAACAAGACCCAACTAGTGCAGCAACAGAATCAAGCTCATCACCTAATAATCATTCTTTGGCAAAGTTGACCGATAGCAATGACACAGTGACCACGTTCAATCTGTCTCATGCTTATGAGAAAGCTGTTTATGACAACATCAAACAGATGCCTGACATTCAGCCAAGATTGAATATGTCTAGTGCTGACTCTGAGGCCCAGGATAAGCGTGATGGGGCGCTGATGTTCTTTAGAATCTACGGCTTGAGTGAGGATGATTTTTCCAGACTCGTTCGCCCAGTTTGCATTGGTGAAATAAACCACATGAAAGCGGTTTATCACAACGAAACCAGCCTTTGGTTACCGCTTAACAATAACAATTATGTTGTTAAAGCTGAAGAAGAACGTCGAAAGGAATGGAATAAGCAATACTATGCAAGGTTGGAAGGTGTGTATAAACGCATGAATGAATGCATGTTCACGGTAAGCCAGCAGCAGCCCATGCACATCCTGCGTCAGCCGGGAATTAAATAACAAACAAGCCGCCAATCTAGGCGGCTTGTTTATGTGCGCCTGACATTTTCAGCATCTCGGATGCAATCTTCATATGAGCTCATAAATTATCTCACGAGGGCCAATGTTAAGGATAAAAATCAAACACACTAATTATCCCCTCGGATACTTAAAAAGAATACATTCCATTAATGTGTCCTATGGGACACATTAATGGAAACAGAATGATTGTTATCGACTGCTTTATATTATGAAGCTAGCCACTGTATTCGCATCAATACAACTGATACCCAAAATAGACGTGAACTTTGGGCGGCTTTAAAAAGTACCCCGGCAGCATCGCGATACCAGCCTAAACCTAACCTCATCCAGCGAGGCGTGAAGCTGTTGGTTACCGCTGGGATGAAAAGGGATCTTTAGTGAAAACTATCAAAATGTAAGGCTTGTGGGTCGTTCGTGACACTATCGACTGCCGCTTGCTGGAGCTTTCGAAAAAACGTGTTGAAATGAAGGCCGACCGCAGGGTAGCTAAAAAGGCCAATTTCCACTCACAGCAAGCCGATAGGCAGAGTGGTCATCAGGTCTGCTATGAGCGAGAGCTCAACCATGGTTACATAACTCACCTTGCCATATCGGGATCAATGGGGAGCAGCTGATTGGCTATAGCCAATAAATCAATGCGTTATACTCCACTTCCAATAAAAAAGCCCCACACCCACCTTTCGGCAAATGCGGGGTTTAGCAATCGCTTAACGTAAAACCAAATTACATCTGGATCAGATGTTTGATTTTCACGTCTGGATTGGTCTCGGCAGCGTAATCAACGCCGTTCAGGCCGAAGCCGAACAGACGCATGAACTCGCTTTTGTAGCCCGCGAAATCAGTCAGTTCAGCGATGTTATCGTTGGTGACTTCATCCCACAGCTTGCCGACTTCTGCCTGTACTTCCGGCGCGATTTCTTTCAGGTCAGCGCGCAGACGGCCTTCGTTATCGACCAGCGGTTCAGCGCCATACAGGCTGTCTTTGTACAGACCATAAACCTGCTCGATACAACCTTCGTGCGTGCCCTTCTCTTTCATCACTTTGAACAGCAGGGAAAGATACAGCGGCATCACAGGGATGGCAGAACTCGCCTGCGTCACAACGGCTTTCAGTACGGAAACACGTGCGTCGCCGCCCTGAGTGGCCAGTGAGCTGCGGATATCCAGAACGCGTTTGTCCAGATCCTTCTTCGCTTCACCGATTGAACCGTTCCAGTAGATGTCCTGCGTCACTTCTTCACCCAGGTAGGTGAACGCCGTGGTTTTCGCGCCGTTAGCCAGCACACCGGCGGCTTTCAGGTCATCAATCCACATCTGCCAGTCTTCGCCGCCCATGACCGCTACAGTGCCCGCGATTTCTTCAGGAGAAGCCGGTTCCAGCGTGGTTTCGTTGATGGTTTCTTTGTCGGTATTGATGCCGCGAATAGTGACTTGCTTACCGATTGGTTTCAGGGTGGAGTTGAACACTTCACCGGTTTTCGGATGGGTACGGCGCGGCGCTGCCAGGCTGTAAACCACCAGATCAACCTGACCTAAATCTTGTTTGATCAGCTCAATGGTCTTTTGCTTCACTTCATCAGAGAACGCGTCGCCGTTGATGCTTTTTGCGTACAGACCTTTTGCGTCCGCAAATTCTTCGAAGGCAGCGGAGTTGTACCAGCCTGCGGTAGCAGTTTTAGATTCATCGCCCGGACGTTCAAAGAAGATGCCCAGCGTTGCTGCGTCAGAACCGAAAGCAGCTGAGATGCGGGCAGCGAGGCCGTAACCGGTAGATGCGCCGATCACCAGAACTTTTTTCGGACCGCCTTCGATTTTGCCTTGCGCGGTAACGTAGTCGATTTGTTCTTTAACGTTCGCCTTGCAACCTTCCGGATGGGCAGTAACACAGATAAAGCCACGGATGCGTGGTTTGATAATCATATAGACCTCATTGCAACTGTCTCAGTAAATTGGCCGATAGAATATAGGTTTGCGCCGTTTCAGGCAAAACCTGCTGCTTTATCCCATCGTAAACAGACTTCTCTGAAGCAAATACAGCGCTTATTTTACCCGAGCGGATAAAAAACGAACCGCGATATCCTCTTCGGGAAAGTGTAATGCACTTCCCGCCTCACTCCTGCGCCGCATTCAGTATTTTCCGAAATTTTAGTATCTGCGTTGTAATCCAAGACTAATTTTCCCTGCTGCCTACCAAAATCCTCAACATGGGTTAGATTTAGAGCTTGTGTGATCTACATCACACAAAACATGACAACAATAATGAAATACAGGGAGCACTTGTGACTCAGAAACTCAACAGCGGGCAGGAAAGCGAGGCGAAGAAAACGCCACCGCCGACCGAACCGCTGGTAAAAGTAATTGCGTTTATTGCCACCCTCGGTGGTTTATTGTTTGGCTACGATACAGGGGTAATTGCAGGCGCGCTGCTGTTCATGAAGCACGATCTGCATCTGACGTCGGTAACGACCGGGATGGTCACCAGTTTCCTGATACTGGGTTCTGCCATCGGTGCGATCTTTGCGGGACGGGTCGCTGACCGGTTCGGGCGAAAAAAAATTATTCTGGTGATGGCAATAATATTTATGGCCGGTTCGCTGGGTTGCGCTATGGCACCCAACGTCGTGCTGATGATTATGTTCCGCTTTATTCTCGGTCTGGCCGTCGGTGGCGCAGCAGCGATTGTGCCGATTTATATCGCCGAAATCGTGCCTTCTAACCGCCGCTGGCAGTTCGTCACCTTGCAGGAACTGATGATCGTCTCCGGCCAACTGATTGCTTACACCAGTAACGCGGCCATTAACGAAGTCTGGGGCGGCGAAACCACCTGGCGATGGATGCTGGGCGTTGCCTGTGTTCCGGCGGTGATTTTGTGGGTCGGTATGTTATTCCTGCCTGACACGCCGCGCTGGTACGCGATGCATGGCCGCTATCGTGAAGCACGTGATGTGCTGGAACGCACGCGTAAAGCAGGCAAAGTTGAGAAAGAACTGAGCGAGATCCGCAGTTCCATGAGTTCCAAAAGCGAGAAGCATTCCCGCCGCCAGAAAACGATTTCCGTCTGGATGAAACGCCTAGTATTTCTGGGAATTGGTATCGCCATGCTTCAACAACTCTCCGGCGTGAATACCATCATGTTCTACGCGCCGACCATGTTGCAGGCCACAGGGTTAAGCACGAATGCGTCTCTGATGGCAACTATCGCCAACGGGGTCATTTCAGTGATCATGACGTTCGTGGGCATCATGCTTCTCAGCCGTTTCGGCCGCCGTCCGCTGCTGCTGACCGGTCAGATTGGTTGTACGCTGACGCTTCTGGCCATCGGACTGGTAACCTGGCTGATGCCGGAAACGGTGAACGGCCATCCAGATGCAGTTCGCAGCTATCTGGTATTAGGCGGTATGCTGATTTTCCTGTGCTTCCAGCAGGGTGCGCTGTCGCCGGTGACCTGGCTGCTGCTGTCGGAAATGTTCCCGATGCGCATCCGGGGCATGGCTAACGGCGTATCAGTCTTTGCTATGCAGATGACCAACTTCTCCATCGCCTTTATGTTCCCGATCATGCTGGATACCATCGGACTGACGATGTCCTTCTTCTGCTTTGCCGCCATCGGTGTCGCAGGGGGGATTTTCGCGATCATCTTCGCACCGGAAACACAGGGAAAAACGTTAGAGCAGATTGAAAAACACTTCAAAAAGCATTTACAGGATGAACCGGCACCGCAGGAAGCGGGAAGTTAAGCGCGCGATGTAATCATTTTACCGGTCAGGCTCTCATCTGGCCGGTAAAACAGGCTAACGATAAAGTGTCATATTTGACCTTTTAATGACTAATTTCTTAATGATTGTGCCGAAACTGCATCTTTAACAACCAAATGGTTCAAATATGACACTTTGCAGCTTATAATGAGATACCTTGTTTAATTTCTCACCAAATGAGTCTGATCGTGTCAAATATGACCCCCAGAAACGTAGAAATTTTACTTTCTCAGCTTTCCGAAAATGAGAAGCAGTTATTCATCGAACGTTTAAGCGCGTTTCAGCGTTTCCCTTTTGAACCATCCAAACTGACACCACTCATCATTCAAAAAATGAAACAGCAAAACATTACCTATGAAGAAATGGCTCTGCAAATTGGCATTTCTTTATCGACATTTAAAAGAATGATTGCAGACCCAGCGGGTTCAAAAACCCTCAATCTCAATGCATTACTTAAAGAGCTTGGGATAAAAGTATGGCTCGAAAACTAGAGGTGTGGTTATACGACGAAGTGGCCGGAATATTAACTGAGCGTGAAAGTAAGTATGAGTTTTCATATGGCGCCGCCTACATGGGTCCCGCCCTATCCATAAGCATGCCGGTCAGAGCAGAACCTTACATAAGTGAGGACTTGCATCCTTTCTTCAAAGGACTGGCTCCCGAAGGATGGTTGCGCAAGCGCTACTCTGAAATCCAGAAAATCGACTCCAGGGACTTATTCGGCCTACTCATGCATAACGGTGACGATTTGCTGGGTGCCATCGTGATTAAAGAGAAAAAATCATGAATTCAGAACACTGTCTGATCAATTTAAGCCAGTTGAAGGGTGCCGAAATCGAGACCGGATATTCCACAAAAGGCATCAAACACTTACTACAAAATCCCGGGATGATGCCGGATTTACCATTTACACGCAGACAGTTTATACAGGAACAACCTCAACGTCAGAAAGGCATGAGCATATCGGGTTACCAACCTAAATTATCGTTAGCCATTGAGGATAATGAATTTCGGGTGGTGAGCAACGGCGGGACGTATATTCTGAAACCTTCTCCTGAAGAGTATCCTCATCTTGCCGAAAATGAACACGCGACAATGTCTGTAATGGCTCGCCTTAAATTCATTGTTCCTCCTTTCGGCCTCGTCAGGTTCAGCAAAGAGGAGAGAGACCAAAAGAGTGAGCTTGCCTACGTGATAAGAAGATATGACCGCGGGCTGACAGGTGATGACCGCATGCATCAGGAACAACTCGACGGTGCGATGGGCATCAGCGATAAATACGGGTCTATCGACGATAAAAAAGCGGTAAGTTATCAAAGGGCCGCCCGTTTTTTGCTGGATAACCTGGGCAATAGTCTGACGAATAAACGCGATATTTTCCTACGTATCGTTTATGCCTATGTACTTGGAAATAATGATTTTCATCTGCGCAATTTTGGCATTTTACTTCCCCAAAATGCCCCGCCTTCGCTCGCTCCCGTTTATGACTTTATCAGTGTTGTTCCTTACCCCACAGCCTTTGGTGAATATCTCGCTTTGCCACTCCTCGAAAGGGAAGAAAACGATCAGGAAAGTGCCCCTGGCCTTGACTCGCCTTTCGGTGAGTATACCGGCGCTGATTTTGTCTCCCTGGGGGAAGGGATCGGGATCCAAAATCAACTTGTACGAAAATGGTTACTTAACGTAATAAGAAGCCACCAGCTCATCATCGATACTTACAATGAAAGTCATATGCCTGCAGAGCAGCGTGACAAAGTTCTGGAATATGTTTCACGCAGAATACATCTGCTGGAGGTTATGGATTTACCCTGACCCACCAGGAAAACACATTCCGACTCCGTTATTCACCCAGCTCAATGCACAGATATTTCATTTCCAGGTAATCGTCCATACCGTAACTTGAGCCTTCACGTCCCAGACCGGATTGTTTGATGCCACCGAAAGGCGCGACTTCATTTGAAATCAAACCGGTGTTAATCCCCACCATGCCGTATTCCAGCGCTTCCGGAACCCGCCACTGGCGCGCTGCGTCGCGGGTAAAAATGTATGCCGCAAGGCCAAATTCAGTGTCGTTTGCCATCGCCACGACCTGCGCTTCATCGGTAAAACTAAATACGGGCGCCACCGGTCCGAACGTTTCTTCACGAGCAAATTTCATCGCAGAAGTGACATTCCCGATAACCGTCGGCTGGAAGAAAGTGCCGCCCAACGCATCCGGCTGACCGCCGGTCAGTAATGTGGCCCCCTGCGATAACGCGTCTTCTATATGCTCCTTCACTTTGCTGACCGCTGCCTGGTCGATAAGCGGCCCCTGTGTGATGCCGGCTTTTGTACCGTCGCCCACGCGGAGCTTTTCCACTTCTTCGACCAGTCTGGCGATAAGTGCCGGATAAATGCCCTCCTGGACATAAATCCGGTTAGCGCAGACGCAGGTTTGTCCGCTGTTACGAAACTTAGAGGCCATGACCCCGGCTACAGCACGTTCGAGATTGGCGTCATCGAACACGATAAATGGCGCGTTACCGCCCAGTTCCAGCGAGAGCTTCTTCACCGTCGGCGCACTTTGCGCCATCAGGATCCGGCCCACTTCTGTTGATCCGGTAAAGCTCAGTTTGCGCACAACCGGACTGTCACACAGCACTTTACCGGTGGCCTGCGCTGAACCAGTGATCACCTGCAATACGCCTGCCGGAATACCGGCTTCCATCGCCAGTTGACCGAGCGCTAACGCACTGAGCGGAGTTTGTTCCGCAGGTTTGACGATCATCGAGCAGCCCGCAGCCAGTGCCGGTGCGGCTTTTCGGGTGATCATCGCTGCCGGGAAATTCCATGGGGTGATCGCCGCGCATACGCCGATCGGTTGTTTCAGAATCAGCATTCGTTGCGATGCCTGAACCGGAGCCAGAACGCTGCCCTCTACGCGTTTGGCTTCTTCGGCAAACCATTCGATAAAGGAAGCGGCGTAGACAATTTCACCCTTTGCTTCCGCCAGCGGTTTGCCCTGTTCTGCTGTCAGTATCGCTGCTAAGTCGTCGGCGTGTTCCAGCATCAGCTGCGCCCATTTCTGCATCAGCGCGGCACGCTGTTTTGCGGTTTTTTCCTTCCAGCCCCGCTGCGCCTGCTCGGCATACACAATAGCCTGTGCCGTTTGCGCCGTGGTGATTTGCGGAACGCAGCCAATGACTGCACCGGTTGCCGGATTAATCACCTCTTCGAATTCGCCGCTTTCGCTGTCATACCATTCGCCATTGATCAGGCATTGCTGGCGTAAAAGACTTTGATGTTTCAGTTGCATAAATTGCCTCAGTCAGCCAGAACGCGGGATAAAATCGCCAGTGCGTCTTTGAACTGGGCATCAGGAATGGTCAGCGGATAAAGGAAGCGGATCACGTTACCGTGTACACCGCAGCTGAGCATCAGCAAACCGGCATCCAGCGCTTTACGCAGATAGTGTTTTGTCAGCTCAGCGGAAGGTTTGCCAGTGGCCGGGTCGTTAAATTCTGCCGCCACCATCGAACCACGAGCACGGACATCCACCAGCGCCGGACATGTCGCTTTGGCTTTCTCCAGCACTTCCACCAGCTCTGCCCCTAAACGGCTGGCGCGGTCGCACAATTTTTCTTCTTCGATGATGTCGAGCACGGCAAGGGCCGATGCCACCGCCAGCGGATTACCGGCATAAGTTCCGCCCAGACCGCCCGGCTCAGGCGCGTCCATCAGTTCAGCGAGACCTGACACACCGGAAATCGGTATCCCGCCGCCGAGACTTTTCGCCATTGTAACGATGTCAGGTTTTGCATCCGGATAATAATCTGAGGCAAACATTTTGCCGGTACGGGCAAAACCGGTCTGCACTTCGTCAGCAATCATGACAATGCCGTGACGGTCGCAAATTTCACGTAATCCCTTCACGAAATCTTCAGGCGCGATGTTGAAACCGCCCTCCCCCTGCACCGGTTCATACAAAATCGCTGCTACCTGTTGCGGACTTATGTCGCTGCGGAAAATACGTTCGATGCTCTCCAGCGCCATTTCAGTCGTAACGCCATGAACCGCGTTCGGATATTGCGCGTGAAAAACGGAGGCAGGAAAAGGCCCGAAACCCACTTTGTAAGGAACTACTTTGCCCGTCAGCGCCATAGTCAGCAGCGTACGGCCGTGGAACGCGCCGGAGAAAGTCAGAATCCCGGGGCGACCGGTTGCAGCGCGGGCAATTTTCACCGCGTTTTCGACCGCTTCCGCGCCGGTACTGAAGAATGTCGTTTTGGCTTTGCCATTGACCGGAGAAATTGCATTGATGCGCTCGGCCAGGCTTATAAAGCTGGCATAAGGAACAATCTGATAGGCCGTATGCGTGAAAAGATCGAGCTGTTTGCGGATCGCTTCAACAATTTTTGGGTGACGATGACCTGTGTTTAACACGGCAATCCCGGCAGTGAAATCAATGTATTCCCGTCCTTGCTCATCCCACAGCGTGGCGTTCTCTGCCTTCGCCGCGTAGAAATCACACATTACGCCAACACCTCTTGGGGTCGCTTCTTTACGGCGTTTTTCCAGTTCACTGTGACTCATCTTTCGCTCCTGCATGAAGGTTGATGTTGTAGATTGCCGATTGCAAGGTGAACAATTTGTCGAAATAGCAATCCGTTCTTGTTTTTTATCCCGCCAGCGGCTCTATAATCTAGAACCACTTTTAATTATTTTTAGGTACCACTTTGCGTTCACTGCTTTCTGACCTCATTTCACAGCGCCTGGCAGACAGTTCTGCAGGTACACTAAATAAGCGCGTTTATCAGGCGTTGCAGCAGGCTATTTTCGACGGCAGTATCATGCCCGGCAGCCGTTTACCTGCTTCGCGTGACCTGGCTAAAGAGCTGGCCATTTCGCGAAATACTGTGCTGGCGTCGTATGACCAATTGCAGGCAGAGGGTTACATTCAGACCCGTACCGGAAGTGGAACCTTCGTCACATCAGATTTACCCAAAGATGGTGTGATTGCTGATAACGCTGTCCATCATTGCACGCCGGTTCTCAGCCATGTTGTACTTTCAGAACGCGGCGTCCGGCTACTGAAGCGCACAGGCGTTGCTTCGCAACAATGGGGCGCATTTATGCCGGGTGTGCCTGACGTCAAAAAGTTTCCGCATGATATCTGGCGCAAACTTCAGAACCGGTTGAGCCGGCATCTGCACCCTGAGTTCCTTACCTATTCTCGCCACGGCGGATGCCCGGAGCTGCAACAAGCACTGGCGGATTATCTGCGTATTGCACGTTCTGTCGATTGCACGGCTGAACAAATCCTTATCACATCAGGTACACATCAGGCCCTGGATTTACTGGCGAAAATGTTGTGTGACCCTGGCGATGTCGCATGGATCGAGGAACCGAGTTACTGGGGGATCCGTAATGTGCTGACCATCAATGGCGTGGATATCCAGCCGGTACTGGTAGATGAAAATGGTATGGCTCCGCCTGACGATTTTTCCGCTAATACAGAAAATTTTCGAGTACCTAAACTCATTTGTGTGACACCTTCACATCACTATCCGCTCGGATCGGTCATGAGTCTGGCGCGTCGTCAAAAAATTCTGGCGCAGGCCAGCGGGCAAGGCAGTTGGGTGATTGAGGATGATTACGACAGTGAGTTCCGTTATTCGGGCAGCCCGATCCCGGCATTGCAGGGGCTAAGCAGCGATGCACCGGTAATTTATATCGGAACATTCAGCAAAACGTTATACCCGGCGATGCGAATCAGTTACGTTGTTCTACCCCGCACGTTGGCGTCACGCTTAAAAATCGCACACTCGGAGTTATACCGCGGCGGGAACGGGTTGACACAGCTAACCCTTGCCGAATTTATTCGCGAAGGACACTACGCAGCGCATATCCGCAAAATGCGTCTGATCTACGGCAAGCGCAGAAATGCGCTAACACGTCTCATTGAAGAGGAACTTGGCCCCGAATATCTAAGTGAGGGCACTAACGCTGGATTGCATCTTATTCTTTCCTTGCCAGATTCTGTTGATGACGTTGCGTTGTGTGCAGAGCTTGAACTGTTGAACATCCTTACACGCCCACTTTCAGCTTATTACTCGCGCCCTGCCCCGCGGCGAGGATTATTGCTTGGGTATGCTTGTGTCCCTGAGGAAGAAATAGAAATCGCATTCGGTCATATCGTCCGTTGCCTGAAACGCAGGTTGCAATTAGAGGGTTCACTACGAAAATGAGAATCTGTGATTTTGTGATTTTGTGATTTTGTGATTTTGTGATTTTGTGATTTTGTGATTTTGTGATTTTGTGATTACAGAATCACTTAATCTCAGGAGTTTGCAATCACTAAATCCAAACATCTCAACATCCTGTGATCAGCCACTAATCTTTTAATCCCACAATCCTGGAATCTTTGAATCTTTGAATCACAAGATTGGATTACTAAATCCCACAATCCTTTAATCATGTAATCTAAAAATCCTAAGATTTGTAAACATCAATCCTGTAATCCTATAATTCTTAAATCCTAATCCTGACCTCACAGAACCCCAGGATGGACATCCTATAATCCCAGAATCACTCTCATGATCTCCGGTTCATATCATCACAGCTCACGATTCCAGAATCCTATCATCCTGAAAATTTGTCAGTTGACCATACAATCTTAAGATTCTTTTGAAATCCTGAGATTACACAATCCTTACCCCCTCAATTATTCATCATTTAACTCATTGATATTAATACAATGATTACATAATCACATAATCTTATTCCAAGATTAAATCTTATAATCCTGAAATCACATTCACTGCGCCACTCTCTGTAAAAGGATTTAAGGATTACAAGATTTCATAATCCTATAATGCGTTCACATCGCCTGTTGAGATTGTGTAAGGTCAGAATCATAGAATCCCATTAGGCGTAGCACCCTGGGATTCAGTAAATAAATCCTATAATCCTGACACTTTTAGAATCCCATAGTTCCGTGATAGTGGCATTGCCATCTCCGGAGCACAGAATGTTGAGATGTTGAGATGTTGAGATGTTGAGATGTTGAGATGTTGAGATGTTGAGATGGTGAGATGTTGAGATGTTGAGATGGTGAGATGGTGAGATGGTGAGATGGTGAGATGGTGAGATGGTGAGATGGTGAGATGGTGAGATGGTGAGATTTTAAATGTACGGCTAATCTTGTCCATACATTTTTATTTCACAGACATATCAGTTAAAGGATGGCATCAGAATCCAGCATTCCTAAAATTCAGAGATTTAGAGATTTAGAGATTTAGAGATTTAGAGATTTAGAGATTTAGAGATTTAGAGATTTAATAATCAGCAGATTGGAGGATGTACACTAACCCTCATAAAAATTTGTTAAACCTTAATCTGAAGATTCTGTAATCCTCAAATCATACAATCTTCACCGTATAGAATCCTCAAATTAATAAAACAGGATATCTCAGATGGTGAGATACCAAATCAACTCAACCTTACTGAATCCTGTAATCATGGGATAATGAAATTCTATAATCCTTAGATATTGAAATCTCCGGATGCAAACTTTATAGTAGTATCTCAATCCTGTGATTCATGGATTAGTAAATCCCATAATCCTAAGATTACAAACTATATGAATCCTAAAATCTTATGATTTTGGAATCCTGTTATCTTCACTGAACGCTTCATCAAGAGGTTGTCATGGCAGCGAAAATTATTTCCTTCCTAAACGGGAAGGGCGGAGTAGGGAAAACCACGACATCAATAAACATAGCAACTTGTCTGGCGAGACAAGGCCATAAAGTGGTGATGGTTGATACTGATCCGCAGGGAAGCATCAGCAACTGGTACGACGAAAGTAAATGTCAGTTCGACCTGGCAGAAGCAGCTTCAGAAAAAGAAGTCTATACCGTACGCAAGCAACTGAAAGAATACGATTACGTAGTGATTGATGGAGCCGCTGCAATTTCAGCCATTTCATCCGCAGCAGTGATGGTCAGCGATTTAGTTCTGATCCCCGTAACACCGTCACCATTAGATTTTGCCGCTTGTGGCGCTATTTTGGCCGTTGTGGAAGCTCGCGAAAACCTGCAACCAGTAATTGCGCGCTTTCTGATCACCAAAAAAGTGGCTTCAGCTAAAATGCTTGAAGTATTAAAAGTATCCATTGCCGATACGGGTGTTCCTGCACTGCGTACCGGTACGACCCAACGCCAGGTTTACATCCGAACAATGATGGATGGTGGCACCGTTTTCGATACAACGGACGGGAATGCGAAGGGTGAAATTGAAATTATGACCAGAGAAATCACGGAGTTGCTGAAATGAAAATGAAACTTGGCCAGCACAGACAACTGACCACAGCACTGGACGCTGTAGCAAAACCACCTGCATCGGTGAAAAAATTACAGACTAATATCGATGAAGAACTGCATCGTCGGTTCAAAACCAGCTGTTTCCTGCAAGATCGCGAAATGAAAGACGTTCTGACAGAATTGATCCAAGCCTGGCTCATCCACAACGAACGCGCTTAATATTATGATCGCTGGCAGGATCGGGTCTTACAGGCCCGTTTCTGACTGCATCTAGTCTGTAACCCTTGCACTGTCTGCCCTAAACCCTAATCAGCTCCTTCCTGAAGCTTTCTCTCCGTTGTTATCAGATCCCAAGATCAAATAATGTTTTGTTTATTTTATAAGTTTAGATCTTTCTCTTTAGGGAGGGTTTTTACTTATTATTATCATGAGGTTAGAACACTCATTGTGGAGTGATTTCCTGCCCGAGGTGGAGATCCTTCATGTTTGATGTGGATCCTTTTCATGGTCAATGTAGAGTCTTTTTCTGTGGATAATTTCTTTAGAGATCAGATCATTATGTACGTGGAAGGATTTTCTGTGGATATTTTACGCGATAACCCGCTCTTCACCTCGTAATGACCAGTTTAATGACTAACATACTGTCATCACAGACTTTTCTTATAAGTGGAAACATTTCCTGATCCCATAGGAAACAGAGATATGTGGAAGAATTTCCTGTGACAGCGTCACGTGATGTCACTAACAGACAAAAGTGATCCCTGAACACCTATGGAACAGCTCAGGAAAGGGCTGATCGCAGGATGCAAAACGGTTATGTGGAGATTTTTCCTGATCCCTTAAAGGGTATATGTGGAAACATTATCTGATCTAGAAATGAGAAATTCTTAATGGGATCAGAGAAGTAGTGATAAAAATCAACGTGTTATTAATTTTGTGACGTTGTCACATGCCTATATGTGGAGCTTTTTCCTGATCCTGATGGCAATTTGCAAAGGCTAATAGGTACTCACAAAATAGAGCAATCCTGTTAAGTGGAAAGATTTCCTGATCCCGGAGTCATCCATATGTGGAAAGATTTTCTGCAAAGTGATCGCTGGCCTTATGTGGAGTCATTTCCTGATCTCCCTCCCGCTGTGGCGCTAATGTGGAGACATTTTCTGATCCCACTGTCTGCTATATGTGGAAAGTTTTCCTGATGATCCCTCCCTAGACAAGAACGAGGCTAGAAAAAGAAATGAGAAGGAGGTCACACTGCAGAAATTGACGATTAAACACTCAACCAAACCTCTAATGTGGAGGAATTATCTGATCATTGGCAGTGATGAGGGGCTCAAATGCCTATCCGGCAGATTAAAGATCCCTGAAGGAATATGTGGAGAAATTTCCTGTAAAAGTGTGGTCGATCCAGCATGTTAAAAAAAGGATCCCTGATGCGCTGGAAATCCTTATGTGGAGAATTTTCCTGATCTGTTTTTTTTGATCATCACTTATCTATATGATTTTAATACAATAAATAACTTTTGTTTTTACTTTACGGCAGCATTTTTTATGTGGAATAATTTACCTTCTTTCCACTTATGGATCCTGCTACATGGAACTGAATAAACTCACAGTAGTTCAGGGGAACGATCTTCTTGAAGGCGCATACAGCGTCACTCTGGATGAAATGCGCTTGCTTAACCTCGCGCTGGCTCAAATTGATAGCAGGAAACCGCAACCGGATACGCTTTATCGACTTTTCCCTCAGGATTATCAGCGGATCTACGGGGTAAACCCGACAAGCAGCCACCGCCAGTTACGCGAAGCAGCTGAAAGTCTGATGAAAAAACCGGTCACCATTTACAAACCTGATGTGAAAACCGGCAAGGTACGTACTGTGCAGCTCTCCTGGTTCTCGCGTCTGGAATACGTCAGCAGTGATGATCACAGCGCGGTTGTGCTGAGATTCGGGCAGGACGTTGCGCCGTATCTCTATGAACTTAAAGAATCTTTCACCAAACTCAATTTCGCTAACATAGCGAAACTTGATACCCCGTTTTCCGTGCGCCTGTATGGCTGGCTAATCAAAGCCAAGAACCTCTACGGGCGACGCAGCGGCAAAGCCATTGAAGTGACGCTGGATCTTAACTGGATGCGCGAGAAGGCCGGTTTGGCGGGCAAATACGAGGACTATCGTGACTTCCGTCAGAAGCTGCTTGAGCCGACGATCAACCGGATCAACGCCAATACCGACATCTCTGTCGTCTGGGAACCGGTAAAGCAGGGCAGAACCGTAGTATCTATCAAATTTGCCTATGTGGATGAATCGGCTCCAGAAGCCAGCAAGCCGTTGCGTCCGCGTTTACCACGGCGTCCGCGTGCTGTTGCAGGGTCTGCTCTCGAAGGGGAGTGGGCACGACGTTGCATTGCAATCTTTGAAGAGTATCTCGATAAATTAAGCTCCTACGATGTCGAGGAAAAGGCCACGTTGCCGGATCTGCGCAAGCTATCAGGCTGGTACAAGATGATTGGCGAGAAGAATAAACAAAAAGAAATTCTCTCTGAAGTCAGTTCCCGCAGCAAAAAAGCCGCGGCCTGAAAACCTGATTTCCGACCCAAACTTGAACGGCGTATCGATAGTAAGATATGCCGTTTTTTATTGACCGGCATCTGGAAAAGATATGTGGTTTCTCAGCAGTTCTCTTATGTTATAGGGCTTACGGTGTTAGTGAGTACTTACTGGGTGTGATCAGGTAATCTTTCCACATTAGCCGTTTTGGCGGCTTTTTCAGCGGACTGAATCCAAAGTGATAAGGCATAGGTTACAAAAAGGGATCACGCGAGACGTATACTCCAGGACGGATGCCTGTTTCTACTGTAAATAAGACCTAGGATGTAAGTGAGTACTTACACCATGCGCCGTGCATATTCTTTGATTACCGCCCTGCACCAGTGCACCGACATTTCATCGTCATCAGTGATGGGTATAGCTAAAAAATGGCTTAATTAATCAAAAAATAACATGACAAATTTATCGAATTTAACTTGATTGTTCGAAGAGGTTTTTTGGGCATTAAGAAATAACTAACAGCTATAAGCCATATTTTTTCGTTGTTAGACAAGGCCAAACGGCGTCCTTACTCTTTGTCATGTTTTGTAAACCGTTTGCACTCCTTACAGATGAGGGATCTCTTTTGGCTACGTTATTACGTTCTTCCTTCGCGCCAGCTGGACAACGCGTGCGCCGCACTGCCTCTTTCAAAATCGCATTACTGGCCAGCGCGGTAATGTTGTCCTCTTTTGCTTACGCTGATGATGTCTTAAAAGAAGGCATCACACCGGCAACCGATGCCAGCCAGGTTCCTGCTGCGGCGAAACTGCGCACCGATACGGTGATCGCCGGGATCTCAGAACCTCAGGGTATTTTTAACCCTTACTTTTTCGTTAACGGCTGGGATGAAAACGTCACTAACGTGATTTTCGCCCGTCTGATTGACTGGGACAGCCAGGGTAAACTGGTCCCTGGTCTGGCAGAAAGCTGGACCGTCAGCCCTGATGGCAAAACTTACACCATCAAACTGCGCCACGATCTGAAGTTCAGTGATGGCTCTCCGCTGACGGCAGAAGATGTCGCATTCACGCTGACCGTGTTGTATGACCCGAAATACGACGGCGACACGGACATCACACTGGCACACATTGCCGGTGGTGATGAGTATAAGCAGGGTAAGGCTGACAGCATCAGCGGCCTGAAAGTGATCGACCCGCTGACGTTGCAGGTCACCACCACACAGCCGGGTGCGACGACGTTGCAGAAAATTGGCGGGCCGGTGCTGTCGAAAGCGTATTACGGCAAAGGCTACACGCGCGGAAATCTTGATTACCTGCGCACGCTGCACGGTAAACCACTGGGCAATGGCCCGTATGTGTATGACAAATATATTCCGGGGCAGGAGATCCGTTTCCACGCCAATGCCAACTATTATCGTGGAGTACCGCCGACCCCGCGCTTTATCTATCGCGTGACCAATCCGTCGACTAACTTCCAGCTGTTCCAGACCGGTGACACCGATTACGACGCATTCACTTCGCGCCCGGATGATATCGAACAGCTGAAAATGCTCGGCTTTGCCAACATCAACCTGTACGGTTCCAGCGATTACAGCAAGATTGAGTTCAACGTCAGACGCCCGGCATTGCAGAATGTGAAAGTACGTCAGGCGCTGATTTACGGCCTGGATCGTCAGAAATTGATCGACGTGGTTTATCAGGGCTACGGCTCAGTAGCGATCGAGCCGATCGCGCCGATTTCCTGGGCGTATAACACTGAAGGCGTGAACCCGTACAAATTCGATCCGGCGCAGGCAAATAAGCTGCTGGATGAAGCAGGGTGGAAAGCGGGCAGCGACGGGATCCGTGTAAAAGACGGTAAACGTCTGGAACTGACGCTGCTGGTCAGCAAAAAAGTGCTGAACGATGCGCTGATCCCGATTGCGAAAGAGAACTACCAGAAAATCGGCGTGCTGCTGAAACCACAAGTTGTGGACTTTAACGCGCTGATGTCACAACGCAAGGCCGGGAATTACGATCTGGCGTCCTTCAGCACCAGCACGCTCAACGATCCGCACGATGGCGTCTGGGATTATTACAGCACAGAATCCACGGAGTCTGGCTATAACAACCCTGAAGTCGACAAACTGATCAATGAAGGCAACGCGACGCTGGATATTGAAAAACGGAAGCCGATCTACCACGAACTGTACAAAGTACTGGCCAACGATCCGCCGGTGATCCTGCTCGGTAACCGTAAAATCCTTTCCGCCAGCAGCGCCCGTGTGACGGGGTTTAAACCGGATATTTACAACGGTCTGACCGGCAGTCTGCCGGACGTCAAAATCGTAAAATAATCCCGTTCAACCACATTGCCGCCGCACTTTTGCCGGTGCGGCGGCCTTGGGAAAGTCATGAGAAATTTTATTCTGCGTCGTTTGCTGCAAACCATCCCGATGCTGTTCCTCGCTTCACTGCTCATTTTCATGCTGTTTGCCAAAACGCCGGGCGATTTCATCGACGGAAATATCACCCTGACCGCTCAACGCGCCGCCGAACTTAAAGCGCTCTATGGACTCGATCAACCGCTGCTCAGCCGTTATCTGCATTGGCTGGGCAATCTGCTGCGCGGCGATCTCGGCTTTTCGCTGCAATATCAGATACCCGTCAGTCAGTTGCTGAATCAGTACATCTGGAACTCCTTCCTGCTCGCCACCATTGCAATGGTGTTGTACTGGGGGATCGCGCTGGCGGTCGGCATTGTCTCGGCGATGAAACCCTATTCATTGTTTGATCACGTGGTGAGTATTGTGATATTCGCGGCGATGTCCTTTCCGACCTTCTTCCTTTGTCTGCTGCTGATCAAATGGTTCGCTGTGGACCTGCACTGGTTGCCGGTGGGCGGCATGACCAATACCGGCAGCGATGCAACGGGCTGGGCGTGGGTGATGCAGGTGGCTGCGCATTTGGTATTGCCGGTGGTGGCGCTGGTGATGTTGCAGGCAGGCAGCCTGACACGCTATTTCCGCGCCAGCATGCTGGACGTCGTGCGCATGGATTTCATCCGTACTGCCCGCGCTAAAGGGCTGCGTGAGCGCACAGTCATCCTGAAACATGCGCTGCGAAATGCGCTGTTGCCGATAATCACATTGCTAGGGTTTGAGCTGCCGGGGCTGTTTTCCGGGGCGCTGATTACCGAAAAAGTCTTTAACTGGCCGGGAGCAGGGCATATTCACATTGATTCGCTGGCTGCACGTGATTATCCGGTTCTGATGGGTTTCACGTTGTTTCTGGCGGTGTTAACCATTCTTGGCAACCTGATTGCTGATGTGCTTTATGCGTGGGCTGATCCGCGTATTCGTGTGAGGTCGTGATGTTTGGCTCTTTATTTTCTACTAACCGGCGATTACGTGAAGCACAGATCCCTGCACTGGCACAAGTGACACCGTCACCCTGGTTACAGGCCTGGCGTGCTTTACGTCAGAACCGTCTGGCGATGTTCTGCCTCATTTTACTCGTTGTCATGGCGGTCTGGTGCATAGTGGGCCCTTACTATTCGCCGTGGCGTGATGATGCGACCGACGCGCTGATGATCAACAAAGCACCCAATGTGGAGCACTGGCTGGGCACCGATTTTCTCG
The DNA here is from genome assembly GCF_019049625.1 of Rahnella ecdela. GTDB lineage: Bacteria > Pseudomonadota > Gammaproteobacteria > Enterobacterales > Enterobacteriaceae > Rahnella > Rahnella ecdela. Next base: position 43,092 of record NZ_JAFMOY010000114.1, read on the forward strand.
GACGTGACGTGTATACGCGGCTGCTACTGGCCGGTCGCATCTCGCTGATTATCGGCATGCTGACCATGTTGCTTTCCGTGACGCTCGGTTATCTGATGGGGGCAGTATCCGGTTATGTCGGGGGCATCACCGACAAAATCATCATGCGCTTTGCCGATCTGGTGATGACCATTCCGAGTCTGCCGCTGTTGATCGTGATGGGCGCGATGCTGTCTGAGCTGGATTTTTCGCCGGATTCCCGTGTGTACATGGTGATCGTCATGCTCAGTCTTCTGGAATGGCCGAAGCTGGCGCGTCTGGTTCGCGGGCAGATCCTTTCATTGCGCGAGCGTGATTTCATGCTGGCGACAAAAGTGCTCGGCCTGTCGTCGCGCCGCCGTCTGTTCGGGCATTTACTGCCGAATACCGTACCCATTCTGGTAGTGATGGCGACGATGGCGGTGGCGAATGCCATTCTCAGTGAATCTGCGCTCAGTTATCTGGGACTAGGTGTGGTACCGCCAACGCCGTCATGGGGAAATATGATGGATGCCGCCAACAGCCTGATCGACTTCCAGCGCCGACCGTGGTTATGGATGCCGCCGGGCGTGGCGATCTTTATTACGGTAATTGCGATTAACGTGCTGGGCGACGGCCTGCGCGATGCGCTCGATCCAAAAATGAAACGGAGCAAAAAATGACTGAACCCTTGATCCGTTTTAACCAGCTTTCGCTGTCTTTTGCCAGCGATGAAGGTCGCGTGCGCGCGGTGCAGGATGTCACGTTCGACATTCAGGCCGGGCAGACTGTCGGGGTTGTCGGCGAATCAGGATGCGGAAAAAGCGTCACGGCGATGTCACTGATGGGGCTGTTGCCGCCACAGGCTGCCCGCATTGATGGCGGAGAAATCCTGTTTCAGGGGCGTGATTTACTGAAGCTGCGTTCGTCACAAATGGCCGATTTGCGCGGTAATCAGCTGGCGATGATCTTTCAGGAACCGATGACCGCGCTAAATCCGGTGCTGACGATTGGTGAACAACTGGTTGAACCGCTGATCCGCCATCGCGGTGAATCACCGAAATCGGCGTGGGCGCATGCAACGCAGATGATTACTGACGTGGGGCTGGCGCGCGCGGAAAGCCTGATGACCAGTTATCCGCACCAGCTTTCCGGCGGCATGTTGCAGCGCATCATGATTGCGATGGCGCTGAGTTGTAAGCCACAGCTGCTGATTGCAGACGAACCGACCACCGCGCTCGATGTTACCGTTCAGGCGCAAATCCTGCGTTTGCTGCGTGACCAGGCGCACCAAAACCACATGGCGCTGATGCTGATCACCCACGATTTAGGCGTGATTGCCCAGATGGCGGATCACGTCGTCGTAATGTACGCCGGTAGAATTGTCGAGCAGGGCGCGACCGCCGATGTGCTGCGCAATCCGCTGCATCCTTATACTCAGGGGCTGATTGCGTCACGTCCGACCGCGGGTGAACGCCGCCGCCGCTTATATTCCATTCCCGGACAAGTGCCCAGCCTGGCAGCATTACCGCCTTACTGCGCATTTACCGATCGCTGCTCGCGCGCCACTGACCGTTGCCGCGAAGGGATCCCACCGCTCGAAGGAAAACACCGTCAGGCTGCCTGTTTCTACAGCGGATTAACGACGGCGCAAGAGAGTAAAGATACGGAGCTGCAACCATGAGTGCGGAATATCTGATTGAAGTCGACGGGCTGAAAAAATATTTCCCGATCCGCGATGGCGTATTCGGTCAGGAAACCGGCCAGCTGCGCGCCGTGGATGGCGTCAGTTTTAACATCCGCAAAGGCACGATTTTTGGTCTGGTCGGGGAATCTGGCAGCGGCAAAACCACGGTAGGACGCACGCTGCTGGGGCTGTATGACAAAACCGCGGGCAGCGTGAAGTTTCGCGGCGAAGATCTTCATGCCCTCAGGCCTAAACAGCTGAAAGCGTTGCGTCCGAAAATCCAGCTGGTGTTTCAGGATCCCTACAGTTCGCTGAACCCGCGTATCCGAGTCGGTGACGCCATCGGCGAGGCGATGCTTGAACATCAGTTATGTTCGCGCGCTGAGCTACGGGAAAAAGTGCTGGAAGTGATGAAAATCTGCGGCCTTTCGCCGCTGCATTACAACCGCTTCCCGCACGAATTTTCCGGCGGCCAGCGCCAGCGTATTGGCATTGCCCGTGCGCTGATCCTGCAACCGGAATTTATCATTGCGGATGAGCCTATTTCCGCGCTGGATGTGTCCATTCAGGCGCAGATCATCAATCTGTTCTCAGATTTGCGTGACGATCACGGCGTGACGTTTTTGTTTATCTCGCATGATCTGGGCGTCGTGGAACATCTTTGTGATGACGTGGCGGTGATGTATCTCGGTCAGCTGGTGGAAACCGCCAGCCGTGATGTGCTGTTTGAGCGGCCCTTGCATCCTTACACGCAGGCGTTGCTGGCGGCAGTACCTACGCTCGATCCTGACAGCGAACCGGTGGCGATGGTCAGCGGGGAAATACCGGATCCGTCAAAACCACCCGCCGGTTGTCGTTTCCACACCCGCTGCCCGTACGCCCTTGCACGTTGCCGGGCGGAAATTCCGCTGTTACGTGAAGTGGAAAACGGTCACCGCGTGGCCTGCCACCTTGTATAAAGAAAAGCGGATGTAAATCCGCACCCGCCTGTATTCAGTCTTCGAGGATCCGGCGGGCTTCCATCTGCATTTTCTGCCCGACGCTTTTCGTCACGTCGATCACTTTCTGCGTCGCGGGTGAAAGAAACGCACCTTCCAGCCAGGTGATCCCGACCCGACGCTCCATCACTAACTGATCGTTATCAATACGGATCAGCCGCGACAAAAATTCTTCTTCCACCAGAATGTTTTCTGACAAAAAACTCAGCAATCCGCTTTTCGCAATCAGCCCTGGCACAGATGCCAGCGAACTGATTTCCACTTTTACATCCGGCGGCGAGCAATGATTTTCATAGAACATTTTATCCAGCCACTGGCGCATCGAGACAGTTTTCGCCGGTAAGATCCACCCATAACGGCTGAGTTCGCGCAGGCTTGCGGGCTTACCGGCCAGAGGATGGTCGCGTGAGGCTGCCACGATCACCCGGTCGGCGGTCACCGGTAACTGCACCACCGGGCTGTCGTAATTGACCAGCGGCCCGATGATCACATCGATAGCATGACGTTCCAGCAGGGCAAAAAGCACATCGTTCATGCCGATCTGGATTTCTAATTTCATGTTCGGCACCTGCGATTGCAGCATTTTGCAGATTTCAGGCAGCAGGAATTGCGTTGCTGAACCGGAGACACCCACGCGCACGATCCCGCCCGCGCCGCTGCTCAGTTCATTCATTATCTCGCCAATTTCCAGATAGGAACTTTGCAACGCCAGACCGCGCTGATAAAGCACCCGTCCCGCTTCGGTCAGTTCGAGTCCTCGTCCTGCCCGTTTGAACAGTTTTATCTTCAGTTCTTTCTCTAAACGGGTGATAGATTTAGAAAGTGCAGGCTGAGTTATATTTAAATTTTGTGACGCAAGTCTCAAATTCATTAACTGTGCAGCCGTCACGAAGTAGTCTAAATCTCTGTTATTTAACATGGATTCCTAAAATTCATCAATTCGGTAATAAAATATAGTAGAAGGCATGAGAGGCAGGGTCAATAATCACGCCGACGTTGCGACAGGCAAGCCGTTTTTGCAACACGAATGCCAGCGAATTTACCTGTTTTAAGTAAAATAAGAATCTAAGTGCATCTATGAAAATTGTTAATTTCACCATCAGCAAAGACCACACCAAAAGCTTCGGCATCTATAAAGAAGAGGGGATTGTCGACGTCGGCAGTCACTCAGGATGCCGCGATATTAACGAATTCATGGCACGCCATTCACTTTCGGAACTGCAGCGCTACCTTGAGCTGCCAGCGGATCTTCAGCTGAATGACATCAGTTTTCTGCCGGTAATCGACCGTCCGGGAAAAATCTTCGGCGTCGGCATGAACTACGCAGAAAAACGCAGAGAATTTAACGAAACCAGCGACGCGCCAACGCTGTTTGTCCGTTTTGCAGATTCACAGGTCGGCCACAACGGCACCATCATCAAACCGGCTTCTTCTGAGCAGTTTGATTATGAAGGCGAACTGGCGATCATTATCGGTCGCACGGGCCGCAATATTTCAGCGGATGACGCGCTCGATTTTGTCGCCGGTTACAGCTGCTATATGGATGGCTCGGTGCGCGACTGGCAGCATAAATGGTATACCGCCGGGAAAAATTGGCCGTCGACAGGCGCATTCGGTCCGTGGATGGTAACGCCGGATGAAGTGGGCGACCCGCAAAACCTGAGCATCAAAACCTGGCTGAACGACCGGCTGGTGCAGGACGATACGACTGCCAGTATGATCCACACTATCCCGCAGATGATCGCCTATATCAGCACCTTTACTCAGCTTTCACCGGGCGATGTGATCATGACCGGTTCACCGGGTGGCGTCGGTAAGACCCGCGTTCCGCCGTTGTTCCTGCATGAGAATGACAAGATTGAAGTGGAAATTGAAAATATCGGTCGTCTGACCAATCGGATCCAGAATGCACCGCTGTCTGAGATTTCGCGTTCTAAGACAGCGGCCTGATATAAACCTCAGCGCGTCTGATTAACCAGAGGCACCGTTTGTTCGGTGCCTTTATTTTTGACGACCATCAGATACGTCAGCGTAAATGACAGCCCCAGCGAAAGCACCACACCCATCACAATGTAGATGAAATACGGGCCGATATAGGCGGGCAGGCTGAAAATGCTCGACAGAATATAGCCGTACAACCGCACCCCGAAGAACGCGATAAACGCAGACGCCACAGAACTACTGATGGTGGTGGCGATAAATGCTTTTTTGTAGCGAGTCAGCACGCCGAACAGCGCCGGTTCAGTGATCCCCAGCAGGCCGGAAATCGCCGCAGACAGCACCACGGATTTCTGCTCGCGGGTTTTGACATGGAAGTAAATCGCAAACGTCGAACCGGCTATCGCCATGTTAGCCATAAACATCATCGGCATCAGCATGTCCCATCCCTGATCGGTAAAGTTCTGCAATGCAATCGGTGTCATCGCGTGGTGCATACCGGTGAGGATCGCCACCGGGCGGATCGCGCCGACAATAAATCCGGCAAATACCGCAGACACGTCAAACAATCCCTGAATGCCAAACGCCAGCAGTTTACCGAGATAAATTCCCGCCGGACCAATCAGCGTCAGCGAAACCAGCGCGGCGATAAATAAGGTCAGCGTTGGCGTAAAGACGGTTTTCAGCACGTCCGGCATGAATCTATCTACCCAGCGGTGGATGTAACTCAGCGCCAGCACCGAGAAAATCACCGGAATGACGCTGGCCGAATAGTTGAAAACAGACACCGGCAGTACTTGCATAAAATACAACACGTCAGGCGCACCGGCCGTATGGCTGGCGAGCGCTTTCGCGGCGTCCATCAGCGTCGGGTACATCAGACAGGCAGCAACGGCTGCGGCCAGATATTCATTGGTTTTGAAGATTTTCGCCGCAGAAACCGCGAGGAAAAACGGCAGGAAGTAAAACACACCGCTGGCGATAAGATCGATGATCATCACCGTATCACTGTTGGGGGAAATCACTTTCAGGGCGATCAATCCTGCCAGCAGGCCTTTGATCATCCCCGCCCCTGCAATGGCCGGAACGATCGGGCCGAACACGCCGGAAACCGTATCCATGAACATCGAGATCAGACTTTTACGTCCTTTTGTGGAGACATTTCCTGTTGATGCCGCTGCGCTATCAGTGATCGGATCCAGTTGAGACACGATGGCCTCGTACCAGATATTCACTTTCGGACCGATGATGATCTGCACCTGGTCACTCTGACTTTGCGCGCCGAGTACGCCGGGCAGATTTTTAATTTCTTCCCAGGCCACTATATTTTCGTCACGCAAATCAAAACGAAGACGGGTCATACAATGCCAGACTTTATTAATATTACCTGCACCACCGACCAGCTTAATGACCGACTGCATTATTTCTGTATTCACCCTGAACCCCGCGACGAAAATTGAATTTTTCTTTATTTGAATGACTGGGAGTGTAATGAGGGCGGTTTTCAAAAACAAACCAATAAAACAGGATCTCCATCACAAAACTTCATTGCAAGGCGCTAATTTAGCGGGTCATCGCTAAATTGGTCTGTTTTTAACTGCTAATCAGGCGTGCTTTTATACCAAAATAAAAGCCTGAATTTTAGGTTTACAAGCAGGATGAAAATACGGTGAAATAACCCCAATACGAATATTCCCGCCGCCTTTTTTGTGAAAAGGGATCACGGTTTTTATTAAGGATTTATCATGCAGCCTGTGCTGATTACGAATATCGAATGCCAGATTACACGCCCCGATCGTCATAATTTAGTGGTAGTCAGAATTGAAACTGACCGTGGCGTTTTCGGGTTGGGCTGCGCGACGTTCCAGCAGCGCCCGTTGGCCGTCAAACTGATGGTAGATGAATATCTCAAACAGCTGCTGATGGGGCGCGATGCCAATCACATCGAAGACTTGTGGCAGATGATGATGGTGAATGCTTACTGGCGAAACGGGCCGGTGATCAACAACGCTATCGCGGGCATCGATATGGCGCTGTGGGATATCAAAGGCAAGCTGGCGAATATGCCGCTGTATCACCTGTTCGGCGGTAAATCTAAAGATGCGGTAACGGCGTACAGTCATGCAGCGGGCGAAACGCTCGAAGAACTGTACGGCGAAGTGGACCGTTTACTGGGCGAAGGTTATCGCCATATCCGCTGCCAGCTGGGCTTTTACGGCGGCAATGCGCAGGATTTTCACAGCACACGCGAACCGACATCGGGCGCGTATTACGATCAGGATCAGTACATCGACAACACGCTGGCGATGTTCAAAGCGTTGCGTGAAAAATACGGCAATCAGTTCCATATTCTGCACGACGTGCACGAACGGCTGTTCCCGCAACAGGCGGTGCAGTTCGCTAAAGCGGTGGAACAGTATAGGCCTTACTTTATTGAAGACATTCTGCCGCCGGATCAGAACGAGTGGCTGGCGCAGATCCGCAGTCAGACCGCCGTTCCGCTGGCGACCGGCGAGTTATTTAATAATCCTGCAGAATGGAAAGATCTGATCATTAACCGACGGATCGACTTCATCCGCTGCCACGTTTCGCAAATCGGCGGTATTACACCGGCATTAAAACTGGCGCATTTCTGCCAGAGTTTTGGTGTGCGTCTGGCCTGGCATTGCCCGCCGGACATGACGCCGATTGGTGCAGCGGTAAATACACATCTGAATATTCATCTGCACAATGCGGCTATTCAGGAATTTGTGGCGTATCCGGCCAACACGCAACAGGTCTTCCCCGGCGCGCAGAAGCCTGAGAACGGCTATTTTTATCCGGGTGAAGAAGCAGGGATTGGCGTGGGCTTTAACAGTCAGATAGCGGAAGAGTTTCCGGTGGTTTACCGGCCGCATGAATGGACGCAAAGCCGCCTGCCGGATGGCGTGATCCACACGCCGTAACGCGCTTACGTCTGGCGGAAAGCCAGATTGTCCTGATTAAACGGGATGACGTAGGTGCAGGAATAGTCGATATCGACAATATCGCTGAACGCATAAACCTTGCCGCCCTGCAAAATACCTCTGTTGGTGATATGCATGGCGGCGATGCCTTTTTTGCAGCCGAGCGTTTGCGCCTGTTCTTTATTGATCGTGACGGCCTGATAACGGGTGAGGGAATGCGAAATCGCATAGCCTTTGCTCAGCACATATTGCTGGATGGAATGCTCAATGGTTTTCTGATTCAGATCGGCAAACACTTCTGCAGGCATTCGGGAATATTCAATTTGCACATTGCGCAGGTTAATCCGCCGTAAACGGGTGAACGCCCAGATAAAATCGTCGGCGCTTAAACCGAACACTTGTTGTTCCTCCTTATCTGGTCGCCGCTTGTGTAATTCCAGCATTTTGAAACTGATTTCAGCGAATTTCTTCTCAGTCACCGAATTGTAGATCAGCGGATTACTGCTGACACCCGTATTAATGTATATGCCGGACCCCTGCACGATATGCACCGCACCGATACTCACCAGTTTTTCCAGCGCCTTGCGCACCGTGAACCGCGAAACCCCATATTCTTCCGCCAGCTGGCGCTCCGGCGGCAACTTTTCCGGCAGCGATCCGCTGTTCTGGTAAATCTTGCTCAGTAAATCCTGTGCGATAAATTCGCTTTTTTTCATGGGGTTTCATCCGTGCGTGAAAGAGCTATTTGAGCATGACGGGCGGCAGTGGGCAAATTACAGCGTTTAAGCTGTATTGAGCGTTAACAGCTTTTAGGCTGTATTTTACTTTTACAGCCTTTAGGGTGTAATGTAACAAATACAGCCTATAATCTGTATAAGACCCCTGATACCAGAGCCGAAATAATGAATACAGTCTATCCGTTAAAAACCCTTAACCAGCTACGCCCGCTACTGGTGGGGTTCCGTAAAGAAAAAGGTCTGACGCAAAAGGATGTGTCAGAAAAACTGGGAGTGACTCAGCAGACATATGCCCGGCTGGAGGCGAACCCTGCTGCTGCCAGCCTTGACCGGCTGTTTAGAGTATTTAATGTGTTAGGTATTGAGATGGTGTTTTCTTCACAATCCGATCCTGAAAAACCCTCTATGGAGGAAAATAAGCCGGATTATTTAAGTACGCCCGCCAGAAAGGAACAATGGTGATGATATGCGTCGTGCGCAGCAGCGTTTAGCGATATGGATGAACGGTATTCCTGTGGGGTACTGGGAAAAGCAAAAAGGCGAGGATCGTTTACAGTATTCGCCCGAATGGACAGAAGACCAACAAGGGCGACCTTTGTCGCTTTCCCTGCCGTTCACGCCGGGCAATCAAGTGCATCGCGGCAATGTGGTTCGTGATTATTTTGACAATTTATTGCCCGACAGCGAAGGGATCCGCAGGCGCCTGGCGGTACGTTATCATGCTGAAAGCCTTGAACCTTTTGACTTGCTTACTGAACTGGGTCGGGACTGCGTTGGAGCAATCCAGCTACTTCATGTCGAAGATCAACCCACAGGGATATTCACCATCCGCCAGCGTCCGCTTTCGGAGCCGGAAATTGCCGGTATGCTGCGCAACACGGCGGTGGTTCTGCCGGGTCAACACGATCAGGATGAAGATCTGCGATTATCTATCGCGGGAGCACAGGAAAAAACGGCGCTGTTATGGCACAACCATCAGTGGTGCCTGCCGGAAGGAAATACGCCAACTACGCACATTTTCAAATTACCACTGGGTCTGGTGGGCAACATGCAGGCGGACATGAGTACGTCCGTTGAAAATGAATGGCTTTGTGCCCTGATCCTTGAGCAGTATGGAGTGCCAGTTGCTAAAACGCACATTGGACAATTTGAAGATCAGAAAGCGTTGATCGTCGAACGTTTTGACCGAAAGCTTTCTTCAGACGAGGCATGGTGGATCCGTCTGCCGCAGGAGGATATGTGTCAGGCCATGGGCGTTTCACCCTTGCGGAAGTACCAGTCAGATGGTGGCCCGGGGATCTCGGATATTATGGAAATCCTGAGCCGGTCTGAGCAGGCTCAGCAAGATCAGTATCAGTTTTTCAAGGCACAGATAATTTTCTGGTTGATGGCTGCTACCGACGGCCATGCGAAAAATTTCAGTATCGCGCACCTTCCTCAAAATCGTTATCACATGACGCCACTGTATGACATTTTGTCAGCGTGGCTGGTCATCGGGCATGGGAACAATAAGATAGCGTGGCAGAAATGTAAGCTGGCAATGGCTGTCCGGGGGAGTAACAATTATTACCTGATTAGTAAGATTCAGCGCAGACACTGGATTAAGCAGGGAGAGCAAAGTGGATTAGGGAGAAGACAAATTGAAACCATTATTGATGAGATCATCGAACTCACGCCGGTCGTTATTGAAAATGTCACGAGGCAGCTGCCTGCTTCATTTCCCCCTGAACTGGCTGATGCCATATTTACAGGGATGGAGCAGCAACGGGTAAGACTTCAAGCACAGGCTTAACCTGTAAATACCGCCCACAAAAAAGCCCGCCGGTTTACCCCGGCGGGCTTTGTCATTTACTGCAAAATCTTATTTTTCGTCAGGCAGTGCGTAGGCGATCACGTAGTCGCCGCGTTCTGCGGACTGACGTGCGCCACCGGCGCTGATGATGATGTATTGTTTACCGGTTTTCGGGGAAACGTAAGTCATCGGGCCAGATTGACTGCCGACAGGCAGACGGGATTTCCAGATTTCTTTACCGGTTGCAGTATCAAACGCACGCAGATAGAAATCCTGCGTACCGGCGAAGAACAGCAGGCCGGATTGCGTTGACAGGCTTGCGCCCAGCGTTGGCATACCAACTTCCATTGGCATACGCATTTTGATGCCCAGCGGACCGGTGTCTTTCACTGTACCGACAGGAACCTGCCAGACAATTTTACCGGTTTTCAGGTTGACCGCAGACATGGTACCGAACGGAGGTTTCTGGCAAGGGATGCCCAGCGGAGACAGGAAACGCTCGCGGACTGCGCCGTAAGGCGTACCGTCCATCGGCACCATACCCATCTCGATGCCGCTCGCGCCGGTCGGAACCTGTGCACGCGGAACCATGTAGTTCGCCAGACCCAGACGCATATCATTCACGAACATGATGGCGTTGTTCGGGTCAACCGACACGCTGCCCCAGTTCATACCGCCCAGAGAACCCGGGAATTGCAGGGAACGATCCAGACCCGGAGGCGTGTAAACGCCCTGGTGACGCATACCTTTAAACTCGATGCGGCACAGCAGCTGATCCATCGGCGTTGCGCCCCACATATCAGATTCTTTCAGCGTCTGGTTGCCGATGTTTGGCATGCCGACAGAGAAAGGCTGAGTTTTAGAGTAGCGTTCGCCAGGAACGTTGCCCTGCGGTACTTCGCGGTTTTCGACTTTCGCGACCGGCTGACCGGTTTCGCGGTTCAGCATGAAGATCATGCCCTGTTTGGAGGTCTGCACCAGAACCGGCGTACTGCCACCTTTACCGTCCGGCAGATCATACAGCAGCGGCTGAGACGGCAGGTCGAAGTCCCAGAGATCGTGATGCGTGGTCTGGAAAGTCCAGCGGACTTTACCGGTGGCCACGTCTACCGCGACAACGGAAGAACTGTATTTGTCATCAAGCTCTGTACGCGTGCCGCCGAAGAAGTCTGGCGTCGCGTTACCGGTTGGCATGTAAATCAGACCCAGTTTTGGATCGTAGGACATGGCCGACCAGACGTTCGGCGTACCACGGGTGTAAGTTTCACCTTCCGGTGGCAGTTTGGTGATGTTCGGATTACCCGGATCCCATGCCCATACCAGTGCGCCGGTGTGCACGTCGAATGCACGAACCACGCCCGGAGGTTCGCCGGTGGAGAAGTTATCTGCCACGCGGCCACCCACAACCACTACATTACCCGCGACCAGCGGGGTAGAGGTTTGCTGGTAGTAGCCTGGTTTGACTTCACCCATGCCGACTTTCAGATCCACCACGCCGTTGTCGCCAAAATCAGCGCAAGGCTTGCCGGTGTCGGCGTTGATGGCGATCAGACGCGCATCAATGGTTGGCAGGAACAGACGACGTTCGCAGGTTCCGCTGACAGTACCGCCGGTGGCCGAAGGCGCTTGCGGGGCATCAGTTGCAGGGGTGGCAGCTTCTGAAGCGGCGTTTGGCGTGGCCGGTTCAGCCGCAGGAATGGCTGCAGGTTGTGCTGCCGGAGCCTGTGGCGCGGCGCTGTTTTCGTAATAGCCCAGACCACGGCAACGCTGCCAGTTAGGCGCGGTAGAGTTGGAGTCATAAGACCACAGCTTTTTACCGTCATCCACATTCAGGGCGATCACTTTGCTGTAAGCGGTACACACAAACAGCTTGTCGGCCACCTGCAGCGGGGTGTTCTGATCTTCAGCGCCGGAGCCGTTACTCTGCGGGATATCGCCGGTATGAGCCGTCCACGCAACCTGAAGTTTATCGACGTTGGTTTTGTTGATCTGATCCAATGCAGCAAAACGGTCGCCTGCGGTGGTGTTACCCCAGTTTTCCCAGTTCTTCTGCTCTGCACCTTTATCTACCGGTTTCACCGGCACCTGATCGTTGTCGGCGCTGATGATTGGCGTCGGCACGAAGGTGTTGCCGAAAGCGGCAATCAGCGCAAGGGCCAGAACCGCCGCCAGCGAGAAGCTTGGCCCTTTACGTGCCACCAGACCCGCACGTGCTTTCAGCAGCGGATAAGCCAGTGCGACCAGAAAAGCCAGAACGCCGAACGTGAACAGGCGGGAGAACAGCGGCCAGAACGTAAAGCCTGCGTCCCAGACGGCCCAGATAATAGAAAGCACAAAGGCCACGGCATAAAGCCATGCGCCGGAAGGCTTACCTTTAAAAATCAAAACGGCGGAAACGATGAGCGCCAGACCCATCAGCAGGAAGTAAACGCTTCCTCCTAATGTGGCCAGGTACGCACCACCGATACCGAGTGTCAGGCCGATGACGACCATCAGCGCACTCAGTAACCAGAGGAGCCACGTCCACTTGTTATTTGTTGTTGGCATGATTTATCTCACTGCATTGGTTTGTAGAAATAGGTTGTAGAGAACTGCTAATGAAAAGCTGGTAACACTTAACGACCACCCGCCACTAAATGAACCAAATAGAACAATTTCGCGCAAATAGTAATACTTCTCATCGAGGTTGTGAATGTGTAACGAAGAGTTTGAAATTAGGTAAATTATTATAGATTAGATTATTATTTATGCAGGTATTTTTTACACATTGATTTTAAAGAATAAAATAAAGTATGTTATTCATTATTTTTATGTTTTTATAAATATATATATGTTTTTCATCTAACAGATCGCACCAACTGTCCGCACATTTTTGGTCATAAAGACTGAAATGTAACATTTCGGACTCATTGGTACGAAATCGGCGAACCTGACGGGGTGTTTTACAGATAGCCTTCGATTAACGTCTTCATTTCTTTGGTGATGTGTTCCACCAGACGGCTTTTCGGAATTTGCGGCGGGAAAACGGCGAGATAGGCGATGCTGATATTCGGTGTAAAGGGTTTGAGCACCAGATCACTTTTATGGCTACGCGCGGTAATGAAATCAACCACGCCGACGCCCAGATTATTCCCGGCCATCACACAGCAGTTATTGAGAGATGTTTCGATTGGGTTGTTCAGATATAAGTCGAGACGGCTCATCACCTGATCGAGCTGTTCACGCAGCGGCGTTTTGCGCCCCGGAATAATAGGGCGATAACGCGTCAGATCCATCGCAGTCACCACGTCTTGTTTCGCCAGCGGATGGCGTGGCGACATCACGGCAACGGCGTTCGCCCGTGCCAGCATTTCCGCTTCCAGACCTTTCACGTCCGGCTTGCCGAAAATAAATCCGACGTCGTACTGATTGCTGGTGACGACATCGGTGATATGCGTCGTACTTTCAATGTCCAGAAACAACGAGATATCAGAAATCTGCTCAATCAGCGGCGGGAGGATATGCTCGACGCACAGCGCCGATAACGCCGCCACTGAACCGATACGCAAAACGCTGCCTTTGGAATGACGGATTTCGTCGGCGATATGTGAAATATGTTCAAGTCCGAGGTATAAACGCTCGACTTCGCGATACAGCTTAATCGCATCGTCACGCGCGATCAGCCCGCGTCCGTCGCGGTCAAAAAGCTTCAGATCCACCGCATATTCAAAGTCGCGGATCAGCCGGCTGACCGCTGGCTGGGTGATGTTCATCATGTTCGCGGCTGCGGTAATGCTACCTGTCAGGATCACTTTGTGAAAAGCTTCGACCTGACGGGGATTAATTTTCATAATATATCCTCAGAATCCATAACATTTGTTTATGGATGTAACACAAAATACAATTTTCAATTCAGAAGTCCACACCCTAGACTCCAATTTACGATCTGACACACATTGCCTGAAAATCTAAAAAAATTAAGGGTTAAATGCATGAGAAAGTCCGTTCTGGCAGGAGTGTTTTCCTCAGCATTGGCCACGCTTTTCGTTTTTAATACCGCTTCTGCACAGGCTGCTGATCTGAAAATCGGTCTGGCCGCTTCAACGACTTCAATGGATCCGCAATTTTATGTCGGTGGTGCCAACAGCGCCATGGCACGCAATATCTTTGACGGCCTGGTGAATCAGGACGAAAAACAACACATTACACCTGCACTCGCGGTGTCGTGGAAAGTAATCAACGACACAACCTGGGAATTTGCCCTGCGTCCCGGCGTGAAATTCCACGACGGCAGCGATTTCACCGCCAAAGACGTGATTGCCAGCGTGAAACGCGTGGCGCTGGCCTCGAAAAACAGCCCGAGCGCCTATACGCCGTACGTGAATGACATCGCCGATGTCACTGAAGTGAATCCTTTAACGGTGAGAATTATCACCAAAGCGCCAACACCTTTATTACTGAACAACTTAAGTCGTGTCGCGATTTTGCCTGCGCGACTTGAGACGGTCGGATCACAAACCCTTAATGAAGGGAAAGACGTGATCGGCACCGGCCCGTTCAAATTTGTCAGCTGGACGCCGGACGACAACGTCGTTTTGGCGCGTAACGACCAGTACTGGGGCGGAAAAGCGCAGTGGGATAATGTCACTTTGCGCGTCTTTAAAAACCCGAGTGCCCGTGTGGCGGCGATGCGCTCCGGCGATGTGGATATGATTGAAAGCGTGCCGACGGCGGACGGACGGGAGCTGGGTAAACAAACCAGCCTGCATCTGGAATCTGTCGCCGGTAACCGCATTCTGTATTTGCACCCGGATCAGGATCGCGATGTGTCGCCATTCGCCAAAGGGCCGGATGGCAGCAATCCGCTGAAAAAACGCGAAGTGCGTGAAGCGATGTCGCTGGCGATCAACCGTCAGGCGATTGTGGATCGCATCATGGACGGGCAGGGCGTACCGGCGTCGCAGTTGGTTCCGGCTGGGTATTTTGGTTATACGCCTTCAATACCCGCAGCGGTTTATGACCCGGCGAAAGCCAAACAGTTGCTGGCGCAGGCCGGTTATCCGGACGGTTTCACGCTGACGTTTCATGCGTCGAATGACCGTTATCCGAATGATTCTAAAATCGCGCAGGCGCTGGGCCAGATGTTCAGCCGCGTGGGCATTAAAACTGACGTTGTGACCATGCCGGGCAGCGTGTATTTCTCGCGTGCATCCAAACGCGATTTCAGCCTGATTATGGGCGGCGCGGCGATTGAAACCGGTGAAGCGTCCGGTGTGCTCGGGCCGTTGCTGGAAACCTTCGGGCCAAATGGCGGACAGGGAAACCGCGGACGTTATTCCAATCCTGAATTTGATAAAACGCTGGCAAAAGCGCGGGAAACTCTCGACGACGGTCAGCGTGAAAAGCTGTTGCAGCAGGCCACAGAGATTGCGATGAAAGACGAAGGCACCATTCCGTTGCTGTTCCTTTCATACACCTGGGCGATGAAAACACCTTATACCTACGTTGGCCGCTCCGACGGCTACACGTTGCCGTACTTTGTGCATGAGAAACAATAAATCAGCGCAGAGTGCGTACCGAACCAAGGCGGGAATACAGCACCAACACCAGGGCTGTACTAAGGTAGTAGTTTACTAAAAGAGAGAGAAGCTATGACTTCTTTTAGCGGTGTGTATCCCTATCTGGTTTCGCCAGTCACTGATGGCGGCCAGATAGACAAACCAGTGTTAACCGCGCTGGTCGAACATCTGATTAACAGTGGCGTGCACGGTCTGACACCGCTCGGCAGTACAGGTGAGTTCGCTTATCTCAATGCAGAGCAACGCACGGAGATAGTGAAAACCGTCGTCGAAGCCGCTCGAGGCCGCGTTCCGGTCATTGCCGGAGTTGCAGCCACCACCATTCAGGACGCTGTCGCGCAAACCGCTCGCTACGCCGCTCTGGGTGTCGACGGTATTCTGGCGATCCTCGAAGCGTATTTCCCGGTGCCCGATCAGGGCGTCGAAGACTATTTTCGTGCCATCGCGACCGCTGCCGGAAAACTGCCGGTCGTGCTGTACACCAATCCGCAGTTCCAGCGTTCTGATCTTAGCCTGCCGGTGATTGAGCGCCTGAGTCTCGTGGAAAACATTAACTATATTAAAGATGCGTCGACCAATACTGGCCGGTTGCTGTCGATCATTGAGCGCACGCAGGGGCGGATGCAGGTGTTTGCGGCGTCGGCGCATATTCCCGCGTGTGTGATGCTGATTGGCGGCGTGGGCTGGATGGCCGGTCCGGCGTGTATTGTGCCGAAACAAAGTCTGGCGCTGTATGAAGCCGCGAAGCAGGGCGACTGGAAAAAAGCGATGGAGTTGCAGCGTCCGCTGTGGCGCATCAACGAAATCTTCGCCAAATATTCGATTGCCGGTTGTATCAAAGCCGCGCTGCAATTACAGGGCTTTGCGGTGGGCGATCCACTGGCGCCGCAGGTGCCTCTGAACGAAGCGGCGTATGATGAAATCGCTGAAGTTTTACGTTCCGTGGGGGCACTGTGAAAACCCTGCCGGTTATTATTGACTGCGATCCGGGTATTGACGATGCCATTGCGTTGCTCAGCGCGTTCGTCGCGCCGCAGCTGAACATTCTCGGCATCTGCACGGTCTGCGGCAACCAGCCGCTGGCGAATACGACCCGCAACGCGCTGCAAATCGCCGAGCTGGGTTACCGGCTCGATATTCCGGTGTTCGCCGGTTGTCATCAGCCGATGCTGCGTACGCCGATCCACGGTCAGTTCCACGGGGAAAACGGCCTGGGCAATACCGCCTTTCCTGCGCCGCAAAAATCCGCTGAATCTCTCCATGCCGTTAACTTTCTGATCAACAGCTGTGAACAGGCGATTGCCAGCAGTCAGCCGCTGACGCTGTGCGTGCTCGGCCCGCTGACCAATCTGGCGACCGCACTGCGCATGAAACCTGACATCGCCGCCGGTATCGGTCGCGTGGTGTTAATGGGCGGGGCTTATCGTGAAGCCGGTAACCGCACCATGACCTCCGAATTCAATATGCTGGCCGATCCGCACGCCGCGCACAGTGTGTTTTCCTCGAGTCTTAACATCACCGTTTTACCGCTCGACGCCACGCATCAGGTGATCCTGATGCCGGAACACGTGGCGAGATTCGTCAAAGTCTCCGGACGTATTTCCGCACAGCTTGGCGAATTAATGGCGTTCTGGGATCGCAACGACGTGCGCCGTTACGGTTCGCGCGGCGGGCCGTTGCACGACCCGCTGGTGATTGCTTACGTGCTGGCGCCGGAATTGTTTGGCACCGAAAAAGCGCGGGTGTTTGTCGAACACGACAGCGAACTGTGTATGGGGCAAACCGTTGCCGACTGGTACGGTAAGTCGGGGCAAACCCCCAACGTTGATATCGTCACGCGCGTGGATGCAAACAAAGTCTTCGCACTGTTTTACGAACTGCTTTCACGTTATGCCGGGAAATAATCTTATGAGCCAGCGCATCATTATTGATACTGATCCCGGCGTGGATGACGCCATCGCCATCTGGCTGGCTCTGGCGTCACCGGAACTGGACGTGCTCGGCATTACCGTGGTCGCCGGAAATGTGGCGCTGAAAGATACGGTGCGCAACGCCTGCAAGATTGTGGCGCTGTCCGGTAAAACAATACCGGTTTTTGCCGGCGCACCCGGCCCGCTGGTGCGCGAGCAGGTTTATGGCAAATATGCGCACATCGGCGCATTCAAAAATGAACTGGTGCCGGATTCTGACCTGCAACCGCAGGCAGAACACGCGGTGGATTTTCTGGTGCGCACGTTACGACAGGCCGCCGAAGATAACGACCCGGTCACCGTTTGTGTGATTGGCCCGATGACCAATATCGCGCTGGCGTTAGGAATGCATCCGGACGTCGCGCGCGGTATCAGACACATCGTCACCATGAGCTGCGCGTTTACCGCGCTCGGGCACCGCGTGCCGTGGGCAGAATTCAACGTGTATGCCGACCCGCATGCCGCCGAGAAAGTCTTTAGCAGCGGGGTACCGCTTATCATCATGCCGCTGGATATGACCTTCCAGGCGCTGATCAGCAAAGATGATATTGAGGCGCTGAAACAGGATGGCGGCTTACCTGGCGAATCTGTCGCCGCGCTGCTCAATGCGTTTGATCGCAGCGACCTCAACCGTTTTGGTCGCGAAGGCGGGCCGGTACATGACGCCACCACCGTCGCATGGCTGCTGCAACCCGGCCTGTTTGAAGGTCAGCCCGCCCGCGTGGGCGTGGAAATTTCCGGTAAAACGGCGGGTTACACCTACGCGGATTTCTGGAACAAACTGGCGACGCCACCTAACGCCACGGTTATGCAAAAAGTGGATGAATACGGCTTCTTCAGTCTGTTGCGCCGCGTTTTCTCGCGATATGGCAACCCCTCCGGCGACGTTCAGGCATGAGCCGTTACCTGCTCGGGCGATTCGGACAGACATTCCTGACGTTGCTGGTGATGTCATTGCTGGTTTTTGGTGGTGTGTATCTGGTCGGTAATCCGGTGGATTTACTGCTCAGCACCACCGCGACACCCGCTGAACGCCTGAATGTGATCCAGTCCTTTGGCCTAGATAAACCGGTGTGGGAGCAATATGGCCTGTTCGTGGTCAACGCCCTGCACGGTGATATGGGCAACTCCTTTATCTACAACCAGCCCGCGCTGCACCTGATTTTTCAGCGTATGCCCGCCACGCTCGAACTGGCGCTGGTGGCGTTTGTGCTGGCGCTGGTGATTGGTATTCCGCTCGGCGTGTATGCCGGTCTGCGCCCTGACGGCTGGTTATCGAAGTCGATCATGACCGTCTCAATTTTAGGTTTCAGCCTGCCGACGTTCTGGATTGGTCTGATGATGATTATGCTGTTCAGCGTCAAACTCGGCGTGCTTCCGGCCTCCGGACGGGGTGCTACCGTGGACGTTTTAGGCGTGCCGGTCAGCCTGTTTACCGCCGACGGCCTCGCGCATCTCATCCTCCCCGCGTTCAATCTGGCGTTGTTTAAAATCTCGCTGATTATCCGCCTGACGCGCGCCGGTGTACTCGAATGCCTGCAACAGGATTTCATCCGTTTTGCCCGCGCCAAAGGGCTTTCGGAAAGCCGCATCGTGCTGGTTCACGTCCTGAAAAACACCCTGATCCCGCTGATTACCGTTATCGGCCTGGAGCTCGGTTCACTTATCGCGTTTGCCGTGGTCACAGAAACCATTTACGCCTGGCCGGGAATGGGCAAGCTGATCATTGATTCCATCGCCGTGCTGGATCGCCCTGTGATTCTGGCGTACCTGATGATAACTGTGGTGATGTTCAGCCTGATTAACCTGCTGGTGGACGTGTTGTACGTGCTGGTGGATCCGCGCGTCCGGCTGGGGGGCGAAAACTGATGTCGTCTGGATCCGTTCACTCGCGCATCACCGTTCAGGGCAAACCGCATTCGGCGTTTTACCACACCGTGCGTGCGCTGCTGCGCAATAAATTCTCTCTGTGCGGCCTGATCATTTTAGGTATCGCCATTCTGTTCTCCGTGCTGGCGCCGTGGATTTCCCCGCAAAATCCGTACGATTTATCGCAGCTCGATATCATGGATGGTCGCCTGAAGCCGGGCACCGCCAGCCTGAGTGGCATGATTTACTGGCTGGGCACCGACGATCAGGGGCGCGATTTACTCAGCGCGATTTTGTACGGCACGCGCACCAGCCTTCTGGTCGGGGTTTCCAGCGCGGTGATTGCGCTGACCATTGGCGCGGCTCTGGGGCTTATCAGCGCCTACATGGGTGGCAAAACAGATGCGCTGATCATGCGCATTGTCGATATCCAGCTGAGCTTTCCGCCGATTCTGATCGCGCTGATTTTACTGGCGGTGCTCGGGCAGGGCGTCGATAAAATTATTCTGGCGCTGGTCGTCACGCAATGGGCGTATTACGCACGCACCATTCGTGGCTCGGCGCTGCTCGAACGCCGCCGCAGTTATGTGGATGCCGCCCGCAGCATGGCACTGTCTAATCCGCGTATTCTGTTCCGTCATATTTTGCCCAACTGCCTTCCCCCGCTGATTGTGGTGGCGACCATGCGCATTGCTTACGCAATCATGCTCGAAGCCACCTTGTCATTTCTGGGTATCGGGCTGCCGGTTACCGAACCTTCACTCGGCCTGCTGATCGCCAACGGGTTTGATTATCTGATGTCCGGCGATTACTGGATAAGTTTCTTCCCCGGCATCACGCTGCTGGTGCTGATCGTCGCCATCAACTTAGTCGGTGACGCGCTGCGCGACATCCTCAACCCGCGAAATAAGGATTGATGATGCATAACCCGGTTTTACAGGTCGATAAGCTGAATACCGCGTTTTCCGTGGACGGTGAATGGCTGAACGTAGTGCGGGATCTTTCCTTCTCCATTGGCCCTAAAGAAACGCTGGCGCTGGTGGGCGAATCCGGTTCCGGCAAAAGTGTGACGGCGATGTCCGTGATGCGTTTGCTGGATGAAAAGCAGACCCGTTATTCAGGCAGTATCCAGTTTGACGGCCAGGAATTACTCAGCCTGAACCGTGCGCAGATGCAAAGCATTCGCGGAAACCGCATAGGTATGATTTTTCAGGAGCCAATGACCAGCCTGAATCCGGTGCTGAAAATCGGTGTGCAGATTACCGAAGTACTTAAACGCCATCGGGGCATGGACGATAAAACCGCCCGCGCTGAAGCGGTGCGCCTGCTGGAAAAAGTGCGTATTCCGGCCGCCACCTCGCGGCTTAACGAGTATCCGCTGAGCTTTTCCGGTGGCATGCGTCAGCGCGTGGTGATTGCCATCGCGCTGGCCTGTAATCCCCGTTTGCTGATTGCTGACGAACCCACAACGGCGCTGGATGTGACCATTCAGGCGCAAATTCTGGGACTGATTAAATCGTTGCAGGAAGAAGAGGGCATGTCGGTTCTGTTCATTACGCACGATATGGGCGTGGTGGCGGAAGTGGCGGATCGCACCCTGGTAATGCACCGTGGCGAAGCGGTGGAGCAGGCCACCACGCGGGAAATCTTCCATCTTCCCCGACACCCTTATACGCGGGCGCTGCTTTCAGCCGTGCCGCGACTCGGCGCAATGAACGGCGTGGCGTTGCCGAAACGCTTCCCGCTCACCGACATGCAAACCGGCGAACCGCAGCCGGTGGCGGAATCAGTCGATACGCTGCGCGCAGGGCTGCCGGTGTTGGACGTTAAAAATCTGGTGACACGTTTTGATGTGAAATCCGGCCTGCTGCGCCGTGTTTCTGCCCGCGTGCATGCGGTCGAAGACCTGTCGTTCAGCCTGCAACCGGGCGAAACGCTGTCGCTGGTAGGCGAATCCGGCTGCGGAAAATCCACCACCGGACGTACGATTTTACGCCTGACCGAAGCGACCTCCGGCGAAGTGCTGATTGCCGGGCAGGATATCCGCCGCGCAGACAGTGCGCGCCTGGCGGAAATCCGCACCCAGGCGCAGATGATTTTTCAGGATCCGTACGAAAGCCTGAACCCGAGAATGCGCATCGGTCAGGCGATTGCCGAACCGATGATAAGCCTCGGACTGCACAATGCCGAAAGCGCGAAGCGCCGCGTGGCGCAACTGCTGGAACAGGTGGGATTGCAAAGCAATATGGCGACGCGATTCCCGCATCAGTTCTCCGGCGGACAGCGCCAGCGCATCTGTATTGCCCGCGCGCTGGCGCTGGAGCCGAAAATGATCATCGCCGACGAAGCGGTTTCAGCACTGGATGTGTCAGTGAAAGCGCAGGTGATCAATCTGATGCTCGATCTCCAGCAGGAACTCGGGCTGGCGTACCTGTTTATCTCGCACGATATGGCCGTCGTCGAGCGCATCAGCCATCGCGTGGCGGTGATGTATCTGGGGGAAATCGTCGAAATCGGTTCCCGCGCGGATATTTTCGAAAACCCGCAGCATGCCTATACCCGTAAACTGCTGACCGCGGTGCCGGTGCCCGATCCGGATGTTCACCGCAAACGCACCGTGGTACCCGAAGAACTCGCCAGCCCGCTGCGCGCGGCGATCTATCAGCCGCCTGCGCGCCATTACCGTGAAGTCAGTGATGGGCATTTCGTGCAGCTGTAATCATGCAACTAAAGTGGCGATTTATCCCTTTGCCGCCAGCGTGTAAACCACGAATGCCGGACCGGATGTACCAGCGCGTGCAATGCCCGTGCGTAATCGAGCATCAGCCCCGGAGTCCACGCCATCGTCGTCGCGCGTTTTCGCAGCTGGGCAGCAATCCACAATTCAGGCATAAAAAATAATTTCAGGAAACGCAGCCAGCCTCCGTGTCGGGAAATAACGCCCTCCAGCGCGGCTTCCAGCCCGTAGGCCACGCTGCTGGAGCAATTTCGCCAGGTCAGGTTGTAAATCACCAGCTGGCGATAGCTCTCCCAGAATTGCTGTAACGCCTGCGCATTAAAATCACTGAACACAATTTTACGGTCTGATTCACACCAGCCCGCCGCCTCGCTGATGTAGCTCTTCTGATAAAGCCCCGGCACGTTGTTTTCCTGAATGGCTTTCAGGGTATTAAAAAACTCAGCGGGGGAGCGGTCGATGTCTGCTGCCGGATAAAGGCTGATATAGAGTTCCGGGGGCATCTCCAGCGCGGCATGGCCGGTTGAAATTACGCCATGCACGTCTACTGCTGCGATATAACGGTTGAACACCGGGCGCGGTACCGGCGAGTTCGCCGCCGAGCCTTCCGGCGTCCAGATATGCACAATGAGGGAACCTTCGGAGCGGGCATTGGCCGCTGGCAACGCAATAACGGGGATCAGACCGGGAGGTGCCATCAGGGCGGAAAGCGTAATGCCGTCGCGCATTTTAAAGGCGCGGAAGGCCAGTGGAATACATTGGATCCCGCCGAGGATCATGATCATGCCGACGAACTGTGAAATGGTGCCGTGATGATGGGTGGGATAGGGAAGAAACAAAAACAGCGCAAAAATCAGCTGAGCAACACCGCTGAAAAAGACCTGACGCCAGCGGTCATACCGCACCACCCAGGCTGACGCCATGACAAAAAGACCGGTAATGAAAAACGCGAAACCAAATAAAATGGCCAGCAGCAGATTACTGCTCTCGCGACCTGACAGGATCAACACCGCAATAAAGCAAAATATGCCGCCCTTAAAATAGAAGACTGACTTTTTCGCGCCGGACGCACTCCCGGCCAGAAAAAGCGTCACCAGGCTTTCTGCCAGCAGGATCAGACCGAAAACATGAAAAGGGAAGTAGCGCATTCCTTCCAGACCATCCATAAAGACAATCACGCCCAGCCCGCTCCATAACACGCCCATAATGGCCAGAACCGGCGCGGATTTACGCACAAAATTGGCACCCATCAGTAACAGTGCAAGTTGCAGCATGGCTTACGTCTCCCTGACTGTTCGGGTGAAGCCCCGGTTGGGCAATTCTTCTGACCAGGAGCCAATAATGACCACACCTTCCGGTTGCGGCAGGCCTGTCAGTTTCGTTTCCTGAAGCTGTATTTTTATTTTCGGCGAGAGCTGGATCAGGAAAGAGAAAGTGTCTGTGACCATACCGCCGTGGCTGATGGTTTCCCAGCGCGCGCGCATTCGTTTTGCGTCGTCCGGCGAAAGCAGCGCCAGCAGCTCATCCGCATGATTAATCTTCAGAAGATGTTGCGTAAGAGGCGTAACCGAAGTCTGGTCCCAGCTCAGACGCCCGCTTTGAGGGATCAGATAATAAGAGGACGCCATACCCGGCACATTCCGCTTAAGCACATACACAAAATTTAGCAGCAAAGCGGTGCCGGAGAGATAGCATTGCGCCAGCAGCAGTGGTTCTCCTGACCGTAAGCCCGGAATAAACAGCGGGCCAAGACGGTGCCAGGAGCAATAAATAACAATCGTGCTGAAACTGAGAAAGGCCAGTGCGCCGAGGCGATTACCGCTGACAATCGGGATGGCGATCATGATCATGACCGGGATGCAGGCCAGGATAAAATGCAACGCTTCGCTACGCGCATCATCAAAAGGTTGACTGAAAACCCACGCGGCGCAAAGACATAACCCTATCCATAATCCGCCTCCGGTCAGGCATTTACGTAAAACTAAGGGTTCCGGTTTCCAGAACAATCCCATGATAATGGTGGTCAGCAAAATGGTGCCGACCACATTCGCCGACCACCAGATCCACAGCGTCTGAACAAAATTGATATTGTGACGATACAACACCCATCCCGCGCCTGCAGCCGCGGCGACTGCGCTTATTACCACCGTGGCAGCCAACCAGATCAGCACGTTGACCTGCATGTCATCCGGGCGTCTGAAGCGCCGCACGAGCCACGCAATCGCAAAATCGTTGCCCAGTGAAATCACTGAATGCACCAGCGAGGTTTCCAGCGAGTGCCGCATCGTGACATCCAGCACAGTCCGTACGATAAACAAACCTAAAAACAGAGGAGGCCAGAACCTGCGTGGTGTTAACAAAAATGCCGCCACCGCAAGGCCAGCGGGAAACCAGACAAATGAAACCTGGCTCAGGGGATCATCGAGAAACAAAGAGATATACCCGAGAGAAAAGTAGAGCGCGCACCATAACAGCAGCTGTAAATAGAATTTAGCAGGGGACAAAGCGACCTCGCGATTAGATTCAAAGCACTGAGTTGTAGCTAAAGCGTAGAACAAATGGATCCAACAGAGAGGGTTTTACCTCTGTCAGCGAAAACCTCGAAGAAGGCAGGCCGGGAACGCAGGGGAGTATAAACTTTAAAGCTGGCGTCTTTTCTTTTTCAAATCAGAAGGTGTTATGTACAAAATCTATCTTATTCTTGCCGTTTCGATATGCGCAGAAACACTGGCTACCTCAATGATGAAAGCGTCTGACGGTTTTACCCGATTATTCCCCAGTATCATTGTGGTCGTGGGTTATGCGATTTCATTTTATGGGCTTTCTCAGGTCGTAAAAGTCATGAATATCGGCATCGCCTATGCCATCTGGGCGGGTATGGGGATTTTCCTGGTATCGACCCTGTCATTTTTCATCTACAAACAACGACTGGATATCCCCGCGCTGATTGGTATGGCCTGTATCGCCATCGGCATCATGATTATTCAGCTCTACTCAAAATCAGTGACGCACTAACCGGTCTACGCCGCGTGTGATTTATCGCCCTGCCAAATGATGATTACCGGCCATATCCGCCGGTTTTATGGTGGCGCTTACATTAGTTACAACATACTTATATGTGGAGACATTTTCTGATCGAGTTATCTGTATGTGCCTTTTTCGTTTGAGACTCTGCGCGCCTCTGTAGCCCGCATGGCAGGCGGGAACTGGCTTAGCTGCGTAACGGATAAGAATTACCCTAACAGTCATTATGAAAATGCCTTGACCCTGTGATAGTGATCACGTTTATTACGATGATTCTACCGTTTTGAAATAATTCACCTTGCTAAGTATAAGGATAATAAATAATGACTGAGTGCTCATCGCTGGACACCCGGCCAGAAACCTCTGCTTTCCGCCGCTGGCTGGCGGTTTTCTCACTCGCCTGCGGCACGTTCGCGCTGGTTAATACTGAATTT
Organism: Rahnella ecdela; assembly: GCF_019049625.1. Taxonomy (GTDB): domain Bacteria; phylum Pseudomonadota; class Gammaproteobacteria; order Enterobacterales; family Enterobacteriaceae; genus Rahnella; species Rahnella ecdela. The sequence goes on from NZ_JAFMOY010000114.1 coordinate 68,778, forward strand.
CTGCCGATCGGATTGCTTTCGCCAATCGCGCAATCTCTGGGTGTCACTGAAGGTCATGCCGGGCTGGCGGTGATGTTGCCCGGTTTGGTGGCGGCGATTTCTGCGCCGCTGATCATGTTGTTCGCCCGCAAAATGGACCGACGCAACCTGCTGCTGTTGCTCTCCGCGACGGTGATTGTGGCCAACGGAATCGCCGTGATGGCGCAGACTTTCAACATTCTGCTGATCGGACGCATTATTCTGGGCATTGGCGTGGGCGGCTTCTGGTCGTTTGCCATTCCGTCCGGTCGACGGCTGGTGTCGGAGGAGCAGGGCGCACGGGCAATTTCGCTGATCACCGCAGGCGTGGCGGTCGGCACCGTCGCTGGGGTTCCGGCGGGCGCGTTTATTGGCGACCTGTTTGGCTGGCGCATGGCGTTTACACTGAACGCGGTGCTGGCGCTGGTATTCTTCGTGTTGCAATGGCTGGCGCTGCCTTCGTTGCCCGCGCAACAATCTATCGGCCTGCGCGCCATGCTGGGCGTCACCAAAGTGGCGGGGATACGTTACGCGCTGATCATCGGCATCTTCATGGCGGGCGGTCATTTCGCGGCTTATACCTATCTTGAGCCGTGGCTGCGCTTCAATCTGCATCTTTCTGCCAGTGACATCTCGTTGCTGCTGATGGGTTATGGCGTCGCGGGTCTGTTGGGAACGCTGACGACTGAAATCAGCGTGCGTGAATTCGGCGTGAAGAGAGCGTTCATGCTCAATATGTTGTTGCTCAGCGTGTCGGTGCTGGTGTTGTCACTGTTCCAGGTGCCGTTAGCGCTGGCCTGTGCGCTGGTGATCTTATGGGGATTAGCGTTTGGCGCGCTGCCGGTGTGTCTGAATATCTGGACCTATCAGGCGTCGCCTGCGCTTTTCGAAACCGGTTCGGCGTTGCTGGTGTGTGTCTTTCAGACCTCACTGGCGCTGGGCGCGTTGTTTGGCGGGATCCTGGCTGACAATGCCGGCGTCAGCAGTGCTTTCCTGCTCGGCGGCGTGCTGACATTGCTGGCGGGCATCACGATTTTCCTGTCACGTCCGCAGCCCGTTACCTTGCATGGTTCGACACAGTGAACGGATAACGATCAGGAAATCTTTCCACATTTGAAAATTCTCACTTTCTGAGCCCGCTTATAGCGGGCTTTGTTTGATATAAGGCAAATAATGCTCAGGTATTGTTTGTTATTTGTTCGCATATATAACCACACCCTGCTACTTTTTCATAAAGGAGGGCTGACTAAGGGAGGGCGCTATATGAAAATATTAAGAAGTGAAATGGACTATATATCGTGGATGTTTGAAGAATACTTTCGGGTTTCGGATACGACCGTCTCACCTTTAATGAGCGAGCAGGATATTCAGGAAGCGCTGGAGGAATTGCATCCTGAATCATTTCCTTGTATAGGATTTTTAGTATCCTCTACAGAGGGTGGTATTTCCGATGTCAATTACATCTCGCGTGAGATGGTGTCGGACTGGGCAACCGCGCTGAATATCCGGTAATTGTTTTTCATTAATGGATTTTATTATCGGCAATAAATGGTCTGATGGACCTTCCTCAGGCCATTTTTTATGCTTTTTTCAGGCGGTTATGAGAAATGTGAAAATAACGTTAAAATAATATCCTTTGGTTTAATATAGATAATGAGTATTCTCATAAACCTTTTTTTGCATTAGGTTATTTCTTTTTCGTATTTGCCGATCGGGAATTGATTTGAAACACTGTCGGCTTAATAGTTTGTTTCAACTTGAAAATTTATTCACGGAAAGAGTAAACCTTTATGCGCACCTTATTAAAACTATCCGTTCTCGCATTATCTCTGGCGGGCGCACTGGCGCTGAGTGCCTGTGACCAGAAATCCAATGAGAATCACATCAAGGTCGGGATCAGTGCAGGTATCGATCAGCAGATGTGGGAAACCATCAAAAAAACCGCCAAAGACAAATACAATCTGGATGTCGACGTGGTGACGTTCAACGATTTCGTGTTACCGAATTCCGCGCTGAGCAGCGGTGATATCGACGTTAACGCCTTCCAGCACCGTCCGTATCTGGATAAACAAATAAAAGAACGCGGCTATAAGCTGGCGGAAGTGGGTAAAACCTTCGTTTATCCGATCGCCGGATATTCCCGCAAAATTAAATCTATCGACCAGCTGAGCGATAACGCACAGGTGGCGGTGCCTAACGATCCGACTAACCTTGGCCGCTCGCTGTTGCTGCTGCAAAAAGTCGGGCTGATCAAACTGAAAGAGGGCGTTGGTCTGTTGCCGACGTCGCTGGATATTATCGAAAATCCAAAGCATCTGAAGATTGTTGAAATCGAAGCGCCTCAGCTGACCCGCGCGATTGACGATAACAAAATCGAGCTGGCGATCATCAATACGACGTATTCAGGCCAGATCGGGCTGACGCCAGGTAAAAACGGACTCTTTGTGGAAGACAAAGATTCACCTTACGTGAACATCATTGTGGCGCGTGAAGATAACAAAGACAGTCAGGCGGTGAAGGAACTGGTGGAAGCTTATCAGACTGACGCCACCGTCAAAGCGGCAGATGCCATCTATCATGGCGATGCAGTAAAAGGCTGGTAATACGCAGATAAGTATTAAGGATTATTGAATCCTGAGATTCTAAAATCTCAGGATTTTTTGTTTCTGCGAAGTTCAGACTCAGCAAACGCCGAAATCGCCTTCTTCCTGATACAGGCTCACGGTATCTGCTTTCACTTCAATTTCCTTTGCACCGAACTCGTCCTGACGCGTACACCACAGGGTGTCGCCTTCAACACGTTGCACGACCAGTTTCGGGCCGCCGGTCTTGGACTGAACGATATCTTGGGGGTTAAACATGTTTTTTCCTCTGTTTTCAATGACGTTGTAATGATGGAAAAACGTGTCCGCAGGCCGCATAGCCCGGCCAACCTCGCGAAACACCGATCTGAAGCTATACTTAAAGTTAATGTAATACAAACCGGAGGAAAACATGACCATTCATAAGAAAGGGCAGGCGCATTGGGAAGGTGACATCAAACACGGTAAAGGTCACATCTCTTCTGAAAGCGGCGCGCTGAAGGAACAGCCTTATGGTTTCAACACCCGTTTTGAAGGAAAACCCGGAACGAACCCGGAAGAATTAATAGCAGCAGCGCATTCTGCCTGCTTCTCGATGGCTCTTTCGCTGATGCTCGGTGAAGCGGGTCACACTCCTGAAAGTATCGATACCGTCGCAGACGTTTCACTGGATAAAGTGGATGGCGGCTTTGCGATCACCAAAATCGCGCTCGACAGCAAAGTAAAACTGCCGGGGATCGATAAAGACACATTCGACGAAATCATCAAAAAAGCCAAAGCCGGTTGCCCGGTATCTCAGGTACTGAAAGCAGAAATCACGCTGACGTATCAGCTTGAAAATTGATGAAAGCCTGAAATTTTGAATCTGAAAGCCACGCGAAGTTTGCGTGGCTTTTCTGTTGTTAGCCCATGATCAACTTTTTAAACAACAGTTCCTGAACATTTTGCCGCTGCGAAAGAAGCACGTACACGGAGATAAGGTTTGCCGATTCATCATAGGTATAAATGATGCGGTAACCATTCAATGTATTACATTCGCGAAATTTGATGATACCCAGCGCGGCGAGATCGGGTGCAACCGGGCAGGATAAAGGAAAAACTTTCACTTTTGCTTCAAACTCATCCAACACTGCGTTGATGATTTTTAGCGCATCGTTTCCCTGTGAGGTCTGGAACGACGCAATTTCATCAATAGACAACTTTACAGTTTGCAGGTACTCAATCGTGATTTTACTTTTCGTCGCAGACATAAATTGATCCCAATAATCAGCAGATCAGATGAGAGGTTCATCTGGCAAGATCTGCTAACAACTGTTCTCTCGTGAATGTCCGGCCCTCTGCTTTATCATTTTCTGCCAGTGTAAGCAGCTTGAGTAAAGCAATGGTTTCATCCCTTTTTTGTCTGTCTTCAAAGGATTCAATCACGTAAGCCGGTTCACCATTCTGAGTGACCAGTATCGGTTGTGATAAATCAAGTACAGCAGCATGCTTCTTTACGAAGCTGATAGTCTGTATTTGCATGTTTAATTTCTCCGCCAAGTTTTACGGTCTAAATATAGTTCTTTTAAAGACTGCTTGCAAAGTAAGTTTCCCATTCTCCGGTATGCCTCGCAAAACGCCTGTCCCCGGTTTGACAAAAATCCGCCCTCTGCCATTACTTGATCATTCCCTAAAACCGAATGCTGACGCTAAGGATTCGGTTTTTTAATGCGATGAGAGAGTCGTTATGCTGACGCTGCGCCAGATCCGCCATTTTATTGCCGTTGCCGAGACCGGATCGATATCCGCTGCTGCCCAGGCCTCTTTTGTTTCACAGTCCTCGCTGACTCAGGCGATTCAGCAACTTGAGACGGAAACGGAGGCGCGTCTTTTTGACCGCCACCCCAAAGGGATGACGCTGACCCATCAGGGGCATCAGTTTTTACGCCAGTCCTATCTTATTCTCGCCACCGTCGATAACGCCAAACGCAGCCTGCAAATGGGTACCGAAAATGTCACCGGTCAGCTGACGCTGGGCGTGACCAGCCTGGTGGCCGGATACTTTCTGGTGGATTTACTCAAGCAATTCAACGCCTATTACCCGAATGTCGACGTCAAAGTGGTGGAGGATGAACGCCAGTACATCGAACATCTGCTGGTTAGCGGCGAAATAGACATTGGGGTGCTGATCCTCTCAAATCTGGAAGACCGCGATGCGCTGCAAACCGAGGTGCTGACGCATTCTTCGTACCGCCTTTGGCTGCCGCCGCTGCATCCTTTGCTTGAACGTGAAAGCATTTCTCTGGCGGATATTGCGAATGAACCGCTGATCCAGCTCAACGTGGATGAGATGGAAAAACATGCGCAGCGGCTGTGGGCGCGTGCCGGGCTGAAGCCTAATATTGCGATGAAAACCGCGTCAACGGAGGCGGTGCGCAGTCTGGTGGCTGCCGGGCTGGGCGTATCCGTGCAGCCGGACATGGCGTACCGCGCCTGGTCACTGGAAGGAAATATGATTGAAGCCAGCAAGCTGGAAGATTCTATCGAGCCTCTGGATATCGGACTGGCATGGCGTCGCGGTAGTGCGCGGCCAGAACTGGTGACGCCTTTCCTGACGATTGCCCGTGAAAACAGCGCCAAGAGAAAGCCGTCATAACCGGAGCATTCGTTTTTTCCGAACGCAGCCTTCAGTAATTGCTATTTGTTGCCCTCAGAGAAATTACCTAATGTGAATTAGCAGTTTTGTTACTAGCTAATAACATTTTTGTTAATTGATGATGACTGACTTCTCTGAGGGGCAGTACGATGTCGGATGCAGAATTTGTTGCCATTTTCTCTGATAAACACGCAATCAACGGCGACCTTCTGCACGGCGAGGGCGCAACGCAAAGTATTTTTAATCCCGCCAGCGGAGAGGTGATTGCAGAAGTGGCGGAAACGTCACTGGCACAGGTGAATATGGCGGTGAATGCTGCCAGTCAGGCGTTTACCCGCTGGTCACGTACCACTCCCGCCGAACGTGCCACTCTCCTGTTGCGGATTGCCGATGCTATTGAAAGGCAGGCGCCGCAGCTGGCGCGTCTTGAAGCCCTGAACTGCGGTAAACCGCTGTATCAGGCGCTGAATGACGACCTGCCTGCAGCCGTGGATGTGTTCCGTTTTTTCGCCGGAGCTGTCCGGTGTCAGCAGGGTCAGTTGTCCGGTGAATATCTGCCCGGTCATACCTCGATGGTGCGCCGTGATCCGCTGGGCGTGGTCGCTTCTATCGCGCCGTGGAATTACCCACTGATGATGTCAGCGTGGAAAATCGCCCCGGCGCTGGCTGCCGGAAACACCGTCGTTTTCAAACCTTCCGAACATACTCCGCTGACCATTCTTGCCTTACTGCCTGCCCTGCAGGACATCCTGCCGCCGGGCGTTCTTAACGTGATCACCGGCAGCGGCGAAGGTGTCGGCAACGCACTGGTCAGCCATTCTCACGTTCGTCTGATTTCCCTGACCGGCGATATCGTCACCGGTCAGCGGATTTTGCAGGCCGCCGTGAAAACTGTGAAACGCACCCATCTTGAACTGGGCGGCAAAGCGCCGGTGATTGTGTGTAATGACGCGGATATCGACGATGTGGTTCACGCCGTCAGCACCTGGGGTTATTACAACGCCGGACAGGATTGCACCTCCGCCTGTCGCGTATATGCGCAGGCCGGAATTTATGAGCGTCTGGTGGAAAGACTGGGCGACGCCGTGGCGCAGCTGCCGTTTGCCAAAAAGAACGACAGCGAAAACTTTATGGGGCCGCTGATAAGCAGCCGACAGCGCGACCGCGTGTCCAGCTTTGTCGAACGGGCACTGAGCCAGCCGCATATCGAGCGCATTACCGGCGCGGCGTCGCATTCCGGCTCCGGTTTTTACTATCAGCCGACGCTGCTGGCGGGCTGCCTGCAAACTGATGAAATCGTGCAGCGCGAAGTGTTCGGGCCGGTGGTCAGCGTCACGCGTTTTGACTCGCTCGAACAGGTCGTCAGCTGGGCCAACGAATCCGAATACGGGCTGGCATCGTCAGTCTGGACACAAAATATCGACCTCGCCATGCAGATTTCCTCGCATCTGCAATATGGCACCACGTGGATTAACACCCACTTTTCTCTGGTCAGTGAAATGCCGCACGGCGGACTCAAACGCTCCGGCTACGGTAACGATCTTTCCAGTTATTCCTTACAGGACTACAGCGTAGTCAGACACATCATGGCGAAGTTCAAACCTCAATTCTAAAAACAACATTTACGACGACAGGACAGGAGTAAGCGATGAATAAGAACAACGGTGTTTACGCTTTATCTGCAATTTGTTTGGGCCTGCTGAGTTTCTTAAATAGCGCGCTGGCCGCAGACGCACCCACTAGTATTGGCAAAGGCGAAGGCCAGTTAAATATTGTCGCGTGGCCGGGTTATATCGAGCGCGGCGAGAGCGACAAAAATTACGACTGGGTGACGCAGTTTGAAAAGCAAACCAGTTGCAAGGTGAATGTAAAAACCGCAGCGACGTCCGATGAAATGGTCAGCCTGATGGCGAAAGGCGGCTATGACCTGGTGACGGCGTCCGGTGATGCGTCGCTGCGTCTGATTTACGGTAAACGCGTGCAGCCTATTAATCCTGCGCTGATCCCGAACTGGAAGAACGTCGACCCGCGCCTGACGAAAGGCGCATGGTTCAATGTCGGCGGCAAAGTTTACGGTACGCCGTACCAGTGGGGGCCGAACCTGCTGATGTACAACACTAAAACGTTCCCGACGCCGCCGGACAGCTGGGCGGTGATTTTCGTGCCGCAAAATCTGCCGGATGGTAAACCGAATCAGGGACGCGTTCAGGCGTATGACGGTCCGATTGCCATTGCTGACGCCGCGCTGTACCTGAAAAGCACGCAGCCGGATCTCAAAATCGAAGACCCGTATCAGCTCAACGACACCCAGTATCAGGCTGTGCTGAAACTACTGCGCGCCCAGCATCCGCTGATCCACCGCTACTGGCACGATGCGTCGGTGCAGATGAGCGATTTCAAAAACGAAGGCGTGGTCGCCAGCTCCTCATGGCCGTATCAGGCCAACTCGCTGAAAGGCGAAAAACAACCAATCGCCACCGTATTCCCGAAAGAAGGCGTCACCGGCTGGGCGGATACCACCATGTTAGCGGCGGATTCCGAACATCCGAACTGTGCCTATCAGTGGATGAACTGGTCGCTTGAGCCGAAAGTGCAGGGCGACGTCGCCGCCTGGTTTGGTTCCGTGCCCGCTGTTCCGGCAGGATGTAAAGCCAGCCCGTTGCTCGGTGCAGAAGGCTGTCAGACCAACGGTTTCGATAAATTTACGTCGATTTCATTCTGGAAAACGCCACAGTCCGAAGGCGGCAAGTTCGTTCCATACAGTAAATGGACTCAAGACTATATCGCCATCATGGGCGGCCGTTAATACGCGGCATCCTTTGCTTATTCCAGTGAAAACTTTGAAACCGGGAGCGAACTATGCCCGCCGTACAATTTATCAATGTTTCCCGAATATTCGGGGAAACTAAAGCCGTCGATAATGTGTCGATCGATATTCAGGACGGCGAGTTCTTTTCGATGCTCGGGCCTTCGGGCTCGGGGAAAACCACCTGCCTGCGCCTGATTGCCGGGTTTGAAACGCTGTCATCCGGTTCCATCCGCATTCATGGTAAAGAGGCCACAAAGCTCGCGCCGTATGAGCGGGATGTGAATACCGTCTTTCAGGATTATGCGCTGTTTCCGCATATGACCGTGCTGGAGAACGTCGCGTATGGCCTGATGGTGAAAGGCGTGGGCAAAAAGGAGCGCAATATCCGCGCGATGGGAGCCCTTGAGCGGGTGGCGCTCGGGTTTACTGCGGCACGCAAGCCGGCATTTTTATCCGGCGGTCAGCGTCAGCGCGTGGCTCTGGCGCGGGCGCTGGTCAATCAGCCCAGCGTTTTGCTGCTTGATGAACCACTCGGTGCGCTCGATCTCAAACTGCGGGAGCAGATGCAGGGGGAGCTGAAAAAACTGCAACGCGAACTGGGTATTACCTTTATTTTCGTCACTCACGATCAGAGTGAAGCGTTGTCGATGTCAGACCGCGTGGCGGTGTTTAATAACGGGCGCATCGAGCAGGTGGATTCACCGCGCGAGCTGTACCTCAATCCGCGCACGGCGTTTGTCGCGCAGTTTGTCGGTACAGCCAATGTGCTCAATTCAGATCTCTCCCTCAGGCTCACCGGGCTTTCCGGCAGCCGTTCGATTCGTCCTGAACATATCCGCCTGACACCACAACCCCAAGCCGACAGCAATGTCGTGCAGGTCAGCGCTATTCTGAAAGATATCCATTTTCAGGGAGCGGCGACGCGCTACGAACTGGCGCTGGACGGCGGCGAGCGGCTGTTTGTCAGTGAACCGAATAATCTGGCGGCCAGCCAGCAAACGCGCTTCCAGACCGGCCAGCCGGTGGTGGCATGCTGGGATCGTGACGCTATGGTGGCGCTGCTTGAGGGTTAAACGATGGATATCAGTATGACTCCTTATGAGAAGCGGGCGCGGCGTGGCCGGGCGCTGATCACCTTTCTGCATCATCGCCCCGGATTTTATCTGGCGCTGCTGCTGGTTCCGCCACTGTTGTGGTTCGGTGCCATCTATTTAGGCTCACTGTTTGCGCTGCTGTGGCAGGGTTTGTATACCTTCGACGATTTCACCATGACGGTGTCGTCGACGCTGACCACCGCAAATCTGCGCGCGCTGTTCGATCCGGTGAACGCTGACATCATTATCCGCACGGTGAGTATGGCGCTGCTGGTGTCGTTTTTCAGCGCGGTGCTGGCGTTTCCGATCGCTTATTACATGGCGCGCTACATTACGGGCAAGAAAAAAGCCTTCTTCTATGTCGCGATCATGTTGCCGATGTGGGCGAGTTACATCGTCAAAGCCTATGCGTGGACGTTGCTGCTTTCCAAAGGCGGCGTGCTGCAATGGTTCCTGGAACATCTCGGGCTGGAACCGCTGCTCGCGGCGATGCTGAGTTTGCCGGGCATCGGCGGCAATACGCTGTCAACGTCGGGGATTGGTCGCTTCTGGGTGTTCGTCTACATCTGGCTGCCGTTCATGATATTGCCGATTCAGGCGGCGCTGGAACGTCTGCCACCGTCGCTGATCCAGGCATCTGAAGACTTAGGCGCAAAACCCTGGCAGACGCTGCGTTATGTCATCTTTCCGCTGTCGGTGCCGGGCATTGCGGCCGGTTCGATTTTCACCTTCTCCCTGACGCTTGGCGATTACATCATCCCGCAATTGGTGGGGCCTCCGGGGTATTACATCGGCAATATGGTGTATTCCCAGCAGGGGTCGATTGGCAACATGCCGATGGCGGCGGCGTTCACGCTGGTGCCGATTGTGCTGATTGCTGTTTATCTGTCGATGGTTAAACGACTGGGAGCTTTCGATGCACTCTAAACGCGCACCCTGGTTACTCAAACTTTCCGCGTGGGGCGGGCTGGTATTCCTGCATTTCCCGCTGCTCATCATCGCGGTATACGCCTTTAACACTGAAGACGCGGCGTTCAGTTTTCCGCCGAAAGGCTTCACGCTGCACTGGTTTGCGGTGGCGGCCGGACGGCATGACATCCTCGACGCCATCTGGCTTTCGGTGCAAATCGCCTGTTACGCCACGGTGATTGCGATGGTGCTCGGCACGCTGGCGGCAGCGGCATTGTACCGGCGCAATTTCTACGGCAAAAACAGCATCACTTTACTGTTCATGCTGCCGATTGCCTTACCGGGGATCATCACCGGTCTGGCGCTGCTTAACGCATTTCATGCGGCGCAAATCGAGCCGGGCATGCTGACCATCGTTATCGGTCACGCCACGTTCTGCATGGTGATTGTTTATAACAACGTGATCGCGCGGTTCCGGCGCATCACCCACAGCCTGATTGAAGCCTCGATGGATTTAGGCGCGGACGGCTGGCAGACCTTCCGCTACATCATTTTACCCAACCTCAGCACTGCGCTACTGGCGGGCGGAATGCTGGCGTTTGCGCTGTCTTTCGACGAAATCATCGTCACTACGTTCACCGCCGGACACGAGCGCACGCTGCCTATCTGGCTGCTCAATCAGCTGGGACGTCCGCGCGAAGTACCGGTCACTAACGTGGTAGCGCTGTGCCTGATGGTACTGACCATGATCCCGATCCTGGGCGCGTGGTATCTGACAAGAAACGGGTCTGATGTGGCCGGTGACGGCAAATAATAAGGAAAAATAATGCAAACGAATATGCTGATTAATGGTGAGCTGGTTGCCGGAGAAGGGACGTCGTTGCCGGTTTACAACCCGCATAACGGGCAGGAAATTGTGCGTCTGGCGCAGGCCAGCGAGCAGCAGACCAAACAGGCCGTCGATCAGGCGCATCGCGCTTTTACCGACTGGGGACAGACCACGCCGAAAACCCGTTCCGAACTTTTGCTGGCGCTGGCTGACCGCATCGAAGCTAACGCCGAAGCGCTCGCGCAACTCGAATCGCTGAACTGCGGCAAACCTCTTCATCTGGCGCTGGGGGATGAAATCCCGGCGGTAGCCGATGTATTTCGCTACTTTGCCGGTGCCAGCCGCTGTCTGAACGGGCTGGCCAGCGGCGAGTATCTGACCGGACATACTTCGATGATCCGCCGTGATCCGCTGGGGGTGATTGCCTCTATCGCGCCGTGGAATTACCCGCTGATGATGGCCGCCTGGAAAATTGCTCCGGCGCTGGCGGCGGGCAACTGCGTGGTGATTAAGCCTTCCGAGATCACACCGCTGACGGCGCTGAAACTGGGCGAACTGGCGCAGGATTTATTCCCGGCAGGTGTGCTGAATGTGTTGTTCGGCGACGGACAGACAGTCGGTAATGCGCTGACGCATCACGATAAAGTGCGGATGATCTCCCTGACCGGCTCAGTCGCCACTGGCGAGAAAATTGTCGCGCAGGCCACCAGCGGCATCAAACGCACGCATATGGAACTTGGCGGCAAAGCGCCGGTGATTGTATTCGATGACGCGGATATCGGTCAGGTGGTGGAAGGCGTGCGCACGTTCGGTTTCTACAATGCCGGACAAGACTGCACCGCAGCCTGCCGACTCTACGTACAAAAAGGCGTGTACGCGCAACTGGTGAAAGCGCTGGGCGAGGCGGTTTCAACGATTAAACTCGGAACGGACGAAAACGCAGAGATGGGACCGTTAGTCTCTGCGGCGCATTTAGAACGTGTGGAAGGTTTCGTGCAACGCGCCAAACAGCAGGCGCATATTCAGGTTGTCACCGGCGGTGAACGCGTGCGCGGCGAAGGCTACTATTTTCAGCCTACCGTGCTGGCCGGTGCGCGTCAGGAAGATGAAATCGTACAGCGTGAAGTATTCGGCCCGGTGGTCAGCATCACCGAATTCGACACTGAAGAACAGGTTCTCGATTGGGCCAACGAGTCAAACTACGGGCTGGCCTCATCCGTCTGGACGCAGAACATCGGTCGCGCCCATCGCCTCAGCGCCCGCCTGCAATACGGCTGTACCTGGGTGAACACGCACTTCATGCTGGTCAGCGAGATGCCGCACGGCGGACAAAAACAATCCGGCTATGGCAAAGATATGTCGATGTACGGGCTGGAAGATTACACGGCTATCCGGCACGTGATGATAAAACACTGAATACAACAATGATAACAGCAGGGAATTTTCCATTCCCTGCTGATCGAAAATCAGAACTCTTTATTCCGCAGTGGTCGAGGCAATCTTTTTCCGGGCGATATCAATAAATAAAATGCTGGCTGCAAAGGATATTCCCGCCCCAGTTATAATAGTGAGCAAATATGAAGTGAGATAATTATATTCTTTATCAATTAATGTCAGCTGCTCTGAAATTAAATCAATATTGTCAATGACATATCCCCTGGCGAAATACAGGCCACACCAGAAAGCGCTGAAACCAATTAAGCACGTATAACAGACGTAGCTGAATTTTCTGTCAATGTATTCGAGATAAAACTTAGGATCGGAGTAAGCCATTTTAAGCAGGCCTAAAAAACAGCCCAGATAAATACCGATCAACCACTTCATGATGTCCCAGTTCATACAACTCTCTGAATGCAGCCGCTGCCGGCGTTGATGTATAAAAACGAAAACGATGCCCGCAAGACTTCATAATGAAGTATGAGCACCGCCACTAAAACCTTAATGATTTGTTTTTACTCGACTTTTATCTGAAATGACGCGCCGTATCATCACACTCCGCCCACATTCTGGCAAGAATGATGACATTGTACGGTCAGTCAGTTCTGAAGGAATACAGGGGTGGATATTGGATGAAAACAGAAAGGCTGGCGAATGCCGCACCAGCCTCACAAGGGCTATCAGATCTTTTTCGCCAGCAGTGTCGCAAAACGGAGTTTATAACGGTCACCATTTTCGTCACGTTTATGCAATTCGCCGACGTCTTCGTTGTACTTCACGATTTCCCAGCCACGGTAATAATCACGTAATTCTTCCGGCTGGAAGGTGAACGGGAAGGGCAACTGACACGGATAATCGGGACTGTCCATCGCGGCGACAATCAGGTTATAGCCTCCGGTTTTCGTTGCAGCGTGCATGTCTTTAATAATGTGCGGGATGCTGTCACGTTGCAGGAACATCATCACCACCGTTGAAAAGATAAAATCGTATTCGCCGGTAAAACGGTGCGTGTTCAGATCCTGCTCGCTGATGTCGATATTTTGCAGGGATTCTGCGGCAATAATCTCATGCACTTTTGCGACGCTCATCGCATTGTTGTCCCAGCCGGTGACATCAAAGCCTTTCAGGTTGAGATACAGTGAGTTACGTCCGCTGCCACAACCTAAATCCAGCGCTTTACCCGGCTTAACATATTTTACCGCGTTGAGAATTTCGGAATGGGTACGGGTCAGACCGTATTTTTCGGTGTAATAGTCTTCTGGTGCGAGTTGCTGTGTCATTCGCTGGTTTCCTGAAAAGTGAATCGTATACCCGCGATTATCCTCTAAAATAGGGTGTGCGCACCATGACTCTTAGTGGGGTCAGCGCCATGCACCCTCTGGTCATTGATATAAGGAGATAACATGTCTGGCCCGTCACCCGATAACAAGCATCCGATGGAGGGGTTTCCTCAGGTCTGCTTCATCAAGAACACCGTCAGCAATCCCAATATTATTATTGGCGACTACACCTACTATGACGACCCGGTCGATTCAGAAGATTTCGAGCGCAATGTGCTTTATCACTTTCCGTTTATTGGCGATAAGCTGGTGATTGGAAAGTTCTGTGCGCTGGCCCGCGGAGTGAAATTCATCATGAACGGGGCCAATCACAAGCTGTCTGGCATTTCGACTTATCCGTTTCAGATTTTTGGCAACGGTTGGGAAAAGGTGATGCCCGCCGCAGAAGACCTGCCTTATAAAGGCGATACGGTGATCGGAAATGATGTCTGGATTGGCTATGAAGCCTTGTTTATGCCGGGCGTTCAGGTCGGGAACGGCGCCATTGTTTCGTCGAAATCGGTGGTCACCGGCGATGTTCCGGCGTATGCCATTGTGGGAGGCAATCCGGCTAAAGTCATCCGGCACCGATTCGACCCTGAGACCATCGCCTGCCTGGAGCAGATTGCCTGGTGGAACTGGCCAGCAGATAAAATTTCCAAAAATCTGGCGTTGATAACCGCAGGCGACGTTGACGCGCTGGCCGCCTGCGGATTTTGACGATCAGCGGGTTGTGCGGTGATCTGTCTGCCGGTAAAGGTAACTGCCTACGCCATGTACCGGATCACCTTCAAAACCGACTTTTTGCATGCCGATTTTCTCTAGCACGCGCTGCGAAGCCAGATGGTTTTCGCGCACGGTGGCGGAGATCCGATCAATGCCCAGTTTCTCAAAACCGGCATTCAGCGATGCGCTGGCAAATTCCGTTGCCAGCCCTTTTCCCCAGGCGCCGGTCGCAAAACGATAGCCAAGAAACACCCGGTGATTTTCGTAGCCTTCACGAACGCCCAATCCACCAAAACCTATAATTTCCTCAGGCTTGTGACTACGTGTTATCGCCCAATGGCCGAAGCCGTGATCCGGCCATGCCTGTAACCAACCGTTCAGTTTTTCCTGCGCCGCCGCCATATCTTTGAGCGGACCGCGCGGATTAAACAGGTTAGTTTGCGGATCGCCGTAAATTGCAAAAAGAGAAAAGATATCTTCAGCCTCAACAGGCCGCAACAGCAACCGCGATGTTTCAAGGATCATAGTCAGTGTTTTCCTTCTGTTAGCTGTTGTAGAGCTTAGTCTGAGCGGGAAACTGTGCCAATATATCTGCCACTGGAAAAGAAATCAGTCACCAAACGTAATGTAATACAGCGTCAACATGTCGATGAAATCGCATTCCATCGACATGTTGGCGCGATATGTTTATATCATCGACACATCGTTCAGACCTGTCGATGGAAATGGCCGGGCAGGCCGCATTCTCAAAATTATCTCCTATTGATTATTCAGATGATGCTCACTCCGCCATCTGTTTTTGCAAAAAATCAATAAACCGTCTTACCTTCTCCGGCACATGACGGGTGTTGGGATACAGCGCGAAAATGCCCTGAGGTGGGAAACGGTGATCGGGCAGCAAATGGCATAAACGCTGTGCGTCGATTTCCGGTTGCACCAGCCAGTCCGGCAGCAGGGCGACACCCGCTCCCGCAAGCGCGAAAGCTAACAACGCCGACGCGCTGTCGGCGGTCACGGCCGTAGGCGAAGCAACTCGAAAGGGGATCTTTTCTCCACGGGTATTGGTCACCGGCCAGCTCATCGGCAGCGGCAGACGGCTGTGGGCAATCCATGAGGCCTGAGCCAGCTGTTCCGGCGTTTGAATATTTCCCGAACGCTGCAAGTACGCCGCCGAGGCCACCGGCAGGATTTCAAAATTTCCCAGCGTGGCGGCATGATGGCTGGAATCGGCTAACTGTCCGAGGCGGATCGCCAGATCAAAGCGTCCGGCAATCAGGTCATCGTGATTAGAAGAGGCAACGTGCTGAATACGCAGTTGCGGATGCAGTGCGGAAAACGCCGCCAGCGCCGGAACCACCACGCGCGCACCGTATTCTGGCGTGCTGGTGATGCGCAACTGTCCGCTCAGGCCGCCGTGATCGCGGCGCACATCGTCCAGCACCGCTTCGGCTTCCTGCAATAAATCCTGGCAACGCTGATAAAAGCGTTCGCCCGATTCAGTCAGCGCCAGCCGTCGTGTGCTGCGTGTCAGCAACGCGACGCCGGTTTCGCTTTCCAGCTGTTTGACGTTGAAACTGACGACTGCTTTGGTCAGCCCGAGCAAAGCCGCCGCGCCGGTAAAGCTGCCTGCGTTAACCACCGCAACGAAAATCTCCAGCCGCTGTAAATTCAGCATTTTCTGCGTCCTGATTGTCAAAATTATTTTGACAGTGTAACTGCTCCGCGCCCGTTTATCCCTGAGAAGTTCTCCGCTACATTGCCTGCCTTAACGAATTGTGGATGAGTGCAGATGAGTTACAGGGCGCGGGTTGCCGCAGTATATTTGCTCGGTTTTTTCGTTGATCTGATCAACATGTTTATCGCCAACGTGGCGTATCCCGGTATTGCACGGCAGTTTACTGCGCCGGTCAGCGCGCTGGCGTGGGTCAGCACGGGATATATTCTCGGGCTGACGCTGGTCATCCCGCTCAGCCGCGGTCTGGCCGGGCGCTTCGGCGCGCGACGGGTGTTTATTTTGTCACTGACGATATTTATGTTCGCCTCACTCGGTGCGGCCAGCGCCACAAATCTGACCACGCTGATTGGCTGGCGCATTGTGCAGGGGCTGGGCGGCGGATTGCTGATCCCGCTCGGTCAGACGCTGACGTATGCGCTTTACCGCAGCCATGAGCGCGCCAGACTGTCGGCGGTGATCATGCTGGTGGGGCTGCTGGCACCGGCACTTTCTCCGGCCATCGGCGGCATTATCGTGGACAGTTTCAGCTGGCGCTGGGTATTTGTTGCCAGCCTGCCTCTGGCGCTGCTGGCCTGGGTTCTGGCGTTTTGCTGGCTGCCACAAACCCCGCGGGAACCGGCAGAAAGGTTCGATGTGAAGGGATTTGCGCTGCTCAACGGCGGGCTGGCGCTGGTGTTATGGGGGCTGACGTCTCTGGGTGAAAGCCGCGAATGGCTGAGCGGTGGCGCATTATTGCTGGCGGGCGCAGGGCTCATGACGATGTTTGTGCGGATATCGCAAAAAAGCACGCGGCCTTTGCTGGAGCTGACGTTAATGAAAGATCCGCTGTTGCGCACCGGCATGCTGGTTTATCAATGCATTCCCGGCGTGTTTACCGGCGTCAGCCTGATTGCCATGCTGTATCTGCAAAATGAACATCACTTTTCGGCGGCGCAGTCGGGCGGGCTGATGTTGCCGTGGTCGCTGGCATCGTTTGCCGCCATCAGTTTTACCGGCAAAATGTTTAACCGCATCGGGCCGCGGGCGCTCTTTATTCCGGGCTGCCTGATCCAGGGCGCAGGTATTGGCTTGCTGGCGCTGCTCAGCGGGTTTCCCGCACAGCCTTGGCAGGCGGTCGCCGCGTTCACGCTGATGGGAGCGGGCAGCAGTTTGTGCAGCAGCACGGCGCAAAGTGGCGCGTTCTTACATGTTCAGACACAGAAACTGGCGGATGCCAGTGCGCTCTGGAACATCAACCGCCAGCTGAGTTTTTGTCTTGGCGTGACGCTGGTCAGCGTGATGCTCAATATTTTGCAGATTTACGCCCCGCAATCGGCCTTCCGCCTGGCGTTCATTTTTGCCGCCGCCAGCGTTATTGTTCCGGTCATGCTGTGCCTGCGGTTGCCGGGCCGTGAAATTGTGCAGGAACTCAATCAACAGAGTCGTTAACAGGAAAGAAAATGAATCGTTTTGTGAAAGAAGTGTTTGATGCGCATGTGTTAATTCAGCGCTGGTTTTCTGATGCGCAAGCGGCTGAACAAACGTGTGACGATCTGCTGGCGCGGTTTAGTCCGGCCTATTCGATGGTAACGATCACCGGTCACCGGCTGGACTATCCGGGCTTGCGTGCTTTTTTCCGGGCGCAGCGAGGCGCGAAAAGCGGGCTGAATATTGAAGTCGAAAAGCCGGTGGTGATTACTGAGAGTGAAAAAGGTGCGGTCGTCGCGTATCAGGAACGCCAGCAGTTGCCCGGCCAGCCGGAAACGCTGCGTTATTCCACGGTGGTATTCGAGGTGGGCGCACAAGGGAAAATTCTGTGGCGCCATTTGCATGAAACCCCCGCCGCCTGAGCACGCATATAAAAACGGCCTTCCGCGAGGAAAGCCGTTTGAGCCTGCAAGACTGATTACTTCGTCAGGGTTTTTCTGACTTCGCTGACGTCTTTCGCCGTGACTGCCGGTGCGTTGTTGCCCCAGCCCTGACGGATGAAGGTCGACAATTGCGCCGCTTCTTCGTCAGTCAGACGGTTTGCAAAGCCCGGCATCGCCAGTGTGGACGGTGCGCGTGCGGTGGACGGTTGCTGTGCGCCCGCGAGGATGGTGTGGATCAACCCGGTCGGGTCTTTCGCATTCACAATCGTTGCCTGATCCAGCTGCGGGAACACGCCCGGTGCGCCTTTGCCGGTCACAAAGTGGCAGGCTCCGCAGTTATCCAGATACAAACGCTCGCCTTCGCTGAGGTTTTTCGCCGCGGTCAGTTTGGCTTCGGTCGCGCTGGCTTTTTGCGTGTCCTCTGCCGGAACCGGCGGGTTGCCACCCAGGAATTTGATGTACGCCGCGATGGCTTTGAGGTCATCATCGGTCATGTGAGCGGTACTGTTTTCCACCACAGACGTCATTTCGCCGCCCACCGCCGCTTTGTCATTACGTCCTTTGCGCAGATAATCGACGATTTCCTGCTCATTCCAGTGCGCGACGCCGCGCAGGGAAGGCACATCCCAGTTATTCAGGCTGCCGCCCGCCAGGAAATCAGAGTCGCTGCTGTCGAGCGCTTTTTCGTTCATGCCGAAACCGCGCGGTGTATGGCAGCTGCCACAGTGACCGAGACTCTCCACCAGATACGCGCCCCGGTTGACCTGCTCAGAAGCGCCGCCGATGGGCTGGAAGGGCTTATCAGACGCGAACGCCCAGTTCCAGAAACGCATCCCCCAGCGCTGGCTGAACGGGAAACTCAGATCCGTTTCCGGCGGTTGTTCCGCGCTCGGTTTTACGCCCTGCATAAAGTAAACGTAGAGCGCATGCATATCTTCATCATTGATTTTGGCGTAATCCGGATAAGGCATCGCCGGATATAAACGGGTACCGTCCGGCAGAACACCTTTTCGCACCGCATCGGAGAACTGCGCTTCGGTGTAACCACCAATGCCATGGTCCTTATCCGGTGTGATGTTGGTCGAATAAATAGTGCCCAGATTCGAATTGATCGCCAGTCCGCCGGAAAACGCCGGTTTTCCCGCCACCGTATGACACGCGCCGCAGTCGCCCAGACGCGCCACATATTCACCCTGTTTGATCAGCGCTGCGTTGTCAGGCTGTACATTCGTGTCTGCCTGCGCATTCGCCATAAAACCCGCACCGAGCAGCAAGGCGTTAGCGATAAATAAACTTTTGAGTTTCATCCTGTTCATCTCCGCTTATGCCTGAACCAGTGGACCAGGGTTTTTCAGGTACTGATCTTTAATCGCCTGCGCCGCCATCAGGGTAATCGCGCCGATGGTATCGGTCGGGTTAGCCTGGAAGTTTTGCGGGAACGCGTTTCCTCCCGGCACAAAGACGTTATGCACATCCCAGCTTTGCAGGAACTTGTTCAGCGCCGAGGTTTTCGGGTTATCGCCCATCACCGCACCGCCCACGTTGTGCGTGGAAACGTACTTGGTCAGGTCAAAGTGCGCGTCCATCGGCAGGAAGCTTTCGCTGTAGCTGTCCGGGTTCAGCTCTTTGGTGATATTGCCGACGATGCCTTTCAGGTATTGCTGCAATTTGAGCTCGTTCTGTTTCCAGTCGAAAGTCATGCGCAGCAGCGGATAGCCATATTCATCTTTGTAGTTCGGATCAAGATCCAGATAAATGTCGCGATACGACTGGCAGGTGGTGGTGATGCTGATTTTCATCGAATGGCCGTACCATTCTTCCATCCCTTCTTTCCAGCCTGTGCCCCACGCAGGCGTGCCTTTTGGCAGCGAGGTGCTGATTGGCGTGCCGGTGGCCTGAGAACTGTGGATTTTCGCGCCGCCGATGAACCCTAAAGAAGGGCCATCAAAGTTGCCCGGAGAGATGTCGTTAAACATCTGGCCGGTGGCGCCCGCGGTGGCGAACGGGTTGAAGTTTTTATCTTTGAAAAACAGCGTCGAGCCGCCGTTGCTCAGGAACGCGTAGTTACGGCCAATCACGCCTTCTTCGGTGATCGGGTTGTATGGTTTGCCGATGCCGGACAGCAGCATCAGGCGCACGTTACAGAACTGGAAGCTACTCAGTACCACGATTTTTGCCGGCTGGAAGCATTCGTTGCCGTCTGCATCCATGTAGATCACGCCTTTGGCGGTTTTCTTATCATCGTGCAACTCGACTTTCAGCACGTTGGCGTGGACTTCATAGGAGAAGTTATCCATGCGTTTCAGTGCGTCCATTACGGCAGTTTGCGGCGAGGCTTTCGAGTAGTTCAGGCACGGATATTTACTGCAATAACCGCAGTAGTTACAGGGTGCGATCTGGTTGCCATACGGGTTGGTCCAGGCGCGGGACACGCAGGCAGACGGGTTCGGGAACGGGTGATAGCCCATCTTTTTGGTGACTTCGGCAAACATGCTACTGTTGAGCGTATCTTCCAGCGCTGGCAGCGGATACGGCTCGGAACGCGGCCCTTCGAACGGGTCACCGCCTTCCATAATCTGGCCGCGCAGGTTGCCGGTTTTGCCGGACTGGCCGCAGATGTGCTCAAACTTGGTGTAATACGGCTCGATTTCATCCCAGGTGAACGGGAAATCCATGATCCGCATGTCTTCCTGCAAGATACCCGGCTTGTACGCTTCATCGGCGTAAGTTTTGAGTTTTAAATCGGTTGGCGTCGGGCGGATCAGAACCGCCGTCCAGTGCAGACCGGAACCGCCCACGCCCGTACCCGGCGCAAACGCGCCCCATTTACGGGTGGGCAGGGCGGTTTCACTCATGTTGTATCGCACGGTGACCGCCGCTTCAGCCGGGGTCGCCATGACTTTGTTGCGCACCGCGTAGGCGTACTCGTCCGCCGGTTTCGGGTATGCAAATTCTTCGTAGCCGCGATCGCCGCCGCGTTCGAGCGCGCGAACGGTCAGGCCTGCCATTGCCAGCTCGATACTCATCAGCGAGCCAGCCCAGCCGAGGCCGACGACAACGACGTCGACTTCTGGTTTCGTTACTTTTGCCATCTTAAATCCTGTCAGTCATCAGAAAAGGGGAATAGGGCGAGGCACTCAGGCACGCGCGCCCTGCAGGCTCACAGGCCCCAGCGGATACGGGACGTTGTGCTGCTTAACCCATTCGGTGAAACTGGCACGTGCGCCGGGGAATCCGATGGCAATCCACGCCTTCATCCCTTTGTTTCCGCCATAGATCGGATCTGCCAGATAACCGTGTTTGGTATCTGAAAGCAGCTCGCTGAAGAATTGCGAAGCGACGAGATTTTCTTCGCCTGCATCCGCAAATTTGATGCCGTTTTTCTGAAGCTGTGTCAGAACGTCGTCTTTGTCCTGATCGTTCAGCTCATGGAAGGCTTTCTGATGATTTTGCTGACACCAGCTGTTCGCGATGCGAATGCCGGTTTTGTAGATTTGCTGCGGACGGAAAGGGATCTGATATCCCATCGTCGCCGGAGCATGCACGTTGAACGGGCCCTGCATGTAAATTTCTTCACCGAAATCGCCGTGCATTTGCTGATCGATAAAAATCGGCACGTTGGTTTCCAGCGCGCCCGGCGCTTTGCCTTTACCGCCTGCGGGGATCAGACGGTCAGCAGCGGCCATAATAAACTGCCACTCCTCGGCGCTGAAAAAGATCGGTTTATAATCGAGTAAATCCGGAGCCGCCATTTCCGCAGCTTGTGCCGCTGACAGTCCTTTCATCATGATGGTGCCGACAGGCAACGCCATCAGCGACCCAAGTAAAAACTTGCGACGGGTTGTTTTTTTTTGAAGGAGCATAGAATTACGACTCTCACATGCCTGATGTTAAGTTTGGGTTAATTATTATTATTTTTGGGTACAAATTTATAATATCACCGCTACATCCAAAATAAATGAATAAATTCCATAGGGAATGTGTGGTGGGCAATATCTGCGAGGAGGTAAGACATAGGATTGAATTTAAAATCATTATAAAACAATGCTATGCGTTTGTCACTCTCCGGAATTATTCTCCATGAAATTAGCATTGAATATCAAAGTGACGTTTAAATTCTCAGGAGTGGATTTAGTAAAATATAATACCATGAGGAAAGCTTCTGTTATTTGTTGTTTGAAATGTTAGTTAACATTCACAACAAATAAGAATGAATTCCAATTAGGTTGATATCTCTTTGCGGCACAAAAGTGAAGTTGAAATAAGCAACAAGTAAACCCTCTCCTTGGAAAAGAGAGGGTGAGGAGGATTAATGACAACTTCCCATATCACGCTCGCCTCGATATTGCTGGGGGGCGGCTCCCACACCGATTCCCTACTCAGATACTCAAACCGGGCGTTCTTGGTCAGTGGGCGATAATTTGTAATCATCCTGATCATATTGCCCCCTTTTGGGTGGGAGTAATTCAGAAAGCAATATTGTGAGAGAGTTAAAAGGCATCAGAAAATGATCCTTTGCCCTGTAATTTAAAAGTGGGGTGAGTTTTTGCTCTGTAAAATGGCTTCCCATTGTGGGTCCCCGCACAGTAGGGGGCCTGGTGACGGGATGGATCCCGACGAAACGATGGAAACCGCTCTGTAACGCGTAATCTGGGAAGAACGAGGAGCGGAGCTGATTCAATGATGTTTGGCCTTGGGTTTTTCATGATGATAAAGGACTCAAACGTATCAGGACGGCAAGGCCGAAGAAAATCACATGATTTATCTAACATGTAATGGCGTTAGTGCCAATCGAACCATGATGTTTAGCGAAGGATTTCAAGCAATTATCTGGGTGGTACCCAAACAATGAAAAGTAGGGACTCACGTGAGGCCAGCCGGATCATTTTAATTGAAAAGGGGATCATTTAATGGGCTATCTCCGACTTATTGCAAAGGGATAGCCACTGACTAATGAAATTATTAACCATTCTCTTACGGGGTTATGTTCGATAAGCTGTTGGCTGTGAAACTGAGAAGGTCCCTGTCCGCTTTCACAAAGCCGGCACAACTCCTTTAGTGGCATCTCAGACAGCCTCATTTGGGTCAGGCTCTTGTTAGATAGCAATGCTTGCCCTGCGTTTGCCGATATGACGATGTTTATTTTCAAATAGAGTAGGCCCGCAGAAATGGATCGCGAGTCTAGGATTTGTAACACGTGCATCTACCGCTAACCCCGTGTTTAACTCCATTAGAGACTCAGGGGGGCAAAATGATACCTGAGATCACTGCGTTTTAACGTTATGGAAAACCCGCACAATGTTAATGAAACACCCTTCACGTCGCGTCGCCATTTTTGCTGCGGTGATGCTTACAGTTCTTATCACCGTCTCCTTGTTGTTCCTGCGCAGCGCGCCAGTCCCGGAGTATGTCACGGCTCCGGTACGTAAAGGGGATATTGAAAATTCCGTACTGGCTACCGGGCGAATCGATGCGATTGAGCGCGTTAATGTCGGTGCTCAGGTCTCAGGCCAGGTAAAATCACTGAAAGTGAAGCCTGGCGATCGAGTTACTAAAGGGCAGCCGATAGCAGACATTGACGATGTGCCGCAGCGTAATGATTTGCGCACCGCCGAAGCCGCACTCAACGTGGTCAAAGCCGATCTGCAAGCCAAGCAGGCGCTCTTAAAACAGGCTGAACTCCGTTTCAAACGGCAGCGGCAGATGCTTAACCAAGAAGCCAGCTCACGTGAAGATTTTGAGTCCGCAGAAGCCACGCTGGCGACCACGCGTGCGGAGCTACTGTCACTCAATGCGCGCCTGGTGCAGGCGCAGATCGAGGTGGATAAGAAAAAGGTCGACCTGAGCTACACACGTGTCGTCGCGCCGATGGATGGCATCGTTATCGCAGTGGTGACCCAGCAAGGGCAGACGGTGAACTCCAGCCAAAGTGCACCGACGATTATCAAGCTTGCCCGACTGGATGTGATGACCATTAAGGCGCAGATCTCTGAGGCCGATATCACCCGTATTTTTATTGGCCAAAAAGCGCGCTTCACCATTTTCTCGGAACCGGACAAAGAGTATGACGCGATACTGCGCACCGTTGAACTGGCGCCGGAATCGGTAATGAAAGACGA
Organism: Rahnella ecdela; assembly: GCF_019049625.1. GTDB lineage: Bacteria > Pseudomonadota > Gammaproteobacteria > Enterobacterales > Enterobacteriaceae > Rahnella > Rahnella ecdela. The sequence continues at coordinate 92,840 of NZ_JAFMOY010000114.1, forward strand.
CACCCTTTCCAGCAGCGGTTCGGCATCAGGCTCAGGTACCTCGAATGCGTCCGTCTACTACAACGCGCTTCTGGACGTGCCCAATCCGGAAAACCGGCTGCGAATTGCCATGACTGCTCAGGTCACGCTGCTTGCCGGCGAAGGTAAAAATACGCTTCTGGTGCCCATTCAGGCGGTGCATAAAGCAGACGGGAATGAGCAGCAGGTGCAGATTTTGACAAATAACGGCAAGCTTGAAACCCGACAGGTAAAAACCGGAATAACCAACAGCGTGGATATTGAGATCCTTGATGGCGTTCAAGTCGGGGAAAAGGTGGTGCTGTCGCAGCCAGGTGAAAAAGCACCCGGGGAAGGGTTCGTGCTGTGAGTAATATTATTGAGCTTAACGGTATTAACCGTACCTACCGTAATGGTGGCCAGACGCTTACCGTCCTCAAAGAGGTGAGTCTGACGATCGCAGCAGGTGAACTGGTGGCGATTATCGGCGCCTCGGGGTCGGGTAAATCGACCCTGATGAACATAATGGGTTGCCTTGATGTCCCCGACAGCGGGGATTATTACATTGGCGGGCAAAATGCCGCAAAGCTTTCACCGGATGAGCTTGCAAGAATACGCCGGGAACATATCGGTTTTATCTTCCAGCGCTATCATTTGATGCCAGACCTCAGCGCACTGGGCAATGTTGAGATCCCTGCCATTTACGCCAACAGCGGACGTGACCAGCGTCGGCTGCGAGCCGCAGCACTGCTGGGCAGGCTGGGGCTGGAAGGGCGGGAGCATCATAAACCCGGTGAACTTTCCGGCGGTCAGCAACAGCGCGTCAGTATTGCCCGCTCGCTGATTAATGGCGGAGAGATCATTCTGGCGGACGAACCGACCGGTGCGCTGGATTCACAGTCAGGGCAGGAAGTGCTGGCCATCCTCAGCGAACTTCACCAGCGGGGTCATACCGTGGTGATAGTGACCCACGATATGAAGGTGGCGCAACATGCTCAGCGGATTATCGAACTGCGCGACGGCGAAATTATCTCAGACAGCGGCAGTCGCTTGACCACTACGGAAAAACTGCCGCCTCCCAACAGGACCCGGCAAAGTCGTTGGCAAAGTTTTCTCGATCGTACACGTGAATCGCTGGGAATGGCGCTGAAAGCGATGAACGCACATCGTTTACGCACAACCTTGACCATGACCGGAATTATTTTCGGCATCGCTGCCGTGGTCACAGTGGTGGCGCTCGGTGAAGGCGCGAAGCAGCGGACGCTGGAGAATATTAAAGATCTGGGCACCAACGTGGTGAGCATTTACCCCGGGAGCGATTTCTTCGACGACAGCGCCGAAAGCATTCGTACTCTGGTGCCTGCAGATGCTGCAGCACTGGCGAAGCAGGGGTTTATCGACAGCGTAAGCCCGGAAGTCAGTGTCTCAGACACCATTCGTTTTCGCGGAAAATCCGCAACCGCCTCAATCAATGGCGTTGGGCGAGATCACTTCCGCGTTAATGGCATCGAGATTTTGCAGGGGGCAACGTTCAGGGACGATCGTAACGCCCTGCAGGAAGTGATCATCGATGAAAACGCCCGCATAGCGTTATTTGATGAGGCGGGGTTAAAGGCGCTGGGGCAAATTGTATTCCTCGGTTCCGTTCCTGCTCGCGTTGTGGGCATCGCTAAGAGCAATAACCGTAGTTATGCACCTAACCGTATTACCGTGTGGATGCCCTACAGTACAGTAATGTACCGAATGGCAGGTACACCGGTACTGACCAGCATCAGCGTCCGGCTGAAGGACAATGTGGCTAACGAGGCCGCTGTCAGTGCGATATCTCAGCTGTTGACTCAGCGTCACCGCGTAAAAGACTTCCAGCTTTATAATTTTGAACAGATAAGAAAATCTATCGAAAGTACTTCGATGACGTTCAGCATTTTGATTCTTATGGTTGCCTGCATATCACTGATGATCGGCAGCATTGGGGTGATGAACATCATGCTGGTGTCCGTTACCGAACGTACCCATGAAATCGGCGTGCGCATGGCGGTGGGAGCGCGTCGAAGCGATATCATGCAGCAATTTATGATTGAAGCCGTCTTGGTGTGCCTGATGGGAGGGGCATTAGGTATCGCGCTGTCGTATGCCGCGGGCGCTCTGTTCACCGCGCTGGCAGGCGGAATGTTTACCGCCATCTATTCCTGGCAGGCTGCTGCTGTCGCATTTGTCTGTTCAACAATCATTGGCATGATCTTCGGTTATCTCCCCGCCCGCAAGGCGGCAAGGATGGATCCGGTTGCTTCACTGGCCAGCGAGTAACCTATGAAAATATTATCACCTTTGACTTTATGCCTTGCCGCCACGCTCTGCGCAGGCTGCGCAAACTTACTCAAAAGCGACTATCACGCGCCTGCCGTGGAGTATCCGGCCAGCTGGTATCACGATGATGCCGACGGGGAACCCGCGCCATTTGACTGGAACGCGTTTAATGACCCTCTGCTAGATAGCTGGTTACGCCAGGTGATGGCAAGCAATAATGACGTGGCTTTAGCCGTGTTACGGCTGTACCGGGCAAGGCTTGACGCGGAAAGAGTGGGCATTGCAAGCGATCCAGGGTTAAAAGGGACGCTGGGCGTGGACAGCAGAAAACCACTTACCGGCTCATCAGGCTGGGAAAAGGGCAGCTCCGCCACCTTGAATACCAGTTTTGAACTAGATCTGTGGGGCAAAATGGCCCGGCAGCGCGATGCCGCGGTTTGGGCAAGTCAGGCCACAGAAGAGGATCTGCGCGCAGCACGCCTAACCTTGCTCTCAGAGGCCAGTGTCAACTACTGGCGCATTGGTTTTATTAACCAACAGATAAGCGTCCTTCAGCAGAGCATCGATTACGCAAAAGAAACGCTACGCCTGGCGAAGGCTCGATACCAGGCGGGTGGCGCTTCATCACTTGATGTCGTTGACGCCCGGCAAAGCTTACTGACCCAGGAAAACAGACTCACCGCGCTGCAGCGTGAACGCCTTCAGGCGTTGAATCAGCAGGCAGTATTGCTGGGGACCGCACCAGGCCGTCCCGTGGCTGAACCCATGACGCTGCCCAAAGGGGGAATGCCCCCGGTTAATGCGAATATTCCGGCCAGCGTGCTGAGACACCGACCCGATATCAGTGCTAAAGAGTGGCGGGTGCGTGAAGCCTTGGCCACGGTTGATATCAGGCGCACCGAATTCTATCCCGCATTCAGTCTGACCGGTTCTCTGGGTACCAGCAGCAGCTCGCTGATGGCGTTCCTGCAAAATCCTGTCGGTTCCGTTGGCGCCAACCTGACACTGCCGTTTCTCGAGTGGAGGCAACAGGGCGTGGATGTAAAAATTGCCCGCAACGACTACGAACAGCGATTACTGGAGTTTAAGCAGTCGCTTTATAAAGCGATGAGCAGTATTGAAGACGAGCTGTCCCTGCGTAACCAGTTACTGGCGCAGGAAAAAAGGCTGCATGAAGGACTTGAACTGGCAAGGGAGTCTGAGCGACTGAACGAAGTGCGTTATCGCCAGGGCGCTGTGCCTGTCTCATTCTGGCTTGATGCTCAGGAGAAGCGCCGCCAGGCGGAGCTATCACTGGATGAAAACCGCTTTGATCAGTTCCAAACTCTGGCGAAAATCTATCTGGAATTCGGGGGTTCGGCGACGTTCCCATAAATACGGATAACTCATTGCATAATAGGATGAAACCTATCTCCCTGGGTATATCCATCCTAATAAAGATATCGTCAGCTTGGAGGCGTGCTTTTTAGCGCACTGTGACACCTCTGAGTGGAGTGAAAGTGCTTTTGGCAAATGCACAGATCAAATCGCCTTTCATATGGGCACGGAGTACCCGATTTCTCCTTTAACCCTTTCTCCCATCTCTTGTTACTGGAAGGTTCACCTGCAACAAGCGAGCAGCGGACAACCGCATAATGGCTGGATAAGTCTGCGGGACTAGCAAAGATACAGCTCACGGGATGACAGTGTAGATACAGTCAGAGTTAATGCGGCAATGATCTGAGTGGGCCCCATGAAAAGCCAGACAGTAGAAGTCTCTTAACTTAAGAGATAGGCTTGGATATATGTCTAACACTAACGCTAATTTTGAGATGACTGGAATACTGTTAGGGCAAGAAGCCCGTCGG
>NZ_JAFMOY010000113.1 GCF_019049625.1 Rahnella ecdela
TGCAACAGCACGTTGCCGAAGTCGCGGCTTATCAACATAACGATCCTACCGGTATTCCGACGCATCAGAATGCCCAAGCCACCCATCTCGATGGCAACCACAACACCGCCGAAGCTAAGGCGGCACAACAGGCTGCTTTGCAGCAACACGTTGCCGAAGTTGCGGCCTATCAACATAACGATCCTACCGGTGTTCCAACGCATCAGATTGCCGAAGCCACCCACCTCGACGGTAATCACGAAAACGCAGAATCCTTAGCGGCGCAGCAGGCAGCTTTGCAACAGCACGTTGCCGAAGTCGCGGCTTATCAACATAACGATCCTACCGGTATTCCGACGCATCAGAATGCCCAAGCCACCCATCTCGATGGCAACCACAACACCGCCGAAGCTAAGGCGGCACAGCAGGCTGCTTTGCAGCAGCACGTTGCCGAAGTCGCGGCTTATCAACATAACGATCCTACCGGTGTACCCGTTCCAGTTACCACAATGATTAGGAATTCAGGGGGTTTACCGCAGAGGCCGGTTTCAGTTGAACAGACTACTGTTGTTTCTCAACAACCTGTCGTCCAACAAGTCGTTCGCTCCGCCTATTACGACCAACAGGTAGCCGCACTGAATGCCGAAGCTGAGCAGAACCATGCAGAAGTTCTGGCTGAATCCCACAGCCGTGCAGTTGCAGATGCTCAAACCCTGGGTCAGGCAAATGACTACACAAACAAGAAATTCAACGATCTGAAATCTGAGGTTGATGGCAATAAGAAAGAAGCCGCTGCCGGTTCTGCTTCTGCTATGGCTCAGGCCAATATTCCTCAGGTGCAGGAATCTCAGCAGTTCGCGGTCGGTGCCGGCGTCGGTGGCTACGATTCAGAGAATGCAATTTCCGTCGGTGCTTCATTCCATGCAAGCCGTTCTACTATCGTGAAAATGTCAGTTTCCGACGATTCACAAAGTAACTTCGGCTACGGTGCTGGCGTGAGCGTCGGCTGGTAACAAATTCAGGGGGGACTTGTCCCCCGTCTTTCCACTCCAGGTAAAACAAAATGAAAAAACTTTTAGTTATTGCCGCCCTGACCGTCCTTGCAGGCTGCTCCACTCAGGCGTCCAGAATGGCGGATTGTCAGTCACAAGGCATTTCAAAAGACACCTGTTACATGGCCGAACAAAACCGTCAGACAGCCATTCAGAGCGTTGCGCTCAAACAGGCGATGGAAAACTCGGCGAAGCAGTATGCTCAGGCAACCAAGAAAATTGTGCATGCCCGCATTAAGGGGATTGATGTCAAAATCTTTCCCGCTGATAAGCAAGGATACATTGAAGGGACTGCAGCATATCTTGATGAAGATAACGCGGATGCTCAGGTCTATCGCAAAGGTATTTTCACAGCGATTTATTACAAACGCACCCACAAGCTGGTTTTGATGCGTGACGGACAGATTTACGGAAGGACGCCAATATGAAGAAACACCACACTGATCAGTTCAAACATCTTGCGCCCGAGCAGCAGTTTACGTGTCTCAAAATGTTGCAACGCGTTGAAGAAACCACGCTGGATCATGGCATCACTGGCGTTGCGGTGTCGGTCATGATGAAAGATGGGCATATGGCCACACTCAGTAAATTCATCGCGCAACCCGATGAAGTTTCAGTGCTGGTCAGCTGGGAAAGCGATAAAAGCAAAGTTCTCAATAATAATTAAATACGGAAATTCAGGTTTTGATGGATGTTATCGATCTTACCCAACGCCGGAATTCATCTACCGGCGTTTTGTTTTTGCATAAGTTTAAAGATGAGGGATACGTCTACCGGCTGAATATTTTGCAGGTTGAAAAACTGACAATGCGCTTGATTAAACTCAGTCATTTGAGCTACTTCGCCAGCCTTACCGGTATTCACACGTCAAAAGTATTCACGGATAAAGTAGTGGCTGCTCATAGTCTTTGCGAATTTATCGAACACGCCACTGGCGCGAAATGCACAACTGATATTTTAAAAGACGCTCAGTAACAATCTTGCCTGTTATCTCCCCTTCTTCCGCCAAACCCGCACTTCTGTCCTACTATGTAGAGGTGCGAAACGCGCCTTCCTGCATTTTTGCCCTAATTTATTGATGAGCCTGTTCAAAAATTTGCGTTTGTAACTCACGCCCTATACGCGGACGATGAACTCTCTTGCTCATGACTACCGCAATGCACGCGCAGGAGTAAATATGGGATTTTTAAGCGAATTTTTCGCCCGTATCTCTGGCTCTAAACCAGAGCGTGATACGGAAAAAACATCACCTAATGAGGAGTTGAAGATGGCGAAAGTACTGGTTCTCTACCACTCTATGTACGGTCATATTGAAACGATGGCGCAAAGTGTTGCCGAAGGCGCACGCAGCGTTTCAGGTGTTGAAGTCACAATAAAACGCGTCCCTGAAACAATGCCTGAAGAAGCGTTTAAGGCTGCCGGTGGCAAGTCTGGTCAGACGGCAGAAGTCGCTTCTCCCGCAGAACTTGGCGATTACGATGCTATCATTTTCGGCACACCTACCCGCTTTGGTAACATGACCGGCCAGATGCGCACTTTCCTCGACCAGACCGGTGGCCTGTGGGCAAAAGGCGCACTGGCAGGCAAAGTCGCCAGCGTATTCAGTTCTACCGGCACTGGCGGCGGTCAGGAAATGACCATCACCTCCACCTGGACCACCCTCGCCCATCACGGCATGATCATCGTGCCGATCGGTTACACCACGCCTGAATTGTTCGACATTTCACAGGTTCGCGGCGGCACACCTTATGGCGCGACCACTATCGCCGGTGGCGATGGATCACGTCAGCCAAGCGCAGAAGAACTGCGCATTGCCGTGCATCAAGGCAAACACGTGGCCACAATCACCAGCAAACTGGTGGGTTAATTTTTTAAAAACTCCCAAAAAAAAGGGTTCGGCATAAATTGCCGAACCCTTTTAGTTCTTACGTTTTAACGCTTATTTACCACGCGACGCAATGATGTTTTCTGCGACATTGCGTGGTGCCTCGGCATAGTGGTTGAACTCCATGCTGTAGGTTGCACGACCTTGCGACATCGACCGCAAGACGGTGGAGTAACCGAACATTTCAGATAACGGCACTTCGGCTTTGATGATTTTGCCGCCGCCGCCCGCGATCTCTTCCATGCCCTGCACCGTCCCGCGACGCGACGACAAATCGCCCATCACGCCACCGGCGTACTCTTCCGGCGTTTCCACTTCGACTTTCATCATCGGTTCCAGAATCACCGGATCTGCACGTTTAGCTGCCTCTTTGAAACCAAAGATCGCCGCCATTTTGAACGCCATTTCCGAAGAATCGACCTCGTGGTATGAACCGAAGGTCAGCGTCACTTTGACATCCACTACCGGATAACCGGCCAGAATGCCGTTGTTCAGCGCTTCCGTAACCCCTTTTTCTACCGCCGGGATATAGTCGCGCGGCACCACGCCACCTTTTGTGGCATCCACAAACTCAAAACCTGTGCCTGCCGGCAACGGTTCGAGCGTGAAGACCACATGGCCGTACTGACCTTTACCACCGGACTGCCGCACAAATTTGCCTTCGACATCTTTCACCGTTTTACGTACCGTTTCGCGGTATGTGACCTGCGGTTTACCGATGTTAGCTTCCACACCAAACTCGCGTTTCATACGGTCGACAATGATTTCCAGATGCAATTCACCCATTCCGGAAATGATCGTCTGGCCGGATTCCTCATCAGTACGGATGCGGAACGACGGGTCTTCGGATGCCAGCCGTGACAGCGCGATACCCATTTTTTCCTGGTCAGCTTTAGTCTTCGGCTCGATGGCCTGCGAAATGACCGGATCCGGGAACTCCATACGCACCAGCGTAATGATGTCCGTCGGGTCACACAGCGTTTCACCGGTTGTCACGTCTTTCAGCCCGACACAGGCGGCAATATCCCCGGCACGGATTTCATCAATCTCGATACGGTCATTCGCGTGCATCTGCACGATGCGCCCGATACGTTCTTTCTTACCGCGCACCGGGTTGTACACGCTGTCGCCTTTTTTCAGCACGCCGGAATAAACGCGGACAAACGTCAGTTGCCCGACATACGGGTCGGTCATCAGCTTGAACGCCAGCGCCGAGAATTTCTCGTCGTCATCGGAATGACGGAACACTTCATTACCGTCTTCGTCAGAACCCGCCACCGGTGGAATATCCAGCGGAGACGGCATCAGTTCGATCACGGCATCGAGCATTCGCTGCACGCCTTTATTCTTGAACGCACTGCCGCACAGCATCGGCTGGATTTCACCGGCGATGGTGCGCAGACGCAGACCTTCGGTAATTTCATCTTCGGTCAGCGTGCCTTCTTCGAGATATTTATCCATCAGGGCATCGTTGGCTTCGGCAGCGGCTGAGACCATTTTCTCACGCCATTCTTGCGCCAGCGCCTGCAATTCTGCCGGGATCGCTTCATAGGTAAAGGTCATACCTTGCGTCGCGTCGTCCCACAAAATGGCGCGCATTTTGCGCAAATCCACCACGCCGGTGAAATGCTCTTCTTTGCCGATTGGAATGACAATCGGCACCGGATTGGCTTTCAGGCGATCGACCATCATCTGGCGAACGCGGAAAAAATCTGCCCCCTGACGGTCCATTTTGTTGACGAACGCCAGACGCGGCACTTTGTATTTATTGGCCTGACGCCATACGGTTTCAGACTGTGGCTGCACGCCGCCCACGGCGTCGTACACCATCACCGCACCGTCGAGAACGCGCATGGAACGTTCCACTTCAATGGTGAAATCCACGTGCCCAGGGGTATCGATAATATTGATACGGTGCTCATCGAAAGAGTGATCCATCCCGCGCCAGAAACAGGTCACGGCAGCGGAGGTAATGGTGATCCCGCGTTCCTGTTCCTGAGCCATCCAGTCTGTGGTCGCACCGCCGTCATGCACTTCTCCCAGCTTATGATTCATGCCGGTATAGAAAAGAATACGCTCGGTGGTGGTGGTTTTACCTGCGTCGATGTGTGCTGAGATACCGATATTGCGGTAGCGCTCGATTGGCGTTTTGCGAGCCATATAACGTCCTTACTGGTTGATGGCTAAGTTGGCGGAGAGTGGTTTTCACGTCCCGTCACAAAGTAATGAGTACTAAACTTCTTAGTGCGAAGAGTATACTACAATTGTACGTGTATATTCGTACAATTATTTTATTCTATCGATGAAATTGGTCAGAGCCCGTCGCGTTGTACAGCAGTGGAGCGATAGGCTATATTGCGCGGCCCCCGATGAGTGTCGTTAAAGTAAAGGAGCAATATGATAGCCAACCACCCTGAGCGCGAGCAGATCCGCCTCGAAAATGTTCTGACTGCACTGGGTAATCCGTTACGACTGGCCGTGGTGCGAACGCTGGCGAAAGGCGGCGAGCATCCTTGCGGAACGTTATTACAAGGTCTGTCGAAATCAACACTCACCCATCACTGGCGCGTACTGCGTGACAGCGGTGTTATCTGGCAGCGCCCGGACGGCCGTGCCAATTTGCTTTCACTGCGCCGCGAAGATCTGGACGCCCGCTTCCCAGGCCTGCTCGATTCGCTGCTCAGTGCAATAGAATCTGATGGCATTACGCTGGAATCCACCCAAAAACACATTTCTGAACAGCATCTTTAATTTGCGGCCAGCTGGGTTTTCACAAGACTGCAAAACGTATTGATTATAGCCGATGAATGGCTGTCTTCCCGCCGCGCGAGATACAGCGGCGCACTGAGTTGCGTGGCCGCATCCAGCGGCAGAAATACCACGCCATCGCCGCCGAGGCGGGTCATAGACTCCGGCACAATTGAAATTCCCAGCCCTGCGCCGACCAGACTCAGACACGATGTCAGCCGCGGCGCTTCCTGCACAATATGCGGACTAAAACCTGCGCGGACATACGCTGCCAGTATGGCGTCGTACAACCCCTGTCCGGCACGACGGCGGTACAATACAAACGGCTCATTGCTGAGATCTTCAAGCTTCAGCGGTTTTGCACACTTTTGCGCTGCCAGTTTGTGTCCGGCCGGTACTGCCACCCACATCGGTTCTTCCAGCACTTTTTCCATTTCTAATTCGGGCATATCTTTGACCCGCATACGCACAAACGCCACATCCAGTTCTCCCGCCACCACTGATGCCAGTAATTCACCGCTGCCGCTTTCCTCAAGCAGCGTGCTGACCGCCGGATAAATCTCCCGGTACCGGCGTAGCAGCGCGGGCACAAAAGTGTGCAGCGCGGCGGAACTGGTGAAACCAATACGCACGCGCCCCTGCTCTCCCTGTGCGGCACGCTGCATTGCGGAGCTGAGCTGTGCGGCCCGCGCCAGCACCGCACGCGCTTCCTGCAATAACACTTCGCCCGCTTCGGTCGGGATCACGCCACGCGGTAAGCGTTGCAATAAAGGTACGCCAAATTCCTGCTCCAGCCCCTGCAACAGGCGGGTGAGTGGCGGCTGCTGGATGAACAGCAGTTCTGCGGCACGGGTAATGCTGCCTGCTTCCACCACGGTCACGAACGCATTCAGACGCTTCAGCTCAATCATATCCATACCCTCAGGGTATATTTAGGCATTAATAAAGGCATTAGACATCATGGCACATCCCCGCGCATGATCCTTAACAGAATTTACGCCTCTGGCGTCTTTGAATTACATTTGAGGGAGAGTGTGAAAATGTCGGCACAAACGCAGGATAAATTAATGCTGGATACAGAAGATGGGACCGCGCCGCAACCCGATTGCGGACAACTGTTTATGGGCTTTTTCGTCCTTGGCCTGACCGGTTTCGGCGGTGTACTGCCGATGGCGCGACATATGCTGGTGGATAAACGCCGCTGGCTGACCGGCGATCAGTTCACCGAACTGCTGGGTCTGTGCCAGTTTTTACCGGGCGGCAATATCATTAATTTGTCCGTCGCGCTGGGGATGGAATTTCGCGGGCTGCGCGGTGCTCTTTCGGCCATTCTCGGTCTGATCCTGGCACCGACAATTTGCGTTGTCCTGCTCGGCCTGGTGTATGCGCGTTATCAGAATGAACCGCTGGTAGAACATTTGTTTGCGGGAATGGCGGCGGGGGCGGCCGGTTTACTGTTATCCACCGGCATAAAAATGCTGGCGCCTTTGCGGGGGAAATGGCTGCAACTGGCGCTGGTCGCCGCCGGCGTCATCGCTATTGCAGGATTTCGCATCCCGATGCTGCCGGTCATGCTGGTGCTGGCACCGGTCAGTATTTTCATCTGCGCCAGGAGTAAATTCTGATGGCCGTTTTACTCTCACTCGCCCTGCTGTTTACCGAGCTTTCGCTGCTGGCGTTTGGCGGCGGTAATACCATTTTGCCGGAGATGCAGCGTGCCGTGGTGCAGGTGCATCACTGGATGAGTGCTCAGGAATTCAGCGCCCTGTTCGCACTTGCGCAGGCCGCACCCGGCCCGAATATGATGATCGTGCCGCTGATTGGCTGGCAGGTCGCGGGATGGTCCGGCCTGCTGGTGTCTTCGCTGGCGAAGTTTGGTCCCTCTTCTATTGTCACCCTGATCGTAATGGGCGGATGGAAACGTTACAAAAATCGTCCGTGGCGCCAGGTCATTCAGCGCGGTCTGGTGCCGGTGACCGTCGGGCTGGTGGTATCGAGCGGATTGTTAATCGCCAAAGCCTCCGCCACTACGCTGACGCTGGCGGGCGTTATTGCCCTGTGTACCTTGCTGGCGCTCAATAAACGTATTCACCCGTTATGGGTGCTGGCGGTCGGCGCAGTGCTGGGAATGGTGCTTGGCTGATAACAATTGAGAACCTGATCGCAATATCAGTCAGGCAAATAGGTTATTCCTTAAGAATTAAGTTTCTATATTTATCAACCCTTTATAGACACAAAATAATTAAGGATGATGATGAAAATCAAACCTCTGAGCCTGACTGTTTCTGCCCTGCTGCTTTCAACCCCTGCCGCTTTTGCTGATACCGCTCAGCCTGAACTGAGTCAGCGGGAAGTTACATTGCTCACCGTTGACGGGTTGCAGTTCAAAGACCTCAATCATTCCGGCAAACTCGAACCTTATGAAGACTGGCGGCTGACGCCGGAAGAACGCGCGGCCGATCTGGTAAAACGCATGACACTGGAAGAAAAAGCCGGGGTGATGATGCACGGTTCCGCACCGACGGCCAACAGTCCGATCGGTGCCGGAACACATTATGATATCGCGGCAGCGGAAAAAATGATTTCCGGCGCTAAGGTCAACAGCCTGATCACCCGTCTTTCTGCCGAAGATCCGGCGCTGATGGCGGAAGAAAATAACAAATTGCAGCAGATTGCTGAAAAGACCCGGCTCGGGATTCCGGTCACAGTCAGCAGCGACCCGCGTAACTCGTTCGAATATCTGATTGGCGCGAGCACTTCTTCCGGCAAATTCACCCAGTGGCCGGAAACCTTAGGGCTGGCGGCGATTGGTAATGAAAAACTCACCCGTCGTTATGCCGATATTGTACGTCAGGAATATCTGGCCGTCGGTATTCGTGAAGCCCTTTCTCCGCAGGCCGATCTGGCGACCGAACCGCGCTGGGCGCGAATCAGCGGTACTTTCGGCGAAGACCCGACACGGGTACATAACATGGTGCGCGGCTACATCGAAGGGATGCAAAACGGCGGCGATGGCCTTAATTCCGGCAGCGTAATTTCGGTGGTAAAACACTGGGTCGGTTACGGCGCAGCGGAAAACGGCTACGACAGCCACAACGTCTACGGCAAAAACGCCGTCTTCCCCGGCAATAATCTCAAAGAACACATCTATCCTTTTACCGGCGCGTTTGAAGCCAACGTCGCCAGTGTCATGCCCACCTATTCCATTTTAAAAAACGCGTCGTTCGAAGGCAAACCGCTGGAACAGGTCGGTGCCGGATTCAGCCATCAGTTACTGACAGATATTCTGCGCGGCCAGTATGGTTTTAAAGGTGTGATCCTCAGCGACTGGCTGATCACCAGCAACTGCGAAGACGAATGTTTGAACGGTTCGCCGGCGGGCAAAGAACCGGTACCCGGCGGTATGTCCTGGGGCGTTGAAAACTTGACGCCGCAGCAGCGTTTCGTCAAAGCCGTGAAAGCAGGTGTAGATCAGTTTGGCGGCGTGACTGACTCACAATTGCTGGTGAATGCGGTGAACGAAAAACAACTCACATCGCAGCGGCTGGATGAATCCGCAGAGCGGATCCTCGAGCAGAAATTCCGTACCGGATTGTTTGAAAATCCGTTTATCGATCCGCAGAACGCGGTGAAAACCGTCGGGCGCGCAGACTGGCAGAAAGAAGCCGACGCCGCGCAACGTCATTCCCTTGTTTTGCTGCAAAACACCGGCGATCTGTTACCGCTGAAGAAAGGCAAAAAAGTGTGGTTGTATGGCATTGACCCGAAAGCCGCACAAGACGCAGGCTTTACCGTGGTTGATGCACCCGAAAAAGCCGATATCGCTCTCATTCGCGCCCATGCGCCGTACGAACAGCCGCATACAGCCTGGTTCTTCGGCAAGCGTCACCATGAAGGCTCGCTGGCTTTCACTGACGATAATGCCGATTATCAGGCCATTGTAAAAGCCAGCAAAGCGGTGCCGACGGTGGTGACCGTGTATCTCGACCGCCCTGCCATTCTCACCAACGTGAATGACAAAGCGAAAGCGGTCATCGGTAATTTCGGGGTCAGCGATGCGGTGCTGTTCAGCCGTCTGACCAGCAGCGAAACCTATACCGGTAAACTGCCGTTCGAACTGCCTTCTTCTATGGAAGCCGTGCTGAAACAGCAGTCGGATATGCCGCACGACAGCGAAGATCCGCTGTTTGAGATTGGCTTTGGTCTCGCCCGTTAACGTCTGTGTTTAACTGTTAACCCGCGCCAGCACAAAACCGTCCCAGCCTTTGCTGCCGACGGTTTGCAGCGCGGTGGCGGACAAACGCGGTTCCTGCTCAATCATCTCAATAAAGCGGCGAACGCCCTGCACACGGGCGTCGTCGCTTTGCGGATCAACCACCGCGCCGTCCCGCACCACGTTGTCACCGATAATTAATGTACCTGGCTTCGAAAGCTTCAGCGCCCATTCCAGATAAAGCGGATTACTGGGTTTATCTGCATCAATAAAAATCAAATCAAACGGCGCTTCAGCCGTAAGCGTCGGTAAGGTTTCTGACGCCGGACCGGTGTGCAACGTAATTTTGTCCTGCAAACCGACGAGATCAATATTGGTCTGTGCAATCCGGGCATGATGCGCATCGGCCTCCAGCGTCACAACTTTGCCCAGTGCGGGCAGTGCGCGCGCCAGCCAGATTGTGCTGTAAGCGCCGAGCGTGCCGATTTCCAGCACCTTCTGGGCGCCGGTAATTTGCGCGAATAATGCCAGAAGTTTTCCCTGATTAGGTGCCACATCATGCGCGGGCAATCCGGCCTGATGATTATTGTCCAGCACCTGCTGTAATACGGGATCGTCTTCCACCAGATGGCCGACCAGATAGTTATCCACTTCGGTCCATTTTTGACTGTATTCCTGCGAACTTTCCGGTTTCATGTTGTCTCCTGCGGTGAACTTTTTCGATTTTAAAAAACTCACTTTTAAAGCTAATCCGTTACGGCGGTTTTGCCCGCCTTTTCAATGAAATTCTTCAAATTTCACGCTTCTTTAGTCAGACACGATAACCATTCCTTAAGTGAGGTTGTTTGCAAAACAACCAAAAAAACCCTTTCTTTCATAAGGATGAATATGCGCCACTTCACAGTTTTTGGAGAAAGTTCCCTTTAATTTGCAAAATAATAATGATAACAATTATCATTAAGTTTAACATTCGTCTCGTTTTCGTCAGGCCAGTACGCATGTCTGTGTCTCGGCTTTCGTGCGGAACGCTGTTGGCTTTTTGGGTTTATTACACACGCATCAATTAATCACCTGATGATTTATCAGGTTATTTATAGGGACTATGAATATGTTGTTGGCTTTCCCCCTCAAACGCTCGGTGCTTATGTGCGCCATGGCGCTGGCCGTTCCGGCTGCATCAATGGCTGCCGAAGATACGGTCGTAGTCAAAGCCGCACCTGCTGATACCGCAGATGCCCCGACGCAGGGTTACAGTGCAAAAACCAGTAAAAGCGCGACCAAAACAGATCAGCCGCTGATCACGACCGGTCAGGCCGTTTCTGTTGTGACCCGTCAACAAATGACGGACCAGAACGCCACCACGGTTAACGCTGCACTGAACTACACGCCGGGCGTATTCACCAACTTTGCCGGCGGCGCAACGCGTTATGACACGATTTCCCTGCGCGGTTTCCACGGCGGTGACGTCAACAACACCTTCCTCGATGGCCTGCGTATTCTCAGCGATGGCGCGACTTACAACTCCATTCAGGTTGATCCATGGTTCCTTGAGCGTATTGATGTGGTGAAAGGCCCGTCTTCTGCGCTTTACGGCCAGAGTATTCCGGGCGGTGTGGTGGTTGAATCCACCAAGCGTCCGCAGTTCGCTGAAGAAGGTCACTTCCAGCTTTCCGGCGGTACGCAAAATACCAAAGGCGGCGCGTTCGATTACACCAATGCGATCAACGATCAGCTTGCATTCCGTCTGACCGGTATGACCCGCAGCAGCGATACGCAGTACGATCACCAGCGCGAAGAGCGTTACGCGATTTCTCCACAGTTGCTGTGGACGCCGGATGAAAACACCTCGCTGTTACTGCGCGCTTATCTGCAAAAGGATCCGTCCGGTGGTTACCACGCCGCAGTCCCAGCTGACGGCAGCCTGTACGGCCAGAAACTGAGCCGTGGTTTCTTCGATGGCGAAAGCACCCGCAACCAGTTCAAACGCTGGGAACAAATCTACAGCTACGAATTCCAGCACGCGTTTAACGACGTGTGGTCATTCCGCCAGAACGCCAATTACACCCATTCTAATACCGAACTGGATCAGGTGTATCAGGCAGGCTGGAACGCCGACCGTACTCTGATGAATCGCTACTATTCTGGCGAGAAATCTTCTCTGGATACGTTCGCTATCGACAACCAGCTGGAAGCCGATTTCGCGACCGGCGAAGTGGCGCATAAAGTGGTACTCGGTTTCGACTATTCCCACTTTATCAACGACGTAAAATCTGATGGTGCAACCGCTGAGATGCTGAACCCGTATACCGGTGTTGGCGGCGATGCACTGAATTACTACAGTCATTCACGCGGCAAAAACCGTTACGAGCAGATGGGCACTTATCTGCAGGACGAAATGAGCTGGAACAAATGGTATCTGACCCTGTCCGGCCGTTACGACACGCTGAAAACGTCCAGCCGCAGCTATGAAAGCATTTACGGCACGCAAAGCAACAGCGAACGTAAAGACGAACACTTCAGCAGCCGCGCTTCCCTGCTTTATGCATTCGACAACGGCATTTCTCCGTACGTCAGCTACAGCCAGGCGATGACGCCATCTGCCCTGCCGGGTCAGGACGGCACATTGCTGAAACCGATGCAGAGTGAACAATACGAAGCGGGGATCAAATTCCAGCCGGTCGGCACATCCGATATGTACACCGCAGCGCTGTATGATCTGACGCAAAAAGACGTGGGCAACCGTGTCGTCGTGGGCAGCTACTACGAGCCGGCAGGTAAAATCCGTTCACAGGGTCTGGAGCTGGAAGCCAAGAAACAGGTTACTGAACGCTTCAACGTGATGGCCGGTTATACCTACAACAAAGTACGTATCCGTGATGCGGCGCAGAACAACGGCAACACGCCGTATGTGACGCCTAAGCAAATGGCTTCCATCTGGGGTCAGTACAATACGCCGGTGGGTGTGGATCTGGGACTGGGCGTTCGTTATATCGGCACGCAATGGGCTGATAACGAAAACACCCAGCACATGCCTTCCGCGACGCTGGTTGATGCTTCACTGCGTATGAATCTGGTGCAGTTTAATCCGCAGCTGAAAGGCGCGTATGTGCAGCTGAACGCCAACAACTTGCTCGACAAAAACTATGTCGCAGCCTGTTACGGCACCAGCTACTGCTACTGGGGTCAGGAACGTACCGTGGTTGCTACAGTAGGTTATGATTTCTGATTTACTCCTTCCCCTCTCACGAGGGGAAGGCTGGGATAGGGTGTGGGTTTACTACGAACTTAACCCTCGTGTTATCTTTAATATCCCACCCCAACCCTCCCCTTCGCAGGGGAGGGAACCGTCCGAATACATCTATTCGTCTGACAAATCTAACCGTGTCTTCAGCGCCTTCCGCGCACTTTCCAGCAAGGCATCGGATATCTGCCGATCCGGTTCACATCGCGCCAGCGATAAACTGCCCATCAGCTCTGCACTCACCGATATCGCCGTAGTTTGCGGATCATCAACACCTATCTCCGTCAGCTGGCGAATAATCATTCCCCGGATACGTTCGATTCCCCTGGCGAATTCCACCTGGCAAGGGGCCGGCATGCGTGGTGTTTCTGAAGCCAGCGCCGAAACCGGACAGCCTTGCGCGCGATTGTCGCGATGCCAAGGAGAAAGGTAAAAATCAATATAGCCCGCCAGCTGTTCCGGTGCGGCCAGTCCCTGATTTTTTTTCTCCCAGCGCAGCATCACCTGATTAAACATCTGTTCTATTGCTGCTTCGATTAGCGCCTCTTTCGACGCAAAGTGCGCATAAAACCCGCCGTGCGTCAGCCCGGCCTTGCTCATCACACCCGCCACACTGACCTGCAACGGCCCTTTGGCGCGGATAGCTTTCGCCGCTTCTTTCACGATCCGCTCGCGGATTTTAGGTTTATGTTCACTTTCGTAGCGCATAGTAAGGCCCTGATAATCAGAAAATTGCCGTCATAGTTTACCTGACCGCATCGGTTAACGAAACGCGGGCATCCACCGATAATCCCGGACGCAGCGCCGCCAAATCCGGCTGACCGGCATCGAGGCGAATGCGCACCGGCACCCGCTGAACAATCTTGGTAAAGTTACCCGTCCCCGGCTCAAACGGCAGCAACGCAAATGTCGAACCGGAACCCGGCGCGAGACTGTCGACTTCACCGTGAAACGTCACGCCTGGCAGCGCATCCACATGCACATCCGCCCGTTGTCCCGGCTGCATCCTGCCGGTCTGCGTTTCCTTGAAGTTGGCCGTCACATAAATCCCCTGCTCCGGTACCAGCGTCATCAGCCGCTGACCGGGCGTGACATAATCACCCACCTGC
The DNA here is from genome assembly GCF_019049625.1 of Rahnella ecdela. Taxonomy (GTDB): domain Bacteria; phylum Pseudomonadota; class Gammaproteobacteria; order Enterobacterales; family Enterobacteriaceae; genus Rahnella; species Rahnella ecdela. Next base: position 14,228 of record NZ_JAFMOY010000113.1, read on the forward strand.
ACCTGACGGTTACCCGCTACGCCATCAACCGCAGCAAAAATAGTGGTGTGATTGAGATCCTGCTGTGCCAGATCTTCTGCCGCCTGTGCTTTCATCACCGCCGCATTTGCCAGGGCCAGTGCCGCTTCAATTTCAGCCCTTTTGGCATGCGTGACCGCTGCCTGATTTTGCGCCACATCCAACATCGCTGCGGCGTGCGCCGAGGTCTGTTCCGCGGTCACGGCTGTCGTTTTATACCGATCTGCATCATTGCGAGACGTCGCACCACTGACCGCCAGAGACTGATAACGCTGTTGTTCTGCTTCGGCGTGTTGCTGTTCGGCACGTGAGGAACGGATCGCCGTGCGCGCCGCTTCAATTTGCGTCAGAGCCAGCTGTTCCTGTGCCTGCTGACTAAGTAACGCCGCCTGCTGCTGCGCCACCTGAGCGCGGGCATCTTCGAGATCCCCGCGTGCCGCGTTCAGACGTGCAGTAAATTCTTCACTGTCGATCAGCACCAGTTTATCCCCCGCATGAACCCGCTGGTTATGGCTCACCAGCACTTTGGCCACAAACCCCTTCACTTTTGGTGCAACGGTGGTTGCATCCGCCGTCAGATAGGCATCATCGGTGGATTCTGCCGCAGGCGCTGCCAGCAACCAGGCGGCACCGCCCAGGGCAACAGCCAGTGCAATGCCGCTGACTACAAAGATCCGCTTCGACCGTTTACGGGATTTTTCTTCCGGGACCGGGATCCCTTCGCCTGCTGTGGCTTCACTCATTTTCATTCTCACTCATTGCATGATGGCCATCATATTAATATGACACTCATCATACAAACAAGCCCCGGGATATCACAAAAATGTCTGCCACCCTGACTCCAGCCGCGACGCTCTCGCCTGCGGATTACCCGACATCACGCAAGTTTCTGATTTTCAGCATTATGGCGTTTGGCATGTTCCTGGCGCTGATCGACATTCAGATCGTCGCCGCTTCTTTAAATGATGTACAGGCCGGACTTTCCGCCGGTCCAGATGAAATCAGCTGGGTACAAACGTCGTACCTGATCGCCGAACTGGTGATGATCCCTTTCTCGGCATTTCTCACGCAGGCCCTTTCCACCCGCTGGCTGTTCAGTGCCTCCGCCGCGCTGTTTACGCTCAGCAGTATCGGCTGCGGATTGTCGTGGAATATTGAATCGATGATCTTCTTTCGCGCCTTACAGGGATTCACCGGCGGCGCGATGGTGCCGACCGTATTTGCCACCGGCTTTGCCATGTTTCAGGGTAAACAGCAGGCGTTGATCCCGGCGATCCTCGGCATGGTCAGCGTACTGGCGCCGACGCTCGGTCCGACGGTCGGCGGCGTAGTCACGCAACTGCTCGACTGGCGCTGGATTTTCTTCATCAATATTCTTCCGGGTATTCTGGTGGCGACCGGCGCGGTACTGTTTATCCATGTTGATAAAGCCGACTTTTCGATGCTCAAACGCATCGACTGGGTGCATTTACTGTCTATGGCGATAGCACTGGGTTGTCTGGAATATGTGCTGGAAGAAGGTCCGCGCAAAAACTGGTTCAGCGATCCGCAAATTCAGATTTCCGCCTGGTTCTCGCTGGTGGCGTTTGTCCTGTTTCTCGAGCGTTCCTTTTATTCCAAAAACCCGATCGTGCGCCTGACCCCTTTCCGCGACCCGACGTTCACCTTCGCCTGCCTGTTCAATCTGGTGGTCGGCTTCGGACTTTACGCCTCGACCTATCTGACGCCCGTTTTCCTGGGGCGCATCCGCGATTTCAACAGTCTGGAAATCGGTACGACGGTGTTTGTGGTCGGCGTCGGCCAGTTTTTCAGCACTATTATTGCTGCCAGACTCATCGGGCGCGTTGACCGCCGGTTGCTGATCGCCGTGGGATTATCCGGTTTTGCTCTCAGTCTGTGGCTAACCACCACCGTCACCCCGTTCTGGGGATCAGATCAGTTTTTCTGGCCGCAGGTCGTGCGCGGCTTATTTATAATGTTATGTATCGTACCGAGCGTGAACATGGCGCTGACCGCGTTTCAGGGGCCGGAACTGCGTTACGCGTCGGGACTGTTTAATCTGATGCGAAATCTTGGCGGTGCTATTGGTATTGCTACCGTCAATACCTGGTTGCAGGACTGGACAAGGGTGCATGCGGCCCGTTTCGGCGAAAATCTCGGACAATACGGCTATACCGCGCAGGAAGTGATTGGCTCCCTGGCGCAGAAGATTGGCCACCTGACACCGGATACGGCGCAGGCATTACTGATGGCGAAAGGTTTGTTTGGTGCGAAGGTTGCCGCGCAGTCTCTGACCCTGGCGTTTAATGACATTTTTCAGGTGATGGCCTGGATGTTTCTGGCGGCGTTGATCATGGTGCCGTTTTGCCGTAAATGAGCAAATAAATGTAAAGAAATGTGGTGTATGCATCAAAAAATGCGGTTGCTTAAGGGAACTTTTCCAACAAGATGAGAAAGCTTTGGCCTGTTTGAAATAAATCCTTATAATTAGCGGCCCTGTAAGGCGATTCGTTACATATCCTGAGTCCCTTTCAAGTGCTATGTGCAAGTACACTATCTCTCCGGCCGGTTTCGAGCGCGTCGGGGGGAATCAACATTCTGACAACAACTGCCAGTGTGGCATTAACGACCAACGAAAATATGAAAATGAGCATTCGCGCAATCCTTACCCTGGTTTTGGCAGTTGCTGCATATAGCCAGGCGTCTTTTGCTGTGGTCTACCCTCTGCCGGCCAATAATGGTCGTCTGGTCGGTGAAAACATCACAGTCACTGTTCCTCAGGGCAGCAGCCTGCCACTGGAACATTTCGCAGCACAATACCAGATGGGTTTGAGCAACATGCTCGAAGCCAACCCTGGCGTTGACCCGTTCCTGCCAACTCCAGGCACCGTGCTGACCATCCCTCAGCAGCTGATCCTGCCGGATACCCCGCATGATGGCATCGTGATCAACAGCGCTGAAATGCGTCTGTATTACTACCCGAAAGGCACTAACACCGTAGTGGTTCTGCCAATCGGTATCGGTGAACTGGGCAAAGACACCCCGATGAACTGGGTTACTACCGTTCAGCGTAAAAAAGCCGGCCCGACCTGGACTCCGACTGCGAAGATGCATGAAGAATATGCTTCCCGCGGCGAATTCCTGCCAGCAGTCTTCCCTGCTGGCCCGGATAACCCAATGGGTCTGTACGCGCTGTACGTTGGCCGTCTGTATGCCGTTCACGGCACCAACGCCAACTTCGGTATCGGTCTGCGCGTGAGCCACGGTTGTGTGCGTCTGCGTGATGCCGACATCAAATGGCTGTTTGACAACGTGCCGCAAGGCACCCGCGTTCAGTTCATCAATGAACCTGTGAAAGCGACCGTTGAGCCAGACGGTAAGCGTTACATTGAGATCCACAACCCGTTGTCTTCTAACCAGGAAGAGTTTGATTCCCAGCAGCCGCTGCCAATCACTCTGACCGGCAGTGCGAACACTGTGGCGATGGATCCTGCTGTTAACCAGACTGTGGTTCAGCGCGCAATCGAGATGCGTTCCGGTATGCCGGTTCAGGTCAACTGATTACGCCGTTGACGTTGTTGTGAAAAAGCCCCGATCTTCGGGGCTTTTTTTTTGCAAAGTGCCGATGCCAAGGGCGGCTTCTCAGTTGCACTGAAAGCTGGCCGAGAACGTTTGGGTTTCTTAACAAGGGTTATCACGCGCCCTCTCGCGCCGAAACCGACCAAAGGGGAAAGGCTTGTCCCCTCTGAACGCCCCGCGCCTGTCATTAAACCGTCACAACTCTCCCCTAACCTTCTGGTAACAAAAAATATCCATATGTGTATTTTTATTTCCGATGGTTCTTAAAAGGAGTTTTGACAATGCAACAATCTGTTTCTCTGATCGCCCGCGCCGTGACTGCCGCCCTGCTGCTTTCCACTTCTGCCACTGCCCTCGCCGCTGAAACTGACACGCTGACTGTCCGCGCGGCGAAGGGCGTGCTGACTGAACCGGGTGGCGCACGTCGTCTGAGCGGTGATCAGACCGCAGCATTGAAAGCCTCGCTGTCCGACAAAACGGTGAAAAACGTGATTCTGCTGATTGGTGACGGCATGGGTGATTCTGAAATCACCTCCGCGCGTAACTATGCAGAAGGTGCGGGCGGCTATTTCAAAGGTATTGATGCCCTGCCGCTGACCGGTCAGTACACCCATTATTCTCTGGATAAGAAAACCCAGAAACCAAGTTATGTGACTGATTCTGCTGCTTCTGCGACCGCCTGGACCACAGGGGTCAAAAGCTATAACGGTGCGATTGGCGTGGATGTAAACGGTAAAGATCACCAGACCATTCTCGAAATCGCCAAAGCTGCGGGTAAAGCCACCGGCAACGTCTCCACCGCAGAATTGCAGGACGCCACGCCAGCCGCACAAATCGCCCACGTCACCTCACGTAAATGTTACGGACCGGAAGAAACCGCCGGGAAATGTGCCAGCAACGCGCTGGAAAACGGCGGACGCGGTTCTATCACCGAACAGTTATTACACGCTCGTGCGGATGTCACACTCGGCGGCGGCAGAAAATCCTTTAGTCAGCTGGCCACAGCGGGTGAATTTAAGGATAAATCGCTGAAAGAACAGGCGCTGGCGCAGGGTTATGTGTGGGTGGAAAACGCGGAACAACTCAGCGCCATTACGCAGGCTGATCAGAAAAAACCGCTGCTGGGCTTGTTCTCCGAAGGTAATATGCCGGTTCGCTGGCAGGGCCCGAAAGCCACTTATCACGGCAATATTGATAAACCTGCCGTGATCTGCCAAGCCAATCCGCAACGCACCGCAGAAATCCCGACGCTGGCAGCAATGACCGAAAAAGCCATTGACCTGCTTAAAACCAATCAAAACGGTTTCTTCCTGCAAGTTGAAGGCGCGTCGATTGATAAGCAAGATCACGCCGCCAATCCATGCGGGCAGTTTGGTGAAACGGTTGATCTGGATGAAGCTGTGCAGAAAGCGCTGGAATTTGCCCGTCAGGACGGCAACACACTGGTTATCGTCACTGCCGACCACGCACATTCCAGTCAGATTATCGAAGCCGACGCCAAAGCACCGGGTCTGACGCAGACGCTGACCACCAAAGACGGCGCCCCGATGACCATCAGCTACGGCAACTCAGAAGATGATTCGCAGGGACATACCGGGACTCAACTGCGTATCGCCGCGTTCGGGCCACATGCAGCGAATGTTGTCGGGCTTACCGACCAGACGGATTTGTTCTATACCATGCGGGATGCCATGGCGATCAAGTAATGCAGCAGAGCCGCTGCATTTGGGCGGCTTTTCAAAAGCTTAAAATTCTAAAACCTTGGGTTGCCACCCAAACTGGCCGTAGGGTCAAGGTCGTGGGCTCGCCGCCCACACTGGCCCAAAGGGTTTTAAACGAAACCCTTTGGAATCCTGCGTTTTTTTACCTGCACGCTTCGCTCGCTGGCTATGTTTCAGTTGCCGCAGTGACAGGCTGAAATCTTGCCGCTGCGCGGTTCCTTCTCTTGGTCCTTGAGCCATGGGTCTCCAGGCCGCTCCGTTCAGCAAGATTTCTGAATCGCCCGGACGATCTTAAAATCAAAAACGGAATGGATTTATCTTTTAGATAAGTATATTGGCGTGCTCAAAAATGGCACCGAATGAACGGTTCGAGACCATAGGCTCGAAGCCTGAAATTCGGGGATCGCGCAGCGATGACATTTTGCGCCACTCACAATTGCTTCGGAACATGTCCGTCGTTCCAGCGACAGCGCGCAGTGAAAGAGCCCGGGGGGTCTTGGGGGGTGGCGGCGATAGGCCGCCCCCCCAAGTCGGTGTGGGCCGACGCCCACGACCTTAAGGCCAATTTGGGTGGCAACCCAATGCCTAAACCTTAGTGCAATAAATTATCTAACCTGTCGTCATCAATCCCGTCCGGCTCCAGATGCGCCGTTACATCCGCGGACTTAAACAGTTTGCTCACCGCCATTTCAGCTGCATCACCGATATCGTGCCCGATATCAACCGTCAGATTGCCGTCTACTTCAAGGTGGAACTCAACAAATACGCGGTCGCCGCCGTTGCGGGTACGGATGTCATGCACACCGCGCACGCCTTCGACGCCTAATACCGCCGCTTTGATGCGTTTACGATCGTCGGCGCTCAGTTCTCTGTCCAGCAATTGAGTCAGTGCGTCTGCCGCCATACCGCGGGCGTTCCAGAGCATATAGAAGGAAATCAGCAGCGCGCCGATGGAGTCAGAACGCGTCCAGCCAAAATAACGCTCGAAAATCAGCGCCAGCAGCACGGCGATATTCACCGCGACATCCGTGACGTAGTGCGCGCGGTCAGCGGCGATGGCCGTCGAACCGGTGCGTTTCACCACGTACGTTTGCATCAGCACTAAACCGGTGGCGGCGATTGAACTGCCGATGATGACCCAAATCCCGAGGCCGAGTTGCGCCAGCGGTGCGGGGTTAATGATGCGTCCGATAGATTCACCGCCCAGCACCAGCCCGGCTCCGCCCAGCAGCAGCGCCTGAACAAACGCCGCCACGGCTTCGGCTTTACCATGTCCATAACGATGACCTTTATCCGCTGGGCGGATGGCGTAACGCACGCCGATTAACGTCACCATTGAAGCCAGCACATCGACCAGACCGTCGGCGGCGGAAGTCAGCAACGCAATCGAGCCGGTGGCTGCCCAGGCCCAGACTTTGACGCACACCAGAACCAGCGCCACACACAGGGAGACCAGCGAGGCAATACGCGTCAGGCCTTTATAGGAAGGCGCCGGACGGCTCATGATTGACTCCTGTGGAGCAGATTTTTTTGGGAAGTGATCACAAGAATTTCCTGAAGCTAAGAATCAAATTTATTTGATAAATACAAATACCAGCTCCGCAGTATAACCCATTTCGTACTTTTAAGACCTTCCCTATGGTTTGGATCTTCGTGCCCTCACTAAGGTTTATTGACCTATATTTACTTGCATTTACATCAATACAATCTAGCTTAAAACATGATTTCTTTGTTCCGGCGCGCGCGCTCCGATAATCAGATGAGCATTATGACAAACGAAAAAAATAACCAGCCTTCCGCGTCCGAAGACGCACAGTCAGAACTCGATTCCAGCCAGGTAAAATCAGGAGAAGGTCACAAACAAGACGCTAAAGATCAGAAAGAGTCCGGGAAGGAGAATCAGGATAATGATGAAAAGCGCAAAGGTCCGGGCAAGAAGCCGCTGATCATCCTCGGGATTGTCGTGGTAGTGATGGTAATTGTTGCGCTGGTCTGGTGGCTGATGACCAAAGATCAGATAAGCACCGATGACGCCTTTACCGAAGGCGATGCCGTGACCATCGCGCCGAAAATCGCTGGTTATGTCACTCACCTTGCGGTGAAAGATAACCAGTTCGTCAAAAAAGGCGATCTGCTGGTGGAAATTGACCCACGTGACGCCACCGCGCAACGTGACCAGGCACAGGCGCAGCTCGGTCTGGCCGTCGCTCAGTTGCATCAGTCACAGGCGCAGTATGACCTGGCGAAAGTGCAATATCCGGCGCAACTGGCCCAGGCGAAAGCTCAGCAAACTCGTGCGGAAGCCAATTTACTGAATGCTACCGCTGATTTCCGCCGCCAGCGCGGTGTCGATCCGCGTGCGACCACGCAACAGAATATTGATACGTCCAATGCGCAGGTACGTTCTGCAGCGGCGGATCTGGAAAACGCCAAAGCGCAGGTGCAGGTTGCCGCGCAGGTGCAGCTGAATATCCGTCAGGCGGAAACTAACGTCGAAGCCCGTCAGCAACAGGTTGAGCAGGCGAAAGCCCAGCTGGAAACCGCCACGCTGAATCTTTCCTATGCGCAGGTTCGCGCACCGTTCGACGGCTATGTGACCAAGCGTAATGTGCAGCTCGGCACGCTGGTTCAGGCCGGGACTTCGCTGTTCTCCGTGGTGTCGAAAGATATCTGGATCGCCGCGAACTATAAGGAATCTCAGCTTGAACGTATGCGTCCGGGCAATAAGGTGGAAATCACCGTCGATGCCTTCCCGGACATCAAACTTCAGGGTCATGTGGACAGTATTCAGCAAGGCACCGGTTCACGCTTCTCAGCCTTCCCGGCTGAAAATGCCACCGGTAACTACGTGAAAATTGTTCAGCGCGTGCCGGTGAAAATCGTCATCGACAGCGGTCTAGATGAAAACCATCACCTGCCGCTGGGCCTGTCTGTCGAACCGACGGTGACCGTCGAATGAATGAAGATCGCAGCTACTGGAAACCCAAGGCCAATCCGTGGGCAGTTGCCGCCGTTGTAACCATTGCGGTGTTCATGGAAATCCTGGACACCACCATTGTTAACGTGGCGCTGCCGCACGTCGCCGGTTCGTTGTCTTCCAGCTACGACGAATCCACCTGGGTTCTGACGTCGTATCTGGTGGCCAACGGCATCGTGCTGCCGATATCCGCGTTTCTCAGCCGTGTAATGGGCCGCAAAACTTACTTCCTGATTTGTATCGGTATGTTCACCGTCTGCTCGTTCCTTTGCGGGGTCGCCACTGAACTGTGGCAGATGATTCTGTTCCGCATCCTGCAGGGCTTTTTCGGCGGCGGTTTGCAGCCGATCCAGCAATCGGTGCTGCTCGATTACTTTAAACCGGAAGATCGCGGCAAGGCGTTTGGTCTGTCCTCGATTGCCATCATTGTTGCGCCGGTTGTCGGCCCGACGCTGGGCGGCTACATCACCGATAACTTCAGCTGGCGCTGGGTGTTCCTTATCAACATACCGGTGGGGATTATCGCCCTGTTGGCGATTTATCAGCTGCTGGAAGATCCGCCGTGGGAGCGCAAAGCCAAAGGCAAGCTCAGTATTGATTACATCGGTATCGGGCTGATTGCGCTGGGCTTAGGTTGCTTACAGGTGATGATGGACCGTGGTGAAGATGATGACTGGTTTAATTCCGGCTTTATCGTCACGTTTGCCGTACTGGCCGCGACCGGTATCGTCGGCGCGATTTACTGGCTGTTATACGCCAAAAAGCCGGTGGTCGATTTGCGCTGTATGAAGGATAAAAACTTCGCCGTTGCAGGTCTGCTGATGGCCGGTATGGCGATGATTTTGTACGGCAGTTCGGTGGTGATCCCGCAACTGGCACAGCAGCAGCTGGGATACACTGCCACGCTTTCCGGGTTGGTGATGTCGCCGGGCGCGATACTGATCGTGTTGTCTATCCCCCTGGTGCTGAAACTGATGCCCGTGGTGCAGACGCGCTACATCATCGCGTTCGGTTTTTTCCTGCTGGCGGCCTCGTTTATCTATTCGGCGACCCTGACGCCAAATGTCGATTTCACCACGCTGGTGATGTATCGCAGTGCGCAGTCGATAGGCCTCGGTTTCCTGTTCGTGCCGCTGACGACCATCGCGTTCATCACTATTCCGCAGAAGATGAACGCGGACGCCGCCGCGCTGTTCACCATGTTCCGTAACGTCGCGGGTTCGATTGGTATTTCGCTGGCAACCGCCGGTGTGACTGAGCGAACGCAGGCGCACAGCGCCCATATGGCGCATAACATGTCGCCGCTCAACGAACAGTTTAATCAGGCGGTCAGCAAAAGCGCGGAGGCTATCCGTGATTTCGCCCATATCGTCGGCGACCCGATGCAGCTGGCGACCGTGCGGATGTATCAGGAAATGATTTCGCAGTCGCGCATTCTGGCATACATCGACGTGTTCGGTTATTGCGCCATCGTCGCCGTTATTTTGATCCCGTTTTGTTTCCTGCTTTCGCCCGTTAAGAGCGAAGGTAATGCCGGAGCACATTAAGTTGATTACGACCCGGAAGTATAAAAAGACTCATGTTATTGCCCTTTCGGCCCTTGCGGTTGCACTGGCCGGTTGCTCCGTCGGCCCGGATTATCAGAAACCTAATCCGGTGACGCCATCTGCCTATAACGATATGACGCAACCGAAAGACAAAGACGGCGCGTCCATCGCCCTGCCTTCGGAGCCGAATCCGTTATGGTGGAAAGCATTTAACGATCCGCAGCTCGACAGTCTGATCACCCGCGCCATTGCCGGGAATATTTCGCTGCAACAGGCCGTTTTACGTATCGCCGGTGCCCGTGAGCAGGTGAAACAAGCCGAAGGCGCGTGGCTGCCGTCGGTGCAGGGTAGCGCGAAAATGACCCGTCAGCAGCTCGGCCTGAAAGGTATTCTCGATTCCAGTGGGGCATCGCAGCAACTCAACGATCTGAGCCCGGAAGCCTCCGGTGCTATTGATACCGCCACGAGACCGGTGAATTTGTATCAGGGCAGTTTCGACGCCAGCTGGGAGCTGGATTTATTTGGCGGCACCCGCCGTCAGGTCGAAGCCGCGAATGCGCAGACCCGGTCTTCCATCGAACAACGCAACGATGCGCTGGTGTCGCTGGAAGCCGAAGTCGCCCGCACCTACCTTCAACTGCGTGGCGCGCAAAGCGTGACGGACGCCATCGAGACGCAAATCGACGTGGCGCAGCAGACGCTGGATCTGACACAGAATCGTCAGCAAAACGGACTGTCGCCGCAACTTGATGTGGAAAATGCCCGGGCGCAGTTAGGTTCATTGCGCGCTCAGCTGCCGCAATATCAGGCGCAGGAACGTCAGGCGATGAACGGTCTGGCAGTTTTACTCGGTCAGACGCCGGGTTCGCTGGATGCTGAGCTTTCCGCGCCGAAACCGATGCCTGCCCTGCCCGCTGCCGTGCCGGTCGGCGTGCCTTCCCAGCTGGCGCGTCGTCGCCCGGACGTGCGCAAAGCCGAAGCTGATTTACATGCGGCAACCGCCAATATCGGGGTTTCCGTCGCACAGCTTTTCCCGAGTATTTCACTGACCGGACAGTTCGGGATGCGCAATACCGACGTCAGTTATCTCGATAACTGGAGCAGCCATTTCTACTCATTTGGCCCGCAGATTTCCCTGCCGATTTTCCAGGGCGGACGTCTGGTTTCCAGCGTGCATCTTTCCCGCGCGCAACAGGCGAATGCGGCGCTGAATTACCGCCAGACCGTGCTGACGGCGTTGCAGGATGTTGATAATGCGCTGGTGAATTACCGAACTGATCAGGATCAGGTCAGCGGTTTAGATCAGACCACTGAAGCGTTGCAAACCGCGTTTGATCTGGCGAGTGACAGTTACCGTCAGGGGCTTTCGACGTTCATCAACGTGCTTGATGCACAACGTCAGCTGGCGCAGGCGCATCAGCAATCTGCTGAGGCGAAAGTGAAAACCAGCACCGATCTGGTGTCATTGTATAAAGCGCTGGGCGGCGGCTGGGAGCCGTATCAGAACGTCGATTTACCGACTTACACGGTATTTGGTCCGGCGGCCACACCGGATGTCAAAGTACAAACCACGTCCGGAGTGACACCGTAACGTATATTTCCTGAAAGGCTTAATGCGAAGAGATAAAATCTGACGGCGTGGACGAGGCAGGCAATGAAAAGTTCTGCCTCATTCGCGCCACTTCGCTGACCGGCGTCAGTCCGAATAAGCGTTTAAATTCGCGACTGAACTGCGACACACTCTCGTATCCCACCTGCGCGCTGGCCGCCGACGCGGTCAGATTATTTCGCAGCATCAGCAATCTGGCCTGATGCAAACGGGTGGACTTGAGATACTGCATCGGCGACGTATCCGTAACGGTTTTAAAGTGACTGTGAAACGTCGGCAGACTCATTCCCGCTTCTTTCGCCAGCGCATTCACATCCAGATGCGCGTCGTATTCTGCGTGTAATTTACGTAACGCTTTCACCACTTTGCCAAACTGCCCCTGCATGGTCAGCGCACTGCGCAATGTCGCGCCCTGTGCGCCGGTCAGCACGCGATAGTAAATTTCACGCATCATCGCCCTGCCGAGGATTTCTGCATCCAGCGGCGACGCCATCACCTGCAAAAATCGCAATACCGAGGCGCGCATCGCGTTATCCATTAGACTCGACACCATACTTTTCGGCGATTTCACCTGCGGCGGTTCAAAAGCATCCAGTTGTAACATCAGTTCAGCGGCCAGACTAAAATCCAGCCGCAGGTAAATCGCCAGCATAGGTTCAGCGGCGCTGGCCTGCGTTTCCATGGTGAACGGCACCGGCACCGATACCATCAGATAATGTTGGGCGTCATACAAATAGACATCATTGCCTAAAAATCCGCGCTTGCTGCCCTGCACCACAATCACAATACCCGGCTCGTATAAAACCGGCGTACGCAAAAGCGGACGGTCAGATCGCAAAAAACGCACATCCGCCAGCGCCGTGAGATTATAGCCTTCATCGGGCGTAAGCTGATTCAAAAGCGCGATCATCTGCTCAGTGTCTGTCAAAGCCGGAAACGTCATATCAACCTGAAAATACATAGCGGAAAGTGAATTCAGTGTCGCACCGGGAACCGGCTGCGTCCAGATACCTCATAGGAACAGGCAAACATCAGAGAGGATCCGGGCTACGCTTCTCCGACTCTCCGCCCTATTCTGCAAGTCCGCTTTTACGGAGGAGTTTGTATGAACCAGTCAAAATTATTCTTTATCACCGGCGTCAGCAGCGGATTTGGCCGCGCGCTGGCGCAAGAGGCTCTTAAAGCCGGACACCGTGTGGTCGGCACGTTGCGTAATCTACAAGACTGCACAGATTTCGATGCGCTGGCGCCGGGTCGTAGTTTTGGCCGCGTGCTGGATGTCACCAATTTCGATGCTATCGCCCCGCTGGCTGCGACTGTGGAGCAGGAAATCGGAGCCGTCGACATCCTGGTCAATAACGCCGGTTACGGGCATGAAGGGATTTTGGAGGAATCGCCGCTCAGCGAAGCGCTGCATCAGTTTGACGTCAATGTCTTCGGCGCGGTGGCGGTCATCAAAGCGTTTCTGCCCTATTTTCGCCCGCGTCGCGCCGGACATATTCTGAACATCACCTCGATGGGCGGATTTATCACCCTGCCCGGCATCAGCTATTACTGCGGCAGTAAATTCGCCTTGCAGGGGATTTCTGAAACGCTGTCCAAAGAGCTGAAGCCGTTCAATATTGCCGTCACCGCCATTCAGCCGGGGTCGTTCAGAACCGACTGGGCTGGACGCTCAATGGTGCGCTCTGCGCGCAGCATCAGCGATTATGACGATAGTTTCGGTCCCGTTCGCGAAACCCGTGAAAAACGCAGCGGTCACCAGCCGGGGGATCCGCAAAAAGCCGCGCAGGCTATTTTGCACCTGGTGAACTCGCCTGAACCCCCCGCTTCTCTTCTGCTGGGCAGCGACGCGGTGAAATTCGTCAGGGAAAAACTGCAACAAATGCACGCCAATATTGATGCGTGGGAAGAAGTGAGTCGTTCGACCGATGGCTGAAACAATTTTTTGCGAAACGCTTTTTGCTTAAACTCTCTTTTAAGATTCCCGGTCAGCGCTTTTCTATCAGACTGCGCTATTCTGTTCAGACACTGAAATCATCCTGCCTGCGGGCAGGATTTCCGTCTGAATAACAATCGGGTAAAACAATGAACTCCATTTCTAACGAAGATAAAAAACCCAGCTGCGATTCAGTGATCAACAGCGTGGCTTACCGCAACGGTAAGCGTTTGCAGGATGTCACGGTCGAAGACATCAGCGAAGTATTGAAAGAGCCGGATACTTTCGTCTGGCTGGGGTTATGGCAACCTGAAGATGCCTATATGCGCAGCATTCAGGAAGAATTCGGCCTGCACGACCTGGCGATTGAAGATGCGCTGACCGCCCATCAGCGGCCAAAAATCGAGCAGTACGGTGAATCGCTGTTTATCGTTACGCACACAGCCCAGAAAGTGAATGAAACCATCGAGTACGGCGAAACGCATCTGTTTCTCGGTAAAAACTTCCTGATTACCATCCGCCACGGCGCGTCATCGAGCTATAAAGAAATCCGCAAACACGCTGAAGAACGCCCTGAAATGATGAGCAAAGGGCCGGGCTACGCGCTGTATTGCGTGCTGGATTCCATCGTTGATAATTATCTGGAAATTCTGCATCAGTACACAGAGCAGTTTGATGCCATTGAAAAAATGATGTTCCAGAACACCTTTAATCAGCAGGCGGTTCAGCAGGTTTACAGCCTGAGGCGTGACCTGCTTTCACTGCGCAACGCCGCCGTGCCGATGGAAGATATCTGTAATCAGCTCAGTCATCACTTTGAAGAACTGGTTCCAAAAAGCCTGCGCGCTTATATCCGTGACGTTCAGGATCACGCCAATCAGGTGATCCGCACCACTGACGATATGCGCGAAATGTTATCGAACGCCATGCACGTCAATCTGGCGCTGGTATCGGTGCATCAGAACGAAGTGGTTCAGCGACTGGCGGGCTGGGGAGCGATTCTGGCAATCCCGACGGTCATTTTCAGCCTGTACGGCATGAACTTTAAAAACATGCCTGAGCTCAATGACTGGTGGGGATACCCGGTGACGCTCGGCGTGACCGTCGCCGGTTGCGCATGGCTTTACTGGAAACTCAAACGTTCCGGCTGGCTGTAAGGTAATTATTACCTGAAGCCACAGGTTAATTAACATGCGAATAACAGAACCGCTGTTATTCGCAATCTTTAATTTTCCTGACAATTAAGTTGGCGCTTATTCTGTTTCTTTCTTTCCTCTTCACATTATTTCCTTATATACTCGGCCACATCTTCCTTACACAAATAATATTCATCATGTCAGTACGTTTCGCGATTTCACAGTTTATGCATTCACTGCGCTTGCCTGGCAAGCGGGTCAGTGCGTTGCTGTTCGCGTTGTGCTGGCTGATTCTGAATTCCCAGCTGGCGCTCGCCAGCCACCAGTGCAATATGCGCCCGCCGGTGGAACCTACCGCGATGTCGCATAACATCACCATGCAAATGCCTGATTCCCCTGAGCATATGCAAAGTCAGTCGGTGCTGTGTGAGAAGCATTGCGTACCGGAAAGAACCCAGTCCGACAGCGGTTCTGCCCCGGTCGTTGCCCTGCCGGTTGTCCCGACATTAGCCATGATTACCGTCGATGCCAGCACTGCGGTCACCACGGCTGACTGGGTCGCACCTCGGGTTATTGCGCCTCCCGCCGAAGTCCAGTTCTGCCGATACAGAGAATAGCCCCTGCTGCCTGAGTGTTTTTTGCGCTCAATATTCAATGAAATGTATTTGCCATTTATAGGTAAAAACAATGGCTGATTTTATCTGATGACAGTATTGGAGTTATTCCCATGCGTGCAATTTTCAATTTAATTTTCGTTAGTCTTTTCTTTATTCCCTTTTATTCCTTCGCAGATTCTATGCCGATGGAAAACGCCCCTGTGGCAATGCAGCAAAATACCCAGACGTATGAGTCCGAAGGCGTGATCACTCAGTGGCAATCTGACCGCGTGAGCATTTCCCATCACGCCATTCCTGCGCTGAAATGGCCGGCGATGACCATGAATTTCCGTCTGCCGCCTGAAATAGCCACCCGTTCCCTGCCTGCCGGAACACCCGTCGCCTTTAGCTTTGTCAAAACTGAAACCGCTTATCAGTTGCAGACTCTGACACCGCTGAAACGCTGACCGGGAGTTCCATCATGTTTAACTTACCGCGTCACCCGGGGGTGACGTGGCAATGGCTGCTGGCTTTTGTGCCGGTCAGCGCCTTTGCCACACCTGTGACTTTGCCGCAGGCGCTGGTCGCCGCGCAGGATTATTCCGCCGAGCTTTCCGCCAGCCGCCATCAGATCAATGCACTGGATAACCGTGCGGATTCGGCGATGCAGCTGCCGGATCCGAAGCTGAAATTTGGTATCGAAAACGTGCCGGTCAGCGGCGGCAATACCGACCGCTTTACCCGCGAAGGTATGACGATGGAGCGTATCGGCATCATGCAGGATTACGTCAGCAGCGATAAACGCGAGCGCAAAGCCGATACGCTGCGTGCTGAATCCCGTCAGGTCGCCGCCACCAGCGAGAGTATCCGGGCACGTTTACATCGCGATGCTGCGCTGGCCTGGATGGAACTGGCCATCGGCGAGCAAAACGTCAGCCAGATACAAAAACTGGTGGATGAAAGCTCTCGTCAGATTGGCGTCTCACGCGGCAGTGTCAGCAGCGGAAGTTCGCTGCCTGCTTCCGTGCTGGATGCCCGGCTGACGCTCATCAGCATGCAGGACAAACTCACCCAGGCGGAACGTGATGTTCAGCTGGCGCGTACCCGTTTAAGCCAGCTGACCGGTATCGACCAGCCGGAGATCAACGGCGCTGTTCCGGACGTGATCGCCCTGCCGGTTCAGGTTTCACAGTCGGGCAGCGTGGAACAGCATCCTGAAATTATTCAGGCACGGCGTGAGGCGGAAGTCGCGCAGGCAAAATCCTCGCAATCGGCGATTGCCGCACTGCCGGATGTCGGCGTAGAGGTGTATTACGCTCACCGCGCTGACAGTTATGAGGATCTGGCGGGAGTGATGTTTACCGTCGATCTGCCGCTGTTTACCGCGTCGCGTCAGGATAAAGATCACGCCGCCGATCAGTCGATGGCGATGGAAAGCAACGACCGGCTGGCGCAACTGGTGCGCGACCATCAGGCGCAGCTGACCAGTTTGCTGGCGCAGTATCAGGCCGCCAGCACGCTCTGGCAGCGGCAAAAAAATGACGTAATCCCGCTGCAACGCCAGCGTATCAGCGTAATTCAGGCGCAGTACCGCGCCGGAAAAAGCAGCCTGAACGAAGTCCTCGACGCGCGCCGC
Source organism: Rahnella ecdela (assembly GCF_019049625.1). GTDB lineage: Bacteria > Pseudomonadota > Gammaproteobacteria > Enterobacterales > Enterobacteriaceae > Rahnella > Rahnella ecdela. The sequence continues at coordinate 30,986 of NZ_JAFMOY010000113.1, forward strand.
TCCCTGCTGGACAGCCAGCTGGCTGAACGTAATGCCGAACTTGCGGTGGCCCGTTACTGGGTCGCCCTGCGCTATCTTGCGCCACAGGAGAATCAATAATGACGGGTACGAAAACTTACAGCCTGCTGGCTGTCGCCATTGTGGCCGCACTGGCCGCCGGTTACGTTGCAGGCCGCCACAGCCAGCCTGCAAAAACTCAGGCTTCAGCCGTTCCCGCCGAACGCAAAGTGCTGTACTGGTATGACCCTATGACGCCGGATCAGCGTTTCGATAAGCCGGGTAAATCACCGTTTATGGATATGGATCTGATGCCGCGTTATGCCGATGAAGTGGCGGATGACGGCGGAGTCACGGTCAGCGCCCGCCAGCAGCAAAATCTCGGCATGCGCAGTGAAAAGGTACAGCGCCGGAAGTTATCCGCCCCGCTGAATGTTTACGGCACGGTCAGCGCTGATGAGCGCAGCCTGCGTATGGTCGCAGCGCGGGCGAACGGTTTAGTCGAAAAGTTGTATGTCGCCGCCAGCCAGCAGCCGGTGAAAAAAGGTCAGAAACTGGCGACGCTGTGGATACCCGACTGGACCGCCGCGCAGCAGGAATATCTGGCGGTGCGTCAGCTGGGTGACCGCAATCTGTCAGCCGCCGCCCGCCAGCGTCTGGCCTTGCAGTTTATGCCGGAAGACGTTCTGCGCCGCGTCGATAAAACAGGTCACCCGCAAACCCGCATCGACGTGCTCGCGCCGGAAGACGGTTATCTCAGCCAGCTTTTCGTGCGCGAAGGCGCACAGGTCAGCGCCACTCAGCCGTTGTTCGAACTGACCAGCCTGAAACAGGTGTGGATCGTGATGGATTATCCGCCTTCCGCCGCCGGGCAGATTCAGACGGGCAGCAAAGTTACCGCCAGCACCGACAGCCAGCCGGGGGAAGTATTTCACGGCACGGTCAGCGAATTACTGCCGGATGTCGATGCCGTCAGCCGCACGCTGAAAGCCCGCGTGGTGATGGATAATCCGCGGGAGAAACTGCGTCCCGGTATGTACCTGAATTTGTCGCCGGATATCTGCGCCCAAACTGACGTTCTGGCGATTCCACAAGAGGCACTTATCCAGACCGGCAGCCGCAATAGCGTGCTGCTCGACGACGGCAACGGGCATTTCACTGCGCAGCCAGTGACCACCGGCGCGACGCGTGATGGCTGGACGCAGGTGCTTTCCGGCCTCGAAGAAGGTCAGTCTGTTGTCACTTCCGGCCAGTTCCTCATTGATTCCGAAGCCAGCCTGCGCAGCGCGTTGCCTGCTCCCGCCACGCCACCACAAGCGCATCAGCACGGAGGTGATTTATGATTGCCGCCGTGATCCGCTGGTCGCTGAAAAACCGGCTTCTGGTTCTGCTCGCCACGCTGATGATGGCGGGCTGGGGCATCTGGTCATTGCAAAAAGCACCGCTCGACGCGCTGCCGGATCTCTCTGACGTACAGGTGATCGTGCGCGTCAGTTATCCGGGCAAAGCGCCGCAAATCATCGAAGATCAGGTGACGTATCCGCTGACCACCACACTGCTGTCGGTGCCCGGCGCGAAAACCGTGCGCGGCTTTTCGATGTTCGGCGATGCCTACGTTTATGTGCTGTTCGATGACGGCACCGATCCTTACTGGGCACGTTCGCGCGTGCTGGAATATCTGAGCCAGGTGCAATCCTCGCTGCCCGCCGGAGCCAAAGCCTCGCTGGGCCCGGATGCCACCGGCGTCGGCTGGATTTATGAATATGCGCTGATCGACAAAACCGGCAAACACAGCCTCGAACAGCTGCGCGCCCTGCAGGACTGGACGCTACGTTATGACCTGAAAACCGTGCCGAATGTGTCTGAAGTTGCCAGCATCGGCGGCATGGTGCGCCAGTATCAGGTGGTGGCGGATCCACAGCGGATGCGCGCCCGTGGCGTAACGCATCAGCAGTTAGTCAGCGCATTGCAAAATGCCAATCAGGAAAGCAGCGGTTCGCTTCTGGAAATGGGCGAAGCCGAATACATGGTGCGCACTTCCGGCTATCTCAAAAGTCTGGAGGATTTCAACAATGTGGTAGTGACGGTGAACAGCGGCATTCCGGTGCTGCTCTCGGATGTCGCGACCGTGCGCACCGGGCCAGAACTGCGGCGCGGCGTGGCGGAACTCAACGGTGAAGGCGAAGTGGCGGGCGGCGTGATTGTCATGCGCTCAGGCAAAAACGCGCTGGAAACGCTGAAAGCGGTGAAAGTTCGGCTGAACGCGCTGGCCCGCACACTGCCTGCTGGCGTGGAAATCGTGCCTGTCTATGACCGCCAGCCGCTGATCGAACACGCCGTCGAAACGCTGTCGCACAAACTGCTGGAAGAATTCGTGGTCGTGGCGGTGGTCTGCGCACTGTTCCTGTTCCACTTCCGCTCAGCGCTGGTGGCGGTTATCACCCTGCCGCTTGGCATTCTCGGCGCATTTATCGTCATGCATTATCAGGGGGTCAGCGCCAATATTATGTCGCTCGGCGGTATCGCAATTGCCATCGGCGCGATGGTCGATGCGGCGATTGTGATGATCGAGAATATGCACAAGGTGCTGGAGCAATGGCGGCACGACCATCCCGGCCAGCAGCCGACGTCTGCCGATTACTGGAAAGTGTCTGAGCGAGCAGCCACGGAAGTGGGTCCTGCGCTGTTTTGCAGTCTGCTGATCATCACCCTGTCGTTTATTCCGGTGTTTTCACTCGAGGCACAGGAAGGCCGGATGTTCTCACCGCTGGCATTCACTAAAACCTACGCGATGGCGGTGTCTGCCGGGCTGGGGATTACGCTGGTACCGGTGCTGATGGGCTATTTTATTCGCGGAAAAATCCCTGATGAAAACGCCAGCCCGATCAACCGCTGGCTGATTGCCGTCTATCAGCCGGTGCTTACGGCGGTGCTGAAACACCCGAAAACCACGCTGTTATGCAGCGGCCTGTTTCTGCTGATATCGCTGTATCCGCTGGCGAAACTTGGCAGTGAATTTATGCCGCCGCTCGATGAAGGCGACCTGCTGTATATGCCCTCGACGCTGCCGGGGATTTCTGCCCGTGAAGCCGCGCATTTATTGCAGCAGACGGACCGGTTAATCAAAACCGTGCCGGAAGTCGCCAGCGTATTGGGTAAAGCCGGACGCGCCGACAGCGCCACCGACCCCGCGCCGCTGACCATGATCGAAACCACCATCCGCTTTAAACCCCATGACCAGTGGCGGCCGGGCATGACGCCGGACAAACTGGTGACCGAGCTGGATAACGCGGTGAAATTACCCGGCATCGCCAACGTCTGGGTGCCACCTATCCGTAACCGTCTCGACATGCTGGCGACCGGTATCAAAAGTCCGGTAGGCATCAAGGTAAACGGCAATAACATCGCGCAAATCGAAGCCGTTGCGCAGCAGATTGAGCATATCGTGAAGCAGGTGCCTGGTGTGACCTCCGCACTGGCGGAAAGGCTGGAAGGCGGACGTTATGTCGATATTGATATCAACCGTCGCGAAGCTGCACGTTACGGTGTCACGGTTAGCGAACTGCAATCGCTGGTCTCGACGCTGGTCGGCGGGGAAAATATCGGCGAGACGCTGGAAGGCCGTGAGCGATATCCGATAAATCTGCGTTATCCGCGTGAACTGCGCGACAACGTACAGTCGCTGCGTGATTTACCGGTGCTGACCGCTTCCGGCGCGCAGGTGCCACTGTCGGCGCTGGCGTCGGTCAACATCACCGATGGCCCGCCGATGCTGAAAAGCGAAAACGCCCGTTTGTCAGACTGGATCTATGTGGATTTACGCGGCCGCGATTTGAAATCTGCCGTCGAAGATATGCAGCAGGCGGTGAATCAGCAGGTGAAATTGCCGGAAGGCGTGACGGTAAGCTGGTCGGGGCAATTCGAATATCTTGAACGCGCCACGGCAAAACTGAAAATTGTGCTGCCGGTAACGCTGCTGATCATCTTCGTACTGTTGTATGTCACGTTCAGCAGCGTGCGCGATGCCCTGCTTATCATGGTGACGCTGCCGTTCGCCCTGACCGGCGGGGTCTGGCTGTTGTATCTGCTGAACTTCAATTTATCGGTCGCCGCCGCCGTAGGTTTTATCGCCCTGGCCGGTGTCGCCGCTGAATTCGGGGTGATCATGGTGCTGTATCTGAATCAGGCGGTGCAGCGCCAGCAAGCAGCCGGTAAAGAGATGACCGAAGCTGAATTGTGCGATGCCATACACCACGGCGCGGTATTGCGCGTGCGACCAAAAGCCATGACCGTCGCGACCATTATGGCGGGGTTGCTGCCGATCATGTGGGGCGGCGGAACCGGTTCAGAAGTGATGCAACGCATTGCCGCACCGATGATCGGCGGGATGGTGAGCGCCCCGTTGCTGTCGATGCTGGTGATCCCGGTGGTTTATTTGCTGGTGCACAGGAGGCGGGGAAACAAAAATAAATAGTTTTTTCAGTTGCACTGAACGCTGCTGATGTCAACACCTTGGGATTGCAGCCTCAGGTCTGCAACCTCTCATTCAGCAAGCTTTCTGAAACGCCCGTACGATCTTAAATTCAACGGCAGAATGTTTTTATCTTTGCTCCTCCCCCTGCGAAGGGGGAGGAGCTGACCGGATGATTCATTGGATTTTACTCCTCCACCGGAACAACCCTCACTGCCGGTTTTTCCAAAATCATCGTCTGCGTCTGACTCAGACTGATCCCCGCTGCGCGCAGCATTTTGAGGATTTCATACAGCAAATCACTGCGCGTGCCGCTGACCATGCGCGGGCTGTTTACGTAGCCCGTCACGCTCAGCACAATCCCTGTCGGCCCCAGCTCTTTGAAACTCACCGACGCCGGTGGATTTTCCAAAATGGCTTCATGCAGATTGTAGGCTTCCAGCAGCAATGTCTTCACCTGTTCCGGATCGATATCCAGCGGGAAAGTCAGCGCGATAGTCGCCACGCCCTGCGCGTTACCCATCGTGGCGTTACGCACGTTCTGCGAAATCAGCTGGGAGTTCGGCACAATCACGGTGGATTTGTCGCTCAGCTGAATTTCAGTGGCGCGGACATTGATACGACGAATATCCCCTTCCACGCCGCTGATGCTTATCAAATCACCCACTTTTACCGGACGCTCAGTCAGCAGGATCAGACCGGAGATAAAGTTCTTCACAATCTCCTGCAAGCCAAAACCGATACCGACCGACAACGCACTGACGATCCACGCCAGTTTGTTCCATTCGATGCCCAGCGACGACAGCGTCAGCAGGATAATCAGTACATAGCCCACGTTGGTGAACAGCGTCACCAGCGAGGCACGCATACCGCGATCCATCATGGTTTTTGGCAGGAAATCGTTATCGAGCCAGCGGCGTGCAGAACGCAGAATATACCAGCCGACCACCAGACACAGCACCGCGTTAACCGCGTGCGCCGGAATGATGTTCATGCTTTCCAGGCCCTTTCCGCCCCAGATATCGACAATTTTCGCCAGCAATTCCAGCGGCGTAGTCGTTCCGAATGTGCCGTTCAGCAGCGCAACGGCGGCCATCAGCAGCAGCGCGGTTTTGCCGATTGCTGAGAACAAAGTCGCAGCCAGCGACAGATGGCGATCATTGACGCTCAGCGTGCCTTTGAGGATTTTGCCGCTGTGTGTAGTCGGCGAGAACACGCTTTCGCAGAGATCGACAACAAAGTGGATCAGCAGATACAGGCAGCTGACCACCAGACCAATCCACAGCAGTTCGAAGGTGACGAAACGCGCCAGCGGGATGTAACCAATCAGCAGCGCCATCAGAATGACAAACGCCGTCAGGCTGATGACCAGATGGATAAGCCCTGCCAGCGTGGAACGCGCTTCGGTCTGCTCGCCATCGGCTTTCATTTTACGACGCATCCGGTTCACGCGAACCGGCGCAATCAGGCAGTTGAGCGCCACCAGCAACGCTGCGAGTCCGTTACCAAATAACGTAGCGGCAACGCTGGCACCGACCAGATTATTCAGCTGTTCGATGATACCGAACAGGAAGATAAAGCCCGCCAGCAGTATCGGAAACGACGCCAGCGTTTTAGCCAGCGGATCCGCAATCCCCGGCAGACGCCAGGACGGATGATTGTTCGAAAGCAGCGCAATGCCCAGACCGGCTATCACTGCCGAGAAATAAGTCAGCTCGACCAGTTGCCCGGCAAACTCAATCACCCACGGTGAGGTGTCCGGCAGGCGGGTGAAAATATACCCCAGCAGCTGGACGCTGATCCCAAGCGTCAGCGTGGTACTCAGCGTGGTGAAACAGGCGAGGAAACTGCGACGAAAACGCCCCTGCGGCAACCAGCGCGGCAGGATCCAGTTCATCGGTTTATCCAGCAGATATCGCCCCGCCAGACCAATCACCAGCGCCAGCAGCAGGTAAATTGCGGTCCCGATGCGCCAGTCATCACTCCATGCCTGAGTCCAGGCGTCTTTAACCTGCGAACCAAAATCATCAAAACGCGCCGCATCGTTATCATTCGGATTGATAAGCGGTGCCCAGAAATTGCCGCCAAGAATACTGCCGGTGTTGAGCGCAATTTGGGTTTTCAGCGCGTCACGGCGTAAGCCTAAAATCTGCGAGGAAAGGTTACGAGCGCCCACGCCAATCGCTTTGGTCTGCTCAATTTGGGTGGTCAGCAGGGTTTTGCTGTTATTGAGCTTGTTGCGCTGGCTGATTACCTGCGGCGTTTCCGTCAGGGTACCCGGCGCAGGGGCTGGCCCCAGTACATCAAGCTGTGCCTGAACCTGCGTCAGCTGCGGTTCCAGCGCCACGGTCAGTTTATCGGCGTCGTCAGCCAGCTTGATGGCTTCGTCACTCAGACCGGTGAATTTCTTATCGGATTTAGCCGCAGAAACCTGCTGTTTAAGCGAATCCAGACGTTTTTGTAACGCCGGTAAAGCGGTGCTGGCATTCACTTTAACCGGTTGTTCAGCCGCTGGCTGGCCGGTGCTGTCGTCCGCGTAACTCAGTACCGGCGTCAGGAATAAACATGACAACAATGCCAGCAACAACGGCACTCTTAACATTTTTTGCATAGAAGGATGATTCCGGGAGCTCGAAAAATTATTGTTTTAGAAAAGCGGGAGAAGAATACTCTTTCTTATTAAGAAGAATAGTAGGGATTGTCTGTTTGTTTCACTGTATGAAAACGGACAGCCCGCAGAAGGGGCTGTCCGTTTTCAGATCAGTCTTTTTTACCCAACATCTGGCGCAGGATCGCTGCGGAATCCGCTGGCTGAAGCGCCAGAATTCCTGAATAAAGGCTGATGGAAATTTCGCAGACTTTTTCGCGATCCACATCAGGTTTGGTCAGATCGCTGAACATCTGCAATTGTTCGCCGTACATATTTGCCAGCGCCTCGCGTACCGGGGCCATCATCTGCACCACTTTTTCGGTGCTGACGGCATCAGGTTCCGCGGTCTGCCCGTTGCCGGTCGCCAGCAGTAAATCGTTCATGGTGTTGAGATCTTTCTGGAACAATTCCGGAGGCAAAACCTGCGTGGTGTTAATGCCGCCGCTGACCTGCGGATAAAGGAATTTAAAGCAGCTGCCATCTTTGCGCGCCTGCAATGTCTGCATTTCTTCCAGATTGACCTGCATCGCCTCGTTCACATTGGCGTCCGGCGCGTGGGTGATACGCTGCGAGAGCAACACGGACACCATAGGTTTCACGGTGTCGATGGCTTCCTGCTGCGTCTTGCCCTCTTTCTTCATGTTCAGAATATTACTGCGGATCTGCGCGTACAGCGCCGGTTCCTGCATTTTGATGGTGTTATACAGCGGCAGGGCTTCCAGCGCCTGATCAATTTTCTGCTCTTCGTCCGCACCAGCCAGACGCGGTTTGATCACCCCGCCCCACAAAATATTGCCGCCGACGATCAACACCAGAAATAAAACGACCGCCGGGATACGCCCGATTTTGCCTTTTTTGTGTAACGCCCCAAGCAGCGAGCCAACCACCACGCCGCTGATGCCCCACACCATCACTTCTGTCCAGTTCATAATCCGTTGCCTTCAGAAAAATTAATGACTTCCAATTTGTGCGACCGCATCACGGCTGGCATCAATACGCGCCTGCCCGTGTAGCTCTGTCAGTTTGCCCGTCCGCATTTCCAGCAGGCGGTCAGCGTGTTCAAAATAGTGATCATCGTGGCTGATTGCCAGCACGGTTTTCCCCATATCACGCAATTGCGGCAACAGCTCACGATAGAACGTCCGGCGGAATTGCGGATCCTGATCTGCCGCCCATTCGTCGAGCAACAGGAAATCACGCCCTTCCGCCGCCGCCAGCAATAACGCCACTCGCTTGCGCTGCCCTTGTGACAGTTGCAGGTTGGTTACTTCGTTGCCGCTGAACTGCAGTTTTTCTTTCATTTTCAGACGTTGCAACCAGTCTTCCACAATCTGAGGATCCGGCTGGCCGCCCTGCGGGCCGATCAGCTGCCCAAACAGGTGGAAATCGGTAAAGACTGCCGAGAAAATCTGGCGATACTGTTCGGCATTTTCTGCAGTGACCGGCACGCCGTCGAGAAGGATTTGCCCTGAACGCGGCTGATACAGGCCGGTCAGCAACATTGCCATCGTGGATTTTCCGCTGCCGTTGCCGCCAATCAGGAATACCAGTTCGCCACGGGTGATGGTCAGATTCAGCGGGCCGACGCCAAAACCGGCGCCTTCTGCTTTGCCCTCATAGCTGAACATCAGGTCGCGCAGTTCCAGCGTCTGCCAGGCTTTTGCCGCCACAGCGGGCGTAAACGCTTCGTTGTATTCCGCCAGTTTCAGCGATTTCAGTTTGCCAAAGGCAACCTGCGCGCTGAGCAGCGTCGGCAGTGCACCGACAGCCTGCAACATCGGTGTTCGCAGGAACAGCAGCGTCAGGGAATACGTCGCCGCCACTTCGGTATTGGACCACCCCATGCCATTGGCCATAAAGAACACCAGGCCGATAGCGCCCAGCATCATGATATTCGACCAGTTCACGGCACTCAGATGGAAGGTATCGGCGCGGATAATATGGTGGCGGTATTCTTCGGCATCTTTACGGTAAACCTCGTCAAACAAATGACGCGCCCGCTCGCGGTTCAGCGCCAGCTCTTTGCGTCCTTCAATCACTTTCTGATAATCGGTTTGCAGTTTGTCTTCTGCATCGCGCACTTTCGCCAGATGGCGGTAAACGTGTGACACCAGCTTAAAGCCGCCAAAGATAGTGATCACCAGCCAGATAACCGTCACCAGCAGCATTTCCGGCGACAGCCACGCCAGATATCCGGCGCAACCGATGGTCAGGATAATTCCCTGCACCAGTTCCGGCAGGCGCACGAACGCCAGCGTGATATTGCGGATGTCGCTGCCCAGACTGGCAAGCAGTTGCGCGTTACCGATTTGCTCGATGCGCTCGATATCGGTATCTAAAATACGTTTGATGAATTGTCCGCGCAGGCGGTAAATGAAGTGGTGGCCGAGCACAGTCAGGGCCAGCTGGGAGCCTAATGTCACGGCCATCAGCAGCAGTAATAAACCGAGAAATTCCGGCAGAACAATTAAGGAAGCCTGCGTGGTTTCAATCAGTTTCAGATTAATAAATGCGATCAGGCCAATGCCCAGAATGGCGCTGAGCAAACTCAGCGCCATTACACCTAAAAACGGCCAGCGGTATTGCTTAAAAACGACGCGTAACAACTCCATGAATTTTTCTCGTTCTGAATGCAGGAAAATGATGCTGCACGCAGTTTAATGACACATCTTGTCATATCAAGAACAATTCTCATTTTCCCTGTTATCCGGTTTTATGACCATGCGCTCAAACTTACCGGCCACCACCAGATAGCCGAACATGCCGAGCAAACCGTGCGCCCCGACAAACCACAGCGCGAGGTTAAAGGAACCGGTCGCCGCGACGATATAGCCGATGACCACAGGCGTGATAATCCCCGCCACGTTGCCCAGACAGTTAAACACCCCGCCGCTGAGTCCGATCATTTTCTCCGGCGCGGTATCGGACATCACCGCCCAGCCAATCGCTGATAAACCTTTACCGAAGAACGCCAGCGTCATCAGCGCAATCACCGCCGCATCCGTCGATACAAAGTTCGCCATCGCCAGCATGGCGGCGAAAAACATGCCCAGCACGAACGGTGTTTTACGCGCTTTCGAAGGGCTGACACCACGGCGGATCATGTAATCCGACATCACGCCGCCCAGCACCCCGCCGGTAAATCCGCAAATCGCCGGTAAAGCTACCACCCAGCCCGCCTGCATGACCGTCATTCCGCGCCCTTTGATCAGGTAAATCGGGAACCAGGTCATGAAGAAATAACTCATCGACGTAATGCAGTACTGGCCGATGTAAATGCCCCACAGCGTGCGGCTCTGGAACAGTTGCATCACTTCGCGGAAGGTGAATTTCTGGCGCGAAGCACGGCGGTTCAGCTCCAGATCGACCAGCGCGCCGTTGGCACGGATATGTTCGAGTTCGGCGGGTTTGATGTGCGGACTGCTGTGCGGCTCTTTATAAAAGGCGAACCACAAAATCCCGGCGAAGAGCCCGACAGCACCCATCCACAGGAACACATGTTCCCAGCCAAGCGCGTGAGTCAGCCACGCCATAATCGGCGTGAACACGCCAATCGCCATGTACTGCGCGGAGTTAAAAAGTGACGTCGCCGTGCCGCGTTCGTTGGTCGGGAACCAGCAGGCGACAATGCGCGCATTGGCGGGAAAAGCCGGAGACTCCACCAATCCGAGCATAAAGCGCAGGAAGAACAGCATAATGGCCGCTGAAATACCGCTTACGCCGAACCACCCGACGGTGCCCTGTAACATCGTAAACACCGACCACAGCACCAGGCTGCAACCGTAGACCCGCCGTGCGCCAAATTTATCCAGCAGCCAGCCGCCGGGGATTTGGCCGATCATATACGCCCAGGCAAACGCCGAGAAAACCATGCCGAGCATGACCGGATCGAGGTTCAGAACCCGCGATACTTCGGTACCGGCTATCGACAGCGTGGCGCGGTCGGCGTAGTTGATCACCGTGATGGCGAAGATCATACCGAGCACCACGTAACGGAAGTGACCCGGTTTCGCCGCTTCGGCTGCCGATTCGCGGACAAGCGGTTTGGCGTTATCTGACACATCTGTAGGGGACGTCATGTTTTCTCTCCAGACTTATGATTGCACTCCCTGCTTTTTGTGACCGGATGCACAGTTTTTGCGGTTTCGGTCACGCCATTTAGATCTAAAAAATCCAAATTAATTAACAGAGTAGAAACATTTGGCGATACGGTCTAAGTTAAAAAGACAATGGAACAAGTCAAAAATTGAATGATTGAATTAAACCAGTTGCGCTGTTTTGTGGCGGTTGCAGAGGAATTACATTTCGGCCGGGCGGCGAAAAGATTGTTCATGACGCAGCCTCCGCTGAGCCGGCAGATTCAGTTGCTTGAGCATGCGCTGGGTGCCTGTTTGCTGGAACGAACCAACCGGCATGTCAGCCTGACCGCTTCGGGAAAGACGTTTCTGCGCGACGCAAAACTGATCCTCGAATTCACCGGGCAGGCGCAGGAAACCGTCAGACGCGTCGAGAAAGGCGAAATCGGGCGGCTGATGCTCGGCTTCACGGCGGTCAGCGGCTACTGGCAAATTCCGCAGATTATCGCTCTGGCAGCGCAGGAATTACCTGAAATCACGTTGGTGCTCAAAGAGATGGTGTCGTCCGCACAGTTGCAGGCGCTGGCGGCGCGTACGCTGGATATCGGCTTTGTCCGCCAGCCGGTGGCGTTATTTCCGCTGGCCTATCAGTGCGTACTGCGTGAGCCGTTATGCGTGGCGCTGCCCGTATCATCACCGCTGGCAGCCAGACCGCGACTGCGTCTGCGCGACTTTGCCGGACAACCTTTCATCATGTATTCCGCCACCGAAGGCAAATACTTTTACGACTGCGTGGCCGGACTGTTTGCGCAGGCCAACGTCGTGCCGCATTACGTGCAACATTGCAGCCAGACCCACACCATTCTGGGGCTGGTGCGCGCCGGTATCGGGCTGGCGATTGTGCCCGAAAGCGCCCGTCAGCTGGGGTTTCCTGACATTCTATTTCGCCCGCTCAGTCATCCCGATGCGTTTGCGGAAATCTACATGGCCTGGCGGCAGGACGGTGAAACTCCGGCGCTGGCCGCTTTCCGTCAGTTGGTGACGATGCACAGCACCGCCAGTGGCGCTATCGCAAGAAAAAAGCTGACAGGCCGCCGTGCGCTTCCTAAACTGAGGTAATGGATAAAGAACAAGAACTTCGCCGAAGTAAACGTAACGCGCTCGGGCTGCTGCTGATTGCCGCCGCCCTGTTTGTCATCACCCTTTTCCTGTCGCCCAACTTCTGGGTTTCCGGGCTGAAAGCCATTTCCGAAGCCGCGATGGTCGGCGCGATGGCCGACTGGTTCGCCGTCGTGGCGCTGTTCCGTCGCGTGCCGGTGCCGTTCGTCGCCTCGCATACGGCGATCATTCCCAAAAACAAAGACAAAATTGCCGACAATCTGGCGGTCTTCGTGCAGGAAAAATTCCTCGCCCCCGCGACACTTATTACGCTCATCCGCCAGCACGATCCGGCACGGATGCTGACAGACTGGCTGAACGCGCCGGATAATGCGCAGCGGTTCGCAAAATATGCCGTGAAGATGATCCGCGGCTTTCTGGATGTCACTGACGATCAGCGTATCGCGCAGCTTATCCGCCGCGCGCTGTACCGCGTAATCGACAAAATCGATTTATCGGCCTCAATAGCCACGCTGCTGGAAAGCCTGACCAAAAACGGACGTCATCAGGAACTGCTAGATCAGGCGATGGATCAGCTGGAAATCTTGCTGGCGAAAGACAGTACGCGACAGTTTATCTCCGCGCAGATTGTCGGCTGGATGAAACGTGAACATCCGCTGACCGCAAAACTGCTTCCGACCGGCTGGCTGGGCCGTAATGGTGCGGATCTGGTTTCCAATGCGGTGAATTCTGTCCTCGATGATATGGGCAACGATAAAACCCATGCCTTCCGCAAAGGGTTCGACCGCTCGGTACAGAACTTTATCTGGAAGCTGCAAAACGACCCGGCGACCGCGCAGAAAGCCGAAGACATCAAGCAATACCTGAAAGATGACGAGAAGCTCAATGCATATGTCCTGCAACTGTGGGGCGATATGCGCAACTGGCTGAAAGAAGATTTAGAAAGTGAAGATTCGCGGGTTTTCGCCAAAGTGACCGAGTCCGGGCAATGGCTGGGCAATGCGCTGGCGCAGGATGAAAAACTGCGTATCTCACTGAATCAGCAAATGGAAACTATCGCGGAGAAAGTCGCGCCGGAATTCGCAGAGTTCCTGACGCGTCATATCAGCGACACGGTGAAAGGCTGGGATCCGCGCGATATGTCACGGCAAATTGAGCTCAATATCGGCAAGGATTTACAGTTTATCCGCATCAATGGCACGCTGGTCGGTGCGTTTATCGGCCTGACGCTGTATCTGCTGTCACAATTACCCATCGCTATTCCGTGGGTGATGGCGAGGATGTAATAGTTTGCTCCCTCCCCTGCGAAGGGGAGGGTTGTCGGGGATATGAAAGACAAATCACAAAGCCAAAATATGCACCCACCATTATTTTAACTGCTCACCTTATTGCCCGACTAATTCTATTGGAATAGAATCATCCGACTTAAATATAACAAAACACTTTTTATTCGGATTTTTATTACCAGCAAGGATGCGTAAAAATGATTTATTCGAGCAGGACGCTGTTTCTGTCCTCTGTTGTTTTTTTATCAGGATGCAGTTCTCAGACTAATATCACTCAGCAGGCGGAATTACAGCCTTCTGTCAGTAAAACCACCCTGCATATGCAAAGAATTTCCACTCTGGAAGATAAAGACGCCGTCACGATTAATGCCGGACAACTTCAGCCGGGAGATATCCTGCTTTCCTCGTCAACCGGCGTGACGTCGCTGGGCATCAGATTATTCAGTATGACTGGCGTCAGCCATGCTTCGGTTTATCTGGGCAACGGCGAAGTCGCTGAAGCGGTCGGAGATGGCGTACAAATTATTTCTCTTGAAACCGCATTAACTCACAGTAATTCGATGGTGAGTTTACGCAAACAGAAATTAACGGATTTGCAGGCGGCTAAATTAAGAATTTTCTCTCAGAATAATCAAGGCAGAAAATATAACTACAAAGGCATTATTATCATCGCGCCTTATACACTGACTCGCAGAGTTTGTGATTTACCGCTGTTTTTCGGAAAGGGAAGAAGCACCTGTATAGACACCCTCGCGACGGTACAAATTGGCAGTACACCAGAAACTCAGAAAACTTTTTTCTGTTCCCAGTTTGTTATTGAAGCCTTTAACTTTGCAGGCAGTCCGATTACCGCATCTGACGCACTGTGGATATCGCCTGCGGATCTGCTGCATATGCGCGAAGGGGATGTTTCTTCTTTCGTTCCGGTTCAGCCGTTGCATTATGTCGGCCATCTGAAAAAGTGGAATTTGTACGACGCCGTCTTTGGATAAAAACCAGTAAATGTAAGTGCCTCCCTTTGGCGGGAGGCACTTACCGACAATTACTTCACAGATTTACTGAACGCATCCACAGCCAGTATGGCGTTCGCCACGTCTTCGGCAGAAAGATTGCGATTCAGGTTACCCAGCGTATCGCCCTCGCCGCCTGCCAGTGCACCAACTTTCACCAGATTGGCAAACGATTCATTTTCCAGATGCATTTCTTTCAGCGTTGTTGGCATTTTGATGGAACGGTAGAAACGCACATACTTCGCGATTTCTTCGTCAGGACGCTGTTCCAGCACCATTTGGGTCAGCGTTCCGTACGCCACTTTTTCGCCGTGGGTCAGATGATGAATGTCACCGGAAATCGCGGTAAAACCGTTGTGGATAGCATGCGCGCCTGCCAGACCGGCGTTTTCGAAACCGAGTCCGGAAAGCAACGTGTTAGCTTCCACCACGGCTTCCACCGCTGGCGTGACCAATTTCTGCTCCACCGAGGTATAAGCACTGTAACCATAGGTCAGCAGCGTTTTCTCGCAAGCTTCAGCGATTGCCATACCCGCAATCGTCGGGTCGCCGCCTACCATTGAGTGAGAATGCGAACGCAGAACAGCCTGCGCCTCAACAAACGTCGCCAGACCATCAGCAATACCGGAAGCAAACAAACGCACCGGGGCCTGCGCGCAGACATGCGTATCGACCAGCACCAGGTCCGGGTTTTTGTTATAGAAGCGGTAAGACTCGAACACGCCTTCGTCCGAATAGATAACGGACAGCGCGCTGCACGGTGCATCGGTTGAGGCGACAGTCGGTACAATCACCACATTTTGTTTGAGTTCATCAGCAATGGCTTTCACGGTATCGAGCGTTTTTCCGCCCCCGAGACCGACCACCACCTGTGTTCCGGCATCACGGGCAATGGCCGCAAGACGGGAAATTTCGTTCGCGGAAGCTTCTCCGTTAAAACGTTCATAATGGAATTCAACGTTGGCTTTTTTCAGTGAAGCTTTAACGCGATCACCGATAATTCCCCAGACGACATCATCAGCTATCAGGAATGACTTTCCGCCCAAAGCCGGCAGATAATCCCCTAATTCATCCAGAACACCGCTGCCCTGAACGTATTTCCTTGGCGAAGAGAAGATAAATTTACTCATGATAAAAACCTCTTTTCGTTGATAATGTTTACGTGAATGACTTCCCTGAGGGTACTCCAGCGCAGCACGAAGCCCAACCCTTTTAATTCACATTAACAGCATGACTTGCAAAGAAAATTTTCAAATAATGAGGATGTTTAGAATATTAAGCGCAATTATTTTCCATCAATTTAATACCCCAAAATGATTATATAAATTGGCATGATTTTCCCTCGGATTTACTCAACCAGTTGTTAGCTTTCATCTATTGAATACATCCATAAAAGCGACTTCCACTTATCAGTCAGTCCCGTAGAATTCACGTCATTGGCAGCACGTCGTAAGCAGTGGTCATTAGCCAGCTCGCTGTTAGCCATTCCATTAATATTCCAGACGTTAATAAGGGAACAGCATGTATAACTTTCAGCGCTACAACGCCAAAGAACTGGCGCTTGCCTACATGAGCAGCAAACCACACGATTTTTCGCCAAATGAATTTTTACAGCAGTTGAAAGAGGTCGAAAAATCTTTCGACGCTGCGCTGAGAAACCCTCAGCAACACCCGCAGAACGGAATGCTGGTGAAGGCGTTTTGATTGCCATCTTGGCCTTCATCAGTTGAGTACCGTGCGTTACCCTTGCTTTACCCTTTGAAGTTTTTTTGCAAGATCCTGTGTCTGGTTCAACTGCAAAATAAGATAATGTAAAAAAGCAAAAGCCCCGAATTATCGGGGCTTTTTGTCTTGTTGAATGACGTCTTACTAAGGGACTACTTCGTCATCTGGCGGTCATCAATGTACTTGCGTTTTTCCGGCGCTGGCGGGAAATACTGATACAGCCAGGTTTCTGACAACGCGGTCTGCCCGTTGCGCAGGAACATGCGCAGCTCAACCGGAGCTACAGAATCGCTGTCCGGATACCAGTCGAACAGAATGCGATAGCCATCGAACGGCTGTACATACAGAATTTCGATGTTTTTGATTTTACCGTGAGAGACGTTGATGACCGGTTCGATACCTTTATCAGCAAACGCTTTCAGCTCACCACCGATGAAATCAATGGCGAAACGACGCGCCCAGACTTGCGGATAGTTCTCGCCCGGTGCCCATCCTTCCGGGAAACCGCCCATACCGGTTCGCGTCGCCAGCACATTGGCCAGCGGACTGCGGTGCGGCGGCTCGGAACTCCAGTACAGCTTGTAACTGAAGCTGAATTCAGCCCCGGATTTCACCGGTTTTTCCGGTTGCCAGAAGCACACCACGTTATCCAGCGTTTCGCCGGTGGTCGGAATCTCCATCAGATTGACAGCGCCCTTCCCCCAGTCTCCGACCGGTTCGACCCACAGACTCGGACGCTTGTTGTACCAGCCAATCACGTCCTGATAATTGTTGAAATCATGATCAAGCTGCAACAGGCCAAATCCTTTCGGGCTGTTATCGCTGAAAGCATTGAACTGCAAACTTTGCGGGTTATTCAGTGGACGACAAATCCATTCACCAGAACCGGTCCACATTTCCAGACGATCTGAATCATGAATTTGCGGATGAATGGTATCGCAGCGCCCGCGCTCACTGGTGCCACAGCTGAACATACTGGTCATCGGAGAAATACCCAGCTGTTTGATATCCTCGCGGGCATGCAGGTGATTTTCAATTTCCATGACGACGCGGGTCGGTTCGCAGCGGATCACGAATTTATAAGCACCCGTGATACTCATACCGTCCAGCAATGCATAAACAGTAAATGTGGTATCGCCAGGTTTCGGAGTATCAAACCAGAACGCGGTGAAATCCGGGAACTCTTCCGGCTGGTCAGTGAAGGTATCCACCGCCACACCGCGGGCTGACAGGCCGTACTGATAGGTATCATCCACCGCACGGAAATAGCTGGCGCCCAGGAAAGAAACCACGTCGCGGCGCGTCAGCTCCGGCGCTTTGTTGACTTTAAAACCGGCGAATCCGAGGTTAGAGAAGCCTTCCAGCTGTTTGGTATCCACACCTGCATCGTGATAGTTAAACAGTTCCGGGCGGAAATGAATTTCACGCGCCAGATGTTTCACCGGATCCACGGAATACATGCGCACGCGGCGTTTAAAGCCCATACCGACGTGGAACAATTCCACATCCAGCTGGCGGTCTGGCAGACCATTCCACAGTGAATGTGCATGATCGTACTGAATAGCGTTGTAAGCCTGGGGTGTCAGTTCAGCCAGCGTTTTAGGCAATGGCTGCGGTGCGCCACCGTAGGGCTTATCCGCCAAATCTTTCGCCATTTTTTTCAGCGCATTGAAATCAAACGGCAATTCGCCGCCGTCTGCCACATTCGCCTCTGCCGCTTCTGCGGAACGGGTGAACAGTGTGGACATTGCCGGCACACCACACCAGGCGGCGAATGCCATAGATGCTTTAATAAATGCTCTTCGTTCCATGCCAGAATCGTTTCCTGTACTGGGCAAAAAATCTGGGAACTTCGTCACAAAACGCAGTCCCCGCGTAGTCAGTATTTTCTGACCCTAAGGCTAACGTAAAATTCACAAGCCGAGTACAAGAAATTGAATGCATTCAGCTAATATTTTGCTTGAAAAAGTCAGCGCATATGACTGTGCTCATGCCGCGTATGGCAGGGGCTGAGGCGGTTTTTGGAAACGGAAACTCCAGTAACAATTACAGCCACTATTTGATGATAAAGCCGTGGCGAATTTAGGAGCATTCTGTTACCGGAGCCTTACTATTCTTCAACTCGCAGACAAGCAGACAATATAACACCGGCGTCTGTAGGGATAAGACTCCCGGTAAAGCCTATGTTCAAGAGATAAACTGAATTCGGATTATATACACGAATTATTAATAATACCGCCACAGACATTTATTATCTGTTAAGTGAATATATTAATTTCATACATTATCCTGATGATTACATTTAATTTGGATTAAATTTTAATACTACGGCGGAGATCAATAATGTGTATTCCTATGCGAATATCATAAGACCTTATCAATGAAATATAAGGTCAGAACAAATGAAGGATGAACTGGGAGTCCCTGTGCCGGTAGATGAACTCAGGGGAACGGCGGCCGGGTATTTTGGTGATTACCTGCGGGGCAACGTTCCTGTTAATCAACTTATACCTAAACATGAGTATATACAGGACACAATAGGGTTGGAGAGCGCGTTTAATAAAAACAATCAACATTTAATGTTACTGACACTTGAAGAGGCCGACTCGGTCCTGAATCAATTACTCACGGGAATTGATTCTACCGCAACATACGCAGGAAATATAAAAGATGGCAACACCGGCCTCAAAAACATCAAAAACCTCACAACGTATTATAACGATTCTAACAAACTCGTTTTCAATTTTAAAGGTTTAGGCATTAAAGCAATCCTCTACAAAATTAAAGGAGTCGAATATGTGAAAATTACCGGCCGCGCAGGTATCCGCAGGATTCTTAAAGGTACCCGATATGCCATTAATAACCCACAGGTGCTTGAATTAGGCATAGGTAAAGCGGGGATAAACTCTGGGATTATCTCGGGCATACACTTCAGTATTTGGTTTTCGCTTGCATACAGAACCATAGAGTTAATATTCAAAGATGAGTATAACATTGTGGATTTCATTGGCGACATTACCATGGATATGGCAAAAGTTATTGCAATCGTCTTCGTGACAAAATTAATGGTATTAGCAGGAGGATGGTTAATTACTGCAGCAACAACTGTCGTTATTCCTGTTGCGTTGGGTATCGTTGCGATAGTGGTTATCGGTGTTGTCATCACTTATTCCTTAGATACTATTGACCGGCATATGAAACTTTCAGAAAAATTAAAGAAAATGATTAAAGATGGCTTAGCTGAAAGAAATTCAATTGAGAAGTGGAATTTAATGCACCACTCGCCTTTTAACTCATCTTTACACTTCGGAGGCTAGATGCCAATCAGGAATTTTATCGTCATCCTCATTTTCACACTAATTTTTCCTGTTACACTCTTTTTCCTTTATAAATTTTGCCTGGTAGATGCCATGCTGTTATTCAGGTTCAGCGATGCCATTTACTTCAACTGGCGAGTTTTCCCAATATTGACCACGATACCTATGGCAGTATATTTTGAAGTTCTGTTTGTTAGTTGCTTTTTCACCAAAAATAAAAAGGCAAGCCCTGCATTAGAGAAGTACATTTTACGTATGACAGCGATAACCGTTTTAATGTTTTTCCCTGTATTGCTGGCATGCCCGCTTGTTAACTTAGGATTTGCTTTCTCCTCTTATCATAACTGTGCTGTTGGTGGAGCTTTTACCGGAGTTTTCTATGTTAAGGATGAAAACCAGTGTTACACACTCACCGGAGTTAAATCCTGGAATAAGAGTCACGAGAAATTTAATCTGGAACATAAGCTTGGAATAGATGACTAGAAGTGCCGGACTTCAGGCCTGACAGGTGATAAACCGCTCACCCGTCAGGCATTTGAATTTTACATCACTCTGTCATTCCATAAACTATATGCACTAGTTCCCGCTGAAACATGTTCCCATGTAATCGTTTCATAGGAGAAAGTAATGGCTTCCTGTGGCTGTCCTTGGCTATCGTGAAGAACATGCGGAAGCAAAATATGCAAATCGGTAATTCTCGCACCTGTTAACTTGAATTTATAAAATAGCTCGTTAATATCAAATTGATTTATGCGGTACACGTCAATATCACAGGTGAGAACTTCATTTTCGGAAATTGCTTTCCCAATTAATGGGGAGGACTTATCCAACGGTTTAGTGAT
Organism: Rahnella ecdela; assembly: GCF_019049625.1. GTDB lineage: Bacteria > Pseudomonadota > Gammaproteobacteria > Enterobacterales > Enterobacteriaceae > Rahnella > Rahnella ecdela. The sequence continues at coordinate 51,479 of NZ_JAFMOY010000113.1, forward strand.
AATGACCGGATGGTGTGCAGCATTCTGTTCACGTGAAATCGAGTGGCTTAATTCATAAACCATGATCTGATCTAAATGGGCTAATTGTGCTTTGTTGCCAATAGAGTCCAGCGACGAGCATCCTGATGATATTAACCCCTGAGTTTTACCATTTAGAGTTAGATAGATTTCATTAGCCATAAGGTTATTTCTTTAAGTTTAATATTTTACAAAAAAATATTTCCATCCCGAATAATAAGTCATATTAATGTTTATAATTCATAGTAAGCATGAAGCCGGATGAATATAACATCCATTCATTAGTTAAACTGTGACAAAAAGCTAAAACAAATTTTCTTAGTTAATTTTTAACCTCATGGTTCGCAGTAAAATAAGATATTAAATTATTATGTCGTTGCTATCAGCAATCCCAGCCCTGCCATGCTAAATTGTTATTGTTCTGTAATTCCTATGCTTCACATATTGAGGTTAACGCATGTCAGATGAACCTATCCAGCAAAAAGCACGGGCGTTGTACGCTCAGCTCACCGGCGAGATTTCACTTCCCTGCTCGCTTCATATTAACGGCGCAGGAAATCTGACATCTTATTATCCGGTTACGCCGCTCATCACCGCGTCTGTCGCATTAGCCGTGATGGCGTTAACGCGTTTACTGGCGCTTCAAGACGGCGGACACGAAACCGTTACAGTCGACCGGCGGCTTGCGTCGCTTTGGTGTAAAACCAGTATAAAACCAGAGGGTTGGGAAATCCCGCCCGCGTGGGACAGTCTGGCGGGGGATTACGCCACCGCTGATGGCTGGATCCGGCTGCATACCAATGCTCCGGCGCATCGCAAAGTGGTGGAATCCCTGCTCGGTAAGGCGCAAAACCGCGAAGCCCTGGCACAGCGGGTAATAATGTGGAAAAAGGCTGAACTGGAACAGGCCGTGGTTCTGGCGGGCGGATGCGCCGCGCAGATGCTCAGCCCGGATGAATGGCAGCAGCATGTGCAGGGGAAATCCCTGCAAAATGAGCCGTTGTTTCAGCGCTCTTTATCCCCTGCCACGGCACTACCTGAGTGGGCGTTATCCCGTGAAAAGCCGCTGGCAGGCATAAAAGTTCTCGACCTGACTCGGATTATCGCCGGGCCCGTCGCCACACGTTTTCTGGCCGGACTAGGCGCGGATGTGCTGCGTATCGATCCCTTCGGCTGGGATGAAACCAGTCAGGAAGCTGACCTCACATTAGGCAAACACTGCGCCCGGCTCAATCTGCATAACCCGCAGGACCGTCATCGTTTCGAAGAATTATTACGCGATGCGGATGTGATCGTCCATGGCTACCGTGCCGGTGCGTTGCATAAACTCGGCTATGGCAGCGAGCAGCGCCGTGCGATCGCGCCGGGTGTGGTGGATGTTTGTCTGAATGCCTATGGCTGGAGCGGGCCGTGGCGCGAGCGGCGCGGCTTTGACAGTCTGGTGCAGATGAGTTGCGGTATTGCACAACAGGGAATGACACTGTCAGGCAGTAATAAACCGGTGCCTTTACCGGTTCAGGCGCTCGATCACACCACCGGTTATCTGATGGCGGCAGCAGTTTTGCAGGGTTTAGCGCAACGAATGGAAAACGGTCAGGGCAGCGAATCCCGCCTGTCGCTAGCACGTACCGCACGGGAACTGATGGAAAACGGTGCAACAGCCGTCAGCGACGAACCGCTGACTGAATCCGCACATCAGGCCGACTTCTCACCTGAACAGGAAATCACTGTCTGGGGCAATGCACGACGTTTACTTGCGCCCGTCTGGCTGGAAAACACCTTGCTGCAATGGCATCTACCGGCATTACCGCTCGGTTCTGCCTCTGCCAGCTGGCAATCCGATTCGTCGGGAAAATGAGGTTTGACGCGGTCTGGTCACCTTTAAGACAACAATGAAAACGCCGCTTTGCGATATTGCAGCGGTGTTTTGCCAATCATTTTCTTGAAACGGGTGATGAAGTACGGGGCGTCTGAAAAGCCGCATTGCAACCCAATTTCTTCGACCGAACGGTCGGTTGAGCGCAGCAGTTCGCAGGCGCGCTTGACCCGCCGCGTGGCGAGGTAATCCTGAATCGAGCCCCCGGTTTCCTGCCCGAATACCCGCGATATATAGCTTTCAGAAAGACCAAGAGCCGCCGCAAGGTCTGCCAGTGAAAACTTCTGCACGTAATTTTCTTCTATCCACTGCATCACTTTCGAGGCCGTTGTGCGGCTGATGGTTTTCGGCTGCCCGTCTTCCGCAGGCATAAAGACCATCAGTTGCAGGATTAACAGGGTGATTTCTTCCCACTGATCCGCCTGCGATTCGGACAGCTGATTAAACTGTTCGAGGATCACTTCAATATGGCTGGCGTGTTCGCTCAGATCGAAAATAGGCGCGGCGCGGTCGGCATCCCATAAACTGGCGAAGCGTCTGCGACGCTGGGGGAAAGATTGCAGACAACCATCCAGCAGCTGGTGATCGAGATGGATTGTTGTGCGCAGATAGGCGTTTTTCTCGTCTGCTTCCACAAAAACTTTATGCAGTTTGAAGGGTGGAAAGACAAACATCCGGCCAGGCCGCAGCGTGTATTGCTGGTTATCAACAATCACAATGCCATAGCCCTGACTGACAAAAAGTAATTCCAGGCACTGATGCCAGTGAAAATAATTAGCGCTTCCGCGGTTCATCCGGTTAAAAGAAACCTGACGTTCGTTAAGGGCAATACGTTCGAGATAATCAGATGCCGGCATTATGGTGGATCCCCCTTCATGGTTTTTTACGTCTTTTTATTCAGGACAACAAAACACAATTTTCAGTCTGATTTTTATAATTTAAGCCCTTTTACCCGCCATTTAATAAGCACAATTTCAAAAATCACGCCATTCTGTGAAGCAGTTAACAATCAGCGCCGTTCACTTCTCTATATTTCAATCTCAATGCAGAGAATTGAAATAATATTTCAAATTAATAAACCCCTATTTCTGGTTCCCACTCAGTCTCCGGGAGAGTCTTGATGACCCTGAATATTGTGAACATCGATAATCCGTTGTGTACCCGCGACGATATGCAGAAACTGCTCAATGACTTGCTTTCAGCGGTTTCACCGTATACCGAAGAAGGTAAAAGCGGCATTGATCTCGGAAATACCACCACACATTACGGTAAAGAGATTGCCAAAATGGAAGCGCTGTCGCGCATGTTGTGGGGGATTTTCCCGCTGCTGGCCGGTGGCGGTGAATGCGCGAACCTGCCCTTCTATCTCAATGCGATTCGCTTTGGTACCGACCCGCAACATCCGCAGTACTGGGGAAAGATCCGCGATTTTGACCAGCGTTGCGTAGAAATGGCCGCTTTCGGTGTCGGGCTCACGCTGCTCAACACGCAGTTGTTGCAGCATTTCACTGCACAGGAACAGCAAAATCTGGCGGACTGGCTTAATCAGGGACGCGACGCGACCATTCCCAACAATAACTGGAATTTCTTCCCGGTCATGGTGCAGATGGGCTTTAAGCAGTCCGGTCTGCCCTGGGATCCGGCTGCCGTGGCTGCCCGATTTGAGCTGATGGAAAGCTATTATCTCGGTGATGGCTGGTATTCAGACGGCCCCGGTCGTCCGCGTGATTACTATATTTCGATGGCGTTTCATTATTACGGGCTGCTCTACGCACAAAATATGGCGGATGTGGATGCGCCGCGTGCCGCTATGCTGCGTGAACGTGCTCAGCGCTTCGCACAGGATTTCATTACCCTGTTCTCCGCTGGCGGTGCGGCCGTGCCTTTCGGGCGCAGCCTGACTTATCGCTTCGCGGAAGCCGCGTTCTGGAGCGCTGCTGCGTACAGCAAGCTGGACGTGTTTACACCAGGCATCATCAAAGGAGTGATTCTGCGCCATCTGCGCCACTGGCTGAAAGAGCCGATTTTTGACCGTGACGGCGTGCTCAGTATTGGTTATCACACACCAAACCTGGTGATGGCCGAAGACTATAACGCGCCGGGTTCACCTTACTGGGCGTGCAAACTGTTTCTGGTGCTGGCGTTGCCGCAGGACGATGCATTCTGGCAGGCCGAAGAAGCGCCGTTGCCGGAATTGGCCCGCGCCCACTGTATTCCTCATGCCAGCCAGATCCTGACACGCGACGGGGAAAGTCAGCATGTGGTGATGCTCACTAGCGGACAGCTTGAGCTGAATAATTTCGTCAATACCGAAGCCAAATACACCAAGTTCGCCTATTCCAGCCAGTTCGGTTTTACCCTCGACCGTGGTCGTTACGGGCTGAAACACGCCGGTTGTGATTCGATGCTGATGTTCTCAGAAGGTGACGGGTATTTCCGCGGACGCCGCGACTGCGCCGAAACCAAAATTACCGGCTCGATGATCTATTCCCGCTGGTTACCGTGGCATGACGTTTGCGTGCGCACCTGGCTTATCCCCTGTGGCGACTGGCATTTACGTGTTCACCATATTGAAAATCAGCGTCAGCTTGATACAGCTGAAGGCGGTTTCGCGGTTATTCAGGATCCTTCTACACAAACCGAAAACACCGGTGATCGCCGTGCTATGACGGTCACCGCACGTAACGGCATCAGCCGGATTGTCAGCCTGGAAAGGCTGGCCGCACGCGAAGCCGGAGCGGTTATCACCCCGCCGAACAGTAGCATTATGTTTGCCGAAACCGCCGTTATTCCGGTGCTGCAAAACACCCTTCCCGCAGGTTCTCACTGGCTGATCACCGCCGTGTGTGCCTCTGCAACAGCGGATATCAGCCACAAAGACGTGCCGGAAGTCAGCCTTGAGGGTGAGCAGCTGCGCTGGCAATCTCCGGGCCACAGCGGCCATATCACGTTGGATTAACCGTCAGAGTCCGTTTCAGGAGTCACTATGAAAGCCATAAAAACCGCCAGTAAAACGGCTTACTATAAAATGAGCAGCTTTATATTCCTGTATTTCTTCACCTGGTCTTCGAGCTTCGGATTGTATGCCCTGTGGCTTGGCCAAAAGGCCGGACTAGACAGCGTCAGTATCGGCACCGTGTTTGCCATCAACGGCGTGTTCGCGGTGATCATGAAGCCGGTATATGGCTACATCATGGACAAAATAGGGATGAGCAAATCCCTGCTCTATTTTGTCGTGCTGGTTTCCGCGCTGATGGCTCCGTTCTTTATTTTCGTCTATCAGCCGCTGCTGGACAGCCATCTGATGCTCGGAATTATCGTCGGCGCACTGTATCTGAGCCTCGGCTGGTACGCCGGTGTGGCCGCTTCGGAATCCTACGCCGATCGCTTCAGCCGTCTGTACCACATGGAATTCGGACAGGTGCGTATGTGGGGCTCGCTCGGCTGGGCGCTGGCGGCCTCGTTTTCCGGCGTGCTGTTCAATCTTTCTCCCGCCTGGAACTTTGGTCTGAGCAGCGCCACATCGCTGGTTATGTTAGTGGTTCTGTTGTCACTGAAGATTGGTGATGAAGAACTTAAAAATAATGACGTAATTTCTTCGCAAAAAATCATGTTCGGCGACGTTATTTTGCTGCTCAAAAACCGCAAATTCTGGATGTTCTCGATGTATGTCGCGGGCGTGGCCTGGATGATGTTTGTCGCCGAACAACAGTTCTCACGTTATTTTGTCACGTTCTTCGACACCAAAGAACAAGGCAACGCGTGGTACGGCTATCTGAGCACCGTGCAGTCCGGCATGGAATTCCTGATGATGATGGTGATCCCTTTCCTGGTGAATTATTTTGGCGCCAAGAAAGGCTTGCTGTTTGTGGGTGCGCTGGTGGGATTACGGCTGATCGCTTCCGGGCTGACTCACGATCCGCTGCTTATCTCGATTATCAAACCGTTCTACGGGCTTGAAATCGCCCTGCTGCTGGTGTCGGTATTTAAATATATCGCTGAGCATTTCAGCAAACGTGTCAACGCCACCATGTATCTGCTGGGCTATCAGGCGATGATTTATGTTGGCTCAATCGTGGTCGCCCCGCCTGCCGGTTACTTCTACGATCGCATTGGTTTCGAACACACCTATCTGGTCATGGGCGGCATTGCGCTGTGCTTTACGCTGATTTCCGCTTTCACTTTATCGGCCTGCCACAGCCTGCGTTCCGGCGTGCCTGCCCCGGCAGCATCCGCCGAAAGCAACGGCGAGCTCGCGCCGCTGAAACGGTGATCGCCACAATCCAATTCATAGAAATCAATCCACTGAAATAAAAATACTTATTGCTCTGCAAAAGGGAGACGTTATGACGCTTAACATCATGAAAGAAAAGTTACTGCCTGTTGAACTGAATCAGCTGGACAGAATTGCGTTCGCGCAGAAATTACAGCAGGCACGTCAGGTGGTGCTCAGTAAAATTTCCCGCAATCTGGATAAATTTGGCGATAAGTTTCCGTCAGAAAACTGCGAAAACGGCCACTACAAACTGACAGACAATGTGGAATGGACCACCAGTTTCTGGACCGGTCAGCTTTGGCTGGCTTATGAGATGACCGGAGACGACCGGTACCGTCTGGCGGCAGAAAAGCAGGTGACCTCATTTGGCAACCGCATCGCTAACCGCATTGACACCGCTACGCACGATCTCGGTTTTCTCTACAGTTTGTCCTGCGTCAGTGCTTTTAAACTGACCGGTAATCGTCAGGCGCGCGGATTTGCCCTGCTGGCCGCTGAGGCACTGATGGAACGCTTCAATACCAAAGCGAAAATTATTCAGGCATGGGGTGATTTGAAGGATCCGGAACAGGCCGGACGTATGATTATTGACTGTAATATGAATCTGCCGTTGCTGTACTGGGCGAGAGAACAAACCGGCGAACCGCGCTTTGCCGAGGCCGCACGCGCCCATGCAGAGCAGGCAGCGAAATATATTGTCCGCCCGGACGCTTCGACATATCACACGTATTACATGGATACCGTGACCGGTGAGCCGCGTTTTGGCAACACGCATCAGGGTTATGCCGATGACTCCTGCTGGTCGCGCGGTCAGGCCTGGGGCATTTACGGATTCCTGCTCAGTTATCGCTATACCGGTGATGTAGAACAGGTCGAGCTGTCGCGTTGTCTGGCGCATTACTTCCTCAACCGTCTGCCGGAAGATGATGTGTGTCACTGGGATTTAGCATTACTGGGGACCGATGCGGTTCGCGACAGTTCTGCGGCGGCCATTGCGGTGTGCGGGTTGCTGAGTCTGGCAACAACGCTGCCCGCCACCGACGACAAACGTGCGTGCTACGAGGAAATGGCGCTGCGGATTATGGATTCACTGACTGAGAATTATCTGGCCGGTGAGCAGGAAGATTGTGACGGACTGCTTAAGCATTCTGTGTATCACATGGCGAGCGGCAAAGGTGTGGATGAATGTTGCAGCTGGGGCGATTATTTTTATGTTGAGGCTCTGACGCGACTGACGCAGTGCTGGCAATCCTACTGGTAATCACTGTGACGCAGCGCTGACATGCTGCGTCCGCTTTTATTGCCATATTTCATTCGTGAATTGTTTTTAAGCATAAGCAGCATCATCATCTCCCTGCGAAGTGTTACATCGTGTTACCGTAACATCCCTATTCTTAAGTCATTCTTCTATGTCCTTACATCCATTAAGAATAATCCGAATTTGTTCCATTTTTTTGTTCAGTCACAAAGTTAATCCTGACATAAACCAAATTAATCAAAAACCTCCCTGCCTGTGAATAGCAAAAAATATCACTTCCACGCCGCCATCTTTCATGCAAAAAGTAGAGTCAGCGCTCATTCTTTGTGCTTTGCGCTGACACCAAAGAATCCAATCATTATGCAGAACAAGGACGTCCAACGAGGACTTACTATGCAAACGATAATCTTGGATCCATGCCGGTATACCCGTCTGGGGTTGCAACAATTACTCACCAGTGAACAGGAGGTCAGTTACGCCACCCATTTTGACCAGTTACATGCCGGATGCATCAGACTCAATCCCTCTGTGGTGTTTATCAATGAGGATTGCATGTTGTCTCAGTCACAGAATAAAGAACGACTGGGCGAACTGATTACTGACTGCCCGGAGACGTTATTTTTTATATTCATGTCCCGTACCCGTATTCATTTTGAAGAATATATTTTTGTTCGTAAGAACGTGATTATCACCTCGAAATCGATTAAGGCAGAAACGCTCCGGCAATTACTGAATCATCCTTCACTCCCGCAGGCACAGGATCCGGCCAGTTGCGCGGCTCTGGATATCAGACCGGTGATGCTCAGCCGTTCAGAATCCGCCATGCTAAGAATGTGGATGTCTGGTAACGGAACGATTGAAATATCTGATAAGTTGCAAATCAAAACAAAAACGGTGTCTTCGTATAAAGGAAATATTAAGCGGAAAATAAAGTCACCGAATAAACATATTATTTATCACGTTGTTCGTTTGTGTGATCAACTCACCAATGGAATTTACGTGAATTAACCCTTCTCTGGTTCCCGCTACAGGCTGTGTCTTAACGTAGCCTGTAGTGCTCATCATGTAATCTCCTGAAATGAGATCTGCTCCACAAATATAAACTGAATCCCTCCGCCCGAATGCCGATGAATCTTAATGGCGCTTTCTTTTCGTCACGGCAGGACTTGCCCTCTGGGAATGTCTACATCGCTGTTACTTACCGTCCGGAACCGACGGTATGCAGGATCAACAGAGCGGAATAAAATAAAATGGATACTCCTACCCTTTCAGATACCAGAACGTCTTTCATCAGCAATATTCGACTGATTACCCTGATCAGTTTGATCCTCACCGGGATCCTGTTTCTTTTCGCCGTTTCCATCGGCACATCCAGCTTCTTTCTAAAGCAAAGCAATGCCGCACTGGCAAATGCCACGCAGGAACTGCAAATTCGTCTGGCACTTTCGAACAGTTCTAACCATTTACGCACCGCACGTTTGTTGCTTATCCAGGCAGCCGCCGCCGCCCGTGTCGGCGATCAGGATGTGTTCAGTCAGAACCTCACTGACGCAGCCAGCCGGATTAAACAATCGCAATCTTCTTTTGAAAGTTACCTTAACCGCCCGAATAAAACGGAAAAGGATCTGGCGCTCGATGAGCCGCTGAAAAAAGCCTATAACGATTATCTGACCAAAGGTATGGCGCCGATGCTGGAATCAGCAAAACAGGCGCATTTTGAAGAGGTTATTTCTCAGGAAGCGGAAACTGTGCGCAATCTGGACCTGGCCAACAACATCCCTTTACTGGCTGCCATCGCTTATCGCACCGAGACTGCCAACGCCATTAATGACAAAGCCCAGCGTAACGCCGTTCTCGGTTATACCCTGATGGCAGGCGGTTTTCTGCTGGCGCTGGTGCTGACTTTCATCACCTATCTGGTGATGCGCAAAGTGATCATCAATCCGCTGAACCGTCTGGTGACGCGTATTCAAAAAATCTCCGAAGGTGACCTGACGCAACCCGGTCAGAGCAACGGCCGCAATGAAATTGGTGTGCTGAGCAGTAATGTTGAGCAGATGCAGCATTCGCTGGCGTCCACGGTGCTCACCGTGCGCGAAGGTGCAATATCCATTTATCAGGGCTCGACGGAAATCGCTTCCGGTAATACCGATCTTTCATCGCGTACCGAGCAACAGGCAGCTGCGCTGGAAGAAACGGCCGCCAGTATGGAACAGCTGACCGCAACCGTGAAACAGAACTCCGAAAATGCCCATCATGCCAGCAAGCTGGCCGCTGATGCCTCGCGCAAGGCGCAAAAAGGCGGCAGCATCGTAGAAGATGTGGTGACGACGATGGACAAAATATCCCGCAGTTCGTCCAAAATTGCCGAAATCACCAATGTGATTAACAGCATTGCCTTCCAGACCAATATTCTGGCGCTGAATGCCGCGGTTGAAGCCGCCCGCGCAGGTGAACAGGGCCGCGGATTTGCCGTCGTCGCCAGCGAAGTACGCAGCCTGGCGCAAAGAAGTGCGCAGGCCGCGAAAGAAATTGAAACGCTGATTGAAGAATCGGTCGATTACGTAGGCGAAGGCTGCATTCTGGTTGGCGATGCGGGGGACACAATGTCTGAAATTGTCACCGCTGTCAGTCACGTGACGGACATCATGGGTGAAATCGCTTCCGCTTCTGATGAGCAGAGCCGTGGGATCAGCCAGGTCAGTCTGGCCGTGTCGGAAATGGACGGCGTCACCCAGCAAAACGCCTCACTGGTGCAGGAAGCCTCTGCCGCGGCGGCATCGCTTGAAGAACAGGCTGCACGTCTGACCCAGGCCGTGGCGGTATTTCGTCTTGAAAGCACCGCTCAAAAAGCACCTGCAAAGCGCCAGCCACCGGCACGCACCCTTTCCGCTCCGGATCCGCGTTCGGCTAAACAGGTCAGCGAACAACCTAACTGGGAAACGTTCTGATCCCGGAACGTCTCCGTAAAAAACAGCCTTAAAAACAAAAACACCGGTGGCAGTTACCTGCCCCGGTGTTTTTTTATGCCGACATTTTTATTGCAGGAGAAGACTATTCGGTGCCTTCGCGCGGCTCAACGAATGTGCCGTCTTTGCTGTCGCCTTCATTGAAGAACCAGATGCCTGCCGGATAATCTTCCAGTGACACCAGATACATAATGCCTTCGTAAAATTCTTCTACGGCTAATACTTTACCTGGCCGGCGCGGTCCGCCGTCTGTTTTTACTGTCACAAGATCATTAACTTTCATCAGGTTATCCCATGGTTTTCAATTATGTTTATTGTAGTACAGACCGTCACACAAAAGCAGGTGGCGAAGGGAAAGTTAGCCTGAAAAGCAGGAAATAACCCTGGGGCACTAATTTGCATTTTCTTAACATTCTGCGGCCAGAATCCTGACTTTCATATCCACTATACTGGCTGCGTGCTCACCCCCGAGGGAGTACAACAATGAATGTCATAAGAAATATTTTTGCCCGCCACTATGCGGGCTTTTTTTTGTTTTTTTTCAGCACGTTGCGGCAGAGTCGGCAGTGCAAGACAAAGTCCGCAAGCTGGAACTATCAGCCAAAACCATAAACTACAGACGTAAAAAAACCCGCGCATGCGGGTTTTTGTTATCTTTACGTTTATCGCTGAAACAGCGGTAAAGCAAGATTAGATAGCGGTAACGTTAGCCGCAGACGGACCTTTAGCACCGTTCTCGATAGTGAACTGTACGTTCTGGCCTTCAGCCAGGGTCTTGAAACCTTGATCCTGGATAGCGGAGAAGTGTACGAACACATCTTTGCTGCCGTCAGCAGGAGTGATGAAGCCAAAGCCTTTAGACTCGTTAAACCACTTAACCTGACCTTTCATCATTGACATAGGAATTACCTTTTAAAAATAAATTTCGCCACCATGGGCATGTTATAGCCGGATTTCAGTCGTTACTTATGGAGGCACTAAGAAGGAAATTCGTCAGAGCAGGGTTATCATGGATAACGCTTTAAATTGGAACAACTTTACTCAGGATGTCGTGCATAAATAGGTCTGTACCACAGGCCGGTATGTATTTACTCATGACTGCCCTTTAATAGCAACTCTTTTTAATGCAATGGTGAGGTAAACCCCAAAAATAGTCGATTTACGTACCATTCAGTACAATCATTGAGCAATTATCAGGCTATTTTTCAACAAGTTGTGCGGTCCCGGCCTCAAGAACCGCTCCGCAATGCGCGCAAAATTTCGCATCAATTTCATGTCCTGAATGCAAACAATTGAGGCAAGAACGCGCAGCCCGTCCCTTTTCCAACTCTTGTGACATATAAGCCGTTAAAATCCCGGTAGGAACGGCGATGATGGAATACCCCAGCAGGATAAGTACCGATGCCAGCATTCGCCCGAGCGCGGTATGCGGAGTAATGTCACCGTAACCGACCGTGGTGAGCGTTACGACCGCCCAGTAAACCGATGCGCCCAGTGAAGTAAACCCGTCCTTCCCTCCTTCTACCGCGAACATCAGCCCGCCAAACAGGCACAGAATGATTGCTACAAAGCCGAAGAAGATGCCCAGCTTGCGTCGCGCGCGCATCAGACTTCGCCACAAAATCCCGGCATCACTCATATAACGCAGCAACTTAAGCACACGCAATACGCGCAACACCCTCAGCAAACGCACCAGCACCACCAGATCCGGTGACACGCTGAGTGACGGTATCAGCCACAGGATATACATCGGCAAAATCGTACAGAGGTCTATAAACCCGAAAAAACTCAGCGGATAGTGGATTTTTCGCGGTGAGGCGACCACCCGCAGAACATATTCCACCGTGAACAGCACGGTGAATGCCACTTCTATCGTGCCAAACCGGTACAGGATGTCTGGAATATTGGGAAAGAGATCGGTGGCACTCGACTCTATAAACAAAAACAGAACGCTCAGCAGCGAGATGACAATCCAGAAGGTTTCCATCCGGCGTCCGCTGCGGGTGCGGTGCTCAAATAAAAGGGCATAACATCTGCGCCGTGCTGACGCGAAATAGCGGTAATCTTGTGACATAAATGACACCGGCAAAAAGAGTTCCGGCAAGAATAGACGCTTTTATCCGCCGCGCCTATGGGTTAGGAAGTCCAAAAAAAACGCCGGTCACGTATTGTCTTTAAAAGACCAGTGACCGGCGTTTGTACAGCGCGCGGGTAGCGAGCCGGATTAATCCATGAGTTCTGAAACTGCATTACGGACATAGGCCGTAATTTGCGCGACATCTTCTGCGTCGGCACTGCCTCCGCCGATTGACCGCACGGTGTTCTCCAGATGGCCGATATCCTGTTCGACTTTCTTCGCAATCTGCACTTTAACAATGGTGTCGACCGAAGAAATAAAAGCCCGCATCACGGCTTTCAGAGCGAAAATCTCACCGAAAGAATCGTACGCAGGTTTGTCCGCAGCGGTTGGTTGCGCTGCACGTGGCGGCAGATCTTTCAGCCTGTCCACATGTTCAATCATCAGATCCATGTCTCTGATGAGTTCATCAAAACTCTTAGCCACTGGTTTTCCTTCGCCCGGCGAAAGGCAGCAGGATACCACCGCGCTTTCAAGCCGAGAAGTCACAGAAACGTGTAAAGAGTAAATTTCGCCACAATGCGCCTGCCCTGCTGATTTAACTCAATATTCAGGACAGTCGCATTAGGTCGCTATTTAACCAATAACGTTATTCAACGCATATAAAGGTTATTGCGCGTTTTTCAACGAAGCCATATCAACCACAAAGCGGTATTTCACGTCGCTTTTCAGCATACGCTCATAAGCACCATTGATGTCCTGCATGTCGATCATTTCCACATCGCAGGAAATGTCATGCTCGGCACAGAAATCCAGCATTTCCTGAGTTTCAGCGATACCGCCGATCAGAGAACCGGCAACGGTTTTGCGGCCCATGACCAGTTTGCCGCTGTGCAGCGCAGGTTCGATTGGCTCGATAAGGCCAACCAGAATATGCGTACCATCGCGTTTCAGGGTTTCCAGATACGGGTTCAGGTCGTGCGGATTCGGTACTGTGTCCAGAATAAAATCGAAGTGGCTTTTTACTGCGGCCATTTGTTCTGCATCAGTAGACAACACCACGTGGTCAGCGCCCAGACGGTAAGCTTCCTGCTCTTTGCCTTTAGAACGCGTGAACAGCGTCACATCCGCACCCAGCGCTTTAGCGAATTTCAGACCCATGTGGCCCAAACCGCCCAAACCGACGATCGCCACCTTATGGCCTTTGCCTACTTTCCAGTGTTTGAGCGGAGAGTAAGTGGTGATACCGGCACACAGCAGCGGTGCAGCAGATGTGATGTCCAGCTTTTCAGAAACGCGTAAAACGAATTTTTCTGAAACAACGATTTGTTCAGAATAACCGCCGTAGGTCATCATGTTGTCATGACGATCATGGCTGTTGTACGTCATGGTAGCGCCTTCTTCACAGTACTGTTCCAGGCTTTCTGCGCAGGACTCACAGTGCTGACAAGAATCGACCATACAACCCACACCGACGGTATCGCCGACGCTGAAGCCTTTTACTTTCGCGCCAACCTGTTTAACGCGACCGATAATTTCATGGCCCGGAACCATCGGATAAATGCTCTGATGCCATTCGTTACGCGCCTGGTGGATATCAGAGTGACACACACCGCAGTACAGAATGTCGATCACAACGTCGGTATCACGCGGGTCACGGCGAACAAAGTTATGAGGCGCCAGAGGCGCATCCGCTGAATGTGCAGCGAAACCACGAACGTTAAGCGTCATTTTTTTCTCCTGGTAGGCAAACGGAATACTTCATGCCCGCACAAACTGCAGGCACAAGGAAATTATGAAGGTTTCAGATGACAAACAGATATAACGATTCTCGCTATTGCTTGCCTGAATCTGTTTTTTTGAGGATTTTTTGAAAGGATTGTACAGCGACTAAACAGTGGCGCCCTGCAGGTAAAGCGCCACGTTTTCAGAAAGAATTAAACCAGACCGGCTTCTTTCAGTTCGCTTTTCATATACGCGTAATAGATAGGTGCAGCAACAACGCCGGGGATACCAAACGCGGCTTCAAAGACCAGCATCGCCAGCAGAACTTCCCAAGATTTTGCCTTGATACGGCTGCCGACAATACGCGCATTCAGGAAGTATTCCACTTTATGGATGATGATCAGATACGCCAGCACCAGTGCCCCGACCCACAACGATAGCGAAAGACCGACGATGAAAATCAGCGTGTTAGAAATAAGATTACCGATCACCGGTAGCAATCCGCAGACGAACGTTACCACCACCAGCGTTTTCGCCAGCGGCAGATGAATGCCGAACAGCGGTAAAATCCCGAACAGGAAAACACCTGACAGCACGGTATTGATCAGCGAAATCTGGAACTGAGCAAACACCACATTGCGAAACGCTTCCCCCAGCAAACGCATACGCTGCAACAATTCCTTTTTCAGCGGTGCGTGGTGCTCGCCCTGATTCGGTTGCTGAAGCGAAATAATTGCGCCAAGGATCATGCCGATAATCATTGTCAGAAAGACATGCGCCGCGTTTTTACCGAAGGCCTGAATCATCACGATATGCTCGCGCAACCATTGCAGGAAACTGCGCTGTAACTCTTCAATATTGGCAGGAAGATAATGCAGCAGTACCGGCGACAGACGGCTTTGCGCGTCGGAAAGCAACCGCGACACCATCGCATTAAAGGCCACCGGATTTTTCATATCTTCCATCAGAAAATCGGCAATACCCGCAATCGCCAGCGTCAGGAAACTGACAACCAGCGTGCCGATCACCGCAACCACTGCCCAGCGGGCGCGCTCACCGCTAATGATTTTCTGAAAGTACGGTGTCAGAGCGTTAATGAGTTCAAACACTAAAAAACCGGCAATAAAACACGCCAGTAAATGAAGAGGAAGAATCAGTAACAGCCCGCCCATCACAATCAACACACTGAGCCAGCGAATTTGATTCGATCTCATAATCTGCATTACCTGTTTCCTTAAAATCTCTGTGTACCGGGCTGCGCCCTGCAATCGTCCTTATCATAGCACTGAACATTGCTCCGCCATTCGCCGCATGCGTAAACACTCAAGAAAATTTTGACAGTCACGCAGTCTTCTCTATGATCGTGCGTAATGACTGATAAAGAAAATCCTACATCCCGGTCTGTAGTTTTAGTGAATAACTCGGGTGAATAACTCTCGTGAAAAACAGTGGTGAATAACAATGTCTGAATTAATCCGCGAACAGCTGGCACTTCCTGAAGGCCACGATAAATTACTGCTGCACTCCTGCTGTGCGCCCTGTTCAGGTGAAGTGATGGAAGCCATTCAGGCGTCGGGTATCGACTATACAATCTATTTCTACAACCCAAATATTCACCCGCAGAAAGAATATATGCTGCGCAAAGAAGAAAATATGCGTTTTGCTGAACAGCACGGCATTCCGTTTATTGATGCAGATTACGACACCTATAATTGGTTTGAGCGCGCGAAAGGAATGGAAAATGCGCCTGAGCGCGGTGAACGCTGCACCATGTGTTTTGATATGCGTTTTGAACGCACGGCACTTTATGCGTGGGAAAATGGTTTCAGTGCCATTACCAGTTGCCTGGGTATTTCACGCTGGAAAGATATGAAACAAATTACCGGCTGTGGTGAACGTGCGGCCGCGCCCTATCCGGGTATGGTGTACTGGGATTATAACTGGCGTAAAAAAGGCGGTTCCGCGCGTATGATCGAAATCAGCAAGCGCGAGCGTTTTTATCAGCAGGAATACTGTGGATGCGTTTACTCCTTACGTGACAGTAACTTACATCGTAAGTCGCAGGGGCGCGGGCTCATCAAACTCGGTGTAAAATACTACGGCGACGAAGACGACGAATAACCGGCTTTCCGGTGCAAATTGTCTCCTCTAACCCGGCACCTGCGCCGGGTTTATTATTCTGCCATTCCTTACCACACCTGTCGGATACACCAGATATAAATTCCAGGTCAGTTGTTTATATTGCCAGATTAATTCCAGGCCTGATTTACCCATTCCCCTCTGAGAGTTTTCGCTATTTTTTTGCATCTTGCGTTCAGTCATGACGCTTGTTACTTTCCGCTTCACGCATTTTTATGCGAATTAGATCTATGTAATTACACAGGGTTATTACCGGTGTATTCACCAGACAGAGAACCATCATAAATATAAAACATTCACAACATCATTGAGGGACACACCATGTGGGTTTTAATTGGTATTCCTATCGTCGTGCTGGGGTTCGCACTGCGGTTTAATCCATTATTAGTGGTCACCGTCGCCGGTATTTCTACCGGGCTGGCGGGCGGTATGCATACCGTTGAGATCATCAGCGCTTTCGGCAAAGCCTTCACCGATAACCGTTATATGGGCCTGATCTGGCTGACGCTTCCGGTCATTGCAATCCTTGAACGCAGCGGCCTCAAGGAACAGGCGCGACATCTGATTTCCAAAGTCCATGCCGCCACCACCGGACGCGTTCTGATGTTGTATTTCTTCCTGCGCCAGATGACTGCCGCGCTGGGGCTGAATTCCCTGGGCGGCCACGCCCAGATGGTTCGCCCGCTGATTGCGCCGATGGCGGAAGCGGCTGCCACCACCAAATACGGCGACTTACCCAATGATGTGCGTCAAAAAATTCGCGCTCATGCGGCGGCTACAGATAACGTTGCGGTGTTTTTCGGTGAGGATATTTTCATCGCGGTACAGTCCATTCTGCTGATTAAAGGTTTTCTCGAGCAGTACGGCATTAATGTCGAGCCATTGCATCTTTCCGTCTGGGCGATTCCGACGGCAATTGCCGCACTGATTATCCATTTTATTCGTATGTGGTTGCTTGACCGCTCACTGGCAAAACGTTTTGACGTTCAACACGGGAGCGCAGCGAAATGATCACCTTACAAACTGTTTATATCCTCGCAGGACTGATGTTCTGCGCATACGCCTTCTTTAACCTGCGCGATAAAAGCAATTCACGTCGTTATGTGAACGCGCTGTTCTGGGGCGTTTACGGTATTACGTTCCTGTTTGGGGCAGAGTTACCGCATTTCGTTACCGGCTGCATGGCAATTTTACTGGCCGTCATCGCCGGTACCGGAAAACTCGGGAAAGGTAAAACCGATAACGATCAGCCGGAAATGGTGGAAAAACGTGAGGCGGGTGCGAAGCGTTTTGGGAATAAATTGTTTATTCCTGCCCTGCTAATCCCCATTGTGACACTGATTGGTACCCTGACGCTCAAATACACACCGCTGGTGGAAACCAAAAACGTCACGCTGATTTCGCTGGTGATCGGTACGCTGGTGGCATTTATTGTCGCGTTGTTGTTATTGCGCGATTCTCCATTCAAAGCGATTAAAGCTGGCGGACAAACGATGGATACCGTCGGCTGGGCGGCAATTTTGCCACAGATGCTGGCCGCTCTGGGTGCACTCTTTGCGCTGGCAGGCGTCGGCGACGTAGTGTCGGAACTGGTGAAAAACATTATCCCGCTGGGGTCACCGCTGGCGATTGTTATCGCCTATACCTTCGGAATGGCGCTGTTCACCATGATTATGGGTAACGGTTTCGCTGCGTTCCCGGTGATGACCGCCGGTATCGGTTTGCCGCTCATCGTTAACCAACTTGGCGGGAACCCGGCCATCATGGGCGCTATCGGGATGTTATCCGGTTTTTGCGGAACACTGATGACGCCGATGGCTGCCAATTTCAACATTGTTCCGGCAGCGTTGCTTGAATTGCAGGACAAAAATGGCGTGATCAAAGCGCAGTGGAAAACCGGCGTATTGCTGTTACTGGTCAACACCGCTTTTATGTATCTCTTTGTATTCCGTTTCTGATAAGGGAAAAGATGACAACGCAACCGACACTGAAACTGACGCCGGAAATGGCGTCCCGTTTTGCCTCACTGGCGCTGAACCATTTAACGCGTGAGTATCCAAATAAAATCATGCACGCCATGAGCAGTGCGGCGGATGCGCAGACTCCGCGCCAGCTGCATCCGATCTTTTACGGCAGTTACGACTGGCATTCGTGCGTGCATGGATACTGGCTGTTATTGCGCCTGCTCGACCGTTTTCCAGACCTGCCAGAAGCTGAACAAATCGTGAGCGTGGTGACGGCGCATTTCACCGCCGAAAATGTCGCGGGAGAGATGGCTTACCTGCAACAGCCGCAACATAACGGATTCGAACGACCTTACGGCTGGGCATGGTTTCTGGCCCTGACACAGCAACTGCATGAAATGGCACTGCCGCAGGCTGCAGGATGGGCAAAAACGCTGGCACCCATGAGTCGCTTCTTTGAGCAAAGCTTTGCCGATTTCCTGCCTAAAGCCACGTATCCGCTGCGCGTCGGCAGTCACTTTAATACGGCCTTTGCTCTGGCATTAACGCTCGATTATGCGCGCAGTGTGAAACACGCTGCGCTGGCCTCAACCATAGAGGAAACGGCGCTGCGCTGGCATCTGGAAGATGTACATTGTCAGGCGTGGGAGCCGGGTGGTGATGAATTCCTTTCACCTTCGCTGATGGAAGCTGAGCTGATGCGCCGCGTATTACCTGCCGAGGCCTTTGTGACCTGGTTCGGGCGTTTCCTGCCTGACCTGGCACACAGCCAGCCAGCGACGCTTTTCACCCCTGCGACAGTGACTGACCGTAATGATGGCAAAATCGGCCACCTCGACGGACTCAATCTCAGCCGCGCGTGGTGCCAGCGTTCCCTGGCGGGCGCGTTGCCTGCCGGTGATCCGCGTTCTGCGCTGCTGCACCAGACCGCCGAGGCGCATTTGCACAGCGCGCTGGATCACCTCGACAGCACGTATATGGGCGAACACTGGCTGGCGACTTTCGCACTGTTAGCACTCGAAGCGTGACCGCCCTTTCCTCCGCTCAGCGCACAATCCCGCGCGCTGAACGGAGGAAGAATTCATTGAAGTGGCACAGGAGCGGATATTCAACGCTCAGATGCCCGATCTCCAGCCTCACTTTTTCGACCGCCGCCTGCTTGTGATACAACAGGTCATACAGATAGCGGACAACCTCCCGCTCGGTGTGTTCTGCCTGCATGAATCTGCTGGCCAGTTCATTAATCCCCTGCGGCGACGCACGGTTGCCCCCGGCCAGAACATACGGAGGAACATCCTGCACCACACAGGATCCGGCCAGCAGACGCGCTCCCGTACCAATAACACAAAACTGATGCACCGCACACATCGTATCAATGTAAGTATCATTCCCCAGTACGACATGCCCGGCCAGTCCGCTGTTCTCCCCGATAAAAGTGGCATTCCCGACCTGACAATCATGACCGATATGCACGCCGCGCCCGAAGTGGTTATCGTCTCCGATACGGGTCATGCCTCCTCCCTGTGCGGTTCCGCGATGCAAGGTAGCGTGATGCCCGATCCTGTTGCCGTTGCCAATTTCCAGTCCGGCGGGTTCTCCGGCATATTTCAGATCCTGACTGATTTCGCCAATCGAAGAACCCATGCCAATCTGGTTGTCTGATCCGATTGTGGTGTTGCCGTTGATGACCACATGCGAAGAAATGGTTGTCCCTTCACCGATTTTCACACCGGCGGAAATAATACAAAAAGGCCCGATATCGACATGCGGGCCGATAATGACATCAGATTCGATGATACTGCTGGCCGCAATGGTGGCCGAAGATGAAATCAACACAAACGTCCTTCTGACAGCCGGTATGCCGCCAGTGGTAAATTAAACGTGTCAGGAGTAATCAGGGAAGATCAGAATGAACGGAAGGAAACGCGCTCAGAAAGGCTTAAACGAAGTTGTTTATATTTAAACAACATCCCGCTATACCGCACAGGATAAGGGGTTTGGCGAAAAAAACAGGCCAACTATTTTTTATTTATTTTCTGAACCTTTTCTAAAAATTCATCACGTTAAAAATTTATGACACTTCCCTTAAGGCTTTCTTAAGCTTGAACTCATATGATGCAACCATTCATTTCAACACGTTATGTTTGCCTCACATTACGTTTGCTTTTCATACCCTTTTGGGAGTTTGCATTGCGCTACTTATTGCCAAAAATCAGCTATTTTAAGCTGACCTTGCTCTTAACGCTGTACTTCACTTTTGTGGTCAACCTGCCGATTCTGCTGCACTTTTACCGCATTCTTCATGCGTTACCTGCGTATAACCTGGCCTTTGCGCTGACCATTCCGGTAGTGCTGTTTGCTGCACTGAACTTTGTCTTCACCCCGTTTAGCTTCCGCCCGTTGCTTAAGCCCTTCTTCATCATTGTGCTGCCGGTCAGCGCCCTGGCCAGTTTTGCGATGATGACCTATCAGGTCGTTTTTGACCGCAGCATGATCGAAAACATTATCGAGACACAATCGGCTGAGGCGGCGTCGTACCTCAATCTGAAAGTAGTGCTGTGGTTTGTGTTTACCGGCATCCTGCCTGCGATTCTGTTATTCCTGACGCCGGTCAGCTATGAGAAAACGCCGCTGCGCCGCCTGGTTGTGCGGCTGGTATCGATGGTTGTCTCACTGCTGGTGGTGGCGTCGGTGGCCGGTGTTTTCTATAAAGATTACGCATCAGTCGGGCGTAACAACCGCACGCTCAATCTGGAAATTGTCCCGACCAACTACCTGTACAGCGCTTTCCAGTACATGAATCACCGTTACTTCACACCGAAAATGCCGTTCCAGACGATAGGAAACGATGCAAAACTGGTGCAGCAACCGGGTCAGAAACCGAATCTGGTCTTCCTGGTGGTCGGTGAAACCGCGCGGGCGCAAAACCAGTCGTGGAACGGCTATGACAAACCGACCAACCAGTACACGCAGGCTATTCCTGATGTAGTCAATTTCAGCAAAATGACGTCATGTGGTACCGCAACGGCGGTTTCCGTGCCGTGCATGTTCTCGAATATGAAACGCACCAGCTACGACGCTAACCGCGCCCGTAACAGTGAGGGTTTGCTGGATATCCTGCATAAATCCGGTGTTTCCGTTTTCTGGAAAGATAACGACGAAGGCTGTAAAGGTGTCTGTGACCGCGTGCCTAACGTGATCATCGATACTAAAAAAGACGGCAAATATTGTGATGGCGACACCTGCTACGACATGGCGCTAATGCAAAATATCGATGACGATATTAAAAACGACGGCAAAAATACCCTGATTGCCCTGCACCTGATTGGCAGTCACGGGCCGACGTATTCCAAACGCTATCCGCCGGAATTCCGTAAGTTCACACCTGACTGTCCGCGCAGCGACATTGAAAACTGCACACAGGAACAACTGGTCAATACTTATGACAACACCCTGCTCTACACCGATTATCTGGTGTCGCAGGTGATTGAAAAGGCGAAGCAGTATCAGGACAAATATAACGTGGCGGTCATTTACCTTTCTGACCACGGTGAATCTTTGGGTGAAAATGGGCTGTACCTGCACGGCACCCCTTACAGCGTGGCACCGGCTCAGCAGACACATGTGCCGATGCTATTCTGGCTTTCTGAAAACTATGCGAAAGCGCAGGGAATTGACATGCAATGCCTGAAAGCCAACGCAGCAGACAAAGATGTGTCACAGGACAATCTGTTCCATACCGTGCTCAGCGCGATGAATGTGCAGACGTCAGAACACGACCCACAGCTGGATATTTTTGCTGCCTGTAAAGCGTCTCACTGATCTGAACTCAACAGACGTTCATAAACGGTTTGCTGCCGGATTTCACGGCAGCAAACCGCACTCCTCGAGAATACTTTTCGCCAGCGCACTGACCGTCTGATCATACCGCTGCGTTTCATCATCCAGCACCATGTACAGCGACGTTTGCCGCACCGTTCTGGCCGACAGCATCAGGCGGCTGAGCAGGCCGTTTTCCAGCGCTTTATCCACACTTTCCAGCGGCAACCAGCCGTAACCGACGCCCACCGCAATCGCTTCCAGCGCCGCTCCGACCGTGGTGAATGTCCAGTGTGCCACCGTGCCAGCGGGATGCTTATCTTCCGGCGGCGCATGACGGTCAGCCACGCTTATCAGCGGGAAACGCGCCAGGTCCTGTGCGGTCAGCGGCACGGGCAAAGATAATAACGGGTGGTCGCTTTTCACCACCGGCACAAAATCCACATCCAGCAGAAAATGTCCGTAAATTGCGTTTTCAGGCGCCAGCGTGGTGATGTACAAATCAGCCGATTGTTCGCTGAGTTGCTCAAGGCTTTCGCCGCGCAAAATCTCGGTCAGATGCACCCGCGTGTCAGGAAACTGCGACTGAAAGTGTTTAAGCGCGCGGAACAGCCTGTTTTTAGGAAATACGCTGTCGACGACCAGACTCAGCTCCGTGCGCACGCCGCCCTTCAGCCCGGCGGCCCGATGTTCCAGCTGTAAAAAAGCCGAAATCAGCGGTGTCGCCTGCGCCAGTAAGGCGCGCCCCTGTTCGGTCAGCGTGGCCTTTCTGCCGTTGATTTCCAGCAATGGTAAACCGATGCGTTCCTGTAATCCGCTCAGGGCATAACTGACTGAGGACTGGCTGCGGTTGAGCACCGACGCGGCCTGTGCGTAACTCCCCTGCTCAATCACCGTTTGTAACACCACCCATTGCTCGATCGTGGTTCTCGGTAGCGCCATTTTTTCTTCCCTTTCGCTCCCATTCACATCGGAATAATAGATGTTTTTCATCTAAAACCAGCGTTTTTTTATCAATTTTTTAGCGAGTAAACTTCTTCTCATCGAAACAAAACGTTTCATTCCAACGCTGAGTTAAGGAGCATTACCATGAGCAAATTTGATAAACATGACCTGAGCGGTTTCGTCGGCAAACACGTGGTTTATACCTACGACAACGGCTGGAATTATGAAATCTACGTCAAAAACGCACAGACCCTGGATTACCGTATTCACAGTGGTATTGTGGGTAACCGTTGGGTGAAAGATCAGCAGGCGTATATCGTACGTGTGGCGTCAGACGTCTACAAAATTTCATGGACCGAGCCGACCGGGACCGACGTCAGCCTGATCGTTAATCTGGGCGATAACGTGTTCCACGGCACCATTTTCTTCCCACGCTGGGTCATCAATAATCCGGAAAAAACCGTCTGCTTCCAGAACGATCACATTCCGCTGATGAATGCTTACCGTGATGCCGGTCCGGCATATCCGACGGAAGTCATCGACGAATTCGCGACCATCACCTTTGTGCGTGATTGCGGTGCGGATAACAATACTGTGATCGACTGCGCAGCAAGCGAACTGCCCGCTAATTTCCCGGACAATCTGCGTTAATTTCCGCTGATCCCTGCCATTGATTTTTCGATAAAAAAACCGCAGCCCCATCAGGCTGCGGTTTTGATTGTTTAAGAAATAATAATTGCATCAGCGCGACAGCGTTTTCAGCAATGTCGCATTAAATTTTTCCGGTTCTTCCATCTGCGGCGCATGGCCGAGACCTTTAAATTCGATCAGCTTCGCATGGGGGATCATTTTCGCGACCTGTTTGCCCAGCACATTGTAATGACCGATTTTGGCTTTTACCGCTGGCGGCGCGATGTCGCTGCCAATCGCAGTGGTATCGGCAGTACCGATCATCAGCGTGGTCGGCACGCGCAGGTTTTTGAATTCATAAACCACCGGCTGCGTAAAAATCATGTCGTAAATCAGCGCAGAGTTCCAGGCCACCAGTTTATGTCCAGGCCCGTTATTCAGCCCGGCCAGCATATCCACCCAGCGGTCGTATTCCGGCTTCCACTTATTCACGTAATAGGTTTTCAGTTCGTATTGTTTAATGCTGTCGGCGGAGGTTTTAAGCTCGCGGTCATACCACTGATCCACAGTACGATACGGTACGCCCTTGGCTTTCCAGTCTTCCAGACCAATCGGGTTCACCAGCACCAGCTTCGAGACTTCCGGCGCGAACATCAGGCTGTAACGCGTCGCCAGCATCCCCCCAGTTGAATGTCCGACAATCACCGCTTTGGATATCTTGAGACTTTTCAGCAACTCATGGGTATTTGTCGCCAGTTGCTGAAAGCTGTACTGATAATGGGACGGTTTGGTCGATGAACAGAACCCGACCTGATCGGGCGCTATCACCCGATAACCTTTACTCACCAGCGCAGAAATGGTGTCGCCCCAGGTCGCGGCGCAGAAATTCTTGCCGTGCATCAGCACCACCGTCTGACCATTTTTATGTCCAGTGGGCGGCACATCGAGATAGCCCATTTGCAGCGGCGCACCCTGCGAATTAAAGGAGAAATTTTTCAGCGGAAAAGGATAGTCAAAACCCTGTAATTGCGGCCCGTAACCCGGCGCATCAGCGGCAAGCGCTGCGCCGGAAAAGACTGCACCTGACAGAGATAATGAGAAAACAGCGGCAGAAAGAAGCACTTTAAAACGGGGAAGCATCGGATAGTCCTGGTGTCGGTAACTGACAGACGGCATAAAGTCTTATGCTACAAACTTTATGCCGTCAGGAAAACCCGATAAAACTGAAACCGCACGAACTGACTTAGTCTTTTGATTCCAGTACGCAGCGGTATATCAGACCGCCCACGATGCCACCCACAATCGGCATCAGCCAGAACATCCACAGCTGATGGATAGCCCAGGTTCCCTGGAACAATGCAACTGCCGTGCTGCGCGCCGGGTTAACAGACGTGTTAGTCACCGGAATACTGATGAGGTGGATAAGGGTCAGCGCCAGACCAATCGCAATCGGCGCAAAACCTGCCGGTGCGCGTTTGTCGGTTGCCCCATGGATAACAATCAGGAAGATAGCGGTCAGCACACCTTCACACACCATCGCCGCAGCAAGGCTGTAGCCACCCGGTGAATGCTCACCATAACCGTTGGAAGCAAAACCACTCCCGGTCGCATCAAAACCGGCATGACCGCTGGCAATGACATATAACACCGCCGCAGCAGCAATCCCACCCAGTACCTGAGAAATAATATAAGGCACGACATCACTGGCCGGAATACGCCCGCCGGCAAATAATCCCAGCGTTACCGCCGGATTAAAATGGCCGCCGGAAATATGGCCGACAGCAAATGCCATCGTTAATACAGTCAGACCAAACGCCAAGGCAACACCGGCAAAACCAATGCCCAGTGCGGGAAAACCCGCTGCTAAAACTGCACTACCACAACCACCCAGGACTAAAACGAAAGTACCGATAAACTCAGCCGATAATTTCCTAAACATACAAAACCCCTGCATTTATAAACTAAAAATTTCGCTTAATAGCGTAATAAGTTAACGCACCATACGCGAATCCGGGATAATACGCTTACAAAATTAGAAAAATACAGAATTGAAAAAATCAGAATATGGTTGAACAATGTCCCATTCATTATTTGTTTCAAAAGACCGGCTTATCATTGGCGTGAAGTTGACCTTCTTATGCTGCTGTAACATGGGTTAACAGTATTATAGGTTATATTAACAATACGAAACTTCTTTCTCTGACTCTCACTGGTGGATATCTCTTTGGCCTCAAACTGGTTAAACCGCCCTTATATCCGGATATGCCTTTCACTGCTGGCGTTTCTGGCCGTCGCAGCGGTCGGAATACTGGCTATTTCGTGGCAAACCACGCAGGGATTGCGGCGTGATGTCAGCGCCAGTCTGCAACAATCCGTGAGACTGGTGGACATGACGCTGGATAACGCCGCGATTGCCTCGGGTGCCGTGGAAAATCTGATCGGCTCACCTTGTGATCAGGCGACCATTCAGGCATTACGCTGGCAAGTCGCCAAAGTCCCCAATGTGAGAACCGTCAATTTATACCGCCAGCACACTGTTTATTGCGCCTCTTTATTCGGTGAGCGCGATGACACCATCTCGACCAGCAATTACATCGGCGGAAAATTGATGCTGATGAGCGGCAATGTGGTGACACCCGATCATCCGCTGATTGCCTATCGACATGACGTCAACGGCAGCGGCGTACTGGTCGGTGTCGATGGTTATTTTCTGCATAATATTCTGCAATTACTCAGTACTCATGCGTATCTGATTTTACAGGTGGGCGACCGCTGGATGGACAGCCAGGGCAAAATTCATACTTCTGAAACCTGGCCAGATGGCGAAAAAATGTCACTGAAGTCCTCGTTTTACCCTTATGAAATGCGACTGGTGATCCGCCAGAGCGATCACTGGCGTTATGTTTTTGATTACGCCACCGTCAGCCTGATCTTATTCCCGCTGGTCAGCATCTTTATTGCGTTCATGACCTATGCGCTGCTCGGTCGCCTGGGCGGCCCGGTTTCTGCGATGAAAAATGCGATGGGAAAAAGACAGTTTATTCCTTATTTGCAACCGGTCGTTGATGGCACAAATCATGAAATCACCGGCGCTGAAGTTCTGATGCGTTGGCAGCATCCGCAGCTGGGGCTGATCCCGCCTTATCAGTTTATTCCTCTGGCAGAACAAAGCGGGATGATTGTGCCGATGACGCGGCAGATGATGGCGCAGGTACGCGATCAGTTTGGACCGCTGGCCTCTGAGTTGCCGGCAAACTTCCATTTCGGATTCAATATCTGCGCCAGCCACTTTAAAGATCTGACGCTGGTCGAAGACTGCAAAGATTTTATTGACGCCTTCAGGGACAACCCGATCAATCTGGTGCTGGAGCTGACGGAACGCGAACTCATTGAACCTTCCGACATCACCCACAGCCTGTTCAGCGCGCTGCGCCGGATGGGGGTGCTGATCGCCATGGATGACTTTGGTACCGGCCATTCCAGCCTGGCTTACCTGCAACAATTCCACATCGATATTTTGAAAATTGACCAGAGTTTCATCGGCCGGATTGGCACCGATGCGCTGGCCGGACATATCGTCGATAACGTTATTGACCTGGCCAAACGCCTGCAAATGGTCATCGTGGCAGAAGGTATCGAAACGCAAACGCAAGTGGATTATCTCGCGCCCTATCGCCTCGAATACCTGCAGGGCTACTTTTTCGGAAAGCCTGTTGATCCGTCTGAATTTATCGAAAAGTGGATCAGGCACTAACTCTTCCCCGCGCCCGCTGTGCGTTTCGACACGGCGGGCATATTGCGCGCTCTGAGACTAGAATAATAACGTGAGCTACGTCTGATTAGACGTGTGCGCATTTTGCTTAAAATCTCATGATGTGTAACATCCACTCAGAATTATCCGGATACGAGCCTAACTTGTTGAAGTTACTTGTATTGGTGTAGTCTGAGGCAAAACCCTGCTGATAAATTGAATGATCACTTTGCGAGCAAGATGATGATTAAGTGGCCGTGGAAAGCGAATGAACTGAAAATTGAGAAATCAGCAGCGTGGAATGACGCTCTGAATATCCCGCTGTTATCCTCCCTGAACGAGCAAGAGCAACAGCGCCTGATTCAAATCGCCAGTCAGCTTTTGCAGCAGAAACGCCTCATTCCGTTGCAGGGCATTGTGCTGACTGAACAGATGCAGGCACGCATTGCGTTACTTTTTGCGCTGCCGGTGATGGAACTCGGTGCATCGTGGCTTGATGGTTTTCATGAAATTTTGCTCTACCCTTCGCCTTTCGTCGTCGATTCTCCGTGGCAGGATGAAAACGGGCTGGTTCATGCCGGTTCGCAAATTCACGCGGGTCAGAGCTGGGATCAGGGGCCAATTGTACTGAACTGGCAGGATATCGAAGACTCATTTGATAACTCCGGTTTTAATCTGATCATCCACGAAGCGGCGCATAAACTTGATATGCGAAACGGCGGCGAAGTGAGCGGTATTCCGCCGATCCCGCTGCGTGAAGTGGTGGCCTGGGAGCATGATTTACAGGCGGCGATGCAGAATTTGCAGGATGAAATTGATACCGTTGGTGAAGAAGCCGCCAGTATGGATGCTTACGCAGCGACCGATCCGGCAGAATGTTTTGCCGTACTTTCCGAATATTTCTTTAGTGCGCCAGAATTGCTTTCGGAACGTTTTCCGCTGGTATACGGCCATTTCACCCGTTTTTATCAGCAGGACCCGCTGGCAAGGCAACTTCGTGGTCACCGTTGTGATTGTTAAAACACGAGTTTAAACCCATTTTTCTGACACAAAAGCGACCATTTATGGCGATGTTGATTAGTTGGTGAGCAGTCAGACACTTTTGAAGAGTTTGCCATTGACACTCCACAGCCCTCTGGATATTATGCGCCCCGTTCACACGATTCCTCTGTAGTTCAGTCGGTAGAACGGCGGACTGTTAATCCGTATGTCACTGGTTCGAGTCCAGTCAGAGGAGCCAAATTAGAAAAGCCCGCTTAAGGAAACTTAAGCGGGCTTTTGCTTTACCACATCAAATCGTCTGGCACTTTGAAATCTGCATACGGATCGTCTTCGTTCTGCTCTTCCTGACTCAGTGCGCTGTTTAATACAATGCTGTTCGCATCACGCTGCGCGATTTTATCTGCCACGATGGAGGGGATAATGGCGTATTCGCTCTCGCCGCTCTTTTCAGAAACCAGACGGGCAATGGCGAGACGGCCGCTAATCAGCTGAGCCTGAGTGGTTTTATCCACGGCGATCCGCTTAATCAGCTTATCGTCGGTAAAGTTAAAATCGATGTTGCCCTTTGAAATGACGATTTTGTTCATTTCAATCAGCTGTTTCACCTGAGCTTTATACTCTTTTGACAGAGCCGCCTGCTTTTGTTCTTCGCTCAGTTGCTTATCCCGCTCAAGCTGCGCTTTTTTATTTTCCTCCACAGCCGCACGGGCTTCGCGCGCCTGAACGCGTGACTTTTTCGCCGTTCTCTCGACTTTGGCCATCTTTTTGCTGCTGACTAATCCTGCTTTCAGCAACTGTTCTTGTAAGGTGAGTTTTGTCATTGTCGTTTCTAAATCCGTTAAATAATTTCGGGGGATTATACCTGTAAGTTTGGGCGCTGTACTCCCTTTGCCGAACCTGAATTCCCCGCAAATTATGTTTGAAAGCCTTTCATCGGGACCAGATCATAAAAACCCGCCTGAGTTTCCTCAAACGGGCTTTTTCTAAGCGTCACTTAATAACCGCGAAGAGATCAGAGTTCGAATCTGTCCAGATTCATCACTTTAGTCCAGGCGGCAACAAAGTCTTTCACGAACTTCTCTTTGGCGTCACTGCTGGCGTAAACCTCGGCGTTTGCACGTAATACGGCATTCGAGCCAAATACCAGATCGGCGCGGGTGGCGGAAAATCTGACTTCTCCACTGACGCGGTCCCGGCCTTCGAAACGCTCGCCGGAGCCATCCGTGGGTTTCCATTCGGTGCGCATATCCAGCAGATTCGAGAAGAAATCGGTATTAAGCTCACCGGTTTTCTCCGAGAACACGCCCAGATTACTGTCGTCGTAGTTAACGCCAAGCGCACGTAAACCGCCCACCAGCACCGTTAATTCCGGCACGGTCAGGGTCAGTTGCTGAGCCTTGTCGATCAGCAGATTTTCAGTCGAAGTATTCGCCGTTTCACCGCGATAGTTACGGAAACCATCTGCTTTCGGTTTCAGCAATTCAAACGACTCAATATCGGTCTGATCCTGACGCGCATCCACACGACCCGGCGTGAATGGCACTTCAATATCGACGCCAGCCGCTTTCGCTGCTTTTTCAACACCCACCACACCGGCGAGCACAATGACATCCGCCAGAGACACTTTCTGCAATGACTGCTGGATAGATTCCAGAGCAGGCAGTGCACGGGCTGCAACGGCATTGACGTCCCACTCTCTTTGCGGACGCAGCGCCAGACGCGCACCATTCGCGCCCCCGCGTTTATCGCCGCCACGGAAGGTAGACGCAGACGCCCACGCCACCGAGACCAGCTCACTGACGCTCAGACCGGAAGCCGCAATTTTTTCTTTCAGCTGCGCGATATCAGCCCCCGTAGGGTGATACACCGGAACCGGCAACGGATCCTGCCAGATGAGATCTTCTTTTGGCACTTCCGGCCCGATATAACGGGCTTTCGGCCCCATATCACGGTGCGTCAGTTTGTACCATGCACGGGCAAAAGCTTCGTTAAAGGCCTGCGGATCGCCGTGGAAACGACGCGAAATTTTCTCGAATTCAGGGTCAAAACGCAGCGTCAGGTCTGTCACCAGCATGGTCGGTTTGCGTTTTTTATTCGTATCGAACGGATCAGGAATGATATCCGGCGCATCGGCGGCTTCGAACTGAATTGCACCCGCCGGACTGCGGGTCTGCACCCAATTATATTTAAACAGGTTTTCGAAGAAGTAATTGCTCCACTGCGTCGGGGTCTGTGACCAGATCACTTCCAGACCGGACGTGATGGCATCCGCACCGGCACCGCTGCCGTGGCTGCTTTTCCAGCCCAGCCCCTGCGATTCAATTGGTGCGGTTTCAGGGTCAACGCCCACGTTGCTGGCATCACCTGCCCCGTGCGTTTTACCCAGCGTATGCCCCCCGGCGATTAACGCGACGATCTCTTCATCGTTCATGCCCATATTGCCAAACGTCGCGCGGATGGCCGGAGCTGCCGAAGCCGGATCACCACTGTGATTCGGGCCTTCCGGGTTGACGTAAATCAGCCCCATTTCTGTTGCGCCCAACGGTGATTTCGCCAGTTCTTCAGGATGACGATGCTCAAGCCAGGTAGTTTCATCGCCCCAGTTAATATCCAGATCCGGTTCCCAGACGTCTTCTCGCCCGGCCCCAAAACCAAAGGTGCGGAAACCGGAGTTTTCCAGCGCCACGTTACCCGCCAGTATATAAAGATCGGCCCAGGAAATTTTTTGACCGTATTTCTGCTTCACCGGCCACAACAGGCGGCGCGCTTTATCCAGACTGACGTTATCCGGCCAGGAGTTTAATGGCGCGAAACGTTGCTGACCGCGACCTGAACCACCGCGTCCGTCAACAGAGCGATAGGTTCCGGCGCTGTGCCATGCCAGACGAATGAACAGACCGATGTAACTGCCCCAGTCTGCCGGCCACCAGGGCTGCGAAGCAGTAAGCACCCCTTTGAGGTCGGCTTTTAATGCGGAGTAATCTAATTTGGCGAATTCTTTGCGGTAATCAAACGCTTCGCCCAACGGGTTTGAGCGATTTGAGTGCTGGTTCAGCAGGTCTACCCTGAGCTGGTTTGGCCACCAGTCACGATTATTTGTCCCGCCGCCAGAGGCTTTATTGGTGTTTCCTTCATGGAATGGACATTTGCCGGCACCGGCTTCTCTGTCTGCTTCAACAATTGGCTTTGCGTCTTTTGCTTCTTCATCAATAGAACTGCTCATGCTCACACTCCTGTTATGTAGTCTCATTGCTACTCTATACGCGGTTTTGAACAACTCACATCTGGATCACCCTATGTATTTGATAGACTTTGCCTTAGGACTTATGCGTGATTTTTGCGGGTTTTATCACCAAAAAATTTTTAACTCTGATTATAGAATAGCCACTTAATCGCAGAGGCTTCTCTGCCAGTGTCTCAAAATGAAAAAAGCCCGCCTGAGTTTCGTCCGGCGGGCTTTTGTTTCTTAAAACTTTCTTCAGCGATTATTCACGCCAGCCCATTGCAGGCGCGACATGTTTAAGTATTGATTCAATCACATGCACGTTGTAATCCACGCCGAGCTGATTCGGAACGGTGAGCAATAACGTATCGGCTTCGGCAATCGCTTCATCTTTTTTAAGCTGCTCGATCAAAAACTCCGGAGACGCCGCATAGCTGCGCCCGAAAATGGCGCGCGTTTTCTCATCAAGGAAACCGACCTTATCTCCGTCATTATTGCTGCCGCCGAAATAGGCGCGGTCACGGTCATCCATCAGGGCAAAAATGTTGCGGCTGACCGAGACCCGTGGTGTACGTGAGTGCCCGGCTTCGGCCCAGGCTTCCCGATATGCGCGGATTTGTTTGGCCTGCTGAATATGGAACGGTTCGCCGGTTTCATCATCCTTCAGCGTCGAGCTTTGCAGATTCATACCCAGCTTCGCGGCCCACACGGCGGTGGCGTTCGATCCCGCGCCCCACCATATACGCTCACGTAAACCTTCAGAATACGGTTCAAGACGCAGCATTCCCGGCGGATTTGGAAACATCGGTTGCGGATTCGGTTTCGCAAAACCTTCACCGCGCAGCGTATCCAGCAGCACTTCAGTGTGACGCCGCGCCATATCCGCTTCCGTTTCACCTTCTGCTGGCTGATAACCGAAATAACGCCAGCCGTCGATCACCTGTTCCGGCGAACCCCGGCTGATACCCAGCTGCAAACGACCGCCGGAAATCAGATCCGCCGCACTTGCGCTTTCCGCCATATACAGCGGATTTTCATAACGCATATCAATTACGCCGGTGCCGATCTCAATTTTGCTGGTCTTTGCGCCTACCGCCGCCAGCAGCGGGAACGGAGAAGCGAGCTGACGGGCAAAATGATGGACGCGGAAATACGCGCCGTCCGCGCCGAGTTCTTCCGCCGCAACAGCCAGATCGATAGATTGCAGCAACGCATCCGCCGCCGAGCGGGTGCCAGACTGTGGCGATGGGGTCCAGTGACCAAAAGATAAAAACCCAATTTTTTTCATCGTAATTCATCCTCAAAGTACGCAAAGCGATGTGCCAGCCGGTCTTGTGAGGTCTGGCGCAATAATACGTTTACTTTACGCGACTCAGGATGAGAATAAATATCAGTTGTTTAACAAAGCGGTTCAGTTTATTTGAAGGACATGGGGCATTTTTGCTTATTTTTTAATAACCTGAACAAAAAGTCTCCCATCGAAACGCAGAAACAAAAAAACCGTTGATCCCGAATTCATCCCCCGTTATCATGCGCCCCGTTCACACGATTCCTCTGTAGTTCAGTCGGTAGAACGGCGGACTGTTAATCCGTATGTCACTGGTTCGAGTCCAGTCAGAGGAGCCAATTTAGAAAAGCCCGCCTAAGGAAACTTAGGCGGGCTTTTTGTTTGTGGGATGTCTTCTATGAGCGAAAAGCAGAAGTTATTGCTTTAGCCTCATGATGTGGATATTAGTTTTCAGTATCAGATGAGATAATGCGTCTTGGATGTTATCTGTTGGACATTAACAGCCTAGACAACTGTTGCGCAGAGGCTCCTACCACAAGTGCAATAATCAAGACTCCCACAGTGGGTAATGTTCTGCCGGTAAAAAAGTATCCCAGGAATAAAACTGCGTAAGTAGCGACAATGCCGGTCAGCATAGAAATAATAAAAACGTGAGCTTTCATTACATCTCCTTATGACCCCGGCATAGCCGCCAGGGTTACTCACTCATTGAAGTTATTTAAAGGCTGACTTTCCTGCGAACTTCGCCGACGAGCCAAGCTCATCCTCAATTCGCATGAGTTGGTTGTATTTTTCGATACGCTCACCACGACACGGTGCCCCTGTTTTAAGATGGCCAGCACGCATGGCCACTGTCATATCGGCGATAAAGCTGTCCACTGTCTCACCGCTGCGGTGTGAGATAAAGGTACCCCAGTTGTTGTCATGACAAAGCTGAACCGCGTCAAAAGTTTCACTTAGGGAACCAATCTGGTTGAGTTTAATTAGTGCGGCGTTGGCAAGATTTTCATCAATACCGCGCTGAATATATTTCACATTGGTCACAAACAGATCATCGCCAACCAGTTCTAACTGATTTCCTAACGTATCGTGCAGAATTTTCCATCCCGCCCAGTCATCCTCAGCGAGACCGTCTTCAATCAGGGCAATAGGGAAGTTTTTCACCAGCGTTTGATAGTAGTTTGTCATTTCTTGTGAGGTCAGCTCGGCATTTTCTGTGCGCAGATGATATTTACCATCACTGTAGAACTCGCTGGAGGCGGGATCCATGCAGATAACAATGTCTTCACCAGGGCGGTAACCTGCTTTTTCAATGGCCAGCACAATCAGCTCCAGAGGCTCGCGATTTGAAGAAACAGCCGGTGCAAAACCGCCTTCATCCCCCACGCCGGTCGATAATCCCTTCTCAAGAAGAACCTGACGAAGTGCCTGATACACTTCACTACCCCAGCGCACGGCCTCCCTGAACGTAGGTGCACCACAGGGGGCAATCATGTATTCCTGAAAGTCTGCCCCTTGTCCGCGCGCATGGACACCCCCGTTAATGATGTTCATACAGGGCACCGGCAATAGATTTGCCCCAATTCCGCCCAGGTAACGGTACAAAGGCGTATGCGATAGTTGAGCCGCTAGCCTCGATACGGCAAGCGATACCCCCAGAATAGCATTTGCCCCAAGACGCGCTTTATTATCCGTCCCGTCGAGGGCGATCATGATGTTATCTATGCCGCGCTGGTCGCGCACATCATGCCCTTTAAGGCTGTCAAAAATTTCGGAGTTGACGCTTTCGATTGCGTTGAGAACGCCTTTCCCACCGAAGCGTGCTTTATCACCGTCGCGGCGCTCAATGGCCTCGCGAGAACCGGTACTGGCTCCTGATGGGACTGATGCTCTTGCAGTAGAGCCGCACTGGGTTGTGACGTCTACTTCTATGGTTGGGTTACGCCGTGAATCCAGAATTTCGCGTGCAACAATTTTATCAATAGTAAAGCTCATATAAACCTCGAATATCAGTGAGTAGTAATATGCTTAATCAACACATCGACGGTCAGGTGGTTGATGAATTCAATTGAATGGGAGGAGAGCATCCCGAACAGCCTGTTTCTATGTCCCATAATCACCAAATCTACAGCTGAATCTTTAACGTAGGCCTCGACGTCCTTAAAGCGACTGATGGTTACGATTTCATTCACATCCACGGGAAAGCTCGCCGCTTCAACCAACCGGCTAAGCATCGCTTTGGCCGCAATAATTTCAGCCGACTGGCGATCCTTGGTTAATGAGTCAGAAGCAATGTCTAACTCCCGATAATCTGAAGAGAGGTGTCCAAGGGTGATCACCGTCCCTTGTTCGTGGAACCCCTTTGCAACCCCCTGCAGCAGGAGTTGGCCGTCGGTTTCATCACTGAGCAATATCAGAGCATGTTTATAGATTGGCATTAATTACCTCGACGAGGTTGAGAGCGCGCCCGTCAACCACGGGAGTATGTCTTTTTTCCTACTGATAACGCCTGGAAGAGAAAGGCATGTGAGATCGAGCGCATTATTTTCTGAGAAATATAGCGTTGAGTTTTTCTGAAAAATGTCCGTGACGGCCAACATAGCCATGTCCAAATGGCAGGACTGGCACTCTTTTGTTAACGCGACAAGAAGGTCAGGGAGCACAGCGTCCGTTGCCGACATACCTGCCACTTCAATTTGTGAAAGCAATATCGACTTACCGTTAATCTGATAGCGCTTGGCGTCTTTCATAAGGAGTTGGTCGGGTGTCAGCCCAGCAATGTCGGTTTTAGCGATCAGCAGCCCTTCCACAAAGGCGTCATAATTCAGTTGGCTTATGCAGGATAACGCCTGCACGGCAGCCCTGTCGTGAGCGGTAGTGGTTGGGGATGTGAGCGCCACAGTATCACTCAATATCGCACCCAACATCAGTGTGGCCTGCGATGAGGAAATGTGCTGGTGATACTCAAGGTTAAGGATTTGCCAGAGTACGGTGGCAGAGCAGCCGACAGCGCGTATCCAGACATCCGGAGGATTTTGTGTGATGACCGTACCTAACCG
Source organism: Rahnella ecdela (assembly GCF_019049625.1). Taxonomy (GTDB): domain Bacteria; phylum Pseudomonadota; class Gammaproteobacteria; order Enterobacterales; family Enterobacteriaceae; genus Rahnella; species Rahnella ecdela. The sequence continues at coordinate 87,498 of NZ_JAFMOY010000113.1, forward strand.
GTGATGGTCTATGATGCCCACAATGTCACTGAAAGCTAAAGAGGGGGGACCCTGCTCCAAATCCGTAAAGTCGACCAGCCAGACCTGTTTTCCACTCAGGTCTTCTTTGAGTAGGTGAGGGGCTTCCACGTTGGCCTGTTGCAGAATAAACGCCGTCTCAGGGGTAATGTCACCAAGCCTGAAGGGGGTAGCGTGCTTTCCGAGGTGTTGAAGCCAGTCTGCTGTAACGAGTGCGCTGCAGATGCTGTCACTGTCGGGATTGAGGTGACCAAAAACACGGATCATAGCGGCTTCCTCTGACGAGGAAGATCGGTAACAGACGAGTAAAGATAGATTTTTTTCATAAGAGTACCTGACATACGTGCCTAAGAGAAAAAGCAAAAATGTATATCAGGCGTCATCATCCGAACTGGGCAGTCCGGCGGTTGGGAAAGGTGGAACACCATCACCTTACTTACGAATATAGGTGAAAAACTACCACTGTGCAATGTGCATTCTATGAAATATTAATATGAATGGAGGTCTTCTGATTGTCTTCTTGCCGACCGTATTTAATACAAGATGAAGAATCAATGTCCGCTTCTGGCTGTGAGTTCAACCGATGGATGCAACACATTGGTTAAAACGCTCTGCGGGTGATTCATAGTCTAGCGTTTTTCTTGGCCTCTCGTTGAGCTGCCTGGCAACACTGTTTAGTCTTAGCTGGCTGTGAAC
>NZ_JAFMOY010000112.1 GCF_019049625.1 Rahnella ecdela
CCGACGGGCTTCTTGCCCTAACAGTATTCCAGTCATCTCAAAATTAGCGTTAGTGTTAGACATATATCCAAGCCTATCTCTTAAGTTAAGAGACTTCTACTGTCTGGCTTTTCATGGGGCCCACTCAAATTAATTGGCATTGTGCCAAGCAGGGCAAAAATATTACCCATTGAGTGACCCGAGTACCGTTGTGACAAGCCTAAACTTTAAAGATAAGCCCGGCAGGCAGCTTCTGTGATGATGCCCGTCCTCTCGAGGTGAACAAACCAGTGCCAGTGAGTGCCGGCTCCGGTTTGTGGAGTTAGGTTTTCGGTTTAGTGGCGTCAGGTTTCGTATTTTCAATGGGACCCGCATTGCCCAGTTCTGCACCAGTGACCGGATTCACTTCGGTATCGGATTGCGTCCGGGATTTCATTGCATCCAGACTGGCTTGTTGTTTTTCATCCAATATCACTGAGGCTTCACCGGCGCCGCCATCCACTGCCGGTTGAGGTTTATCAACGTACTCGAACGTTTTCTCCGAATTCCAGCTTCCACGCACCGTCCCGCCCTCAGACATGTTGTAATAAACCTGTGAAAACTCAGGCACTGGCGGGAGTTTTCCTGGCGGGAAATTATCCTGAATAGCGTAGAGCGCCTTTTCAAATGACTGCTGGTGGGCGACCTCCCGGGTCATCAGAAAGCTTAGAGCATCTTTAATACCCGGATCATCGGTCACGTTGATTAAACGCTCATAAACGATTTTTGCCCGAGCTTCGGCAGCAATGTTTGGACGCAGATCGGCGGTTGGCTCACCGATGCTGTCAATATAAGCAGCACTCCAGGGAACGCCTGCTGAGTTGACTAGGGCCGGACCACCGCCGTAAAGCAATGACGTAATATGGCTGTCATCCCCACCGCCGGTGAGTGAGCGATAAAGATCTGCCTCTTTTTCCGTTCCTTCAGCCAGCTCGCCCTTGGCGCCTTTATTTAGCATGCCCACAATAGTGCCGATGATTTCCAAATGGCTAAGCTCCTCGGTGGCAATATCGAGTAAGAGATCCTTTCTGCCCGCATCGTCTTCCCCAAGCCCCTGCGTGAAATAGCGGCACGCGGCGGCAAGCTCGCCCTGCGGCCCGCCAAATTGCTCATGTAACAGATTTGCAAGACCAGGGTTAGGCCCGGCAACTCGAACCGTATATTGCAGCTGCTTAATATGTTTAAACATAAAGTTTCCTCATTCAAATCGATGAAATATGGGTTGTGCAAAATAAGCCTAGGAAAGGAAACGGTGATTAATCATAGCCAGGCGAAGGATATAGGTAAGTTTATGTTGGTTTAGGAATTATCTGCAATGGTCAGGAAAGCGACTGCGTGGATCCTGATTATAATGATTTTTTGTAGGACGTTAAAAATGGAAAAATAGAAGTGCTGGTAAAATCGACTTAGATGGGGAAAATTTTCACATTCGGAATAAATAAAAGAGAAGTAGAATCCTCCATTTATTTATCTTAAGGTTCAAATAATATTTGATGCTGTAGTAGTCAAGCAAAACTGGCCACGGCTGTAGAATTTTTCCACAACATTCGTTTTCACTCATTCGGAATAAGACCATTTTTGTATTGATGTTGTATGAGCAGGTTGTAACCGCGCCCTGAGTTTCTCAACTAATATGGATATTAGCCTGACTTTGACACTTCTGAATAAGTAGCTATAAATGGATAAGCACTTAACAAGGAGAGAAAAATGAAAAGAGTAATTCTGGCGTCCATCTTAATGTTATCTGGGTTACCTGCATTTTCCGCCCCCGGAGGTGGATTTGAGGCTTCGGAAACACCCCCACCACCTCATAAACAGGATAGTGGGATCAAAGGATCTGAAGATGCAAAAGAGTCTACGGTGAAGATGGCCATTAATAATGACAAAAATTATTGGGTAACACTTGAAGGTAATATCATTAAAAAGACCGGCGAAGGACATTATACTTTCCCCGACAAAACCGGCGTCATTACTATCTCCCTGAAAGATGATAAGTGGAATGGCCAGAAAGTGACACCTAAAGACCTCGTGAGCATCAGTGGTCGTGTTATAAAAGAAAAAGGAAAAAATGTCATTCAGGTTGAAAAAATCCGAATTCAGTAACCCTCTAATCCTTCTCCCTCAAACACTCATATTTATAACTTAATTGAGACATTTTAAATAGAAACATCTCAATTAAGTTTTTTAGTAAAAAAGCAATTTTCAGTTTCTATTCTATCAATCAACTAGTCTCCACCTTAGTCCGAATTACATTTTTGATTAACAACATCCTCCCCAACCTAAAAGGACGTGGCTTCCCGCGAAAATCCAGGTAATTCAGGGTATGGGCTCCCTGACTAGAGATAACACTTAGCATTTCTGATGGTTTAAGGTGATACTGATTTTTTTGAATTTTAATTTTAAATATTGGTTTTTTTAGAAATATCTGTCATTGCGTCTATTGTTTTACTATGGTTAAGCAGTCAATTTCATAGATTTAAGGTCAAAAAATCAATGAGTCACTTTGGAATAATCAGGGGTAACATACTTATGCTCAAAAAATCTCCCCTGGCACTGCTTTGTGCCGGATTGCTGCTCTCTGGCTCTGTGCTGGCCGCAGATTATCAGTTTACGGCTGACAGTAAGCCAGCAACCGACTCAACATCAACAAAAAACAAAGCTGTCTATAACGAGCTGGATTTTGCTAACAAGACCGACTTCGAAAACACCGACAAGGGCTTCATTGCTCCGCTGATCAATAACGGCGACATCGACGGTGTTATCGACATTACCGGTCTGAACTTCATGCAAAAAAAAGATGCGCCGCCGTCTGTTAACCCAAGCCTGTGGCGTCATGCCCAGCTGGTAAACCGTGGTGGCCTGTATAAAGTCTCCGATCACATCTATCAGGTGCGTGGCCAGGACATCTCCAACCTGACCATCATCGAAACCAATACCGGTATCGTTTTATATGACGTGGAATATTCCACCGACAGCTTCAAACGCTCAATTGAACTGTATGAGAAAGAGCGTGGTAAAAAGCCGCTAAAAGGAGTGATTATTTCTCACAGCCATGCTGACCACTTTGGTGGTTTCGGCGGTATTTACGCCTCCGGCCTTGCGACACCTGAAGATTTCAAAAGTGGGAAAATTCCATTCCTGGCACCAGAAGGGTTCGTTCAGGAAGCCGTTAGCGAAAACGTGATGGCCGGTAACATCATGGCCCGTCGCGCTGGTTATCAGTACGGTAACGTGCTGACAGCAGGTCCTACTGGCGGGATCACTGCTGCACTGGGCCCGGTACTGGCGAACGGCAAGTCTACACTGCCACTGCCGAATAAGAGCATCACCAAAGACGGTGAGAAAGTAAACATCGATGGTGTGGACTTTGTCTTCTACCTGACGCCAGGTGCTGAAGCCCCGGCGGAGATGGTGATGTACATCCCGCAGTGGAAAGCACTCTCCATGGCGGAAGAAGTGAACCATCTGCAGCACAACATATACACCCTGCGTGGCGCGCAAACGCGTGATGCCAGTGAATGGGCGTCTTACATCAATGCTGCGATTACGCGTTGGGGTAATGATGTGGAAGTGCAGTTTGGTCCGCACACCTGGCCGGTCTGGGGCAACCAGAACGTTGTTGAGTACATGAAAGACCAGCGTGATGCTTACCAGTCGATTTATAACACCACTATTCGTTATGCCAACTACGGCTACCGCCCTGATGACATTGCAGATAACGCAAAACTGCCGGAAAAAGTGTTCAACAAGTGGGATAACCGCCCTTACTACGGCAACACCCGTAACAACCTGAAATCGACTTATATCAAAAATCTGGGCTGGTTTAGCGGTAACGCAGCAGAACTGGCCAAATACCCTGATGGGGCTCGCGGTGAACGCTATGTGAAAGCGCTGGGGGGGGAACAGAAAGTGGTTGATCTGGCCGTTCAGAGTTACAAAGAGGGTGACTACCGCTTCACGGCTGACCTGCTGAACAACATCGTTTCCTACGATGCTGCCAACAAAGACGCTAACTTCCTGATGGCGGATGCGCTGGAACAGCTGGGTTATCAGGAAGAAAATGCGCTGTATCGTAACCTGTACCTGTCTGGTGCGCACGAACTGCGTGTGGGCGGTAGTGTTCCGAACAAACTGAGCACCGCGTCTCCGGAAGTGATTGCCGCTCTGCCGCCGGAAATGCTGGTTTCCTATATCAGCATGGCTTCCGATCAAATCAAGGCAGAGAAACTGGGCAACCATACCGTAGCACTGAATATAGATGGGACTAAGTTCTTACTGGATCTGCACAACGGTGTACTTAACTACATCAAACTGGATGCTGATATGCCAGCTCAGAAGGCAGACACCACTATCGAGATTGCGAAAACCGATTTGGTTGCAGTGATCGCCGGTAAAGAGAAAATGGATGATCTGCTCAATAACGGTAAAGCCAAAATTGAAGGCGACCGTGAGATTCTGAAGCAGATCGCTTCTACGCTTGATCTAAAAATCAAGAACGACATGAACCTGGTGCTGCCGTTGCAAAAGGCTAATCAGATTCAGTAATCGTTTCTGATATCTACAATGGGCAGCGTAGGTTGCCCATTTTTTTCTGCAATAAACTTAAACGGGTAATTGAGCTAAATTGGCAACAACGCTAGTTTTTCGTAAGCGTTTACTGAGCGCCATATTGATGAGAGGGTATTTAAAATAATGAAAAAGTTACTTGGATTGAGCGCAATAGCGTTGCTCGCGTGTAACTGCTGGGCTACTGACGGCGGCGCGGGAAGTACAGCACAGGCAAATAACCCACTTGCCAATATGACCGCATTCAATATGCAAAACTATTACATTGGTGATGTAAGTGGAACGGATAAAGATGCTAACCAGTTCTGGTTCCGCTACGCCACTCCCTTTTATTTAGGTGACAGCAACTGGTTATTACGTGCATCTCTTCCGATAAATACTTACCCCGCCCCACCAACCTCCGGTCACCAGACTGGAAGTGGCGATTTGAATATCTTTGCGTCATGGCTTATTGACACCGGTAACCCTGCTGTCAGTTTCGGCTTTGGCCCACAAGTCACTTTGCCTACCGCATCAGAGGATGCGCTCGGTACGGGCAAAACATCAGCGGGTCTGGTTAACGTTCTGTTTGATGCCAGTAATCCAAAGTTCCAGTATGGTTATCTCGCATCCTGGCAGCACAGCATCGGCGGCGAAGGCGATCGTACCGATGTAAACCTGGCAACATTCCAGCCGTTTATGTTCTATCAATTAGGTGGTGGGACCTATTTACGATCTGCCCCTATATGGGCCTATAACCTTCACAATGATGATTACAGCGTTCCGTTGGGGCTCGGCATTGGCCAGGTAATTAAAGACCAGAAAACTGTCTATAACTTTTTCATTGAGCCACAAGGCAGCATTGCTGATCGCGGAGATGGTCAGCCCCGCTGGCAGATTTTCGCGGGGCTTAACCTCCAATTTCTAAATTAATAAGTAACCACTGGTGCTTTTATATATATCAGGAGGGGAAAAGCTTTTCCCTCCTGATATATTGGCGAGATCCACGTGCCAGGGCAGACGTTCGGCCACTTTATTGGGCGGCCATTCCGCAATATAATATACTTAGGATATGGCGAAGGTAGCTTCCGGATCTCTGCCCTTTAGCCTGCACGTTCCGATCAGACCATCTAGCAGGGTTTCGCGTTCGCCACCGTGATCGCTGCCGAAAAAATATAGTTTTTCTATCCCAGACATACTGCACATAATTTTCGTTCTGTGGCGTTGTTACTTTGCAATAGGGCGCAGCTTGGCTATTCTTTGTGAGGATAAAGTTAACCCATCATTCGGGATAAGCCTTGTAAATATGAAATCATATCTGTTTTGTGCATTATGCATCGGCCTGCTCCCCGCAGTTCTCTCTGCAAAAGCGGCAGAAGTTAATCCCAATGCCGAAAAATCGGCCGATGACCCGACTAAAGTCACCACTAAATTTGGCATCACATGGTCTGATAACTATGACATGGACGACAGTAACGTCGCTTTCTCAGGTTCACTGGCATTCGATCAGGTCAAGAAAATTAACGTCCGTATTAATAGCGACGCCTCAGAATGGCGCATAGGGGGTTCATGGCTGTTCCCCGTAGGGATCTTCAATTTTAACTTCGGTAAAAACCAATACCCGGATAACTCTTCGCAAACCAACTATTCTATCGGAACATTTATCCCTCTCAGCGCTTTTGGTATCGAGCCCGCAGGATTCCAGATATTCCCGATGGCCGGATATTCCTATAATGATGGCGATCACATGGAGTGCAATGTTGATAAGCATAAGTCATGCTCGCAACCGGGGTTTGATGGTACGCCATCCCCTGAGAACGGATTCGAATCGACAAATATTTCAGGTAGCAGTGGCTATTTGGGTGTTTTCGTCCTGAAACCTCTCACTACGCATCTGCGCTTGCTGTCCTTTTTGGGCGGTTCTTATGGGTCAGAAAACGACGCAGGTGACAATTATAAAGGTTATTTCGGGGGTGTTGGTCTGGGCTATAATATTACAGAACATAATTCAGTAAAGGTAATGACCTATATTCAGGATAACAATACCTACCTCAATGATCCTGATAAACGCATCCTGCTGGCCTGGCAATATCAGTTGTGAAACTCCGATTTATTCAACAAAGCCCAAAATTATGCCAGTTTTCCACACCCATCGATAAAATTTACATTTTACGAGAAAATTCTTAATTAACACCTATATTGACAGTGAACTACTTCATGCCATTCTCTTTTTTATTTTCACTGTTCAACAGCAACCAAATACAACCGATAACTATGCCAAGTATAGCAATAACACCAAGGCCAATGATTAAAAATAAAGTACTTCCTATGCCTACAGGTACAGCCATTGCTGATCTCCTTCCGTATGAACTTATCTAAATCCCCAATAAAGATACCACCGACCAAGGAGGCGTAGTAAGTAAATTATGATACTTCATATGTCTTTGAGTGACATGAAAAAAATGGCGCATCGGCATTTGTTTAGGCTGGTTTTAAATGTCCGCCTTTGGGGGTGCGGACATCTCAATTGAGCTACTACAATATAGGTACGCATAATCATAATTATGCTAAATGATGCTGGGTGAAACGAGAATACTATTTTTTCAGGTAGACTGTTTTAGGACTTCAGCGATATTCCACACATCCAGGTTCCCCTGTGCGGCTGAGATAGTCAACTCTTCATGACTTGGAGAAAACCGAACAAGAATGCCATTACGGCGCAGGAATAAAGCAGATGAGGCAAATGCGGTTCTCTTATTTGCATCATTGAAACAATGCCCCCGCGCTATAGCAAGAAGATATGGAGCAGCTAGAACGTATATATCATCCTCGTCTTCATACATGTGTCGGTTCAGAATTCGTGTTGCCATACTTTCTATCCGACCTGGGTCAGCAAAGCCGCAAAGGCCTCCGTAAGCAGAAATCATTCGGTCATGAATGCCAATGATATCTTTGCTGGAAAGAAAATGAATCATCGGTTTTTAAGAGCCTCAAGCGTCTTACCATGTTCACTAAACAACCAATCGAAATCCGATTCAGCTTGTATTCTCAGCATTTTTTCATACTGCTCAGCATCAATAACAACAACGGGCTTTCCCGAACGGCGTGTGATAATTACGGGCTCACCGCTAGAAACGCTATCAAGAACTGAAGCCAGTTCATTACGGGCAGTGGTAAAATTTATAGATTGCATAGTCATATGCCTCATTGAAATGTACAACTCAATTTACACTCCGACGATGTTTTTTCAACACTATCCACAGATAGCTATTCGTTTCACACGCTAGAGCTAATGCTATTTATGTTAATTTAATCACAAGTCTTTTAAGTTAAGGAGTTTTTCCTAGACGCACTGTCGCGAAACAGGTCATTTCATCTCATCAAGCGTGACCTCGTGTGCAACTTAGCATCCTTGCTCAGTGAAGTTTTAATTATATTGTTTATGTCAGGATATAATTCACATTTCGAGCAGGACTAGTTTGAGACAATGTTATGTGTACAAATGAGTGAATCTTGTCATTCTTATTTTTAGTTTTCATGTAACTGCCGGTTACTATTTTCATTAGAGATACATTTTCAAAACGCGTCGTTTAAGGAAGGCGTTTTTAAACATCATTATTATTAGATTTTAACAGCGGCATTAATTACCTATTATTGCTCAGTCTTTCAGTTTGAAACTAATGTGGGGGATAGACCCTGTGTTGAATTGTGGTAATAACCAAGGTAGAAACTATATGGCCATATTCCTCTAAACGGCGGCGGCCCTTAGGCATCCTATAAACTGTGTCAATTAAAACTACGGTTTCAATACTCCTCAAATAAATGAAAAATCTAAGGTCGAACGGCGTGAACGTTTTCGATAGATGCCATGTTTAAGCGTGACGGTGCATAAAAACTACAGCACCATTCCCTGATGCTGTAGTGAGAGGCAAATTACTGAGGTAATTTCTCAGTTCTTAGTTGTTTAACTTCCTCTTCTTCAAGGTCATCATTCAGTTGTTGCAATTGCTCAGCCAGGATCAGTAGCAACACATAATTCGGGTTATTGTCATCCGGATTTTCAAGCATCACATTTACCAAAACACGAGAGCGATCGACCAGTTCTCTGGTAGAGGGGTGTTCAAGTGAGAATTTCATAGATACCTCCAGAGGAGGCTGACGCGAGGAGGTTGGAAATTGAACATAGAGGTCAGCGTTCCGCATAATCATGAGAATACAAATAGCAGCAAAGCATTATTGCTACCGACACTCGTGATATTCGGAACGCCAATTCCGGCTGCAGTTTTGCTGCAGCGTGTAAACAGTACCGCAAATCGATGCTTAAAAACCATATGCTTAGCCTGTTTTTTGATTTTTTTGACGCACTTGCGGCTCGAATACTACAAGGCCAACATAAGACTCTTTGACCGTGCTGGATTCTTTAAGTGATTTAAAAATTTGAAGAACCTTCAAAAGTTCTCAAAGCTCGTCAGAGAAAATCATTGCTACGAAGGTATCCTTTGCTGATGCGATGAGTGTCGGGAGGTGGTATTCCGATGAGAGAAGCTTTGCAGATAGCTGGCGGTAGACGAAGGGAGGACTATGGGGGAGGGTGATTTTTTCCGCAGACTACTGGTTTACTAAAACGGAAAAGCAGACCGAAGTCATTGATGAAAAGCGGTAGTTGGACAGTTTTAAGAGATTTAAGTATTGTGTGGGGTTATGACCATCGGATTGAATAAAAAAGCCGCAGTCCTTTCAGGTGTGCGGCTTTATGTATTCCAGCATTACTTTCCAGAAACATCAATCATAAGCCACTTTGTGGTTGATATGATAAAACGTCGCGGTGGCAGCCATGACATGTTGTTCCTCTTTACCCGGTTTGTGCGATTCCACATTAGTAATGTGGTAGCCGACGGCACCTGCATCTAACGCTTTTTTGACAATCGCATTGTTGAGTTCTTCCATGGAGGTAGCCCAGGAAACCGTCGTTACACCAACAGCTTGCAGGGAGGCTATTTCACGATGTGATAATCCGCTGCGGATCAAAACAGGCTTAACAGACTTCGGATAAAATATGGATAAAACATCATTTACTAAGCCTTTCATGGAGTTATTCCTCAAGAGTTCAATGTCTGAATCGGGTATTACATTGCCGTCAATTAACCGGCACAACGTTAATAAACACCTTTTGATGTAACTATCCTTAGCTTTAATTGCTAATTTCTTGTTAAGAACACTTTCGCCACAATTAACACGATTTTAAATGAAGATATTTTCACTTCGTTACAGGTTAGGTGTTTTTGAAATGAATTCCCAAAAGGCGAATTAAACACGTCGTACCCATATTGCGACTTTATTACAGCGCATAGTCTTCCGGTAAGAAACGAAATGATGAATATTTTGGCCCGATGACGATATCGCGAAGCTGTCAGAATCGAAAACAGCGAGTCTTTTTGTGGCCATGTATTTCGTCAACATTTTAAAAATTGAAATACTTGATTTTGAAATGTAATGATTATCTATCTATTTGATTATAAGTCTATTTAATAGGGTTCTCTGTGACTGAGGTTTACTAGCTCTGTCCAAAAACGGACGTTGCCGCGGTCTGATAGCATCGTTATTATGCGGTTCGCAAAAAGGCCGGGCTTTCTGATAAATCTTTTCTTAACTTTATTAATGATATTAACGGACAGATTAATATCATTACCTGGTGACTTATTTCGAAGTTTCGGGACTGACAGCGTTATCTGTGCAGTCACTTTTCAAGCCGCATTCGCTCTTCCTCTTCCTTTGGTTCAGCGTTTCTGAGGGAAATGGTATGAAATTACTTAAAGATGAAGAAGCATTTAGAACCTGGATGACGGAAGATTATTTTAATTGTCATGGCGACATTCCTCCTGCTTTCGAAGCCGGAGAACTTGAAGGTGAAATCATTCGCCAGATGCCGGAAAACTACCCTTGTCTGGTTTTTGTTCTGGAGGATGTGATAAATAAAGAGCCTGAAGTCCTGCGTTTTGTGACTGACGAACAGGTCAGGGAGTGGGCGAAAATCATGGGTATCATTGCTTAGTGTGCCCTGGTAGACCGGATACTTCGCGAACAAAGTCATAATCACAGGATTATGAAATCCCGTGATTATGGTTGCTCTCAATACGTCAGAACCTATTTCCGGTTGCTCCAGACAGTTTGCACGTTACAGAATTCGCGTAAGCCGAAGTGGGAAAGCTCACGGCCATAGCCGCTTTTCTTTACGCCGCCGAATGCAACGCGCGGATCGGATGCGCTGTAACCGTTGATAAACACACCGCCAGTTTCCAGCTCATTAGTCATCTGCTCTGCCCGCATAAGGTCTGCTGTAAAGAGGGTCGCGCTCAGGCCAAAATCGCTATCATTTGCCAGTTCAACGGCATGGTCTGCATCGCGTGCGACGGTAATTGCCGCCACCGGACCGAACAGTTCCTGACGGAATGCGGTCATTTCGGGTGTCACATTGCTCAAAATTGTCGGCGCATAGAAGTTACCGTTCCCGGCAATTTTCTCGCCGCCGAGCAGTAAGGTTGCACCTTCTGCGAGTGTGTCCTGAACTTGTTTGTCCAGCTCATCACGCAAATCATAACGCGCCATCGGGCCGATATAAGTGGTGTCATCCAGCGGATCGCCCGTCACCAGCGCCTGAGTCGCGGCAACAAATTTTGCGGTAAAGGCATCCAGCACACCGTCCTCAACGATGAACCGCTTCGCTGCGGCACATACCTGCCCGGTATTTTGATAACGACCGGCAACCGCCGCTTTAACGGCTTCATCCAGATTTGCGTCATTGAGTACGATGAACGGGTCTGAACCGCCCAGTTCCAGCACACATTTTTTCAGTGATTTGCCAGCCAGTTCTGCAATCGCCGCACCGGCCCGAACGCTGCCCGTCACAGTAACGCCCACCACACGCGGGTCGGCAATCAGCTCTGCCACTGCCGGTGTGCCGACATTAATCACACCAAACGCACCTGCCGGAAACCCTGCTTTCAGCGAAGCTTGTTTTACCAGATACGTAGTGCCCATCACATTCGGTGCCGGTTTTAACAGGAAAGTATTGCCCGCCAGCAGCGCCGGTACGGCACCGCGTAAAATCTGCCACACCGGGAAGTTCCACGGCATAATCGCCAGGATCATCCCGGACGGACGGTAGTGAATGTGCGCTTCGCCGTTATCGACCATGGTCGGTTCAGGGGCCAGCATTGCCGGACCGTTTTTGGCGTACCATTCGCATAAAGCCGCTGACTTTTCTACTTCAGCGCGTGCCTGTTTCACCGGTTTGCCCATTTCAAGGGTGATCATGCGGGCGATGTCTTCGCTGGCGGAGCGCAGCTCGGCGGCCAGATTGGCCAGCAGCATGGCACGCTGTGCGACGTCAGTTTTACGCCACTGCTTAAATGCTGCGCTGCCCTGCGAAACCGCCGCTTCCAGCGCCAGCGTGGTGTCAAAAGGATATTCACCGATACGCTCGCCGGTAAACGGATTTTGCGAAATGGCATGTGTTTGTGAATCTGTCGTCGTCATTATTTATTCCTCGTTAAACCAGTGCGTTCAGAATAGAGGGTTGCAGGTTTTAATAAAAATGAATAAAAATAAGTAAACCGTTCACTTTTTGAGAATGCCTATGAATCTGTCACAACTCGAGATGTTTCGCGCCGTAGCTGAAACCGGCAGTATCAGCGCCGCAGCGCAGCGGGTGCACCGTGTTCCGTCAAACCTGACTACGCGCATTAAACAGCTTGAGGCAGAACTGGGCGTCGAGTTATTCATCCGGGAGAATCAGCGGCTATGTCTTTCGCCTGCCGGACGTAATTTTCTCGATTACAACAACCGAATCCTGGATTTAGTAGAGGAGGCACGGCTGTCTGTGACCGGAACCGAACCGCAAGGGATTTTCGCGCTGGGCGCGCTGGAAAGTACTGCCGCCGTGCGTATTCCGGCGTTGCTGGCACGTTATCATCAGCAATTCACCAAAGTTGAACTGGCGCTTAGCACCGGACCTTCAGGGGAATTACTGGATAAATTGATTGACGGGGAACTGGAAGCGGCGTTTGTCGACGGGCCGGTTTTGCATCCTGTGCTCGATGGTGTGCCGGTATTTCCTGAGGAGATGGTGATTGTCGCACCGTTGCATCATGCGCCGGTTAAGCGGGGTCAGGACGTGAACGGAGAGATTGTGTATGCGTTTCGCTCAAACTGTTCTTACCGGCGTCATTTTGAAAGCTGGTTTGCCGATGATGGCGCAGCGGCGGGAAAAATTTATGAGATGGAGTCGTACCACGGCATGCTGGCATGTGTCATCGCGGGCGGCGGGCTGGCACTGATGCCACGCAGTATGCTGGAAAGTATGCCCGGCAGCAGTACGGTGAGCATCTGGCCGCTGGCCGATAACTATCGTTATCTGACAACCTGGCTGGTGTGGCGGCGTGGGAACCTGACCAGAAATTTATCTGAGTTTGCGAAGATGGCCAGGGAACTGACAATCAGCCTTCAGCCACCTGCAAAATAATCTGCCAGTCGAGCGCCAGTTTCAGTGCAATACAGCCAGCACAAACGACAAAAATGGTTTTGAACATAACGTTAAGGGGTCTTGTTTTGCGATTTAGATCTCATTTTACAGGCTGGCTTGTCTAATCGCTCCTTAAAAATGGTGCAGAAGATGCTTTTTCTAACCGGTTTTTAAGAAATGATTATTCAAAAAAGTGGAAAAGTTCGCTCGTAATGACCGGATTTTGACAACTTTGTACATAATAGCAACACACTTTATTCACGCGCTGATACTATTAACTACGTGCGTAAATTGCGGTTAATAATATTTTTCGGGTAATTTTTAAGGCTTTGAAGTGATTTATTCGTGAAAGTTTTAATTATGCAGCGGCAACAAGTTGTTATGAAATGGGGTATTAACAATTAATGCGAAAGAGTGTCGATTGCTGCCGTTGCGTTACCGTCAATAATATTACGTTGGCGCAATTGATATCATTATTTCTTTGTGTAGAATCAGTGTCACTAATTTAATGATACCCCTCTAAAGTGAGCACATCATGGACAACGCATTAAACGTTTTGAATAATATCCGTACACTTCGGGCACAGGCTCGTGAAATGCCGCTGAGCACTCTGGAAGAAATTCTTGAGAAACTGACGGCTATTGTTGAAGAATCACGCGAAAATGTGAAAGCGCGCAGTGCGCAGCAGCAGGAACGTGACGAAAAATTACTGAAATACCGTGAAATGCTGGCAAACGACGGCATCGCTATTGATGACCTGCTGGGCCACCAGACGACGAAAGAATCCGGTAAAGCTAAGCGTAAACCACGCCCGGCAATTTATGAGTATACCGACACCGACGGTTCTAAAAAGACCTGGACCGGTCAGGGCCGTACGCCTTCTGCCATTAAAGCTGCACTTGATGGTGGCGCAACCTTAGAGAGTTTCCTGATCGCGCGTTAATCAGGCTGCCGATGTGTTCCGTGTTTTCTGCCTTGCCAACCGCGAGGCAGATAACACATTTTCGGCATTCTCATTTTCTTTCTGCAATTCCCTTTTTAACACCGTAATACTCCTGCATACGATCATTTCTCTCCGGTACGTAATTCCTCTTAATGTAAGCTTAAGTCTCTGCAAGTAAGGTTAACGTCTCTTCGTTTACCGGAACTGCTATGCGTAACCGATATTCTTCAGCGCAAATTGTACTCCACTGGTTGGTGTTTGTTTTAGTGGTGCTGGCCTATGCCACTATGGATATAAAAGGAGAGTTTGCAAAAGGTACGCCAGCGCGCGAATTATTAGCACTTACCCATTATAGTCTGGGGTTTTGCGTATTATTCCTGATGTGTGTACGCCTTTTTGTTCGCGGAATGTACGCCACGCCACCGGTTAAACCGACGTTAGTGCGCTGGCAGCTTTATTTTTCAGCGGCCACACAGGGTCTTATATATCTGATGTTTCTGGGCCTGCCGGTTCTGGGCATTTTGTCACAATATTATGGCGGCCATGACTGGATGATGTTTAACATCCTTATGCCGAAAAGCGTCTTTCCGGATTTACCTTTACAGAAACAGTTAAGAACGCTGCATGGATGGCTCGCGAACGCCGGGTATTATCTTATCGGATTACATGCTCTGGCGGCACTCTGGCATCACTATCGCCGGCGCGATAACACGCTTATCAGAATGTGGCCGTCGCGTAAATAGCCCGTAAACGGGCTATTGCGATGATTGTTAGGGAGATTATCAGGCGGATTCGCGGTTCTTCTGATACACGTATAAATGCGTATAAGCGGCCTGAAGGTGTGGAATGCTGATGCCGACCCGCGTTGCCCGCTCGACTAAATCACCCACAATCTGTTCCGCTTCTATCGGATAACCCTGCATCATATCGCGATACATTGAAGAAGTTTGCGGCGAATTTTTGTCAGTCACCGCTTCCCTGACTTTTGCCACCGCCGCCGCGCGTTCCGCGTAGCCAAAGGCTTTCATGGTGGTCAGCGCCTCGGTGACAATAGCCTGGGCGAACTCTGTGCCTCCTGGCGCAGACGCCACCTGACCGATGTTTCCGCGCATGGTGCAGGTGATGGCACCCAGACTCGACAGCAACAGCCATTTCTCCCACAGATCAGTCATAATCGTTTCAGAGAGGGAGGCTTCGACACCGGCACTCTGAAACGCCTGATCGACTTTCAGAATCCGTTCGGTTTTTTCGCCGGAGAGTTCGCCATAAATAATCTGGTGCAACGGCGTCATCTGATGGATATGACCATCGGCATCCAGCGTCGCGTTGATTTTACACAATCCACCAATCAGGGCGTGTTCACCGAAACGCAGACTCAGCGCCTCCATGTGTTTCATCCCGTTCAGAACCGGCATCACCATCGTGTTTTCACTGACCACCGGGGCGATATCTTTCATCGCCGCTTCCAGCCCGAAGCTTTTAACGGTCAGTAAAATCAGGTCATAAGGGCCGGTCAGCTGAGATGCTTGTAAGACATTGGGCTGAAAATGGAAATCCCCGTGCGGACTGTGCACGGTCAGCCCGTCCTGCTGCACGGCGAGCGCGCGCTTCTCACGTAAAAGAAACGTCACATCCTGCCCGGCCTGCGCCAGACGCGCGCCAAAATACCCGCCGGTCGCACCGGCACCTACAACTAAAATCCGCATATGCTTCCCCGTTGTTTCAATACATTCAGAAATCAGATATTGCGTTTTAAACTACGGGAGTCGGCAGGGGGTAGGCAAGTATTGGCATGAAGAAATAAATATCAGTACGTGCTGTGTCGGAAGAAATGTCGGTAGAAAATTCAACTCCCCGCCCGCAGGCGGGGAATATGTAATTATGTTCTCCGCGCCATAACTTTGCGATACAACACCGGCAGAGAAATCACCACGATCAGCATCGCGCCGACAATCACTGACATTACAATTCCCGGCACATTCAGCAGGCTGAGGCCGAATGTCAGCAAACCCATCAGGAACGCGGCGATGATCACACCGGTCATGCTGCCGGACCCGCCGAGCACGCTGACGCCGCCGAGCACCGCCATGGTGATCACGCTCAGTTCCCAGCCAAGTGCCAGTGTCGGACGTGTACTGCCCAGGCGCGACGTCAGCAGCACTGCCGCCAGTCCGGACATTACACCGACCAGCACGAACAACGTCAGGTTGTGGCGTTTCACGTTAATACCGGAATACCACGCCGCGACCGGATTGTTGCCGATGGCATAAGTGCGTCGGCCAAAGTTGGTTTTGTGCAACAGGAAATAAAACACCGCGCCGAGTACCAGAAACAGTGCGAATTCAAACGACAGCGGTCCCCAGACATAACCCTGACCAAACCACGCAAAACTGGCGGGATATTTATTCAGCGACTGGTCACCGAGCAGCACATAAGTCATGCCGCGGAACAGACTCATGGTGCCGATGGTGATGACGATAGACGACAGATTCAGCCGCGTGACCAGCAGCCCGTTAATCAGACCGCACAGCAACCCGACACTTAGCCCGACGCCGACCAGCGCCGGTGTCGGCAAACCGGCCTGCGCGCAGAATCCCATCACAGTGGAACTCAGAGCCATTGTGGAGGCGACCGACAAATCGATTTCGCGGGCGATAATCAGCATCGCCATCGGCAGCACAATAATGGCTTTCTCGGTGAAGTTAAACGTCGCGTCCGACAGATTCCAGATATTGAGGAAATACGGCGAAGCGAACGCATTCACCACAAACACCAGCAGCGTTACCAGCAGCAAAAATCCTTCCCAGCACATCAGGCGGCGGAAAAACGGCGTGATGGCCATAGTGGATTTTTCTCCGGCGGCGGAATGCGGCGTGTTGCGCGAAGTTAAGGTCTTACTCATGATCTTGCTCCTGTTTCAGGTCGCACAGAATGAACGGCAGGGGAATGGCGCAGGATCAGCCGTCCTTTACGTTTGTTGGCGCGTTCGTTGAGGATCACCGCAATGACAATCACGCCGCCGGAAATCGCCATCTGCCAGAACGGCGACACTTCGATTACCGGCAGGGCATTGTTGATGACGCCGAGGAACAGCGCGCCGAGCAGGCAGCCGACAACAGAACCGATGCCCCCCATGGTGCTGATCCCGCCGATGACACAGGCCGCGACAATCTGCAATTCAAAGCCGTTAGCCACGTCCACATATGCGACAGCAAAACGGGAAATCCACAGATAGCCACAGAATCCGGCCAGCGCACCGGAAAGGCAGAAACTGACGAACTGCATTTTGCCCGCATTGATGCCTGTGTAATAGGCGGCTGTGGCGTTGCCGCCTGCGGTGTATAAAGCGCGACCGGTGCGGCTGTAACGCAGGAAATAGGCCACCAGAATCAGTGCGGCAATCGCGCACCAGCCGAGCAGAGGCAGGCCGATGAAGGTGGCGCGTGGCAGGCTGAGAAATTGCGGGCTCATCTGATGAGCGTTGATCCAGCCACCGTTGGAAAGCAGGAAAATAATGCCACGGTAAATACTCATGGTGCCAAGCGTGACCACAATTGGCGGAATGCCGACTTTCCACACCAGAAGGCCATTGATCGCGCCCATCACCAGTCCGAGAACTGTCGCCAGCACAACCAGGGACCACACCGGAATATCGGGATGATGGAAGTTGATCAGCGCGACAATCATGCCGGTCAGCGCCAGATTCGCCGCCATCGATAAATCGATGCCTTTGGTCAGCAGCACCATCATTTGCCCGAGTGCCAGAATGATCAGAATCGAGGTATCGTTAAACATTTCCAGCAGGTTTCCGGCACCGACAAACTCCGGCGAACGTGCGCCGACGCCAAGTACCATCAGCACTATTACTACCGCCAGCAACAGCTCGCGGTATTTCAGCAGTTTTTTGATCATGCTGCCTCCTCGCCCGCGCCGCTGGCGGCACTGACAATCATTTCTGCGCTGGCTTCACCGGCCTTAAACTCCGCCACCATCAGCCCTTCATGCATCACGATGATGCGATCGCTCATACCCATCACTTCCGGTAATTCAGAAGACACCATAATCACCGCCAGCCCGCGTCCGACCAGTTCAGACATAAACTGATGCACCGCCGCTTTTGAGCCGATATCAATACCTTTGGTGGGTTCATCGAGAATGATGATGTCCGGTCTGGTCGCCAGCCATTTGGCGATGACCACTTTTTGCTGATTCCCGCCTGAAAGTGTGCCGACCGCTTGTTTCCAGCTGGAGGCTTTCACCTGCAACCGGCGGGCGTAATCGTCGGCCAGCGCCCACTCTTTTTTGTCATTGAGCACGCCACGCGGATTCAGCTGGCTGAGTTGCGGCAGGCTGATATTCTGGCTTATCGGCAAATCAATAATCGCGCCTTGTTTCTGCCGCTCCTCCGGCACATACACAATCCCGGCGCGGATGGCCTGAGAAGGGCGCGAGAAATGCTGCTCTTTGCCGTTGATCAGAATTTTTCCGCCACCTGGCTGCGTGACGCCAAACAGCGCCTGCATAAGCTCGGTTCTGCCCGCGCCGACCAGCCCGTAGAAACCAAGGATTTCACCTTTGCGCAGTGAGAAATTGATGCCCGCAAATTCGGTAGGATGGCTGAGATTTTGCACTTCAAGTACCGTTTCGCCCGGCTCGCAGTTCACTTTCGGGTATGCCTGACTGACCTCTCGGCCGACCATCATGGTCACCATTTGCTGTTCGCTGATGTCGCTGATTTTGCCGGAACCGACATAACTGCCATCGCGCAGCACCGTGTAGTAATCGGAGATAGAGAAAATCTCGTCGAACTTGTGCGAAATAAACAGGATGGCTTTGCCCTCGCGTTTAAGGCGCTCAACAATCTGATAAAACTCGACGATTTCATGCTGCGAAAGGGCGGCGGTCGGTTCGTCGAGAATCACTACCTGCGCATCAAACGACAGCGCACGGGCAATCGCCACCATATGGCGCTGCGCAATACTCAGGTCTTTCAGGGTAGCGTGCGGATCAATGTTCACTTCAAGACGCGTCAGAATATCGCGCGCCTGCTGATGCATCACCGGCCAGTTCAGGCGTTTAAACAGCCCGCGGTAAACATAGTGGCCGACGAAAATGTTCTCGGTGACAGAAAGCTCGTCGAACAGCACGGTTTCCTGATGAATGGCGGTGATCCCGACTTTGTGCGCGGACTCAGGATTCGGCAGTTTGATCGGAATGGCTTTATAACGCAGCTCGCCTTCTTCCGGCTGATAAATGCCGGTCATGACTTTCACCAGCGTCGATTTTCCCGCGCCGTTTTCGCCAATCAGGGCGGTTACTTTTCCCGGATACAAATCCACGTGAACGTTATTTAACGCCCTGACACCCGGAAAGACTTTGCTGATGCCTTTTAATGATAGAAGTGGCGTCGTTGAGTCTGTCATTTCAGTTCCCCTGTCTGGCTAAGCACAACAAAACGGCTCACCGCATCACGATGAGCCGCATTCAGGATCAGAAGATTTTGGAGAATTTGTCGATGTTGCTGGCGTCGTAGACAAACGGTTCTGCCATCGCGCCGCTGCCGTCAGCATCCAGTTTCACCTTGCCTAAACGACCCATGCTGGCTTCGGTTTTGGTGGCGGTGCCTTTGACTAAATCGTCTGCCAGATACGTTGCAGCGTAGCCCAGATCAATCGGGTTCCAGATGGCGAAGCTTTTAGTCGCGCCGGATTTCACCGCGCCGGCCATTTCAGACGGCAGACCCAGACCGGTTACGTAAACCTTGCCGATTTTGCCCTGATCTTTCACCGCCTGCGCTGCCGCCACGATACCCACGGAAGACGGAGAAATAATCACTTTCAGATCCGGATAGGATTTCAGCAGACCAATGGTTTCACGGTAGCTTTTATCTGACAGGTCGTCGCCATAAGCGACAGTCACCAGATTCACCGAAGGATATTTCGGCAGCACCTTTTTCATCTCAGCAATCCACAGATTTTGGTTGGTCGATGTTGGCGTGGCGCTCAGAATTGCCACATCGCCTTTCTCTACGTTCAGGGCTTTCAGCGCATCCGCAGCCAGTTTGACGTTGGTTTCGCCGATCAGCGCGTTGTTGGAAGGATTGAGGTGGATCTGACGACCCTCTTTGGCAACGCCCGAATCCCACGACACCACTTTAATGCCGCGCTGCATGGCTTTTTTCAGCACCGGCACCAGCGCATCGGGGTCATTGGCGGAAACGGCAATGGCATCGACGCCTTGCGCAATCAGCCCGTTCAGCACTTCAATCTGCGCTTCAGCGGTGGTCGTTGTCGGGCCGGTATAAATGACTTTCACATCGCCCAGCTCTTTCGCTGCCTGCTGTGCGCCGACGTTGGCTGCTTCAAAAAAACCGTTACCCAGGGATTTCGCCACCAGCGCAATTTTCACTTCTGCCGATGCCGCGCCTGCCAGGAGGATGCTGCTCGCGATCAGGGTAAGGCTCAGTACGTGTTTTAATTTCATTGTTTGTACTCCGCATGCTATTCGCATAAATATGCAAAAAGTTTAACGACGAAAAGTTGCCGACGCGCCAGGCGCATGATCACGACTCTAGGAGGTTGCTGACAGACTGACCTTTCCGCGAGTGCCAGTTCAGCGCTAACTATGGCAAAGACGCAAAGGTTTAAGCGAACAACCTCACAAATTGATAACAATCTTGTTTCGGTCATGCCAAACGGTCAGAAAAACACACATTACCGGTATCAGAAACCCACACTGTAATAGGGCATAAAGCGACGCCACACGCCGGATTTCGCAGGATTTCGTAAGGAAGGAAATGTTTTGTTCAAAAGCGGCTGGCGGATCACAGTTTCAGCCATATGGCCGCTCCCGTGACGACTAAGATATTACGATAATGTTAATAAGGAGTCGGAAATGACCGTGTTACGCAGTAGTGAGTATTTCCCCTCAGGAGATTTCCCGGTCGCCATTGAACCCCGTTATCCGCAGGAGACGTTTCCTGAGCATCATCATCAGGATTTCGATGAAATTGTGTTGGTTGAGCAGGGCACCGGCACGCACGTATTCAACGACCAGCCGTTGATCCTCAGCGCCGGCAGCGTCTGTTTCGTCCGCCACAGCGACCATCATCTTTATGAAGATACCGAAAATCTGCATCTGACCAACGTGCTGTACCGCAGCCCGAATGCGTTTCGTTTCCTGAATGGCGTCAGTGATTTGTTGCCGCAGGAAGTGGACGGAATTTATCCGGCGCACTGGCGCATCAGCCCGAATCAGATAACTCAGGCCAAAACCCTGATTGATCAGCTGGCGCGCAAGCCATTCAGCCCGTCACCGGAAAATCAGGCACAGCAGGAACTGTATTTTATGCAGCTCTTATTGTTGCTGCGCAAAGGCAGCCGAGACGTGGGCTATCGCGGGCAGGGCGGTGACCTGAATAATCTGCTTGACTGGATGAATGAGCACTACGACGAGGAAATTGACTGGCCGGAACTGGCCGCGCAGTTCTCGATGTCGCTGCGCACCCTGCACCGCCAGATGAAACAGCAAACCGGCTGCACGCCGCTCAACTATCTCAACCGCCTGCGTCTGCTTAATGCGCGCAATATGCTGCGGTTCAGTGACAGCCCGATTACCGAAATCGCCCATAACTGTGGTTTCTGCGACAGCAATTACTTCTCCACCTTGTTTAAACGCGAATTTGGTTATGCCCCGCGCAGTATCAGACAGTGATCCCTGTTTTGCAGAAATGTTATGTCGGGCAGTCCGACCATGACATTTTTGCCATTTCTGAAAATTAAATGGCAATCACGGAAAGGTAAAAACCAGACGGATAGAACAGGCTGTTAAAACTTCACAAAAAAGAACTTTTTTATTAACAACTCGTTCATCACCTCTATCCGTACTTGGGAGACTCTTTACATGAGCACAGTTCAGAAACGTATGTACATCAACGGCGAATTCGTTGAAAACACCGGCGGGAAGTGGATTGACGTTGTGAATCCGGCGACAGAACAGGTGATTTCGCAGATCCCTGAAGGCTCGGCAGAAGATGCCAGAAGGGCCATTGATGCAGCTGAAGCCGCGCAACCAGGCTGGGAGGCATTACCTGCGGTGGAACGCGGCGTATGGTTGCATAAAATCGCGGCCGGTATCCGCGAGCGCGAAGCCGAACTGACAGAAACCATTATTGCTGAAGGCGGTAAAACCTACGGCCTGGCGCAAACCGAAGTGCTGTTCACGGCAGATTATCTCGATTACATGGCCGAATGGGCGCGGCGTTACGAAGGCGAAATCATTCAGAGCGACCGTCCCAACGAAAACATCTTTGTGTTCCGCAAAGCCATCGGTGTGACCACCGGTATTCTGCCGTGGAACTTCCCGTTCTTCCTCATCGCCCGTAAAGCCGCACCGGCGCTGATCACCGGTAATACCATCGTCATCAAACCAAGCGAAATCACGCCGAACAATGCGGTGATTTTCGCGGAAATCATTCACAAAGTCGGTCTGCCAAAAGGGGTACTGAATATTGTCACCGGCTACGGTCCGACCGTCGGACAGGAACTGGCAGCGAACCCGAAAGTCGGGATGGTCAGCCTGACCGGCAGCGTGGCGGCGGGTATCGCCACCATGACCGCGGCGGCGCAGAACGTCACCAAAGTTTCGCTGGAACTGGGCGGGAAAGCACCGGCCATCGTGATGAATGATGCGGATCTGGATCTGGCGGTGAAAGCGATTGTCAGTTCGCGCGTCATCAATACCGGGCAGGTGTGTAACTGTGCAGAACGTGTCTATGTGCAGGAAGGCGTGTACGACGAATTCATTTCGCGCATCAGCGAAGCGATGAAAAAAGTTACGTTTGGCAATACCGCCGAGCAAAAAGAGCTGGATATGGGGCCGCTGATCAGCGGTGCGGCGTTGCAGCGCGTCGAAGAGAAAGTGGCGAAAGCCGTGTCACAGGGCGCGAAAGTCCTGCTGGGCGGAAAACGTCACGGCGACAAAGGTTTCTTCTATCAGCCAACGGTGCTGGTGGATGTAAAACAGGACATGCCGATCATGCACGAAGAAGTGTTTGGTCCGGTACTGCCGGTGGCGACATTCAAAACGCTGGATGAGGCGATAGCGATGGCCAACGACAGTGAATACGGACTGACCTCGTCGATTTATACCAGCAATATCAATACCGCGATGAAAGCGCTGAAACAGCTGAAATTTGGTGAGACTTACATCAACCGCGAAAACTTTGAAGCGATGCAGGGCTTCCATGCGGGCTGGCGTAAATCGGGTGTCGGCGGCGCGGACGGTAAACACGGCTTGCAGGAATATCTGCAAACCCACGTCGCGTATTTGCAGTTTCATTAATTAACAGCCTATGGCCGGAGCAGGGCAACCTGACTCCGGCTTTGCTGACGTTCATATCATAAGGAAAACCCATGAGCCGCAATGAGTTCCTCACTGGCATTCGTCAGCATAAAATTATTCAGACGCTGTTTCCGCCACAGCCTGAAAGCCCTGATTTACCGGAAGATTTTGGTCGCGCGCTGACCCTGATGGGCGGCGTCTGGGACGACACGTTTTTGCGCACATCACAAAATGGCTATACCACGCTGAACGCCTATCTGCGCGGGTTGTATCCGGCAGATTCACAGTTTTGCTCTGCCACGCCGGAGATCATTGCAGAGGTGGATTTCAACGCCCGCACGCAGGCCGCATCGCTCAAAGACGTGGATGTCGGCGTGGTTCGCGCCTGCTTTGGTGTGGCCGAAACCGGCGCGGTGTTTCTCAGCGATCCACAGCTTTGCGTGAATTCCCTCAGTGCGTTGGCGAAACATCTGGTGGTGCTGCTCGACGTGAAGCACATCATCGAACATCTGCATCTCGCTCATCGCCAGCCACAACCGTTCAATGCCCGCTATACGGTGATGGTAACCGGTCCCGCCGCGATGGCCGACAGCGAAAGTGCACTGATGCTCGGCGCTAAAGGTGTGCAAAATCTGCGGGTGATCGCGATATAAGTCCTAAAATCCACGGATCCTGCTGTACTCACTTCGTTTAAAATAACTCCAGTAAATAAAATAAATCCTATCTGATACAATAAGTAAACAGGCGCACAACGGGCGTGCCCTGACTTTTACTGCAAGTGAGCGCGACAACCATGAGCGTGATACAGAGCCTTATCAAACAAGCCTTTGGAACCGGAAACAGCAATGAAGCGGCCACTTTTCTGGCCAGCGCATGCAACCGGATGAAGGCTATGGATAAAATGTCAATCTCCCGCGAAGTGGAAAGCGCGCTCAGAGGCGTTAGTTTCAGCCGCGCTGAGGCAGATAAAGGCAAAGTAAAAACCGTTTATAAAGACACTGCCGTGACACTCGAAAAGCTCGCGTCACTGGAAAAACAGGTGCGCAGTCTGACCCATGAACTGGCTGTGGCACGTAACCAAACCGGCAGCGGAAATAAAGAAGACGTTCAGCGGCTGGAAGGGGAGTTGTACCGCCTGAACACGCGGATAAGCGAACTGCTGCGTCAGTCAGAAATACAGAAAAAACAGCACGCCGACGAACTGACGCTGATGCGCGCACGTCAGCAAACCGCCGGGAATTCAGTCTCCGCGGAGCTGGAAGAGTCCAGAAATCTTGTCGCTTATATGGGCAGCCAGATGGCGGCGATGGCCGCTGCCCGCGACAGGCTTCAGGAGCAGGTGACCGGGGAAGAAGATAAACGCCACGCGGCCAATCGCCGTGCCGACGGTAATTACGCGCTGCTCGGGCAGCAGAAAGAACTGACGTCCGAGGCGAACCGTAAAATCACGCAGCTGCGTGCCAGCCTGAAACAGGAAGAATTTGAAGGCCAAAATGCGAAAACTGAAAGGACGAAACTGAAAAAGCAACTCGCTGAAATTCAGGAAGAAAACAGGCGTCTGACAGAGCGTTTTCGCGATAACGAAGAAGATTGTGAACGCCTGAGTCAGGCGCTTGATCGCACGAATCAGGAATTCGCCGCCTACAAAGCGCAAAAACAGCGCTTAACCCGCTGGATCCATATTCCCGGCGCGATGATGGGAATTTCCGTCGTCGCACTGGTGCTGTACTCAGATGCCCAGCCGGGGCATCTGTTCGACAACCTCGCCCCCGCCGCTTTTCTCGGCAGCATCGTCTACGCACTTTCCCTGATGATTGCGTTTACGCGCAGGGCATAGCGGGTTTGCGTTTTCTGCCCTTTACTTCACCGCCCCCGTCGCCGCCTGCTCAATCAATGCAGCCACTTCTTTAGGATGTGATTCGTATACCGAATGGCTGGCGCCTGCGATTTCGACGGTGTGGCTATGCGCGCGTTTGGCGTACATGCGTTCTAAATCCGGGTTAATGATTTTGTCGGACTTCGCCACCATGTACCAGCTCGGTTTCACTTTCCACGCCGGATCAGGGATGTTAGCGGTGAACACGCTGGCGGAGGTCAGCATTTGTGCCTGCGCTTCAAATTGCGCCTGTTTAAGGGGCAGGTCTGCGGCGAAATCTGCCGGGAAGTTGGCCGGATTAATGTAGAGGAAACCGTCCGGCGTTTTCACAAACGGATGTGCGGAGTTCGGGAATTTCTTGCCGTTAATCGCTTCGGTTTCCCCGTTATCCAGCGCATGTGCCGCGATATACACCAGCCCCGCCACGTGCGGATCGTTCCCCGCTTCGGTAATAATGGCACCGCCATAGCTGTGTCCGACCAGAATCGCCGGACCGTTTTGCCTGTCCAGAATACGTTTGGTGGCCGCAACGTCATCGGTAAACGACGTCAGGGGTTCCTGCACCAGCGTCACTTTATAGCCGTCGTGCGTCAGAATGTCGTACACCGGACGCCATCCTGAGCCGCCCACAAAGGCACCGTGCACCAGTACAATATTTTTCACAGGTGCAGCAAGGGCTGCCTGAGAACCGAACGCCGCACTGGCGGCCAGCAACAATGTTGAAGCTAAACGTAAACGCATGGCACTTCCTCTTTTCATTTTAAAACGGAATGAACATCTGTCTGTGGGGCCACTGTGAGCCCGGCGCTCTGACAGAGAAGTGACGTGATGATGACAAAAACGTCATCTGAGCGGGGAGAGGCGGGTGTGGAAACGTTTTCCCTGGACGGGTTGTGGATATTTTAAACAGCAGAATGAACTTTGGATTTATATCTTTTGTAAAGACGCGGCTGTTTCATTACACGGAACAGATTGAGTGAAAAAACGTCAGAGAATATTCTCCTGTCTTAAAATAGTGGTCTATATTTATTCTGACTCTGGTTTATCTTGGCCGGTTTCGAAAGACGAAAGCTGAATTATCAAACCGTAAGCGGCGACGGATTAATTGACTCATGGAACATTTTTACTAATGGGACTAATCCTTTAATATCAAATAATTACTTATAATGTAACCGTTGCCATTTACAGCCAGATAAAACCTCATTTTTTATCCGGCGAATTTTCAAATGAAAGCCGGATTTTATTTTTTTCGGGAATAAATACGGGATCTGGTCAATTAAGCCACGAAGTTTACGCGGGGATTTAATTGAAAAGCCGGTTCTGATGCACACTGCGTGCGGTATTTTGTTAAAAAGTTATATTTGTAAAGTTGCGTATGTACTAACAGGAAGAAAAAATCTATAGTGAGCCCCCTTACGGCTCTCAATCAGATCGGTCGATTTATGTCTACTTCTAATGTCTAAAATTGAGAGTTGTGTCGAATTTTTTGACCCAGCCTTTTAACACAAAACAAAAGAACTCATAAAGTGAACGCCAAAACCTCTGCTTTTATCATCACGTTCTTGTCATTTTTGTACCCGGTTTCAGTCAGTTACGCGCAATCAGCGACCGACGCCTCTAAGAGCGATACGGACGATTCATCAGACTCTTCATCGCTGATGATCATTAAACGCGAAATCAGCGGCGGCCTGTCCGAACTCGATACCCCTGCGGCAGTCAGCGTGGTAGATGGCGACGATTTCAGAAACAGTAAAGCGCAGGTCAATCTTTCTGAAAGCCTCGGCAGCGTTCCGGGTTTACAGGTGCAAAACCGCCAGAACTACGCGCAGGATTTACAACTTTCTGTGCGCGGCTTCGGCAGCCGTTCGATGTACGGCGTGCGCGGTGTGCGTATTTACGTTGATGGGATCCCGGCCACCATGCCGGACGGGCAGGGGCAGACCTCCAATATTGACCTGAACTCGGTGGAGCGCGTGGAAGTGCTGCGCGGACCGTTCTCGGCGCTGTACGGCAATGCTTCCGGCGGCGTGGTGAACGTGGATACCCAGACCGGTTCGCAGCCTGCAAAACTGGAAGCGGGCACCTATTTTGGCAGTTACGGCTCATTCCGTAACAGCGTAAAAGCCAGCGGCGCAACCGGCGACGGCACGCACGCGGGTGATGTGAATTACCTGATTTCAGGTTCACGTTTCACTACCGACGGCTACCGCGACCACAGCGGTACGCAGAAAAATCTCGGCAACGGCAAGCTGGGCGTGCGCATTGATGATGCCAGCACACTGACGCTGATGTTCAACAGTGTTTCCGTTGATGCCAACGATCCGGGCGGTCTGACCGAATCCGAATGGCATGACGACCCGACGCAGGCAAAACGCGCCGATCAGTACAATGCGCGCAAATCGCTGGATCAGACTCAGGTCGGCCTGCGTTATCAGCGTCAGATGGGCGAAAACGATGAGTTCAGCCTGATGACCTATCACGGTGAGCGCCACACCACGCAATACCAGACCATTCCGGCTGCCTCGCAGAAAAATCCGCTGAACGCGGGCGGGGTGATTGTCCTGGAACGTAAGTATTCCGGCGTAGATACCCGCTGGAAACATGACGATCAGATAGGTTCTGTGCCGTTCTCCGTCACCGGCGGTCTGGATTATGAAACCATGACTGAGCGCCGCTTCGGTTACGAAAATTTCAATGATGAAGGCGAGCTTGGCGTGAAAGGCGACGAACGTCGCAATGAAAAGAACGTGATGTGGAATCTTGACCCGTATCTGCAAACCACGTGGAACCTGACATCCCGCTGGACGCTGGATGCCGGCGCGCGTTACAGCACCGTGAGCTTTGACTCGCAGGATTACTACATTACCGGCAGCAACCCGGATGACAGCGGTTCGCGTCGCTATCACAAGCTGCTGCCGATGGCCTCACTCAACTTTGCGGTGACGCCAGCGCTGAACACCTATATCTCAGCCGGTCGCGGCTTTGAAACACCGACGATTAATGAGCTTTCCTATCGCACCGACGGCAAGTCCGGACTGAATCTGGGGCTGGAACCTTCGACCAGCAACACGGTTGAACTGGGCAGCAAATGGCGCGTCGGCAATGGCTTAGTTACGGCGGCGGTTTTCCAGACTGATACCGATGACGAGTTAATTGTTGCAGAAAGTGTCGGCGGAAGATCGAGCTATACCAACGCCGGTAAAACACGCCGTCGCGGACTGGAATTGTCGTTAGATCAGCAGATTGAAGAAAACTGGCGCGTAAAAATGGCCTGGACATTACTCGATGCCACCTTCCGCAACGAGACCTGTGGCGCGGGAGATTGCACGCCAGCAGGCAACCGCCTGCCGGGTATCGCACGCAACATGGGCTACGCTTCACTAGAGTGGGCACCGGTTGATGGCTGGCATGCAGGCGCAGATGTGCGCTACATGAGCGACATCGAAGTGAATGACGAAAACAGCGAACAGGCACCGGCGTATACCGTCGCCAGCGTGAATGCGGGTTATCGCTTCAACTGGAATAAAGTGACGCTCGACCTGTTTACCCGCGTCGATAACCTGTTCGACAGAAATTACGTCGGTTCGGTGATCGTCAATGAAGGCAACGGGCGCTATTTCGAACCGGCGCCTGGCAGAAACTACGGTGGCGGCGCTACGCTTTCTTATAGTTTCGAATAACGTTTAGTCAGTAAGTTCTGCCCGTACGTTCAGTCAGCAGAACAACGAACCACGCGGTGCTGCCTGTTATCTGCACTTTTTAAGCAGGGCAGCACCTGCAAGGAATGACACCCGGTGAGAACCGGATGTTCTTGAAGATTCGGGTCGCCCTGAATCGACGATTATAAAAAATCAGTAAGGTCATCAACTATGGAAACGAAAGCCTCGTTATCACGCATCGTCGTCATAATTACCGCTTTGTTCGCCGCGTTAAGCGGGATTTATCTTCTTGTCGGCGGTATCTGGCTGGCAAAATTAGGTGGTTCTCTTTATTACATTATTGCCGGTGTCATTTCGCTGGTTACCGCGTGGTTGCTGTATCGCCGTCGCTCTTCTGCATTACTGCTGTACGCCATTTTCCTGTTCGGCACCACCGTGTGGGCTGTCTGGGAAGTGGGCACAGACTTCTGGGCACTGACGCCGCGTTTAGACGTCACTTTCTTCCTGGGCCTGTGGATCCTGCTGCCGGTTGTTTATAACCAGATGCTGGCGAAAAATGCCTTCGCACGCGGTGCTCTGGCACTGTCTCTGGTGTTCACTGTGCTCGTGCTGGCGTACTCCGTCTTCAACGATCCGCAGGAAATCAACGGCACCATTAAAGCTGCTGATGCTGCACCTGCTGCGACCGATTCCGGCGTTCCCGCCAGTGACTGGCCGGCCTATGGCCGTACTCAGGGCGGTACCCGTTACTCGCCGCTGAACCAGATCAACGACAAAAACGTCAGCAAACTGGATGTGGCATGGACCTTCCGTACCGGTGACCTGAAGACCCCGAACGATCCGGGCGAAATCACCGACGAAGTGACGCCAATCAAAATCGGCGACATGCTTTACCTGTGTACGCCGCACCAGAAGCTGTTTGCTCTGGATGCCGCGACCGGTAAAGAAAAGTGGAAGTTCGATCCTGAGCTGAAACCAAACCCAACCTTCCAGCACGTGACCTGTCGCGGTGTGTCTTATCACGAGACAACGCCTGCAGCACTTGGTGATGCGGCTAACGGCGCAGCGCCTGCTGTGTGTTCACGTCGTATCATTCTGCCAGTTAACGATGGTCGTCTGTTCGCACTGGATGCTGAAACCGGCGCACGTTGCCCGGCATTCGGTAACAACGGTGAGCTGAACCTGCAAGGCAACATGCCTTACGCAACACCAGGTCACTACGAGCCAACTTCACCGCCAATCATCACGAAATCTGTGATCATCGTGGCCGGGGCGGTTACTGATAACTACTCTAACCGTGAGCCTTCCGGCGTTATCCGTGGCTTCGATGTTGAAACCGGTAAACTGCTGTGGGCCTTCGATCCGGGTGCCGCTGATCCGAACAAAATGCCTGCGGATGGTCAGCACTTCACACCGAACTCCCCGAACTCATGGGCACCTGCGTCTTATGACGACAAACTGGATCTGGTTTACCTGCCAATCGGCGTGGCAACACCGGATATCTGGGGTGGCAACCGTACTCCGGATATGGAACGTTACGCGAGCGGCCTGCTGGCGCTGAATGCGACCACCGGTAAGCTGGCGTGGTTCTACCAGACTGTTCACCACGACTTGTGGGATATGGACGTTCCGGCGCAGCCGACTCTGGCTGATATCACTGACAAGAACGGCAACAAAGTGCCTGCGATTTATGTACCGACCAAAACCGGTAACATCTTCGTGCTGGATCGCCGTGACGGTAAGCTGATTGTTGATGCACCTGAAAAACCTGTTCCGCAAGGCGCAGCGAAAGGCGACCACGTTTCTCCGACTCAGCCGTTCTCCGAACTGACTTTCCGTCCGGAAGCGAAACTGACCGGTAAAGACATGTGGGGCGCGACGATCTACGACCAGCTGATGTGTCGTGTTATCTTCCACAAACTGCGTTATGAAGGCACTTTCACACCGCCATCCGAGCAGGGCACTCTGGTGTTCCCGGGGAACCTCGGTATGTTCGAGTGGGGCGGTATTTCTGTAGATACTGACCGTCAGGTAGCTATCGCTAACCCGATTGCACTGCCATTCGTGTCAAAACTGATCCCACGCGGCCCTGGCAATCCTATGGAGCCAGATGCGAACGATAAAGGCGGTTCCGGTACTGAGACGGGCATTCAGCCACAGTACGGCGTGCCATTTGGCGTAACGCTGAACCCGTTCCTGTCTCCGCTGGGCTTCCCTTGTAAACAGCCTTCATGGGGTTACATTTCCGGCGTTGACCTGAAAACCAACGATATCGTGTGGAAAAAACGTATCGGTACCGTGCGCGACAGCTCACCATTACCGCTGCCGTTTAAAATGGGTATGCCAATGCTTGGCGCACCGATTTCTACCGCCGGTAACGTGTTCTTCATCGCAGCGACCGCAGATAACTACCTGCGCGCATTCGATATGAGCAACGGTGACAAACTGTGGGAAGCACGTCTGCCAGCGGGTGGCCAGGCGACGCCGATGACTTACTCTGTGAACGGTAAACAATACGTTGTTATCGCAGCAGGTGGTCACGGTTCGTTCGGCACCAAACTGGGTGATTACATCATCGCTTACGCACTGCCAGACGCTGACGCTAAATAATTAGCCGAAACGTTTGAAACTGAAAGGCCGCGAAAGCGGCCTTTTTTATGGCTACAGCGCCCGCAGCCATCGTGCGGGATTCCCGGCGTACACGCCTTTTTCGGTGATGTCTTTCGTCACCACGCTGCCTGCACCAATCACTACACCATCGCAAATCGTGACGCCCAGAATGGTCGCGCCGCTGCCAATGGAAACACCGTTACCCACGTGGATCCTGGCCCATGAATCACGGTCTGTATTAGGTTTTCCCGCCTCAAACATATCGTTCGCAAACATCACGCCGTGGCCGATAAAGCAGTTTTCACCGACAGTGACATATTCACAAATAAAGGTATGCGACTGGACTTTTGTCCCCCGTGCGATGGTGGTATTAGCCTGAATTTCAACAAAGGGGCCGATAAAAACGTCGTCCCCGAGCGTGCAATCATACACATTCGCGGGTTCGTATATCACGACATTCTGACCGGCATTAACATTGCGGATTTGTACGTTGCGGGAGGTTTGAGGCATTTTTTATCTCCTGGCATAAGCTTAGCTTGTTATTCTCAGTGCCCGCCTTTTGCACAACCCGTCACTTGCGGATAATTGCGGCAAACCAGCATGAGTTTAACTTTCGGTTCAAAGCCTTTGTCCAGCATGCATTGCTGAACTTTTGCAGCTTTCAGGACGGTCGGAACGAAAGGAACCGAGCCCAACGGTTTCGGGTATCCGCATTCATACATCACCTGTAATGCGAGCTTGTCATTCTCAGCTGCGTGCGAAAAATGCCGTGAGGCACCCGCTTTACGCCAGCTGATGAGTTGGTATTCATTCCGGCCTGAATCCGGTTTGATCGGATGAAAACCCTCATCAGCGACAAAAGGCAGCGCTTCGAGCTGTCGCTGACTGAGCGGGTGACCCTGTTGTTTCTCGATGCAGGCAGGGGTGTTTTTGTAGTAATCGCAAATGTGAAAACCCCCCTTATAGGTAAATCCTTTCCCCTCCATGCACTGGTAATACAGCACCGATTCATTATCGGTAAAAGAAGGTTCCGGCCCCGGCAGCGGGACGCCGCATTGCCCCATCGCAACACGCGCATCATCTATGGTGCTATTGGGGCGCTGCCACTGCGTTAAATCAGGCGGAGGGGGGCATCCGGTGAGCAGAAAAACCGAACCAATCAGTGCAGATGAAGAAACCAGAGAAAAAGAGCGAGGCATAAAAATCCTTTATTTATAATGATGATATAAACGTCCTTAATTCCCGGCAGGCTCAGGGAGCGAAAAGGGAAAGCATAACTTTAGTCCAGTATCTGGTAACCGACGGATTTTTACATCGCGGGAGAGGAGGAATAACACGATGAATGAGGTTCTGGAAGAGATAAAAGCGCTGGAATGCAGCCTTCATGGTGTCAGACGTACAGATGAAAAGTGGCTGGAGAGAGTTTTACATCCGGACTTTAGGGAAATCACGCGCTCCGGACGGATGGTCGACCGGCAACAGACGGTGGCGTCGCTGACTGCTGAAGCACAAGAATTAAACCTCGAAGCGGACGATTTCCATCTACAGATGCTTAATGAAGATTGCGCGATCCTGATGTGTAAAACCTTTACGCGCGCGGGAAATGAAAAGCAGCGTTATACGCTGCGTTCCTCATGCTGGAAGAAAGTTGTGGGAACCGGCTGGCAAATGATTTTCCATCAGGGCACGCCAGCAGCTGAAACTGTGGCGTGACACTTTTCGCGGAACTAGGAAGCACAACCTTCTGGCTTAAAGACCCGTGTGGTGGACGCTGGATTGTTTGCCAGTTTATTGGCCGGTCTGCGCGGTCGGGCAACCAGTTCTCCGCCGCAATTCGGGCATATCCCGCTGAGTTTATCTTCGGCGCAGGGCACGCAGAATGTGCATTCAAACGAACAAATTCTGGCGTCACCAGCAGGGGGCAAATCAGTGTTGCAACACTCGCAGTTGGGTCTCAGTTCCAGCATAGAATTTATCCTTAATCCGTACAGGTAGGTTTCAGCCATTCTGCAGGTTCGCAGCACTCTTTCGCAAGCGGCTCACGCTGATTACAATCGCCAGCACCGTCGCAATCACGGCGCCCCACAGACTTAACTGCACGGCGTGAGCTTCCTGAAGGGTATTTTGGGCGGCGAAGACTGACAAGATAACCCCGACAAGTGCGGCGCCGAGGCACTGGCCAAAGGTGCGCATGATAGCCAGTACGCCGGATGCATAGCCGCTGTTTTCACGCGAAGCGTTGGAGAGCATTTCGCGGTTATTCGGGCTCTGGAAGCAACCGAAGCCCACCCCGCAGATAAAGCTTCTCAGGCCGATATCCCAGACTTGCGCATGTTCTGGCAGTTGCGCCAGCAGTAATAATCCCACCGCAAAAACGCACAGTCCGATGGTGGAGATAATAGCCGCCGGAAAACGGTCGGCATAACGTCCGGCATGCGGCGCGGCCAGAATGATCCCCAGCGGCCAAGAGGTGAAAAGCAGCGCGGAGACAAAAGCGCTATAGCCGTACACGCTCTGGAAGAGGAACGGCAGCGCGACGAAGGTGATCCCCTGACTGACAAATGATGCCAGAGACGTCAGCGCCGCCAGTGTAAAGCGAGAAGAGGAGAACATGCCTAACGGCAGCAAGGGTTTAGGTGCGCGGCGCTGACGCCACACAAAGGCCATACCGGAGATCACCGCGATAAGCCCGAAGGAGAGGGCGGTGATAAGTTCGTGAGCACCGGGATGAGAGAACGAATCTGCCGCCATAATCAGCGCACCGAGCGCAACGGCTGACAGCACCGCACCGGAAACATCAAACGGAGATTTCGTCGCAGCCGGATTAGCCGGAACCACGCGCAGGGTGAGGATAATGGCAATCACCCCCAGCGGAATATTAATGGCGAACAGCCATTGCCAGCTCATCGCCGACAGTATGGTTCCGCCCAGCACCGGCGCTATCGCCGTGCTGGTGGCGATAATCAGCGCGTTCAGGCCAAGGATGCGCCCGAGCAGCCGGTTGGGAAAAACGGAGCGCAAAATGGCCGGTCCGATACTCAGCGTGGCGGCTGCGCCGACGCCCTGAAGCACCCGCATGACGATCAGCACATCGAGAGAAGATGACAGTGCGCAGCCCAGAGAAGCCAGGGTAAACACGCTCAGTCCGGCGGTAAACAGTGAGCGAAAGCCGATGTGGCTGGCAAGCGCAGCGAAAATCGCCAGCGTCATAGATGCTGAGAGCAGATACCCGTTCGATACCCAGACGGCAGCCCCCGAAGAAATGTTCAGCGCCCGTGCGATTTGCGGCAGGGCAATATTGACCATCGAGCCATCGAAAACGGCCATCGTTGCCATGGTCATGACGGCGGCCATCGCCAGCCCGCGCTCGCGCCCTGGTAATCCTTCGTCGCCCGGTTTATCAGAAAATAATTCCATTACGCTTCACTTCTCTTTTTTGCTGTTGAGTGCAGCAACTATACCTGCGGGTAACAGAGTGCGGAAGGCGCAGCATCTGCACTTAATACCTGCACGAGACGCCTTATATTAGCCTGAAAAACAGGCTACACTGCCGCGATGACTGAACCTGATCTGAATTTACTTATTGCGCTTGATGTGCTGCTGGCTGAAGGCAGTGTGGCCGGTGCTGCGCGGCGTCTGGGATTGAGCGCTTCGGCGATGAGCCGCACACTCGGTCGCCTGCGTGATACCACCGGCGACCCGCTGCTGGTGCGCGCCGGACGAAATATGGTGCTGACGCCTTACGCGGAGGAAATCCGCCAGCGCACGCAAAATGCGGCCTTTGAGGCACGCGCGCTGTTACGGCCATCCTCCGCAGATTTTAATCTGGCCACACTTGAACGTACTTTTCTGATCCGTTCCAACGACGGTTTTGTGGTGGCCTTTGGTGCCGCGATGATTGCCGCCGCCGCGCAAATTGCTCCTTCTGTGTGTTTGCGATTTATGCCAAAACCAGAAAAAACGTCCAATGCGTTGCGGGAAGGTCGGGTCGATCTTGAGATAGGTGTTTTAGGCGACATGGGTCCGGAAATTTGTTTACAGACATTGTTCTGCGACAGATTTATGGGCGTGGTGAGAAAAGGGCATCCGCTGGCGGCTGAGAAAGAGCTTACCGCGGACGATTATGTGTCTTTCGGGCATGTTGTCGTGTCGCGGCGTAACAAAACCTACGGGCCGGTGGATGACGCGCTGGCCGAAGTGGGATTGAAACGAAAAATCGCCGCCATCGTGCCGGGGTTTTCTGCCGCGCTGGCGATTGCCCAACACTCCGACCTGGTGGCGCTGATCCCCGCCTCGTTCCTTATCGCTGAGCTAGACCGTTTATATGTGTTTGAACTGCCAGTAAAAACCCGGGAAATCACTATCTCTCAGATGTGGCATCCGCGTTCAGAGGTCGACCCCGCGCACCGTTGGCTGCGACAGCTGGTGCTGAATGTGAGCCGGACGAGCATGAATAAGGGATAAGATATCTACTCTGCCATTGAACAGCAGGCATGAATGCTCCGATTTCCTTTAACAGAAGGTCCCTGGATGAAATATCACCCTTTTACAGCAGCCTTAATATCATTTTGAAAAGCCTCTCCTTTAGACAAAAGACTTTCTTTCTTAAGGTCTTCGGCACTTTTTACTGCTACAAGCATGTAATAAGGGGGCGCGTCGGTGCACTTAAGCCGTGAAAAAGCGTATTCATAATTCTGGGGTATAGCCATTCTGTAATCACCTGGTCCCACAGTTATAAATAGAGCGCCTGGCCTGCCTGGGATTACCATGTATTGTTTGTTGCAATAGAAAGTTGTCCGTGAATCGAGAGGCATTGTCCTGTGGAATACATATTTCATGACGATATTGGTGTTAACGGTATAAGCAATGAAAACTATGTAGCCGATACTAAAACATGTCAGGAATATAGTGGGTGCGTGTTGCTTAGGTAGGAGGCGTCTCCCAAAGCGAAGCCGTTTCTCTTTGAGGTTCAATGACATGAGAGGTAATGTTATAAACACAAAGAGCGCGCTAAACATAAGGCTGTAGAGTAGGGCTGCGTAACCTAATACACTGACTTTATTGACTGTTTGCTCATAGGGTATATCACTTGCCTCCATCATTATGCTTCTGGCCAGAAAGTAACAATAGGTGGAAATCAAAATCCAGGAAAATTTCAAAACATTCGTGGAGAATTTTATGATTAATTTATATTTTTCGTCGAGATGTGATATCAGGTAATAAAGTGAAAAGTACATGCTCAACAGAGTCACGACACTGAGCGTCCCTATCATTGTCGCGGATGCGGAATGCCAAAATTTTATTACGACGCAAGTGATGAAAAAAGAGCAAATTGAGCTGAGGCTCAATAAACTGATTATTTGATTTTGAGTATAGAAAAGCCTGGCCTTCCTTGGCTGTTTTTTGAAAAACTTTCTGGTAAATAACTCCCGGATCTTACTCCGTGGAATTTTTTTCCAAATAAAATAACCTAAACAAGCCAGAACACCTGTTATTGCAATGATATTGAATAAATAATTGTTTCTCGGGGTTATGACTAAAACAGAAAGATAAATAAGAATGACTTGCAAACGAAAAGCTAAAGTTAAAAGCGATGCTTTGGATTTTTGCATTGAACGGATCAACTCCCTCTATGGTTTGTGCCGGGTGAAGGTTTAAGACAGCATTTGCTCAATTCAATCGCTCAGCTGCGATTTTGACCACTTTTTACCGGCTACCTCAGGTTAGGGTAACCGGCGGTGAACAGATGCCGGGAAATATCATAAATTCAGAGGTTATTGCCCTTCCAGATAATGTTTTAAAGTCAGGCGTAAATCAGGGGGTAATTCCTTGATGTTATTCAGCATCCAGCGCAGATAACCCGGATCATCTTCGGCGATTTCTGCAATTTTCTTCCCGCGATATTTTCCAAACATCATGGTGCTGACCAGTGCCGGGCGGCCGGTAATAGTCACCATTTCTTCCGGTGTCCAGCCGGATTCATCCATAATACGGATGAGTAACGCGGCCGTGATATAGCAGTCAAACAGCGCGCGGTGATGATGCAAATCGGCAGGTGTGGCCACTTCCAGCTTAAGGGATTTATAAAGCGCCATATTGCTGTACTTAATCCCCGGCCATAAACGACGCGCCAGTTTCACGGTACAAATCCATTCACCTGACAGTTCAGGCAGCATACGCTGGTCAAAACTGGCGTTGTGCGCAACGTAATACTGGCTGCCGTGATAACGGGGAATGATCTCCTCAATCCACGGTTTATCGGCCACCATCGCTTCGGTAATTTTGTGGATAGCCATCGCCTGATGACCGATTGGGCGGTCAGGGCGCACCAGATCACTCATCGGATTAACGATCTTCCCGTTTTCGATATCTACGGAGGCCACTTCCACCACGCCACCCTGCAATCCGCAGGTTTCCGTATCAATAACACGCAACATTTTGTACTCCGGCTGATCACCAAACTCTTTCTGATAAGGCTAGCCTAACGGAATGAACTCCCGGTGCCCACTTCTCTGATCACAACTTTTTGCATCACATACAAGCGGGTAATTTCACCCCACATTTACTCCGTCTATTTCTTGTACAGATCACACTTCCCGTCGCTTTCGTGAAAATGCTCACATTCCCCCGTGCAGATGCCCAAACAAACGCGGAAATTTTCGGCTTTTAGCCGTGGAAATGCATCTGAAAACTGGTTAAGTTCAATAATGAAACGCTATTTTATTATTGTTGGATTGTGGTTTCGATGAAGTGTGAGAGGGCTCACATAGCGGAAGAAACAGCAATTCCGGCGCGCCCTGAAGGGCGTTAACTCACTCAGTAATGGCAGGTATCGCTGTGAAAATACGTTCTGTTGAAGTTTCTGTTTTTACTTATCCGACCCGTCGCGTTTCTGACAGCGCGGGTCATTCGCATCCGGGTGAAGAAAGTCAGGCAAAAATGGCGATGCTGACCATCACGACTAACGAAGGCGACTGCGGCTATTCGTTCGCGCCGCCTGAAGTTGTGCGTCCGCACGTCGTGAACGCCTTTTTTAGAAAAGTATTGGTGGGCCAGAATCCGTTCGACCGTGAACGCCTGTGGCAGGATCTGGTTCACTGGCAGCGCGGCAGTGCGCATCAGCTGACCGAAAGGGCGCTGTCGTTTGTCGAACAGGCCTTGTGGGATTTGATTGGCCGCAAACTCAAGATGCCGGTGCACAAATTGCTGGGTGGATTCCGCGAAAAGGTTCCGGCGTACGGCAGCACTATGTGTGGCGATGAGCTGAAAGGTGGATTATCGACGCCGGATGAATTCGGCCAGTTTGCTGAAAAGCTGGTGGCGCGTGGTTATCAGGCCATCAAGCTGCACACCTGGATGCCGCCGGTGGCGTTTGCGCCAGACCCCAAAATGGACATCAAAGCCTGCGCCGCCGTGCGTGAAGCGGTCGGACCGGACATTGAACTGATGCTCGACGGCTATCACTGGTACAGCCGCAGTCAGGCGCTGACCATTGGTAAAGCGCTGGAAAAACTCAACTTCGCGTGGTTTGAAGAGCCGATGGAAGAAGAGAGCATGGCGTCCTACGCGTGGCTGGCGGAAAACCTGTCGATTGACGTGATCGGGCCGGAAAGTCTCGGCGGTAAACATCACAGCCGTGCGGACTGGGTGAAAGCCGGTGCCTGCGACATTTTACGTGCCGGAGCTAATGGCGTCGGCGGTATATCGCCGTGCATGAAAGTCGCCAGTCTGGCAGAAGCCTTTGGCATGGACTGCGAAGTCCACGGCAACGGCGCGGCGAGTCTGGCAGTGGTCGGTGCCATCCGCAACTGTCGCTGGTATGAACGCGGGCTGCTGCATCCGTTCCTTGAATATGACGAACCGGCGGCGTACCTGAACAGCATCGTCGACCCGATGGACGAACAGGGTTTTGTTCATCTTTCTGACCGCCCTGGCCTGGGTGAGGACATCAATTTTGATTACATAGAAACCCATACCGTCAGCCGCGACTGACCTGCGGGCAGATAAAAATAATAAACCTCTGACTCTACCCGGAAGGTACATCATGAACTCTGGCAAAACGTGGGGCGCGTGGATATTCGCGCTCCTGCTGATGGCCGCTGGCGGGACGGCGCAGGCGAAAACGCCCCCCGACCAGCTGATCATCGGCATGAACATGAATAACCTGTTAACGCTCGACCCCGCAGCGATGACCGGCAATGACATTGTCGGTATCGTGGTCAATCTTTACGACCCGCTGATTGAGCTCGACCCGCAACAACTCACCAATGTGCGACCGGCGCTGGCGACCTCGTGGGAGGTCAACGACGCCCGCAATCTCATCACGTTTCATCTGCGCGACGGCGTGAAATTCCACTCGGGCAATCCGGTCACCGCCGACGATGTGGTCTGGTCGATGCGCCGCATTCTTCATCTGAATCTGGCGCAGGCATCCGTGTGGAAATCCTATGGTTTCAGCAAAAAGAATGTCGATGAAATGGTGCGATCGCCGTCTCCAGGTATTGTCGAAATTCAGCTACCTAAACCCAACGATCCGAAACTGGTGATTTATTCGCTGGCGGCGCTCGGCAGCGTGGTGGCGTTAGACCGCAAAACCGTGCAGGCCCATGAAGTGAACGGCGACTGGGGCAACCGCTGGCTGACCACCAACGAAGCCGGTTCCGGACCGTTTCGTCTCGATAACTGGCAGGCGAAAGACGTGCTGAACATGAGCCGTAATCCGCTGTACTGGCGTGGCGAACCGAAATTATCGCGCGTCGTCTTCCGCCATTTTCAGGAGTCCCAGACCCTGCGCCTGATGATTGAAAAAGGTGACCTGGATATTGCCAATAACATGGCGGTATCGGACGTTACCGCACTCAGCCATGACCCGGCGATGCAGGTCGATCAGGTGAAAAAAGGCACCATTTATTACGTGGCGATGAGCATGAAAGAGCCGCATTTCGCCAACCCGAAAGTGCGCGAGGCGGTGCGCTATCTGATTGATTATCAGGGCATCGGCAAAGCACTGATGAACGGTTACGGCATTGTGCATCAACGGCCGATTCAGGTTGGAATGCCTGCGACGCTGCCGGATCCCGGTTACCAGCTCGACATCCCGCGCGCCAAAGCCCTGCTGGCAGACGCCGGTTATCCCGACGGTTTTGATACCACGCTGCGGGTGCTGGCCGATCAGCCGTTCCTCAATATCGCGATTGCCGTGCAGTCCACGCTGATGCAGGCGGGCATTCGCGCCAAAATCGTTACCGGCACCGGCAACCAGATTTACGGCGCAATGCGTGAGCGTAAGTTCGACATGCTGGTCGGGCGCGGCGGCAGTGGCGTGGAACCGCATCCGCACTCCAGCCTGCGGGCGCTGGTGTATAACCCCGATAACAGTGACGCCGCGCGATTAACCAATTTTCAGGGCTGGCGCACCGGTTTTTACGACAAACAGCTGAATGCGGATATCGATCATGCGCTGCTGGAACGTGATCCTGAAAAACAGAAGCAGGATTACTTCGCCATTCAGGAACGCTACGACGCGCTGATCCCGGCGCTGGTGCCGGTCTCGCAGATGGTCGATTCCATTGTGGTGCGCAGGGACGTCAAAAACTATCTGCCGCACCCTTCCGCAACCACGTTCCTGCGCGACGTCTGGAAAGATGATCCCGCTGACGCCCAGCCAACCGGAGGTAAAGGATTATGACCATGCAAATTCCGGCACCTGCTTCAAAGCAAACGGCGCGGATGTCGTTCCCTGCCGGACGTATCGGCAAACGGCTGACGCAGGTGGCGGTCACGCTGTTCGGCCTGCTGTTGCTGACGTTTTTTATCGGCCGCGTGATGCCGGTGGATCCGGTGCTGGCGATTGTCGGACCGGACGCTGACCACAGTACCTATCAGCAGGTTTACCATCAGCTCGGTTTTGATAAGCCGTTGTGGACGCAGTTCGGCATCTACCTTTCCGGGCTGGCGCACGGCGATTTAGGCAATGCGCTGCTGACCGGTAAACCGGTGACGCAGGACATTCTTCGCGTGTTCCCGGCCACGATGGAACTGGCAACGTTGGCGATCATTCTCGGCGCAGGCGTCGGCATTCCGCTTGGCGTGCTGGCGGCAGCAAAACGCAACAGCATCGCGGATTACGTGGTGCGCATCATCAGTCTGGCCGGTTATTCCACGCCAATATTTTGGGTCGGTATGATGGGTTTACTGGTGTTTTACGCCTGGCTCGGTTGGGTCGGCGGTGCCGGGCGGGTAGATTTCAGCCTCGACGGACAGGTTACGCGCCACAGCGGATTTATGCTGATTGACGCGCTGATCGCCGGAAACTGGGAGGTGTTCCGCAATGCGCTCAATCACCTGATTTTGCCCGCGTCTCTGCTGGGTTTTCACTCGCTGGCTTACATCAGCCGTATGACCCGCAGCTTTATGCTGGCGCAACTTTCGCAGGAATTCATCATCACCGCCCGCGTGAAAGGGCTCAGCGAATGGCATGTGCTGTGGAATCACGCGTTTCGCAACATTCTGGTTCAACTGCTGACC
Organism: Rahnella ecdela; assembly: GCF_019049625.1. Classification (GTDB taxonomy): domain Bacteria; phylum Pseudomonadota; class Gammaproteobacteria; order Enterobacterales; family Enterobacteriaceae; genus Rahnella; species Rahnella ecdela. Next base: position 42,042 of record NZ_JAFMOY010000112.1, read on the forward strand.
GTGGTGGCGCTGGCATACGGATCGCTGCTGGAAGGCGCGGTGCTGATTGAAACCGTGTTTTCGTGGCCGGGTTTTGGTTCGTACCTCACCAGCAGCCTGATGCTGGGCGACATGAACGCAGTGATGGGCTGTGTGCTTGTGGTCGGCATGATTTTTGTGGTGCTGAATTTGCTCTCTGACCTGCTGTATCAGGTCTTTGATCCGAGGACAAAAGTATGACGATTTCCCTCGATTCCGTCACGCTCAGCGCGGGCGACGAAAAACGTCAGCGCGTGAAAAGGGCGTTTGGCCGCGTGGGTCATTTCCTGTGGCAGATGGCCTGTAATCCCCTGACAGCCATCGGTGGCGCGATAGTTCTGGTGCTGATGATTGTGGCGATTTTCGCGCCGTGGATCGCGCCGTTTCACCCGCTGGTGCAGGATTTAAACAACGCGCTCAGCCCGCCGTCGGCGGCGCACTGGTTCGGCACCGACGAGTTTGGCCGCGACATCTTCAGCCGTCTGGTTTATGGCTCGCGCATCACGCTGTACATCGTGTTGCTGGTGTCGGTCACCGTCGGGCCGCTCGGGTTGCTGCTCGGCGTCACCGCCGGTTATTTCGGCGGCAAAACTGACATGGTGCTGATGCGCGTCACTGACATTTTCATCTCGTTCCCGAGTCTGGTGCTGGCGCTGGCGTTTGTCGCTGCATTAGGTCCGGGGCTCGAGCATGTCGTGATCGCCATTACGCTCACCGCGTGGCCGCCGATTGCGCGTCTGGCACGTGCCGAAACCCTTTCGCTGCGACAGGCCGATTTTATCTCAGCGGTGCGGTTGCAAGGTGCGAGTCCGGTGCGGGTGTTATGGCGTCACATTGTGCCGCTGTGTCTGCCGTCGGTCATCATCCGTATCACCATGAATATGGCGGGAATAATCCTGACCGCTGCCGGTCTGGGCTTTCTCGGACTCGGTGCGCAGCCGCCGGATCCGGAGTGGGGCGCGATGATTTCCAGCGGCCGTACTTACATGATGGAGTGCTGGTGGGTGGCAACCATTCCCGGTCTGGCGATCCTGATTAACAGCCTGGCGTTCAACTTTTTAGGAGATGGCCTTCGTGACATTCTCGATCCCCGAAATGACTGACGCTCCGGCGTTACTCGATGTGCAGGATTTGCACGTCAGCTTTGTGAATGGTCGTCAGGTGACGCAGGCAGTTCGCGGCGTGTCGTTCCAGCTCGGGCGCGAAAAACTGGCGATTGTCGGTGAGTCGGGCTCGGGGAAATCCACCGTCGGTCGTGCGTTATTGCATCTTCATCCGTCAAAAGCACAGATCACCGCCAGCAAAATGCAGTTCGCTGATGTGGATTTGCTGCGTGCCAGCCCGAAGCAGATGCGTCAGGTACGTGGCAAACGGATTTCAATGATTATGCAGGATCCAAAATACTCACTGAATCCGGTGCTGTGCGTGGGCGATCAAATTGCCGAAGCCTGGCGTTCGCACCACAAGTGTTCGTATCAGGATGCCAAACGCAAAGTGCTGAATATTCTGGACGTGGTGCGCATCCGTGATCCGGAACGTGTGTACGGCCTGTATCCGCACGAGATTTCCGGGGGACAGGGGCAGCGCATCATGATAGCGATGATGTTGATCACCGACCCGGAAATGGTGATTGCCGATGAGCCGACGTCGGCGCTCGATGTATCGGTGCGTTTACAGGTGCTGGCGCTGCTCGACGACCTGGTGAAAACGCGCGGTCTGGGGCTGATATTTATCAGTCACGACATCAATCTGGTGCGCAGTTTCTGCGACCGTGTGCTGGTGATGTATGCCGGACGCATTGTGGAATCCATCGCCGCTACCGATCTGGATAACGCGCAGCATCCTTACACGCGTGGCCTGCTCAATGCGTTGCCGGATATGGATAACCGCCGTTATCCGCTGCCGGTAATGCAGCGTCAGGCCAGCTGGCTGACCGAATAAGGAGCCGACATGACGTATAAAACCATGATTGACGTGCGCAACCTGAACCTGACGTTTGGTGAAGGTGCGAAAACCACGCAGGTGCTGACCGACGTGAATATCGCCGTGCGCGAGGGTGAGATTTTCGGGCTGGTGGGGGAATCCGGTTCCGGCAAAACCACGGTGCTGAAATGTCTGGCGGGACTGTTTACCCACTGGAAGGGCGAACTGGAAATCGACGGTCAGCAGCTCGAACACCGCATCGGTCGCGACCGTTGTCGTCTGGTGCAAATGGTGTTTCAGGATCCGTACGGGTCACTGCATCCGCGCCATACTATCGGCGATATTCTGGAAGAGCCGCTGCAAATCCACCGCATCGACCAGCGGGATCAGCGTATTAATACCATTCTGGAAAAAGTCGGCCTCAACCGCGCTTTCCGCAGCCGTTATCCGCATCAGCTTTCCGGCGGACAGCGCCAGCGTGTGGCGATTGCGCGGGCGCTGATCCTCAAACCGCGCGTTCTGTTGCTTGACGAACCGACCTCTGCGCTGGATGTCTCCGTGCAGGCGGAAATACTCAATTTGCTGTTCGATCTTCAAAAAGAGGAAGGGCTGACATATTTGATGGTTACCCACGATTTGGGGGTGATCGCCCATCTTTGCCAGCGCGTCGCGGTCATGAAATACGGCAAAATTCTCGAAACGCTGGAAACCGATGCGCTGCTGCGCGGCGATATCACCGATGATTACACCCGCGTGCTGGTCGATGCCAGCCGCGACTATAGCCGGGAAATGGCGGCGAAAGTGATGTTGTAGGATGGGGACTGGCAGTATTTCCCCGTCTGTTACAGCGTATTTTTCATAACATTTCCGTCTTTCACAATAACGCGGAACGCTTCTTCCGGCCGGGCGATAAGCTCAATATCTGTCAGCGGATCGCCGTCTACTACGATCATGTCTGCCAGCGCACCCGCTTCAATAACGCCCAACTTACCGGGGTACGGATTGCGGGGGCCGGAGAGGGCGCATAGCTCGGCGTTCACGCTTGTGGCCATTTTCAGGATCTCCACCGGGGTGTACCAGCGCACCAGTTTGGCTAACTGCGCGCCCTGACGGGTGGCGAGATGCGCGTCAAACAGGGTATCCGTGCCCCAGGCGGTTTTGATGTTGTATTTTTTGGCAAGCTGGTAAGCCGTATCAGTCCCCGCAGACATCACAAGCTGTTTGGCGCGCGATGCAGGCGTCGCCATCGGCACCGCATCTTCATCATCGAGGAAAGGTTGCAGACACCACCATATATGCTGTTGCGCCATCAACTGCACCGTGTCTTCATCCACCAGCTGGCCGTGTTCAATGCACTTCACGCCCCCTTTGATTGCCATCGACACCGCCCGCGCCGTGTAGGCATGCACGGTCACGTACGTCCCCCAGTTTTCAGCAGCAGTCACCGCCGCCTGAATTTCAGGCACGGATCCTTCGGTGACGTCGATACCGTCATACATCGAGGCGACGCCACCCCCCGCCATAAACTTCACCTGAGATGCGCCGCGCATCAGTTGCTCGCGCGCCCGCAACAGAACCTGATCAGCCCCATCAGCGATCGCCGTAATCCCGATCCGTTCAATATAACTCAGGCTGTCACCGGGTGTGCGCGGCACTTCATGCAGAAGCCGGAAATCGCCGTGTCCGCCGGTTTGAGAAATAAAAGCGCCCGAGGGATAGATACGAGGCCCCGGCGTTATCTGTTCATCAATCGCCCGTTTCAGGCCAAAGACAGGGCCGCCCATATCGCGTACGGTGGTAAAACCACGCAATACCGTTGCCTGCGCTTCCGCAATTGCCAGCGCCTGAATGTAGTTAAAATCAGCTGTCATGGCGGTCATCATTGACGGACGAGCCATGACAGCATGCCAGTGGGCGTCAATCAACCCCGGCATCAGGACTCCGCCCGCACCATCAATTACCGTGGTGTCCTGAGGTAACGGCGTGCCCGCCGGTTCGACGGCCTTAATCACATTACCTTCGATAATCACCTGCAAACCCTCGCGCAGTCCGTCAGAAACACCGTCGAAAATCCGCACATTAATGAATGCTTTGAGGTGCGCAGATGTCGCCGTTGTGGCCTCACGGGGGGATCTCTCACCAGGCAGTGCCGCGGAGACCGTTGCAGCGGTGATGGGCGGTGCTTTTGCGGCTTCACGGGTGAGTACCGTGTTGATGCGGACAAAGGCCGGGCTGTGGCAAAGACAGGCTTCAGAATGTTCGTGAGCCGGATAATTCAGAGGTGTCTGTCGCATAACGCAATGTTCCTCAGCAGTCAGTTCTGGCAGGTATGTTTCGAAAACAGTCAGGTATGGGTTACTGATAAAAATTCACGTCTGGCATCGCGCCTAACGCTTTCTCAATCCGTGCGCGGGCGGCGAGCAGAATGTGGACAGTCTCTTCGCGCTTTGTCTCTGTTGCCCTGAATACGGGGATGGAAATGCTCAGCGCCGCGATAGTCTTATTGCGTTGTTTCAACGGGATTGCGCAGCATATAGTTTCCTCATTAATCTCACGGTTATCCACCGAATAGCCGCGGATTTTGACATCTTCCAGTTGCTCCCGCAGTGCCTCGACGGAGCGGGTACTGTAGGGCGTCAGGGGCGTGAATCCGTCCGGATACCATTTCCTGATTTGCTCATCGCTGTATTCACAGATGAGTGATTTACCCAGCGCCGAAAAAATGGCGGGCAGGCGGGTACCAATGTGAGAGGCAAGTTGCACCGTCTGTTCTGCCTGTACTTTGTTGATATATAGCACGTCCGCGCCATCGAGAATGCCCATCTGACACACTTCATTGCACTGTTTAACCATGTCGCTCATCTCGTTGTAAACGAGCGTCAGCCAGAAAGACCTGTCGAGGAAGGAACGTGAAAGCATCGAACAGGCGATACCCGGAGAATAAAGCTGCGCAGCGGCCTCGTAACTGACGTAGCGCTTTTCCACCAGCGTTTTCAATATGGGAAAGATGGTGCCTTTCAGGCTGCCGGTTTTTTCAGAGAGTTTGGTTAACGACATGCCTTTATTTTCCGCAGCAAGTGCTTCCAGAATTTCCAAAACCCGCAGGGTAGGCTTATGTTCCATGATGCTAATTTTTCTCATAAAGAGGCAGATAACTTCATTCTAGGGTTAAAAACTCACCGCGTAAATTCTTAGGGAATTTCCCTCTGTGCGCGCCATTCACTCTGCATGCTGTGTCCTGCGCGTTTGTGACAGGTCTCAAACTCTGACGAAAAAGTCAGCGTCTGCAACGCTGTTATTTACAAAAACGCAACAGAATAATCTAAATAAAACAACAGATTAAGAACTATTTCGTAACCGTTTTATCAAATTTGACTCAACTTGGCACGTGGCTATACTCGGCTTGTTTGTATTTATATACGTAGTTTGTATATATGAACTAATAAACATCAATACATCGTGCAACGGGCGCAGTGCGGCAAGTGAGAAGGTTCAGAAATGATTTATGCCTGTAAAGCACCTGAATGGAAAAATATTCTGACGACGATTAAGGAAGAACAATGGCTAAACTCGCGCAATATTCCAATCCTCATCTGAACTCCGCGATAAGTAAATCCTGGAAACGCCTCGTTCCCATTATGTTCATTATGTATTTTGTCGCCTTTATTGACCGGGTAAACATTGGCTTTGCCAAAGACGCGATGAAACTGGATATCGGCTTATCAGAACCGGCATTCGCACTGGGCGCGGGGATTTTCTTCGCTGCTTATGCGCTGTTCGGCATACCGGCCAACCTGATCCTGAACAAAATCGGCGCACAAAAATGGCTGAGTATTACCACGGCGATCTGGGGGCTGCTTTCGGCCATGACCGGGTTCGTCACCAATGAAACCGAGTTTATTATTCTGCGTTTTTTGCTTGGTCTCGGGGAAGCAGGGTTCTATCCGGGGATCCTGCTACTGGCCTCGATTTACTTTCCAAATAAAGTGCGCGGATCGGTGATCGGCATCTTCGTGCTGGGCGTGCCTTTTGCGCTGACGTTAGGCTCGCCGATATCCGGCGCGTTGCTGGAAATGCACGGGCTGATGGGGCGTCCGGGCTGGTTCTGGATGTTTGTGATTGAGGGGCTTCCGGCGTTTATTCTCGGGATCTTCGCCTATTTCTATCTCGATGATAATCCCTCAAAGGCCCGCTTTCTGAATCAGCAGGAAAAGGACGCGCTGAATGTGCAGCTGGAATCGGAGCGGCGGAAAACAGAAACCGGATCGGTGCGTGCGGCGTTAAAAAATATCAAAGTCTGGCACCTCGCGCTGGTGTACGGCACTATCCAGATTTCGGTGTACGGCCTGATGTTTTTCCTGCCTTCTCAGGTCGCGTCATTAATGGGTGAGAATCTCGGGTTTAAACAATCGCTGGTCGCGGCGATCCCTTGGGCATTTTCAGCCGTCGGCGTCTATTTTATTCCGCGAATCGCTGACCGCAATCCCGCTTATCGTGTGGCAATATCGGTGATGTGCATGGTGGCCGCCGCGGCCGGTCTGGCGGTTTCTGCGTTTGCCAGCCCGGTCATTGCCATCGCCGCGCTGTGTTTAAGTGCGGTCGGTTTCCTGTCCGTTCAGCCGATTTTCTGGACTTTCCCGCCGCAATTGCTTAGCGGTTCCGCTCTGGCGGCCGGTATCGGATTCTGTACCACAATGGGCGCACTATGCTCCTTCATGGCACCGATTATTCGTGTGGAGATTGACCGGATGATGGACAGCAGCACCGCCGGTCTGATTGCGTTGTCCGTCATCACGGCAGGGTGTGCACTGCTGATCAGCCTGTTACGTCACGCTCAGAAAACGGAGATACTCCGTGCCGGACCGAGTTCCTTGACAGAATAATCATGACCCTTTAGTTTGTTGATACCATCAACAATCAGGGTTAACCATGTCGGCCATTCATTCGATCCGTACCGAGCTTCGCTATCTTGTCCGAGAATTAGGGCTGCTGGATAAAAACTGTTTTGATTCGGGTTTATCCCTGACGCAGGCACATCTGCTGACCTATTTGTCTAAAAATGGCGTGACGCCTTTTGCTGAATTATGCCTGCAGCTGAGCATGGATAAAGCGTCACTGAGCCGAACGCTGAATGTGCTGGCGGATAAGAACTACGTTGAGACAATTGCCGGAACCGAAGATAAACGACTCAAAAGTTTTCGGCTGACGGAGGGGGGTATACAGAAATTAGCGCAAGCAGATGGCGCTGCGGATAACGCATTCTCATTTGTTAATGATGAAATGGAATTACAGGATGCGCAGGAAATAATAAAGGGATTGCGGACACTGAGAATAAATACCTTCCGGCGGAATGCTTCGCGCCATCCGCAAAGAATACAAATAGAAATCATGCGCGATCATTACCAGCCGGAAGTGATGAGGCTGTTAACTGAAACATTTTCACTGGAGCAGAATATTCCGGCGGAGCTGATTTCATTACCGCCACAGTTGAGTAGTCAGTGCTGGATAGTCCGGGCGGGGGAATATATTCTGGGCACGGTCGCTGGCTGGCAGGAAAATAGTCACTGGCACTGGGGAAGGTTTGCGGTAGATCCCTGCTATCGCGGAATGGGGATTGGTAAACAACTGGCGCGGGTTTCACTTGGCGAAATGTTAACGCAAACGGATAAAGTGCTGCTCGATGCGCGGGATTCAACGGTAAAAATCATCAGTGATCTGGGGGGCATCATTACCGGCCCGACCACGGATTTTTACGGAATGCCCATCACGCCGATGCGTCTGAAGAAAGAGGATTTTTTGGGTCCAGTGAATACTTAAAAATCCTCAGGCCAGCAGCGGCCGCCATCCCAGCCGGGTTTCAATCATTTTTGCCCCGTTTTGCGCCAGCGCCCGCAAGTCCGGGAGGGTCTGGTCAACCTTGCTGGCGGGAACGACAATTGAAATAGTGGCCCGGCATGCCCCGCTGCTGTCACAAATGGGAGACGCAATGCAGGCTACGGAGAAATCAGATTCGTTGGCCTGAATCGACAAACGATGTTCCAGTGCGGTGAACGCACTTTGCGCGAGACGCTGCGGATCGGTTTCGGCCTTGCCAGTGGGCGAGGGCGGTGCAGACGTTGTAAACAGTGCCAGCCTTTCTTCCAGGCTCAAATGCCCCACCAGCAGGCGCCCGGATGCGGACCAGTTCAATGGAATGCGCGTCCCGACGCGGGAGGCGACGTGAAAATGATCCCGTCCTTCGGCCATGGCCAGCACGACCATTTTATCGTCGTCACGGCCACAAATCTGGATCACTTCCCCGCATTGCTGGCTGAGGTTTTCCATCTCTTGTGTCGCCACGGTCAGCAAATCCAGATTACGGCCATAAGATAAGCCGTAGTAGTAAAGACGCGGGCCGAGCCATATCAGCCCATTCTTCTGACGTTCGAGCATCGATTTGTTGACCAAATCATCTACCACAGAATAGATGGTCGATAGCGGTGCGCCCACCGCTTTCGCCATCTCATAACAGGTCAGCGATTGCTGTTGCTGTTGCAGCAGGTCTAATACCTGTATCGCGCGATCAATACCGCTGGTGCGTGCTCGCCTTTGCTGTGGTGACTGATCTTCGTTTTCCTGGGTCATGTTTATCTCGTCGCGGTTAATCTGGCCAGCGTAATATGGACTGCTCTCGTTGTAACAGGTATTGCCCGAAATCGGTAATTATCGGTTCAGGCGCACGCTGCGCGTTATCGAGCTCTCCGGCTATCTTCGCAAGCACAATGTGTTCCTGCTCAGGATGGAGATTGCAGGGGTCGAGATAAAAATAGCCTAGTTCCGCCTGATGATCACGAACGATAACCGCCGGTTTTCCTGCCGCCAGTGCGCTGCTCAGATCCCAGGCGGTGATCTTAGCCTGCGCCGGGTCAACCTCAATTTTGCAGCGTGAAAGCGGATTTCCGGTCGGATCGGCTTCCAGGGAAACCCGGATACCTTTCCGGTTTTGCAGGCCGCTCATCCAAAGCGTCAGCGCCCGGTTCTCCCGCTCACGGATGGCGTGATGATTGCGCTTTTGCCACGCCTGTAACGCGGCAATCGTGCCATAAACGCTCTCCTTGCCCGCTTTCATACCGCGCGCGATACCGCGATTTTGTAACCAGGCGTAGCGCACCCAGGATTTTTTACCGGCCACAATGCCGGACGTCGGCCCCCCGAGAAACTTATGCCCGGAGTAAATCACGATATCTGCGCCCTCGGCCAGAAAACGCTGTAAATTGTACTCAGAAGCGGCATCCACAATAACCGGAACCCCTTGTTCGTGGGCAATCTGGCAAAAAAGCGCTAAGGGCAACTGCCCGTGATCGACAACGTGGTGCGACACGACGTACACCGCCGCCGCCGTACGTTCAGTAATACTTTGTCTGAGATGATAAGCAGAACACTGCGTCGCGTAACCAACACGCACACATTTTGCGCCGGTCAGACGGATGCCTTGTTCCACCGGTGCGCCATAGCTGACCAGATGACCCGCCTGTACCACCACTTCGTTTTTGAGCGTGCTGAGTTCCGGAAGTTGTTCGATAGCCAGCAGGTTGTCCTGAGTCAGGCAACCTGCGACCGCCATTGAAATTCCGGACGCGCAGGAAGCCGTAATAAAACCTGCTTCAGCCCCGGTCAGTTGCGCAATGACGCCACTGGCAAAACGCTGTAACTCTTCCATCCTGACGAATTCCGGCAGAATTTTCAGTATGGCGTCTATCGCCTCAGGCACGACAATAGACGAACCCAGATAGGTCATGGTTCCGGCCACGTTGACCACAGGAGTCAGCTGTAAGGCCTGTGCCAGTTCAGTATTTTTCATTTTTCCCGTTATCCCCAGGGTTATTCGAATTCGACGATCGCTTCAATTTCGACAGTAATTTGATCGGGTAATGAAGAGAAACCGACGGCGGAGCGGGCGTGGATCCCCTGCTTACCAAAAACGCCGACCAGCAAATCCGAGCAGCCGTTGATCACTTTGGGGTGGTCGCTAAATTCATTGTCGGCATTCACCATGCCCAACAGTTTTACCACCTGTTTCACCCGACCTAAATCCCCCAGCGCTTCATGCATCACCGCCAGCAGATTGATGCCGGTCAGTCTGGCGTGCTGATAAGCGTCCTCAGCAGAAATATCGCGCCCGACTTTGCCGCGCTGTTTGCTGTTATCCGCGCCCACCGGGCCCTGACCGGAAAGAAAAAGCAAATTACCCGAGATGATGTGAGAGCTAAAATTAGCAACGGGAGCAGGAGAAACCGGCAATACAATGCCCATCTCCGCCAGCCGCTGGTAAGGCATACTCTGCCGGTTATTGGTGTGCATTATCGTGTCTTCCTTGTTCCTGAAGGTTAAGTTCATGCAGGCGAACACAGCTCACCCAATGTTCATCACTGACGTGCTGTTCGGCCGGAACGCCCGCGGCACAAAGCGCTGTCGCATAAGGGCAGCGGGTACGGAATACGCAGCCGGAAGGCGGCGAAATAGGGCTGGGAATATCGCCCCTGAGCACGATGCGCTGTTTTTTCCGGGTTGGGTCCGGCACCGGTGCGGCAGAAAGTAAGGCCTGAGTGTAGGGATGGCGCGGCCGGGCATAGACCTCGCGGCAAGGCCCGCGCTCCATGACGCGACCGAGGTACATCACCACCACTTCATCACACAGGTATTCCACGACGGTCAGATCGTGCGCGATGAACAACAGCGTTAATCCAAGAGAGCGTTGCAGTTCGCCCAGCAGGTTCAGCACCTGAGCCTGCACCGACACATCCAGCGCTGAAACCGATTCATCAGCCACGATAAAATCAGGTTCGACGGCGATAGCGCGGGCGATGCCAATACGCTGGCGCTGACCGCCGGAAAACTCATGCGGATAACGATCCGCGTGCTCTGCCTGTAACCCCACGCGTTGCAGCAACTCTTCTACGCGTGCTTTTCGTGCCTCTCCTTTGGGGTAACCGGCAGTATTGAGTGCTTCACCGATGATTTGTGACACACGCATCCGGGGATTCAGGCTGGAAAAGGGATCCTGAAAGATAATCTGCATTTTCTGCCGGTAGCGTTTCATCTCTTTAGACGGCAGGGACAGCACATCGGTCTCGTTGAAAAACACCTGTCCGGCGGTAGGTTCCAGCAGGCGTAAAATAGCCCGTCCTGCGGTGGTTTTTCCTGAACCTGATTCCCCCACCAGCCCGACGGTGTGACCGCGTTTGATGTCAAACGTCAGTGATTCAACGGCGTGAACCGTGCGCCCATCCTGCGTTTTAAAATACTGGCATAAACCTTCGACGCGCAGCAGTGGCGCGGGCTGAGAAGTGAAAGAATCACTCATAACTTTTCACTCCTTATGCAGCGCGACCAAGTATTTTTACCCACGTTGCGCAGCGCTGGCCGGGCAACCAGACAGTCACTGCTCACGTGCTCGCAGCGTGGAGAAAACGCGCATCCTGCCGGTAACTCGCTTAAAGAAGGCACGGCCCCGGGGATGGCGTAAAGTTCGCCGCGCGAACCATCCTCCGCCGCGTTGTGATTGTTCGGTGTGCAGGCCAGCAAACCGCGGGTGTAAGGGTGTGCCGGACGAGAAAACAGCGTTTCGACCGGCGCGTGTTCCACGACTCTTCCGGCGTACATCACCACCACATCCTGGGCAATTTCCGCCACGACGCCGAGATTATGAGTGATAAAGATAATGCTCATTCCCAGGTCAGCTTGCAGGCGTTTAAGCAGGTCGAGGATCTGCGCCTGAATGGTTACATCCAGCGCGGTGGTGGGCTCATCGGCAATCAGCAGGGCAGGGTTGCAGGAGAGTGCCAGTGCGATCATCACGCGCTGGCGCATCCCACCGGACATACTGTGCGGATAATCATCAATTCGGGTAGCCGCCGCCGGAATTTCGACTTTCTCCAGCATTTCGATAGCACTGCGCCGCGCGTCCTTTTTTGACATGGGCTGGTGCAGGGTGATCATTTCCATTATCTGATCTCCCACAGTAAAAAGCGGATTCAGGCTGGTCATCGGCTCCTGAAAAATCATCGCAATTTCCTTGCCACGCACTTTCCTGTATTGCGCCGCAGTGAACTTGTCCAGTCGTAATGGTTCCTGCTGCCGGTTGCGGTAGTGAATTTCGCCGCCGGAGACATGACCGTTTTTTCCCAGTAATCCCATGACTGACAGGCTGGTGACTGATTTCCCGGAACCGGATTCCCCGACAATCGCCAACGTCTGACCCCGTTTGAGCTCAAACGTCACGCCGTCAACGGGAATGACATTCTGGCGTTTCGTGGTGAAACACGTTTGCAAATCTCTGACCGATAAAATGACGTCATCATCTTTTGCCGGACTCATACATGCCCCCCGCACGTGCAGCGTGGCGACTGTTCTGCGGGCTGATAACGTGACGCCGTCCAGTGCTGTGCCCCCAGCACGGTGAAACGCGGGTCAAAGACTTGTTTAAGTGCGCTAGGTACCCCTTTTGAATCACGCACAATCAGGTCGGAATCATTGATTTCGAACAGGGTGAAATTAGCACGAGCGCCAGCCTCGAGCATCGCAGGATACGGACGACGGATCACCTCACGTGGCCGGGTGCTGGACGCGCGGATCACGTCTTCCAGCGGCATGCCTAATGACAATAATTTCGACATGGTGGTGGACATATCCCAGACCGAGCCCGGCATTGAACGCTTGTGGATGTCGGTGGAAATAGTGTCCGGCAGCAGTTTATTGCTCAGTGCGGCTTTAGCGACTTCAAACGAAAACGACGCGCCACCGTGGCCGACGTCCATCACCACGCCCCGCTGCTGCGACGCTTCCACCAGCCGGTAAAGTTCTTCATCTTCCAGAATCGAGCCGCCGATTTTGCCGTTAAAACAATGGGTAATGATGTCTCCTTCGCCCAGCGTTTTAAGCACGTCGTCGTAAAGCGGCAGCGGTTCGCCAACGTGCACCATAATCGGCAATTTCAGGATACGTCCCAGCTTCTTAGCCAGTTTCACCGGCGCGATATCCCAGCCTGCGGTAATGGTGCCACTGGCGCGCACTTTCAGGCCGACAATCAGATCCCGGTTAGCGTCGACGGTGGCGGCAATGCGGTCGATATCCACCGACGCCAGCCCGGTAAGCTCACTGACACGGTTACAGGCCACCAGACCGATGGAGCCCAGATTCAGAAAGGCAAAAATGTCTTCGCTGGCAGCGTCGATAATCAGTTCACGCAAACCGTGAAAATTGGCTTCCCCGGCAGAACCGGCATCGACCAGCGTGGTGACTCCACGGGACAAACCACAAATTTCAGGCCGGATGGAAATGTCTGTGCCGCCGTACCAGATATGGGTATGCAAATCGGTCCAGCCAGGGGACAGCCAGCAGCGGTTGCCGTTGATCACTTCCACGTCGCTGTCCGCGCGGATCTCAGGGGCGCTACGTATCACTTGCCCGTTCCTGCCGATCAGCACATCAATGCAGCCATTAAGCGTGTCGGGAACCGGGCCGAAACCTATCGGCTTAACCGCTTTGACCAGCAAAGCTTCTTCAGATTGTGTGTTGTGAGTGTTCATCAGGCACCTTTTGAAAGTCGGGGATCGAGTAAATCGCGTAATCCGTCACCCAGTAATTGCAGCGACAGCACGGTAATCACGATGGCAATGCCAGGGAACAACATGATCCAACCCGCCTGGTCGATATACTGGCGGCCCTGGCTGATCATGGTTCCCCATGTAGGAATGTCGGGAGAAATACCCACGCCGAGGAATGACAAACCGGCCTCCGCAAGAATGGCGTTGGCAAAGATGAAGGTACATTGCACCAGCAGGGGTGAAGTCAGGTTGCGTAAAATATGGCGATACAAAATGACCGGCGTCGGCACCGCCAGTGCTTTTGCCGCTTCGACATACGGCAGTTCACGAATAACCAGCGTCGAGGCGCGGATGACCCTGGCCATACGCGGCGTGTAGACGATGCCGAGTGCAATCACCACATTGGTGGCCGACGGCCCCAGCGCGGCGACCAGTGCGATCGCGAGCAGAATGTCCGGAAACGCCATCATCGCGTCAATCAGGCGTGAAATGGGCGCATCCAGCGCACGGAAATATCCCGCAAGAAGTCCCAGTAAAACGCCGGTGATCGAGGTAAATACCACGACGGCGATCCCCACGCTCAGTGACGTTTGCCCCGCAAACAGCATTCTGGAAAAGATATCGCGGCCCAGTTCATCAGTACCGAAAAGATGCGTGGCTTCCGGGCCTTTCAGGCGTTGAATAATCGCCAGCTGGCTGGGTGAAAAAGGGGTAATCCAGGGAGCCAGCAGCGCACTGACCAGGATAAACGCCAGTAAAATCAGCGCGATTGCCGTGGTCGGGCGCGACACTAATTGCCACATAAATGAGTCATGGCGGGAATGGCGGGCCACTGCAATGGAAGAAATAGACATTAGCGACGTACCCTCGGGTCAACCCACAAATACAACATATCTACGGCGAAATTCATCAGTACGTAGAGGCCGGAAACCACCAGCAGCGTGCCCTGTATAACCGGATAGTCCCTGCGCAAAACGGCTGAAACGGTCAGGCTGCCCACACCAGGAAGCCCGAACACCGTTTCGGTGACGATAGCCCCGGAGATCAGCAGTGCCGCCGTCAGACCAATCACCGTAACGACGGGAATCAATGCATTCTTGAAGGCATGTTTGACGACGACACGAAATTCGGACATTCCCTTGGATCGCGCAGTGCGTACGTAATCATCGTTGAGTACGTCGAGCATGCTGGCGCGGGTAAAACGCATGATCAGTGCAGAAGAAACCACGCCAAGTGACAGCGCAGGCAGCACCAGATGATGCATTCGTTGGGTGAAAGAGGCATCGGGCCCGCCGTAACCCGAAGTATCAAACCACCCCAACCTGACGGCGAAAAACTGGATGAACAGCAAACCCAGCCAAAATGACGGCACGCTGGCTGACAGCATGGCGACCCCCGTGGCAATCTGATCAAATAGCGAGCCCCGGTAATACACGGACAAAATACCTACCGGCAATGCGATGAGTGTGGCGATCAGCAACGCCAAAATGGTCAGGAAAAAGGTCGGTTCGGCGCGCTGCCACAGTGCATCGGTCACCGGAATATTGAGAAATATCGAACGCCCGAGATCCCCCTGCAACACGCCGCCGATATAGTGGGCAAACTGCTGCCAGAGCGGGGCATTTAGCCCAAGCTGATCCCGCAACGCAGCAATATCAGCCCCTGTCGCATCCGGCCCCAGCATGACCGCAGCCGGATCGCCGGGGGTGATATGCACAATCAGGAACACCAGCGAGATCACCAGCGTCATGACCACCAGCATGCCAAACAAATGATTCAGAATTGAACGTAACATGTTAAGTCCCGGCGATTATTGGGTGAGATAGGCGTTCCAGAAATAAGGCCACGGAGAAGGTCTCACGCCCTGTAATGCGGGAGACTGAGCCGCCAGTGCATTGAAGTTGCCGACCTTAAACATCGGCACATCTTCGTAAATGGCCTTCTGCACGTTAGCCCACAGTGCGACGCGTTTCTGAGGATCGGTTTCACTGTTAAATGCCTGCAACGCCGTATGTTTTTTGTCGCTGACCCACCAGCCTGGTGAGGTGTCAGACATGATGCCGGTCAGGGAAGGTTCCGGAAGGAAAGGGCTATGGGAGATGTACATATCCCAGCGTTCAGGATTGGCGCGGTTCTGTGTGAGGGAAGCCCACTCCTCTACGTCGAGCTGGACTTTAAAACCCGCCGCTTCCAGATAGGCCTGCGCCACCTGTGCCAGCTTATAGTGAAATTCGTACTGGCGGCTGGTCAGAATCCGCAGCGTCTGGCCCTGATACTTCGCCTCTTTAAGCAACTGCTGCGCTTTAGCGGTATCACCCATCGGCTTATAGGGCGCAGTGCCTGCTTCGGTATGCCAGATGCTGTCTTTCGGGTACATGGCACCGTCAAGGCTGAAGAAATCCGGTGAGCCAAAGGCCGCCGTCATCATGTCCTGCGGCGCCAGTGCGGCCTGAATGGCCTTACGGATCAGGATGTCTGACGTCAGTCCCTGCCGGGAATTCATCACAAATATCGGCCAGCCATAAGGTTTGAGCAACACGGGTTTATCTTTGCCGTTTTTAATCTTGTCAAAAGATTCCACCGGCAAAGAATCAACGTAAGCAAACTGCCCGGAAACGGCGCCTTCAATGCGGGTATTCGGATCAGCCACCGGAACAAACCGGATTTCATCCAGATATTGCTTGCGGCCACCGCCGTAGCCATCGGGTTCTCCCGCCTGGCTGTGATAACCCTCATAACGGGTCAGCTGGATAAAACGGTCGGCCTGATGAGATTTCAGCTGATAAGGGCCTGTGCCGATAAATTCGGTCAGCGGATTCTGCCGGGTTTGCGCATCAGGCATGATCACCGCCGCGGAATTGTTTAGCGACAGCAATGCCAGCAAAGGCGCATAAGGTTGTTTAAGGACTATTTTGATGCTGTGGTCATCCGGGGCTGAGATGTCGGTGATAATTTCTGCCGTCTGACGCCCGCGGCTGGCGACTTTCTCCCAGCGATGTAGCGACGCCAGGACATCTTTTGATGTCATCGGCTGACCATTCTGGAAAGTCACCCCCTGACGTAATGGGATCACATAGGTTTTCCCGTCATCAGAAATGGCGGGCATCTGGCTGGCGAGCAGCGGAATGACCTGCCATTTCTCATCAAAGGTATAGAGCGTTTCAAAAATATGTTGAGTGATGGTGCCGACCAGATCGGCTGTGGACATCATCGGATCGAGCGTTGGGGGCTCGCCTATCATGGCGATATTAACGATACCGCCCTTAGTCGGCTCAGCCTGGGCGGATGCACTGACACTGGTGAGCACCATCAGGATGGCAAAGAAATAGTGCAGAGTTCTGGACATATTTATCACCTGTTTGTTTCATAATTATGGAATATATGTTTCTTTTATGTAACTAGTTTGTGAATGTACATTTATCAGCCAGAGGATCAACACTTTTTGACCCCAGATGTCTTTTTCAAAACCTGGGTCACGTTTTTGAATATTGACGAGCAAGGAGGAGGGAGAAGAAAAATCTAGTATTCATGACCAGAACCCTATTTATTACTAAAATATCACGTCCCTACAATCGGGACGCCTGTGACCGCATTCTGAATACATGCATGATCAACTCTATTAATTTGAATTTGTATTTTTAATAAATAAAAACGCGCGCGCGTTATACATGCAAATCTAAATAACGCTTGCAGCTCTGGAAGGTTTTCTATATTTATTATTCCCGAATATCCGGCGCGTCATTTTATGGGGGAAATATATCCCGCAGAGGATGCTGGAATTGTGCCTCAAATAATAATGAATAACGCTGCGCTCTTTGGGAATAGCAACATATACGGACTCTGAGAAAGGTAATTAGCAGTCGAAATAACTGTAAGCCGAAAAACAGAACAGAAGACACTTTATAGATTACAGGGCGACTATGTTAAGAATTGATAATACCCATCTGGTTTATGCGATGTCCCGCGAGAATCCTCCTGCTGCTGCAATCACCAGCGGCAGCGATGTGTGCTTTGACACCTGCGACTGCTTTTCTGATCAGATTCAGTCCGAGCAGGCTGAGTTTAATGAACTGGACTGGCAGCGGATCAACCCGGCAACCGGCCCGGTTTTTATCGAAGGTGCTGAACCCGGCGACGTGTTGCGCGTTGAAATCAAGCATATTGCCATGCGTGGAAATCAGGCAGTCATGGTCACCGCACCTGGTCTGGGCGTCATCGGGAATGAGCTGACCGAACCCCGTATCCTGACTGTTCCTGTTGAAAAAGGTATGGCGCATCTGCCGGGCGGAGTGCGTTTCCCTATCAACCCGATGATCGGTGTCATCGGGGTTGCTCCTGCCGGAGAGGCCATTTCCTGCGGAACGCCGGACAGTCATGGCGGCAATATGGATTGCAAAGTGATCACCGCCGGCAGCACGCTCTATTTACCCGTTAATGTGGCGGGCGCATTGTTTGCGCTGGGCGATTTACATGCCGCAATGGGTGATGGCGAAGTCTCAGTATGCGGACTGGAAATTCCCGGCGAAGTTGTCGTCAATCTCCAGGTGATTAAAAACCGGAAATTACCGACTCCGATGCTGGAAAACAGCGACACTATTTTCACTCTCGCGTCGGCAAAAACGCTGGACGAAGCTGCCGATATCGCCACGCGAAATATGGCGCATTTTATTACCGATAACACGGATATCAGTCTGCCTGATGCCATCAACTTACTGAGCATTACCGGTGATTTACAAATCTGTCAGGTCGTTGACCCGTTAAAAACCTGCCGGTTTGCATTGCCGAAAACAGTGGCTGCACAGCTGAAGTTGAAGATTGAGGAATATTGATGTCTGTTGAACAATTTGGTTATAAACAAGAGTTACACCGAACACTGACTTTGAAAGATTTACTGGTTTACGGGATGATTTTCATGGTGCCCATCGCGCCTTTTGGTGTGTTTGGCTACGTGTGGGAAGGCTCGAATGGCATGGTGGCACTGGCTTATCTGATAGGCATGGTGGCGATGTTTTTTACCGCCATGAGTTACTGGGCCATGTCTCGCGCTTTCCCGGTTTCGGGTTCCGTTTATGCATACGCACAGCGTGGTATTCATGAAACGGTAGGTTTCTTTGCCGGCTGGCTTATCCTGCTCGACTATATTCTGGTGCCTTCGCTGCTTTATATCGTCAGCGCGGCGGCATTAGCGCCGGTTTTACCGGAGGTGCCTTCTTGGGCATGGATCGTCGGGTTTATCGCGCTCAACAGCGTTGTCAATCTGGTGGGGATCCAGTTTACGGCGAAGGCCAATAACTACATTCTACTTGCCGAAATCATTATCCTGAGCATTTTTGTGGTGCTGGGGCTGATAGCGCTGTATTCCGGCGTCGGGGCGGGTCACTTAACGCTGGAACCTCTGTACAACGCTGATAAATTCAGTCTGCCGCTGGTCGTGGGTGCAGTGTCCATTGCCGTATTGTCCTTCCTGGGTTTTGACGGTATTTCGACGCTGTCTGAAGAAACCAAAGGCGGTGTAGACACGGTAGGTAAAGCGTCTCTCGGCGCATTAATGCTGGTGGGGGTGCTCTTTATCTTGCAGACCTGGATTGCCGCTGATTTAGCCGTTGGCATGACGTTCACCAGTCTGGATACGGCATTCTACGAGACGGCAAACCTTGCCGGTGGCGAATGGCTGAAACAAGCCACCATTTGGTCCACCGCTATCTCCTGGGGTATTGCTAACGCGCTCGTTGCACAGGCTGCCGTCTCGCGAATTCTGTTCGCGATGGCGCGAGACAAACAGCTGCCTAAACTGCTGGCGAAAGTGCATCGGCGTTTCAAAACGCCGTATGTCAGTACATTGCTGGTCGGACTGATCTCTTTGTGTTCAGGCTTGTGGTTTAACGGCAATATCGACAATCTCAGCCGCCTGGTTAATTTCGGCGCACTGATGGGCTTCCTGATACTGCATGTGGCGGTGATTAATCACTACATTATCCGCCAGAAGTCCCGCAATTTGGTGCTGCACCTGCTGTTCCCGGTTATTGGTTTTTGTATCATTGCTTTCGTTATTTACGAAATGGACTGGGAAGCCAAAATTCTTGGCCTGAGCTGGCTGGCAATCGGCGTGGTTTATTACTTTGTGTTACGCGTGATCCTTAAACGTGAAACCACGCTGAAGCTGGAAGAAAACTGAGTTTTCAGTCTCTCCGGTACCGGGAAAAAATCGTAAATAAAAAGGCTCAATACGTTTCTCAACATATTGAGCCTTTTTTGATAACTGTGAAGGCCACGCCATTCAGGCGGGTTCTCGAGTTTTTAACTTCCCCAGCGGTGTTTCAGATAACTGACCGCTTCCTGCGTCTGCGGCTGGTTGAGGTAGTTCTCCCTGAACAAAATGGTGCCCTGAATTTGCGGGTTGGATTCGTTCATATCGAGCTGTTTTTTCAGCTCCGGCACGCCACCGCTAATCATCCAGTCCGGTTCACTTTTTGAAGGTTCACCCACTTTATACAACGCGACGCCAATATACAGGCGCGTATGGGTCGGTTTCACGACATCAGCCCACCATTGCGCCAGCACATCATAGCGGGCGGCTTTACGGGCAAAAGGCCAATAGAGTTGTGGTGCAATGTAATCGAGCAAACCCTGCTGCACCCAGAGACGGGTATCGGCATAGGCTTCATCATAGGCTGCCGCGCCTGAAGTGCGGGAACCGGCCGGATCGTGTGATACATTACGCCATACGCCTGCCGGACTGACGCCAAATTCTACGCCGGGTTTGAGCTGTTTGATGGTGCGCGAAACCTGCTCGATCAGCAACTGGGTATTGTGGCGTCGCCAGTCAGCTTTCGAGGCAAATCCCTGTCCGTAGCGGCGGAACGTCAGATTATCGTCGAGCGTGGAACCGGGCGTTTCGGTATAGAAATAGTCATCAAACTGCACGCCATCGACCGGATAACGCGACACCACTTCGGCCACGATACTGGTTATCCAGTCGCGCGCTTCGGGTATACCGGGGTCGAGCACAAAACGGTCGCTGGCGGTGCGGATCCAGTCGCGGTGCAGCACAAAAACGCTGGCCGGATGCAGCGGCAGGGTGTTGTTCAGCTCCGTCACGGTGGAAGGTTTGGTGTTGACCGACACGCGGTAAGGGTTAAACCAGGCGTGAACTTTCATTCCGCGCTTGTGCGCCTCATCGAGCATGAACTGCAACGGGTCATAGCCCGGATCCTGTCCGATTTTACCGGTCAGGGTATCCGACCACGGCAGGATTTTAGAGGCCCAAAGCGCCGTGCCATCCGGTTTCACCTGGAAGAACACGGTGTTAATCCCGAGACTTTTCAGCTTATCGAGTTTGTCAGTCAGCGCTTTTTTCTGCTGGCTGATACGTGCCGACGGGCTGCTGGCTGTGACCGAGGATACTGGCGGCCAGTCGAGGCGGGAAACCGTTGCCAGCCACACACCGCGCACCGGTTCCAGCGGCTGCGCAGCTTTGCCCGGCAGCGGCTGTTTGGTGACCGGTGGCAGCGGGGTAACCAGCGATTTCGGCGGCGTGGAAGAGCAGCTGGCCAGTAACAGCGCCAGACCCATCAGGGACGCTGATTTTTTGACGGCCGTAACCGCGGAAATGTGATGAAAACGGGCGATGGTAAACTCCATTTATAGGTGATTTCTCAGACTGGCAGGGTAACTGCTTAGTGCCGCGTGCTTTGTGATCAGGATTAATTTTCCCTGTAATCAGGTATTAACGCAATTTTCTCAGGCGCTTTTTGGCTATCCACTGGCGCAACAGTCCATCGGCGCTTACCGTCAGAATTCCGAGCATGATCAGCAGGGCACCGGCGATAAAGTTGATTTTCAGCGGTTCATGCAGCAATACGACGCCCGCAATAATGCCGAAAACCGGCGTCATAAATGAGAGGATCCCCAGACGCGACGCCTGATAACGGCGCATCAGGCTGAACCACGCCAGATAACTGCCGAACGTCACGACCACAGTCTGAAAGACCATACTGCTGACCGAAACCGGCGTGAGCCGAAACTGCGTCTGACCGGTCAGCAACGCCATTGCGCCGAGCAAAACGAACGCGCCTGCCAGCTGATAAAACAGCGTCATGGTGGCACTGCCGGAAGATAGCGCACTGCGCCGCACCACGATGGTGGTCATGCCCCAGAAAGCCCCCGCCAGCAGGCCGAAGAAATCGCCGAGCAACATGTTGCTGGCCTGCGGTGCAGCGGCATTATTACCGCCAAAGAGAAACGCGACAATCACGCCGAGAAAGGTAATACCCACGCCGGACCATTGCAGACGGCTCAACCGTTCTTCCGGCACCAGGAAATGCAGGCCGAGTGCGGCAAAAATCGGTGCGGTATAGAGAAAAACCGCCATGTGGGCCGCGGTTGTGAACCGCAGGCCTTCGGCGACAAACATAAATTCAACGGAAAACAGCAAACCGACCAGCAATCCGGGGCGGAGTGTCCGTGCGCTGAAGGGGATTTTCCGCTGGCGGATAAGCATTAGAATCATCACCGCCAGCCCTGCCATGCCCGAGCGCAGCGCCACCTGCAACAACGGGGTGATATCCTCCGCCGCGCTTTTGATCGCCACCTGCTGCACGCCCCAGATAATACACAGCCCAACCATCACGCTGCTGGCAAATCCGTCCAGCGGCTTACGCGAGTCCATTTTCTGTCTTCCTGTTCTGTCTTCTTGTATACATCAGGCCAACAGATTAGCGCGAAATTATGAATTCAGATAATGGTTCATATCACCATTCAGCGACCTCCCGCCTGTTTTCCCCAGCGCACGTTACCCAGCGTCACGGCCATCACCGACAGTAACGCCAGTGCGCCCGCCGGTGCGAAAACCGTCCAGCCTGCACGTTCGATGTAAGGCATCCCTTCTGCCAGAACGCGTCCCCATTCCGGTACAGGTGGCGGCGCGCCCAGACCAAGAAAACCCAGAGACGCCAGCGCCAGTGCTATGCCGGGTAAACGCAGCAATGCGTGGCGCAGAATCGGACCGGCGAGTGCGGGAAACACATAAAACAGATTACGCCCAAGCGCCCCCACACCAGAAAGTGGGAGTATCTGCATATAAGGACGCGCACGGATTTCCGCCACCCGCGCTGCCGTATGGGCCGCCAGCGGTGCCCAGCTGACAGCGGTGACGGCGATAATGGCGCCTCCCGCCGTCGGACCGTTAACCGCGGCGACCACTAATCCGGCGATCACCGGCGGGAGCGCATTGGCGACTTCAACAGGTCCGGTCATTGCGCGGGGAAACGCTCCGGCAATCACTCCGGCAGCCAGACAAATCAGCGAAACCATCAGCGCCTGAAAACAAGTAGTGAGCGTGCCGTGCGCCACACGGGCGAGAAGGTCACGTCCCATTGCATCCGCGCCAAAAGGCAATGCGAAGGAGGGCGGCTGCAACCGCAAATAGTCTGAGGCCAGCGGGTCGCGCGGCAAACCAGCGAAGACCATCACCAGCAGAATAAACAGGCATAACAGCGGGATCCACGGTCGGGATTTTTCTGCACGGTCTGAAGACGCCGGAACCGGCACTGCATTCAGCCGGACCGCTCGCCCGAGCAGCAATATCCGCACGCCGCCGGTTATCATGCCAAAAAGAGAAGCCAGCAACAGCAGGATCAGAATGCCGGTCTGTAATGCCGGTAAATCTCCGGCCGCCGCTGCGCCCAGCGTGGCGCGTCCTAGTCCCGGAATGGCGAACACTTTTTCAACCGCCACCGCGCCGCCGGTTAGGGAAACCAGCATCAGTCCGGTCAGCGGCATCACGCCCGGCAGCGTCCGGCAGATAACTGCCTGCGCGATGTGCCGTCGTTTAATCCCCAGCACGCTCCAGGTCGTCAGCCAGTTTTCTTTGAAGGTTTCACAGAGTGCATCCGAGTAAATCCGCCCGAGATATCCGCCCGCAGGAATACCCAGCGCCAGCGAAGGCAGCACCGCGTAATGCCAGCCCTGCCAGCCATAAGGGGGGAAGAATTGTAGCCAGACCGCGCCGACGATCAGCAAAACAGACGCCAGTAAAAACTCCGGCAAAGCGGTGAGCAGCGCTGCGGTAAAACCCGCCGGACGAGGCGTGCCGCCGCGCAAACCACGCAACAGGGTGCCTGCGCAAAGCAGCAGCGCGAGGATAAACGCCACACCCGCCGACGTTGCCATCAGCGTCAGCGAAACGCCGGTTGCCTGCAACATGCCGGGCAGA
The DNA here is from genome assembly GCF_019049625.1 of Rahnella ecdela. Classification (GTDB taxonomy): domain Bacteria; phylum Pseudomonadota; class Gammaproteobacteria; order Enterobacterales; family Enterobacteriaceae; genus Rahnella; species Rahnella ecdela. The sequence continues at coordinate 65,781 of NZ_JAFMOY010000112.1, forward strand.
ACCGGCAATCCTGAAACCCAGGACACCCCTGCGTCGCCGTGCAGTAAACCGTTCAACCAGTGCGTGAGCGCAAACCACGGCCCGTTGTCCAGCCCCAGCGACTGGCGGATAGCGTCCAGCGTTTCTGCTGTGGCTTCCTGGTCGCCTGAACGCGCGCGCAGCAATGACAGCGCCGGATCGCCTCCCGACAGCCACGGCAGCAGACCGGTCAGCACGACGATCGCCGCCAGCGTCAGTAAGCGCGACATCAGCGGCACCAGCGCGCTGCTGGTCTGACTCATGCGCAGGCGACTGACACCCGCGCAGGTGCGGCAATACAGAGATTCACTCATCAGTCGGCCTGCACCTCGCGCTGCGTGGCGTTGTTGATCAACGTGCGTTCACGTGGGTCGCGTACTGCGTCACGAATGTCCGCTGCTTCGCCCTGAATGACGCGCTCATGCAGCATCGGAATCGCGGCATCGGTTGCGAGGATCAGGTTTTCAGCCTGCATAATGGCCTGACGGCGCGCATTGCCTGCCGGAATCGCCGCGGCTTTTTGCAACGCCAGATCGATTTCAGGGCGGCAAAGTTGCGCGATATTAAACGAGCCCTTGCAGGCAAAATCGCTGTACATATACGCCACCGGATCGCCGGAATCGAGCACCGTCGCCCGCGATAAAATAAACGCATCGAATTTGCCTGCCAGCGCATCCGATTCGATTTGTGAGTACTCACGTACGACCTGTTTCACCGTGAAGCCCGCCGTCGTCAGTTGCTGTGCCAGATACACCGCCACTTCCGGCAGCTCCGCGCGGTCGCTGAATGTCGCTAATGTGATGGTATCACCGGCAGGTTTCGCGGCGGCAACCGGGTGGCTCACCGGCTGACGCAGTTCTGCTGCCCACGGCAGTGCCGGGCCCAGTAAACCCTGCGCCACATCGGCACGTTTTTCGTAGACGTTATCCACCAGCTGCTGACGGTTAATGGCCTCGCGCACGGCGGCACGCAGCGCTGCATCCTGCATCACGCCGGATTTCGTATTGAGGTACAGCGTGTTGGTGCGTGGCATCGGCACTTCGTGGATTAAGTTCTGGTCGAGCAACGGTGCCTGTGAAACCGGAATAGCTTCCACAATATCTGCCGCACCGGTGCGTAACGCGGCTCCGCGCGCGGTGCCGTCCGGCACAAAACTGACGTCGATACCGCTGGCTTTCGCCGGTTCACCCCAGTAACCGGCGAAACGCTCCAGCCTGGCGCTGCTGGTGCCGTTGACCTGCACCAGTTCAAAGGGGCCGGAACCGGTATGACGCGGGTTCACCGTACCCTCCTCGCCGTAGGCCGTTTGCGCAAGGATCGCCAGTTGCGGGCTGGAAAGTCGCTGCGGCAGCAACGGATCCGGTTCTGCGGTAGAGACGATAACCGCCAGCTGACCGTCGGCTTTCGCAGTCAGTTGCATACCATCCAGAATGCGCGGTTTCGGCGCGGCATGGGCGGCGACGGTCAGCGCATTTACCACGGTTGTAGCATCCAGTACACTGCCGTCGTGGAATTTCACACCGGAACGCAGCCCGAACCGCCAGCTTTTCTCGCCGGTTTGCTGCCAGCTTGTTGCCAGCGCCGGTTGCGCTTCGCCGAGTTTATCCAGCACCACCAGCGTTTCCGCCGTGCTCCAGCGTGAGAGTTTAAACGCGTCGTCACTGAGCGGCGTCAGGCCGGAACGCGGCGGTTGCAACATCGCCAGTTTCAGGCGCTGACCGGCGTTTTTATCGGGCGTTTTATCCGCTTCGTTGAAGCAGCCGGTCAGTAAAAGCGCAGCAGAAAGCAGCCCGGCCAGCGGGCTAACACGTAACAGAGACATCAGAGTTTCCTTGTCAGATTGCGGGAGGAGGCAGGCGGCGGCAGATTCGCCACATCGCCAGCGCACTTAAAAAGGGAGCCGCCGCCAGCGCCAGCCACGCAATGACCGCGCCGGGTGACGGCGTCAGGGCGGAATCGAGCAGCCCGCCGAGCAGGAAATTGCCCGCCAGCACCGCCACGCCGCCCATCGAAGAAAGTGCACCGTAATGCGCGCCGAGGTTATGCTGCCCGGCAAAGCGCGGAATGAGATCCATCCCGACCGGCACAATCAGCATCTGGCCGACGGTGAGCAGCGTGATCAGCAATACTGACGGCAGCAGCCGCAGCCAGCCTTGTGGCGGGATCGTCCAGGCGAAGAGCGCCACGGCGACAAACGCGCAGGACAGCAACCCGAAACCCGCAGGCAAAATGCGTGCGGCGCCCATCCGGCGTGCAAAACGCGCCAGCGGCATTTGCAGTACGATCACCAGAACTGAGGCCAGCACAAAAAGCGGCCCGAGATCTTGTTCACTGCCGCCGGAGCGACGCAGTTCCACCGGCAGCGCCAGGTACAGCTGGTTATAGCTGAACAGATACGCGCTGTAGGCGATGATAAAGGCCACAAAGCGCGGCTGACGAAACGTCTGCCACCACGGCACAATTTTCAGTTCCGTGGCGCGTTTCGGCGTGGCAGGCAGGGTGAAAAACAGCACCAGCAGCGCAATCAGAAACAGACCGGAACCGGCCAGCGCCACCGGCTGAAAACCGTATCCGGAGAGCAACGAACCGAGCAGCGGGCCCAGTACCGCGCCCAGTTCCGCACAGACGGCAGACAGCGCGAACCATTCGGCGCGGCTGCGTTTTCCGGCTTTTTCGCTGTGGGTGCCGGCCTGCGCCAGCAACGCTTCAATCGAAGGGGAAAACAGCGCGCCGCCGATGCCGGTCAGACAGGCGCCGAGTATCACCGGTGCCAGTGTGTCGGAAAGCCCGAGCAGCAGAAAACCGGCGATGCGCACCACGCAACCCAGCAAAATAATGATCCGCGCACCGTAGCGGTCGGACAATGCGCCGCCGAGTAAAAACATGCCCTGTTGCGAGAAGGTGCGCAGCCCGAGCACCAGACCGATCGCCCAGCCGGAAAGCAGCAAATCGTCACGCAGGAAAATCGCCAGAAACGGCACGACAGCATAAAAACCAATGTTAAAGACCAGACTGCTGGCGAGCAGCAGCGGCGGTTTGGGCGCAGAAGCGGGCGCAAGGGAACGGGTCAGCATCCGGTTATCCGTTAACGGTCAAAGGTAAATGAGGAACGGCCTGCAACAATTGCCGTGTATGAGTATGGTCCGGCGCGCGTAAAACGTCCTGCGTGGCGCGGTCTTCGACAATTTTGCCGCCGTGCATCACCAGCAACCGGTCGCAAAGTCCGGCAACCATGGAGATGTCGTGCGTCACCATCAGCAGACCCATGCCATTTTGCTGCGTTACCTGGTGCAACAGCTGTTTGACCTGCGCACGCAGCGGCAGATCCAGCCCGCTGACCGGCTCGTCGGCGACCAGAAACTGCGGGCGGATCGCCAGCGCACGGGCAATCGCCACGCGCTGCGCCTGTCCGCCGGAAAGCTCGCCTGCGGTGCGGCAAATCAGCGTTCCGCTCAGGCTGACCTGCGCCATTACCTCGCTTACGCGCAAACGAATATCGTCTGTAAACCCCAGATGTTTAAGCGGTTCGGCAATGATCTGACCGACCGTCATAGCAGGCGGCAGCGAACCGGCAGGATCCTGCGCAATATACTGCACACGCTGGCGGTATTCGCGTAATGACCGCAAGGAGCCGGGGCGGATTTTTTCTCCGGTGCAATACACCTCGCCGTTGTCTGGCGCTTCGAGTGCCAGCAAAATTTTCAGCAGCGAAGATTTCCCGCAACCGGAAGCACCGACCAGCCCAAGGGTTTCATGGCCACCGATGCGCAGCGACAGACCTTCGAAAAGCGTCGTGTGCTGCCTGCGCCAGAAAGAACCCGGCAGCGCAAAATGCCGGCTGACCTTATGCAGATGCAGAAACGGGGCAGTGACCAGATGCAGTGAAGATTCCATCAGACCGCCACTCCTCGCAGCGCTGCGTGATTCTGATGCGACGCGTCGGCCTGTCTGGCAGCGTGCACCAGTTGCCGGGAATAAGGATGTTGCGGATGACGGAGTAACTGCGCCATCGGCGCGGATTCCACCAGCACGCCGTTTTCCATCACCAGCGCGCGCTCGCATAACTGCGCGGCGACGGCGATATCGTGGGTAATAAACAGCAGAGCGCGCGTAGGGCTGGCAGAATAGGCTGTTTGCATGACCTGCAAAACCTGATGCTGGGTGAGTACATCCAGCGCGGTAGTCGGCTCGTCGGCGAGCAGCAGCGAAGACGACGACTGCATCGCCAGCGCAAGACACAACCGCTGGCGCTGACCACCGGAAAGTTCCGCCGGATACCTGGCCGTTAATTGCGCGATATCGCCAAGTCCTACGGCATCCAGCATGGCGAGGAGTTCTTGGACGCTGGCGACGGGCAGGGCGAGACGCAGCTGTTTACCGATTGTCATCAGCGGATTCAGTGCCGTAGACGAATCCTGAAAAACGGTGGCCACGCGGCTGTATGAGCAACGTGAAACCGGAGGTTTGCCGCACACTTCCAGGCCGTTCACCCGAATGCTGCCACGGAGATCTGCGCGTGCGGGCGCTGTGCCGGTGATGGCTTTGGCGGTCAGCGATTTACCCGAGCCGGAAGCGCCGAGCAGGCAAACGCGTTCACCTGCGTTGATGTTGAAACTCAAACCGGAAATACGATTTTCACCCGCGAGCCATAACGTCAGTCCTTCAACCGCCAGAACCGGTGCGGTGTGTTGTGCTCTGTCTTGCGTCATCCCTGAACCTATTCATCTCTGGGGTGCTTATGATATGTGATAACATAACAAAATGTATCAGTTTGATGCAAAAGGTTTTGGGATTTTTCTTCTCGTCAGACTGGATTTTAAGGAAGGAAAAATCAGAGTTCATGCTTACGGTAAACAGCCTTATCACTGCGGGTGTAATAGAAACATATGCGAAATGAAAGGAAAAAAAGCGCCGTCAGCGTCAGCCTTATTTATCCGCGTGCATGTGCACATCTTTTATTGTATTAAACTCATTGGGGGTGAGAAAAACAACGCCTAAAACATTCGCTTTAGGACGTTGCTTTTTTAAACTCTATTTAGAGAAAAGGTCACTCGAGACCATATTTTTTCTCGGCTGCAAAGGTGGGTTTCGACCAATTTGGGCCTTTTTTATAGCTATAACCACCCCCGGAGTATATACGGCCGTCCTCCTCAAGATTCTTTATGGCATCGATCAGTTTGATGTTGTATTTTCCGTATTTAGTGGAGGCTTTATATCTCCCGAAAAACTGCTCTATAGACGGATGGGATATACCACTTTCGCTGAGTTCGACGAGAAATGTAATTATGTCTTCCATTTCTTCATCTTGAACCATTGCATAAAAATTTACCATTTAGCACCTCATTATTTATTACTGAGTTTTAGAAAAAATGATTAATACGCTGGGGAAATGATCAGCGAAAACACCTCATGCCCGATCACGTTTCTGTTTTCAAACCTCCTGGTATGCAAGCTAAGACTGTGTCACTGGCTTACCGTCCCTCTAAAGTATTTTAACAAGATGGTCGATAACCTCTTTTTTTAAAGAGAGTTTTAACAACGTGATGTGTACAGTGTCATCTGAACTATCACGGCGAGAACAATGCGGGTACTTCGCCAGACAAGCTTTTAATGATGCCGCCAGCTATGTCGATATAGTTTTCATATTTGCTCTACTTCCTTTTAGCATTAGTCACCCCATAGCTGTTTCTGACATCATATGTACATGGTCGACTTCTTTTTAGCCGTATAGGGACGCCTGTGAGTAAAGTCCGGCAATCCGCCTTAGAAATAACTGCCAGCAATCTATCGTCTACTGGAAGTGGTAGAAACAAAATCGTCCGAAAATGTTAATAATTATTTGATGCCGTATTTTTTCTCGGTCACAAATTTGGGTGCTTTCCAATTAGGACCTTTTATTACTTTACCGTTCTGATCCTGAAGGACGCCTTTTTGGAATAATTCATCATATGTAGATGATAATTCGCCGATAGAAGTCACATTAAAGCGGTTATAAGTGTACAGGCGATCTAGTTTTCGGTAGTCGGAAGTAGGTCCCAGAAAGCTTAGTACGTCTTCTACACTTTCATTTTTGATTATATCTTTTAATGACATTATTCTTTTCCTCCAAGAGCATTTTTTAATTCCTGTTCGTCTGCAGCCTGCAGAGCATCGTCAGTGTAAAAAGACTGCTCCTTTTCATTTATTTTATCGTCTTCGAGAGTGGCTGTATGCGTATTACTCCATGCAGCTTTTTGCTCATGAACACTTTTGGGAACTTCGCCGTCTTTTATGCCTGGATTACGATATCGCTCCAGCTCTCTGATTTCGTGGGTGTAAAAACGCGTGTCGGTATCGGTGGTCTGCAGCTCTCCCTTAAGGATTCTCTCAAGACGGTCGATCATTACCTTATTTTCAAGTGTTTGTTCAAAACACCCTTATGCAGCTTCACCTTATCTCTCCCGGCGCGATTAATGCTGGCACTTTTCCAGTCAAGGTTCTGAATGGGGCCGTCGGTGTTGTAATCACGTCCGCTGTACTTCCCCTTCGCATTGGTCTCGCCGTAGAGGTTGCTGAACATCACACACACCGGCTCTACGCCCGTACCTGCTGCATCTGGACGCCAGTAGATAAAGTCCTGCAACACGGCCACGTCTGCTTCAGGGGTGACGGTGGTGACCAGTGTCTCCACTGATTTCACCTCCGTCCCCGTACGACCTTCAGCACCGGCACCGTCCCCGTCCCGGGCAAGCTGCCTTCGCCCGTTTTAAGAGCCTGAGCGTCAGCCGGTCATTTTCCAGAACAGCGCACCGTGCACCGGCAGGTCCGCTGCTGATACGTCAGGTTCACGCGGCTGCTCTGGACCGCGCTGAGCGGATAAGAGAGCAGTGCTCTACCATCATTTCCTCCAGGTCACACAGGCTAAGTGCGTAAGCAAGATATGGATGTATATGCGACCTAGTGAGCATTTAATTAAATAGCATCCGGCATTACCGCCGGATGCTTGAACTTTAAACGTCAAAGCAGGTTGAATTTTTCAAGCAACGCTTTCACCTCAATCCTCAACGTAGCTTCATCTAGTTCATAATCATCTCTGTCAGCTTCTGGATTGTAACAATCGGCGACGACAAATATGCTAGAACAACACTCGGATACAATATCGGTGTCTTTTTCCTGATTATTTGAATCTCTTTCTACTTTCCATAGACGAATATACTCATCAGCAAAATTATCTGCGTTCAGCGTCGACTCAGCAAATTGTTTGGCAAAATCAATTAACGTCATACTCATTGTAATATCCCCTTATCGATAAAGTTTTGAAATTGCGGCTCTCCAGGCTTTAACTTCCACCCTGTGACAAACTTTCCTTTACTATCAATAACAATGACGTTATTTGTGTTAGGGTTAAAGAATACATCTGAGTCTTCTTTTCTAGGATAAGTTCCTTTTTTAATTGTTTCCTTATCTGCAAGATGCGCTTCAATTGCATCCCTGAATTTAGTTAACGTTTCACGGTTTTTCTTCGTGTCTTTGATACCAAAATCACTGGCATGCTTAAGGTATTTTTTATGCAACTGCTTACGGGTAAAGCGTCCTGAATCAAGTGGATCACTGAACATTACATACATAGGTTCGACACCCGTACCAACCGCATCAGGACGCCAGTAGATAAAGTCCTGCAACCCGTTCACGTCTGCTTCGGGGGTGACAGTGGTGACCAGCTTTTCGACCGGTTTGGCTGCTGTGCCCGTATGCCACGGCGTGACCGGAACCGGAGAGCGGTTGCCGGTGTCAGCGGGCGCCACCGGGACAGGGACCGGATTAATCAGGACGGTCCGGGGCGGCAGTCCTCCGACCGCGGGCACCGTGATACGGTCCAGGCCCGTTGCCTCATCCCGTACGGCCTTCAGCACCGGCACCGTTCCGGGCAGGCTGCCTTCGCCCGTTTTTAACAGCCTGAGCGTCAGCCGGTCATTTTCCAGGACCAGCGCACCGCGCACCGGCAGGTTTGCCGTGGAGGCACCGGGCGTCAGGCTCACGCCGCTGCCCTGGACCGCGCTGAGCGGATAAGAGAACAGGGCGGGGACGTCACGCCCGGGCACCTTGTCGCTGCCTTTACCGGCTTCCATCGGCCAAAACCCCGCCACCACCACGCCCAGGCGCGGACCGAGGGCGTTTACCGTTGCCGCACGTTTAAGCTCGGCCCAGCCTTTGGACAGCACGTACAGGATGTCATCCGCCAGCTCCATGGCACCGCTGCCGGCTGCCGCAAACTGCGCCGTGCCCGGATGCCCTCCCAGCACCATGGCGCCAGGCGCGCGCAGGGCAGTCTCCGCCGCGCTGACCATCTGCGCCGTATAGACGGGGGCGGGGTGTACGCTGGCCCGGGCCATCAGCTCCGCCGTGGCCTTGCGCAGCCGTGCTGCCGCGCGGGCTCGGGCATCCGCTTCCGCTTTGGCTTTCGCGTCGGCCGCTTGTCTGGCCGCGGCCTCCGAGCTGGCCTGACTGGCGGCCGCGGCGTCTGCCTGCGCCCGCGCCTGGTGTTCCTGGCGCAGGGCGTTCAGCCGGTTTTCTGCGCCGGCCTTGTCCCGCTGATACTGCTCTGCCCGCTGCTGGAGCTGGGCGGCTTCGTGACGGGCCTGCGCCGCCGCGTTGCGCTCGCGGTTGATGTCATTTTGCTTCGCATCCGCCTGCGCCTTGACCGCGTTCGACTGTTGCAGCATCGTCGACCCCACGCGAAACAGGGGGTGGAATCCGTCGTTCATGACGCCCTGATTGACGAACCGCTGGTAGCCGTCAAAGAGCTGCTGCTGGCGCTGGCGCAGGACATTTTGCTCGTTTTGCACGTTGTTGGCCGCCCCGTCGTGGGCACTGGCGCGCCCGTCGGCAGAGGCCTTTTGCTGCACCGCGATATTTATCTGGTACTGGTATTCATCAATCTGGCGCTGGACCGCCGCTTCCTGCTGTTGCTCCAGCTGCCGGCGGGCCGCGGCCCCCGTCAGCTGTTGCTGCCGCGCGGCGGCTTTCTCGCTGTCAGGGCGATATTTCTCCGGGACGAGTCCACTGCGGATGCGGTCGATATCCTGCTTCGTGCGCTCAGCCGCCGCGAGGAGGGCCGCCAGGTCCTTCTTATCGCCGGCGATAAGCTGCTCCGTGGCCGCTTTATCACCCTGGCGTTTTGCAATGTATTGCCTGGCCTGGTTGACGTCCGCTGCGCTGCGGGGCCACCAGACGCGGCCGTTATTGAGCATAATGTCGGCCTCAATATAGAGTACGGCATTTTCCTCGGCGGCCATTCTCGCCTGCAGCTCCCGGGCCAGCGCCTGTTATAAATCCAGGGTGGCCTGTGCCCGCTCGCCCGGGGGGGCATTATTTTTTCCCCTCAGGCTGATTTCTGCGTTCAGCCGCTGGTTCTGCGCATGGGTGAGCTGCTCATCAAGCGCGACCTGTTTCTTGTGTGCGTCGTCCACCGCAATGGAGAGCTCCTGCTGGTGGATTTGCGCGACGCTTCGGGCCATCGCCAGGGCGTCCACGGTCTGAGAAACGGAGCCGGGGCGAAAGACGAGGGACATGCCCAGGCCGCCGTTCAGTGCGTTCAGCTTGCGGCTGAAATCGCCGCTCACGTAGCCCTCAACGCCGAGGGTATCTTCCACGGAGCCCGACATATCCAGGTCCCGCTGCCAGTCCACGCCGTTACCATCGGGGTGATGGTAGTAACCGGCGGCTGTCATTTTGTCTGCATCAAGTGCCATATCCTTATCCTTGGTTCATACGGTTGAGTGTAAATACTGTAATTACATACAGCACTCACACCGTACTCTCGGTCCATGAGGAGATCAACGTAATGATAAGCATTATCATTTGTGTCGTCAATGGCACAAAAATTAACCTAGCTCACTAAAGGAAAAGAAGGATTAAGATGGAATGAAGCCGCGTCTGGAGAATACGAAACATCAGAATGATGACTTACGTAAGTTTTGAAGCAGTGCTTGTAGGAAGAGATTCGTTGAAGGAAACAAAGGAGGACTACCATCACACGCCTGGAGATCTCGATCATCATTAGCGAAGGATATTTTCAGGATTGAGGATTATTAGGGGTATGCGGCTTTTCATGAAACAACCTTCATCATTGAGAGATTGCACGCGAACCCTGGATTGGGATTGAGCTAAGTGATGCGAAGTGAATTCATCCTTCACATCATCTTGTGGCGAACGTGTTGCTCTCTATTTTATTTGCGTGAACTGCGCGGAGCGCCAGTGTAGTTTGGGGGTTAGAAAACATTGCGTCTGCTCGACAGGTTGGTCATTCATCAGGTCGCTGATCACGCTGAAACAATGCATGGCCAGCTCCCGGCAGTCCTGAGCAACGGTATCAATTTTCACGGACAGAGAATCGTAGAGGTAGTGATCGTCAAAACTACACAGATGGATATCGCTTTCCAGCAACTGGTGCTGGCTCATATAACGTAAAACCCCTTCCATTAGACCGCATGAGGCCACGAAAAGCGCTTTTGGCGGACGTCCGAGACGTGCACAGAGCTGCGCGAACATTTCGTATCCGGAACTTGGGTGATAATTTCCGTACAGGATCCAGTCAGGATCCAACGGGACACCTTCCCGTTGCAGCCCCAGCTGGTAACCCGCCAGGCGGTCACGGGTCGGGGAAATCCGCTGCTGACCGCCGAGAAAATAGAATTCATCACGCTGCGTTTGCGCTATCCGCGAGACCAGTTCAGCTGAGGATTCGATGGCTTCGCAGACCACAATCGGCAGTTGCGTGTCCTGCATATGACGGTCGAATAAGACCACGGGTAACTGCTGACTGATTTTGACGTATTCCGCATCATTGAGCATGCTGGACGCCACAATCAGCCCGTCAACCTGACGCTGTATCAGATTGTTGACCACCATGGTTTCCTGACTGGTATTTTCATCCGTACAGGCGATCAACAGCTGCATCCCGTTTTCGCGACACAGCGTTTCCAGTTCGTTCGAACAGGCGGCAAAACCGTAGTTGGTCATTTCCGGCACCACCAGCCCCAGCGTAAAACTGCGGGAGACATTGAGTGAACGGGCGTGAATGCTCGGCTGATAATGATGTTCAGCTGCGACGGCGAGTACCCGATCCCTTGTGGGATCGGAGATCCGAAACTTTTTGCTGTGTCCGTTGAGCACCTGGCTGGCAGTCGATTTGGACACGCCAGCCAGTTCGGCTATGCCACTGATAGTGATGCGTTTGGTCTTTTTCACTGCGCCATATTCTGTTGTCCGGAAAGACATTTATTCTATCACGCATTCCGCCAACGACCAGTAGCGCAACGTAATTTGCCCGGTTCCCCGCAAGATCAATTGTGCCGGTAATACAGGGTAATAGCGTGAGGACATCACCGCTTCGCCGTCATTGATGAAAATCTCCAAACTTGAGGTATCGCTCAACACCGTCAGTTTGCGCAACTGGCCCCGCCAGACGCGATGTTCAGTCAAGCCCGTGCGCCGGTTGTTTCGCGTTAAACGCAACCATTCCCCGTCGAAACTGAGCGTCATGTCGCCACCAAAATCCGCGCTGAAAGCCTGTTCAGTAACAATTTCCGTCTCGGCTTTTGTGATGTCCAGAGGAGGGCAATCGTCGGCAATCCCATGCCATGCCTGTTCATCACGACGGAGTTGTTGCAGTTCACGTGCCGGTTTTTGCATGATTTTACCCGCCACCAGCGTCAGTTCGCGCGGGGAGGTCATCGTATGCAGCCAGCCGTTTTGTATCGTTGGCTGGAAAAATTCATCGCCGTCTGGGATCCCCATCCAGCCGATCAGCAGGCGTCGCCCGTCATCTGTCTGCGTGGTTTGCGGCGCATAAAATTCGAATCCCAGATCAAGTTCAGTGAATTCGCCGTGTGTAAATTCTGCCTTTTCATAATCCAGCTGCCCGACAAAATAACCCGACTGAAACGTATTCAGATAACGGTCAGATTCCGCTGCCAAACCCTGCGGACAGCAGATCAGAATATCGTTATCTGCCAGCCGGAATAAATCCGGACATTCCCACATGTAGCCGAATTCGCCAAGCCCGTGTAATCCTGAACCCGCAATTTCGCCCAGAAGATCCCAGGCTGATAAATCGTCAGCTCGCAGCAATAACACTTTGCCTTTGAGGCTGACATCCTGAGCACCCAGTACCATGTACCAGTGGTTTTCATGGCGCCAGACTTTCGGATCACGCACATGTCCGGTATAGCCTTCCGGCAGATTAAATACTGGCCCGGTTTTATCAAATTCGCCGTCTGCATTCTCGCGCGCCAGACACTGAAATGCCGTACGGCAGCCATCGGGATACTTCACGTTACCGGTGTAAATCAGCGTCAGCTGGCCGTTATCGGTCACGGCTGAGCCTGAATAACAGCCGTGTGACTCGTAGGCTTCTGACGGTGCCAGCGCCAGCGGCTCATGCTGCCAGTGCAGTAAATCTGCCGAGCTCCAGTGCCCCCAGAATTTAGCGCCGTGCGCGCAGGCCAGCGGGTTCCATTGATAGAACAAATGGAAACGACCGTTATGCTGAATAAATCCGTTCGGGTCATTGAGCAGCCCGACCGGCGGTGCGAGATGCCAGCCGGGCCGATAAGGGTCTGCCGCCGCTTTAACCTGACCGGCTACCACGCTGCGCAGTGCTTTTTTTAGCAAGCTGGTTTCTGTCATTTCTTATTCTCCGTGTTGTATTTCAGCAGCAATGACAGCAGGAATGCGCTGCCGAAGGCAATCACTAACCCTATCAGGTAGCTGAGAATTGAGCTGGCCTGCACGATGGCGAGTCCCGGAATACCGGTCAGACCGACGGCCGTCATATTGACGTGCATCGCCACCACCCAGGCACCGCCGAGCGCACCGCCTACCAACGCCGCCAGGAAAGGTTTCATGAAGCGTAAGTTGATGCCGAAAATGGCGGCCTCGGTAATGCCCAGCATGGCGGAAAACGCCGAAGGTACCGCAATGGCTTTAATTTTCGCATCGCGGGTTTTGAAGTAGACCGCCAGACAGGCACCACCCTGTGCAACGTTAGCCATCGACCAGATTGGCAGCAGGAAATTCACGCCGATGTTCGGGTTGCCCAGCAAACCGGCTTCAATCGCATGGAAGCTGTGATGAATACCGGTGATGACGATCACCGAATACAGACCGCCAAATATCAACCCCGCGAACCAGCCGGCATGCGTGATCAGGGTGCTGAGAATAAAGGAGATACCGTCACCGAGCGCGCGACCGGCCGGACCGATGATTAGGAAAGCGATAAAGCCGGAAATAATGACCGTCAGGAAAGGCGTCAAGATTAAATCGAGGGCATCCGGAATGATTTTACGCAGGCGTTTCTCAATGAAACTCATGAACCAGACCGCCAGCAGCACCGGAAATACCGTGCCCTGATAGCCGATCATCGCAATCTCAATACCGAAGAAATTCATGGTATGGAAACCGCTGGCAACGCCCCAGGCGTTAGTTAGCGCCGGATGGGTGAGAATGCCGCCCAGCGTGGCGCCAAGAAACGGATTGCCGCCAAATTCGCGTGCGGCGGTGAAACCAATCAGGATCGGCAGAATGATAAACGCCGCCGAGCTGAACATGTCGAGCATGATAAAAATCGCGCTCTCGGGATTGGCCCAGCCGTAGGTTTTCACCATGCCGAGCAGCCCCATTAGCAGGCCGGAGGCGACAATCGCCGGAATAATCGGCACGAAAATATTCGACAGCACGCGCGCAATACGCTGGAACGGATTCAGCTTTTGCGCCGCAATATCTGCGGCTTCAGATTTGCTCGATTCGGTGATACCGGCCACTTTAATAAACTCGCCGTAGACCTTATTCACCAGCCCGGTACCAAATATGATCTGAATCTGTCCGGCATTGCTAAAGCAGCCTTTAACACCCTCCACCTTTTCGATGGCACTTTTGTTGATCAGGCTGTCGTCCGCTAGCACCAGACGCAGACGTGTGGCGCAGTGTGCCGCGCTGGCAATATTGTCCTTGCCGCCCAACAGCGGAAGCAATTCAGTCGCGATTGCATTGATATTCATAGCATCCCTTAATTTTCTTTATCGCCCGGTCAGGCCGGGCGTTTGTTTTAAATCAAACCCTGCCGTTTAGAACCAGGTTTCCATTTGGATACCGAAGTTCCACTGTCCGCCCGCTGTGAATCCGTCGGTACCAAATGAGTCACTGGATGAATAGCTGTCGAGCTCTTTGCTCCAGTCCATATACGTGGCGAAGAAGCGGATTTCCGGGCGACTCAGCATGTCGCTGATATCCCCCACCTTGAAGGTCGGCGCGAAGGTCAGTTTGTAGAAACCGCCTTTCACTTGGTTGTAATCGCTGTAACCCTGTGGATTGAGATCCATAAACTGATAACTGCCTTCATACGCCAGTTCGAAGTTCTCGGTAATTTGCTGGATCAGACGGGTATTGAACGTCAGCCATTTATAGTCGTCGCCCGAGACGTAGCGGTCTTTGCTCTGCTGTGCCAGAACCGCCGGGGCGATACTCCAGTTTTTGCTGATCGGCGTGATGCCATATGTTGCCAGACGCAGCGTACTCGCATCGTCAGTCAGACGTCCGTCAGAGCCCAGCGCTTTCACTTCTGCTCCCAGTCCGTGTCCGTAAAGCAAGGCTGTTTTCGATGTCCCTTCGCGCAGGCCGTAGAAACTGTCACCGTGATACGCCAGCAACGTGTGGAAGCCGGTGTCCGCCGCGGTGCTGATCCCCCGGTTGCCGGTATTTTCACGATCCTGATTATTTTTGGCACGCAGGCCGCTCAGCATCCACTGGAATGGACCGGCATAGTTGTTGGCCGTGACAATGTAGTTTTCGATGCGGGTGTCGTCGTTATTGTCGTCTTTCAGATCGTCAAAGTTTCTTCCGTAAAGCGAGAAGTTACTTTTCAGGTTATCGCCCCATTTGACGTCGTAGATCCCGCCACCGGTACCCGCCAGGAAAATGATGTCGGAATCCAGCCAGTGAATGTCGAAATTATCCCGGTCAAAGCGTTTACCCGCCCAAAGGGTGGAATCTTTCCAGACCCCGGTGAACGTCGGCAGTGAACCCAGCTCGACAAACGCCTGACGGATATTTAAGTCGCTGGTCGCGCCGGTCCAGTCGTTGTAGCTGCGCTGACCATCAGCCAGCATGACTTTGTAGCGGGAGGTCGCACCGCTGGCCATCGTCTGGTTGTGCTCCAGATTCAGTTCGACGTAGGTGTTATTTTCGTTACCCAGACGCCCGACTGCACCGCCTGTTTGTCCGGCTGGGGTGACGTACGGGCCACTTTCCGTTGAGGTGCCAGAATCGTTCATGATCACGCCAGAACGGGCATAACCACTAAATTTAAACCCGCTGTTATCACTGCTGTTGCTTTTGGCATTGCTGGCTAACGTTTCGGTGCGTTTAGCCACATCGGCAGTTTGCTGCTGGGTGATTTCAGCCGTCTTCGCCACCTGACGGGTTTGCTGTTCGTTGCTGGCGGTGCGTGTCTCGAGTTGTTTAACCTGCTGTTCTGCCTGCGTAGCACGGGCTTCGGCCTTAGCGGCTCGGCTTTCGGCGAGTTGTAGTCGTTTTTCCATCGCCGCAAAGCGGGCTTCAATAGCACTGGAAGAAAGATCGGCCCCCTGAGCCGCAGAAGAAAGAATAAGTCCAATAGCAACAGCAAGATAGCGAGGTTTCATCATCATTTTTATCCCTTCAGAGGAAGTTTAATTATTATGGGAAAACCATTTTGCTAAATTGCTGAACTGGTTTTCCTGAGCACAATAAACACTCGTTATGTATTTACGCAACGAAGTTCGGCAGTCATGTGCAGGATTTGTGATCTTGCTGGCAATTCCCTCTCGTATCATGAAAATTGATTTGCTCTTGATTAGCTAAACCGGTTCTTCTATTTTATTGACAGACGATTTATCAGGATTTTAAAAGGGAATGACGATGAATAACCGGGTTTGGGTACTTGGCGATGCCGTGGTGGATTTGATCCCTGAGCAGGATGGTCGCTTATTAAAATGTCCGGGCGGAGCACCGGCAAACGTTGCCGTCGGTGTCCGCCGTCTGGGAGGCGAGAGCGCCTTTATCGGGCGGGTGGGGGATGACCCTTTCGGGAAGTTCCTGATGAAAACGCTCAGCGATGAAGGGGTAAATACCGGCTGCATGACGGCTGACCCGCATCACCGCACCTCCACGGTGGTGGTGGAAAACGATGCTGACGGCGAACGTTCCTTCACGTTTATGGTGCGTCCAGGGGCCGATTTATTTCTGCAGACTACCGATATTCCGGCTTTTAACGCCGGCGAGTTTTTGCATTTGTGCTCGATTGCATTATCCGCAGAGCCTTCCCGCTCTTCGGCTTTTCTGGCAATGGCGAAGATGAAAGCGGCAGGCGGTTGTGTCTGTTTTGATCCCAATATCCGGCACGACCTGTGGTCTGATGAAAAGCAGCTGCGTGATAATCTTGCCCGCGCGTTGTCGCTGGCGGACGTGATAAAGGTTTCAGAGGATGAGCTGGAATTTCTGAGCGGAGAAGCGCTGTTGTCAGAGGGGATGCTGCGCCTGTGTGACCTTTATAATCCTGAACTGTTGCTGGTCACGCAGGGGAAAAAGGGCGTTTCGGTCTACCGGAAGAAAAATTTAAGCCTGCAACACTTTCCGGCACCCGAAGTGCGGGTAGTGGATACTACGGGTGCAGGGGATGCCTTTGTCGCCGGTCTGCTGGCCGGACTGGCGCAACACTGGCCGCTGACGTCGGACAGCGTCTGGCAGCACGTCATTCATCAGGCGCTGGCGTGCGGGGCGCTAGCCACCACCGCGAGAGGCGCAATGACCGCATTGCCCGACAGCGCGACCTTAAAGGCATTTTCCTCTCAGGTTTGATCGGAATAGATTTACTCCCTGACCCTTTTTTTGTGTAGGATCAGCGGAGTCAATTTTGCCGGACGGGAGAGTTATGGCTTCGCTGAAAGAAGTAGCACAACTGGCTGCGGTGTCGCTGATGACAGTGTCCCGCGCCATTAACGAACCGCAGCGGCTAAAGCCCGAAACGCTGGCACGTGTTCAGACAGCGATCAGCGCCCTGAATTATGTGCCCGATTTCTCTGCGCGCAAAATGCGAGGCCGCAGCACCAAAGCTTCGACTCTCGGTGTGCTGGCGCTTGATACCGCCACCACGCCCTTTTCCGTTGAACTTCTGCTCTCGATAGAACTGACAGCGCGTGAATTTGGCTGGAGCAGTTTTCTGGTCAATATCACCTCGCAGGAAGACGGCGAGCGGGCCGTCAGTCAGCTGCTGTCCCAGCGTCCGGACGGCATAATCTTTACGACGATGGGCCTGCGCGAAGTGCTAATCCCGGACCGTTTGCTGGAAAAAAATTTGGTGCTGGCTAATTGTCTGAGCCGTGAACACACGCTGCCGGGCTACATTCCTGATGATTTTGACGGACAGTATCAGGCGATGAAGGCTCTGATACAGAAAGGTTACCGGCGTCCGCTGTGCTTTTATTTACCTGACTCGATACCTGCCGGAATTTGCAGAAGGGCAGGCGCGGAAGCGGCATGGCAGGAAGCCGGACTGTCAGCCGGTGAACTGCGTCAGTTTCACATGGCGTCGGGTGACGAGCATTACCGCGATGTGGTGGCTCTGCTTAATGAATTTACCCCGCACGATAAGGCAGATTTTGACGTGCTGGTGTGTGGCAATGATCGTATTGCCTTCCTGGCCTATCAGGTATTGTTAGCCAAAGGCATCTCCATCCCGCAGCAGGTGGCGGTACTCGGGTACGACAACATGGTTGGCATTGGCGATCTGTTCCAGCCGCCGCTGACCACGGTACAGTTACCGCACCGCGAGATTGGCCGCGAGGCCGTGCTGCATCTTATTGAAAAGCGCCCGAACAGCGGCGTGATACAGATTTCCTCCCCGCTGCTTGAGCGCGCCTCGTTGTAATCTTATTCGGTGCTAAGCCGCCAGATGTCACCCTGACTGAACATCGCCTGTCCTTTTTCGGCAAAGAGAGAGAGGACGTGCTGATCCTGCTGCGGATAGATCCGGCTGCTGAGCGTTTTCTCCCCCAGATTAACAAACACTTCCGCAGAAGAGCGGTCAATAAAGACGCGCAGCTCCAGCAGATTGCCTTGCGGCAACGCGACACTGCGGCTGTCCTGAATTCTGTAGGCTGGATAATCGCGGTTCAGATAAAGTCTGTGTGTCTGGTTGTCCACAAATACGGAAAGACCGTCGCCGAGCGTGATGCCAAAGCGTTCCGCATCCGTTTGGCTGAGATCCCATTGCACGATAATTTCCGTCGCCTGAGCATTTTCAGAAAGCCGCTGCACGCTGTTTTTCAGCAGGCAGGGCGCCAGCGGACGGTGCTCCCGGCGAAGGGTACAGACTTCCTCAACCGGCAACATGCTAACTTTTCCGCCGCATAACCTCAGTTCCCGTGGGAGGGTAAGGCAGCCAGCCCAGCCTTCCTGTTTGGATGGCATGATCGATTCCCACATGTCCATCCACGCGATAATAATCCGGCGTCCGTCAGCGGCGGTGAAAGACTGTGGGGCATAAAAATCGTGCCCGTGATCCAGTTCCACAAAGCCCTGCGTAATGCTGAAATCCTGACCCGGCTTCCAGTGACCCCGCAGGTAACCGCTCTGGAACACGTTCTGATAATCATGGCCTTGAGCGCGGATCCCCTGCGGCGAGCACATCAATATATTGTCTTCGCCCAGTGGGAAGAAATCCGGACATTCCCACATGTAACCTGTAGCGGCGTTTGCTTTGGCGAGAACGCGGTCCAACGTCCAGTGGTGCAAACTGTCTCCTTTATAGAGCAACACCTGACCACGATCGCAGTCATCACGGGCACCCACGACCATCCACCAATGGCCCTGTTCCTGCCACACCTTCGGGTCACGAAAGTGCATGATATTTTCCGGTGGTGTCAGCACCACCCCCTGTTTGGTAAAATGAATGCCGTCCTCACTGGTCGCCAGACACTGGACTTCACGGATGGCGCTGTCATTGCCTTCGCCACTGAGCCAGACGTGGCCGGTGTAAATCAGGCTGAGTATGCCGTTGTCATCGACCGCACTGCCAGAGAAGCAGCCGTCGCGATCGAATTCTTCCCCCGGTGCCAGCGCCACAGGCTGATGTTGCCATCTCACCATATCTTTGCTGGTAGCGTGACCCCAGTGCATCGGCCCCCAGTTTTCACTGAACGGGTGGTGCTGATAAAACGCGTGGTAAACGCCCTGATGATAAATCAGCCCATTCGGGTCATTCATCCAGCCCGCTGGTGGCGCGAGGTGAAAGGTCGGATAAAAGACGTTGCCGCGCAGAGTTTCTGCCTGCTCTAACGCCTGTTGTGCGCGTTCCAGTCTTGTGTTCATACAATCTCACTTTTATTCAGAAGTATAGGTTTTGACGTCGTGGAAGGGGGTGCCTGGCTTTTTTCGCCGGTCAGCAGGTAA
Source organism: Rahnella ecdela (assembly GCF_019049625.1). Taxonomy (GTDB): domain Bacteria; phylum Pseudomonadota; class Gammaproteobacteria; order Enterobacterales; family Enterobacteriaceae; genus Rahnella; species Rahnella ecdela. The sequence continues at coordinate 85,266 of NZ_JAFMOY010000112.1, forward strand.
ACGGACAGGAGGGTGAGCACCAGGACCAGCATCCCCATAAACATATAGGTGTCAGCGAAGCCCAGCAGGTCATAACCGTGCCCGGCCAGCGGCGACAGCACGCTGGCGCAGACCTGCGTAATGAACTGGAACCCCACCAGATAAAGTGTGGCGGAAAGGCGTGGGTCAAAGCGGGTGGTAATGTATTTAAACATCGCAATCAGCAGGATCGGGAGCTCAACGGCGTGCAGCAATTTCATGCAGGAAATCGTGACTGCATCCGCTGCGAGGCCGGAACCAAAAACGCGCAGCGCCATGATCATCCCGCTCAGCAGCAATCCATTTTTTGCCCCGATTTTGTTGACGACAAATGGCGCGAGGAACATCCCGCCGGCTTCCAGGAATACCTGGAAGGAGTTGAGAAAACCGTACATTTCGTTGCCGTGCCGGACGTCTGAAAACAGCGAGGCGAAATACACCGGGAATTGCTGGTCGTAAACGTTGTAAACGCTGACGCCGGTCACAAACACGATCAGTGCCCAGAATCGCGGCAGGCGGAACAGGGTTATGGCGTCACTTAACGTCAGTTTGCTGGATTTGCCGTATTCCAACTGGCTCAGGGCATCCGTTTTCACTTCGCGAAGCAGCCACAGCAGCCACAAGAAAATGACCGCAGAACAGGACGCCATCCAGAAGTTGAGGTTGGGATTGAGGTTAAACAGCATTCCCGCAAAGAAGGTTGCGACGGCCCAGCCAAGTGATCCCCACATTCTGGCTTTACCGAACTCAAATCCCAGGATCCGGCTGACGCGCTCGGTGTAAGACTCCAGCGCGCCGATCCCGGCAAAGAATGTCGCGCCGACATAAACGCCGCCCGCCACGGCACCCGCCAGAATACTGACCTGCAAGAGCGGCGCAAAAACGAAAATAAAGAAAGGACCGCTGATGAGTAACAGCAAACCCAGGGCCCAGAGCAGGTTTTTACGCAGCCCCAGTTTGTCCTGAATAAAACCGTAAAGGGGCTGCGCGCAAAGGGCGGTCAGCGCCACTGCGGAAAAAAACAAACCGGTTTCGGTGCCTTTCAGCCCGACTTTCTGACTGAGCCAGAGCGAGATAAGCGAAAAGGCGGAAGACCAGGTGTAGAAAAAAGAAAAAAGTAATCCACTCAGTAATGCGTAGTGACTTCGTTGACTGTTTTTCATGGCATGTCCGGATTTAAATCGTCAGAAGAAGCCATATTGTTAACGTTAACATGTGGTTTTTCAAAAATTCAAAAATCGAGAATCATGATGTTAATCACGAATGTTAACGTTAACATTGCAAAGGTGTGATATTCATCGCATTTTTGTCGCCTCAAGCGCTTTCGTCCTCCTTCAAGACTTGGGGATATTTTGAAATATAAAGAGTCAGAGGGTATGGCTAGAGATAGGGGGGCATCAGCTCATACAGGGATGTATTGCGAGCCAATATCTGACAGTTGGTTTGGGTATTTACGCATAGTCTTATAATACCCAAAACGGAGACAGACAGATAGGCGCCCATCTCGTGGTAATAAATGAGAGGGGTTAAGTATGGTTGAGACTGTAATTAAAATTGTGTAATTGCCTGTTTTTGATATGTTCACTCCAGCAACGGAGACAGGTAAATTATGGACGAAAAGAAACTTAAAGCCCTTGCGGCTGAACTGGCTAAAGGCCTTAAAAC
>NZ_JAFMOY010000111.1 GCF_019049625.1 Rahnella ecdela
ATCATCGCTGCCGGACAATGTGGCAGTTACTGAAAAATGTCAGACAGTTTATGAAATCAGCTTCACCTTTCCCCGGCAGTCAACACGGGTTAACAAAAGTGGAGCGGTAATAGGCGCAGCTATTTAGCGCCCGGAGTTTATCCTCCGGGCGTTTTTTGCTTTATTTCTGCGCCTCCTCACGTGATTTCCACCGACCTCAGATTTTTGTTATGTCTGTTTTATGCTAGCATTTTGACAAGAATATATAAAAACAGCATTTCACCTTTGAGGAAGAATGAATGAAGTATCCCGTTGAGTTTCGATGGACTCAAAAACATGAGGATTATTGTGTAAGCCATAAGATCCATCTTAAATTCCCGGAAATAGTGAAGGGAATATATAAAAAGAGGAATGTATTCCTTTTTAGAAAAGGCGAGAGAGTAAAATTTACGACGGATGTTTGGGTAGAAGAATATGCCTCCATGCCGCGGAAAAGTTTCTGTTCGATGGGCGCGTATTCTTACGCGTGCAGTAAATTACCTAATAACCTCAAAACCGGCAGATTTTGCAGCCTGGCCGCAGGGGTGCGGATTATGGGGCCTCAACATCCCATACACCGGTTTACGACCAGTCCCCTGACTTATCACGATTTTTTCCCGAAAGTGGCGCAGGAGCAATTCGGAGAAACGCTGAACATTGCCGGGTTCGACTATATGCCGGCGGCAACGGTATTAGGTCATGATGTCTGGGTGGGGGAACACGCCGTATTAAAAGGCGGCATTACCATCGGTAATGGTGCAGTTATTGCGGCCAATGCGGTGGTCACCAGTGATGTGCCGCCTTACGCCATCGTCGGCGGCATTCCGGCTAAGATTATTAAATACCGATTTGCACCCGAGATCATCGATCGTCTTCAGGCGATTGAATGGTGGGAATATAAAATCACTGATCTGCCAGATGTTACCCAATCGGATGACATTCTTTATTTCCTCCAACAAATGGAAGATAAAATAGCCCGTGGCGAAATAAGAAAACATCAATATAAAATTGTTAATATCGCGCACGAGTTAGCGAAAATATAAGAACATCCGCGCCGGCGCACAGTACCTCAGGGATGTGGGCCGGCGGTACATTACTTTACTGTTTTCACCGCGAAACTTGCTGACAGTCTGTCGGGCAGAATCGCCATCAGCACCATGACCCGTAACGGTCAGCCCGCAGAAAGTACAGTGAAAAAAGTGCCGGGGATCTGACAGCAAAAAGGCCAGACGCGGTAAGTCGTGTGGCCTTTTTTAATGCGCCGTGCGGGCGTTATTCTTTCAGCTCGCGCTCAACCAATGTCGTCAGTACGCCGATACCCAGCGGAATAATGTCATCATTAAAGTCGTAACGCGGGCTGTGCAAAGACGCCGACGGCGTGGCGCCATCGGCTCCTAACCAAAAATACGCGCCCGAACAGGCTTCGAGCAGATAAGCAAAATCCTCGGCAGCCATCGACGGTGCATTATTGAAATGTACTTTCTGAATACCCGGCGTATTTTCTGCCGCGTCGCGCACAATATTGGCCTGCGCCGCATGGTTTTGCGTCACCGGATAACCGAATTCCCAGCGCACCTCCCCTTTCACACCAAACGGCTGCGGCACCGCTTTGACGTATTCCTCAATCAGCTGCCAGCATGTTTCGCGGGTTTTACTGCTCAGGCAACGCAGCGTGCCCGACATTTGCAGCGTTTCAGGGATCACGTTGATGGCCTCACCGGCCTGAAGCTGTGTCAGGCTTATCACCGTTTGTTCCAGCGGTGACAGACGCCGAGAGATCAGACTTTGCAGGGACAAGATCAGTTGCGCGCCCGCCACCACCGGATCAGCTCCGAGTTCAGGCATCGCGGCGTGGCAGCCTTTTCCGGTCAGGGTGATATAGAAGTTGTCCTGCGACGCCATCATCGGCCCCTGACTGACTGCCACTTCACCGACCGGCAAACCCGGCCAGTTGTGCAGCGCGTAAACCGCCTGCATCGGAAAGCGTTGGAACAGCCCTTCTTTCACCATCATTTCGCCGCCACCGAAGTTCTCTTCGGCAGGCTGGAAAATGAAATACACTGTGCCGCGAAAATGGCGGTTCTCACTAAGATGCTTTGCCAGACCCAGCAAAATCGCCGTATGACCGTCGTGACCACAGGCATGCATCAGCCCCGGATTCTGTGACTGATGAGCGAAATCATTCAGCTCATGGATGGGCAGCGCATCAATATCTGCGCGTAAACCGATGGACGGCCCCTCACCATTTCGCAACGTGGCGATAACACCGGTTTGTGCGATCCCGGTGTGAACTTCAAGACCAAAGGACAGTAACAGCTCACTGATTATTTTTGCGGTGCCATGCTCATTCAGACCCAGTTCGGGGCGCATATGGAAGTCCCTGCGCCATTGTTTTGCCTGCTCGATAATGTGTTGGGAAATGACCGCCATAAACCCTCTGCGCTGTTCTGAATCCGAAGCTGTGCGATGCTCTCACCGGCACGTGATGGATTCAAAGTATCACATCCTGCGGGGATCAGATAAACGTGAAATCGGGTTGTTTGCCTCTGCCCGGCGCGTTAATTATTATCCGTGATCCCGGCGGTACAATTCCCATTCGTCGATACCCCTGCCATCAGGGAATACGCAGTCGGCACGAACGCCGTGCGGGGTTTGCACACTCACCGATCTCCCGCCTCTTTCGTGGCAATATACCGCGGCCGGATTCGCCATTCCGGTCTGATGTTTTGCCGGTTTATGGTGGTAACTGACGCAACCTGCCAGCGCTGAAACCATGATGATGAGAAAGAGTTTTTTCATTACGGGCCTTTAAAAAATGAATAAGCGACGGAGGATTCTATTCCCCGCCGCCATCGGTTAGCTACTCCCCTATTCTTAAAAGGCGTGCTCTTTTTACTTCGTTTATCAGGCATTCAGCTTTCAGGAAAGTGCCATCGCGTCTGCCCCGGCAGGAATTCGCATCGGGGAATCAGTTTTGGTGACAGCCGTCCACACCGCTTCGGCGACATCTTCTGAATACGTTACCGGCGTGCTGGTGTCCTGAATGGCGGAAAACACACTCTGAGCGAAGTCCTGATACGCTTCGGGGATTTTTTCTGCCATGAGTTTGCGGGCATTGGTGCCAAAGCTTGTGCCCGGTGCGCGCCCCGGCAGGACCAGATGCATGCGGATATCAAACGGAGCCAGCTCCAGTGCCAGTGATTCGGTGAACGCATTCACCGCCGCTTTGCTGCCGGTATAAACCGAAAGCAGTGGCAGTGATTTCAGCGTCACACTTGATGTCACATTCACTATTACACCCGACCGGCGAGCCCTGAACTGCGGCACAACGGCCTGCGTCATGGCGATGGTTCCGAAAGTGTTGGTTTCAAAAATCTGACGCACGGTGTCTATTTTCTCTTCCTCCAGCGGTCCCAGGAGACCGATACCGGCGTTATTGACCAGCGCATCAATGGGTCCTGCTTCTTCAAAGCAGCGTCGGATACTTTCAGCGTCAGTAACGTCCAGCGCCAGAATGCGTAATGCATCAGATTCCGGCAGCAAATCTTTTTGCGGCGTCCGCATGGTGGCAATCACGCGCCAACCTTTTTCGAGGAAATGACGCGCAATGTCGAGGCCGAAACCTGAAGAACAGCCGGTGATCAGAACGGTTGATGGTGCAGACATAGGAAACTCCTTCGTATTGGACAGGACTCCTACGATAGGCGTACATTTCAGGAATACCTATGTTCCGAACGCCATGTTTTTGTCGAGATCGTCCAAATGGTAGATCCTTTAGCAGATGTTATTTCATTACTTCAGCCCGGCGCACCCTTTTCAAAACTGGTGATCGCCTCCGCGCCGTGGGCGGTGCATCGTGCAGAAACAGGACGCCCGTTTTACTTCGCGGTACTGGAAGGATCCTGTTATCTGACGGTAGAAAACGAGACTAAGAATGACACCCTTCTGCTCAGTGAAGGGGATTTCGTATTGATCCCGGAAGCAAAGAGTTTTTCGACCTCAAGCCTTGACCGGCAGCCGCCCGTTACCGGAGAAACGATCACCACGCCCGTCGTGCCCATGCCCGGCGGCGCGCGTGTCGGCGATCCGAACGGCAATATTGATATGCGGATGCTGGTCGGAAACTGTGTTTTTGGCTCGCCGGATTCGGCGCTGCTGGTGTCGTTACTGCCGCAATGGCTGCATGTTCGGGGGGAAAAACGTTTATCGACACTGGTGCAGATGGTCGGGGAAGAATATCGCTCGGATAAACCGGCGCGGGAAATGGTGATGACGCGTCTGCTGGAAGTGCTGCTCATCGAAGCCTTCCGCTCGGCGGCGGTGACGGCGGCATCGCCCGGACTGGTGCGCGGCCTTTCCGATCCGAAACTGGCGCTCACATTGCGCTGTATGCACGAGTCCCCTGCCGCACCGTGGACTATTGCTCAACTGGCCCGCGAGGCTGCGATGTCGCGCTCGGCGTATTGCGAACGCTTCCACCGCGCTGTAGGAATGGCACCGGTGGCCTATCTGATGTCCTGGCGGATGGCGATTGCCAAAAAAATGCTGAGTGAACGCGAACTGTCGATTGCCGATATTGCAGAACGTACCGGTTACAGTTCAGTCAGCGCTTTCGGTGTGGCATTTACCCGTTACGCGGGGATTTCTCCGGGGCGCTTTACCCGTCAGAATGATATTACGGAACCACATTTCCCGGTCTGACAGAAACGAAAAAGGCGGCAACCGCCGCCTCTTCTGCTTACTGCTTGTTACTGCTCAGCTTATTTGTACATTTCTGCTGTGCCGTAAAGCTGGTTATTACCGGATGCACCGATAATACGGTATGAACTTGCACCTGCCTGGGTGGCTTTTGCATTCAGTTCTGATTGCAGACCGGAAATTGAACCGGTGGTTGATGCACCGACCACACCGATAGATTGCTGACCTGCCGGAGCGGACTGAACTTCAGTGGCTGCCAGAGTGGTGAATGATGCAGTTGCCAGTGCGATAGCAGCGATTGTCATAGCGATGTTTTTCATAATATTTTCCTCATTTCGATTGTTTGTCTTTGCAGACTTACCGTCAGTTGCAAAGCATTTCTGTCCGATTATTAACCCTGATACTGTCGTTCTTATTTATAGATTTCAGCAGTACCGTAAAGGTGGTTTTCACCAGAAGCGCCGATGATGCGGTAAGACGACGCACCGGCTTCACTGGCTTTAGCATTCAGTTTTGATTGCAGGGTAGATAAGTCACCGTTTGATGTTGCACTGATGGTACCGACTGCTTGTGCACCAGCTGGTGCAGACTGAACTTCAGTTGCGGCCAGGGTTGAGAAAGAAGCGGTGGCAAGTGTCAGAGCAGCGATGGTCATTGCGATAGTTTTCATGATGTTAATTCCTGTTCGTTAATTTTTGTTCGGGGTGCCTTCTTCAGGAACCTCAGTTTCAGGTCAACGTTATTTATTAATTAACGTTCGATAAGTAAATACTAAGCGCCGACGAGAGGTTGTGCAAGCACTTTATTTAATGACCGTTAACTAATTGTGCGATCGCAAGGAAATGGCGGATAAAAGATGTAAAGCTGGAAAGGGGAATGGCAGAGACGGGATGCTCTGCCGCAGAAGAATTAGTGGCTGGTTATCGCAAGATGCAGGGTATTCATTTCCTGATGAAGCTGGTGCGCTTCAATCTGGCCAGGTGCTGAAGGCGTGCCCAGCATACCAAACGTCAGATCATCACCGAACACTTCACCGGAAAGTCGGGATACCGCGCCCAGTCCGCCCATTGACATGGTCAGCAAAGGTTTCAGGGAATACTGTTCACGGATTTGCGCCGTGGCATCCATCAGTCTGACTACGTCTTCCGGGTTGTGCGGCATCACGGCGATTTTCAGGATATCCGCGCCCATGCTGTCTTGTTTGCGCAGGCGGGCAACGATATCGGCAACCGAGGGCGTGTTGTGGAAATCATGGCTGGACATCACCACTTTGATCCCAGCTTTATGCGCGGCAGCGACCACCTGATTCACCACTTTTGCATCGCGGAACATCTCTACGTCGAGAATGTCGATGAAGTGATCGTTGATCAACGACAGGTACAGATCGCCATAGGCTTTATCGCTAATGGTTTTCATGCCACCTTCGGCCTGCGTGCGGAAGGTGAGGATCAGCGGTTTACCCTCCGCGGCGGCCGCAACCTGTTTGCCCAGCGCGCCGACTTTGGCGGCGTCACTGGCAAAAGTCAGGTAATCGATGCGGTATTCAATCAGATCAGCATCCGGGTTGGTGCCGATGGTTTTGGCCTGTTCCAGCACCTGACCGGCAGTGGTGCCGGTGGTCGGGACGATAATTTTCGGAGTACCTTCACCAATCACCGTGTGGCGGATGGTGATCGGCACAGCGTGACGCTGCATCACAGCCACCGCCGGTGCGCTGGTCTGTGCAGCCATCGCTGCGCCCTGCACGCTCAGTAAAAGTGAAAGGGCTAATATAGTTTTGGTCAGTCTCATCATAGTCTTCCTGTTGAATATCGTGACACGTCTGCCCGGTGGCGAACGCCACCCGGCGACATTTTATTATTTGCAGGGAATGCACTCTGTCAGGACGAAGGCTAGAGAGGATTTATTGTGTCAGCGCGGCCGGTTTGCTCAGTGGTGAGGTGGCACCGTCGCTGGTGGTGGCGGTGGAGGTGACGTTGGCAATGTGTAAATCGGCAGCCACGGTCAGCTGATCGTGGATGATCCCCTGCCCTTTGGCGTCGATCGGCACCTGCTGATAGCCGAGATAGTTTTCCGCTTCATCCTGAGTGGATTTGCTGTTGGAGAAGAACTCGATGCGGTACAGCGTATTCGCCTCGCCTCTCACCCTGCCGTCAATAGTCAGGCTATTCTGGTGGCGGCTGACGTGAGTGATTGCTGGCGCGTGCTGATCTTTATTCGGCGTTTTTTCACAGTCCGCAGACTGACCGTCGATGGCACAGATTTTTTCCAGCGTGCTGGTGTCGTTGCTGATACCGCCGCCGCGGTTGCCGATAAAGGCCGCGTGTTCCAGCCCCGGCACGTTAAACACAATCGCCCCGGCAAAACCCGGCAGGCAACTGCCGCCCGCAAAGCAACGGTTCACCGGTTTGCCGTTGTCGATCATGATGTTCGCCGTAATGCGGTTAACCGCCGGTCCGGTAATACGGTTGATGCCAAACGCGCCGTCTTTGCCCGGTTCGCCCTGCGGACGGACGGACACCGCGACACGGTTGCCGGTCATGATATTGCTGTCGACGATATTGCCGGTGCCGCTGAGGGTGACGGCGGAAGACAGATTGGTGAAGGTGTTCCCGGCGATATAATTGCGGTTGCCCCAGTTAAGCTGCACGCCGTCAGAATAATTTTCGAAGTGGTTATGCAGCACCTCGTTATCATTCCCCCACAGCATTTCCAGCCCCTGCGAAGGTTCTTTGTTGTTCACCTCGTCGGTAGTCACAAAGTTATCCGCAATCAGGTTGAATGACGCGCCGCGCGTGGCTTCCATCGCGTCGCCATTGTTCACGAAAGTATTACGGATAATTTTATTACGCTCGGTGGTGGTGGCGGTGGAACTCCCCTTGCCGTCATCGCCCGTCATCATGATCCCCGCGCCACCGTGGTTGCCCACAATACGGTTGTCTTCAATGACGTTATCTTTCGCGCGATTGATCAGGATGCCGATACAAAAATTGCGCACTTCCAGCCCCTGCAGCGTGACGTCATGGGTATCGCGTAAAACCAGTCCCGGCATAGTCGTGGTACGAACGTTCGCGCCATATTGTCCGCTGACCGCCCCCGGACAGGATTGCGGTTCGCTGCCTTTGATATAACCGGTGCCATCGATGGCGGCGAACTGGCCGCTTTTCTGCCAGTCGAGGTTGATGATATCCACCGGCCCGAGGATCGGCGGCAGAGGTTTAACCGGTTTAATCACTAACGGCTGATGATCCGGTGACTGAAGTTCAATGCGGTAATGTCCGGCGTTCTGGTTATTTTTCTCCAGCGCCCAGCGCAAGGTACCTGCGCTGCCGTCATCGGCGGATGAGGTGACTTTTAAGATTTCTGGTGCGGTATAAGTATTCTCTGCTGCAAATGACGCGAAAGGCAGGAGTAACGCCAGCGCCATAGAAATTTTATTTATTATCATGACAGTACCTGTTTCTTCTTAGATAAAAACACGTTGTTTCCCGCGGAGGCGGGGGTCGTTAATTCAGAAAAAATGGACCCATAAACTCGAAATCGGCATGGCCAGCACCAGCGCGGGCAACATGTTGGCGACCGGAAAGATTTTGATGCCGCAGATACGAAAACCGGTGGCGAACATCAATACACCGCCGACGGCAGAGAAATCCGCCTGCATTTGGGGCGTGGTCAGCGGCAGAATAAACACCGCGCCGTACGCCAGCAGCAACTGGATGATCAGCTGCGGTACCGCGACGACGGCCACTGCAAAACCGAGCGTGGTGGCAAAAATGGCGGCGGTGAACAGATCGAGGAACGATTTGGCGATCAGCACGCTGGTATCGCCGGTCATGCCTTCATGCATGGAGCCGAAAATCCCGGTGCCGCTGGCGCAGAACAACACGATAATTGCCACGTAGCTTTGCAGGAACTTCTCCTGAGATTCCTGATCGCCTGGATCGGATTTGACAAAAATCTCTACCAGACTGCGGGCTTTGCTGCCCAGTTTGCCGATGCCTTTCTCCAGATAACAAAGTTCACCCAGCAACGCGCCGAGGATCACCGACAGCACCATCACCGGCATGTGGCTGACTTTCACCACCAGCACGATGCCCATACACATGGAGGCCGCCCCGAAAATGAGCGGCATGGAGTTACGCAGACGTTCCGGCAGGCGGTTACTGAGCAACGCGCCGACAATCCCGCCGAGCAAAACGGCAGAGCCGTTGATATAAGGTCCGATAATCACGGGTTATTACTCCTGGTCATTAACGTCATGTTTTCGCCCCAGCGGGGCAGATCGGCACAGTCCAGATCCAGCAGTCCCAACGCCCGCGCCACGCTGTGCGCGATGATGTCTTCCACACTGGTGGGTCTGGCGTAAAGGGCAGGAACCGGCGGAAAAACAATGCCGCCGCATTCCGTGACCTGTTGCATGTTGCGTAAATGCCCCGCGTGCAGCGGCGTTTCACGCACCATCATCACCAGCCGGCGTCGTTCTTTTAAAACGACGTCTGCCGCCCGCGTCAGCAGGTTATCCGTCAGGCCATTGGCCACTGCCGCCAGGGTATGCATTGAACACGGCGCCACCAGCATGCCGAGCGTACGGAACGATCCGCTGGCGATGGCCGCACCGACTGCGCGGAAGGGATACACCACATCCGCCAGATCAGCCACGTCCGCTTCGGTCAGCGTGGTTTCATGTTCCCGGTTGAGGTGCCCGGCCGGTGAAATCACCAGATGCGTTTCCACATCCAGCTGGCGCAGGTAACGCAACGCCTGAACGCCATAGGAAAACCCGGACGCACCGCTGATCCCGACGATCACACGGGGCTTCTGTGAGGCTTTCAATACAGACCCTGACATGCTGTTTCCTTATTTTTTGTTGAAGCCCGGAATAAAGCGGTTTACATCCACGTCGAGGAACTCGCTGCGCTGGAAATTCGCTTTCAGGTTGTAAGGTACTGTGCAGTCGAAAATGGTTTTGCAGGCAATACCGTGGTCGCGTACCGACGGGCTGAAGGCCGGATCGGAAGACGGATCGAGCGGATGGCAACGCACGCCGGGAATAAAGACGGTGCTGACGTCTCCCTGATAGCGGGTGGTCATCGCCCAGATCACGTCGTTAAGGTCGAAGACATCGACATCTTCATCCACCAGCATCACGTGTTTCAGCTCAGAGAAAGCAGCAAACGCCAGCAGTGCGGCCTGACGCTGACGACCTTCATCGGCCGCAAAGCGCTTTTTCACCTGCAAAACCGCGAGGTATTTACCGGTACCCGGTGACGGGCAATGAACGTTCTGTACAAAGCCCGGCAGCGCGCGTTCCACCATCTGCAAGATGCTGGCTTCAGTCGGAATACCGGCCATGTTGGTGTGTTCGTCGCTTGGTCCGATACAGGTTTGCAGGATCGGATGGCGGCGGTGCGTAATGGCTTTGACTTTAATGACCGGCACTTCGGCCTGCGCCGCACCGGTGTAACCTGGGAATTCCGGCATGGCTTTGCCGGTATTGGTGTTCTGGTCTTCGCGAACGCGGTAGTTCGGTACCAGTTCGCCTTCAATAACCACTTCAGCGTTGGCAATACCGCGCGCATTGACGGTGAGTGCATCCACCAGTTCGACGGCCTGATTACGCAGGCTGCCGGCGATTGACAGTTCGTCAAAGCCCAGTGGTGTGGTTGGCGGCTCAAAACAGGCACCGATTTCAATCGCCGGATCAACGCCAATGCTGATGGTGATCGGCAGCGGTTTGCCTGCGGCTTCGGCTTTCTGGCGGAACACGTCCAGGTGACGGCCCGGCACAAAGTACATGGAGATTTCATCTTTGCTCTGCACGCACAGGCGGTGAATGGTGACGTCGTGCTCACCGGTTTCAGGATCAGCGGCGTAGCACATGCCGAGTGTGAAATACGGACCGGCATCTTCCGGCGTATTGGTCGGCGCTGGCAGGATTTTCAGAATATCGAAATCCGGGTCGGTAGCCAGATGTACCACTTCCTGACAGACCGCTTTTTCACGCGGAATAACAATAGGCGGAATAGGATTCGACACGGAGTCTTTCAGCATAAACGCCAGATTTTCCGGCGTGGTACCAAACAGACGGGCCACACGTTTACGCGAAGACAGCAGGCCAATCAGCACCCGCATGTCGTTATAGCCTTTGACCTTATTAAAGATCATCGCCGGACCGATTTGGGTCGGACGTTTCACGGTGCCGTGCGCACCGACGTAGCGGTATACACCGGATAACTCCGCAATCGGATCCACAGGCTCATCGGTGTAGATCAGTTCATCGTCGTACTGGCTTAACACCGCCAGCGCGGACCGGAGATCCGTCACTTTTATTTGTTCTTCAGACATCTTTTGCCCCTTAAAGTTATGTCATCGAGGATGCACCGGCAGGCTCTTCATCGCCGCTGCCCGGTCAGTTTGCAAAGGATCGCTGATAAGAGTCCAATAACAATACACCGCTCTTTGATAAGGGATTATTATGAGAAAAACGCACCGGAGGACATATGGATTACCGACAATTACACTCGTTTGTGGTGCTGGCTGAAGTGCTGCATTTTGGTAAAGCCGCCCTGCAACTGAACATCGCGCAGCCTGCATTAAGTCAGCAAATCAAGCAGCTGGAACAATCCCTGGGGATCCCGCTTTTCACCCGCGACAAGCGCCACGTGGCGCTGACGTTCGAGGGGCTGCAACTGGTCGAAGAAGCGCGTATTGCCATCACGCACTACGAGAGATTTCTCGAGAACGCGCGCAGTTTGCGACAGGGACACAAAGGGCAGCTGAAGATCGGCTATGTCGGGTCGTCGATTCTGGATCCGGCGCTGGCGCTGTTAATTAATGGTTACCGCAGGCAGAAACCCGATATTGAGATCGTCATTGAGGAACATAACGTTCACGAGCAGCTAACACTTTTGCTCAATTATCAGCTGGATATCGCCCTCGTCCGGTCGCCAGTTCCGCGATTCCCTGAACTGGAATATCTGGATATCGCCACCCGCCCGCTGATCGCCGTGCTGCCACGCGATCATCCCGCCGGTTCCGGCCAAAAAATCTCGCTTTCGTCGCTGTCGGAGTCGCCTTTTCTTATCCAGAAAGATCCGCCGGGCGTTGGCCTTGGCTGGTCAGCGATTAACGCCTGCGAACAGGCGGGATTTGTGCCGCAGAAAATTCAGTTCACGCGGGATGTTTCTGCGGCCATCGGGCTGGTATCGATGGGCATGGGCGTCACGCTGGTGCCGGAAACCCAGCGCTCAATGATGATTTCCGATGTGAATTACTGTTTTCTGACCGATCCCGGTGCGACCACCACGCTGACCCTCAGCTGGCAGCGGCATCTGAAAAATAAAGCGCTGGCAGATTTCATCCGTTACGCACGGGAGCTGACCAGAGCGGTGGCTGAAAAAATGTAAATACGGATGAGGAAAACCCTCTTCCGCCGGGATTTACAATTTCTGCTCATGGCCCTTGCGGTATTCAGGACTAATCCGATCGCCATCGCCGACTATGCTTAAGGCTTCGCTATAAAAAAAAGCGCGTCATCAGCGCAGGCATAAAGCATCTCATTTGGTAATCCCGGAGGTCTGGCATGAGCAACCACGACGAAATCCACACATCCCACCTGAAACTGAAAGTGAACGGCCAGATCCGACAACTGGTCGTTGATACGCGCACCACGCTGCTGGATGCGTTACGAGAGAACCTGCAACTGACCGGCACCAAAAAGGGCTGCGACCACGGTCAGTGCGGAGCCTGTACGGTGATCGTCGACGGACGGCGCATTAATTCCTGCCTGACGCTGGCGGTGATGCAGCAGGATGCTGAGGTCACCACCATTGAAGGACTGGGCACACCGGATAATCTGCACCCGATGCAGGCAGCCTTTATCAGGCACGACGGCTACCAGTGCGGTTACTGCACACCGGGGCAAATCTGCTCCTCGGTGGCCGTTTTGCATGAGATCGAAAATGGTATCCCGAGCCATGTCACTCACGATCTGGTTTCTCCTCCTCAGTGCACCGCAGATGAAATTCGCGAACGCATGAGCGGCAATATTTGCCGCTGCGGCGCGTATTCCAACATACTCGCGGCGATTGAAGACGTCGCCGGGGGGCAAAAATCATGAAGGCTTTCACATATGAGCGGGTGCAAACGCCTGCCGATGCCGCCGCCAGTGCTTTACAGCATCCCGGTGCAAAATTTATCGCGGGCGGCACCAACCTGCTGGATCTGATGAAACTTGAGATCGAGCAGCCCTCGCATCTGATCGACGTTAACGGTCTGGCGCTGGAAACCATTGAGCCAGACGGCAAAGGCGGTCTGCGCATAGGCGCGCTGGTGCGCAATACCGATCTGGCGGCTGATTTACGTATCCGCCGTGATTATGCCGTGCTTTCACGCGCCTTGCTGGCCGGAGCCTCCGGCCAGTTACGCAATCAGGCCACTACAGCCGGAAACCTGCTTCAGCGCACCCGCTGCCCGTACTTTTACGACACCAATCAGCCCTGCAATAAACGCCAGCCCGGCAGTGGCTGTGCCGCCCTGAAAGGGTTCAGCCGCCAGCATGCGGTAGTTGGCGCAAGTTCGGCCTGCATCGCCACGCATCCGAGCGATATGGCCGTTGCCATGCAACTGCTGGATGCCGTCGTCGAAACCATCAATCCTGACGGCGTGGTTCGTCGCATTCCGCTGGCTGACTTCTACCTTTCGCCTGGCGAGACGCCGCATCTGGAGACAGTGCTGGCCGCAGGCGAACTCATCACCGCCGTGACCCTGCCGCCGCCAGCGGGCGGAACGCAGATTTATACTAAGGTTCGTGACCGGGCGTCTTACGCCTTCGCGCTGGTCTCCGTCGCCGCTATTGTTCAGGCGGATGGCACTGGCCGGGTCGCACTGGGTGGCGTGGCACATAAACCCTGGCGGCTGGCAGAAGCCGATGCACAGGTGGCACACGGTGCCGGAGAGGTGTACGCGCGGCTCTTCGCTGACGCGCATCCGACACCTGAAAACGAGTTTAAGCTGATTCTGGCGAAACGAACGCTCGCCTCAGTGCTGGCGCAAGCGAGGGCATAATCTGATGAAATTTGACACTCCTGCACAACAAAATCCCATCGACCAGATGAAGGTTGTCGGCCAGCCCCACGACCGTATCGACGGCCCGCTGAAAACCACCGGTACCGCGCCCTATGCCTTTGAATGGCATAATGAAGTGCCCGGAGCGGCGTTCGGTTATGTGGTCGGATCCGCCATTGCCAAAGGCCGGATAACCATGATGGACTTACATGCCGCCGAAAATGCACCCGGCGTGCTGGGGATCGTCACTGCGGAAAACACCGGTAAATTGGGTAAAGGCGACATGAATACCGCCACCCTGCTCGGTGGCCCGAAAATTGAACACTACCATCAGGCGATAGCCGTAGTAGTTGCGGAGACTTTCGAGCAGGCGCGTGCTGCCGCATCGCTTATCAACGTGGAATATGAATGCGAGAAAGGCGCGTACAGCCTGGCGAAACAAAAACCTTCTGTTACCACTCCTCCGGAAGATACGCCGGATAAAACTGCAGGCGATTTCGGCAGCGCGTTCGCCGCCTCACCGGTGCAACATGACGCCACCTACACAACGCCGGATCAGAGCCATATGGCGATGGAACCGCATGCGTCGCTGGCGGTGTGGGAAGGCGATAAACTCATCCTGCGCACCTCGAACCAGATGATTGCCTGGTGTCGGAGCGAACTGTCCAAAACGCTCAAAATACCTGAAGAGAAGATCCGCGTGATTTCGCCGTATATTGGCGGTGGCTTTGGCGGTAAACTTTTCCTGCGCAGTGATGCGGTGCTGGCGGCGCTGGCGGCTCGTGCGATAAAAAGACCGGTCAAAGTCACCCTGCCACGACCGCTGATCCCCAACAACACCACACACCGTCCGGCCACTGTTCAGCACATCCGCATCGGTACCGATGAGAAAGGCCGGATCACCGCCATTGCCCATGAAAGCTGGTCCGGTAACCTGCCCGGCGGCACACCGGAGATGGCGGTACAGCAAAGTGAACTGCTTTATGCCGGACAAAACCGGCTGACAGGATTGCGGCTGGCACAGCTGGATTTGCCGGAAGGTAACGCGATGCGTGCGCCCGGCGAAGCGCCTGGCCTGATGGCGCTGGAAATCGCCATCGATGAAGTGGCGGAAAAAGCCGGTGTCGACCCCGTTGAATTTCGGATTCTCAACGACACGCAGGTGGATCCGCTCCATCCTGAACGGTTCTTCTCACGCCGTCAGCTGATCGAATGCCTGCGTACAGGCGCGGAGAAATTTGGCTGGCACCGCCGCAACGCTACGCCCGCACAGGAGCGCGACGGAAAGTGGCTGATTGGCATGGGCGTCGCGGCGGGCTTTCGCAATAATCTGCTGGATAAATCCGGTGCGCGCGTACATCTCGACGCACAGGGCATGGTGACGGTGGAAACCGACATGACGGATATCGGCACCGGCAGTTACACCATCATCGCGCAAACCGCCGCCGAAATGATGGGTGTGCCACTGGAAAAAGTCGTGGTACGACTGGGGGATTCGGATTTCCCGGTATCAGCCGGTTCCGGCGGCCAGTGGGGCGCAAATACCTCTACTGCCGGTGTTTATGCCGCCTGCGTAAAACTGCGCGAAGCCATTGCGGAAAAACTCGGGTTTGATGCACAGAAATCGGTATTCACCGACGAACTGATTTGTCAGGGCGACCGCACTGCCCCGCTCGCCGACGCGGCGGCCAGCGGCACCCTCACCGTCGAAGACACCATCGAATTCGGCGGGCTGGATAAAACATTCCAGCAATCGACCTTCGCGGCACACTTTGTGGAAGTCGGTGTGAATATCGCCACCGGCGAAACCCGCGTCCGCCGCATGCTGGCCGTTTGTGCCGCGGGCCGGATCCTCAATCCTAAAACCGCACGCAGCCAGGTGATCGGCGCAATGACTATGGGCATCGGCGCGGCGCTCACGGAAGAGCTGAACGTCGATACAAATCTGGGGTACTTCGTGAATCACGATCTGGCTGGCTACGAAGTCCCGGTGCATGCCGACATCCCCGATCAGGAGGTGATTTTCCTCGACGACACCGATCCGGTTTCCTCGCCAATGAAAGCCAAAGGCGTCGGCGAACTCGGTCTGTGCGGCGTCAGCGCCGCTATCGCCAATGCCATTTATAATGCGACAGGTGTCAGGGTCAGAGATTATCCGGTGACGCTGGATAAATTGATCGCAGGGTTGCCTGAGCTGGAGTGATATTCCTATTGCCTTCAGGATACTCTTCAAATTTTTCTTTGAGCTGCATTTTTCCCCTACCTGAGGAGAACAGGAGGGCACTGTCTAAAAAATCTGACACGCGAGACAGAAATAGACTGGAAACTGAGATGCTAATCGAAATGAATGTTTGATAATCAGGGAGTTTAGAACAGAAATGGTGCCGACTACCGGAATCGAACTGGTGACCTACTGATTACAAGTCAGTTGCTCTACCTACTGAGCTAAGTCGGCTTTTTGGAGTGTTACCGGGGAACTACGGGGTGCTAAATTAGTGAAATCTGACGCTGCCGTCAAGCCCCCTGCGGTGCGTTTGCTGCTTTTCTAATCACCCTATGCAAAATAAGGAGTTAGCACCGGCTTCATGACGAAAATTCCACCGGTGCCACGCGTTACGGACGGACTAAATCGTCGCCGTAACCAACCCATTTGTAGGTCGTCAGGGCTTCTAATCCCATCGGGCCGCGGGCGTGCAGTTTTTGGGTACTGACCGCCACTTCTGCGCCTAAGCCGAACTGTCCGCCGTCGGTGAAACGGGTGCTGGCGTTGACGTACACCGCCGAGGAATCCACTTCACGCACGAAACGGTCGGCACTGCTGATGGAACGGGTGAGGATCGCATCGGAATGCTCGGTGCCGTAGGTGCGGATATGCGCCACGGCGGCGTCCAGATCGGCGACAACCGTAACGTTCAGATCCAGCGACAGCCATTCGTCCGAATAATCTTCTTCGGTCACCGCCAGCACTTTCGCCGGGCCGTTTTGCAGATACGGCATCGCAGATTCGCTGGCGTGCAGCGTGACACCTGCGCGGTGCATTTTGTCGCTCAGTTCCGGCAGGAATCGGGCGGCAATAGCGTCATGCACCAGCACGGTTTCGAGGCTGTTACAGGCGCTCGGACGCTGCACTTTCGCGCTTTCCAGCACAGTCAGCGCTTTATCGAAATCAACGCTTTCATCCACAAACGTATGACATACGCCGATACCGCCGGTGATCACCGGAATGGTGGACTGTTCGCGGCACAATTTGTGCAGCGCCGCGCCACCGCGTGGGATCAGCATGTCGACGTATTTATCCAGACGCAGCAGTTCCGCCACCAGCGCGCGATCCGGGCTTTCAATCGCCTGAACCGCCGCTTTCGGCAGTCCGCACTCTTCCAGTGCCATCTGGATGACGTTAACCGTCGCCTGATTGGTGTGATGCGTTTCTTTGCCGCCGCGCAGGATAACGGCGTTGCCGGTTTTCAGGCACAAGCTGGCGACGTCGATGGTCACGTTCGGACGCGCTTCATAAATCACGCCGATCACGCCGAGCGGCACACGGCGGCGTTCGAGACGCAAACCGCTGTCCTGCTGTGAACCGTCAATCACCTGCCCGACCGGATCGCTCAGGCGGCAGACATCGCGCACGTCGCTGGCAATCGCCGATAAACGTGCGGGCGTCAGCAGCAGGCGGTCTAATAACGCTTCGCTCATACCGCTTTCACGTGCTGCGGCCATGTCGAGTTCGTTGGCAAGAATAATGCTCTGGCTGTTGGCCTCAAGCATGTCGGCCATCAGCATCAGCGCACGGTTTTTCTGCGCGGTGCTGAGGGTGGAAAGCTGCCAGGACGCGGCTTTCGCGGCCTTGCCCATCTCGTTAAGCATGGAAAACTCCTTAACTGACAATCATGTCGTCACGGTGAACGGCAACCGGGCCGTATTCGTAACCGAGAATTTCGCTGATCTGCTGAGAGTGATGACCGGCAATCATGCGCATCGCATCGCTGTTATAGCGGCTGACACCGTGTGCGAGGTCGCGTCCGTTCAGGTTGCGGATGCGGATCACTTCGCCACGCGAGAAATCGCCTTTCACTTCGCGGATCCCTTTTGGCAGCAGCGAGCTGCCGCGCTCCATCATGGCGGAAACCGCGCCGTCGTCGATGGTGATTTCACCGGCAGGCGGTGCGCCGAAGATCCAGCGTTTACGATTCTCCAGCGGTGTCTGCATGGCGTGGAAACGTGTACCCACGGAAACACCGTTGATCACATCACCGATCACGCCCGGCAGGCTACCCGCAGCAATAATAGTATCGACACCCGCACGGCACGCGACATCCGCGGCCTGCAATTTGGTCGCCATGCCGCCTGTGCCAAGACCGGAAACGCTGTCACCCGCCACGCCACGCAGTTCGTCATCAATGGTCATGACTTCGCGGATGAGCTCCGCCTGCGGGTTAGTGCGCGGATCGGCGGTGAAAAGACCGCTCTGGTCAGTCAGTAGCAGCAATTTATCGGCACCGGCCAGAATCGCGGCCAGCGCGGAAAGATTGTCGTTATCGCCGACTTTGATCTCCGCCGTCGCCACCGCATCGTTCTCGTTAATGACCGGTACGATACGATTATCGAGCAGCGCGTGCATGGTGTCGCGGGCGTTGAGGAACCGCTCGCGGTCTTCCATATCGGCACGCGTCAGCAGCATCTGACCAATGTGGATGCCATAAATCGAGAACAATTGCTCCCACAGCTGGATCAGACGGCTTTGACCGACAGCAGCCAGCAGTTGTTTGGAAGCAATGGTGGCGGGGAGTTCGGGGTAGCCAAGATGTTCACGCCCGGCAGCAATCGCGCCCGACGTCACAATCACAATCCGATGCCCTGCCGCATGTTGCTGCGCGCACTGGCGGACAAGCTCAACAATGTGAGCACGGTTGAGGCGGCGTGAACCGCCAGTGAGCACGCTGGTGCCCAGTTTTACAACCAGTGTCTGACTACCACTCATAATCGTTCCATTAGTGTGAATAAGAAGTGCTTCTGTGTCTTTTTTAACAGGGGAGAAGCGTTATGCCAACCGGCATAACGCTATAATAGCAGCATTCAGTATGGGAATGGGTAGTACGGAAGGTCAGGCGGAGAGCTTCACCGGTTGTTCGCTGAAATCATCAGCGGGTTCCAGTCTGAGCGACATCTCTTCAATCATCTTATTCAGGTTCTTGTGGAACCCTTTCAACGTTGTCTCAAGCTTCTCACGAACTTCAGCATCTTTAATGTTTTGCGCTTTCCAGATGCCATCTTTGTCGAACAAACCGAAATGATAAACATAGGTAAAACGTTCAGCTTCAGCCTGTAACTCAATCCACCAGCCCCAGAACTCACGCTTCTCTGGCGCGGGCTTCACGTTCACACAAACCGCTAAGCAGTCAAAGAAAAAGCGGTCGTTTTCGCATTTCCCTTCTCTAATGTACGGCCCCAATGTACCGAAACGTTTCATTAGCCTGCTTTTAGGATGACCACTTGGTAACGTCATTGTACAACCTCCATAGAAAGACGATCCTTTTTAGCAAAACGTTAGGAATTAGCAACCGTTAAGTTAACGCATATGCTTTTGCAACCACTCACAAATCTCGTGCAATGCGCGATCAAAATGCTCGTAAAGTGGCTCGCTCTGAATGGCTAAAAGCTTGCCTTCCGATGAGGAATCCGCAATCAACTTGGCTTCGGCCTTCGGACTGAAGATGTCGTTTTCCCAGTATGCGGCCAGCATTGGCGTCGGCGTTCTGCGCCCGAGCAGCCCCTGCATTTTCAGAGAATATCGATTAAGTTCGGTTTTAAGTGCAGAATCCGACGCGCTGGACATCCCGAGACGGCTCGCCAGCACATCCATATACATATCGGGAACCTGTTCCTGACATTTCGGGTCGCTCAGCAGGGAATGCACCAGCGCGCCTAACGTGGCGACCGCACAGACACGGCGTGGCTCGAGATAGGCCAGACGCACGGCGACGTTCGCCCCAAAACGATAACCCAGCAGGCTGACGCGGCTGGCATCGATCCAGGGAACATCGGAAAGCTGATGCAATACCTGCTGATGCAGGAAGCTGGTGTCCTGAGTGAGTTTCCACTTCGACGAAAATCCGATCGACGGCATGTCGATAGTCAGCATCGCAATACCCATCGGTGCGAGATAAGAACGGAACAGGCGCTGATGGTCACTTTGTAACGTATCCAGACCGCCACACACCATCACGGTCGGGAACGGTGCTTTGCCTTCGTTCGGCAGGTGCAGAAAACCGGTGATCGGCGCTCCGCCCGGAATTTTGAAGTCGATCTCTTTGAGAGTATACGGCGAATGTTCTGACGATTTTTCGAACGCTTTATTGGCCAGCGCTTCTGACTGTTCTGCCAGCGTATCGCCTTTGAGATGGGGATATCCGGCGATGCTGTAAAGGTTCGCCGCCTTCAGCCAGTATTCGCTGGCCAGGTTCGGATCTTTTTCTTCTGCAGCTTTTTGCTGCCACGCCATCGCCTGATTGGACCATTCGTAAACCCAGTTACCGTTACGGTAGCCAATCACTGTGTCCAGAAGCAGCGGATCGCTGTGCTCAGCTTTAGAAACCGCGATGCGCGAAAGCACTTCTTCGACTTCTAATGGATCAACACCCCGCCACATCCACATCAGACGGTTAATGGTTCTGTACCAGCAATTTACCGTATCGCCTTCCAGCGCAGTATGCATCGGCGGGTGCGTATTATGATGATGAACGCGACGAACCAGCGTCGAAGTTTCCGGGTATTTAAAGGAAGGTTTAAACAGTTTTTCCGTAAGGTTGGCTGGAGCCATAATGCATGATCCTCCGTTAGCAAGCAGCAGGTCGCCCGCAGGCAACCCTTTCTGGACGGGATTATAACCCGCCCACGTTGCGACAAGACAGG
This sequence comes from Rahnella ecdela, assembly GCF_019049625.1. GTDB lineage: Bacteria > Pseudomonadota > Gammaproteobacteria > Enterobacterales > Enterobacteriaceae > Rahnella > Rahnella ecdela. The sequence continues at coordinate 20,695 of NZ_JAFMOY010000111.1, forward strand.
AGTGAGGTCAAGCGGAAAGGATTTCAAGTCAACAAAAGCAAAACGCCCGGCAATAAGCCAGGCGTCTTTTATAAAGTGCAGGGGATCATTTTCCCACTAAAGGAGGAACAAACACGACGCCCATATCCCACGGCTGTTCGATCCAGGTGTTCTGCGGGATGTCGATCACGTAATCATCGACCAGCGGCGCGCCGGCTGGTTTAGCGAAGATCGTGATAAAATGTGCTTTCGGATACATTTCGCGGATAGCTTTCGCGGTGCCGCCGGTATCAACCAGATCGTCGATGACGATAAAGCCTTCGCCGTCGCCTTCTGCGCGTTTCAGCACATGCATTTCGCGCTGATTATCATGGTCGTAGCTGGAGATACACACGGTATCCACGTGACGGATGCACAGCTCGCGAGCCAGCAACGCTGCAGGAACCAGGCCACCACGGCTGACTGCAATAATGCCTTTCCATTGTTCTGCCGGCAGCAGGCGTTTAGCCATAGTGCGGGCGTGGATTTGCAGCATGTCCCAGGTTACAACGTATTTTTCGCTCATAAAGGTGTCCCAGCCAGTGAATTAACGGCTTCTAAAAATGTATTGGGGGGAAAAAAGGTTGCGCGAGATTATAGTGAGTCCGTCTCACAAAAACCAGCAATTATCTGGCCCCGGCGGCCTAAATATCCCGGAATTTATCCCGGCGCCCGCGCACAGGTTAAGATTAAGTGATATTCTGTCAGGCCACTCGCCACACAGTCTGGCGGGGATTACTTAACCTTAAACCTACAGCATCTCAATCAGTTCGCCTGCAAATGGAGCCTGAATGAGCTGACTGTTACAGGAGACTTATAGTGTCTGAACTGTCTCAGCTTTCGCCACAACCGTTGTGGGATATTTTTGCCAAAATTTGTTCAATTCCGCACCCTTCTTACCATGAAGAAGAACTGGCAAAACACATCGTTGAATGGGCACAGGAAAAGGGTATCCACGCTGAGCGTGATGAAGTCGGCAACATTTTGCTGCGCAAACCGGCCACAAAAGGCATGGAAAACCGCAAAGCCGTTGCCCTGCAGGCGCACCTCGATATGGTGCCGCAGAAAAACAACGATACCGTTCATGATTTCACTAAAGATCCGATCCAGCCGTTTATCGAAGACGGTTGGGTAAAAGCCCGCGGTACCACGCTGGGTTCTGACAACGGCATCGGTATGGCGTCCGCGCTGGCAGTTCTGGCTGATGACAGCGTAGAACACGGCCCGCTGGAAGTGCTGCTGACCATGACCGAAGAAACCGGTATGGCGGGCGCATTCGGCCTGCAACCGAACTGGTTACAGTCTGAAATCCTGATCAACACAGATTCAGAAACCGAAGGCGAAATCTACATGGGTTGCGCCGGCGGGATTGATTTTACTGCCACACTGCCATTGAGCCGTGAAGTGGTACCGGCCGGTTTCACTACGCTGAAACTGACCCTGAAAGGCCTGAAAGGCGGCCACTCCGGCGCTGAAATCCACTTAGGTCTGGGCAACGCAAGCAAACTGCTGGCGCGTTTCCTGGCTGATAACGCCGAAACCCTTGGCCTGCGCGTGCTGGACTTCGCCGGCGGCACACTGCGTAACGCCATCCCACGTGAAGCGATTGTGACGTTGGCCGTTGCCGCGGATAAAGCAGATGCACTGAAAGCGGCTGCACAGGAATTCCTGGCAACGATTCAGTTCGAACTGTCTGCAGTAGAGAAGAAAATTGCTCTGGTTGTGGAGCCGGCTGAAAGCGCAGCGAAAGCGCTGACTGCTGAATCTCAGGGCAAATTCATTGCCTTGCTGAACGCAACGCCAAACGGCGTGATCCGCATGAGCGATGACGTGAAAGGCGTGGTAGAAACCTCCCTGAACGTCGGTGTTGTCACCATGAAAGATGACGAAGTGGCGATCAATAGCCTGATCCGTTCTCTTATCGACAGCGGTAAAGAATATGTGGTCAGCATGCTCAATTCACTGAGCGAACTGACGGGCGCAAAAAGTCTGGCAAAAGGCAGCTATCCTGGCTGGAAACCTGAGCCAAGCTCTCCGGTCATGACGCTGGTGCGTGAAACTTACCAGACGCTGTTCAACAAAACCCCGAATATCATGGTTATCCATGCAGGTCTGGAATGCGGTCTGTTCAAAAAACCGTACCCGGACATGGACATGGTTTCCATCGGGCCAACCATCACCGGGCCACACTCGCCGGATGAGCAGGTTGAAATCGCCAGCGTCGAGCTGTACTGGAAACTGCTGACGGCTCTGCTGAAAGCAATTCCTGAACGCGGTTAATACACGATCAGTCCCCTAAATCATTCGGGCTGTATCACAAAAGGCTTTAGCCTTTTGAACAGCACTTGTGCTGGCCCCAAAGGGGCGAGGCTTTGCCGAGTAACGCGGCAACTGAGTAAATCCCCGGGAGCATACACAAGTATGTGACCGGGGTTTGCGAAGGCAGCCAACGCAGAGACAGTTTGAAGGATGACGGGGATTATTCCCAGGGAAGAAGAAGTTGCCGCTCTATCTGCGGATCCTGCAACGTCACATGTAAGCCCACCAGCCTGACTCCCCTTCCGCCGCGCCGTTGTTCCCAGGTATCACGCGCGACTTTCAGTAAATCTTCTTTATTCAGCACCGGCCAGACGTGTTCCTGCGTGGTCTGCTGGAAATCGTGGAATTTGAGTTTTACGCCCTGCCGCGCAATGCGCAGATCCGGGCTGACGCGGCTTAAGCGCGTTTGCAATTCGGGATATAAACGTTCAATTAGTGCCACGCATTCTTCCCAGCTGTGGATGTCTTCCGCCAGCGTCCGTTCCACACCGACCGATTTACGCAACCGCTCGGGAGAAATCTCACGCTCGTCGATCCCCTGACAACGTTCCCACAAGACGCGGCCAAACTTACCGAAACGCTTGAGCAGTTTAGCCAGATCATAACGCTGCACATCGCCGCAGGTGATCAGCCCCTGCTCCTGCAAACGCTGGGCGGTGACTTTACCGACGCCGGGGATTTTACTCAGCGGAAGATCCTGCAAAAACGTATCGACCTTGTCCGGCGTAATCACAAACTGGCCGTTGGGTTTGTTCAGGTCTGAGGCTATTTTTGCCAGGAATTTGATCGGCGCAATGCCCGCAGAAGCGGTGAGATTGATTTCATCGAAAATGGCCTGACGAATTTCAGCGGCAATCAAAGTGGCGGAACCGTTGCATTGGGTGGCGTCGGAAACATCCAGATATGCTTCGTCGAGTGACAGCGGTTCGATCAATGGCGTATAACGCGCGAAGATTTCACGAATGTGGTTGGAGGCTTCTTTATACGCTTCCATTCTGCCGGGAATGACTTTCAGATGCGGGCAAAGTTTCAGGGCCATTCCGGTGGGCATAGCACTGTGAACACCGAATTTGCGCGCGGGATAATTGGCGGTGCTGATGACACCACGGCGGTCACGACTGCCACCGATGGCAATAGGAATGTCGCGCAGGGAAGGATCATCGCGCATCTCGACGGCCGCGAAAAAGCAGTCCATATCCACGTGAATGATTTTACGCATAGCCCTCCCCTAATAACTGTATAAGTATACAGTTGAATGGCGTAATATCAAACACAGAAAATATCGGTTAATTTCGCTTAATTAATCACCAGGAATGGCATTGGAATAGTTTTACAATTCAAAGCCGCATAAATGATTAGTTGGTGATTGCTAAAAAATTAATCAGTATTAATATGGCATCGTTTCAGACAGGCAGTAGATAAGAAGAAAATCAGTGGCGGTCTTACAGGCAGTTCAGCTGTAGACAAAATAATCAGAAATATTACCAAGCAGGATTTAGAATGATCAGAATCGCGCTGTTTCTTGCGATGCTCCTCAGTTTGCCTTTATTTACAGCAAATTACGCCGTGGCCAGCGATGCTGTTCCGGTCAACGCCGCACTTAAAAAACAATTATTGGGTGCGCCCGTTTATATCCAGATTTTCAAACAAGAACGTAAACTCGAATTGTATGCACAGCTCGACGGAGAATTTCGTCTGATCGGCAGTTATGGCATCTGCGATTTTTCCGGCGGTTTGGGAAATAAACGTCGCGAAGGCGATTTTAAAAGCCCGGAAGGTTTCTATAACGTGGATATTCACCACCTGAAACCCGACAGTCGCTTTTACCGCGCCATTAACATCGGCTTCCCGAACGCTTACGACATCTCGCAGGGTTATTCAGGTAAGTATCTGATGATCCACGGTAACTGTAAGTCTATTGGTTGCTATGCAATGACCGACGGTTATATGGACGAAATCTTTACCTATGTGCAGGCCGCGTTCCAGTTCGGACAGCGTAATCTGCAAATCAGTATTTATCCGTTCAAAATGACCGATGCCAACATGAAGGCGCACAAAAACTCAAGCTATTACAGCTTCTGGAGCCAGTTGCAGCCGGGATATGCGTACTTTGAAAAACACCATCAGCCACCGAATGTCGTGGTGAGTGATGGTAAATATGAAGTGTTGCAGCCGTTGTCTAACACCCCGCTGTCTTCACAGCTGGCGTTCGCCCCGATGAAATAATGCGAACTCACCTGGGGCGATCTTGTTCCAGGTTTCGTTTGCCGTCAGCGGTTGCGTGGCAATCACGGTGACGACATCGTTCGGTGTCGTCTGCTGCTGAAAATCAATTTCCACATCCTGATCCAACAACGTTGCCTTTCCGAAAGGCGCCCGCCGCGTGATCCAGTGCAAATTCGTCGAGCAGTACGCCATCACGAAATTGCCGTCCGACAGCAACATATTAAACACCCCTTTCTGCCTTAACTCTTCAGCCAGCGACGCAATATAGCGAAACACAGGCGGCCAGCTTGCAGGGCGGCGCGGATAACGTTGCGTGAGTTTGTGCAGCAACCAGCAAAAAGCGTATTCGCTGTCGGTCTGACCGACCGGTCGCAGCGTGCCGGTATCCAGCTGGCGGTAACCGCGAAGCTGGCCGTTGTGCGCGTAAGTCCAGTTGCGTCCCCACAGTTCGCGGGTAAACGGATGGGTATTTTCCAGTGCCACTTCGCCACGATTTGCCTGGCGAATATGGGAAATCACGGCGCAGGATTTGATCGGATATTCCTGAACAAGGCGGGCAATGGGCGAATTAAAACTTGGCGTCGGATCCTTAAAAGTACGACAGCCATTACCTTCATAAAAGGTAATGCCCCAGCCGTCTTTATGCGGGCCTGTCCCGCCTCCGCGCTGCACTAATCCGCTGAAACTGAAGCAAATATCAGTAGGAACGTTAGCGCTCATCCCGAGCAACTCGCACATCACCAGCCTCCTTATTATTATTTTAATAATGCGCAGCACTAAGGTAAGACAAGGCGGAATCTGGCGAAGAAGCGGAGTTTACACAGAGTAAATGAGCATTCTGAGCCAGATTTCAACGCCGCATTACCAACGTGTGGCGAATTATTTTGCCATTTCTTTTTCGATTAAGAGAATCAGGATATGAATGACTTTAATATGAATTTCCTGCACGCGGTCTGCGAAACCAAAGTGCGGAACGCGGATTTCCACGTCGGCTGAGCCGTCCATTTTGCCGCCGTCTTTACCGGTCAGGGTAATGACTTTCATGCCTTTGGCACGCGCCGCTTCGATAGCTTTGATCACGTTACCGGAATTACCGGAAGTGGAGATACCCAGCAGAACGTCGCCTTTCTGGCCAACCGCTTCCAGATAGCGGGAGAAAATGTAGTCGTAACCGAAATCGTTGCCGACACATGAGATGTGGCTGACGTCAGAAATGGCAATCGCCGGGTAGCCCGGACGGTTTTCGCGGTAACGGCCTGTCAGTTCTTCCGCGAAATGCATGGCGTCACAGTGTGAACCGCCGTTACCGCAGGAAATCACTTTCCCACCCGCTTTGAATGAATCAGCCAGCAGCACGGCTGCACGTTGAATAGACTCAATATTTGCCGGATCGCTGATGAATTTATTCAGCGTGTCAGCAGCTTCGTTCAGTTCAGTACGGATAATATCCTGGTACATAGCAGCCTCTTTTATGTCCATTTGCAGCCGGTTTCAGCACGGCCGATAGCAATAAAACGTTCCGCTGAGCAGTTTAACGGAAAGCCGAAACAGCGAGAAGCAATGAAGCGGTAATGATTCCGATAGTTTCGGTTTTTGACGCTTCGTGCGACCGGTTTGTGAGCTGTGTTGTAATTAGTATGTAAACACATTGATAAAGAAATGAGCATGAACTAAAACCATTGTATCCCTACAACAGGTCAGACCTCCTACTACTCAGGAGCTTTACTATGATGGTTCTTAGCATTGTTGCATTTGTCGTGATCCTTGGTGCGTTGTTCTACCACAAGGTCAACCTTCTCCTCAGCAGCCTGATTTTACTGGCGTTTACGGCTGCGATGGGTGTCATTCATCTGTGGACGCTGTGGCTTTTACTGCCGCTGGCAATCATTTTGCTGCCGTTCAATGTGCCCGCCCTGCGCCGCGCATTGTTCTCAGCCCCTGCCCTGCGCACCTTCCGCAAAGTGATGCCTGCAATGTCGCGCACTGAAAAAGAAGCGATTGAAGCCGGGACCACCTGGTGGGAAGGCGATCTGTTTGGCGGTAAGCCGGACTGGAAAAAATTGCAGGATTATCCTGAACAACGCCTGACCGAAGAAGAGCAGCGCTTTATCGATGGTCCGGTGGAAGAAGCTTGCCGCATGGCGAATGACTTCCAGATTACTCATGAGCTGGCCGATTTGCCGCCGGAACTGTGGGCGTATCTGAAAGAACACCGTTTCTTCGCGATGATCATTAAGAAAGAATATGGCGGCCTGGAATTCTCCGCTTACGCTCAGGCTCGTGTATTGCAGAAACTGGCCGGTGTGTCCGGTATTCTGGCCATCACCGTCGGCGTGCCAAACTCCCTCGGCCCTGGCGAGCTGCTGCAACATTACGGTACGGAAGAGCAGAAAGACCACTATCTGCCGCGTCTGGCCGAAGGTCTGGAAATCCCTTGTTTCGCCCTGACCAGCCCGGAAGCGGGTTCTGATGCCGGCGCAATTCCGGATTTCGGTATCGTCTGTAAAGGCCAATGGCAGGGGAAAGAAGTTCTCGGTATGCGACTGACCTGGAACAAGCGCTACATCACGCTGGCTCCTATCGCCACTGTGCTGGGTCTGGCGTTTAAACTGAAAGACCCCGACCACCTGCTTGGCAATGAAACTGAACTGGGCATAACCTGTGCGCTGATCCCGACCGACACTGCCGGTGTTGAAATTGGTCATCGTCACTTCCCGCTGAACGTGCCATTCCAGAACGGTCCGACGCGCGGCCACGATATTTTCGTGCCAATTGACTACATCATTGGCGGCCCGAAAATGGCCGGTCAGGGCTGGCGTATGCTGGTGGAATGTCTGTCCGTGGGTCGTGGTATTACCCTGCCGTCTAACTCAACGGGCAGCCTGAAATCTCTGGCGCTGGCGACCGGTGCATATGCCTATATCCGCCGTCAGTTCAAACTGCCTATCGGCAAAATGGAAGGTATCGAAGAACCGCTGGCGCGCATTGCTGGTAACGCTTATGTGATGGACGCCGCCGCAACGCTGATTACCAACGGCATTATGCTCGGCGAAAAACCGGCTGTGCTGTCGGCAATCGTGAAATATCACTGTACGCACCGCGGCCAGCGCGCCGTGATGGATGCGATGGATATCACCGGCGGTAAAGGCATTATGCTCGGTACCAGCAACTTCGTGGCCCGTTCTTATCAGGGCGCGCCGATTGCGATCACCGTGGAAGGGGCCAACATTCTGACCCGCAGCATGATCATCTTCGGACAGGGCGCAATCCGTTGCCATCCGTATGTTCTGCGTGAAATGGCGGCGGCGGAGAAAAACGATCTGGTTGATTTCGACCGTGCGCTGTTCGGACATATTGGCCACGTCGGCAGTAATAAAATGCGCAGCTTCTGGCTGGGTCTGACTGGCGGGCGCACCAGCGATACGCCGGTTAATGATCAAACCGCGCGTTACTATCAGCACATCAACCGCCTGAGCGCTAACCTGGCGCTGCTGTCTGATGTGTCGATGGGCGTGCTCGGCGGCAGTCTGAAACGTCGCGAACGTATTTCTGCCCGTCTCGGCGATATCCTCAGCCAGATGTATCTGGCGACGGCGACGCTGAAACGTTATGACGAAGAAGGCTGTCACGAAGCGGATTTACCGCTGGTTCACTGGGGCGTGCAGGATTGTCTGCATCAGGCTGAAGTAGCTATAGACGATTTGCTGCGTAACTTCCCGAACCGTTTCGTGGCAGGCGTGATGCGTCTGGTGATCTTCCCGCTGGGACTGTCTCATGCGGCGCCGTCTGACCGTCTGGATCACGAACTGGCACGTATTCTCCAACTGCCATCTGCGACCCGCAGTCGCATCGGTCGCGGTCAGTATCTGGAACCGAGCGAGCACAACCCGGTCGGACTGCTGGAAGAAGCGTTGCAGGACATTCTGGCCGCTGAACCGGTACATAAACGCCTGTGCGAAGCGATGGGCAAAAAACTCCCGTTCACCCGTCTGGATATTCTGGCGCAAAAGGGTCTGGATGCCGGTCATCTGAGTGCTGATGATGCGCGTATCCTGAGCCGTGCGGAAGAAAGCCGTCTGCGTTCCATTAATGTTGATGAGTTCGAACCGGATGCCCTGGCCGCACAAAAACCAAAAGCGGAGGAAGACAGCGCAAAAAAGGATGAGGCAAAAACCCGCCACACCGAAGCTGCCTGATTTAACCGTTAACCCATTAAAAAGCCTGAGTGTTTACGCACTCAGGCTTTTTGCTATTTGTGAAGACACATGCGTATTACCCTAAATAGTTCGTGCTGCAAAAAGGCGGCAAGCTCAGGAATCCCCGGGAGCTTAGATAACTAAGCGACCGGGGTGAGTGAGTACAGCCAACGCATTTGCGGTGCGAAATATGACGGGTAATCAGAAGAAGTATTTGAAGCGAACGCGCCCGCCGTATCTCTTCTCGTTACTGTCGTCATCTGAGTACGTTCTCTCGCCATCAAGCATTGACATGTAGGCACCGAGATAGACGTTGAAGTTCTTCATATCCATGACATTTGGGATGAGGTAGCTGGCATGGATGGTGTGAATATCGTAGCTGCCCGGTTCATTAAACCAGTCGTCTTTGTAATCTGACGCGCGCAGGCCATCAATACTGAAATCTTCGATTTTGTTATGCGCGTAGATGTAGCCCAGTTCGAGATTTTTCCACAGCACATTCGCTCCGACGGTAAAATCTTTTTCATCTGTCGCGTCCATATATGCGGTGCTGAGGTTAGTCACAATGCCGTTTTCCGGATCAGCTTTCTGCCCGTTCCAGGTCATGGTCATGCCGTAACCATTACGTTTGGACTGATCTATGGTGTTGCCCTGCGCATCTTTGTAGCCGTAAGCGTTGTCGACCACGTTGGTTTCCATTGCGGCGGCAACCGAATAGACATCCCCTTTCCAGGCAATAACCGGACGCAGATAAGCAACGTTTTTATCTTGTTCCAGATGATTACCGTGATAATTGCTGTCGGCGAACAGTGAGGTACCGTCTTCAAGCAGGGTATTGAGCTCAAAGTACCAGTTGCCGATGTTTTTGTTCAACAGGATGTTGCCGCCGCTGTTACTACGCCCGCGCCCTTCTTTCATCATGTAGACATATCCGTAACCGTCAGCGTACAAATCGTTGGCGGTATTACCTGAATATTCGATGAAGGTATCCTGATTAAGCGGGAACATATCGTAGGCTTCAAATCGCCCGACTTTCGCCATCCAGTCTTTTTCTTCACCGAAGAAGAAAGCCGCATCATCCACGCCCATAGAGCCATTTAAATTGGCGGTCGGCTGTACGGAGAAACCGGAGAACTGACCATTTTCATTGCGGCGATAACCATCAAGTCCGATTAATAAACGGCCATTCACATCCCAGCGTTCATTTGTGCCAGACTTCCAGTGTTTATTATCATTGGTGCGAATTGACGTTAATTGCCCGCTACGACTGGTTCCGTCGACGTTAAATTCTACATCGCCGTATAATTTCAAATTATCAAAACCATTCAGGGTTAAAACCTTGTCTTTCGATATTCCGTCAGTTTTTACTTCTACCGGTGCGGCTTGTTTCACACTGGCTATTTCCTGCTCGCGTTTCACATCCTGTTTTGTGAGCTGCTGAATTTGTTTCTCTGCCGATTCTGCGCGCGCTTCTGCCTGTTGAAGGCGCTGTTCGAGCAGTGCCATACGGGCCTCGAGACTGGCACTGGAACTTGCCGCCATCGCTGAACCAGATACAGCGATCCCCACTAATAAAGCCAGTGTTTTAATCTTTCTCATAATTTCAGATGTCCTTCCCAATAGAAAACAAACCCGCCGTTTTAAAATCAACGTCGTTGTTTTATTTTTATTAAAATAGTGCCCAGAGATTTCATAATGAGAATTGAAGATAGATTCATGCTTAATAAGCTGTCAAAAATAAACTGGCGAAACGTGAAGTAAAACTGTAATAACGAAATTTCATCCTCACAAAACTAATAAACGTAAAACGGGGCGCTTTTGTTAAAAGCACCCCGCTTATTATTCATCTCAAATATATTGCGCTAAAAATATTTATTCAGCGCATGTTGAGGGTTCAACCCTTTTTCGGGCGAACTTTAGCCGTCAGACCTTTGAGGAAGTAGCGCATCACCTGATCGCCGCACGGACGGTAGTTCTTGTGGCCTTCTTTACGGAAGAACGCGCTCAGTTCGCCTTCAGAGACTTTGAAGTCTGCCGCAGTCAGCACGGAAATCATGTCTTCGGTTTTCAGCTCGAACGCCACACGCAGTTTTTTCAGCATGATGTTGTTGGTCAGGCGCTTTTCCACTTCCGGTGCCGGGAAGCGATCGTCTTTGCCACGTTTGAAACTGATCAGGCCATTGAGGAAGTTCGCCATGACTTCGTCCGGCACTTCCATGTAGCCTTCTTCGTCTTCTTTTTTCAGGTAACGCGACATCACTTCAGGGCTGACAGGCGTACCGGTCGTTTTGAGGATCTCGATCAACTGGCCTTCGCTTAAATCCAACATGTAGCGCACGCTGCGCAAGACATGGTTATGCATCATAATTCTGTATTCCTGTTAAAAGTAAACCGAGGAAATGCCACCGGGTTTACCCCTACGCACCTCGAAGCCGGCATTATACAAGAATCTTACAGGATTAGCTGAACTGACGGATCCGCGCAATAAGTGACTCCACATCGCCGATTTGTTGTGCAGTCAGAATGAGTTTTTGTCCGAGGCTCAGCGCATGTCGCTGGCAATCGGCGCGCATTGCGGCATCTCTAATGGTATCGAGATCGGCAACATGCGCCAGCCCGATGGTCCGGCGGATCAACTCCGCGCCGCAGTAACCGACCGCATCGTGCCAGACTTCCTGCAAGAAAGCCTCTGCATAACCCGGCTCAGCCAGCGTCGGATCCTGTGATTTATCCCGCGCCAGTTGCAGGAAACGTTCCGAGAAACTCAGCCACAGTTCGCGCACATCTTTCAGACGCTGCTCGCGCCCGTCTGCCGCTTCCCGCACGCCGACCAGCCCCGGCAGGCCGCAGTAGTTGAGCAGCAGATTACCCATCGCGGAACCCGGATCAAATCCGACAGGACCGTAAAAGCCAAATTCCGCATCGATAGCTTTCAGTTTACCTTCGGCGACGAAAATTGAACCGCTGTGAATATCGCCATGCAGCAAAGCTTCGGCTTTGCTCAGGAAACGATGTTTGAGGGCAGCCACCGCCAGTCGCAGCGGTTTATCGGCTCGCAGCGCCCCGACTTCCGGCTGCAATATGGCGTCAAAGTTATTACGTTCGTGATCCATGTACGGATCGGTAAAGAACAGATCTTCGGTGATCTGACACAATTCAGGATTGGTGAAACGTGATACTTCCGCTTTTTTGGTCTGCGCGTTCTGGAAGAAATCCGAGGTATGGAACAGGGTCTGCGCCAGATATTCCCCCAGCTGGGCAGAAGCCTGCGGATAGTATTTCCCCTGCACCAGTTCGCTGCGCCAGATGTGATGATCCGACAAATCTTCCTGCACCATCACCGCCAGTTCAGCGTCATGATGCAAAACGGTGACGGTGTGCTGCGGGCAGTACTGACCGTGGATAATCAGGGTTTCGGCTTCGATGCGCGCACGGTCTAACGTCAGCGGCCAGGATTCTCCCACACAACGTACATAAGGCAGCGCCTGTTTAACAATCACCCGGCTTTTACCCGCAGTATCGCGGATCTTAAATACCAGATTCAGGTTTCCGTCACCGATTTCATCGGCGGTCACCAGGGATTGAGGATCTGCCACGCCGCCAAACTGACGGGCATATTCAACGGCATCGTTGGCGGTAAATGTGTAGTAGCGCGACATCCTGACCTCTCGAATTCTTTTTTAGCCTTTAAAGCGTTTAGACGTCTATACATCCGTTCAGCATGTTGGCAGAATAAGTGACCAGATGCAACCGGGCAACAAGGATTTAACCAATAATGCAAAGCCTCACAACCACCAGTTTACGTATTCGTGAAAACCAGCTGTGGATCCTCGATCAGCAAGCCCTGCCGCAACAATCTGACTGGCGCGAATGCCGCAATGTCAGCGAGCTGGTGGATCACATCCGCACCCTGCGTGTGCGTGGCGCGCCGTTGATTGGATTATCTGCCAGCCTGCTGCTGGCCCTGCTCGCCGAACGGGGAATGGCGCAGGATGAACTGCATCACGCGCTGGAAACGCTGCGCGCCTCGCGCCCGACCGCCGTGAATCTGATGAACAATCTCGATCGCATGAAAGCCGCATTGCAACAACACGATTACGTGAAGGCGTTAGTTGAAGAAGCATTGCGTCTGGTGGATGAAGACAAAGCATTGTGCGACAGCATTGCGACTCACGGTGCTGCGCTGGTGACGCCCGGCAGTCGCCTGCTGACACATTGCAACACCGGCGGGCTGGCAACGGCGGGTGTCGGTACAGCAATTGGTGTTATCCGTCGCGCCCATGAACAAGGCAATGTCGAACAGGTTTGGGTAGATGAAACCCGTCCGCTGTTACAGGGCGGACGCCTGACCGCGTGGGAACTCGGCGAGCTGGGTATTCCTTATCAGCTGATTTGCGATTCGATGGCGGCCAGCCTGATGGCACAAAAACGCGTCGATGCGATCTGGGTCGGTGCTGACCGCATTGCCGCCAACGGCGATGTCGCCAACAAAATCGGCACTTACAGTCTGGCGGTACTGGCGAAATATCACGGCATCCCGTTTTACGTCGCCGCACCGCATACCACGCACGATCCGCATTGTCCGAACGGTGCCGCGATCCCCATCGAACAGCGTGCAGCGAGCGAAGTCACCGGCGTTTCCGGCAGTTTTGGTTCCGTGCAATGGGCACCACTCAACGCGCAGGTTTATAACCCGGCGTTTGATGTCACACCTGCGGAGTTGATCAGCGGATGGGTGCTGGATGCGGGCGTGGTGACGCCGGATCAGGTTCGCGAAGGGATCTTCGCGGCATCCCTGAAGTCATAGCGCTGAGGCGCTGAACGCTTCGCAAACAGACGGTGAACGTTTCGGTTTCACAATTGCCGTGATCACTTATCGGGTTGCGCCGAAACCGCCCAAAGAAGGCAGTGCGAAGCACCTGGATTTGCGCCACTCACCAATGCACCAGAACATGTCCGTTGTGCCCGCGACAGCGCGCAGTGAAAAAAGCGCGGAGTCCAGAGGCCCGAGCGTTACCGGGTCTCTGGTCGGTGTGGGCCGACGCCGACGACCTTGAACTTGATTCAGATTTAAAGCCTTTCAAAGACGCCCCTTACTCCCCCATTCTCGGATACGCATCCGCAATCTTATCGCCGGTGAAATGCGCGACCCATCCTTCGGGATTATCGAACACGCGGATCGCGGTAAACGACGGGGATCCGCCCATATCAAACCAGTGACGGGTGTTGGCCGGTACGGAAATCAGATCGTTTTTCTCACACAGGATCTGGAAAATTTTGCCGTTCAGATGCAGACAGAAAAGCCCGGCGCCTTCGACGAAGAAACGTACTTCGTCTTCGCCGTGAGTATGTTCGGAAAGGAATTTGGTGCGCAGCACTTCGCGCTGTTCGTTGTCCGGACGCATGCTGATCACATCCCAGCTCTGATAGCCCTTCTCTTCGACCAGCTTGTCGATTTCATGCTGATAAGCGGCGATCACGTCCTGTGGCTGCGGGTTCGCGCCCAAATCACGGTCGGCCTGCCAGCGCTCAAAACGTACATCAATTTTGCTCAGTTCGGCGGCGATAGCGTCGCCGTCACGGCTTTCCCACACCGCGACGGAAGGATCCTGGTCACTAAAAATCGTCAATGCACTCATGGTCAACCCTCTTATAAGAATGTTTCTAAGGCTATCTGATCAAAACGATTAACTTGCAGGTGGCTGCTGAGTTCGTCAGCGTCATCACGGATCAGCTGACAGGTATGCCAGCCCGCTAAACGCGCGGCGTCCAGTTCCTGACGGATGTCCGATAAAAATAATAAATCCTGTGGCGGCAATATCAGTTGTTCTGCGATGTTCTGATACGACTCCGTTTCACGCTTGGCCCCGACGCGGGTATCAAAATACCCGCTGAACAGCGGCGTTAAATCACCGGCATCGCTGTAGCCAAACAGCAGTTTTTGCGCGTCCACCGAGCCGGAGGAATAGACGCAAAGTTGCAGGCCATCGGCTTTCCAGGTTTCCAGTTGCGGCGCGACATCGTCATAAAGATGTCCGCGAAAATCGCCGTTCTCATAACCGGTACGCCAGATAATGCCCTGCAATACTTTCAGCGACGTCGATTTCACATCGTTGTCCATGTAAGTAAAAAGCTGTTCGATCAGCGCTTCGACACTGGCCTGTGGCCGGTCTATTTCAGCGCGTAAAGCATCCAGCGCCGCAGCAACGTCCGGCTGGTCATGCTCATGACGTAAAAACTCGGCCAGACGCTGGCGTGCGTAAGGGAATAACACCTGGTGCACAAAACGGATATCCGTTGTTGTGCCTTCAATATCAGTGACGATGGCGCGGATCATTTGGCCTCCAGCAGGCGGCGTTGCAGTTCACACTGGAATAAGAATTCCAGCCCTTCCAGATGGCGGCGCGCTTCGGCCACATCCCGTCCCCAGCAGGTCAGCCCGTGGCCGCGCAGCAAAAAACCATACTGCAACGGCGTGTGCTCTGAAGACGCAATAATTTTCTGCGCCAGCGCAGGAATATCCTGGCTGTTGTCAAAAATCGGGATCACCACCTGATCGAGGTGCGAGGTCTGGCCGCTGAGCGATTTCTGCATCTCGTAGCCTTCCAGCACCAGCGCGCCGCTGCGCTCTACCCGCGATAACACGGTCGAATTGACCGAATGGGTATGCAGCACCGCGCCTGTTTCAGGATAGCGGGAATACAGCATTGTGTGCAGGCCGGTTTCCGCAGAAGGACGACGGCCGCTCGGCGCCAGCCCGCTTTCCAGTTCAACCAGCAGAAAATCTTCTGCGGTAAGTGATCCTTTGTCTTTCCCAGATTCGGTGATCAGACAATGGGCATCGCCTTCCCGGATGGACATATTGCCGCCCGTCGCCGGGCTCCAGCCCTTCTGACCAATCCAGTGACACGCCGCCAGCAGCGCGCCCAGTTGCAAATTTTCTGTCATCTTTATCCTGAAAAAACGGTGCGTTGAGGGACTGAGTTTGGGGTGAAATATGCAATATATAAAAAGCGTAGCGCCTTATACCGAATTGTCATTTAGCCATCTAAGCGTCTCGATTGCCAAATATTAACATCGTGTTATATTGTCAGCAACATCGCTATTTGCACACCTGACGCCTGTCAGGTCAACGGTCCAGGAGTATTGACCCGCCATGAGCACAGCAGCATTGATCCCCGAAAGTAAACTTCCCGCACTAGGCACCACGATTTTCACCCAAATGAGTGCTCTGGCGCAGAAACACAATGCGATTAACCTGTCGCAGGGTTTTCCTGATTTCGATGGCCCGCAATATCTGCGGGATCGTCTGGCATATCACGTCAGTCAGGGCGCGAATCAGTACGCCCCGATGACCGGTACCGCAACGCTGCGTGAAGCGATTGCGGCGAAAACCGAACAAATTTACGGCTATGCGCCCGACGCCGATACTGACATCACCATCACGGCGGGCGCGACGGAGTCGCTGTATATCGCCATCACCGCGCTGGTGTCTAAGGGCGATGAAGTGATTGCTTTCGATCCGAGCTATGACTGCTACGCCCCGGCGGTAGAACTGGCAGGCGGCGTGATGAAGCGCATTCAGTTGCAGCCGCCGGAATTCAAGGTGAACTGGGCGGAATTCGCCGATCAGATTACCGACCGCACAAAACTTGTCATCATCAACACGCCGCATAACCCGTCGGCCACCGTCTGGAGCAACAGCGACGTTGAACAGCTCTGGCAAATTATTGCTGATAAGCACATTTTCGTGCTGAGCGATGAAGTGTACGAGCACATTTGTTTCGCACCGGAAGGCCACGCCAGCGTGCTGCGCCATCCCGAGTTACGTCAGCGCGCGATTGCAGTGTCATCGTTCGGCAAGACCTACCACATGACCGGCTGGCGTGTGGGTTATTGCATCGCACCGGCGATTATCAGCGCCGAACTGCGCAAGGTTCACCAGTATCTGACCTTCTCCATCACCACACCGGTGCAGCTGGCGCTGGCGGATATGCTGCGGGAAGCGCCGGAACACTGGCAGGAATTACCGGCCTTTTACCAGGCCAAACGTGACCGTCTGGCGCAGGGACTGGCGAACAGCCGCCTGAAGGTTATGCCGAGCCAGGGCACCTATTTCCTGCTGGTCGATTACAGTGACGTGTCCGATTTAGACGACGTTGCATTCTGCCACTGGCTGACTGAACATGTAGGTGTCGCGGCGATCCCGATGTCGGTATTCTGCGCCGCGCCTTTCCCACATAAACTGATCCGGCTGTGCTTTGCCAAACAGGAAGCCACGCTGGACGCTGCTGCGGAGCGCCTGTGTCAACTTTAAAACTGTCCGTATTGCAACAGCCGCTGGTATGGCTGGACGGCGAGGCAAACCTCGCGCATTTTGACGGCCTGCTCGGTGCGCTGACCGGCCGTGATCTGATTGTGTTACCGGAAATGTTCACTACCGGTTTCGCCATGCAGGCACCGGGCAGTGCGCTGCCGGAATCCCGCGTAGTGCAATGGCTGCAACAATGGGCACAGCAACTCGGGGCAATGATCGGCGGCAGTGTGGCGCTGAGTACCACCGAAGGCGCCGTGAACCGTTTTCTGCTGGTAGAACCGCAGGGCAAAGTGCATTTTTACGATAAACGTCACCTGTTCCGCATGGCCGGTGAGCACAATTATTATGTGCCGGGAAAACGTCGTGAAATCGTCGAATGGCGAGGCTGGCGTATTCTGCCGCAAGTCTGTTATGACCTGCGTTTCCCGGTGTATTCCCGCAATCGTCAGGATTACGACCTGGCACTTTACGTCGCCAACTGGCCTGCTCCGCGCAGCCGTCACTGGCAGACGTTGCTTGCTGCCCGTGCCATTGAAAATCAGGCGTACGTTGCCGGTTGCAACCGCGTCGGCCACGATGATAACGGCCATTACTACAGCGGCGACAGCCTGATCATTAATCCGCAGGGCGAAGAACTGGCGCGTGCCGAACCGGGTTCAGCGATGATTATCGACGCCGAACTGTCGCTGGAAGCATTACAGGATTACCGCGAAACCTTCCCTGCCTGGCGCGATGCCGATACGTATTTATTACATGATTGATCAGCCAGAAACTCAGCTTTTCGTCAGGATAGCTCGTGTTAGTCACGCCTGAGGACTTGATAAAACGAAAACACCGCCTGTGAAATTTCCAGGCGGCTAAAGACTCAGCGTGTGATGAGAGACTTTAAACTGTCGGTAAACCGGCCTCCAGCGCGTCTATCAATCCCTGATCCACGACCTGTTGCGGATGAACCTTAATTTCTGAGCTGTATAACGGTGGCAGTTTCTGACAATACGCATCCAGTTCGGTTTGCGCGATTGTCGGCACACCATACTGGAAGGAATTCGGATTCTCCTCAGGCAATGCACCTTCCATGGTTGAACCGTAGGCACCGAGCTCAATCAGGCTATGTGATGACTCATCCGGACCATGCGAAAATACAAAAGTGCCGTATTTGGGATGACCGAGATAAGGCAGTACTTTTTCGTCACCGAGAGAATCACGCAGGTTATAGCGCAGTTGTGCATAATTGCGCGTCACCAGTAAAAACGCCGTCTGAATCAATGAAGCTTTTTCGTCACCGGACAAACACAACAACAGATTACCGAAGTAATCGAGGAATGCGACCGAGTTGCCTTTACCCCCCTGAGCAATATCAGTATTCGCCGCTTCAATCAGGAAAGGAGCCAGCCCGTCGTCCGGTGCGCCACGTGATGGGGCAGTATATTGCAAAGCATCAGGATAGATGGCCTGCAACGCCACGACAATCGGATCATCAGCCGGTAATTCTTTGATATCTTTCAACTGATCCGGGGGTAAATCTGAGTTAATGCTCGCCTTCACCTGCGTCAGGGTGGCGTCAAAAATGGACTCACACAACGCCAGCGTCTGCACATCAATCACGTCTTGCGTAAAGAACTCCGCCACCGGCGCAGAACTTGCCGGTCGGGAAAAGCAGTTATCCCCGTTAACGGCCGGATAGCTGAATGTCTCCTGCGCCACCAGAGCCAGATCGGCAGAAAGCGAGGGGAAATCAGCCAGAGTGTCGTAATTGATACCAGAATAAGTATCGAAAGCCGCAGAAATCACGTTAAAGCCGCCGGTAATAATCGAACCGGTACACATGCAGCAGGGATCCAGTGAGGTCACAATAGTAATTTCGGACGGAGGTGGCAGCTCAACGCCCTGGGCAATCTGCGCGTAATACCAGTCAATCAGTTGTCTTTCACCGTGAGCAGTAGGATCGTTGGTCTTATTATTCATGACGACGTTATTATGAATCGCATTCAGAACTTTTCCAGTGCCATCGAGCATTACACCGCCGACGCTGAAAGTATTCTGACAATAGGCCTGCATAGCCTGATCTGCCGCAGCGGCGGCGGCAGCTTCGACAGAAACATAGGTGACGTCATTCACTTCGCCCGCTTTTAATACTGTATTATTTGATGAATTACAGTTGCAATTACACATAGTAAATTCTTCCATTAGATTAAGTGCAAATATTCAGGATCAGTAATTCGCGAACGTCATTGAATAAATACGCCGGAATTAAAGAGGCTTTATCGTGGCAAATTAATCTTTAATTAAAAAATGGAAGCTGTTGTGCCAGCAGTGGCACCGGGGGTATTAAATAAAAAGGAGGTGATTTAAGGATTATTTTCCTTTAATCATAATTCCTGTGAATATTAAGAGATTCACTTATAGCCTGAATAAATGAAAATATACATATTCCGGCGTCTACCCTCAGGGTAGACGCCGGATTAAACATTTCTGTTAGTTCCCGCCGATAAAGTCCGCCTTGCCAATATTCACGCCAAGATGACGCAGGATGTTATAGGCCGTAGTGATGTGGAAATAGAAGTTCGGTACGGCAAACACGGTGACATAACTGTGTGCGGTAAATTTCAGTTCATGATTTTTGCCTTTCACCACGATTTCACGGGATTCATCGCCTTCCAGTTTCGCGACATCCACGCTTTCGATAAAGCGCAGGGTTTTGGCAATACGTTCCTGCAACTCGGCAAACGTCACTTCATTGTCTTCCATCGCCGGTGCGGCAACGCCGGAAAGACGGGCAATCGCGCCTTTAGACATATCGCTGGTGATCTGCACCTGACGCGCCAGCGGATACATATCATCAGCCAGACGGGTATTCAGGACTTCTTCTTCTGATTTTCCGTTTTCCTTTGCCCATGCCGCGCCCTTTTCCAGCAATGCTGAAAGATTCTTTAAACCACGAACAAACTGTGCCGCCGTACTGCCATAAAGAGATGCTGACATGATGCTTCCTTAGTGAATGAAGTGTTAGAACAACCGGCGCTACATTAGCGCGTTCCGTTCTAAACAGCGTGACGTTTTATAGCAGTGAAGTGTGACGAAATGCTGGTTTGCGACAGACCTCCCTCTTTTTGTCAGAGCATGTAAAGACATCCCGGTGTGGATCAATTCTTGCATTCAATACCCCCGCAAAAAACATCTGACAGAGGACCACTGATGACCATCACCTTTATTGCACACTCCACGCCCGAACCTGCGTTGTACGGCGCGATGGCGGCGATACTTGCTGAACTCCGCGCTTTGCCGCTGTGTCACTTCCCCGTCAGTCATGATGCACAACGTTACCCGAATGCCCGTCAGCACGTCACGGCGCAGGGGCACGCACTGACCAGCGGACTGGTGTGGCTTGAGCGCCTCACCGGGCGCGGTGCGGGTGAAGAAACTGGCCTTGAATCTCTTATTTATCGGGCACTTAAAGAAGATATCGTCGTGCCATTGCGTGAGCCGTTACCCGCAGGGCTGGCGGCACAAATCACGGAACACGGCATAGAAATTGAGTCACTGACCGTGGTGCGCAAACAGGATAAATTCCAGCTGGAAGATTGTGTCACCGGCAAAATTCGCAGTAACGGCTGGGGGCGCGATACCTTCGGTCGCTGGGCGCTAGGCTCCGTTTCACAGCCGGTCATGCGGGCAGGAAAAACTCTGCGCGTGGCGCTGGTGGGTGATTTTGCCGAGCAGCGTGACAGCTATCCGGCGATGCTCGCTGCACTGGGAGACGCCGCCGATGCACTGGCAATGAACATTGACGTGGTTTATGTGACCGCCGCATTACTGGGCAGTCAGCTCGACTGCACGCTTTTTGATGTCGATGGCATTATTTTGCCGGGAGCGACGTTAACGTCAGGCGATCATCAGGCCAGTCCGCTGGCGACGGCGGCCTGGGCGCTGGAAAACCGCACGCCAGTGCTGGGCATCAATCAGGGAATGCATCAGATGGTGACGGCGCTGGGCCAGAAAGTGCTGGGACAGGACAGCGTGGTGATGCACGGCCCGTCGACGCTCGGTAGCCTGCAAACCGGTCTGCCGCTCGCCGAACACGCGCAGCCGCGTCTGGGGAACCATCCGGTTATTACCCGCAATGGCAGCCTGCTGGCGAATAAAATGGGCGACGAATTTACGCTGCGCTATAACCAGCGCCGCTATCTGAATCCGCAATTACTGGCAGAACTGGAAAGTTCGGGATTACTGATTTCGGGTTACGACGAAAGCGGGGAACAGGCGCAGGCGGTAGAACTGGATAATCATCCGTTCTTTATGGGCGTTCAGGGACAACCGGAACTGATGTCGCGCCGCGAGCGCCCCAATCCGCTGCTGATGGCGTTTCTGCAACAGGTGCGTCAGAGCAACCGTGAGCGGGATGTCAGCCACGCGGCACTGACCCAAAGCGTGCGGTTAAAGCATCCGCACCTGCTGATGGGCTAAATTTCGTGAAACTTAGCTGCCGCGATAGGTCGAGTAGGAATACGGACTGATCAGCAGCGGCAGATGGTAATGATCTTGCTCCCCGTCGATCATCACATCAATGATCGCCGAGTGATAAAGCGTGTCGCGCCCCGTCGCTATGAAATACGCGCCAATGTCTGCACATAGCCGGTAATGGCCGGAAGCCACCGGTTCCGGCGTTAATTTCGCGGCGCGCCCGTCGGCATCAGTTTGGCCTTCGCTGATGAGCGTGATTTTCTGCCCTTCCAGGCTTTCCAGCCAGACGCGTACGCCGGCAGCAGGCTGTCCCAGAGAGGTATCGAGAATATGCGTGGTGATGCGGGTCATGGCTGGAATATCTCCTTTAAACGCAGCAGGGTGATTTCTTTTAGCTGCTGAGCAGTTTCCTGATATTCGGCGTCGGGTGAGTTCTTCAGACGTCGTTGCAAATTTTCGAGGATCTCTTCTGAACTGCGCCCTTTGGCGCGGATCAGAAATACCCGCCCGAAGCGCTGTTCATATCGCAGATTACCTTCATGCAGCGCATCAATCACCGTTTGCTGGCTGATATTGAGCGTCGCCTGTTCGCCGCGGGAAAGCTGTGCTTCTTTGCTGGCACCGCTGGCGCGCTCACCGATACGCGGATGCGCCGACAGTGCCTGAGCAATATCTTCCTGCTGCCAGTTTTCACAGGCTGATTCGGCGCTTTGCAGCACGTCTTCCACACAAATGTAAGGCCGCGCGTCACTGACCGATTTCGCCCAGGCAGGGATATTCACCAGCGGGCGCAACAGAGCCACAGCTTCGAATTCTGACAGCGCGTTGAATTCTTCAAAGGTCATAAATGTCCCTCTGCAAAACTCAGCACCGTATTGATATACGCCTGCACCGCGTAAGCCACGTCACGGGTGGTGACAGATTCGTCGGGATGATGGCTGATACCGTCTTTGCAGCGCACAAATAACATGCCCACCGGCCAGCATTCGGCGATAGCAATCGCGTCATGCCCGGCGCCGCTTGGCAGTGACATTGCCTGCCCCTGCAATTGCAGAACGCTCTGGTTCAGACGGTGTTGCAAACCGGCACTGCACGTCGTCGCGCTGATGCCGTAAAACTGCCCGGCGGCGAAAGTCAGTCCGCGACGCGTTGCGATATCCCTGCCTTTCGCCAGCAGCGTTTCCAGCAGCGCAGAGAGATCATCATCGCTCGGCCCGCGTACATCCAGCGACAATTTGACCTGCCCCGGAATGACGTTCACCGCGCCCGGCAGACATTCCAGCGTGCCGACTGTTGCCACCAGATTGCGGCCGGTGGCGGTGGTGATGCTTTCAATCGCCAGCGTCCATTCGGCGGCGGCCGTCAGGGCGTCCTGACGTCGCCCCATCGGCACGGTTCCGGCATGTCCGGCGTGACCGGTAAATTCGCAATTAAGACGACGCGCGCCGTTGATCGCCGTGACCACACCGAGCGGCACATCAGCCGCTTGCAGGCACGGGCCCTGCTCGATGTGCAATTCCAGATAAGCGCAAAAATCGCTGACCGCACGCTGTGACGCGCCGATTTTCAGCGGATCCAGCCCGACATGTTGCATGGCCTGCGCCACAGAAATACCCTGCGCGTCCTGACGTTCCAACCAGTCAGCAGGCCAGGTGCCGGTCAGTCCGCGACTGCCCAGCAGCGTGATGCCAAAACGCGTCCCTTCTTCGTCGCAGAACCCGACAATTTCCACAGCCATCGGCAAGCGAATAGCGTTCTGATGCAAATGTGCCACCACTTCCAGCGCGGCCAGCACGCCGAGCGGTCCGTCGTAACGCCCCGCATTGCGCACGCTGTCGAGATGCGAACCGAGCAGTATGGCCGGTGCCAAAGCGTCTAGCCCTTCGTAGCGTCCGCAAATATTACCAACGCTGTCCTGCCAGACGCGCATACCGGCGGCGGCCATCCATTCCCCCACCAGATGGTTGGCCTGTAAATGTTCTTGTGAGATATACACGCGGGTGAGTTGTCCCGGCGTTTCACTGATGGCGGCGAGTGCGTCGCAGCGCGCCATTACCCGTTCAGCGGCAAGTTTTGCGCTGTCGGAAACCGCAGCCAGCGTAAAGGCTTCTGCCATTACTGACCTCCCGCGTAGTGATCCCAGGCTGCCTGCGCCCCTGCGCCGTATTTCGATGCAAATCCCAGACGATTAAGCACGGCTTCCAGCGCCACCAGCGTCTGCAACACGCAGTCTTTACGCGCGTTGTAACCCATCGTACCGATGCGCCAGATTTTCCCGGCCAGCGGACCAAATGACGTGCCGATTTCAATGCTGAAATCGTTAAGCATCATCTGACGCACCTGTTCGCCGTGAACGCCCTGAGGAATGACCACGCCGAGTACGTTGTTCATGCGGTTATTCAGGTCGCCGAACACTTCCAGCCCCATGCCCTGAATACCCGCCAGCAACGCGCCGCCGTGCAGTTTATGGCGGGCGATGCCGGTATCGAGCCCTTCTTCCAGAATGATGCGGGCGCATTCACGTGCGGCAAAAAGCATGCTGGTGGCTTCGGTGTGGTGATTCAGACGCTCCGGGCCCCAGTAATCCATGATCATGCCCAGATCGAAATAGTTGGAATAAATCATCTCTTCATCGCCGTCGGCGTGGTCGGCAGTACGGATGCCTTCTTCCACACATTTACGGCGACGGATTTGTTCTTCAAAGCGCGGGCTGATGGTCACCGGTGAGCTGCCGGAGGGACCGCCGAGGCATTTTTGCAAACCGGCAGATACGGCGTCTAATCCCCAGGCGTCAGTTTCCAGCGGGTTGCCGCCAAAGGACGCCGTGGCATCGGAGTAGAACAGCACGCCATGACGGCGGCAGATTTCGCCCAGTTGCTCCAGCGGCTGCAACATGGTGGTGGACGTATCGCCCTGCACGGTCAGCAACCAGCGTGGTTTCACCGATTTAATCGCATCTTCGATTTGCTGCGGGTCAAACACTTCCCCCCACGGCGCTTCGATGGTGTGCACTTCGGCACGACAGCGGCGGGCGATTTCGCACAGCAGATGCCCGAACCGCCCAAACACCGGCACCAGCACTTTATCGCCCGGACGGATACCGGAAAGCAGCACAGCTTCGATACCCGCGCGCGAGGTGCCGTCGATCAGCAACGTCCACTGGTTTTCGGTTTTGTACAGCGCGCGGTACAGCGCCATCACTTCGTTCATGTAGCCGGTCATGACCGGATCATATTGCCCGACCAGCTGGCTCGCCATCGCCCGCAACACGCGCGGATCGGCGTTAATTGGCCCCGGCCCCATCAGCAGACGGGTCGGCGGGTTGATTTGTCCGGGAGAGATGAAATCTGACATAGTTAATCCTTTACGATGTTAGCTGGCAGCGGCTTCATTCAAACCGCGTACGGATGCGATAAACTGTTTCAGCTCGGGAGTTTGCGGGTTAGCAAACAGCGCCCGGCTTTCGCCCTGTTCCCACACGGTGCCCTGATGCATGAACACCACGCGGTCGCCCACTTCGCGGGCAAAATTCATTTCGTGCGTCACCAGCACCAGCGTCATGCCTTCTTTCGCCAGTTGCTCGAGCACTTTCAATACTTCGCCGACTAATTCCGGATCCAGCGCCGAGGTGATTTCATCACACAGCAGCACTTTCGGGGTCATCGCCAGCGCACGGGCAATGGCCACACGTTGCTGCTGGCCGCCGGAAAGATTCGACGGGTAATAATCCATGCGATCTGCCAGCCCGACTTTTGCCAGCATCTGCGCGGCCAGTTCACGGCATTCGGACGCAGATTTTTTCAGCACGCGGCGTGGTGCCAGCATGACGTTTTCCAGCGCAGTCATGTGCGGGAAAAGATTAAAACTCTGGAACACCATGCCGACGGAACGGCTGATATCACGCGCCTGAGAATCGCGGTCTGTGATGGTCATGCCGCCCAGTTTGATGCTGCCTTCCTGATAGCCTTCCAGCCCGTTCATGCAGCGTAACAGCGTACTTTTCCCTGAACCGCTGCGGCCGATAATCGAAATCACTTCGCCGCTGTCGATATCCAGATCCACGCCTTTCAGTACGTGGTTCTGACCGTAAAACTTCTGAACCTGGTTGATGGTGATCAGTGGCATTACTGTTTCTCTCCACGCAATGATTTTTCTAAATGCTGGCTGTAACGGGACAGCGGATAGCACATCAGGAAGTAGCCCAGCGCCACTAATCCAAACACTTTGAACGGCTGATAGGTCACGTTATTAAGCATGGTTCCGGCTTTGGTCAGCTCGACAAAACCGATAATCGAGGCCAGCGCGGTGCCTTTCACCACCTGCACGGAAAACCCGACGGTCGGCGCAATCGCGATCCGCAGCGCCTGCGGGGTGATTACGCGCCACAGCGTTTGCCCGAAATTCAGGCCGAGACAGCGCGATGCTTCCCACTGGCCTTTCGGTAACGCGACAATACTGCCACTCCAGATATCTACCAGATACGCGCTGGTGTAGAGCGTCAGCGCCAGCGCGGCGGCCGTCCACGGGCTGACGTTGATACCAAACAGGCCAAGACCGAAGAACGCCAGAAACAGCTGCATCAGCAACGGCGTGCCCTGAAACAGTTCGGAATATAAACGCACAAAACGCGTCGGCCAGCGGCGTTTAGTCAGTCGCAATAACAGCAGCGGCAGGGTCACCAGCGTGCCACCGATAAACGCAGTCAGCGAAAGCAACAGCGTCCAGCGCGCGGCCAGCAGGAGATTGCGCACAATGTCCCAGTCGGTGAAGGTCATCATCAGTTTTCACTCCCAAAGACACGGCGTCCGGCCAGCAGTAACAACTGACGCATCGCCACCGACAACAGCAAATAGAACAACGTGGTGACCAGATACACTTCAAAACTGAGGAAAGTGCGCGACTGAATTAAGTTCGCGGCAAATGTCAGCTCTTCATAGGACACCTGCGATACCACGGAAGATCCGAGCATCACGATAATGCACTGGCTGACCAGCGACGGATAAATGCGTTTCAGCGACGGCGGCAACACGATGCGCAGGAACGTCTGGCTGCGCGTTAAACCCAGCACGCGCCCGGCTTCCCACTGGCCTTTCGGCGTCACCTGAATACCGGCGCGGATAATTTCCGTGCTGTACGCGCCGAGGTTAATCAGCATCGCCAGCAGTGCCGCTTCACCGGCAGTCATTTTCAGACCGATAGCCGGTAAGCCGAAAACGATGAAAAACAACTGCACCACAAATGGCGTATTGCGGATGGCTTCGACATAAATGCCCCAGACCGCACGCAGGGTTTTATGGTTGCCGCAGCGGATGGCCGCGCCGCAAATGCCTATTGCGACACCGCCAATCGTTGCCAGTACCGTCAGCTCAATGGTGGTCCATAATCCGGCCAGCAGTTCCGGCATATAAGGCCACAGCGCGCTAAAGTTAAGCTGATAGGTCATGAAAGATCTCCGTCAAAATCCTGATCACGCGCCGATGGAAGCTGGCAGCGGAGCCTTCATCCATTTTTCAGACAACGTATTCAGCGTCTTGTCTTTAATGCCTTCAGCGATCAGCTCATTCACTTTGTCTTTCAGCGCCGGTTCGTCTTTACGCAGCCCGACGTAGCACGGCGAGTCTTTAAGCATCACTTTCGAAACCGGGGCTTTGGCCGGATTCATGCGGGCAATGACAGCTACCACCAGGTTGCCGGTAGCGATGTATTCAACCTGACCGGACAGATAGGCAGACAGCGTGGTGTTGTTGTCTTCGTAACGCTGAATTTTGGCGTCTTTCGGCGCGACATCCGTCAGCGCCAGATCTTCCACCGCCCCGCGTGTCACGCCGATGGTTTTGCCGGACAGCTCTTTCAGATCCGCCAGTTTGTCACCTTGTGCGCCAAACACGCCGAGGAAGAACGGTGCGTAGGCGTTGCTGAAGTCGATCACTTTTTCGCGCTCAGCATTTTTGCCGAGGCTGGAAATCACCAGATCGACTTTATCCGTTTGCAGATAAGGCACGCGGTTGGCGCTGGTGACGGGCACCAGTTGCAACTTAAGTTTCATCTTATCGGCCAGATACTGCGCCATATCGATATCATAGCCTTCCGGCTGCAAATCCTTGCTCACCGAACCAAACGGCGGGAAATCCTGAGGGACAGCCACGCGCAGCACGCCGCGCTTCTGAATATCCTGCAACTGATCGGCCATCACACCCGATGCCTGAAGCACCAGCATTGCCGCACCTGCCCAAGCCAACAGCCGTTTGTTCATGTTCATAGATTATCTCCGGTGAAAAGTTTTTGGAACGATAGATTCTTATATTTAAAACTTTGCAACGAATGTGCCAAAAGCGACGCGCCGAAAAAAATGTGCGCAAAGTCACGGTATGACAAGGAATTAGAAAAGGACGGACAGGATCAGAAGCGGTTTTTTTGCCCTGAATCAGGGCAAAAAGCGTGAAGTGATGAAAAACAGGATGCACTGAAATCGTGCGAAAGCACCACAAAAGCGCCGGATTTGTTCCTCAGTAGGGAATCACCGCTGTTCCAGTTCATCCAGAGAGTTATACAAATCGCTTATCTGATGAATGCGCTGACGGCCTGAGGCGAGAATATCGTGCAGCAACGCATTGCTGAGTAAATTCGCCAGACTCATGGCGGAAGAATAACTGTCGAACGCCGACACGCTGTCGAGCGGCGCGGCCAGATGCCAGGTGGCAAGCGGGATAAGCGTCTGCGCCTGCGGTTCGCAAATCAGCAGAACCGGTACGCCAAGCGTCTGTAACTGCATCAGAATTTCCTTCGCCATACGCGGCCTGCGGCGGAAAGCCACGAAAATCACCACGTCCTGTTCAGTCAGATCCACCAGTTCTTCCGCCAGTGTTTGTCCCGGTTGCGGCATGATCATCACGCCTGGACGCACCTGAATCAGCTGCTGACGTAAATGCAACGCCACCGGATAACTGTTACGAAAGCCCAGAAGACGCACCTGTCGCGCCTGACTCAGCGCCGCGATCAACGCGCCAAACTGTTCGCCGTCAATCTGGTTAATCCACTGCGTCAGATTGGCCATTTCCTGCTTATAGTGCCGCGATAACAAGGTATTACCCTGCACCGCGTCACGGCTGTCGGTCAGCGGCATTCCGCTCTGGCGCAGGGTGCGCATTTCATTGCGCATATCGCGATAACTCGGGTAGCCGAGGCGCTTAAACAGGCGGCTGACTGTGGCTTTCGACACGCCGCTAAGCCGCGCCAGCTCTGCGCTGTTGTAACTCATCAGGTCGTCGATGCTGGCAAAAATAAAGTCCGCCACCCGCTGTTCCTGCGGCGTCAGTTCGGCGTAATGATCACGCAGACGCTCATCAATCTGTTTCATCTTTTCCCCTAACCCTTGGGTATTTGTAACCAATGTTTCAGCGGAACATACCATGCACTAAGCTTGCCAATGCAAGCAAAATTATGTGTGAAAGCCACAACGTTCTGCGGATGTGGAACACCTCTTGCTTAACTTAATCCCTACGCGCCCTAAACCCTGCAAGCACGGGCAGCATAAAAAAAGCGTTTCTAAAAAGGACATCGCATGATTAACAGTAACAGCGCACCGCTGGGTATGGCGGTCACCCCTCATCATCTGGCGAGCCAGAGTGCGCTTGCGGTATTGCGCGAAGGCGGCAATGCCATTGAAGCGATGGTGGCTGCGGCCGCAACCATTGCCGTGGTCTATCCGCACATGAACGGGCTGGGCGGCGATGGCTTCTGGCTGATTGTGCCACCGCAGGGCAATCCTGTGGCGATAGATGCCAGCGGTGCGGCAGGTGCACTCGCCTCTCTCGATTTCTACGCGGGTGAAACTCATATTCCGCACCGTGGCCCGAAAGCGGCATTGACCGTCGCAGGCACTGTCGGCGGCTGGCAGGAAGCGCTGAATGTGTCGTCTGAATTTGGCGGCGAGCAAAAACCGCTTTCGCGCCTGCTTCGTGATGCCATCCGTTACGCTGCGGACGGCATTCCGGTGACGGCATCGCAGGAAGCGGCGACCCGCGCCAAGCAGCACGAACTAAAAGATTTCCGCACCTTTGCCGACGTTTTTCTGCCGAACGGGGAAGTCCCGCGCGCCGGTAATCGTTTCACCCAGCCGCAGCTGGCACAGACGTTATCCATGCTGTGCGAGGACGGGCTGAACAGTTTCTATCGGGGCGAGCTGGCCGGCAATATGGCCGCCGACATGGAAAAACTCGGTATGCCGGTGACCCGCGCCGATCTCGCCGCCTACAAGCCGCAGCGACGGGTACCGCTGCGCCTCAAACACAGCAAGGGCGAAATCTACAATCTGACACCGCCGACGCAGGGGCTGGTCTCACTGGCGATCCTCGGCCTGACTGACCGTCTGCCACTGGAAACCATGGACGAAAGCGCCACTATTCACAGCATTGTCGAAGCCACCAAACTGGCGTTTGGCCTGCGCGACCGCTTCATTACCGATCCACGTATGATGACGCAGGATGCACAGAGCCTGCTCGATCCGCAGTATCTCGACGCTCTCGCCACCCGAATCAAACCACACAGCGCCGCCGACTGGGGCAAAGGAAAAGGACCGGGCGATACCGTCTGGATGGGCGTGATGGACAGCAGCGGGCTGGCGGTGTCATTTATCCAGAGCATTTATCACGAGTTCGGCAGTGGCGTTGTGCTGCCGGGCAGCGGCGTGTTGTGGCAAAACCGCGGCGCGTCGTTCAGCCTCGACGCCAGCCATTTACTGGCGCTGGCACCGGGCAAACAACCGTTCCATACGCTCAACCCCGCCGCCGCACGCTTATACGACGGGCGCACCATGGTTTACGGGTCGATGGGCGGCGACGGCCAGCCGCAAACACAGGCCGCGGTGTTTATCCGCCATGTGGTACAGGGACAGTCTTTGCAGCAGGCGATCAGCGGTCCGCGCTGGCTGCTGGGTCGTACCTGGGGAGAAAGTTCGGATTCACTGAAACTGGAAGGCCGTTTCGCCTATCCGACGCTGGCCGGACTGAGGCAGCGCGGTCACGACGTTGAACTGTTGCCGGATTTCAGCGAGGCCGTCGGCCATGCCGGAGCCATTATCCGCCACACCAACGGCATGTTTGAAGGTGCCTCCGACCCGCGCAGTAACGGCAGCGCCGCCGGATTTTAATCAGACTTCGCTCATAAGCATTGATAAGGAAGCAGCATGAAAAATACTCCCGCAGCGACCGACTGGGCCGCTTACATCCGCCAGATGGAATCCGTGCTGGCGCTGGAACTCGACGACGGACGTCGTCAGGAATTGCTGGTGCAGTTCAGCCGTATCGCGCAAATGGCGCAACCGCTGATGGATTTACCGCTCGATTCGCGCCTGGAAATTGCCGGGGTGTATAGAGCATGAAGAGTGTATCGCGCATGAAATCGTTTGATAGCTTTACCGTCAGTCAGTTACATCAGGCGATTGCGCAGGGTGAAATCTCAGCGACAGAAATTGCCAGCGCCACGCTCGACGCCGTTGAACAGGCCAATCCGGTCATCAACGCATATACGCATATCACCCGCGAACGCATGCTGAGTGAGGCCGCAAAAGTCGATAAAACCCGCGCCAGCGGGGCCGCACTCACGCCACTTGCGGGCATTCCTTATGCGGTGAAAAACCTGCTCGACGTGGCCGGTGAAGTGACGCTGGCAGGTGCGAGTCTTAACAGCAGCAATGCCGCCGCCCACCACGATGCGTGGACGGTTTCCCGCCTCGCCGCACAGGGCGCGATGCTTTCCGGCATGCTGAATATGGATGCTTACGCCTACGGTTTTACCACCGAAAACAGCCATTATGGCGCTACCCGTAACCCGCGGGATCTGGCGCGCGTCGCCGGAGGTTCCTCCGGCGGGTCAGCCGCTGCGGTCGCCGCTGGTCTGGTGCATTTCACCCTCGGCAGCGATACCAACGGTTCTATTCGCGTGCCTTCTTCGCTGAGCGGTATTCTCGGCCTGAAACCGACTTTCGGGCGCATTTCACGTCGCGGCAGCCAGCCGTTTGTCGCGAGCCTCGATCACATCGGCCCGATGGCGCGGTGCAGCGAAGACCTTTCGCAGGTGTATGACGCGATCCAGGGCACGGATCCGCAGGATCATTTTCAGGCTGATAAGCCGGTTACCGCGACGTTTTCTCAGCTGGGTCGCGGTCAGCAAGGTTTACGTACTGCGGTGCTGGGCGGATATTTTTCTACCTGGTGCGACGACCACGCCAAAGCCGCCGTGCGCCAGATTGCGCAGGCGCTGGAGGCACAGGAAGAAGTTGAAATGCCGCAGGCCGAACTGGCGCGCTCAGCGGCGTTCATCATAAGTGCCTCTGAAGGCGGCAATCAGTATTTGCCAAAATTGCGCAGCATCCCGCAGCTGTTCGAGCCGCTGTCGCGTGAGCGTTTACTTGCCGGCGCGATGATCCCGGCAGCGTGGTACGTGCAGGCGCAGCGTTTTCGCCAGCAATTTCAGGAACAAATCTTGCCCTTGTTTGATCACTGGGACATTCTGATTGCGCCCGCCACGCCTTGCCCGGCAACGCTGATTGGCCAGGACACGATCAGAATTAGCGGTCAGGACCTGCCGACACGTGCCAATATGGGCATGCTGACGCAGCCGA
The DNA here is from genome assembly GCF_019049625.1 of Rahnella ecdela. Classification (GTDB taxonomy): domain Bacteria; phylum Pseudomonadota; class Gammaproteobacteria; order Enterobacterales; family Enterobacteriaceae; genus Rahnella; species Rahnella ecdela. Next base: position 52,853 of record NZ_JAFMOY010000111.1, read on the forward strand.
TTTCGTTCCTCGGTTTGCCGGTGGTGACGGTGCCGGTCACGACATCGACCGGTCTGCCGATAGGATTACAACTGATTGCACCGCCGTGGCGCGAGGATCTGTGCCTGCGCGCAGCACGGGCGCTGGAGCTTCAGGGAATAGTGAAAGTCAGCAGTTCTCCGGTGATGCCCGAGTAATAACCTGCATCGCCGTTTTTCAGGGTGAAGTAAAAAGAGTAAAGAGACGAAATCATGAAAACTGAACATATCGACCGCCCGGCGATCCTTGCCGAAATGAATGCGGCGTTTTATCGCTATGAACAGGCGCTTATCACCAATGATACCGCCGTCCTCGACGAACTGTTCTGGCATGACCCGCGTACCGTACGCTATGGCGCGGGAGAAAATCTTTACGGCATTGAAGCCATCCGCGCATTCCGCTCCGCACGATCGTCCCAGGGGTTAGACCGGGAATTGGTCAACACCACTATCACAACGTTTGGCGATGACATGGCGGTGGCCAGCACGGAATTTCGTCGTGAAGGGACCGATAAAATCGGGCGTCAGCAGCAGACGTGGGTGAAGATGGCGAGCGGATGGAAGATAGTGGCGGCGCATGTGAGTCTGATGGTTTGACCGAACCATCGGGCGATTCAGACATCTTGCCGAACGGAGCGGCCTGAAGACCCAAGGCTTCAGGACCGAGAGAGGGAACCGCACAGCGGCAAGATTTCCAGCCTGTCACGGTGATACCTGAAACATATTATCTAGCGATAGCGCGCAGTGAAAAAGCGCGGGAGTCCAGAGGGCGCGCGCTTATGCGTCCTCTGGGCCAGTTTGGGCGGCGAGCCCAAGGTCTTGATCTTGGTTTTGAACTTAAAGTCCCGGAGCAGGATGCTCTTTAACCCAGTGCTCAGCAATTTCCTGCCGCTTACACACCCACACGCGATCATGCGATTCCACGTAATCGAGAAACCGCTGTAAAGCGCGAAATCTCCCGGGACGGCCAAGGATCCGACAATGCATCCCGATCGACATCATTTTCGGTGAGGTTTCACCTTCTTCATACAACACGTCAAACGTATCTTTCAGATAGGTGTAGAACTGCTCGCCGGTGTTAAAACCCTGCGGTGACGCAAATCGCATGTCGTTGGTTTCGAGTGTGTACGGGATCACCAGATGTTGTTTTGTCTCGCCATTTTCCAGTTTTACCGGCGTCCAGAACGGCAGGTCATCGCCGTAATAATCGCTGTCATACTGGAATCCGCCCGACTCAGCCACCAGCTGACGGGTGTTCGGGCTGTCGCGCCCGGTGTACCAGCCGGTTGGCGCTTTGCCGAACAAATCACGCAGCACGGTAACGGCTTTTTGCATGTGCTGCGCTTCTTCGGCTTTGCTCATGTGCTGATAGTGGATCCAGCGCCAGCCGTGGCTGACGACGTCGTAATCCGCCGCTTTGATCGCGCTGACGATTTCGGAATTTCGCGCCAGCGCCATCGCCACGCCGAAAACGGTCAGTGGCAGTCCACGTTTTTGAAATTCATGATGAATGCGCCAGAAACCCGCGCGGGAGCCGTATTCGTAAAGGGAATCCATCGACATGTGGCGGTCGGGGAAACTGGCGGCACCGATGATGTCAGACAGAAATTGTTCGGAACCGGCATCGCCATGCAACACGTTATTTTCTGCACCCTCTTCGTAATTGAGGACAAACTGCACCGCTATGCGGGCATTGCCCGGCCAGTTGGCATGCGGCGGGCGTCCGGCGTAACCGATTAAGTCTCGCGGATAAGCATCAGTAAAACCGTACTCGAAATCAGACATAGTGTTCTCTCAGATTCAGTCCGGCAAAACGGCCAGACAAAGGTTTTTCCAGCGGATAATCCAGATCACCGTGTTTACTGGTCGTCAGGCGCAAGGACGCCAGTGATTCGACCATTTTGACCGCCGCGCTGACGCCGTCGATCACCGGTATATTCAGCTCAAGCGTCAGTTCCTGCGCCAAATCGGCCATTCCGCCGCAACCGAGCACAATCGCCCCGCTGCCGTCGGATTTTTTTGCCGCGATACACTGTTCACGCACTTTTTGTTGTGCCAGCCCGCTGCCGTCTTCCAGCGATAACACTGGCAGATCAATGGCGTGCAGAGCCGCGCAATGGCGCTCAAATCCATACTGATGCAGCAGATGCCGGGCGATAGTCAGCGTGCGTGGCAGCGTCGTGACAATAGAGAATCGCGTCGCCAGCATCGTTGCCAGATGCATCGCCGCTTCGGCAATACCTATGACCGGCGCACGCGCCAGCTCACGGGCAGCCAGTAATCCGGGATCACCGAAACAGGCAATAATGTGCCCGTCGACACCCGCATCGCGCCCCGCTTTTATCTGCTGCAACACGCCAAGCGTTGCAACCGCTTCGTCGAAATGTCCTTCAATGGATGGCGCGCCTTCTTCAGGGCAGACCGCCAGAATTTGTGTCTCCGGCGCAGCCACTGAACGGGCGGTTTGCGCCATCACTTCGGTCATCGCCAGGCTGGTATTGGGATTAATCAGTTGTATACAAAGTGGATTCGCCATCAGTCGGAGTCCTTTTCTGTAACCGGCATCTGCGCGGCAAAAATCTGCGCGAAATCGGGCATTGGCCCTTTGTTTTGCTCAAAGCGCAGGCTGGCGACGATGCTGTCAAAATGCTGCGCCATGCTGTCGGACAACGCTGCGGTATCGCGTTTTTTCAGCAACTCCAGCAGATCGTCATGATCACGACAACGGCACCCTTGCTGCCACGGTGCGCCCCAGGCGGCAATCGCCAGTGAAGAACGTAGTGTCAGCAGAGAAACGGATTCGGTCAGAACTTTGTTGCCGGAAATGGCCTGAAGCTGAACGTGAAAAGCGGCAGACAGACGGATTGCCGCAGCGCCGTCACGATCGTCATGGGCACGCTTTTCTTCCTGCACCAGTTTCTTCAGCGCCACCAGATGTGTGGACTGACAACGGTCAATCACCTGCGGCAGGTTGGCGCATTCCAGAATTTTACGGGTCGCGAAAACATCGCGGGCCTCAGCCGCATCCGGCGCGGTCACATGCGCACCACGCTTGGGCAATATTGTCACAAGTTGCACTGCGGCAAGGCGCTGTAACACCCGGCGGATACCCGTGCGACTGACAGAGAACACTTCCGCCAGCGCTTCTTCGGGTAATTTACTGCCGGGTAAAAGCTGGTGCTCAACAATAGCCTTCACCAGCGCGTTATAAATGTGGTCGTCCTTATCCTCGGTAAAATAGGCCGTATTCAGCCCGCTCCAACTGGTCATTGCTGTTACTCCGTATACCGTTTTGTGTATTTATCGTATACCTGAAATAGATTTTTTGTATACAAGAAGTGAAGTTTGGCCTGATTCATGCAGTGTTCCCGTGACTGCTTTTTAACTTTGGGCAGCCGGTATCCGGCTTCCGACTTTCACATGTTGTTTATGACAGGAGCACGATTTATGCCAAATCAGGAAATCACCTCCGCCACGGCGTCTTCCGAACAGGGCGCCGGGATCATCAAACCTTATTACAGCCCGCGGCTGTGTAATGATGACTTAGCGCCTACCCGAGACCAAAACTGGAGCTGGTACAACATATTTTCTTTCTGGATGTCCGATGTGCACAGCATGGGCGGCTACGTAATGGCCGCGAGTTTCTTTACGCTCGGCCTGACCAGCTGGCAGGTACTGCTGTGTTTATTGTGCGGAATTTGTATCGTGCAGATTTGTGCCAATCTGGTGGCGAAACCAAGCCAGCAGGCTGGCGTGCCTTACGCGGTGATTTGCCGTCAGGCATTTGGCGTGTTCGGAGCGAATATTCCGGCGGTGATCCGCGGGCTGATCGCCTTCGCGTGGTACGGCATTCAGACCTATCTGGCGGCCAGCGCGTTAATGCTGGTGCTGCTCAAATTCTTTCCTTCCCTGACGCCGCTGACCGTGCCGCACTGGCTGGGCCTTTCAGCCCTCGGCTGGATTTGTTTCGGTATCATGTGGGTCTTGCAGGCGATGGTATTCTGGCACGGGATGAGCGCGATTAAGCGTTTCATCGATGTGGCGGGTCCGGCGGTGTATGTCGTCATGCTGATGCTGGCGGGCTGGATTTTGTATAAAACCGGGCTAAGCAATATCTCCTTTACGCTTTCGACCAAAACCCTGACCGTCGGCCAGCAAGGCTGGGAAATGCTGACCGCCACGGCGCTGGTGGTGTCTTATTTCTCCGGTCCGCTGCTCAACTTCGGCGACTTCTCCCGTTACGGTAAGAGCATGAGCGAAATCCGTCGCGGTAACCGCTGGGGCCTGCCGTTTAACTTCCTGCTTTTCTCGATTGTGACCGTAGTGATTGTTTCCGGTACACAATCGCTGTTCGGCCAGATGATTACCGATCCTATCGAAACCGTCAGCCGCGTGGGCAACAGCGTGGCGGTGGCGCTCGGCTTGCTGACCATGATCATCGCCACCATCGGTATCAATATCGTGGCGAACTTCGTGTCACCGGCGTTCGACTTCTCTAACTGTTCACCGCAAAAAATCAGTTTCCGCACTGGCGGAATGATTGCCGCCGTCGGTTCTGTGCTGCTGACGCCGTGGAACCTGTTCCAGTCACCGGAAATTATCCACTACACGCTGGACGTGCTGGGGTCATTTATCGGGCCGTTGTTCGGGATTTTGCTGGCGGATTATTATCTCATCAAACGTGGTCATATGGATGTAGATGCGCTGTTTAATGCCACGCCTTCCGGTCGTTACTGGTACCGCAACGGATTTAACCCGAAAGCGATTGCCGCCCTGGTGCCGGCGGTGGTGATTGGTCTGGTGATAAGCTTTACGCCGGGCCTGCATCAGGTGGCGAACTTCAGCTGGTTTATCGGTGCATTCCTGGCTGGCGGTTTCTATCGTTACATCGCCCGTCATGATCGCGCGACCAGCGGCGCAATCGGCTATATGAAAACCGAAGCGGAATAACAGACGGTTAAAAGGAAGAAAAATAGCCAGGATGGCTGAAACGACGAAGCCCTGAGTGATTTCTCACTCAGGGCTTCTGAATAGTGGCGGAACGGACGGGGCTCGAACCCGCGACCCCCTGCGTGACAGGCAGGTATTCTAACCAACTGAACTACCGCTCCGCGTTTTGTTCTGGTTAAGAACGGAGCGGATATTAAGGAATGCCCGCCCTTACGTCAATGCTTTTCCTGAGATTTTCAATCAACTGCACAGTTTTCCCGCAGAATGGATGTTTTCAAAACAACAGTTTCAAACCACGCCGAAGAAACGGAACTTACGAACGCCACAGACAGCTGCCGCCCTTTTTCACCACCAGATCCAATCTTTCTTCATGCCACGCCAGTTCCTGCTCATTCGCCGCGATCACTTTTAACCCTGAAGCCGGACGTGCCACGCGCTGGATCCCTAACCCGTCAGCACCGGTATTTTGCTCGCCTTCGTGGGTAAATTTGATGCTGGTCTGGCCGCCGGTCATCATCAGATAGACTTCGGCAAGAATTTCGGAGTCAAGCAAAGCGCCGTGCAGCGTACGTTTGCTGTTGTCGATCAGGTAACGATCGCTCAGGGCATCGAGGTTATTACGCTTGCCGGGGAACAGCTTACGCGCCATTGCCAGGCTGTCGGTGATTTTACAGAACGTTTCGGTTTTTGGCAGGTTACGTCCGAGCATGTCGAATTCGTAATCCATAAAGCCGATATCGAACGTTGCGTTATGAATGACTAATTCGCCGCCGCGAATGTATTCGATAAAGTCGTCGGCAACCTCGGCGAAGGTCGGTTTATCGGCGAGGAATTCGTCGCTGATACCATGAACGCCAAAAGCTTCCGGATCCACCAGACGGTCGGGCTTGAGATAAACATGGAAATTGCGCCCCGTCAGGCGACGGTTAACCACTTCAACAGCACCGATTTCGATAATCCGGTGCCCTTCATAATGGACGCCGAGTTTATTCATACCGGTGGTTTCGGTATCGAGAACGACGATCCTGTTAGATGTGTTTTGTAAATCCATAGCTCATTACCCAACGCTGACAGTCAATTGCAGAAACAGTCTGCCCGGCGGGAAACAGAATCACGCGCCGGGCACTTTATCTTACGCAGGGATTTGCTGCGTAATGCAGTGGATGTTACCACCGCCCAGCAAGATTTCACGAGCCGGAATACCGGTGATTTTGAAATCAGGATACATCTGTGCAAATAGCGCTTCGGCCAGGCTATCGGTCTGAGCATCCAGCAGCGGATAAATAATGTGCTGATTGCTTATCAGATAATTGACGTAAGAACCCGCCAGACGGTTACCTTCCAGACGTTCAATCGCGGTGCCTGGCAATACGCCAATCGTCTCTTCTGCTGTGGCATGCATCACAGGAGGCGAAGGCATTTTCCAGATTTTCAGGCTGCGGCCTTTGGCATCTTTCGCCGCTTCCAGCACTTTTAAAGCCGCAGCTGATCGCGCGTATTGCGGATCCTGCTCGTCGTCAGTCCAATGCAAAGCGACTTCACCCGGACGGACGAAGCAGCACATGTTGTCAATGTGTCCGTCGGTTTCGTCGTTGAATACGCCGTCTTCCAGCCAGATGAATTGCTTCACGCCGAGGTATTTCTGCAAATGCGCTTCAATTTCAGTTTTCGAAAGATGAGGGTTGCGGTTCGGATTGAGCAGGCATTCTGCGGTGGTCAGCAAGGTGCCTTCCCCGTCCACATGAATTGAACCGCCTTCCAGCACCAGATCCGTGGATACATAAGGGATCTGCTGATGATCCGCTACCTGACGGGCAACCAGCTGGTCGCGCTCCCAGCTCGAATACAAACCGCCGTTGAAGCCGCCCCACGCATTGAATGTCCAGTCAATGGCCAGGCGCTCGCCCTGCGGATTCACCACAATGGTCGGGCCGGTATCGCGCATCCAGGCGTCGTCGCTTTCCATTTCCACCAGCGTTATCTGCGCTGGCATCACTTCGCGCGCGTTGGCCATTTCTGCTGCCGGAACCGCCATAAATACCGGCGTTTTGGTCGCGATAGCTGCCGCCACGTTAGCAAAAGCCAGCTGCGCCGGACGACCGTTTGAGCGCCAGTTATCGGTGCGGTAAGGCCAGATCATCCAGACAGCCTGCTGCGACGCCCATTCAGCGGGCATCGCAAAACCTTCAGCCTGAGGATTGATATCAATAGAAGACATCAGTTATTTCCTTGTTGAACCGTCAGATGTCGCGATGGCGCCATACATTTCAGGACGGCGATCGCGGAACAGCCCCCACGATGCGCGCTGTGCAGCGACAGCATCCAGATCGAAGGTATGAACCAGCACGGCTTCGTCGGTTTTGTTGGCTTGCTGCACCAGTGCACCGGTCTGATCAGCAATAAAGGAAGAGCCGTAGAACGTCATTTCGTAATCGGGAATGAATTTGCTTTTTTCCGTACCGATACGGTTAGAAGCAATCACCGGCACCAGGTTAGCGGCAGCGTGGCCCTGCTGAACGCGGGTCCAGTGCGGCTGGCTATCAATTTCAGGATATGCCGGTTCTGAACCAATCGCCGTCGGATAGAAGATGATTTCTGCGCCCTGCAATGCCAGACAACGTGCAGTTTCCGGGAACCACTGATCCCAGCAAATACCCACGCCGATTTTCGCGTAACGGGTGTTCCAGACTTTGAAGCCGGTATCGCCAGGAATGAAGAATTGTTTTTCCTGATAGGCCGGGCCGTTCGGAATATGAGTTTTGCGATAAACATCCAGCACACTGCCGTCAGCATCAATCATGACCAACGAGTTGTAATAGGCGTTATTGCACTTTTCAAAGAAGCTCAGGGGCAGTACGACTTCCAGTTCTTTCGCCAGCGCAGAGAAATGGCGGATAAGCGGGCTGTTATCCAGCTCCTGCGCCAGGCTGTAATGCTCAGGGCTCTGATCAATACAGAAGTAAGGCGCAGCAAAAAGCTCCTGGATAAGAATAACTTGTGCGCCTTTGGAATGAGCCTGGCGAACCAGTTTCTCAGCGTTAACAATATTCTTTTCCAGATCCCAGCTGCAGCTCATTTGTGTTGCAGAAACCGTAACATTTCTCATTAGACATCCTTAAAGCATTGAAAATTGGCAGTGAAAAAACCATGAAAGTCGGAACTCACTCAGAGTTTTGAACTGGCACTCTGCATTTTTCTATTATATTGCAAAAGACAGAGCTCTCCAGCCAAAAGAGTCACGATGATTCCGATAACAATCGGCAGGCTGTGGCTCATGTCGATTTTTCCGTCGAATAAATCTGGGAACACAAACAGAATAATCCCCTGAATAACAAACAGTAAGCACACACCAGCGACCAGCCACTGGCCGAAAATGCCGCCAGGTACCCGATACGGACGCAGTGTTTCAGTTTCCTTATAGCGCAACCAGAACCATGCGCTGAAGAGCAGTAAATACGGCAGAAGGAAAATGCAGCTCGAGAAAGAGAAGATAATCCAGAACAGGTCGCTCCTGTCGCTGGCCAGCTGGCTGTAGCAGAGGATAACCAGCGTGGAGACCACGCCGGTCGCCACATTCGCGCCGACCGGCGTGTGAAAACGACGGCTCAGAATGCCCAGACAGGCAGGCAACTCCCCGCTTTTTGCCGCTTCGGCGGCGGTGCGGCTCGAGCCGGACGTCCAGGTCACCATATTGCTGATGAAACTGAATAACGTCAGCACACACAAGATATTAAGGATTATCCGCGCCCCTTCACTTTGCCCGAAAATGATTTTCATCGCATCGATGATGCCTGACACCAGGCTTATCTGACTGACAGGCAGTGCGGCGAGAATGCCAAATGTCCCGAATAAATAGAGTGCTGAGATGAGTATGGCGGCCAGGAACATTGCGGTGCGCATCGTTTTCTCAGGGCTTTTGATCATCTTGCCCATACTTGCGACCAGTTCCAGCCCCAGCAGGCTGTAGATGATGGCGGGCAGAAAGCGGCTGCTTTCGTTGAGATGCGGGATCAAGTTATGCCACTCAAAATTGTTGGCGAGACCATGTTGCAGAAAATAACGAATACCCGCAAAGCCCAGCACGGCAATCACGATAATTTTTGCGAAAGCCCCCCAGCGGGCGATTTTAAGACATACGCTGGTGGAGATGTTGCAAAACCAGACCGTCAGCCAGGTCAGCACCAGACACAGCAGAATTTGCCAGTGCAGCGCCATTTTCGGCCAGTACAATGAAGAAAAGGTGCCGGCAAAGAGAATATAAACAGAAGGCATCCACAGCCCGACGTTGATCCAATAGAGATAAGAGGTTCTGGCGGCCATGCGTGTCCCGAATGCCCGCTTAACCCAATCGTAAATACCGCCTTCAGCAGGCCAGGTGCTGCCCAACTCCGTGACCACCAGCGTATAAGGCAGAACAAAGCCCGCCAGCATAATAACCCACCACGAAAAAGCCGACGGTCCGATGGCGGCAGAAGCCGTCAAAGTATCAAGGATCATGACCGCACAAAGGGTGAACATCGTCAGACTGCCCATGCCAATCTTTTGATTTTTATTCGTTTCCATCATCACACCCTGCTTTTTAATCGGATAACAGTGAATATATCAGTGACAAACAATATGAATGAAATGTATTGTTTTCATCAAATAATGAAGGATATTCATAATCATGCTGGACCTGAATCTTCTTCGCCTGGTGGTCATTCTGGCGAAAGAAAAAAACGTCACCCGCGCTGCACTCAAAGCCAATATCACGCAATCAGCGTTCAGCCATGCTCTTAACCGTATCCGGGAGCAGCTGAATGACGAGGTGTTTGTACGCACACGCAATGGCATGGAGCCAACGCCTTATGCCGCCTCGATTATTCCGGTGATTACCAGTTCACTGGACAGGCTGGAAGCCGCCACCCGCGGCGCTCATGCGTTTGACCCGCTTCGCGATGCCCATACCTTTTATATCGGCGCAGTCGATTATTTTGAATTCATGTTTATGCCGGTGCTGACCGCGCGGTTTAAGCAACTGGCACCGAATGTCCGGCTTTCCGTCGATATTCTTTCAGAAACTATCAAGCTAGAGCGCATTGAGATGGGGCAACTGGACGCTTTTATCGGCGTCGACACCCTGCAACATGTTCCGCACTACTATAATAAGCACCCGCTAATTTCAGACCATTTCGTGGCGATAGCGTCAAAGGATCGTAGGGATCTGCCGTCAGTGCTCACGATCAAAAATCTGGTTACGGAGCCGCAAATCCATCTGCCCGCCGTCAGTTCCGGCGCTGACCATATCGACCGCTGGCTGTCGGCGCAGCATCTCTATCGTCCGCTGGCGACAGTGGTACAAAGTTATGCTGTCGGAGGAAGGGTCGCGGTGGCATCGGGTTATCTGATGTGCGTGCCCTATCGCATCGCCCGCGAACTGGCGGATATGCTGCCTTTGCGGATACTCGAATTACCTGCCGGTTTGCCAACTTATGAGCTGAATCTGCTGACGCACAGCTTGTTTGATCATCAGCCCGCGCTGCGCTGGCTGATTAATGAGCTGAAAAATGCGCGCATTGAATAACGCAGCGCAACAGGCAGAGGTGGCGAAGATATTGAAGTGCTCACCGCGCCGGTTTATGTCAGACTTGGCGTTTACATTTGACCAAAGAGCCTGCCCGCAATGAACAAACAGGTAGAAATTTTCACCGACGGCTCCTGCCTGGGAAATCCCGGCCCCGGCGGTTTCGGTGCGATTTTACGTTATAAGCAACACGAAAAAGAGTTCAGCGCGGGTTTCCGTCTGACCACCAATAACCGCATGGAAATGATGGCGGCGATTGTGGCACTTGAAGCTCTGAGTACGCCATGCGAAGTGACGCTGAGCACCGACAGCCAGTATGTGCGCCAGGGTATTACCACCTGGATCCACAACTGGAAAAAGCGTGGCTGGAAAACAGCAGATAAAAAACCGGTGAAAAACGTCGATTTATGGAAACGCCTCGACGCCGCGATCCAGACGCATCAGCTGAACTGGATGTGGGTCAAAGGCCATGCCGGTCACCCTGAGAATGAGCGCTGCGACGTGCTGGCGAAAGAGGCGGCGGGGAATCCGACGCTGGAAGACGTAGGTTATCAATCCGAAAGTTAATCCCATTAGAGCATCAGTCGCGATGCTCTTTTCGGTAACTTTTCGTCGCCCCCACGGCTTGCGGTATTTTTCGTTTCTGTGAGAGGACTTTTTTCGCGGTTGGTGTCAGCGGGAAAGTCCTTTTGCGGGCAATAATCAGCGTCATGCAACCCAGTGCTGGCAGATGCGTACTCAGCAATTTTCCACCATTCTTTTTCCAGGGCAGAACGTGAAAACGCCGGTGGACCATCACTTCATAATTGAGCAATGACAGCCAGTCGAGCAGACGCATTTGGGTAAACAAACGGCTGCTGTAAGGCTGACGCTTACGAAACACCGGCATCAGTTTGCCGATGCCTAACAAACTGAGCGGATTAAAGCTGCTGAGCACCATCCAGCCATCATCAATCAGCACACGGTCCACTTCACGTAGTATGCGGTGCGGGTCATCGGCGTAAGCCAGCGTATGACTGAGCAGGCAGGCATCCACAGATTTTGCCGCAAAGGGTAAATAGTAAGGGTCGCCGTGAACATGCAGCCCCTCACCTTCCGATGCGAAGTTCACCTGATGCGAGATCGGACACGCCTGAGCATCAATTTCGGCACTTAATGCGCCGATTTTCAGCAGATGAAACCCGTAGAGTTTGCCCCACCAGGGTTGCAGTTGTTGCTCAAGCGCGGCACGGTAGTAGTCGCCGCATGGGATATCTTCCCATGAAGCCGGTGCAACTATTTTCTTACGGGCGCGGGCTGGTCGCATAGTTTGTTATCTTCTTTCAAGCAGTTGCCAAAGAGAGGTTGTCATGAATCTTATCAGTATTCCTGCCCTGCAGGACAATTACATTTGGTTGCTCGATGACCAGCAGGGGCATTGCCTGATTGTCGATCCGGGTGAAGCGGCGCCGGTATTAACCGCGCTGAAAAAGGCCAATTTAACCCCAACCGCTATCCTTCTGACCCATCATCATCACGACCATGTTGACGGTGTTGATGAGATTTGCAGCCATTTCCCGGGTCTGAAAGTGTACGGACCTCACGAAACTGAGAACAAATTTAGTCAGATTAGTCTTAAAAACGGCGATAAATTGGTAATTGGCGGTCTGGAATGGCAGATCTTTGCTACGCCCGGACACACTCTTGGTCATATTTCATACTATAGCGCGCCTTATCTTTTCTGCGGAGACACGATGTTTTCCGCAGGATGCGGTCGTTTATTTGAAGGGACGCCGGAGCAAATGTATCAGTCGTTTCAACGCTTAGCAGCCCTGCCTGATGAAACATTAGTCTGCGCTGCGCATGAGTACACTCTCTCAAATCTTAAGTTTGCGCGCTCCATTTTACCGGAGGATCATGATATTCATTCTCATGAGCACAAAGTGCAACAAATGCGTGAAAAGGGACAATCTTCCCTGCCTTCAACCCTCGGTCTTGAGCGTAAAATTAACCTCTTTTTACGTTGCGATGATATTGATTTACAAAACAAATTAAACCTTAACGATCCCTTAAAGCCTGACTGGCATGTTTTTGCCCATTTAAGGGCACTCAAGGATAGCTTCTAGCCCCAAAGGTTGTGTTTTTTTTCGAAGCAAAGTATTATCGCTCGTCTTTTAAGCAACTATGACACACACATGAAGGCAAACGCGATCCTAATAATCGCCTCCATGTTGCTCACAGGTTGCCAGGCGTCCAGGCAGGGCGTGAAGGTACCGGAACAACATGCACAGAGTTTGTCTTCAGCAAGTCAAAGTGAAGCAGGACAGTACACAGATGATGGCCGAGCGGCCTCTGGGGGATGGTTGGATGGAAACGACACCGTCTCCCAACAAAATTTGTGGAACTTCATAGGCGACGAGCTGAAGATGAAGGTTCCGGAAAATTCCCGGATCCGCGAACAAAGAGTTAAATATTTAAAGAATAAGAGCTATCTCCACGATGTAACATTACGGGCAGAGCCGTACATGTACTGGATCACCGAGCAGATTAAGAAACGTAATATGCCGATGGAACTGGTACTGCTACCCATAGTGGAGAGCGCTTTTGATCCTAAAGCAACCTCATCAGCTAACGCTGCGGGGTTATGGCAGATTGTGCCTCAAACGGGTCGAAACTATGGTTTGAAACAAAACCAGTGGTATGACGGTCGCCGCGATGTTGTGGCTTCGACAACCGCTGCGCTTGATATGATGCAACGCCTGAACAAAATGTTTGGTGGCGACTGGTTACTGACTGTTGCTGCGTATAACAGTGGTGAAGGCCGCGTAATGCAAGCGGTGAAAGCGAACAAAGCTAAGGGTCGTCCGACGGACTTCTGGGCGCTGTCGCTTCCACGTGAAACATCGATTTATGTGCCGAAGATGTTAGCGCTGAGCGACATTCTTAAGCACAGCAAGAAATACGGTATAAGCCTGCCGAAACCGAGTGAAGACCGCGCTCTGGCGCGTGTTGAAGTCGGACAGCAGATGCAACTGACTCAGGCGGCAGAGATGGCGGGCATGTCCCTGACCAAGCTCAAGTCGTTTAACACTGGCTATAAGAAAAATGTAACCGCGCCGAATGGCCCGCATTACATCGTTCTGCCGAAGGCGCATGCCGACCAGTTTAAAGATTCACTGGCTGATGGCGATATTGCCGCAGTACAGGAAACCAAACTGGCCAGCAACACTCCGTCAGGTGCAAAACAGTACAAGGTGCGCTCCGGCGACAGCTTGTCTGGCATTGCAGCCCGACTGAATGTGAAGACCCGTGATTTACAGCGTTGGAACAATTTGCGCTCAGCAGGCGCGTTAAAAGTTGGGCAAACCCTGCAAGTGGCGGATAACAGCGTCAGCGATACCAGTGCCAATGGTGGCAGCATCACCTATCAGGTACGTAAAGGCGATTCATTGTCGAGCATTGCCAAACGTCACGGCGTAAACATCAAAGATGTGATGCGCTGGAACACCAATGCCGACAACCTGCAGCCGGGCAACAAGTTAACGTTGTACGTTAGCAACAAAATGAGTCCTGATACCTGATTCTGCTCGGTACCGGCAATAAAAAAGCACCCTGAATATTCCGGGTGCTTTTTTTATGCCTGCGTTTTTTGACCCATGTTCTTTTGGTCGACAAAAAAAGTGCTACAGCGTCAGCGGTTGTCCGGCCATAAACTCCACCCGCAGGGGGTTATGATCTGAGGCACGCGTTTCCATCACCGAGGCACTGGTCACGCTCAGGTCGCGGTAGAAAATGAAGTCCAGCGGCCTGCCGAACGCCCGCTTACGCAAGTCAGAAGGAAAACGTACCTCCTCCAGCCGGATATTCCCTGCAAAGCCATATAGCGCGTTGATACGCTGTTTGCTCCACGCATTGAAATCCCCCGCCATAATCACCGGCCCTTTATGGTTAGCAATCTGCTCACCAATCGGGTCGAGCTGCTTACTGTAGACGTCGATACCGATACTAAAATTGACGGCGTGAATGTTCACCACCATCAGCAAACGACCATCCAGAAGCGGATAGACGGTAACTAATGCCGATTTAGACAGCCTCAGCAGCGGCTCACGCTCACGCAGCGGGCAACAGTAAACCGGATGCGCCGCAGAGAGTGTCATCACGCCAGAGGGATGCTGAGGCAGCATAAACGCCGGCACCTGATCGGCGGCCAGATAGTTGGATGTGGCAAAACGGATCAGTTCGGGCGTTGTCTGCGCTTCCTGAAGTAACACCAGCTGCGCATCTTTGCCGTAATCGCGCAAAACTGACAACCAGTCAGCCCGCTGCTGTTTGAAGATATTCCACACCATGACGCGCAAAATATTCGAATTGGGTAGCGCAGCACCCGGCGGCAAATCCGGCCCTAAGTGTGCGAGGGCACCCGGAAAGATTTGCTCAGCGGGCTGACCTGCGACATACCTCATTGCATATGTTTTTTTCCGCACGCTAATCGCCTGTTACCCGTTATATCGTTGCTATATGAGAGAGATTCCCACAGCGAAAGTTCAGTATACGCCCGCAGCCGCTCAGGCCAAATCTGTTTACATTGGTATACAACCCGGTCACATCTACAGGCTAGCACAAAAACGAAAACGGCCCGCCGAAGCGAGCCGTGAAGAAAGTACAAACTGCAAATCAGACCATTGCGGGTTTCATTTTACGGTCCAGATGCCCGCTCAGACGGATAAGCAGCAGCGCACCGGCGACAATTACCGCGCCAATCCACGGCGTTTGCGCCAGGCCAATCGTAGAAACTACCTGCCCGCCAATCACAGAACCTAAGGCGATACCGATGTTAAAGGCCGCAATGTTCAGGCCGGATGCCACATCAACGGCATTTGGCGTCACTTCTTCGGCTTTCTGCACCACATAAACCTGCAATCCCGGCACGTTGCCGAAGGCGAAAATCCCCATCACCAGCAGTGTGATTAACGCCGGAATACCAAAACCTGAAGTGAACTGGAAAATCAGCAACAAGGTGGCAAGTGCGGCGAAAATAATGGTCAGCGCTTTAACGGCACCGTGACGGTCAGCCAGTTTGCCGCCCCAGATATTACCAATCGCGACCGATACGCCGTATGCCAGCAGGATCCAGCTCACCATGCTGGCGGAGAAACCTGCCTGTTCCTGCATCATCGGGGCCAGGAACGTGAACGTGGTGAACACGCCGCCGTAACCCAGTGCGGTAATCGCGTAAATCAGTAACAGACGCGGATTCATCAGCACTTTGACCTGATCAGAAATGCGCGCTGCCGGTTTGTTTTTGATGTTATTCGGTACCAGAATTGCGCTGGCGATAATGGCGATAACACCAATCAGCGACACCGCAAGGAAGGTTTCACGCCAGCCAAAATGCTGCCCGATAAAAGTCCCGAGCGGCACGCCGGTAACCAACGCAACGGTCAGACCGCCAAACATCAGCGCAATCGCAGAAGCGGCTTTTTCTTTCGAGACCAGACTGGTAGCAATGGTCGAGCCAATCGAGAAGAAGACGCCGTGGGCCAGTCCGGTTAACAGTCGCGCCATCACCAGGGTGCTGTAATTCGGTGACTGCCACGCCAGCAGATTGCCCAGTGTGAACAGCACCATCAGGCCAATCAGCAACGCTTTACGCGGTACACGGCCGGTCAGCGCGGTCAGAACCGGTGCGCCAATCGCCACACCGAGTGCGTAAATGGACACCAGCAAACCGGCTGAAGGGACTGAAACGCCCAGTTGCTGGGCGATAGTCGGTACAAGGCCGACGATAACAAACTCTGTTGTTCCTATAGCGAACGCACTGATGGTCAGTGCTAATAGTGCAAGCGGCATAACCTTTACTCCACATGAATATCGATTTGATGGCGGCTATTATCGGCTTGTGCTTAAATGACAGAAATAACCAAAGTATCAATTGATTTATGCTGGAGTAACAACAATGCGAGCCAGTTCTGAAGAGTTGATTACCTTTGTCACCGTGGTGGAAAGCGGCAGTTTCAGCCGTGCGGCAGAACAGTTAGGGCAGGATAATTCTGTGGTCAGCCGGACACTGAAACGTCTGGAGCAAAAACTGGGCATCACCCTGCTCAACCGCACCACGCGCCAGATCAGCCTGACGCACGAAGGCGAACGCTATTTCGTCCGGGTGCAGAAAATCCTGCATGAAATGGCCGCAGCGGAAGACGATTTGCTGGAAAACCGGGACGATCCGCAGGGGTTGTTACGCATCGATGCGGCGACGCCGGTCATTCTGCATGTTATTTCGCCGCTGGTGGCTGAATTTACCGAACGTTTCCCGAAGATGTCGCTCGCGCTTTTTTCCTCCGAGAGCAATATCAATCTGATCGACCATAAAGTGGATGTGGCGATCCGCGTCGGTGAGCTGGAAGATTCCAGCCTGCGGGCGCGCAAACTGATGCTGAGCTACCGCAGCGTGCTGGCGTCGCCAGAGTACCTGAAAAAATGGGGAACACCGCAAACCGCTGATGATCTGCTGAAACACCGCTGTCTGGGCTTTAACGAAGTGATGGCGCTGAACAAATGGCCGTTGCTGTGCGCTGATGGTCAGCAACTGACGGTCACGCCGTTTATCAGTTCCGGGAGTGGAGAAACGCTGCGCAGGCTGTGTTTGCAGGGTAACGGTATTGCCTGTCTGTCGGATTTCATGACCGATGAAGATGTTGCGCGGGGAGACCTGGTGAAACTACTGGTGCCGGACATCATGCGTATCGCCATGCCGCTGCACGCGGTGTATTACAGCGATCAGACGGTCAGTACGCGGATACGGTGTTTTATCGATTTTCTGAGCGAAAAGCTGGGAAGTAAAAAATATTGATGGCGTGCTCCTCCCCCTGCAAAGGGGAGGAGTTCAGGGATCAATCCCAGTCTGGTGCCAGACCTTCAGGGCTGACCAGACGGCCATTGCGCTCCAGCGCGGCGATCTGCTGCATATCTGCATCGGTCAGCGTCAGTTGCTGCGCCAGCAGGTTACTTTTCAGGTTTTCGCGTTTGGTCGATGACGGGATCACTGCGTAGCCAAGCTGCAATGCCCACGCAAGAACCACCTGTGCCGGCGTGGCATGATGGCGTGCGGCAATCTCGATAATCGTCGCATCTTTCAACGCTTCGCCGTAAGCCAGCGTCATGTAAGACGTCACGGCAATGCCGTTCTGACGGGCAAAATCGACGACGGTCTGATTTTGCAGGAACGGTGACAGTTCGATCTGGTTAGTCGCAATCTGATCTGCACCCACCGCGTCGACTGCTTCCTGCATCAGCGCAACAGTAAAGTTGGAAATACCGATTTCACGGGTCAGGCCCATTTTCTTCGCTTCTACCAGCGCGTGCATCGTTTCTGCCACGCTGACGGCCTGATCCGGTGAAGGCCAGTGGATCAGCGTCAGATCGACATAATCCGTTTTCAGTTTACGCAGACTCTCTTTCAGGCTGTCGATCACTTTGTCAGCCGCCAGGTTTTCAATCCAGATTTTGGTGGTGATATAGAGTTCTTCGCGCGCGACGCCGCTTTCAGCCAGCGCATCGCCGACGGCAGCTTCATTGTCATAAATCTGTGCGGTATCAATAGCGCGATAGCCCAGTTCCACGGCGGTGGCGACGGACGCTTTGACCACGTCATCTTTCAGGCGGAAGGTTCCTAAACCGAATGCAGGAATGCTCATAGTGTTCTCTCTTTTAATTTTTCAGGATGATAAATCTTGGAGAGAGTATGGACTGCACGTTCATGGATAAAAACGACCGCTTTGCCAGAAGACTTTTGATTTCAGCGCAATAATCAGCGGGAGGAAAACGATGACCACGGCCGGGAAGCCTGCGGGATAAAATCACCGGATGCCGCGTTAAAGGCATATTCTTCAGGTTCTGAAACCTCAGCAGGCAGCGCCAGCGCCCGCATTACAGGCCCATCGGCTAAAAACCATAAACGACAGTTCGTTTCAGGTTCAGACGTAAAAGACTTTAAAGCCGGATCGAGGCAGATCCTGTCCATCTGCCACACGCTGCCGCCCTGCTGTTTCAGCCACGCCTCGCGCAGACACCACAACTGCCAGAACCCTGTTTGCGGTTCCGCTTGTTCCATCAGCCACTGATATTCGGTTTCACTGAACGCTTCGCGTGCAACGTCAAGATAACGCACGCGCGGACGCATTTGTTCTGCGTCACCACCGGCTTCCCCCGCCGGACACAGCAGCAGTTGCAGATGATTTTTACTGTGACTGAGAGAAAAATGCGGCAAGGAAGTATCGGCAAAAAAGGGTTTTCCCTGTGCGGAAATCAGCAGTTCCGGCAACGTCTCGCAACCGCAGAAAACGGACAGCGCTTCGGCCAGCAACGCCCTGCCTGCGCGCCATTGCTGGCGGCGGCCTGGGGTCATTGCGGCACTTTTAGCGAGCATTTCTGCGGGCAAACGGGACAACGAAAAATTGTCATCCAGTGACGCAGTCATGAGGCGTGCAGAACTCATCGTTTACGGCCAGCGACGGAAAACTAACGAGGTATTGATGCCGCCGAACGCAAAGTTATTCGACTGAATAAATTCGGTCTGAATATGGCGCGATTCGCCCATGATGTAGTCCAGCTCGCCGCAAAGCGGATCCGGCTGCGTCAGATTAATCGTCGGCACAAACCGGGCTTCTCGCATCATTTCCAGCGACATCCAGGCCTCCAGCGCACCACAGGCACCGAGCGTATGACCGAAGTAACTTTTCAGCGACGAGATCGGCGTCTGATTACCAAAAACCGCCGCGGTTGCATGACTTTCTGCAATATCACCGCGGTCAGTCGCCGTGCCATGCGCACTGATATACCCGATTTCAGAAGCAGGAATACCGGCATTTTTCAGCGCTTTTTCGATACAAATCTGCATGGTCGATTGCTGAGGCTGGGTGATATGCGCCGCATCGCAGTTGGTGGCGAACCCGACGATCTCGGCGTAAATTTTCGCGCCACGCGCCTGTGCATATTCAAGCGATTCAAGAATAAGCGCCCCGGCTCCTTCGCCAATCACCAGACCGTCGCGCTGTGTGTCAAACGGACGCGGCGAAAGCTCCGGGTGGTCATTCTGCTGGCTGGTGGCGAACAGCGTATCGAAAACTGCCGCTTCAGACGGACAGAGTTCTTCCGCACCGCCTGCCACCATCACTGTCTGGTAACCGTGTCTGATGGCCTCATAGGCATAACCGATCGCCTGACTGCCGGAGGTACAGGCGCTGGACGTCGGAATAACCCGTCCTTTGAGCCCGAAAAATAATCCGGCATTCACCGCCGTGGTGTGCGGCATCATCTGTACGTAAGTCGTGCCGGTAATGTTGTTGGTGTGCTTTTCCGTCAGCATGGTGGCGAATTCACTGACCGGACCGGTGCTGCCGGTCGAAGAACCGAAAGCGATGCCGGTTTCGCCATCCGTCAGAACCGGGTCTTCCAGCAAACCGGCCTGTTCCAGCGCCAGTTCCACCGCTCGCGTTGAAAGCAAAGAAACACGGCCCATCGAGCGGATGCGTTTGCGGGTGTAGTGCGCAGGTAAAACAAAATCATCCACCGGTGCGCCGAGATGGGTGTTCAGCCCCTGATAAATCAGCCATTCATCCATGTGACGAACGGCGTTTTTACCCTGTTGCAGACGCGCAGAAACCTCGTCCCAGTTGTTGCCAAACGCCGTTACGCCTTTCATGCCGGTAATCACGACGCGCTGGGTCATACCATGCCTCCGTTGATGGAGATCACCTGACGGGTCACGTAGCCCGCGATATCCGACATCAGATAGCTCGCCAGCCCGGCGACTTCCTCGGCGCGTCCCATACGTTTAAGCGGGATCATGCTCATGGCGGCGTCCAGCGCCGGTGGTTCCATATCGAGCATACCGGTGTCGATCAGCCCCGGCGCAATACAGTTGACGGTGATTTTGCGTTTCGCCAGCTCCAGCGACAGCGCTTTGCAGGCACCGATAATTCCGGCTTTCGCCGCACTGTAATTGACCTGACCACGGTTGCCGGTGATACCGGAAACCGAAGACAGCGCGATAATGCGCCCGCCCTGACGCAGGCCGATCATCGGCATCACGCAGGGATGTAAAACGTTGTAGAAGCTGTCGAGATTGGTGTGGATCACGCCGTCCCAGTCTTCATCAGTCAGTGCCGGAAACGCTCCGTCACGGGTGATCCCGGCGTTATTGATCACACCGTAATACGCGCCATGCGCTTCAATGTCCGCTTCGATCACTTGGCGGCACTGCTGGCGGTTGCTGATATCGAACTGCACAATGCGCCCGCTGCCGCCATTTTCCGTAATCTGTTGCAGGGTGCTTTCTGCACCCGTTTTATCGCTGTGGTAGTGAATGACTACCAAAAAGCCATCGCCCGCTAACTGGCTGGCAATCGCTTTGCCGATCCCTTTACTGGCACCGGTCACTAATACCGAACGCGTCATTCCTGTTTCCCCTGTGTCAATTTAATGAGTTCGTCCTTGTCTGGCTGATACGTATTCAGCCTTCCCTGTGCAACCTGAAGGTTGTCTTGTTCTCGTTTAATACAAATAACGCCTTCAAAGCTGGCGAGTTTTTCATCGCGAAGCACCAGAGCAACGCTTATCAGTAATTCACTGCCTGCCGCAAATTCCGGCACGCTGCATTTTATCGCCCTGCCCCCCAGCAGCATGCCCACCTGCGGGGATGTTCCGCTCTGCGCACCGTGCCAGCCACTCCATACGCCAATAGTTTGCGCGATGAGTTCAATGGCGTACCACGCGGGCAACGCACCACGGGCATTGAGAAACGGCGCCAGCACGCTCTTTTCTGATACCACGACGCTGCACAGCGCCGTTTCCTCTGTTACTTCGATGACGTTATCCAGCAACACCATCGGCGATTCATGCGGTAAATAATCTGCCGCGTTTAACCTCTTCATGACGGCCTCCCGATCACCAGACTGGCGTTATTGCCGCCAAAAGCAAAAGAGTTGGATAAAATGACCGGCTTCTGCGCCATTTCAGCGGTTTCCACCAGACGGATATCCGGCAGGCTGCTGTCCCGTGCCGTGACACTGAAATCCTGCCGTGGCAAGGCAAGATGTTGCGACAGGATAAGCCAGCTCAGCGCAGCTTCCGTCGCACCCGCCGCGCCAAGCGTATGACCTGTGAGATGTTTGGTAGAACTGCACGGCGTCCGGTTGCCAAACAGCCGGTGAATTACAGCGGCTTCCACCTGATCGTTAAGCGGTGTCGCGGTGCCATGCGCATTGATATAACCCACATCGTCGGGACACAGACCGGCCTGTTCTAACGCCATATGAATGGCGCGCTCAGCGCCCAGTCCTTCTGGATGTGGCGCCGACATATGCCAGGCATCTGATGATTCACCGCCACCGAGCAGGGCAACATCAGCCGGTTCACGCGTCAGCAAAATCAGGGCGGATGCCTCACCGATATTGATCCCATCGCGGTTTTGGCCGAACGGCGTGCAATGACCGCGGGAATAAGATCCCAGGCTGTTAAAGCCGTTCACCGGCATCCGGCACAAACTGTCAGCGCCCCCGACCAGCGCAGCGTCAGCCAGCCCGGATTCAATCAGCCGTTTTCCGCTGATAATTGCTTTGGCACTCGAAGAACACGCTGTTGATAGAGTATAGGCGGGACCACTCAGGTCCAGCAGTTGCGCCATAAATTGCGAAGGATCGCCCAGTTCCTGTTGCTGGTAATCATAGCCCGCAGGGAATTCACCATGCTGCTGGAGATGGCGCACCGCATCCTCACCTTCTGCAATGCCTGACGTACTGGTGCCCATCACGATCGCCACCCGATCTCTGCCATAACGGGCGACGGCGTCATTCAACGGCGCTTCAATTTGCGCCAGCGCGGCCATTAACAGCTGATTATTGCGGCTGCGATGCACAGATAAACCAGCCGGGATCGCAGGCAGTTCGCCGGTCACGCTGCCGAGCCACACGGGCCGGTCTTCCGTCAGCCAGCCTTCCTGCACAGTCATACCCGGTGCTACGCCCGTCTTCAGACTGGCGGCGATTTGCGCATTGTTGTTTCCCAGCGCGTTAACCATGCCCACGGCCGAAAAGTAGATCATCTTAGTCACCGACATTCTGGATAGTTATCTGATAGTGAAACGCCATCTGAGTAATCGACACGGGCTGACGCGTACCGCCCCGTGCGACATAATCAATGCGGGTAACGGCATGGCCCTCGTTATCCAGTAATGTCCGGCGAAGCGGCTGCTCATCGAACGACCAGCCCGCTGGCAGCAACGGTTGCCAGCTCTGAACCGGCCAGTAGCTCAACATAATATCGGCCAGAACCTGATTTGCTGGAGGTAAACCCTCAATTTTTATCGCCTGCTCGGTATGGATCCCTGTTTGATCGTAGACCACTTTGAACAGGCGGATCCCCAGCGGAGACAATCCGGCCAGCTGTAAAGATTTACCATCAGCATTGAGCAGCACCAGCAATGACTGTTGTTTGCCATTGACGGTGGCCGTCAGCAATTGTTGCTGGCTGACCGGTTTGCCCAGAGCAGGTGCGGGGAGTTTCACCTGCACCCCGCGTTTCAGCCAGGCATGAGGCTCATTATCTGAAGGCGAATTTGTTGCACAACCGCCAAGCATTAGGAGCAGAAGCGCCACCACCGGCCACGTTATTCGGATCATTTTTTGCGTCCTCGTTTTTTTACCGGCAAGGTCAGTGGTGACAACAGGAAGGCAGTTAAGATGCCGGCGCTCAGTACGATACCGAAACTGCTGATCGCCTGTGTCGAGCTGAACACCAGCATGCCGAACGTCAGTAAAGTCGTCACCACTGCCATAAAAATGGCAAACATTGACGTCGTCGGCGTGCCGCGCGGATTGGTGAAAAACAGGGTGTAATTGATACCAATCCCCAGCACCAGGATCAGCGCCAGCAGGGAGAAAAGATTAAGATTGTGACCGCTAAAGCCCAGCGCCGCGACACCCATCCCGAGCGAAAGCAGCGTGGGTACCAGACAAATCAGCCCGTGCGGCAGACGAAAACGCCAGAGATAAATAGCCGCAATCACCGCCACAGCCAGTGCCAGCAAATACGTCAGATAAACTCGATACTGCGAGAAAAGGCTGCTGAATTCTGTTTTGCGGTCGATCCAGCCGGTTCCCGGCGTGGAAATCGCCAGCGCCGCCATCGCTGCGCTGTCATGAACGCCGTTTACCGGAATCAACGTGGCACTGTGCCCGTCCGGCAATGTCAGCCACAGCAAACGCCAGCCTTCGCTGACCACGCTGTTGATCCACAGCGACACATCAACGGTTTGCGCAGTGAGATCGGGTATTGCCACCGTCACTCCCGCCTGCTGTAACTGCGCAATAATTTGCGGAGCACGCTGCCGGAGCAGGGATAAATCGCGCTGCTGCTGTGCCTGTGAAGGCAGGTTGAGCGCACGGAAACCGTCGATTACGCCCTTCTCTTTGGCCCGGACCAGCTTTGGCCGCAATGCTTCCAGACGTTGCAATGTCTGTTCAGCGTTATCTCCGTACACGACCAGCCATTTCTGATCGTTGGTCTGACCGGTGAGCGCGGCGATTTGCTGCTCCTGCTGCCGGAGATCTGCCGGAAGGGATTGCAGATCGGCGATGTCATCGTTGATCTTCAGCTGCGATATTCCTGCCACCACCAGCACCAAAATCAGTAATGGTAATCCGAAGCGCACGGCCTGGCGGCTGCGCCATGCCAGCAACCAGCGCATGATAATTGCCAGCCCCGGTGTCGGCCCGACCGGTAAACGCTTAGACAAATACGGATACCAGCACATCACGGTGATACAGGCGGCACTCAGCCCGGCGGCGGCAAAAACGGCCAGCTGTTGCAGGCCGGGAAACGGTGCAATCAGCAGCATCAGATAAGCGGCGACCGTGGTCAGCAGCGCTACAGATAAGGCGGGGAAAAGTTTTTTCAGGCTTTCCAGCGGGGAATTAACCTCACCGTGTACGCGCCGTTCAGTCAGGAAGTACAGCGTATAGTCGGCAGAAATGCCGACAATGCTGGTGCTCAGCACCAGCGTCATTACGTGAATTTCGCCAAATACCCATAAGGTAAAAACAGTACCCGACAGTGCACCGATAGCAATAGAAAGCAGACTGAGAAGCAACGGCAGGACAGAACGGAACATCAGTAAAATCAGCGCAAATACGCCAATAACTGATGCTATGCCAATGGTGGAGAGATCGTGCTCCGCCTGCTGACTGGCATAATTGCTATAGAAAATTGTGCCGCGCTCAAGCACCTTAGCGCCCGGCCAGCGCGCCTCGAACGCATCTTTCGCCGCGCTGAGTGCCGCCACAGTCTGTTTTACCGAGGTGATGTCATACGAAGAGGCTTTCAGTTCGCCGTGCAGCAGATACCAGTTTCGACCGTTTTTATCACGCGCCATCAGCCAGCCCTGATCAAGCGTCATACCGGCACTATTTTGCTGCTGCGCCATTTGGGAAGCACGCACCAGTAACAGCGGATCGTGAGTCAGTTCTTTACCGCTGACGCCTGCAAAGGCCGAATAAATCTGACCAAGGATCCACTGACTTTGCGCATCTGCGCCCGATTTCAGACGCTGGCGGGTCGCGTCATCAAGCAATGCATTACGATGCTTATAGAAGAAAGCGCCCCACTCCTGCTGCCGCTGTTCATCCATCGGCCCCGCAACCTGGCTCAGCTCCGGCAACGTTTGCAGCTGTCTGAGCCAGTCATCGGCGGGCTTAACTCCGGCACCCGGCGGCGGGCTGACCAGCCACATCAGCTGTCTGTCCAGTCGTTGGGTAAATCCGTCAGAAAACGCCTGCGGAACATCCGCCGTCTGCTGCTGAGGCAGAAGCGCCAATACGCTGCTGTTAATCTGACTGCGTGGCAGCAACCAGAACAGCGCCGCCACCAGCAGCGCAATAATCAGCAGCCAGCTTTGCGCCAGTTTTCTGTGAAGTTCAGGACGCAAAATGGCGTTTCTCAGCGTCAGTCAGCGTGGCAGGCGTCGTTTTCTGATTAAAGAAACGAATGTGAGTGGCGTCGCCCTGCATATCATTGATATCAATACTGTTCAGGAACGTTTCACCGTTAAGCGTGATACTGCGGAACAACCGGTTCAGCGGTGATACCTTCGGCGTCAGAACGAGTTTCCATGCGCCTTTGCCCTGATCGGTAAAATCGAGAGCAAAGTTTTCTTCCAGCACTTTGCTGTCAGCGTGGAACAGCGCGCTGAGCAGGGAGTTGAACTGGAACATCTGCGGGTTATTATCCGCCGTTACTACCTGCGGTTCCTGCCCAGCCATGATTTGTACCATGCGTTTTTCTGTCAGCAATAACGTCAGGCTGAAAGGTTTTTCCTGCTGCCACCACAACCCCTGTTGCTGGGCAATCAGCAAATTCCCGCTGGAATTGAGCGGTTGCGCCATACCGCTGATAGTTCTTTGCTGCGAAAAATCCGCACGCAATACCGGCACCTGACCGAAGCGCTGCTGTAATTCTTCCATCGTGACGGCGTGCGCGGCCACGCTGAACAGGGTCAGAACGAGCAACAGAAGGGTTTTCACAGGCTGACTCCTGTTTTATCGAAAAGCACCTGCGGCGAGACGAAACACATTTCTTTCGTGGTAGCGTCTACCGCGACCTGCAATGTGTAACCTGTCGTCGTGCGTTTACCGGTTTCGATATCGTAAATCTGATAGCCGATACGCAGACGATTTTCGATTTCCTCAAGCTGAGCATGAACCGAAATACGCTGCTCAAAAAGCACCGGCGCGATATATTTCAGGCGGGTATCAACAATTGGCCAGACGTAACCGGACGCTTCCATCTGACGGTAACCGTAATCAAATTGCTTAAGTAACTGCTCGCGCGCGACTTCAAGATAACGGAAATAGTTACCGTGCCAGACGACGCCCATCGCATCGGCATCATGAAAAGGCACGGTAATTTCAACACGGGTAGAAAATCGCGGATCATTAAAACGCGGGTCAAGTCTGGAAGTCATATCAATCAGGTTTCCTGTCAGGGGCGACATCCGCGGGATGCTGCCAAAAATCATAAAAATTGAACCAGTCGTGCGGCGCCAGCAGGCTGTAATGTTCAAGCCGGGCGGCATAGTGATCGACAGCGGCCTGGAGGGCGGGCAGACGACTGACGCGTGGCAGAATCAGCGGATCGGCAAAAGATTCGCAGTAAATATGCAACTGCTGTTGCTGCATGATGCCAAACATCAGCATCACCGGCGCACGTAGCGCTGCGGCCAGAATAAAAGGCCCCTGCGGGAAGGCTGCGGGCTTGCCCAGAAAGTTGCTATAAATGACGCGGGGATGTTCTCCGCGCTGATGCTGGCTGGCAGACGTGCGGTCACCAACAATCGCCACCCATTCGCCAGCATCCAGTTTTTCCTGCAATAAAATAGCCGTTTCCGGCCCCATCTTGCTGACCTGAATCAGGTTAACCACCGCCTGCGGGTTAATCTCTTTCATTACCTGATTAAAACGCTCGGCATGTTCGGTAAATACCAGTGCATTGACGGTGATCTGGTGACTGAGCGCGCCAATCGCCCGGCAGGATTCGATGTCCCCCAGATGTGAGGCAAGGATCAGCGTGCCACGTCCGGAGGCAATATGTGATTCACAAACTTCGGGAGCCACCAGTACCGCATCGGTCAGCGTTTTATCGCCCTGCCAGCTCGCCAGTTTGCTCAGCATCGATTCTCCAAAACGTACGAAATGGCGGAACGTACTCAGCGGATAAGGCAGAGAAATCTGATGCTCTGCGGCGGTGATACGGACACGTTCAAGCCAGTTCGCAGAGGCGTTGCGTTGTTTATGGCCTGTGAGCCAAAAATAGGTAATAACCGGATAAAGCAGCAGGCGAAAAGCCTTGAAGCCCAGCGCCCGGTAAACCGCCAGCATCAGGCGAATGCCCCATAATCCTTTGCGTTCCTGCGTTGCGGACCAGTGTTCAGGCCGCCCTTTCCGCTGACTCAACAAATAGGGAATACGCGGCAACATGCCAAAAAACAGCCGGGTATGCATCCACGAAATTTTCACATTGTCTTTCACGGCATCGAAATGCGAGAGGCCGTCTTCGGGATAAGTGACGCGGGTGGGCAGGAAACGGCTGCGCGTGCCCTGCCAGTAAAGACGCACCATGATTTCGGTATCAAAATCCATCCGCAAACCCAGCGTCTTTTTCGCCATCAGTTGCAGGCAGGGCTTAAGCGGATAAACGCGGAAACCGCACATGCTGTCTTTTAACGAGAATGACAGGGTTTCGACCCACACCCAGAAATGCGTGATGTAGCGACCATAGAGGCGCGATTTTGGCACACTGTCATCGTAAACCGGTTGACCCGATATCAGACATTCAGGGTAACGCTTAGATTCCGCCAGCATCGCCGGAACGTCGGAAAGCTGATGCTGACCGTCGGCATCCACCTGTAGCGCGTGAGTAAAGCCTTTTCCGGCTGCCAGTCGCAGCGCAGTCATCACCGCTTCACCTTTCCCCTGATTTGCCGCAAGACGCGTCAGGCTCATCCACGGTGTTACAGAGTCCAGACGTTGTAACTCATCAGCTGTTTGCGCATCACTGCCATCGTCCACCACAATACAGGGCAGACCGAACGGGCGGAGACTTTCCAGAACACCTGCCATCATCGGCCCGTGGTTGTAGCAGGGAATGATCAGGCAGGGAGAAAAAGTGTCTGGCGGCATCATGGTCATAAGGTGATTTTCCCGCTGCTGGCGACCGCATCACCCACGCTGTAACGAAATACCAGCCGGTGCTTTTCTTTCAGCCAGTCGATCTGTAAATCCACAGTTTCTTCAGGTAAAAGTGGCCGCTGGAATTTCACCACTTCCATTCCGGCAAACGCTTTTTTCATTCCCAGAATCTCTTCTGCGTAGATCATGACCCAGTTCACCTGCGTCACACCCGGAAGGATTGGCGAAGTCGGGAAATGGCCTCTGAACCAGAATAAACCAGCAGGCAATCTAAGCGTAAGAAGCAGGCTGGTATCGCCGGTGAGTTGCTGGTTCAGCACGTCAGGTAAAATCATAAAAACATTTCCTGTAGTTCAGCAGCCGAGCGTTTGCCTTGCTGGTTAAGGGGGATAACCGGAACAATACGCCAGTACCTTGGCAGTGCCACCGGCGATATCCAGCTACGCAGTGTCTGGCGCAGATTATCCAGCAGAGCCGCCTGCCCTTGCGAATCAATGAATTGCTCTCCGCTGCGGCTTAACACCAGCACGGCAGCCACATAAACCCGGCCGCGCTTTTGGACCGTCAGTACGCTGGCCTCTGACAGCAGATCGAGATGACATAAACGTTGCTCAATCTCCGTCAGGGAAACACGCTGCTCGGCGATTTTCACAATCCGGTCTTTGCGACCCAGCAGCTCAAAATGGCGCGGATCGGAGGGCAACATTTTTATCTCGTCGCTCAGCATAAAGGTGCCCGAAGGTGAGAGCAGTGGAGAAATCAGGGAAGTATTGCCATCCGGACGGGGCGAGAAAGCGATATCGCCAAAAAGTGTCCAGACCGCTTCCGGCTGATGCTGTTGGCGAAAAGCAATAATACCCGTTTCTGTCGTACCATAGATTTCCGTTGGCAGGTCGCCACAGGTCTGTTCGACTAAACGGGCGGCGTCATGTTTCAGCGGTCCGCCGGCAGAAAAAACCTGCCGGAGTTTTGGCGTGTTCAGTGCTGGATCCAGTCTTTCCAGAAATGCCGGGCTGCTGATGAAAACCAGAGGATGCGCGGCGGCCAGAGAGTGCAGCTGCTCATGATATTTAACGCTGGTAGTCGCAAAGGGCAATCCCAGAGACAGCGGTAACATGAAAGCGAAACTCAGGCCATACATATGATGAGGGGCAACGGTGGCGGCAAAACGTGCGTCAGCAAATTCTGTTCCCCACAGCGTGCCGAGCCACCGGCTTTCAAGTTCCAGACAGAAAATCGGTTTAACAATTCTTTGCGGTTTACCCGTCGATCCTGAAGTAAACAAAATGACTGAAACATCCTGCGGCCATTGTGGCAAAACATTCAGTGCTGCCTGCGGTGCGATAGGGAAACGCAGCACCGGACAACCAGGTGACAAAGGGAGGTCGGTAATCAGCGCATCGAATTCACTTTGCTGTTCCGCTAATACGGCTGGACGAAAATGGCCAGGCAGAACCGGCTTTTTTCCACTGTAGATCACTGCCAGCAGCGCGACTGCGAATGAATAGTTATCTTCCAGACATAACGCCCAGCGAGAATAGGGGGTCGCACTGAGGCTGGCAATAAGAGACAACACATCGCGGCGAAATTCGTGTTGCCTCCATTCCCGGCTTTCACTCCACGCGACGAGATGATCCTCAGCTCTTTCCGTGCTCAGCCATTCGCACATCGGCAGGGGTGTCACTGACGCAGACGCTTTCTGACTATCCATTCAATACCCATTAATAAGCCAATCAGCAGATAACTGATCCCGCCGTTATAAAGAGCCCATAAATCCGTATCGCCTTTCAGACAGGTATATAAGGCCATTAATCCATTACACAAAAAGAAAACACACCAGACTTGCGTAACACGGCGTGTGTAAATCACGCCCTGCGGCGGTAATTCCGGTTCGCTCAAACGGGCAAGTCGTTCAACCAGAGATTGACGAGCATAGAGCGAGCTGAAAAATACGCCCAGCAATAAGATATTTACCGCGACCGGGTAATACAGCAACATCGATGTTTCGCGTAGCAAAACGCTGGTTGCCACCAGTACAATCCCCACGATGGCAATCACTTTTCCAAAAAAGGTAAGTTGGGATAATTTTCCGCGGAAAGTCAGTAACCGCAGAATAAATACGGCGATAAGCATTGGTGCCAGAACGCCTGTTCCCCAATTTTTTAATTCAAACCAGACGGCTACCGGATAAGCGATCACCGCCACCGGCATTGCCCATCGGGCAATTTTTGCCAGCAGAGGGAAGGATAAATGCCGGGGATTATTCACAAAAATCAGGACTCGGGCGTATTAAGCAATTCATCAATCGCATCAACAACATCCTGAACCGTTCTTACAGACTTGAACATTTCAGGTTTAATCTTTCTGCCGGTCGTTTTTTGCAAGTGAACAACCAGATCAACAGCATCAATGCTGTCTAATTCCAGTTCCTCATAAAGCTTCGCTTGCGGACTGATATCACTTTCATCAATTTCAAATAGCTTGATTAATAACGCGCTAATTTGCTGGTAAATTTCTTGCTTCTGCATAGGAATCTCTTTAACCACGCTGTACTGATATAAATCTGGCCAGACTTTCAACAGAATAGAAATGTTCACGCATTTCCTGATTTTCAGCCGAAAGGATCACACCGTATTGTTTTTTTAACGCCAGGCCCAGCTCAAGAGCATCGATAGAATCCAGCCCTAAACCGTCACCAAAAAGCGGCGCCTGAGTCTCTATCTCATCTGGTGTCATACCCTCCAGATTAAGCGTCGTGATGATAAGGGCTTTAATGTCGTTACTTAATGATTCCATGACTTATTTCTCATTATTTTGAGTATTTCCACGCATCAGCTCAGTGCGCAAATGCTGTGTCAGACGTCTTGCGGCCAGAGCAGGTGAAAGATCGCTTTCATTGAGAAAGTCTTCAGCCTTTACCTTATCGGCAACAGTAATAACAAACTGAGGTTTTACCGGAGGAATTTGATACCACTTTCCCCGTTTAGTCAGCATAGGCGGCTGACAGGTAATATGAACAATTCTTACATCACAATTTGCTCTCAGCGCAATATTTGCGGCACCGCGCTGCAAGGTCATCGGTTCACCAGGCACTGTACGCGTGCCCTCCGGAAAGACCAGCAACGTTCCCCCTGCCTTCAGGCGTGTTTCACAAGCCTGTAGCAGCGCATCCGACCCTGAGTTAACCAGATATCCGGCGGCTTTAATCACGCCACTCAGAAAAGGGTTTTTCAGCAAAGCCTGTTTGACAATGCAATCACAGCGCGGCATTTGCGATGCCAGGATGACATAGTCAAGTAAGCTCGGATGATTCGCGACAATGAGACAGCCAGTATCCTGCTGAAACTTTTCATCACCTGTAAACCGGTAATCCATCACCCCTACCAGACGTAATCCGCCAAGAAAAAAACGAAAACTGCTGCGGATACTGTTTAGTGTCATTCGATGCAATCTTTCAGGCTGGCGTATGACGAGCCGCAACAGATTAAACCAGATAAGCGAAAGCAACAGTCCGCCAATTCCGAAAAGTGCGAAAAAGAATCCGGTTGCCAGCCACCGCCAGAAACGGTTCGGCAGAGAAGACACTGCGTTGTTCAATTCTGACTCTCTCATCACAAGTCACGCGACCATTGCCAGCTATGACGATTACCCGCACTCACATCAAATACCGAAGAAGATGAAAGATAACCGCGCAGGAATTGCAGACTTTGCACAAGAGGTAATATCCGATGTTCGCCTGGCATAGATACACGCTCACACTGCAAAGTATTACCAGCCGTTAATATTATTGCCACAGCATAAGGGAGAAACTCAGAATTTACCGATTCATTATATATCGCAGGGATCTGCCCGTCGAAATCAACCAGCATAATGCGGGAAGCTCCCGCTGATAACATTGATTGCGCTTCCAGTATTCCCTGCTGAAAACTGTCATCACCCGCCGCTAATGAAGTAACCGGCAACGGATTTTTACCGGCGATCGTTAACCATCCTGCCGCCGTATTATGTACTGACATCGAAAACTCAGTCGGTGAAACAGGCTCTTCATTCGCCAAATTATGCAAAATCCGCCCTGTTTTTTCTAGTTCTCCGTGACGACTGGTAAAAATAGCTGTATCAACATTATAATATTCGAGTAAATCAAGACCGATATCCACTGCAAAACGACTTCCAATACTCATACGACGCGCAGTCATCATGGGAATTTGCACGCTTTTAGGAATTTCGCCGGAAAATGTATCTGCATCGGGCCGATTAGCCCATTGGATCCAGTGTTCGCAGCTGTTAACTCCCGGAGCGAGCGCCCGCCAGTCAAGCATATCCAGTGTGAATTTCATGATGAGTGATCTTTGCAAATTATCCGAAATAAGACTTTATGATATTTTATTGAAAGTTGCATCTGTAATTTATCGGTATATTACGCTGAACTATGGATTTTACTTAAGATTCCACAATAAATTATATTGTTACTTCATTTATTTATCCTAATATAAACAAATTAAATCCAGGATAATAGACACCCAATTCTGAAATCCAACGGAATATAAAAATTATATAACTGATAACAATTACTATTTTGTAAGAATAATTATTTAGAATTAATTAAGGCTATTAAAACAGATGAGTAAACAGAGTTGAAAATATCAAAATGAGAGTCTTAAAAAGTAAACTATACGGCTATCAAGGCCGTTTGATCTTTAAATTCATAAATATCAGATGCAAAAAACCCCTGAATCTTTCGATTCAGGGGTTATGCAATAATTGGCGGAACGGACGGGGCTCGAACCCGCGACCCCCTGCGTGACAGGCAGGTATTCTAACCAACTGAACTACCGCTCCACCGGTTCTTTCACACGCATCAGCAATCGGCTGATACCTGTTTGTTCCTG